>CAVSHP010000016.1:0-267776 GCA_963727635.1 uncultured Gammaproteobacteria bacterium | reverse complement strand
TTATTGATTTGCCCAAATATGGGAAGTGAGATTGGTTTTGGGAAATGGCAATTGCTTTTTGTTCGTCTATGTCTTCTCCTAGCATACTTCTTTTATGAATCTCCATTAAGCTATTATGCAAAGACCTGCCAAATCCCATTCTTTGGTCAAGAGGATATGTAAAACCATACATTGAAACTAGCTTAAATCTATAAGCGCATTCAAAGAAATCCTTTAATACACTAAAATTTAATGTAATTGTAACCGCTTCTTTCTTTAGGGCTTGGCTCTATTCTTCTAAGATTATTGTAAGAGGGAATATTTGTAACTATTTCATCAGAATTAGATAATTCGTCCACAAATATTGATGGTTTTCTATATAGTTGATTATTCTTATCAGGTGCCCGTGAAATAAAAAGGTACTTTTGAGCTCTAGTTATAGCCACATAAAATAATCTTCTTTCATCTTCAATATTTCCAATATATCTGTCTTGATTTATTATAAGTTCAGGGTTCCGAAAAATTTGCCATTCACTTAACCCACCAGGTTTTTTTTGCTGGCAAGTAGTTTTTGTTTAAGCCAGGTATAAAAACTACTGGAAATTCAAGTCCTTTAGCCTGATGCACAGTCATTATTTGAATAGCCTTGGGTGTTTTATATGGATTGTTTAACCAACCTTCAGGGTAGTAGTCTACAGCTGCATATTTAATGAAATTTAGAAAATTGAATAAATGAAAGCTTGGGGGCGAACTGTTAAAATTTATTTCCTCAAAATCATTTATTACCTGGCTAAACTTCCCGAGATTATACATAATAATCTCAGCCTGTATTTTATCATCAAAATTTTCTTCAGTAATTTCTGATTCTTCAATAAAGTCCCAAAATATTTTTTGTAAACTATACGACCAAATTGGCCTACCTTTCTTATCGATATATTTGCCTGGTGCTTTTTCTTTTAAGCTATTTATTGCATTACGAAGTTTAGTTGCATCAATTTTATTATCAGGTATAGTCGACCATAATTCTTTTAATGTTCTTCCATCAATTTGCTCATCTAAAAAATGAAATATTCCCACTGCGGCTTTCACCTCATGTCTATCAAATAATTGATTAACGCCAGCAGTGATATATGGTATTTTTAAGGAATCGAATAATTCTGCAATAGATTCTGTTTTACTCCAAGTGCGTAATAAAATCGCAAAATCTGAATAGTCCAACCCTCGCTCATCTTCATTCTCATCGTCTTTGAATGCAACGCCAATGAGATTTTTGATAGTATCAGCTATATATTTATTTTCTTCTTCAATATCATCAAACTCATTAAAAAGGACATCTTCATTCTTAACAAATGTTGCTTCTGTCGGATTCCATTGACTTAGAAATCCTAGTGTTGCTTGAAATTATTGTTTCAGCGAGTGAAGTAATACCTTTAGAACTTCTGAAATTTTCTTTTAAAACTACTTCATTTGCAGGAGAATATTGCTTGAGGAAGTTTTTAATCAATTCGTTGTTACTACCCCGCCATTGATATATGTTCTGGTCATCATCTCCGACAACCGTAATTATTGGATTAGCACTTAGGTATAGTTGTCTAATTAATCTTTCCTGTATTGGATTAATATCTTGGTATTCATCAACTATCAAAAATTTTAAATCTCTATTTATTTTTTTGTATAATTCACCTTTTTCAAGAAGTTTTTCATAGGCTTCTGTCATTATCATTGTAAAATCAAAATAGCAATTATCCTTGAGCAACTTTTCATATTTACTCTTTGCTATTTTAATGTTCTTTGTTAATTCTCCATTTATCTCAGATTCCCTTATAATATTCATTAACTGGATAAACCTACCTGTATCAACAAAAATTTTCATGCAAACACTATCATTACCTATTTTGGTAATGTCCTTCATACCAATATTCTCATAATTTTTATCGACAAATAGTCTTAGCTTGATGTCATTAAGCACCGAGAACTTATGATACTGATATTCATTATCTTGTAAAGCCTTTAGACACCAACCATGAATAGTACCAATATACATATCAGCTAGTCCACGAGTGTCTTTTACTTCTGCATCTTCTTTAATAAACTTTAATATTTTGTTCTTAAGTTCTGCACCACTTCTTTCAGTATAAGTAAAAGCAATTATATTTTTTGGCTCAATATCCGGATTGTTCTTTTTATTTAATAAAAACGCAACTTTTGCAGCTATTGTGCTTGTTTTACCAGAACCAGCACATGCAATGATTCTTAAATTTGAATTGTTGCTTATAATTGCTTCTCGTTGGTTTTTTGTGAAATTGAGCATAGTATTATTTTTTTTGCATTACCACAATATATTCATGATTCATTAAATCATTTGAATTCCCTGTTACTCCAGTCGGACTATTGCGACGAGGGAGCCTTTTACTTGAAATATTTCTTTCAAATGTATGCTTGTGAGTTAATCCATTTTCTTCAAAAAAATCTTTAGTAATAATATGAGTAGGTAATGTAACACCTCTGACACATCTATTACTGACTACATAACAAGCAACCCCCTTTTTACTCAATGATTTCGAGATATTTGAGATGGAATTATAATAATCATTATAAAATGAATAGACATCATTAGCCCTTTTTTTATCAATCTTAGAGATTCTATATAAACATTCATTGAGTGCTTTACTGACAAATTTTTCTTCGTTTTCCGTTTTTTTACCACCCATCAGTTCACTATCAAGTTTATTTGAATTCGGAACATTAAGCCACTGATTTGTTAATCTTGAAAATTGGCCATAAGCAACTGTTGTTTGTGAATCCCCATATGGTGGGGATGTTAATATAAAATCAATTTCAGAATTTTTTATTATTTCAGTAGGCATTATGTTCACAGTATTGAAATCATAAATCTCGCTTTTGGAATTATTGTTCTTTCTTTCAGTGAATTCAATTAATCCGCTCCTATTTCTTGATAAAATACTCTCAAAGGTTGTAAAAGTATCGGGTTTGAAAGTCTTAATTTTCTGACTATCCATTTTATAAAGTTTATATTCATTTTTTCTTGTCCATGAACATTCACGGATAGTTTGGCTGAATGCTACCGTAAAAAACTCTTGTACATGAATATTATCTATTTCATCTATATACTGCTTGATGATAGTCAAATCGTGAATTACAGGTTTTGAAAACCAGTAATCAATATTTGAAAACTTTGGACAAACTACAGACACACTTTTAACGATTCCAAATCTAAACTGAAATAAAAAGTCATAAAAATCTTTAATATATAAATCAATTGTTTGCTGTTCAATTAATCTGGTTTTCACACGAGAGATTAATCTTGCAAGCGGATTTAAATCCGTTCCTATTGAATCAACTCCCGCTAAATTAGCTTCAACTAGTGAAGTTCCACTTCCGCAGTACGGGTCGAACAATAGTTTAGATTTTTTCCCGAATTCTTTTAAAAGCTGCTCTGCAACTTGTGGTACAAGCATAGCAGGATAGGTATGGAAACCATGTGTTGCATATTTGGTTTCGGATTTAAAAAAATTCCAATCTTGTTTATTATTATTTGTAAAAGTCATTAATCTATTGAACTATATTTTATAAAATCTAAATGTACAAAACCAAAACTTAATTGAAAGGCGTGTTGTCAAAAAAAGCAAGTGTGTGGCAGAGCAGTGATGGTTGCAGGGATGGGCTGCCACACTCTTGCTTTGTGGGTTAGCTATACCGATTACCGATCACCACTTACCACTTACTGATTACCGATTACCGATTACCGACAACCAACCACCCCATCTATATACAGTTAATTGCCCTTCCAAGAGGTAATTTACCCCATCTATGTAAGGGTTGAAGTGCTTTCTTGAGTGGAAAGTACCCTTCCTTGTAAGAAATGTACCCGTTCATGTACGGGTAGGAGTGCTTCCTTGTGTGGTAAGTACCCTTCCTTGTAAGAAATGTACCCGTCCATGTAAGGGTATAAACCTTTTTTTGCGTGAAATCTTATCTTCATGACACAGGTTCCTGCTTCCCTTTTACACAATATTGCTAACATTTCCCTCTTGTGCGGCTAAATTCAATGTAATATAGCCTGTATTTCGTGCCGGGAAAGGGTAAAGGCTGACATTTAATGCTGTAAATATCAGCCTTAACAGGTCAGATCATTGCATCTCTTCCTGGATTTTATCTTCTGTCTTTTCCAGTTTCTTCAATTTCCGCTTATTGTACATCTTTCTTGTATAGGCACTCCCATATCCCAGCTTTCTGTTTTCATCGCGCCAGAATACGAACTGTCCGTGATGCCGTATTTCATCAACAGCTTCCTTGAGGTAGAAATAAGCCTTATCTCTGATCAGCTTGGTGGGATTGGCATTTGCTTTGGCTTTGTTCACATTTGCAAGCATTTCATTCAAAGAACCGGCTTTTTCTTCAGCTTTATCGATCAGGGTAAGATCCAGACCGGCTGCTGTCAGTTCTTCTGTGTAATCTCTGCCTATCACCACCAAGTCACTAAGATCCTGGATCATGTCCACATAGGAAGCCCCCTCATCGATGGCATGAAGTTTTGTAACAAGGTCTGGCATATCCCGGAAAGCATGATAGTAGTAATGCAGAAGGTAATCCCTCAGATCGTATGCCTCCGGAGCTACTTTTTTCCATTCACGCAAAATGTCTGTATAAGCTTTTGTCTTAACCCACTAAATCACTGGACAAAAATTGATAAATCAATTTAGAACAGTAAATTTAGGGAATCATGTCAAAAGAACGACGAAAATTTAGTTTGGATGAGAAGCTGACCATTCTTCAGGAAGCTGATCAACAGGGGATCGAGCAGACCCTTAGAAAATATCAGATTGCTCGTAGTTTGTATTATATCTGGAAGAACAAATTTGAACGTCAGGGTCCGGATGGCTTAGCCGCCAAATATCATCGTGTTGACCCAGCGTTGAAAGCACTGGAAAAGGAAAACGATCGATTGCGAAAAATCGTTGCAAAACAGGCGTTGGAGCTTGAAGTGAAAGAGGAACTGCTAAAAAAAACGAAATCCCTCTCCAGGTGAAGCGCGATTTATGCCAGAGTTACCGGGGCAGAGCAACACAAAAGGAGCTGCATAGCTGGCTTAGTGTTGCCAGAAGCTCGGGTTATTACAAGCCTTCAGATAAAAAGCGTGGGTGCAAACCCAGTACCCATACCTTACGCAAAGACGGGAGTATGGTAAGTAATCAGGAAGTAGTAGATACGTTGCTTAACCAGGATGAGAATATGAATGAAAATGTCCTAAACCTTTTTGAAAAATCTGTCCAGAAAATAAGGGGTTAAGACATTAAAGTTCTTTGGTAAGAAAGTTTAAAAAACGGTTGTTCTTGTGAAGAAGGTAAGTGTTCGTTAAAATTCCTGGACCAGAATCCCGCATGATGCATTTTGAGTTCTTCTTAAGAAAATTAATTTTCATAACTTTATTGTAGATTATTTTACTACTGACATTTACATCGGCAAAGCATCCATTTATTATATAAAATTGGAGAGTATGAAAAAAACATTTAGAGCGAATGAAATCAGGTTAATCATCGGCCTGCTATTGACAGCCTTGTTTTTTGTCATATACGCGGGAAAGGATCCCAAAAACGACATTGCAGGGAATGGTAAGGACGATAGAAAAGAAGCTCCGCTTGTATTACAGGCGCTTGACTATACGGAGAATCCTGTTGATATTCCGAATCCGGACAGAGGCCCCTTTAGAGGCCGTTGGCAGAATATATCGCCGAATTCGGTTAATGAGACGAATTCGCCTTTTGGTATTACGCCTGAAGTAGATCACCGGGTTCCGGTTGACGCAAATTCTGTGCTCTATCAGGGAAGACAGGTACCGCCTGTGGAAGGTGATGATATTGAAGAGACTCAATTTTATAATGGTGTTAATCAAAACGCCAACCCTTACGTTGGCGGTACCGGGGTCTCTGCCCTTCCTTCTGTATCATTTATGGGTTTTGACTTGTGTAACTTTTCGTCGAATGCGTTCCTCTCGGCGAAAGATGCTTTTGCTTACAAGGATGATGGATTGTTTGCAGATCCGGGTACCGGAGCCACAAGAACAGGAAAAACTCAACCGTTAACATCATTTGCGCTTGATTACATAAGAGGCCTGCTTCAGAAGGTTAGAGATGGCAACGGCGTAGCCTTTGTGAAATTTTCTTATGATGGCAACGGGTTTAGTTATATTGAACCCCAAAAGTATCCCCAACTGAATCTCACCGAGGGGCTCATTCTTGGCCCGGAACCAGCATACGTAACGCCTAATAATCCATCGGCCATGTGTGACGTACCCGGTCATACGGACCAGGACTGGATACAATATCATCTTTGGCAGCTTAAACCCATTTTCCATGAATTCGAAGACATCATCATGTGTGTTAAAACGGGGATGCTTGGTCCATGGGGCGAGCAGCACTCATCACCTTTGGCTCTGAGTGCGGATGCTGCTAAAAAGCTTTTGGATGCATATCTGGACGATGTTCCTGCTTCGCGTACGCTTTTAACAGATCACCGCTTATTCCTGGCATGGTATAACCTTACGTATGGGACCACTTACACTGTTACTAATGTAAATACAATGCCGGTTCCGCCAAAGGGCTCACCGGAGTCGCGTTTTGGTCTTTTCGACGATAGTTATGCGGCTAATTATGGCGACAATGGCAGATTTGATTATCCATATGAACGTTTCGGATCTCTCACCTGGCTTCATAATCGAAACACAATTTTTGAAGGTGAAGGCGGGATCGGCAATAATGCTTTTGGAAATATGCCGGGCGCTATTATAGAAGCCCATGAATTCCGGACAACTGTTTTGAATATGAGACATGGTAATTATTCCCGGTGGAGTAATTTTATCTATAATGAGGCAAACGTCACTACACCAGTTACATTTCCGGCATCAAATGAAGAGACATTTCCTCCTTTTACCGGACCAACAAAAACGGCGATCTTTGACCCGGTATATGCAGGCAGAACCGGGCTGGAATATTTCCGCGACAGATTAGGTTACCGTTTGGTGTTGCGTGAGGCTAAAGCAAGTGAATGGGTAGAGCAGAACGGCATCCTGAGGTTCGAAGGAAAGATCCAAAACGTCGGCTTTGGTAATATTGTCAACCGAAAAAATGTGTCGGTTATTCTGAAACCCAAAGCCGGTTCTGACACTTACATTACGCTTACGAAGCTGGACGCAAGGGATTGGCTGACCGATGAGGGTGGCAATGGCAGGCCGGACAATACTGCTGCATGGCGTGATTTGAACTTTTCGGTTATAATGTCCTCATTTGGTAGCGTTCCTGCCGGGGACTATGATATTTACCTGAAGATCAATGATCCTAAAGAAAAAAGCGCTAACAAGCGCTGTATACAGTTTGCGAATAAGGGAAATAGTTGGAATGCTGACCTTGGAGCAAACTTAATTGGCTCAACGAAAGTGTTATAGGTTGCATTCTCTTTTATCGGACAGTGGTGATCAAGAGACAAAATATTTGTAGTAACTGTTGGGCACGCTAGTGAAGATTACATGGACCCGACCCCTCGGGAACCCAGCGATGAGTCTCCCGTGAAACGGGAAAGGCTGGGTTAAACTACACTTCGACTTAGCTCAGTGCAACGCACCCGCCGGGCTATAAGCAGATAAGCTATGCGCTTAATGACGTTTTTTGTTGTTATTGAAAATCGGACAGGTTGAACATTGCTGGAAGTTTGAAGCTTTTCGTCCACTACATTGCAATACCTGCAAATCATCAATTTTAGAATGGAGGAGGTAGGATTTTCCGTTCCCGTTCCCTCTTTTTAGCAACACACCACACACCGACAATCCAAACTTGCTTTCCAACAACCTAAAAAAATAGAAAATTTATTTGCGAAACCGAAAAGTTGCATATATATTTGCAACTGATTAGTTTCATAAATTAAAATAAGACAAAATGAGAAGAGACATTTTTCAAGCAATTGCGGACCCAACAAGACGAGCCATAATCGCCTTAATTGCAATACAGGCAATGACACCAAATGCCATTGCCGAAAACTTCAACACGACACGACAAGCTGTTTCAAAACATCTTACGCATTTTGACAGAATGTGAACTCGTAAAACAAGAACAACAAGGCAGAGAGATCTACTATTCACTTGAAATTGAAAAAATGAAAGAAATAGACAAATGGCTTGAACAATTCAGAAAAATTTGGGAAAACCGTTTTAACCAACTTGACGAAGTATTATTAACAATTAAAAAACAAAAAAAATGAATACAATCTACTATTTGACTTTACCGTTGACAAAGACAACAAACACAGTGTTCATTAAACAGAGAATTTGATGCAGACTGTGATCATTGGTTTGGGACGCCTTTACAAAACAAGAAATTCTTGACCAATGGTGGGCACCTAAACCTTTTGAATCCAAAACAAAAATAATGGACTTCAAAGTTGGAGGACGAAGATTTTACGCAATGGTAAGCCCCGAAGGACAAGAACATTGGGCAATTCAGAAATATACTTCCATTAGTCCAAAAACTAATTTCAAATTTTGAATGCTTTTGCAGACAAAGATGAAAACCCTAATTTGCCCGGCTCTAATTGGGATTTGAATTTCAGTGAACAAAACGGAATTACAAATGTTAGTATTTCTATTTACAATGAATCCCGTGAGAGGATGGAGAAAATGATTGAAATGGGCTTTAAAGAAGGATTTACGATGACATTAAACGAATTGGAAAATTTATTAAAACTTAAAAAAATAACGCAAGGATAAAATATAGCCTTAACCTTTTTACGCTATTGGTAATAGTAAATATAATTGGTTGTGAAAATTCTCATCAGAATTCTCGTAACGAGAGTAAAATTTAAACAACTTCCAATCAAACTTTATAAAATAAAACGAATATGATTACGCAAAAAATAACACCTTGTCTTTGGGTTGACCAAGATGCAAAAGCTGTAGTAGATTACTATCTTTCTATTTTCAAAGATGGTAAACGTAAAGAATATCACCGGTATGAGAATCCATCTGAAGCAAAAGACCAGGGTGGTCAAGACAGCTTTGAAACGGCAGTTTTGGAAATTGGGGGTATAGAATTTAGTATTTTAGCTGCGGGTCCATTCTTCAAGTTTAATGAATCTATTTCGTTTGTTATTAATTGCAAAGACCAGGCAGAAGTAGATTACTACTGGAATGCTTTGACTGTAAACGGTGGTGAAGAAAGTGCCTGCGGGTGGTGCAAAGACAAATATGGTTTATCGTGGCAGGTTGTTCCCGTTGAATATTTTGATCTTATAAACAGCGATGACCCTAAAGTTAGAGAAAAGGCAATGAAGAATACAATGAAACAAAAGAAGTTAATACTTTCAGAACTTAAATGAATCCTTAAACTGATGATGGCGGAAAAAGGTTCAAATATAGAAAGAGAAAGAGAAATAAAAACAGCTCATAATAATCAGGGCTTCCTACGGTCTGAAATGCCTGTTCCAGTATCCCGGAAACCCGGAATGATTCCGATAGCCATCGGCACCAGTTTAACCAAATCACGCGGAACATTAATAATAGAGTTTCAATAAGGTTCTTTTCTCAGGTATAAGTCATAAAAGTTCTTTGATAAGAATGTTTAAAGCGGTTGTTCATTGCGAAGAAATAATGAAACAAACCGGACGAAGAAAGCATTTCAGAACAATAAAATTAAACGACAATGAGAAAACTAAAATTACAGATGCAAATATCCGTTGACGGATATGTTGCAGGACCAAACGGTGAACTTGATTGGATGACTTGGAATCAAAACGAAAAACTTAAACAATTTACCCGTGACTTAACCAATTCATCAGACACAATTTTACTTGGGCGAAAAATGACAGAAGGATTTACGGCTCACTGGGAAGACATGTTAAACAATCATCCGGAGAACCCCAATTTTTCTCTAGCAAAACAAATGGTTGAGTTTGAAAAAATTGCTTTCAGCAAAACAGTCAATTCACTTTCAGGTAAAAATGTTACGGTAGAAAATGGCGACTTAGCAACTGCTGTAAAAAAACTCAAAGCAAAAGCAGGCAAAGACATCGTTGTGTATGGTGGTGCAGGTTTTGTTTCATCACTAATAAAAGAACGACTAATTGACGAGTTCAATTTTTTTGTGAACCCTGTTTTGATTAGCAGAGGCATGAGAATTTTTGATTTGAATGACAAGAGACAAAAACTTTCTTTTCTTAGTTCAACACCATACGAATGTGGTATAACCGTTCTTACTTACAAATTGAATAATGACTGACACGGCAAATAAACAATGAACCGCTAATTGAGCAGGCAAAGGGGAATTTAATCGTTACGCACCGGCAAGCACACAGCCCACTCATGAGGGCTGCGCCGTACACCCATAAACCTCTCTAAGAACTGTACGTGAACCTCCCGATACATCCGGCTCTTATTATGCAGTCAAATGATTAGGTTAGTTTAGAACCTAATACGCAGTGGTAAAATAAATTTGGATGCATATTACACACCCATCTCAACCATTGCACAGCTTTAACTTTGTTTCGTTTGAAACGTTTGTATTTATTCCGTATCCATTTTATCATTCGATGATACAGCTGATAACAATTTTGTTGATGAGGCGAACCAAAACTGTATCGAACCAGAATTAACGGGTGCCCACATGTGAACCCAATGCCAGGTCCATCTCAAATCCGAAAAATAATGCTTAAATTAGCCTTACCCAAAAACCAAAATAAAACGCAATAATGCCGGAACCGGGCTTACTTGCAAATCGTTAGCAGTCATTTGAATAGATTCTGAGCGGTTTGCAATACCTGTCCCGACCCCCCGGGACCCCAACGATGAGTCTCCCGGGAAACGTGACAGGCCATATTGAACTACACTTCGACTTAGCTCAGTGCAACGCACCCCGACGGGTTATCATCTGTGTACTTAACGAGGCTTTTGTTGTTTTTGGAAACCGGCGGGCTGAAGAGTGATGGGAAGCAGTGAAGTTATTTATGCCCTACCATGGTAACCTTCCGCATTTAGAGAAGGCTGACAGATAAATACGATGATTTTAACAAGACTATACAAAGAATTTTTTGTTCAGCGAAAAAGCAGGTGGACTAATTTTAGTTTTTGTGACCGTTCTTTCACTTGGACTTGCAAATTCTGCCTGGCAGACAGACTATATTAATTTTTGGCATTTTAACTTGGGTGGACACAGTATTGTTCATTGGATTAATGACGGTCTAATGTCCATCTTTTTTCTTCTCATCGGTTTAGAGTTGGAACGGGAAATTTATCAAGGAGAACTTTCCGACATAAAAAATGCTTCATTGCCAATCTTTGGTGCAATAGGCGGTATGCTTGTTCCGGCAGGAATATTTTTATTGCTCAACTTTGGGACAAACACTCAAGCAGGTGCGGGTATTCCAATGGCAACAGACATTGCTTTTGCTATTGGCATTTTATCTCTTTTAGGGAATCGTGTTCCAACTTCACTAAAAATATTCCTGACGGCTTTTGCAATAATCGACGACTTAGGGGCAATCATAATTATTGCAATTTTCTATACGACTTCAATTAGCATTGTAAAATTATTTATTGCATTAGGTGTTTTCGGTTTTCTACTCGTTCTGAACCGACTGAAAGTTCATAATTTAATTCCATATTTAATTGGTGGTGTAGTAATGTGGTATTTTATGTTGCATTCAGGAGTTCACGCTACTATAACCGGTGTTTTGTTAGCATTTGCAATTCCATTTGGCAACGGCGGAGAAAAATCTCCTTCATATATTCTTCAACATTTCTTACATAAACCAGTTGCTTTTTTTATTCTGCCATTGTTTGCAATAGCCAATACTTGCATTGCGATTGGCGACAGTTGGCAAAGTGGTTTAGGACAAACAAACAGTTTAGGAATTATTGCAGGACTTGTAATCGGAAAGCCTTTAGGCATTTGGCTCTTTTCATTTATCGGTGTTGGCTTGGGACTTTGTGCATTACCGACAGATTTGAAATGGAAAAATATAATTGGTGCAGGTTTTTTAGGCGGTATTGGTTTTACAATGTCAATCTTTATTACTCTTCTTGCTTTTGACAATGCTGACATCGTAAACAATTCAAAAATTGCAATTATTATCGCTTCAATTATAGCAGGAACAATTGGTTTTATCTTTCTTAAAATGACACTTAAAACAGCAATAGAGAAAGACGAAACAACTTGATCACAAAAAACGCCTGTCTATGCACACGGTATAAAAAACTGCCAGTATTGTAGGTTATTCAAGGGTTTGAGCCCAGCTTCAATTTCTATGTGCCTTGACGAACATTCGAAAGTATAATTTTGAAATATTTATTGAAATGAAGAAGACACAAAGAGCAGCAAGATTATCGATAGTGTGTATGTTAGCACATGGAATAATATTCGGTCTACTCCATCTTTTAGAACCACAGCTCAGCCCATCAAGCAGTATTATAAGTGACTATTTCCTAACATCAAGTAACTGGCTTGTAACGATAGCCTTGCTCTTTTTTGCCTTAAGCTGGGCTTCATTAAGTGTTGCCCTGGTTGAAGTACCCAAGAGCCGGCTTATCGTAGCGGGCCGAATACTCTTTGTTTTGGCTTTTATTTCAATCATCATTGGGATTGTGTCCCCAGCCTCTATGGACCCCAGAACAGGATCCTTTCTATCAAAAATTCAAAATTTATTCGCCAGACCCGGCCTATTTCTGGGCATCTTGCTTATTTCCCTTGGTCTATCAGGAAAACCTGGTTGGGACATTCATGCTCGAATTCTATTAACATTAAGTATAATAGTTTCAATATTATTGGTCATTACCATTAAAATCCTTCTGCCAATGGAACTTGGAGGAATAGGGCAACGCCTGATTTTTCTTTTGATTTATGTTTGGATATGGCTAATTACCACTCACATAATCAAACTTGCAGATTCAAAAAGAGCCGCGTTAACCGCAAAATTGAAATATATAAATAAGGAATCTGACAGTTGAACAGAAAATAGTTACGGTGGATCTATGCGGAAAGGTTTGAGCAGGGAGGCATCGCAGAATAAAACTTGTAAAATCGCTTTGGTCTCAGACTATGGAAACCGGTATTCAGGAACAGTTCAAAGTCATGTATCTCAATCGGGGGAATATGATTTTAGGTATTGCCAAACTTTCTACAGGCTGACTAAGTAGTACAGTGGTTGACCCAAAGGACTTGTTTGCCATGGCTCTTAAAGTAGGCGCCAGTGCAATTATTCCTGCCCATAATCATCCTTCATGTAATCTCACCCCATCAGATTGTGATAGAAAGATGACGAAGAAACTGGAAGAGGTCGGCAAGCTTCTGGATATTGCTGTACTCGACCATGTTATTTTAATTAGTATCGATAATTCAGCGATTTCGATGAATGAATTCCGATAGTTCAATCATTAATGATGACAGCGTGATAATGAAGAGACTTGTACCTTAAGATTGACTCCTGATGCATTCGCCACAGCTCTTAAAAATTCTTCCATACTCACATTTGACACTGTGATATCGACCGTATTATTTAATTCCGGGAATACCCTAGTTAGTGAGTCCACTTCATTGGCGAACCGGTTTTGCTGACAGAATAATTTGCCGGGTAATAGAAATAAGATAAAGTATACTATGATTTTAATTTTTCTATCCACAGCATTGTATTTATTCATTCAACAATATAGGAAGCACCTCCTCAAATGAAGACGATCCATTTATTATCAACTGTTTTGCCTGATTGGCAAGCGAAGAAAATCCCGGATGTTGATTTAAGAAGTCCTCTTCAAAACCGCCCTTTCTAATACTTTCACGAAGATTTTGATTGATTTCGATAATTTCAAAAATCGCTCTTCGTCCTTTGTAACCCTTATGATTGCAATGTTCACAACCAACCGGCTCATAAATAGTGTCACCTACTTCTGGCAAAAATTTGTTAAAGAGCGGGTCCCGTAGGGATGATTTTCTTTTGCATTGTGGACATAAGAGACGCACTAATCTTTGAGCTATGGCAATATTTAAAGTTCCTGCAATAAGGTAATTTTGAATGCCCATGTCAACAAGTCGTGAAATTATTCCAAGGGCAGAATTTGTATGAATTGTCGAAAGTACAAGGTGACCCGTCAACGCAGCACGGATGGCAATACCAGCAGTATCCGGATCACGGATTTCACCGACCATTATGATATCCGGATCTTGTCTTAAAAACGTTCGTAATGCAGAAGGAAACGTGAGTCCTATCGATTCCTTTAGCTGTACCTGGTTTATGCCGTTTAAAGTATATTCAATTGGATCTTCGATCGTTAATATATTTTTTGTCGGAAGATTCAGACGCTTTAATGCGGCATAAAGCGTCGTTGTTTTCCCTGATCCGGTTGGACCACTTATCAAGATCAAACCGTGTGACATCTCGATTCCACGTTTAAAAGCTTCAATTTGTGAATTATCAAAACCGACATCTTCAAGATCAATATGTGCAGCATCTTTATTGAGCAGTCTTAATACAATTTTTTCTTTGTAAATCGTCGGAATAACTGAGACACGGATATCCATTTTTCTCCTGTCATTCTTAAAAACAATCCTTCCGTCCTGAGGGAGCCTTTTCTCGGAAATATCCAAATTTGCCTTGATTTTGATAGTATTAATAATTGAAGGATATTCTTCGACAGGAATTTCATATTTATCAAGAAGCAAACCATCCACACGGAACCGGATACGGGATTTACTATCGAAAGCTTCAATGTGAATATCTGAGCTTCCGAGATTTATAGCCTCATTCAGAATTGCTGAGACAAATGAATCCTTATCGGAAATAAGTTTTAGAATATTCTGACTTGAACCTTTGACTACATTCCTTGGATAATTCCTTTTCAGCTTCTCATCAATCGATTCAGAATCTGCATTCTCCAGTTCTACAGATTTTCCAAGAATGATCTGGAGTTCTTTTCGGATGCCATTGATGTTTTTAGTTTGGTCAATTAAAAATTTAATTCGACCAGCTTCATAACTATCGGGTATTATTCGGTAATTCCATGCTTGCTGCGCTGTTATTTGTAATTTCAGACCAACTTCTATTTCAGACTTCCAATGTTCCATCATAATGATAATTAAAGTAAAAATGAAGCTATTTGGGCTATACAACTAAAATGAAAAGTTATTTTGATAGCAATTTCGAGTAATACACATAAGGCCATAATTCCGGCCAATGGAATAATCAGGGTTTTGCCTGATTTAGAAAAGAGATGGTACCCACCTGAGAAAAGGAGAGAAATCAGAAGAGAGGTATTCAGGAACACCAGGTAAAATTCAAAAGAAAAAAGCGGGCTGATAGAAATAAGGAATAGAAAATCTCCGGCGCCGATCAGATCCTTCACTGCAGAAGGTTTTCTTAAGAATTTTACCAGAAGTGTCCCTGATACCAATAATATAAGAGCTAGTAAAGAATTCAATATTACTCTTTCACATAAAAGAACTATTGAAAGAGATGATGAAGAAATCCATAATGAAATCAGAAGCAGACAGACTAATGCTATAAGAGAAATCTTTCTCGTTCTGAAATCCTGATACCCTATCGTTCCCAGGATGATTCCTGAGAATAAAGTTAAAATTGTCTCCATAGCCTAGTCCCCCACTACTTCGACCAGGTTGTTATCCTGATCGATTTCCCATACGTTGAATTTACCATCACCATCAAAATCAACGACAGCCGTGGCTTTAGCCTTAAAACCCTCCATTCCGGCCTCCACGATTTCAATCATATAATTTGCAGAACCATCTTCGGTTACCAACTTCTCTTGTTCAAAACCGACAACTGCAAGATCACCCGAATATCTGGAATGCATATAGAAATATGATTTTTCCAGTGTCTGGAGATGCTTAAGCTGAAGCTGTGCTTCAGTAGATTTTGCCCTTGATATCAGGGGCATCAGTTTAGGGAGAGCCAATAAGACCAATATCCCGATAATAACCAATACCACCAGAAGTTCTGGCAGAGTGAATGCTTTTGTATTCATGATTTTCTATTCCTTAAAATTCACTTAAGTATTCTATTTAAGGAAAAAGGTAGCCATTGACACCTTAATTTTTTTGGCAAGAAATAAAACTCTAAAATGATCATCTCTTTAGACTTCTGAACTCTATTGTGATTTTTAACTACCATTTTCCGAATAATGAAGGCTACTTTTTTGACAGCTCAGAATATATATACTGAATTCGTTTGATGAAAACGGATTGGCAATTAATTTAAGAATCACTAATTCACAATATTTTTTGAAAAATAAACTAGTAAAAACTTAATTCATCCTGATTATGAAAAAAATATTGATGGCATTAGCTATTGTTTGCGCCACATTTAATTTCGGATATGCACAAGAGAAGGTTAATCATCTTGCATTAAATTATAAGCTTGATTATAAGCTTGATACGGACAGACAGAATATGCAGGATACCATTTTAGATAAGTTTTTAGTATTTGAATTAACAGACTTAAAGGATTTTGAAAAACTATCAATTCAAAATAGTGAGGGAACAATAGATATTCATATCAAAGATATAGAGTCGGGATCTGGCCATTTTAAGATCTTAGAAAACAAGGTTTATATCAAAGTTGGGAAAGCCACAGACCAAGGAGAAATCAAGGTTTGGATCAAGGATAAAGACCAAATCAGCAGCGAGGTAAAAGCTAAAACTCTTGAGCCATCAGTTTCGAATGGGACAATACATAGACAATCTCTTCGACGATATCCGAAAAAATAATTTATTCTTAAACCTGTATACTGTACTATTCATGAGAACATCCAATCTTCTATACCAGTCTTTGTTGTTAATTTTCCTGTTGACATATTGTATAGGTGTTAGTTATTCTCAGGAAGTTGTAACTCTTACGGCTTCAGCTGATGCAATGATCACCTGGAATGAGCATTATACATCTGCGGATAATAATTACGGGACTCATCCATATAACCGGTCTGAGACTTGGACCAGCAGCGGATATACCTACATTGCTCGTTCATTGTTGAAATTTGATTTCAGCTCAATACCGGAAGGGGCCAATGTGGTTTCTGCTGTTTTGTATTTATATAATCCGCAAGACCCTACAATAGCATGGGATTATCACTCATTAAACAATAGTCAGTGTTCTTTATTACGGGTCACAGCATCGTGGTCAGAAAGTACAGTAACCTGGAATAATTTTGATATATCGGCCAAAACAACAACTGAGGGTGCAGTCTCTGTTCCTGCAGCGACAAGTCAATATCAGGACTTTGAGATAGACATCACCTCCATGGTCAGTGATTGGGTTAATGGCACCAATCCGAACTATGGCATGCTTTTAAAACTGAATACCGAATCGGTTTACCGAAAGCTTTTTTTTGCTGCACGAGAGTATTCGAACTCGGCAAAACACCCTAAACTGGTGGTGACATATTCCATGGACAATTACCAGACTGTTTTTAAAGAAGGTTTTGAGTTTACCAATACAAAGTGGGAGGATGATCTGATTTATGATGACATTGACTGGTATATTACCAATGGACCGACCACAGGGGTAAACACCGGACCGGATAAGTCAACAGAAGGAATTTATTTTTCATTTATAAGCTCTTCCGATGCGGGAAACTACCCGAGCAAAACCGCCCACCTTTTAAGTCCTAAATATGATCTGACTTCTGTTGATCATGCCATGCTGACATTCGACTATCATATGTATGGGGCATTAATGGGAAGTCTTTCTCTACAAGTCAGTACAAATGACGGGAGCAGCTGGACCAATCTCTGGACCGTTTCGGGGAATCAGGGCAACGAGTGGAAATCAAAAAGCTATGATCTTTCAACGTATTGCGGTAATGAAATTCTGTTGCGCTTTAAAGGAGTAACTGGTAGTGGAACAACAAGTGATATGGCTCTTGATAATATCCTACTGGCGACCAACACCCTGCCCGTTCTATCGAATGAAAATTATATTTACACAGTTACCCCTTTAAGTGAGTTTGGTCTTGATGGACCTGTCATACAAGATGTGCAATATTTCGATGGTCTTGGAAGACCAATGCAACAGGTTGGCATAGCAGCCAGTCCAAAAGGGAAAGACGTTATCAAGGCGGTACTATATGATGAACTGGGCAGGATTTCCCGTGACCTCCTGCCCTATACTGATGTTGACGATGTTGACCCTTTAGGAAGCTACAGGGACTATGACTGGGAAAGTTCTACCAACCCGCAAAAATTGTTTTACCAGGATCATTTTGACTTGGGGAGCGCCGATCCGTATGCTTATAGCCAGACAGTATACGAGGCCTCTCCATTAAACCGGGTTTTAGAGCAAGGCGCTCCGGGTGCGACTTGGCAACCTTATGATGTTAACATCGCAAACTCAGGGCATACGATGATGACCTCCTATGAGACTAATGATAATAATAATAGCAATGATTATGTGATCTGTCTTAATGTTGACGGGGATGGAAATTTAATAAACAACCGGGGAAGTATAGTTAGTGGACCTGACTTTAATATTTTCCCAAAAGGAACACTTATAAAGACGAAAGTCATGTCTGAACAGTGGGTGAATGGAGATCTTTACAGTACCGAAGAATATAAAAACAAAATGGGACAGGTCGTACTGAAAAGGAACTTTGTACAAGAAGGAGCTTCTGTAATTCGAGTGAACACCTATTATGTGTACGATGATTTTGGATTGTTACGATATGTTATTACTCCCGAGGCAAGCCGGTATATGAATGACCAGCTTGACTGGACATGGGCTAAGGACGACAATCTTATTAAAGAATTATGTTATTACTATAGCTACGATGCCAGACATAGAATGACGGTAAAAAGGCTTCCCGGGGCTCAGGAGGTGTGGATGGTTTATGATGACCGTGACCGTCTGGTTCTGACACAGGATGGGGAGATGCGAAAAATGGATCAGTGGCAGTTTATAAAGTATGATCAGCACAACCGGCCTGTGATAACGGGAATTTATACTGATACAAATTCATCACATCAAACGCAGTCTGATATGCAGGACTTCGTGAACCAGCAATATGATAACAATTACGCTTTCTATGAAACGCCGTCAACTGACGTAAACATATACTACACAGATAACTCCTTTCCATGGCAAACCGACGGTAGTGGATACCTTGTCCAGACATTGACATTTTATGATAACTACGATTATCTTTCGGTATTAAGTGGGGTTAGCTCCCTCAGCTTTGATTTGAGTAATCATATTGATGTCTACAAGGATACAGACGGGACGTCGAATGGATATTTTGACAAAGTAAGCGGCCAGATCACCGGTTCCAAAACTCTGGTTTTAGATGATGATCAAACGGCTCATTGGGTTCTCTCGGCAAACTATTATGACGATAAATACAGGGTCATTCAGATCAAATCCACCCTGTATCCAACGGGAACCTCCATGGTCAGTAATCGCTATGATTTTATTGGCAACTTGCTTGAAAGCTTGGAGATACAGAATGTGGAGTCGCATAGTTATTCCCTGCGCCAGGCCATGGAATATGACCATATGAACCGGTTAAAGAATACTTATTTGTACTATAATGATCAGGACCCGGTACTGCTGTCCAGTAACCAGTACAATGAGATTGAGGAGTTGTCAAAGAAACGGCTTCACTCCTCAGACCTTTCTCATTTTCTTCAGAACATTGATTATAGTTACAATATTAGGGGATGGCTGACAGAGATAAATGACCCGGATGATCTTACCACCGACAATGATTACTTTGGACTGAGACTCAGTTACAATGAACCTGATGCAGGATTAACGGCAACTTCACGTTATGATGGAAATATATCAGCCCAGCAGTGGAATAGAAACGGTGAAGATCTCCAGGCATATGCATATACCTATGATGAATTAAACCGCATATTCGCTGCAGATCATCAGGTTAAAACTTCCGGAACCTGGGGAAATACCTCCGCTTATGATGTCGACCATTATAGGTATGATTTAAACGGCAATATCAAATTATTAAAACGAAGAAATGCATCTGGAACAGTTATTGATGATCTGACCTATAATTATAATAACATTGGAAATAAACTTTACTCCGTATTAGACGCTGGGACTACGGATGGCTTTAATGACAGGCATACCTCAGGAACCGATTACTCCTATGACGACAATGGAAACATGACAGAGGATTTAAACAAATCATTGGAAGTTCAGTATAATAATTTAAATTTACCAAAGTTAGTACGCAATAGTGCCACAATAACTGAGAACGTAAAATTTATCTATGATGCCTCGGGTCGTAAATGGCAGAAAAAATCAACTTCATCGGGAGTGACAGAGACCACAACATATAACAATGCATTCGTATACCTGGGAAATGCAGGAAGCATGGATTTATCTTACATGTTAACTCCTGAGGGGACAATTGAAAATAATAATGGGCCTGAGTTTAATTATTTTCTGAAAGATCACCTGGGAAATACGAGAGCGGTGATTGCAGATTTAGACCAGGACGGACAATTTGACGGAGGAAACGAACTCAAACAAAGCACAGATTATTACCCCTTTGGGATGACCATGGGTACGGCGTTGGGAGGGGACAATAAGTATCTGTACAATGGAAAGGAAGTACAGGATGATCAGATTGCCGGGGTGGGGTTGGATTGGTATGATTACGGGGCAAGGTTCTATGATCCGGCTTTGGGGAGATTTCATATACAAGACAGGTTTACGGAAGACTTTGCGGAGTGGTCACCTTATCATTATGCAAATAACAATCCCATTCTTAATATTGATATTAATGGGGATTCGACCTATACTTACAATATTGCTACAGGAGCTCTCACGATGATTAGTGAAACTGGGGGTAATGATAAACAAATCGTGAACTTTGTAAATGAAGATGGAACTGCTTGGGAAATAGAAGGTGATCCAGTAACAGCTGCAATTGACGGTGATGAAGTTTTTGTTACTGAAGCAAGTGATGGTTTTCTTGTGTCAGCTTATAATCCTGTAGAAAATTTACCTGATAATTATAATTCAGAATCAGGTTATGATTATAGTATGTCAGACTTAATAATGCGTCACAAACTGGAAGGATCAAAACTCGGTAATATTATTGCAGGATATGAAGCTTCTGGAAATGCTCAACCAATCACGAATAAAAATTATTATGACTACTATGTGAATAAATGGGGGACCGATAAAGCTTTATGGTTTGCATTAGAAGGTGGTTATTTCGGTAATCTGTTACCAGGTATGCCTTCTTCAATTGCGGCAAAGCAAACTGGTCAATCTTTTAATCTTTCGTATCATAAGTCTATTAATCCAATAACGAATTCGTGGAATAGCTTTCTCCATGCGAATAGAGGGAGTGGGAAAAGCATACAACAGCTTGCTAAAGAATACAATAAGCTCATGAAAGGTAAATAATGGTATTATGCAATTGGTTATTTATTGTAAACAATGTTTAAAAAGGAACAATCTCAAGATTAAGGCAGAAACTAGAGTTGATTTAAAAATGCATTTTGGAAATACTATTGAAGTAAAATGTAAAAAATGTAGTACAAAAAGAAGATATCACATTACTGAAATAAAGGCGGAAAACCGATACGCTAAATTTTTTGTAAGTGTGCTTTTCATCTTCTTATTTGTATTTCTATTTAATGTTCTTTTTAAATACAATTGGCATAGTAGTGGTTCTGTTTTTTTATTGCCAGTAGGATTATTAGCCCTAGTATTAGTTTATACAACAGCTATTTTTGAAATGAATAAAAAGGTTAAGTATTTCAATAACAGTTAAATAATTTAAGTGAAACGATTTTTTATTATAGTTATTTTAGTTTCAATTTTAGATGTTTTAAAAGCTCAAGTTGAAACCACTGTAAAAGTCGACACAGTACTAGGATACAGAAAATCAAATATTTATGTGAATGTAGATAAAATGGCAGAATTTCCTGGTGGTGTAGATAGCTTAAAGTTATTTTATAAGAAAAACTCTAATTATAAAATATGTAATGATAGTGATAATTGTAAGACCATCTATTATAGCATAGTTGTAGATTCCTTGGGTTTTCCTGGTAAATTTAGGATAATACAAGGTATCAATAATAAATATGACAAGGAAGTTGAACGTCTTGTAAAATGCATGCCTAGATGGAAACCTGCATTAAAAAATGGAAAATCTGTAAATGCATTGGTAACTTTGGACATTGGTTTTAAAAATGAACATTAAGCCACATACGCCTGCCTGGCATTAAAGTCCCGGATCAGTGCATTAAGCACCTTCAGGATGGATTTTTTCTCTTCTTCCGGCAGCTGGTCCAGCTGCTTGAAATTCTTGATCAGTTCAGCGTCTTTCAAAGTCTGCTGTGCTCTTTCCGATTTATCCCCGTTTACCAGGTAATCAATAGATACATCAAATACATCGGCAAGGCGGGCAAGTACATCAGCCGGTGGCTGTACGCCTTTGGTCTCATATCTGACAATTTGCGGATGGGAGATCCGGATTTTTTTAGCCAGTTCTTGCTGCGTTATGCTGTTGCTTTTCCTTAGTTCTTGTATTCTTTTGCCAAGTTCTGACATTTTATTATCGTTTAAGAAGTTATCAACATCTGATTTATCTGTAAAGATAAGAAAATAGGTGGAATAAATATCTCATTGTTAATAACAATCCAATGTCTTTCCATTGTTAAATTATCTTTTATGATTTACTTTGTTCATATAAGATAATTTAAATTTATTAACAATGGAGATCCGCGACATCAAACAAAGACTTTCGATCCAAACGGTCCTAAACCACTACCACCTCCATCCCGACCGAAACGGCATGCTGCAATGCCCCTTCCACGAGGATGACACGGCCAGCCTGAAGATCTATCCCGAAACCAACACCTACAACTGCTTTGGCTGCAAACGAAACGGGGATGCCATCGAGTTTTGTGCAGAGAAAGAGGGCAGCAAGCATAAAGGCCTGTTAAAGGCTGCCGAGCTTTGCGGAAACACTCCACCGGCAGTGATCAAAACCAAATCTCCGGAAACCATCCGCACCCTGGTAGACCACTCAGAAACTTTACACCAGGCTTTTGAAAGCTTCCGCAAAGGCATGTTAAGCAGCCTGAGTAGGAAAGCCCGGGACTATGCCAAAGAACAGGTATCCCCTCTACCAACCCCGTCTTTCAAACCTGATTTTGAGTGAGTAGATTTGGCGCATGAGAAAAAAACAAAGGTATAGCCAGGCTGAGATGTTCGCTCATATCAATGCCTGCAAAGAGAGTAATCAACGCCAAAATTATTACTGCAAGCACCAGGGTATCGCCTATTCCACTTTTCAATACTGGGCAAAGAAATACCGAAAGGAAAATTCAAAAAACGAAGTTACGGCTAATGGTGCGGGTTTTATTCCGGTGAAAGTGCGGGAGCCAGCGCCTATAGACAAGATGCATCTTCCGGGTCAACTTCATTTTCTATTGCCCAATGGCGTGCAGGTTATGTGTTCCGAGACCATTTCAGCGGAGGTATTGAAAACCCTTTTAAATCCATCGATATGTTTGCGCTGAGTGCTGAAAATACTTTCCACCTTTATAGTCAGCCCACCGATATGCGAAAGAGCTTTGACGCTTTGTCCGGTTTGGTAAGGAATAATCTGGGCACTAACCCTATCAATGGTGATGTATTTATTTTCATCAATAAAAGCCGCGATAAGATCAAACTGTTGAATTGGCAGGGGGCCGGGTATTTGCTTTATTACAAGCGTTTGGAAAAAGGGACCTTTGAATTGCCCCGTTATGATGCCTCGGTTGGAAGCATTACTTTGGGCTATGCCCAACTGGTGATGATTATGGATGGATTATCGATTAAAAATCTTCAAAAACGTGTTCGATACGAGCCGCTTAAACCACCTGTAAATCAAGGGTAACGAGCAATTTTTTCACCCATTATTTATCAAGATTTTACCACTTATTTTGTGAAGAACTATCCTGGTTTTTTCTTCGCTATTTTGCTGTGTTTCTATAGTTTTGACACATGTCAAAGGCCAAGGGAAATATGACGTTGGATCAGCTCGAAAAGGAGAACAGGAAACTCGAACTCAAGATTGAGCACATGGAGTCCCAGATCAGTCAGATGGAGTTCCAGATAGACCAGTTCAAACGCCTACTTTATGGAGCCAAACGTGAACGTTTCATTGCAAACGCAGATGAAAATCAGCTCGTCCTTCCCTTTGAAGTCCCACAGGAAGAAGCACCCGAAAAACAGCAGGAGGTGATTACCTATGTTCGTGAAAAGAATAAAAGAAAAGAACATCCCGGCCGGGTAGCGCTTCCTTCTCATTTGCCTGTAGAAGAGATCGTTCTGGAACCAGAGGAAGACACTTCCAATATGAAGTGTATCGGAAAGGAAGTAACCGATCAACTGGAGCTTGTTCCGGCCAAACTGTATATCAAACGTTTTATTCGTCCGAAATACATTGCTGTCACCGATGAATCCCAGGGAGAACACAAAGGTGTTATCGCCGAACTTCCGGTGTTCCCGATCGAGAAAGGCATAGCCGGACCTGGGTTACTTGCCCAGATCATGGTAGACAAGTTTGTAGATCACCTTCCGGTATATCGACAGATCGAGAGGTTTAAACGTGAAGATATTACGTTGTCCTCATCCACGATCAATGGCTGGCAGGAAAGCGTATGTAATTTACTGGAGCCGTTATATGATACCTTAAAGCACAGGGTGCTGTCTCAAGGGTACCTTCAGGTGGATGAGACCCCAATACCTGTACTTGATAAGCAGAAAAAAGGCAAGACACACCGGGGTTTTCACTGGATCTATCACAGTCCGCTTGAAAAAACGGTGCTCTTTGATTACAATACCGGGAGGTCCAGGGAGGGACCTGAAAAACTGCTCAGTGACTTTAAGGGGTACCTTCAAACAGACGGATATAATGTTTATGAATTATTTGCCAAAAGAAAGGATATTACCCTGGTAAATTGTATGGCTCATGCACGAAGAGGCTTTGAGAAGGCCCTGCAATACGATAGAAAACGTGCTGAGGAGGCAATGGTAATGTTCCAGCAGCTTTATACTGTTGAGCAAAAAGCACGGGAGGAGAAGATGACCCCACAACAACGCCATACCCTTAGACTGGATGGGTCACTGCCGGTGATGAACGAACTGGGGAAATGGATCGTGGAAACCTACAAAAATACTGAGCCAAAATCGCCATTGGGGAAAGCAACAGCATATTGCATCCCTCGCTGGGACCATTTACTGGCATACCTGGAAGACGGAAGTCTGGAGATCGACAATAACCTTGCGGAGAATGCGATACGGCCTATTGCCCTGGGAAGAAAAAATTACTTGTTTGCAGGATCAAACCGGGGAGCAGAACGTGCAGCAATGATGTATTCTTTCTTTGGTACCTGCAAGAAAAATGATGTAAATCCGTATCAGTGGCTGAAGAAAGTCTTGGAGGTGATCCCAACCTACAAGGTCAACAGGTTAACAGAACTTATGCCGCAGAATCTGGAATTATAATCCCGGCATACCTCAAAGATCCGAATAATCCTAAGAAAATCGATGACCTACTTGGTAGGACGGATACAAAAACACTGGCAGATTTCTCTATAAACTCTTTCTTCCATTTGCTGATGATATTCGGGTGTATATCAAAACGCTTGGACAACTCAGTAAGAGATTCCCGCTCCTTAAGCGCTTCTATTGCTACTTTCGCCTTGAAGGCACTGGTATATTTTCTTCTTGATCATTTCATAATTCACTGATAAAATTATTGCCCGAATATTAACTTGATCATTGTTGTTTTTTTCGGCCACTTACATTATTGTAATAATGTATGATCCAACTAAATTCCATTGAAATTCATGAAATCTTCACTTAGATATGAAATTAAGTAGGTGACAAATTCATTATTTATTTCATTTAATGCTTTTTTATGATTTAGTTCTTCTTCAACACTATCTTTTCCTTCAACCAATGATTTATAATAGTAATATTGAAAAATAGCAGTGGAATATGGACTTTTTATAATATTATTTATATTTGTGTCAGTTAAAAGAGGAATTATCTCACTCTTATTTTTTGTAATAAAATCACCAATTTCTTTAACAATAATTTGCAAACAACTGTCTGCTCTATTTGAGTCTCCTTCATATTTAGCTTTCATTGCCATAAATCTTAATTCTAAAAAATGATGAAAATATGGCAAGTCAATATACATACTTGAATCAATATTATTGATAAAAATTAATGCACATGAAAATTTATTCTGTAAAGAAAGAACACTAAGTTTTCTTAATGATAATAATCCCATATTTTCTTTACATGTATCAAGAGCTTTATTTGTATAATATAATGCAGAATCTAATATATCTTGATCTGAATTATCAAAATATTCTGAGTAATATTCAGCGGATTTTCGATTGTAAACTTTACAAGTTGTATCATCAATATTAGTTTTTGGGGATGTGCAATTTGTACAAATATAACTAATAGATAAAATGATAATACTAATTGATTTACCTACTTTTGAAAATAATAAGGATTTTTGATTAGGCTCCATGTTGCATAGATTGTTTTTGGCTGGACGAATATCCAAGAAGGCTTACTGATAATTAAATTGTAAAAAAGGTGAAATTCAAGTTGGTAAAACAGGGGTGAAACAGAAATTGGGGAATGGTGAGTGGTTGCATTTTTTTTATTGCGTATGAATCTTATATCAAGTTAAATGTTTTTTTCTTATTTCAAAAGCTGGCTTTTGTGATAATGCCCACCCTGTTAAACAGTTTTTGTTGCTTCACCCTAAAAATAGAAGTATACATATTAGATACTATCTGAATAGAGAAGCCTATTTTTTGTATTGTAACTAGCTGCACTATTAAGTAATAATAATCATTGCCATTGCTGTCATGGGAGAAATACTCTATGAATGAGACTTTATTCACTTTAAATCTTTTTGTAAAATTTCAAGTTTCATAATAGCATTTTCTCCATTCAAACGCAAATAGTAAACTTTTAAATGGATACCATTTCTATTAATTGGGCCATGAGAAAAGGCCGTTTTATGAAAACCATCAATGGGGATATTATCTGAAAATTCAAATTTTACACCATTTATTGTAAATGATTCCGTATTATTAAAATAATCCCCAACTAAATTATAATTCTCCACTTTACCCTCTACAAATAGATAGTTATTGGTCCTAATATTTATTTTTAAGTCCTTTTCATATTTAAGGATGGAAGGAACATGAAACAAAAAGAGGATTATTCCAATGGAGGTGATAATGCCAACACTATAACCCAAAAACATCATTAGTTGTCGTTGAAGAGAATAGTTTTTAAATGTTTTTTTAACTAAAAAAGCAATAGAAAAACCGACTATAGCAAAAAGTGTAAGAGGAATAAAATGAATTAGTTTTGTCCCTGGAAATGTGTATTGATAAATCGTAACGTAATCCATAATTCTCTATTTTTTGCCCCCATAAATTGGAATAACTTTTGTAAATTGAATACCTGAGGCAGCCCCTAACCCACCCAAAAAATTACCATCATAAGAATATAATCGTCCACCTCTTGGATCTAGTTTGCTAATTGATGATGATGCTGAAATTGGTGATAAACCTGCTTCTGCAAAGCTTGATACTCCTTCATATGAATCTTACATTGAGAAATTTCTTGAATCCCCACAATATGATGAATAACCACCCCCTAATGAAACGCCTGTTTCTAACCCACTACCAGTGCTCACTGTATAGTAAGAATACATGCTAAAACCCTCTTTTCCTTTAAATTGCCATGCATAACCTGTTTCTACACCAAAACCTAACTTCTCATAATAAGTATATCCAGTCTTTACGTATATCACATCGGGTATTATTTTTCCAACTAAACTTTTATTATAAAAATTACTAAAGGGAACTCCAAAATCCTTAACGGCTCCAAAAGTTTTACTTCTGGATATGCCTTGAATAAACCCTGGCCAGCCATCTCCTTTAAAGGAATCATCAAATGTATAATAGCCATTTGCTCTTTTTCCGTGCCAGGTTGATCCAGGGTGGGCATTCTGAAAAGCTAAGGCTTCATCAGATTTCCATTTTCCTTTTTTAAATCCCCTACCAACCCAGTTTCCTAATTCCTGCCAAAACCTCCCATCCGGGTCAACCCCACTAATAGGATTATTTCCCATCCCCTTGTAAGGACTCCAATACTGCCCCGCCGGATCAGTCACCATCCACCGCATAATCCTGGGATCATACTCTCTGGCTTCAAACTGATTTAACCCTGTCTCATCATCCTTTTCCGCAAACTGTCCCTGGTAACCAAACCTGTATGAAGATCCTTTTTGTCTCCCCGGCATCTCAAACCCGCCAGGGTAATAGTCGGCATAACTGAAAAGTACATTATCACCGGCATATCACGCCCGCACATTGCCCAAATGATCGGTCAGTTCATAAAGATAATCCGATTTCGTGGTTTTACCCTTCAAGGTTGTCCCCAGACGGGTAGAGGCATATACAGGCATTTCCAGCTGACTTATGGTTGTACTGCTGCCGGAATAGGTACTAAGAATATTTCCTGACACATCCCTGGCATAAAGCGTGCAATTGCCCTGGACATCTTTCTTTAACCTGAATCCACGGTCATCATAGTAATATCTGGCGACTGGGTTTGTATGCGTGGCATCGGTTACACGCCTGTCTCTTTCCCATAAGCATTATAATCAAAGAACCTGTGAACACCTCCTGAATTTTCTTCGGTGAGTTGTAAGATTTCAATAAGATCAAGTTTTCATCGAATAGAAATTTCCACGTCATGAAATATGCGGTACCTTTAAACAAAGTTAGCAATATCAATCATTTTTCAAAAAGGATTTTTTAGCTATAGGTTGATCTCTTGCCTTATTTCATTGAGAGAAAACATCCTCTTCATCTGGGTTCTATTTGCTGATTTTACAACAATTCATGCTTAGGAACAAATCTAACCGGTCAGCGTTATTTTTTCACGATGCAGTTAGCCGAAGGCCTACTCTGTTTCAAACAAATCAGCTATTTGCTTTTGTGAAAGCCAGATAGTATCGCCTTCAAGTCTAACCTGAATTTCAATAGCTTCTACAGAGGATTGATATATGACAATTTCAGATTCCGGCATCGTTCAAATTCTGTCGGTAAATTACTTATTTTCGCAAACTACTTAAAATTAAAAATCGCCGGAGGGAAATCTCGTCATCTTTATGTTCTTCTTTCTCCATCAGGCTCAAATCTGACCGCGGCGGCCTTCTTTTCGACCTTGTCGGTATTCAGGCTGAGCGAGAGGCGCAGGTTGTTGGGTGAATCGGCATTTTTCAGCGCCTCGTCGGCACTGATCCTGCCGGCCTCGACCAGCTTGTACAGGGCCCGGTCAAAGGTCTGCATGCCGAGGCTTTCCGATTTCTGCATCACCTCCTTGATTTCATGCACATCACCGCGGCGAATCATGTCCTGCACCAGCGGTGTACCCAGCAGGATTTCCACGGCAGCGGCCCGTTTGCCGTCGACTGTCTTGATAAGCCGCTGCGACACAAAGGCGCGCAGGTTCAGTGACAGGTCGAGCAGCAACTGGTTGCGGCGGTCCTCGGGAAAGAAATTGATGATGCGATCAAGTGCCTGGTTGGCATTGTTGGCGTGCAGCGTGGAAATGGCGAGGTGCCCGGTCTCGGCAAACGCCAGCGCGTGTTCCATGGTGTCGCGGTCACGAATCTCGCCGATCAGGATGACATCCGGTGCCTGCCGCAGGGTATTCTTCAGGGCATCCTCGTAACTGTCGGTATCAACGCCGACCTCGCGCTGGTTGACGATCGACTGCTTGTGCGAGTGCACGAATTCGATCGGGTCCTCGATGGTGATGATATGACCGGCGCTGTTGCTGTTGCGGTAATCGATCAGCGATGCCAGCGAGGTGGATTTGCCGGAACCGGTGGCGCCGACGAACAGCACCAGTCCGCGTTTTTCCATAATGACATCGGTCAGTATGGTGGGCAGCCCCAGCTTCTTCCAGTCCGGTATGTCGGTTTTGATGTTGCGAATGACCAGTGAAATGCTGTTGCGCTGGCGGAAAATATTGACCCTGAAGCGGCCGATACCCTCCTCGGAGATAGCCAGATTCATTTCCGGCTTGTGTTCAAACACGGCGATCTGTTCGCTATCCATCACAGCGTAGGCTACATTCCTGATCTGTTCCGTGGTGAGTTTCGTGTCTTCAAGTGGTTGCAGTGTGCCATCGATTTTTGCGCTGGCTGGAGCGCCACTGCTCAGATACAGGTCCGATGCGTCTTTTTCGACCATGGTTCTGAGATAGGCCTTGAAATCCATATTTACCCCCGGTTGGTGTTGTATATAATCAGAGTCGGATGAGAATGGCAGTTACTTACGAGGTCTCATCAATAAACAACCCATTGGCCACGGAAGTACACGGAAATAATTCTATTAAAGCATTTTTCTTCCGTGTCATTCCGTGTGCTTCCGTGGCAAGATGTTCAGGTAAGTAGCATTCGAGTCAGATGAGACAGAACTGTCGGCCTTTGGCTGGCCTAACTTAAACAACCTCTATGACACGCCCAGCGTATACGCCAACGGCTGTTAACCGGCTGCATACGGCCGAGTTGCCCGCGGTGCTACGCGAGCGGTTGAGCGAAACCTGGGAAGCCTTTGTGCAGGCCTCGAAAGAGGCGCAATTCCCGGTTCCGCACAATCCGGACTTCACCACCAGCCTGCTGCGCGTCTGGGCCTGCAGTGATTTTGTATCGCAAAGCTGTATCCATGACCCCGCGCTGTTCAACCGGCTGCTGACGAACGGCGGGCTGCTCGCCGATTACGCGGCTGGTGAACACCTGCGCAAGCTCGGGTACGCAACAAAGGATGTTGCCGACAGCCTGGCATTGGGACGCATACTGCGTGACTTTCGTCGCCAGGAAATGCTGCGTATTGCCTGGCGCGACCTGGCCGGCTGGGCGCCGCTGAACGAGGTGCTCCGCGATCTCTCTGCGCTGGCGGATGCCTGTGTGGGTGTTGCGCTTGATTACCTTGGCAAGTGGGCGGTGCAACGCACGGCGGCGGCAAAAAAGATCACGCCGGAAATGGTCGTGCTGGGTATGGGCAAGCTGGGTGCGGGCGAACTGAATTTTTCCTCCGACATAGATTTGATCTTTGCCTACCCGGAGGATGCGGCAACGGACTGGGATCGCCAGTCGCTCAGCGCGGACGAATTCTATCTGCAACTCGGTCAACAGCTTATCCAGATACTGGGTAATCATACCGAGCATGGCTTTGTTTACCGTGTCGATATGCGTCTGCGCCCCTATGGAGACAGTGGTCCACTGGTGGCAAATTTTGATGCGCTGGCTGATTACTATCAATTGCAGGGCCGTGAGTGGGAACGCTATGCCATGATCAAGGCGCGCCCGGTTGCCGGTCCGGAAAAAGCTGCCACGCAACTGATGCAACTGCTGCAGCCCTTTGTGTATCGACGCTACCTGGATTTCAGTGCGTTTGAGTCGCTGCGCAATCTCAAGGAACAGATCGTGCGCGAGGTCGAGCGCAAGGGGATGCGGGACAACATCAAGCTGGGGCCGGGCGGTATCCGCGAGATTGAATTTATCGCGCAGGCCTTTCAACTGGTGCGCGGTGGCCGGCAACCGCTGTTGCAACAGCGCGGGGTGCTGGCAGATCCTGGATGCGCTGGCGGTACTCGGTTATCTGCCGGCCCATGTGAGCCTGCAGCTGACCGAGGCCTATCACTTTCTGCGCCGTACAGAAAACCGCTTGCAGGCCTTCGCGGATCAGCAGGTGCATGATTTGCCGGATGACGATACCGGCAGGGCGCGACTGGCGTTTGCCATGGGATTTCCCGACTGGGAAGCGTTTCACCAGGAACTGAAGTTGCACCGGCAGCGGGTGCAGGAACATTTTGAACAGGTGTTTGCCGAACCCGGGACCCGGGTGTCCGACACGCAGCGCGACCAGTCACCCGGATTGTCAGTTGCATGGAATGGAACTACAGACCCGGCGGACGCCATCGTGGCACTGGCGGCTGCCGGCTACCAGGAATGCCGAAGAGACCCTGCAGTGGCTCACGGCGTTTCGTGGCGGGCCCGTGACCCGTCACCTCGGTGAGCAGGGACGGCAACGTTTCGATGAGCTGATGCCGCTGGTGCTGCATGCGGCGGCGGCTGCAAGCTCGCCATTAGCGGTACTGAAACGCCTCGGCGGATTACTGGAGGCGATTGCGGGGCGTACCACCTACCTGTCGCTGTTGCTCGAGAACCCGATGGCCTTGTCGCAACTGTCGCAGTTGTGTGCGGCCAGCAGCTGGGTCGCGACGCAATTAACCCAGCATCCCATCCTGCTCGATGAATTGCTCGACCCGCGCAGCCCTCTACGACCCGCTCGACAAGGCGGGCCTGCAGGCTGTGCTGGATGTGCGCCTGGCCGGTATTCCCGCTGATGATCTCGAGCAGCAGATGGACCGCCTGCGGCAATTCCAGCAGGCATCAGTGCTGCATGTTGCCGCGGCCGACATCGTCACCGGGCTGCCGCTGCCCAGGATCGGAGACCATCTCACCTGTATTGCGGAGACGGTGCTGGAGCGGGTGCTGCAGCAGGCATGGGAGCAACTGGTGGCGCGTCACGGCAAGCCGGGCTATCTGCAGCATGGCAAACTGCGCGAGGCCAGCTTCGGGATCGTCGCCTACGGCAAGCTGGGCGGCTATGAGACTGGGTTACGGCTCGGATCTCGACATTGTCTTCCTGCATGACAGCAGTGGCAATGAACAACACACGGCCGGCCCGAAGGTGCTGGGTAACAGTGAATTTTTCACTCGCCTGAGCCAGCGCATCATTCATTACCTGAATACCTATACCTCGGCGGGAGTCCTCTACGAGGTGGACATGCGACTGCGCCCGAACGGCTCATCGGGCCTGCTGGTCAGCAGCCTGGATGCCTTCGCGGAGTATCAGCGTCTCAGTGCCTGGACCTGGGAAAACCAGGCGCTGGTGCGTGCGCGCGTGGTTGCCGGTAGCGGGGAAATCGTACGCCAGTTTGAACGTATCCGTTCAGGTGTACTGGCGCGGCCTCGCGATGCCGCAAAATTACGCAAGGAAGTTAAGGATATGCGCCGGCGCATGCGTGCGGAACTGGACAAGACGAACGACCGGCAGGTGGACCTGAAGCAATGCCGGGGCGGTATCGTTGATATTGAATTTATGGTTCAATGTGGCGTCCTGCTGTGGTCTGATAAACATCCGGAGCTGCTCGGGCACACGGATAATCTGCGGTTACTGGACGCCTTTGCCGTGGCAGGACTGATGCCCGCGGATGACGCGGCACAACTGGCAGACGCCTATTGCGCAATCCGGCATCACATTAACCACCTTGCCCTGCAGGAACAACCGAGTGTCGCCGGCAACGACGTGCTGCTGGAGCAGCGTACGCTCGTGGCGGATATCTGGGAGCGGTTCATGGGTGAGGGATGATGTAACCTGGTCTTACAAAAATTGCCACGGAATCCACGGAAGAACACGGAAGAATAAAAGCCTGACAGGAAATTTTTCCGTGTTCTTCCGTGGATTCCGTGGCCAATTGTAGGGTTTTGAGGAGATTCAAGTATGTCAATGGCTGATCGTGACGGCGTCATCTGGATGGATGGCGAGCTGGTACCCTGGCGCGAGGCGCAGGTACATGTCCTGACGCATTCCCTGCATTACGGCATGGGCGTGTTTGAAGGTGTGCGCGCCTACAAGACCGACCGGGGGACGGCGATTTTCCGTCTGCAGGAACACACCCGGCGCCTGTTCGGCTCGGCACATATCATGATGATGAAGGTGCCGTGGGACCGGGAAACGATCAATGCGGCGCAAATCACCGCGGTGCGCGAAAACCGGCTGGAGTCCGCCTATATTCGTCCCGCTGTTTTTCTACGGCGCCGAGGGCATGGGCCTGCGCGCGGATAACCTCAAGGTGCATGGCATGGTGGCGGCCTGGGAATGGGGTTCTTACCTGGGCGCCGACAACATGGAGAAGGGTATCCGCATCAAGACCTCGTCCTATACCCGTCATCATGTCAACATCACCATGTGCAAGGCGAAGGCGACCGGTAATTACATTAACTCCATGCTGGCGCTGAACGAGGCGCTGCAATCCGGCTATGACGAGGCCATGCTGCTGGATGACCACGGTTTCGTGGCAGAGGGCAGCGGCGAGAACATTTTTATCGTCCGTGACGGTGTGCTGTACACGCCGGACACGAGCTCGGCCCTGGAAGGCATTACCCGTGACACCCTCATGGAGCTGGCGGCGGATATCGGCCTGACGGTGCGTGAAAAACGCATTTCCCGTGACGAGGTGTACCTGGCAGACGAGGCGTTCTTTACCGGTACCGCGGCAGAAGTCACCCCGATCAGGGAAGTGGATAACCGCGTCATTGGCAATGGCGGCCGCGGGCCGCTCACCGAGCAACTGCAGATCACTGTATTTCGATGTCGTGCACGGCCGGGTCGAGACAATATAAAGACTGGCTGACGGTGGTGTAGCTCCTGCTCGAGTGGCTGAATTACCGTTGTAGGGCCGAATTCATTCGGCCAGCAGATCGCGATGAAACACCAGCGGTCGAATAAATTCGACCCTACAGTGCTGTAAGGGAAACAGGTTGACCGGTTTTCTATGAAGCTTGCCTTCGTTCTCTTCAAGTATTTCCCCTACGGCGGCCTGCAGCGCGACATGCTGCGTATTGCAGTCGCCTGCCAGGGTCTCGGCCATGAAATACACGTCTATACACTCTCCTGGCAGGGTGATATCCCGGCGGGATTCCAGGTGCATCAACTGCCGGCACGCGGTATCAGGAACTATGTTCGCTATGGGCAAACACAGGATTTATACAGTTTGCATGAGAAGGCAGCCCGAATTATTCATGAAGCTGTCATTGCCGGTCAGCATTAGCTACCGGCTTCCGGGTTGAAACTATGTCCTATAAAATCTCGGTTATTATCAGTACCTATAACGACAGCGAATTTGTCGGGAAAAAACTTGCGGAGATCAGGCAACAGACCATTTTCGAGGAAACGGAGTTTATCTTTGTTGAACCTGCTTCTCCGCAACGGGAACGTGAGCTGCTCGCCCCCTTTTGCGCGCAGCATCCAAACTGCAGGTTGCTCGCCCTTGAAGAACGTGTCAGCCTGTTCAAGGCCTGGAATCTGGGATGGGAAGCATCCAGCGCCCCGCTGGTGTGTTATTCGAATATGGATGACAGCATGCACCCGCGATTGCTTGAGTACGTTGTCCGGACTATCGACGCGCATGACTGGGATGTGTGTACGGTGCTGACTGCGAGGCAGCCGCTATCCAGGATTCCTGCCAGAGAGCTGTGGTCGCTGGCCAGCCTGCGGACAATGAAGCTGTTTCATCGGCCCGGTGCATTCACCGCCTGGCGGCGTAGTCTCAAGGACAGTATCGGTGTCTTTGATGAGGCATATTACGCTGCCGGTGACAGGGAGTTCTGGGGGCGCATCATTGACCGGGGGATAAAATATGGCCTGGTCAGAAAGATTCTGTACATCTACAGCAAGAGCGAACAGCAGTTATCGAAGTCGCCGGCAGGTGAGGCGCGGCGGTTGCAGGACAAGGAACGCCTGTTACAGACCGGCTACCGGCGTTACTGGCCCTATCGCATTTTCCCTCACTACGTGATCATGCGGCTGGTGTTTCGCCTGTATCCGCGCCGCTATTACGTACCGCTGCCATGATCCCGCTGTCTGCTTGAGGGTAATAGTTGGATGCCTGCCATGAATCAAGGCACAATGCCCGCATCCCCGTTACAGAGAGGCTGGAACCATTGGTCGCTGTGTTGATCGTTGCGCCATCCTGGGTCGGTGATATGGTCATGGCCCAGAGTCTGTTCAAGGTGCTTAAGGCGCAGGATGCGGAACGGGCGATCGATGTACTGGCGCCGGGCTGGACGCGTGCATTGCTGGAGCGGATGCCGGAAGTGCGTCAGGCGATCGACATGCCCCTCGGGCACGGTGAAGTAAAGTTGCTGACTCGCCGCCGCCTCGGGATTGACTTGCGTGCCGGGCACTACCAGCAGGTTATCGTGCTACCCAATTCACTGAAGTCCGCACTGGTTCCCTTCTGGGCACGCATTCCTCTGCGCACCGGTTATGTCGGCGAGATGCGGCAATGGTTACTGAACGACTGCCGGCGCCTCGACGCGCAGCGTCTGACGATGACCGTACAGCGTTTCGTCGCACTGGCGCTTCCTGCCGGTGCAGCCTTGCCGGAGCCACTGCCGCTCCCGGCCTTGATGTCGACCATGAGAACGGCCGCGCGGCGCTGCTGCGGCTGGACCTGGATGCCACTGAAAAACCCGTGCTGGCGCTGTGTCCGGGCGCCGAGTTCGGCGCGTCAAAGAAGTGGCCGGAGGCCTACTATGCCGCGGTTGCGCTGCAGTGGCTGTCGCAGGGCTGGCAGGTATGGCTGCTTGGCTCGGTGAATGACGAATCGGTATGCGACAGCATCAATGCACAGGCGCATGGCCGCTGCGAGAATCTCGCCGGTCGTACCCGCCTTGAAGATGCCATCGACCTGCTGGCAATGGCGAGCTTTGTCGTGTGCAATGACTCGGGCCTGATGCACATCGCGGCGGCCTTGCAGCGGCCGATGGTGGCGGTCTATGGCTCATCCGACCCCGGTTTTACGCCGCCGCTGTCAGAGACCGCCAAGGTTGAACGGCTGGGACTGGACTGCAGCCCCTGTTTCAGGCGAGAGTGCCCGCTGGGCCACCTCAATTGTCTCAATGAACTGCCGCCGGCGCGCATTATTGCGGCCATGGAAGAGGTGATGCGACGGTGAGGGTATTGATTATCAAAACGTCTTCCCTTGGAGATGTTTTGCATACCCTGCCGGCCATTAGCGATGCCACGCTGCATCACGCCGGAATCCGCTTTGACTGGGTAGTGGAGGAGGCCTTTGCCGAGGTGCCGGCGTGGCATGCCGCCGTTGATGAGGTCGTCGCGGTGGCCATACGGCGCTGGAAACATCACCTGTTCCGGGCGTTGCGCGCCGGTGAACCTCAGGCAGCAGTCAGGCAGCTGCGCAGCCGCCACTACGATCATGTCATCGATGCGCAGGGCCTTCTGAAGAGCGCGGTGATCGCACGCTTTGCGCGCGGGCCACGCGCGGGGCTGGACCGTGACAGTGCCCGTGAGCCTGTGGCAGCCCGTGCCTATGATCACACCTTTGCCATTGCACGCAATCAACATGCAGTGCAGCGCGTGCGGCAGTTGTTTGCCGCTGCGCTGGATTACCCGGTGCCGGACAGCGCGCCCGATTACGGCATAAAACAGCATTTCCCTGATCAGGTACGTCAGCCTTATCTGTTGTTTCTTCACGGCACGACCTGGCCGACGAAACACTGGCCGGACCACTACTGGGTCAGGCTGGCCTCCATGGCGGTGGCCGCCGGCCTGCAGGTAAAGCTCCCCTGGGGCAGTTCTGCCGAACAGCAGCGTGCCCGGCAGATTGCTGCAGTCAGTGATGCCATCGAGGTGTTGCCGTGGATGTCGCTGGGTGAGCTGGCAGCGGTGATCGCGGCGGCCGGCGCGGTGGTCGGTGTGGATACCGGGCTGGTGCACCTGGCAGCCGCCCTCGGTACGCCGTGCATTACCCTTTATGGATCAACGGATCCCGGACTTATCGGTACAGTTGGTGAGTCACAGATCCATTTGCAGGCGCAGTTCCCGTGCGCGCCTTGCCAGGAGAGGAAATGTAGCTACCATCCATAAATGGGTGAATAAACACAAAGCCGAACGAGACTATTGCTGCGAGTACGACAGGATCATAATTATTATTTGTATCGCCTTTTATTTCAGGACTTTTAGCGACCGCACTGCATTTTGAAACCGTTTCAATCAGACCATTCATCAGTTGCGGCAGATCTTCGGGTCGCGGAGGAATGTAGTCAATTTGCTTGCGATAGCCATGATCCTTTCCGACCCAGTTCTGTTGGCTACGCCAGGTGAATTCGCGGAAACGTGGATCAAGCACAATATTGTGTAAGTCTGCAAAGCGTCTTTCTGTTAGCGGGATGCCAGGATCTGCTTGTTTTAACATATCCGCAAATCGCTGGGCTTTGGTTGGTGACGGAATTTCCCGTTCAACCTCGAAGGATGATTGGGTTTCTTTCAGATATAGCAAATTGGCTGCTCTTTTCAGTAAGTTTGGATCATACCTGGCTACGGTCGCGCTAACCTGTGTTCGCAAATCTTTTGAAATCATGGCACAAAGGTATTCAGTTTTACGCACCATGGGACAAAACTCTGGTGTGCCTGGCAGGTTATTTGTAATTCGGTAACGTATATTTTTTTCACCACCTGGCAGTACAAACTGCAACTTACCATCTGCAGCATTGATATAACGCTCTCGATTGGGAACGCTTATTTCATCTGCCAATTTTTGACCCGTTAGCCACTCGTACAAAAAACAGGTTCTGCGCGCGTAACTGGAAGCAGGACTGGTCTGAATCCAACTTTCCAACGCGGCTTGTATCGGCTGCCTGAACAATAAATTGAGAATGGATAGATTTACACCCTCATATTTGAGAGCGAACTGTAGATGTTCTGTTAATGAGTTTTCATGCTCGTATTGAGGGCTGAAAAGTAATACGTTTTGTCCGTTTTTTGTTCGACGGTCTCTTCCTCTAACCGCGCTATCTATGATTGATTGCTCCATAAGCGGCATCGCTTTGAGCTTGTAATCAGCGATTAATCGAGCATACCCCAACAATTTTGTAGCCATCGTCTTTCCTAAAATTGACCGCAATTTATCATATATGACCGGAATATAAAATTTAATCATATAAATGACCGTAAATGAATATTATCCGGTTAAATATAAGATTAACATATTATTTACGGACAATAATAAGATTTTCCGGTTAATTTACTGAAAATAGCTTTTTGATATTGTGACGTACGAGAAAGGTAAATATCCCAGGAACCAACTTTGATATATGCGCCGCCGGACGCAGCCATGCCGCCAGGGAAACGCAGCAGAAATACATTGTCCTGGTTTTCGATAGACCAATCGGTATTGCTGATGCAGTTGGTTTGCAACGCGCCAACCATCCCTGCGCCGGATGCTGATGGGTAAGGTGTGTTGCTGGCCAACTGATTTCTGTCTCCAACCAGGTTTGGCAATGGCCTAGACCACTTTGACACCATCTATTTCCAGCATCAGTTCCCGACGGCAAATGGTTCCATGAAGGTATGCGATGTTCTTTTTATCGACATTCATCCGCGCCACCAATTCCTGCGACACCCGCGCGTAATCCCCAGGGTCTTTAATATAGACCCTCAATATACTCCGGTCATCGAGCGCAAACTGTTCGGCATCCGGATTCGCGGCTGTAATTGCATCGCACAGGCTGGCAAGATTTTTTATGGTTTCATCGGCTTGCAGTCCCGTATCGTAATGAAAGTTCGATTCGTGACCTACGACCGCTGCGGTGCCGGAGATAAGAAACAGGCGGTGGCTTTCCGAGGATACGAATCCACCCCGGCTGAATTTTGGACTCTTTGGTCCGTAAATAGTCGGGTAGTTGAATGCGCTGGTCTGTCTTGGGTTTTCCACCGGGCAGTACTCGTGATTCGATGCAACTGCAACCAGGGTCAGCCCGCCGCCTTGCGTGCCAATCGCCGTGCCGGTCGGAGAATATTCATCGTTGATTCCCATCTCGTCAAATGCTTCCGCCCGGCCGATTGAGAACTGTTTGTACCGCTCCGAATCTCCTTCCCCGCTATTGATCTCATCAAAGTAGTTCCACACTCTGACCAGGTTCGTATGATTTGTTGACCTGACAGCGTTGATTAACTCAATGTACGCCTGCCGGGTTTGTGAACGCATGCCACTGGTATCTGTTGCGTCCCCCTGTACCACCGCAGCCGTGTATTCCAGGCATTCAGCAATCCCGACACCTCCTGCCTGCTTATAGGACACGTCCCCCTCGTACCACCAGGCTTCTGTCAATTGCGGGCGATTCAGCGGTTTGAGCTGCAGGCTGACGGTTGCCGGGTGGGTGGGCCTTCTTTGTCGCATCCAAACTGGAATCCCAACAATAATTTGTGTTCCCGGGTAGGCGGGGTACACCCTTCGGCAAGCCTGATAACGAGCCGCGAGCGCTTTGTCATATATTCAGCCCGGTTTCCGACCGAACCCTTGCTAATTTCGCTTTACGGTAGCTGAATGCCTCGCGCCAATTGAACAGCGAGGAAATGGCATAGATCGTCTTGAACACCAGTAACCGGCGACGGACATGACGGTTTTGATAGACATCGCCCGCCAGCATCGAAATGACTGCCTGGACCACCTTCAGGACATTTCTTGGATTGCTCATCAGATTTCTCATCACCGGCGTCGTAAAGCGGTAGATAAACCATGAAAAATTTGCCATGCCCCTCTGGATTTCTTTTTGATAGTCATTGCAGCAGCGCCTGTAACGGCTGCGATCACCGGAAAGCCAGGCCTCCGCCACGGGAACGCCGCGTTCGGCGCCATGCATGGCCAGGTATACACCGCTGGAAAAGACCGGATCGATAAATGCAAACGCATCGCCAACCATCAGAAATCCAGGCCCATGCAACCGGTCTGACAGGTACGAGTAATTACCGGTGGCCTGGGCGGCGATAACAGCTTCTGCGCCAGCCATGCGTTGCCTGGTTTCAGATATCGACTCGAGGGTCTCGAGCAGGAACTCATCCAGCGAGCCTTTTCGGGTTCTGAGGTGCTCAGGATAGCTCACCGCACCGATACTCATGATGTCGTCCTTAAGCGGTATCATCCATATCCAGCCGCTATCGAACCAATAGATGCTGATATTGCCCTGGTCCGGTCCCGGTCTGCGTTTTACTCCCCTGAAGTGCCCGAATACAGCAGCGCTGGCATGTTTGCGGTTAGGTTTCTTCCAACCGTTTTTGCTCGACAAAAAGGTATCCCTTCCCGACGCATCGACCAGGAACCGGGCTTCCCAGGTGTGTTCGTCCCCGTTGCCATCGAGCGCTGTGACCTTATGTGTTTCGTCGTCCATGGTTTCAACATGACTGACCTTCATGCCCTGATGGGTATGCACGCCGCTTTTTTTGCAGTTTTCAAACAGTATCTGATCGAACTCGGACCGCCGGACTTCAAAGGCGCTGCCAGGGCTGTCGCCAAGCGCTTCGGCGAAGCGGAAGGTCAGAAACTCGGCGTTACTGTTTCCAACCGTGAAATCGGCGCCAGGTTTAATGACACCAACGGTCTTCACCTCATCCAGCACGCCCAGGCGCTCAAGAATTGGCAGGTTCATGGGCAGCAGGGATTCACCAATGTGAAATCGGGGGTGATGGCCTTTTTCAAGCAATGTAACCTCAAAGCCCCGTTTTTTCATGAGGGTTCCAAAGGTCGTTCCTGCTGGCCCACCACCGATGATGAGTACATCAGTTTTTCCGCTCTTCTTGTCAGGTCTGTTCAATTGATTTCTTGCTAATTTGGTTCCAAACACTATCATACATTTTATGGATGCCATAAGAGCACAAAGGGACAAGAAGGGAAATGCAGACACAAACCGAACAAGAGAGAGAATTGGCTGAACTGATCGTTGAATCTTTGAATCTTGAGGACGTAAGTGCTGATGAAATCATGCCGGAGGAACCGTTGTTTGGAGAAGGTCTTGGTCTGGATTCCATCGATGCGTTGGAGCTGGCTCTGGCAATTACACAAAAATATGCTATTCAACTAAAAGCCGATGACGAAAACATGCAGAAGGCTTTCGGCACGCTGCGAACGTTGAATGCCTATATCATGGAAAATACCACCTGAATCCGCCTCGAGGGTGTACGTCAAACGCCACCTCTAATTCCGGCCAGGACTGCAATTGAATATAGAACCGCATTTTCCAGTTACGAATAGGAAGTCGGAACAGATCATTGCGCTCTATCGAGGCGAGAAAATCGAAGTCGGGCAATTCATTACGGAGGCAATAGCGCTTGCTTCCAGGCTCCCCAGTCACAGCTACGCTTTCAACCTTTCCACCAACCGCTACGAGTACCTGCTGGGGTTCTGTGCTGCCATTCTTGCCGGGCAGTGCACGTTAATGCCGCCTAACAGGCTGGATAGTACATTGGCCGAATTAACTCAGCAGTATCCGGATAGCTATACGCTGGGGACGATCGGATTTTCATATAAGGAGATCGAAAACGGCGCATTCCGGGGGAAACCGGACGACATCAGGGATGAAGACATTCCCCTCATATCAGCTGAGCAACTATGTGCGGTCGCATTTACGTCCGGCAGCACGGGTAAACCCAGTCCCAATCCGAAGTATTGGCGCACATTGCGTACCGGAAGTTTTGGCAATATCGCCCTGCTGCTGAAAAATACAGGTGAACGGCTGAATATCGTGGCCACGGTTCCGCCCCAGCATATGTGGGGTCTTGAAACTTCGATACTTTTTCCACTCTTTACCAATGTAACGATTTCTGACCAGACGCCTTTCTACCCGCAGAACATCGCCGAGGCAATCAAATCACTACCCGCGCCACGCGCCCTTGTGTCTTCACCGGTACACCTCAGGGCGCTTCTGAAATCCGGCGTTTCGTTGCCGGGTCTCGATCATATCTTCAGCGCCACTGCGCCATTGTCAACGGAAATGGCACGGTTGCTGGAGAAGCAGTTCGATACGCGGGTTTTTGAAGTTTTTGGCAGCACTGAATCCGGCATAATCGCAGGTCGATACACCACGGAAGAGGCAGACTGGCATTTGTCTGAACTATTTGAATTGGAAGTCGGCGTAACCGGCGCGCTGATCAGGGCGGAGCATTTGCCAGGAAACGTCGAGATTCACGACGTTATCGAAAAGATTGACGAGCACAGTTTCAAATGGCTCGGTCGCCATCAGGACATGGTCAACATCGCGGGCAAGCGCGGGTCATTGATTGATCTGAATCGTCGGCTTTTGGCAATTCCGGATGTCATGGATGGCGTGATTTTCAGTCCCGAAGATGAATCCGAGCGGTTGGTCGCGATAGTCGTTGCGCCGAACCTGAAACCCGCGGATATTGTGGATGCATTGAAGCCTGTCGTGGACCCGGTGTTTTTGCCGCGTCCGGTCTACATGGTGCCGGCTCTGCCACGTCAGGAGACTGGAAAACTGGCCAGTTCGGCAATCAGACGATTGTACGAGGATATTTTGAACAAAAAGCGCCAGCAGAAAGAGATGGCATAGGTGACAGGCATGATTCCGAATACCCGCATCCGACATTTCAGGCTGGTTTTATCGGGTCTGCTGGCCATCTGCCTTTTGCCGTGCGTAACAGTACATGCCCAGTCCCTTGACCTGAAGACGGTATTCGAGAGCATCGCTGTTACTGCACCCGCCAGGGTGGCGTTCAGGGAAGAACGTCACAATTCCATGCTAAAAGAACCCATCGTGCTGACTGGCTACCTGGAATACCTCGGTCCCGGGCATCTGCGCAAGGTGATAGAGACACCATTTAATGAGTCTTTCCTGATTGCCGACGATAAAATTGAAATCGACCGGGATGGGAAGGTGCGCAAACTGTCATTGCGCAAAAGCATGCCATTGCGGGTCTTGCTCGGCGGTATCGAGGCCATATTGGCTGGACAGGCGGACAAGCTCGATGCGATGTTCAACTATGAACTGAGCGGCACATCATGCTCGTGGACGCTACGCCTGGAGCCCAAGTCCAGCAAGATCTCATCGCACCTGGCAAGCATGCTGGTCAAGGGGAATGAGCAAAGCGTGGCCAGCATCAGGGTGGACATGGCCAAGGGTGAATGGAGCCTGATGGAAATTCTGCATGCCACAGCCGAGCCATGAATATCCAGGGTGCGAAAATGGCCCGGGTGACGGTGCTGTGGATATTACTGGCCCTGGCCGCGTTGACCATATTGGCGTTTCGGCTGCAGCTAACCTTTGATCTCAGTGCATTTTTCCCACGGCAAACCAGCCTCACACAGGAAATCCTGCTGGAGCAATTGAAGAACGGACCGGGCTCACGCCTGGTCGTCATCGGGCTTAAAGGCCAGTCACGCGATCAGCTCGCTGAAATCAGCGACCAGATGAAAGAAACCCTCAGTACCCAGCCGGCCTTTTTGAATGTTCTCAATGGTGAATTTGCAATAGAAGACACCGTTATTCCCGAACCGGTCAAGAGCTACTATCTGCTGCTGGATGACATCGACTACAGCCAGGCTTCGCTGGATCAGGCATTGCAGCAGCGCAGTCGCGATCTGACCATCGGCGGAAGCAGCTTTCTGCTGGACCTGATGGCCAGGGATCCATTTTTACAAACCCTGAAAATCCTCGAACGCCTCGCACCGGTGAACATTTCCGGTGACATGTGGTTTGCAAAAGACGGGAGTGCGGTCCTCTTGGCGGAAACGCGGGCGCCGGCAACCGATATCGCAGTGCAGGAACAGGCCATCATGTCGATAAGACAGGCCTTCACTGACTCACCCGGCTCAGACTCGGTGCAGCTTGAATTGACCGGTGTCGGGGCTTTCAGTGTCGAGTTGCAGAATACCATTCGTGCCGAGGCCCAAAAGCGGACCATCCTGGCCATTACAACTCTGCTGGTGATCCTGTTTGCCATTTACCGAAAAGTTAAGCTGCTTTTGCTGGCCGCGCTGCCAATCGGTATGGGTTTTCTTGCCGGCCTGGCAACCGTAGCCATGATGTTTGACAGCGTTCATGGCATCACCCTGGCATTCGGCTTTACCCTCATGGGTGTTGCCATCGACTACCCCCTGCATCTGTTCAGCCATGCCCGCCGGGAAACCGGTGAGGTGGCCATAAAGCTGATCTGGCCGACACTCCGCATCGGTGCTGCCAGCACCGCGATCGCATATCTTGCAATCGCGCTTTCCGGTTCTGAGGGCCTGGCCCAGCTGGGTGCTTTCACGGCCAGCGGTGTTATCGTTGCCGCCCTGGCGACCCGTTACTGGCTGCCATATTTCGTTGTCCCGGATAAGAGCGTCACGAGGGCATCAAACACCAATCCGCAACAGCGTCCGCTGGCCATCTGGCCTGCCTTGTTGACTTTGTTGGTCACATTATTCGGCGCGCAATTGTCGCTCAGGAACGGTTTATGGGAGGACAGGCTTTCCAGTCTGAGCCCGGTACCTGAACAACGGCTTCTCGAGGATACAATGCTGCGGTCCGCCGCGGGGACACTGGATATGCGCTACCAGCTGGTGCTGCGTGCGCCAAGCCTGGAAAGTTTGCTGCGTGACAACGAAGCGGTTGATCTCCTGCTGAAAAAAGCCGCTGACGACAATCTGCTGGAGTCATGGCAATCGGTCAGCCAGTTGCTCCCCAGCGAGCACATCCAGAAACAGCGTCAACAGGCGATTCCACCGAAAGAAGAATTGCATCTTCGTTTACAAAAAGCCATTGCGAAATCACCCTTTCGCGAGGATGCATTCGACCCGTTCGAAGCGAATGCAGAGCGGGCAAAATCGCTGTCGCCATTATTGCCGGTTAATTTTGAGGCCACTGCGCTGGAATCGTGGCTGGATTCGCACCTGGTCACCGTGGCTGGCCAGTGGGTGTCCCTGATTTCCATAAGCCAGCCAAAACCAGTGGAGCTTGCGGCCCGCGTGCAGACCTGGGAACCGCAGATTGAGTTGGTCGATTTGCACCAGTCATCACTCGATCTGATGCGTGATTATCGCCATGGTGCAATCAAAACAATTATCTTTGCCTCACTGCTGATTATTGCCCTGTTGCTGTTTGAACAAAAGGAGCCCCGGCGGGTACTGTGGATCGTACTGACCGTGATGGCGTCATTGACCACGACCGTTTTGGTGGTCACGTCCATGCATGCAGGTTTGACCATTATTCACCTGGTGGCCTTGCTTCTCGTCATGGGGCTCGGGCTGGATTACGCCCTGTTTGTGAGCAGAAAGGAAACCGTGGCTGAACAAACAGCCACACGTCATGCCGTGGTGGCGTGTGCGCTCACGACAACAATGACATTCGGCATACTGGCGGGTTCTTCAATTCCGATGTTGAAGTTTATCGGGCTGACCATTGCCACAGGTTCGGCAGCAAGTTTCATATTGGCATTTGCCGGAAGCTGGGTGTCAAAAAAATGGCTCAGCCAAACCGTGCACTGAGGTCACCCAGCAGGCTGCATTGCTGATTGCCGCCAGTCTTTTCCGCGTTCAGCAGGTTCAGCAAGCGTGGAGCCAGGGCCTCCAGACGCGTGCAGTTTTCCGTGAATTCCTGCCGCAGGTTGCCGGTAGGTTCCAGCAATGCCGCGTTCAGACTGTACATCACCGGGATAGCCAGCTGGTCGAAAAACCTCCCTTCGCCGGATGCCGACAACCTCTCGCCGGCCCGCAGCCGGAATGCAGATTGCAGGGAAGCGTTCAGGGCGCGGATTGCTGCCAATTGCGGCTCGATAATCCTGATGAACGAAATATCGGTCATGACATTCCGGAAATACAACCAGGCGAGCACCGACCAGTAATAACAATAATCCCAGGTTGACTTGACAACGGTCAGGCGGCTATCGCCAAAACCCGGATATTGCTGCTCGTACAGGCTCATCGTGCTGCTGAAAAACGACTTGAATATTTTCTGATAAACCGCGGCGTGAAGCTGAAATTGTGATTCAGACCGTTTGCTGGTAATCAGATCGCAAATAAAAGTATTGCTGATGGCGATGAAATCTGTTCCAGGAGAATAATAGGGGTCGGCAAAAACGCCGGCTTCACCGGTCATGGCCCACCGGTCTCCGGACCAAAGCTGTTTGCAGTCATGTGAAAAGTGCTTCAGGTATTTGAAGTCCATCAGCGTACCACGGGCTTGGAAAACTCTGTCCGCCAGTTGTGGCTGGTTGACATTGAACCAGTCCAAAAGCCCATCGAAGTTCTGCATCGGGGAGAAAGGGTGAATGTCAGGATCAGCGACCAGTCCGATGCTGGTCCTGTTGCCCACCAGCGGGATGATCCAGGCCCAATATCCAGTGCCAACCAGGTGGTTGGTAGAATATTTTCGTTGCAAACCGTTGCAGCGATTCTTCCACGGAGCCGAGTTTGACCAGTCATCCACATCGATCGATGTATCCAGTCTGAACCAGGCCGCATTGATATTGTGCTCAATCGGTTGGGCCAGTTTCAACTGGCGTTTGAGCAGGCCAAAGCGCGCAGCGGCGTCAACTACCCATTGGCACCTTATCGTATGGGCCTGGTCCTCATGCTTGAACTCAACCCGATGGGTTTTGCCGTGAGCGCCGATGGTGACTTTTCCAACCATGCATTCATCCATGATCAGAATGCCCCGCTCTGTTGCGATTCTCGCCAGGTCTGTTTCCAGGCGGCCACGGTCCAGTTGATAACTGACCACGGGCAGAAAATTGCTGGCGCCCAATTCATCTGCATTTGCCAGGTCGGCCTGGTTTCCACTGTCAAAGAAAAACCTGAGACCGAACTTTCTGAGCTGGGTGGACTCGAGTAAATCCTTCAGCCCCAGCGTATGGGATAAGAAATGCGCCCCTATCTCAACAACTGACTCTCCCACTTTATGCGCTGCAGCAGGTGGGGGCAGATGGCCGCGCTCGAGAATGACAATCTCAAGTTCCGGCGAGTCTTGCTGCAACTGCAACGCAAGTGTCAGACCCGCCAGCCCGCCCCCGACAATTGCAACATCATAAGTTGGGATTACCTTATCCATGTTGTGCTTTTGCGTTTGCCTTTTTTTGCAGTGAGATAGTGAGACATGCGCCCCTGGAGAGCGGAAACTCAAAGCTGGCCGGGGAACTGGAGCGCACTGAACCTGCAAATGCGATATTGGTGAGCAGTGGAAGCAGTCTCGATCCAAAGTTCCCCTTGAATGGCTTGTCCAAATCGGGATGCAAACCCGGCCACTGAGCACTTTTGTGTTGTATGCCGAATTTAAAGGAGGCCAGGGAGTTAGGAAATAACCCGGGTCTGGCCAGTAACAACGCCAGGGAAATCGGGTGATCCGAGGGGCAAATGACCCGCAGTGCCGCGGGTGCCGCCATTTCCTGGCTGACCATCAACACCGGCAGGTCTTCCTCTGCCGCTTGCACAGCAGCTTCCAGGAACGCCATCGGCGCTGTGTATTCCATTGCCGATACGGCGCTTGTCGGTACATGGGTATGACGCGCAATGGACCAATATCCGGTCGTGGCGTTGTGGACAGAGTTATGAAACCGGGTTGGTGATACCAGCCGGGGTGGCTCGGCCAGGACCCGGCACAGGTAATCGGTGATCTGCATATCACCCATGGCGGATGAAAACACGATGGCCGCATTCGCCGGGTCCACCGATGCCATGTTGCAGGCCTGGTCCAGCACCTCGACCGCCATTTTGACCGACTGGGGGGCGCGGCGACGTTCCCGTGGCGGAATCAGTCCCGGTTGCAGCGGCGAATCTGCTTGCCAGTTACCGTTGTTGATTCCGTCGCAAAATGCCGGCCAATCCGCAAAGAATGGGCTCCATATGCCAATACCGGCAATGTCGAGGTCAGTCATTGAGCCGTCCAAGAATCAATGATGCGTTGTTACCGCCAAACCCAAATGAGTTCATCATCGCAGTTCTGATGGGCTTATGGATGTTTTCGGTCAAAATTGGAAACCTGAATTCAGGATCCGGTTGAGCGCAATTGAGCGTGCCGGGAAGCAGACCATGTTTCATGGCCTCCAGTGTGATAACTGTCTCCAGGATTCCTGCTGCGCCAAGTGTATGGCCCGTCCAGCCCTTGGTAGAACTCGCCAGGGTTTGTGTTGAAAAAAGCCGGGACAGGGCAAGGGACTCGACCAGGTCATTGGCCCTGCTTGCAGTACCATGCAGGTTTACATATTCAATTGCAGAAGCCGGCAAGCCGGCCCTTTTCAATGACTGCTCCATGGCCAGTACGGCGCCTTTGCCCTCGGGATGAGGGTGTGACATATGGTGGGCGTCGGAGCTTTCACCGTATCCCAGCAATTCGAATTCCGCCTGCGGCGCGATGTCGTTTCTGACCACCAGCGCAAACCCGGCTGCCTCACCAATGCTGATTCCATCCCTCAGCGTATCAAAGGGGCGGCAGGGGCCTGTTGAAAGCAGTTCCAGCGAATTAAAGCCATAGAGTATGCTCAGGCACAGGGAGTCGATACCACCCACCAGTACCGCATCGACGAGGCCATGATTGATCCACCTTGCCGCAGTCGCGAAGACCTTGGCGCTCGATGAACATGCGGTGCTAATGGTTAATGAAGGTCCGCTCAGGCCGGTAACTTCTGCGACAAAAATCCCGGGAGAGTGCAGGTTGTGAACTTCTGCCTGACGATATTTCTCAGGCAATAAATCCGAATCATCCATGCGCGCATAAGCTTCTTCCGTGCGGCCAATGCTTGATGTGCTGGTGGCCATTACCACACCGATGCGGTCCACGCCTATCCGGTCGATCAGTTCGTACACGCGGTCCAGAAATCCATCCTGTTGAAGGCCAAGCCAGGTCAGTCTGTTATTGCGGCTATCCAGATGATCAAGGTCAGAGGGGAAGTTTGTTGCCTCCAGGGCGCTTACCCGGCCAATCCAGGTCTCGATATCGCAGCCGGGGAAGTCGTTATTGCACAGGCCTGAGCGATTGCCTAGGATTGAACTCTGAATGCATTCGACGCCACACCCGAGGGCTGATGTTGCTGTGTAAGCCGTGATCGCTAGGCGCATTGTTTCAAGTTGTTACCGTTTTGAGAGAGTATGGTGTTTCAGAGAGCAAGCTACATTTGCCGGTGTCACCCACCCGGATCATCCAACAGGGTGTGAAATAATCAATTATGCTTGGGTGACTGTTCGAAATACATAATGTTCGAGGCACACTGTATGATATCAAAAGCCGAATACCAAGGGACAAAGCCATAATGGCAGAGCAGGTCGATCCTGTCACGAAACACGAGGATAGCTCGATATGGCTCAAGCGCCTCAACCGGATATGGCGGTTGTTTGGAACAGGGATTTGTTTCGTCCTGTTTGGTTTGGGTGGCCTGGTTATCGGTATCGTCATATTCCCACTGATTTTTTTATTTATTAGAAACCGCGACACCCGGCAGAACGTGGCCAGACAACTGGTGAGCAATGCCTTCAAGTTGTTCCTGGTGATAATGAAAGGACTTGGTATGCTTTCATATGAGGTTGTAGGGAGGGAATATGCCAGTGTTGGCCACAATCAGATCATTGTCGCCAATCACCCCATGCTGATTGACGTCATTTTCCTCGTTGCGCTTTTTCCCATGGCGGATTGCGTGATCAAGGAAGCCATCACCAGAAACCCTTTTATGCGCAGTGTTGTGCTATCCACGAACTACATGCCCAGCGGGAACATCGGCAAGCTGTTGAATACCTGTGTAACACGTCTGAAGTCGGGGGCCAGCCTCCTGTTGTTTCCCGAGGGCACACGTTCGATACCCGGAAAGCCATTGGATTTCAAACTGGGCGCGGCTTCCTTTGCGGTTAAATCGGGCGCTGAGATTTTGTTCATAACGATCCAGTGCGATCAGCCATGGTTTTTGGCCAAAAACCAGCCCTGGTACCGGATTCCGCCGGAACGGCCCTTTATTTCCATTCGGGTTTATCCGCCACAATCGTTGGATAATCTGATACCTGCAGGCACGCATCCACGCAAGGCGGTTCGGGACCTTAACAAGGCTTTCCTGGAATTCTTCGACAACAAGCTGAGTTGAGCGCTGTACCCATGACTCGCGCAATGTTCGTACGTGCCCTGGTAATGGTCTTTTTCATTGCCTACCCATTCATTGTGTATTTCGGCCTCTCCATTTTGCCGCCGAGTTTTTTTGGCCTGGTCCTCGTTGTACTGCTCGGGATGAGATTTGGCGTTCTTTTACCCGAGGAACGCCTGGTGTTTCTGCCCATCCTGCTGATATTTCTCGCATACTCGGTCACCGCCGTGTTCGTCGGCAACGCACAAATGCTGCTTTATTACCCGGCACTCGTGAACTTTACCTTCTTCCTGGTCTTTGCCAATTCGCTTCGCAGTGGAGAGCCGCTATTGCTGCGTATCGTTCGAACACGGGGATATGAAATCAGCGAGCACGCGCCCCGATATCTTTTTTGGCTGACTGCAGTATGGTCGGTTTTCTTCGTACTCAATGGCCTGGTTTCTATTTGGACCAGTACGCTCTCCATGCAGGCATGGACACTCTATAATGGCCTGATTGCCTATATCCTGGTGGCCATACTGGGTGGGGGAGAATGGCTTTTCAGACGTTACTACAAAAAGCGCGTCGGGGTCAGCACATAATGGACGTGTGGTATTTCCACGTGACCGGGAGCGGTAGTTGTGCAGGATTCTGAATTCAAAACCCTGCCTGAAACTGGCCCACTGGTAAACAGGCTGATGGTAGCGCGTGGTTGCGGCGATGCGGGCGCACGCTACAAGGTTGGCGTCAGTACCGAAGGTCATCAGTTTATAACCGAATTCGGTTGTCACGAGTTTTCAAAAAGACTGCAGGCGGAGCTATCCCCTGAGGATGAACAGGAATGTTGCCTGGAGTTTCTTTACGACTATGACTGGATTCTGGACGGGATACAAACGGGCGGGGAGCGCAGCAAGCCCGGGATCATTTCCTGGATCAAGGGTTTGACGGGGCACAGATTGTTGCTTGATGTCAATCCGGAGCTGGTATTCTTTAAAGGACATTTCCCCGGCAACCCGATATTACCGGGAATTGTTCAGCTCCATTGGGCAGTTGGAATCTCGATGAGCCTGTTCGGTTTCGATGAGGTTCCATGCGAGGTAAATCGTTTGAAATTCAGCAACATCGTCCAGCCTCCCGGTGTCCTCGAGTTACAGCTGGAGCAAAAGAATAAAACAGGGGTGCAATTCCGGTTTACAAGTTTCGGGCGCGTACACTCGATGGGCAGCCTGTTATTCAGAGACAGTTCATCGTGCTGATTTGCCTGGTGATACCGCATTATGACCACCTCGAGCAGTTTCGCAGGGTTCTGCCAAAGCTGGTTGCTGAAGGTTTACCCCTGGTCGTTGTTGATGACGCCTCTCCCCAACAAAGTTTTGAGGGTTTGAGATCATTGCTTGAAGAAATGGCACCTCGATCAATCCTGGTCAGGCACGCTGAAAACCAGGGTAAAGGGGGCGCCGTGATGACCGGTCTGACAAAGGCAAAGGAGGCTGGTTATACCCATGCCTTGCAGATCGATGCCGATGGGCAGCACGACATCAACGGTATCAAGAGCCTGGTTGCGCAAGCGGAAATTTATCCAGGAAGCCTTATTTGCGGAAAGCCTGTATTCGACGCCAGTATTTCCGGGCTCAGGTACTATTCGAGGTATATCACGCTTTACCTGGTCTGGCTGGAGACGCTCAGCAGGGAGATACAAGATGCCTTGTGCGGTCTTCGCCTGTATCCGCTTACCGAGACAATGGTATTGGTCAAGCGTGGGGGCATTGGCACACGTATGGCCTTTGATCCGGAAATCCTGGTGCGCGCGGTATGGGCAGGTATTCCCCTGGCGTACGTTCCGGTCAAGGTTATCTATCCCGAGGATGGAAAATCGCATTTTCATTATCTGCGTGACAACCTGGGAATTGCCTGGATGCACACACGTCTCATTGCCGGAATGCTGATACGTCTGCCTGCGCTGATTCGTCAAAACAGGTCCAGAAGCCGCGGGTTGAAAGAGAAATGAGCCAGCATTGGTCAACCATGAAGGAGGCCGGCGCCTTAAACGGCATGCGCTTCCTGATCATGATTTACAGGGTATTCGGGCGCGCCGTATTCGGTGTCATCCTGGTGCCGGTCATGGTGTATTTTTTCATCCGCAGGAGCGCGGCAAGAAGGGCGTCCATGGACTATCTGCGCAGGGTCAGAAGCGCCTACCCGGAGAGCCTGCCAAACCGGCCAATCGCCTGGCTTTCTTTTCGTCAATTTGTGTCTTTTGGGAATTCCCTGCTGGACAAGTACATCGCGTGGTCGCAATCCATCACCGATGTTGCAATGGATCCTGAAGAAGAAGAAATGCTTTTTGAGCTGGTATCTTCCGGCAAGGGCTGCCTGGTCATCGGATCGCATTTTGGCAACCTCGAATATTCCCGGGGAATATCAGCCCGTCATCCTGATTTGGTTATCAACGTTTTACTCTATGACCAGCACGCAGCGAATTTTGCAACTTTGCTGGCGGACGCCAAGTCCGAATCCCGGATGAATTTGATTCAGGTCACGGATGTTGATTTTTCACTGGCGCTGACCTTAAAGGAAAAAGTCGATCGTGGGGAGTGGGTCGTTATTGCTGGAGATCGCATACCCGTTGGAGAAGGAAAACGGGTATGCAGCGCCCGTTTCCTGGGTGAAACAGCCAACTTTCCCATCGGTCCCTATGTATTGGCCAGTCTTTTGCGTTGCCCGGTGTACCTGTTGCACTGTTATCACGACGGGGACGGCTATCATTTGAGCGTGGAGTTCTTCAAAGAAAAATTTGTGGTTGACAGAAAAAACCGGCAACTGGCCTATGAAGAGGCCGCCCAGAAGTTTGCAGCAGCATTGGAAAAAAGGGTGGCCAGATTTCCACTACAATGGTTCAACTTTTACGATTTCTGGCAACGACAGGAAGAACGGGAAAGTCAGGATTAGACATAGCAAGCACGTGATTGAAATAGACGCCAACAACAAGCTGGTCGCAGTTAAGAAAATGCGGATTCCGTTTTTTGATATCGATATGGCGGGAATTGTCTGGCATGGGCATTATCTCAAGTATTTCGAACTGGCCCGCTGTGTCCTGCTCGACGGTATCGGCTACAACTATCAACAAATGATAGAAACCGGTGTCCTGTGGCCGGTAATTGACACCTCGGTCCGCTATCTGAACCCCTTGATCCTGGACCAGGAAGTCGTGGTTTCCGCCCGTTTAATGGAGTGGCAACTCAGGCTGTTCATTGAATACACCGTCACGGACGTAAATGGCGTCGTGTACACCAGGGGAACAACCGTGCAGGCGCCGATCGATGCCAAAACAAAGAAGCTCCAGATCGGTTCGCCGCAATTGCTCATTGATCGCGTGGAAAATTGCCTGCAAGCCCTGGCCAAACGGACCTGCTAGATGACCGAGCCAGGCATGACAGACGCTCTGGATCGATTGACGGGTTTGCCGCCGTCGACATTTGTTCTGCACCGCCCTCCCATGCTCCTGCTGGATCGTATCGTCAGCCTGAAACCGGAATCTGCGGTTTGTGAATGGCAGGTTCGCGAAGACGACGAATTCCTGGTGCCGGGTGCAGGTGTGCCTTCCTATCTTGGAATTGAATACATGGCGCAGTGTGTCGCGGTTCATGGAGGGGCATGTGAACACGTACTAGGTTTGCCGCCGCCGCAGGGGTTTCTTCTGGGTACACGCCACTACCGTTGCGAACAGCCATATTTCCTTCTCGGCAACAGCTACCGGGCGCAATGCAGGGTATTGATCAGTAACCCGGATGGTATGTGTTCGTTCGACTGCGGAATTTTGTCGGGCACCCTGGTCATCGCCGAAGCGAGGATTTCAATTTTGCAACTATCACGCGGAGACACGTTCAATGAATGATGCGAAGTCGAGTATTTTGGTAACCGGGGCGAGTTCCGGAATCGGCCGTGCAATTGCCGTCCGCCTGGCCAGGGATGGTTATGACGTGGCGGTGCATTATTCCAGCAACCATGAAGGGGCGGAACTTACGATGAAGCTGGTAAGCGAGACCTCTTCCAATTCCAGGCTATTGAAATTCGACATGTCCGAGGAACAGCAAACCCGCGAGGTCATAGAGGCGGATATGGAAATGCACGGCGCCTACTACGGTGTTATTTGTAACGCCGGCATCACCAGGGACGGGGTTTTCCCGGCTTTGAGCAGTGACGACTGGAAACGGGTCATCGATGTAAATCTCAATGGTTTTTACAACGTGCTCCATCCCATCGTAATGCCAATGGTCAGGCGCAGAAAACCGGGAAGAATCGTGACAATTTCCTCTGTATCCGGTTTGATGGGAAACCACGGCCAGGTCAACTACAGCGCTTCCAAGGCCGGTATCATCGGCGCCAGCAAGGCCCTGGCGCTGGATCTTGCCAAGCGAAAAATCACCGTCAATTGTGTTGCGCCCGGACTGATAGAATCGGAAATGACGGAAGACCTGCCGCTGGAAAATATTATCGGGTCAATTCCTGTCGGCCGGATCGGCAAGCCTGAAGAAATTGCGGCCAGCGTGTCTTTTTTGTGTTCCCCCGAAGCCGCATACATCACCCGGCAGGTCCTGTCGGTCAACGGCGGTTTGTGTTGAAGACTAACTGGCAGCGTTTGCCTTGCGCCGGGACGGATTACCGGTCCGGGTTTTTCTGATGAGGGCAATATGCCCGCCAGGCTGAAGTAATTTCCGGCAAATGGCCTGCCTGGAAATGACGGCAAGGAGAGTGCTGTAACGGTGCTAAACTGCATGGGCGCATCAATTTGAATTTTTGCCATACGAGAATTCTGGGGTGAATGGTGGGCCACTACCTTTGTTTCGGCAGAACAGTTTATGAAATGCCAAAATATTTTGTTGACGCTCCTGTGTGGCCTTTTGAGCGTTTGCGCAGGCAACAGTGAAGCCTCCGTGGCCGGGGAAGGCTCAACCACAGAATCAATGAAACAGGTAGAGCAAGCGCAGATCCATTGGCCTTCTCCGGAACAGGAGAGGTGGGTTGATGAGCCAGTATTCAATGGCAAATTACACCTTGTCGAGTCTGGCCGGACGAACCAGCAGACAATCATTCTCGTACATGGCCTGGGTTACTATGGCCTGCTCGACTGGTTGCAGGTTTTTCCCGCGCTGACCCCCAATTATCACGTCATTGCCATAGATTTACCCGGTTTTGGTGGTTCCGACAAACAGCAAATCCAGTACGCCCCGCAAAAGTACGCCGAGCTTGTAAGTTGGGTGGTTGGCCGGTTTGCACATGGCAATGTGATTGTCATAGGTCACTCGATGGGCGGCTGCAGTCAGTCTGCGCTATGCCTATGACTATCCTGAACAGGTTTCACGGATGGTCATGGTGGACGCCGCGGGTATTTTGCAGCGTACTGTCTTTATCAAGCACATGGCGAAGCTCCCGACGACTTATGAGTGGTTGGAACCGTATCAAAAAAGAATCCCGGGACTAAGAGGGTTCGTTAAGAAACTGGCGGGAACAACAGATAAGCTGACACGCTCACTGCTGGTGACCATGGACCGACTTCCCGATATACCGCAGTTGATGATGTCGAATGGCCTGGCAAAGAAATACCTGTACAAGGACCATGCGACCTTGAATGCAGCACTGGGCCTGGTCTATGAAGATTTCTCCCGGGCAGCCCGTGAGGTTGCGATTCCAACGCATATTATCTGGGGTGATCAGGATACCGTTGCTCCGATCCGAACCGGAATTCTGTTGGCAGATCTTTTACCCAATGCGGAACTTCATCAGATCTACGAGGCCGGGCACGTTCCCATGACCGATAATTTTGAAGTTTCATGCAGGTATCTGAATTATTCCCTGGAAATGAGCCACGAGGCCAAACAGGCTCAGAAACGTCTGTTGGCGGTCGGAAACGAGATGCAGATAAAAGAAACGGTGCGTTGCGACGGCCAGGAGAATCTAGTCTTCAAAGGTCATTTTAAATCTACTTCAATTCAAAAACTGTCACGGAATCGTACTGAGGGACGTGGTTGCGGAATCCATTGTTTTAGTCAGCTCTGATGCAAACCTGGAAAATGTACAGTTGAGTTCGGCGGACAACCGCATTGTTGGCTATTGACTCCGTGGTTACCGCCACATTATTGCAAGTCGATGCCAGGGTCGGGCTGGAGGTCGGCAGCAGTTACCTGGATTTTGCAGGGGCAACTATCTCCACCAGTAAAAGGCTGGTAGACATCCGTGAAAATTCACAGATATATTTTTCCCTGTCGGAACACCGGCAAGGTGATCGAAATAAAGAGCTGCATGGGGTGTCATTGGGACCTGTTTTCAGTCTGCAATGATGTTTGTCTCTAAAGCAATTTATGGGCCCGGGTTTGGATTGAAGCATTTTAATTCGAACCGCTGTATGTATTCGCTAATTAAGAATTCGACCAGTACAATCAACCGAATCAATTCAAAACTCATATTTAAGTCGGGGACAAACATGAGAAACCTGGTACTTGTAATGGCACTGTTGGTATTGTGCCCGACATCCTACGCAGCAGAAGACGATACAACGGTTGTTTTCATGCGGTATTCAGCCGTTGGCGCAGCGATAAAGGCAACGGTCTACGAGATCACCGACGATAAAACCATTTTCATCGGTATCATGAAAAACAAAACGAAGATCAATTATCCAACCACCGCCGGGAAACACACTTTTATGGTGGTCTCAGAGGCGGCCGACTTCATGGAAGCGGATCTGGCGGCCGGTAAAACTACTACGCCATGGTGACACCGCGCACGGGGGCATGGAAGGCCAGGTTTTCACTGATCCCAATCCGCAAAGGCGGGTCTACCGATTTCAGTACGGATTCAAAAAAGTTCGAAAAATGGACGGGTAAAACCACGCTGGTCACGACGGATGACGAAGCGAGAGCCTGGTATGAAGTTCACAAGGATAGTGTCGACGAGAAACACGCAAAGTATTGGCCTAAGTGGCAAGAAAAATCTGCCGCGGACTTAACCGAACGGACATTGCTTCCCGGTGATGGTACCTGACACCTGGTATTGCATGGGGCCTGTGCTTTACGGCACAACGTGCGCCGAACTACAAAAGGTCAACTCCGGGTGGCCATTTTTCTACCTCGATGAATTGCGTTAAAGCACATCGTTGCCATTCCACTTTTGGCCGACAGCTTAAGAGTACAAATGGGATAAGCATTATTTGCTAACATTTTAAGCTGGACGAACAGACTCAAGAGTAAATATGGAATTCATCACTGAAAGTTTACACGCCGACTGGCAGACCTTTCTCAGCTTTTCGCCGCGGCTGATGTACACCATGATCGTGCTGCTCATCTTTTTCCTGCTTGCCCGATTATTAAGCAAGCTGGTTGGCCGCATCATGCACCGCAGCCAACGTTTACAGGCCCAGGAACGATATGTCCAGCGCCTGGTAATGTGGACTATCCGGCTACTGGGTGTGATGTTTGCGCTCAGTGTCCTGGGGTTCAAAGGCCTGGCTGCGAGTATGCTGGCCACCGGCGGCGTGGTTGCCATTGTTCTGGGTTTTGCCTTTCGCGAAATCGGTGAGAATCTGCTGGCCGGCATTTTCCTTAACTTCAGCCGACCCTTTGAAGTTGGCGACCTGATCAAGTCGGGAGACCTGACGGGCACCGTACGCGCCATTGACATCCGCTCTGTTCACATACGTACGTTTGACGCCTGTGACGTGTTCGTGCCCAGCGCACAGATCTTCAGGGAGGCGCTTTACAATTACACCCGCGATGGCCTTCGCCGACCGAAGTTTTCTATCGGTGTTGCCTACCACGACGAACCCGAAGCAGTCGTATCACTTCTGCAAAACACGATTCGTGCTGTGGAGGATGTGCTGCAGGAGCCGCAGGCGTTTGTCCTTATCAAGGAGTTTGCCGACAGCTGGATCGTTTATGAACTGTTCTTTTGGGTAGACATCAACACCAGCCGCCGTGACCTGGTGAGTCTCACCAATGATGTCATGATCCAATGCTGGCGTGTTCTGCGTGATGCGGGTATGACATTCAGCACCGATGTGACCAGTGCGCTGGAGATAAAGTCAGCGCCACCGCTCACTGTTCAGCAGGCGGGCACGCCCTAAATTGCATTCGATCCGTATATACTGCAGCTATCCGTTTCCTTCATTTGACCGTGTTCTCAAAGGAGAATTTATGCAAGCCGTAAACCGCATCAGCCTTTTGACCTTGGCCTTCACTTTTTGCTGCTGTCTGTCAGCCTTTGCAGCGCCGGCGTCATACGACGTGATCCTGCGCGGCGGCACGATTTACGACGGCAGCGGTGACACGCCGTATACGGGTGATCTCGCCATTCAATGGCGACCTGCATCGCCGCGATCGGTGACATCGGCGAGGCCAGCGCACCGCTCGAAATCTGGACGTTCAAGGGTCTGGCGGTCGCGCCGGGCTTTGTCAACATGATGTGCTGGTCCAACGAGTCATTGATCGAAGACGGCAATTCGCAAAGCGATATCCGCCAGGGCGTTACCCTTGAAATCATGGGCGAAGGGGATTCCATGGGCCCGCTGAACGACAGGATGAAGGAGGAAATGGTCGACTCGCAGGGCGACATTCATTACGCGTCGAATGGACAACGCTGGCGGAGTACCTGCGTTTCTGGAACAACACGGCATCTCGCCCAACGTCGCCTCGTTTATCGGCGCCGCCACGCCGCGCACCTATGTCATCGGCCATGAAGACCGCGATCCGACGCGCGGAAGAGCTGGAGCAAATGCGCGCCCTGGTGCGCCAGGCGATGGAAGAAGGCGCCCTCGGGCGTTGCTTCTTCGCTGATCTACCCGCCGGGAAGTTTTGCCAAGACCGATGAACTGATCGAGCTTTCGAAAGTGGCCGCCGAATACGACGGCATGTACATCTCGCATATGCGGGACGAGGGCGCCAGCATGCTGGAAGCCCTCGAAGAGTTGATCACGATCGCCCGCGAAGCCAAAATCCGCGCCGAGATCTACCATTTCAAGTCATCCGGTCAGCCCAACTGGCACTTGTTCGACCAGGCGGTGGCGATGGTCGAGAAAGCGCAGGGCCGAGGGTCTGCAGATCACCGCGGATATCTACACCTATCCGGCGGGCGCCACCGGTCTCAATGCATCAATACCGCCATGGGTCCAGGAAGGTGGTTTCGAAGCATCCGTTGAACGCATGAAAGACCCCGCCACGCGTGACAAGATCGCGGCTGAAATGCTGGAGAACTCGACCGAATGGGAAAATCTGTACATCGGTGCGGGCACCCCGGATAACATCCTGCTGGTGGGCTTCAAGTCAGACGCGTTGAAACCACTGACGGGCAAAACCCTGGCCGAAGTCGCCGCAATGCGCGGCACCGATCCGCGCTACACCGCCATGGACCTGATCATCGAAGACGACAGCCGCGTCGGCACCGTCTATTTCACACAGTCCGAGGATGTGGTCAGGAAGGCGGTCGCCCTGCCATGGGTCAGCTTCAATTCGGACGAGGCCTCGATGGCGCCGGAGGGGGTTTTCCTGAAGAGCAGCGCACACCCGCGCGCCTACGGCAGTTTTGCCCGTGTGCTGGCGAAATATGTCCGCGATGAAAAGGTGCTGACGCTGGAGCAGGCGATCCGCAAGCTGGCGACGTTGCCGACATTGACCTTGAAAGTTGACCACCGTGGACAGCTGAAAACCGGTTTCTACGCCGACGTGGTCGTGTTTGATCCGGCCAAGATCCAGGACCACGCGACCTTCGTCAAACCGCACCAGTACGCGACCGGCATGCTGCACGTGTTCGTCAACGGCCAACAGGTGCTGAAGGACGGCGAACACACAGGCGCCAAGCCGGGCCGCGCCGTCTACGGGCCGGGCCGGACAGGCGGCAAGTAGCGGACGGGAGCCCAACCATTTAGCAGTCTGGTTTGAAAATTCGAACCAGGCCGCCAGGTAAACCACCGATATCCGGGTTCAGAACGAAAAGGTGTTGCTCTTGCTCACCGCTATCGCCCTGCCGCATTCGTCAGTGCGTAATATAATCCGTAATATAAAAAGGACCGGCTGTAATGGTTAAATTACAGCCGGCCCTGTTACCTTTTATTGGAGCTTTATCCTTACCCTTGTTTATTTTTCCCGCAATTCCGCTCCATATCCGAGTACGCGATCGCCCAGAATTCCTCCTCTCCCAATACAACGGGGGTGTAGGCGCCGCCGTTTATCTCGATCTGTCTAATGAAAACACGTAAATGGTTACGAGAGCCGCACATCAGGCTTTCGTAAGTGCTGACGATATCTGTCTGACCCGTCACCGCAATCGCACTTTGCAGATTCATTATTTCGGTTTCTTCAATAAACGCACCGACGTACAGGCCGTCCATCGAAGACTGTGCGCCCTGGTCCATTAGCAGGTAGAAAAGGTTCTGTAATTCAGGATTTGAAAAGGCGCCGGGTTCGTCCAACACCGGATCAGTCAGCTTGTAGCAATCGATCAGGGTTTTGACGGCATCCATATGTTTTTGTTCGGAAACTGCAATATTGTCGAATATAGCCATTTCCCACAAAGTGCCCAGCGCCAGGTAACTGTCGCGCGCAAGTTTCTCTTCCTCGCGCATGAATAGCAGCGAGTCCATTTCTTCCGTTGTCAGGACGTTTGCCGCGTTGTTGCTGTCAGCGTCATCGGCGATACAACTCCCGTCCATGACACCATTTCCATTTCCATAGCCATGGCCGTAACCTTTACCCTCTCCATCTCCGCTACCGTCACATATGCCGTAACCAATGCCACAGCCATATCCAAGGTCGGCCATGCTGGTCGTTGCGTCGGCGAACGTGAGTAGCGCCGCTGTCAGGATAGTAAATATCAATTTGTTCAACATTTTCCTGTCTCCATTTCACATCCATGGCCAACACCAGCTATCACTGTTGACCGAATGGTCTGGTTTCAACCTTCTGGTAACTCTCCAAAAAATACGGAGTGATCACCGACATCGGGGAGCACCCCTTGGTTTGCTCCCTGAATCAATGTTAACGGTTGGCGGCTTAATAGGCGCTTAAGCAAGACTTAAGCTGGTGCTAAGGATTGAGGCATTGTTTTACGTGCAGGTGTGAACCCTGAAATAATTCAGGGATCACACCACGGGTTCACACGGATTCAAACGGCTATAGACAATCGGACGGACGGTACTTGCAGTACAGATCCTCCGGGATCGCGTAGTTGTGGATATACTCTATCGCCCGCAGGGAATCACTGGCCGCACCGACAAAATTCTGGATGGCGTCCTTGGCGGGGCTATCCGGGTTCGGATAGTCGGCTACCCATGCAAACGGGTCCTGATCGTTGGCGCGTTGCCAGATACCGGCACTTGAACCTTCGAGTATCAGGTCAGCGGTGACTTTTGCCTTGTTATACCGTTTATAGCTGGACTTGGAGAAATCCATGAACATCTCTCTGACGTTGGTGTACTGAGCATAGATTGCCCAGCCGGGCATGGCTGGATTTGCCTCGATTATCTCGCAGGAGTCGAGATATACCGGGTCCATGGTCAAGTCGAAATCGACGGGTGGTTCTTCACCCTCCGTCCAGGGATTGGCAACATCTTCCGGCCAGCAGTCCTCGTAGAGTGCCGGCAGGATGTCCGTAGTCGCCAACGTGGCCTCCGTATCGCGGGTGATCTTGAGGAACCGGTTCAGGTACTGGACCAGATCCACCGTGATTTTACCGGTCTTGTTGGCGGCTGCACCGAGATACACCGCAGAACTATTGAAATCTTCCTTTTTTAACCTTTCTGGCGTTGCGCAATCAGGATTGAAGTCACCATTTACCCAGCACACCAGGACATCGGCGTCCGGTAACAGGTGCTTCAACCCAGCTGCTATGAACTTGGGCCAGTCATCCTCGCTGAGGGCAGGGTGATACTGCGTGCCGGCTGCGGGATCGCCATTCGCCCAGATATCAACTTCCATGGGATCTGTCGCAAAATGTCCGTATTTCATCAAGCGGACGTAAAGTGCCATGCTCTCCATCGGTGAGTCGACCGTGGACCAGCTGCAATATCCCGGGTCTCCTTCCGCGTTACAGTACAGCGGATCGCCAAAACCCATTTCCAGGCGCCCGGTCGGATCCACGCGGAGTTGTCCAGCTTGCTTGATGTTCGAGATGACCTCATCGAAATGCATACGTTGGTTACGTTCCTTGGTGCGGCCGCCATTAAGACGTCCGAAATAGTCGACTTCGACGACCAGGTCGGCATATATTGGATCGATTTCGCAGGAAAAGGGCAGGAACGGAAGACGTTCACCATCCTCGTCGATCGCGATTGGGCAATAGCCCCAGCCATAACCCGGTACTTCCTTGGGTAACTCGATCCAGCGTTGCGCGAAGATCGGCTGCCCGGTCACGTCATCCCGCAGGACATGTATCATGTCTCCAAACACATCGCCGCAGCCGCTGCCGCCACCCTCGTGGCCACTGCCGCCACCCGTCTGGCTGACGGCTGGAAGCGGAACAAATACAAGCGCTAACATGGTTAACAACAGCCAAATGAAGAACGCTAATTTCTTTGGCCTTGGAATATCTTTCTGCTGGATTCTGGACTCGTCACGCCGGATTGCCGGGCACGAGTTATGACCAACTGATAATTGAGCTCTCATCGCATTCTCCTTCGCATTTCCAGGTAACAAGAATTACCGGAAGCCCCAATGGTATGAAGCCTGTGCTTTTTCTTTAGAGAATTATTTACAGGTAGATCAGGATGGAACCACTATCAGGATAAACGTATGTTGATTAATGAAGGCTTAAATCCTTTTTAAGCTAATGTTAATAATTACTACCTTATCAATAGATTAAAATTATTTTAAGCTTAGATTAATAAGACACGTGCTAATCTGCTTTCAGTAGGTAATTATCAATCCAGGATTCGGAAAGGACGTAATTCTGGCTAACAGAATCCAACGAGACACGCATGGACATTCCACGTCCGTGGTATTCGGTCTCCTCGCAGTCAGCGACCAGCACCAGTTGGAATGCTGACGATGGCCGGGCGCCGCACAACCCCCGTGCGGCGCCTTTTTTCAGATACATCCGCCACGCCAGGTAAATTTCAATACGCAGACAAGACTTGACCTGAGCTTACAGAAGCAGGTTTTGAAGCACGGAGGAAATATTTGATTTAGTCCCGATCAAGGACTGTTTTTATGAGGATGCCCACAATAGCGGCCAGGATGGTGGAGTAACTAAAAGTTTGGAATGAATCCCGGTCACCGGGGGTGTTTCAACACCCCCGGTGGATCGGGTTCCCGGCCTGGGTCAAGGACTTCCTGCCAGGAACTGCAACAAGGACTGACTTCATTCACAATACGAGGTGTCGTACATGCAATATAAGTTCACCGGGATCTCATAATTGTGGATGTACTCAATTGCTCGTAATGCATCACTTGCCGAATCGACGAAATTATGGATGTTGAATTCAGCGGGTTCATCCGGGTTCGGGATGACGATCCATTGAATCAGGGGCACGCTGGAGTAGAGGCTCCATATTCCTGTCGAACTGCCAGGGTTATATTCGAGGGCCAGGGAAGCCGTCTTGGAGTTCCAGACAGTTCCCCGCGCATACCCGGATGCCGCAAAGTCCACGAACAATTCCTGTACGTTTGAGAAATCATCATAATTCGGAATCGATGAATTCACCTCGTTTACGACGCACTCCCCGTACTCCAGGTCCACTGTCAGATCTACATTGGCAGGCGGCTCTTCTCCATGACCCCAGGGATCGGAATAACCTTCCGGCCAACAGTCCCTGTACATCGCTGGCAGGGTTTCCAGTGTTGATGCCGCAAACTCCGTCGTCTGGGTGATTCTCAGAAACCGGTTCAGATACTGCACCAGATGATCCGTAATGATTCCGGTTTTGCCGGCGGCGCCGCCGAGAAATGTCGCATTGCTAATGAAGTCCTCAGGCGTAAGCACTTCGGGATTCGCGCAAGAGGTAACATAGGTCGATCCAATCCAGCAAGTTCTATTGGGTAGCATGCCATCCAGGCCGGCGGCAACGAACTTGGCAAAATCATCCTTATCAAGTGCCGGGTGATATGGAATCGGGAGCTTGGGGTCGCCATGCCACCACAGATCCAGTTCTTGCGGATCGGTTGACAGATGCCCGTATTTCATCATCCGCCAGTAAAGTGCCATGTTCTCCATCGGTGAATCGATCGTCGTCCAGAGACAGGTGCCCGGATTGTCACCCGCTTCACAACCCGACCCCAGCATCAGGCGACCGGTCGGGTCCAGCTTTAGTTGGCCGGCCTGCTGGATATTGATGATGGCTTCGTTGAAGTGCATGCGCAAATTGCGCTCCTGCACGCGGCTACCGTTGAGACGGCCGAAGTAGTTGACTTCGACCGCGTCGGCATTGGTGGTGTCCAGATCGCAGGAATAGGGCAGGAAGGGAATCTCTGTGCCATCCTGATCAATTCCGATTGAACAATAGCCCCAGCCAAATCCCGGTAACTCCGCGGGCATCTCGACCCAGCGTTGAGCAAAAATCGGCTGCCCGGTCGTACCATCCCGCAGGATATGGATCAGGTCGCCGAACACATCGCCATAGTCGACCAGGACCCCGGTTGTACTGCTACCACCGCCACCGCCTTTCCCCCCACCACCCTTACTGATCGCTGTAGCGGGTGCCATCATGACTAAAGCCGTCACCATTAAAAGTATCCATCCAAAACGTGATGGTGTTCTCTCGCCTGCATCGTGCCGTTGCCGACTCCCTGGCTGACTTCCCTGGTTTGTAAGGCACGGAGGATGATTTGATATTTTAGCTCTCATCGCAATCTCCTTCGCTTTACTTTGTGACAAAGAATTACAGAAGACTCCATGGGCATGAAGTCTGCAGTTTTTGTTACGAGAATTATTTACAGAGGGATCAAGATGGAATCAACATTAGCATAAAGGATGATCAATTAATGCAAGCTTAAAAATTTCTCAAATTGATGTTAATAAATTGTCATTCTTTTAAGCGCCGAGAGCATTTTCAGCCCGGCTTAAGTGGTGTGGAGTAGTTGCATGTCTGCAGGTCCCAGGCTCCTGGCTGACTATTTAAACCCGAATAGTTCAACTTCAAAGATCAACGTGGCATTCGGTGGAATAACACCCGCACCCTTTTCGCCATAGGCCAGTTCGGGTGGAATCAGGAACAGGAATACGCTGCCAACCGGCATCAGTTGAATCCCCTCCTGCCAGCCCTTGATAACCTTGCCCAGGCTGAGCGTAACGGGTTCGTCCTTGTCAAACGAGGTGTCGAAGACCACGCCGTTGAGAAAAAGACCGCGATAATGCACATCAACCCTGCTGTTTGCGCGCGGCATTTTGCCCGTACCCATGATCAGGGCCTTGTACTGAAGACCCGAGGCAGTTTTAACGGCGTCGTGTTTGACCTCGTTCCAGTACTGTAATCCTGCCTGCTCTTCGGCCATGGCAGGTCCATATGCAGTCAACAGGAAAACACCCAGAAGAACCGATAAGTACTTTTTCACATTTCATCCACGTTGCATTGCTCGGGATAAAAGCATGACCTATTGCGCATCATTCTGCCAGTGCGGATCCGATGACGATGCGCGGGGCGTTCCGCAATGGCTCCAGTTTCGTCCAGGACTCAGCGGCCCCAGGCCATCTTTCGCCGGATATTACCGGTTTGAACGCTGTCCCGGGTCGCACGTCTGATTGATCGGTCGCGCCAATTTTTGATGGCTTTTTCGGCCTGCGCATAATCAGCCAGGTCATCAACCTCGCACCAGCCATGTCCCTGGATGGAGCTGATGCCAACCATGTCCTCTGCCGCCAGTTTATCAACCGCTGACAAATACCAGCGGGCCAGTCCATCCGGGCCAGCGATCAATTGTTCGACCTTTTGCACAAAGGCATCGGCGCCCGTCCGGTTGAATATCATCATGCCGATCGATTCGCCATTGACGATAGCCTGGTTGAGCTTCTTTCCAACCCGCTTGAGTTGTTCACCATGGGCGTTGATTTTCATGTCATCGTCGTCATACCGGTTCTTGCGGTCGACGGCCAGTGTAATCGGGTATATGCGTTCCCTGGATAACAGGTGTGCAAGGGTGGCGGCTTCAAACAACGTGTCGCCGTTAAGCAGCAGAAAAGGCGTTCTCATCTCTTTGCGCGCAACCCAGCAGGTGCCGAGATTATCCGACACCGCGTAGAAAGGGTTGTAGAGCGTGCGTACGGAAACGTCACGGAATCCGCTCACTACCGCATCGACCCGGTGGTGATTGAATCCCGTAACCACCACGATGTCATCCACGCCGTTGGTGGCCAGCGCTTCAACCTGGTGGGCCAGCAGGGTCTTGCCATCCAGCATCAGGCAACACTTGGGCACATTCCCGGTCAAGGGCAACAGCCTGCGTCCCTGGCCGGCACTCAATATAATCGCTTTCACATCAACAACTCCTGGGTAAAGATGCTGCGTATGATATTCAGCCGGTGACTCCGTTGCTTGGCAGGTGAGGACAAGCGCTTGACAGATTGGAAATACCTTTATCCTGTTCCCGTGCGGCGAAACGCGGTATTCTGCAAAGCCGTTACCAATTGGAGTCGTGAACGGGGAAAATGACTCTGGGCCACTTCAGATCGTTGGCCCTTGTTCAGTTAAATGAATTGATATTCATGAAGTCAAACGACAAAATTTGAGAGGTATTTATGCTTGATTATTTTGCACTGGGAATTCTGGTTTTCGTCGGGATTACCCTGTTTTACGGCATCATCGCCATACACGACATCCCATACGAAATAGCAAAACACCGCAACCACCCCCAACAGGATGCCATCCACGTCGCCGGTTGGATCAGCCTGTTTACCCTGCATGTCCTGTGGCCGTTCCTTTGGATCTGGGCCACCCTTTACCGGGAGGACCGTGGCTGGGGTTTTGCTTCGGCAAAAGACAATGACAAGGGTGACCAGGCGCAGCAACTCGAAAAACAGCTGGCAGAGATAACCGCCAGGTTGGCCGTGCTAGAGAAGGGCAGTGAGGGAAGGTCTTCGAATGCCCCGGTTGCGACTGAACAAAAAGGGGGGCGATGAATAATGGATTTCCTGCTCATACTGACATACACAGCCATTTGCGTCGTCATCTTCAAGGTATTCAAAATTCCGCTCAACAAGTGGACCGTGCCAACCGCGGTGTTGGGCGGCGTCGTCCTGATCGGCGCGCTGATTTTCGTGATGAACTATAACCACCCCTATTCGGAGATCGGCCGCGAATATGTCGTCACCGTGCCCATCGTTCCGGCCGTCAGCGGCACCGTGGTTTCGGTCAGTGCCAAGCCGGGTGTCGAAATGATGCAGGGAGATGTCCTGTTCAATATTGACCCGACACCGTTTCAGAATTCGGTTGATTCATTGACGGCACAAATCGAACTGGCCAAGACCGATGCAGAGCGCGCCAGGAAGTTGCTGGTTTCAAATAACATCAGTCAACGCGATGCCGAGGCTACTTTTACCCGGCTTGCTGACCTGCAAGGAAAGTTGGCCACGGCGCAGTTCGACCTCGACCAGACCACCGTGCGCGCGCCGACCGATGGCTACGTTACGCAAATGACCTTGAGACCCGGGATACGGGCGGTTTCAATACCGTTGCGTCCGGTCATGGTCTTTGTAAGCAAGGAAAGCCTGTATTTTGTCGCCTGGTTCCGCCAGAACAGCCTGTTGCGGTTAACAGCGGGTGATGATGCCGAGGTCGCATTTGACGGCATACCCGGCGAGGTGTTCGAAGGTAAAGTGGTCAACATGATGCCGGCCATGGCAGAAGGGCAGGTGCAAGCCAGTGGTACCCTTGTCACTCCCGCATCCGCACCGTATCCTGGCCGTATCGGTGTCCGCATTGAAATCACCGACCCTGATTTTGAAAAATACAGGGCCCAGGTTCCGGGCGGCGCCTATGCCCAGGCGGCCATCTATTCCACGCACTTCCACCACGTGGCGGTGTTGCGCAAGGTGCTGTTGCGCATGTCTGCCTGGATGAACTACCTGTTCCCGTTCCATTGATCTAAGTGTGGCGTGTATGTTTTTACGCGCCGCATGTTTCAAAGCAGGTCTTCGATAAACCAGGCTGAAAAAGCGTGCCGGCCTGTGACCTCGGCTTTCTTGTAAATGGTGGAGGCCTGTTGCCGCACCGTTTTTTCCATCGTGTCGCGAACCGAGGCGATCTCCTTGAAACTGAGTCCCTTGAGTAAAAGCATCGCCACTTCGCGCTCGGTCTGGGTCAATTGCCAGTCCTCGAACTGCTTTTTCAACACCAGCGCCAGTTCGTGACGGGCGGTGGCCACGGCCGGTGGCAGGGTATTTGCGGTCGGTGCTGAAACGGACGCGAGTTCGGCTTTCAGACGATTATATGAACGACTTTGCCGCCATACCCCGACGGACAGCCCCGTAATCAGCGCAAATGACATGATGGCGATGGAAAGTTCCATTGCAATATGCTCCATGCTGGCGCCTTCGCGGTAGTCATACATGACGTCCCCAAGGTTTCCGGCAAGGACGACTGCCAAAATCAGAATAATCAAAATTTCTTTCATATACAGCATGATGGAAAACCTGTTCTGCGGAAGGTCCGTGTCAATTTGTCACGGTACAAATGTACCATGTCTCGCATTGTAGACACATGTCCGATTCCGGTCCCGGCCAGGTCACTATAGAGTTGCCGGTTTTTGGCTATCTGTGGACTGCGATGACGTTTTTCAGTGCCGGTCGAAGCGCCGGAACATTCCGAAAACTATTTCTCGCCGGCGTGGCCGGGTTTTGCGCTGCCCAGCAAATGACGGTCTGGGCGGCGGATGAGCACGCAGCAGAAACATTGCGTGTCGATGAAAACCTGACGCTTTCCTCTGTTCTGTCAACGGCCCTGGAGCGTCATCCCGGGGGCGGTGTGCTGGCAGCACGGTCTGCGATGAGTGACGCAGAATCAAGATACGCCAGGCGCTGGTTGCCGGAGCACAACCGAACTGACAGCCTTCCACATGTCCGATCGCGTCCTCGATGATACCGGCGCCTACGAAAACGAGGTCGCCCTGTCGTTTCCGATTTGGTTGCCGGGTGAAAAAAAGGCTCAGAACCGCTTGGCCGAGATATTGACAGCTTCACAGGTGTCCGGCGAGGCAGAGCTGCGTTGGCGTGTCAGCGGGCAGCTCAGGCAACAACTGTGGCAATTGAGACTGGCTGCACGGCAATGGCAACTTGCGCTCGAACAGGAGCAACGCCTGTCCGAGGTGCTGGCCCAGGTGACGTTGTTCGCGGAGACGGGCGAACTATCCCGAGCCGACCAGCTTGCCACCATGGAAGAACTTGCGATCTGGAAAGGCGAGACGATGCTGCTGGAGGCCGAGTACATGGACGCCATACGCCTGTACCGTTCATTCACGGGTCTGGGGCAATGCCTGCTGAAATCGACGAGAAGCATAGTGAAATACAGGAAATAGGCGAAGATCACCCGGCCCTTCGCCAGGCCATGGACCGCCTCGCCGAATCTTCCGCCGCTATCGAGCTGACCCGCGAGCGCGGCAACCTCAGGCCAAGCCTCGATGTGTTCTGGCGTGGTTTCCGCGGCGACCAAAACTCGCCGGAGGTCAACGCGCTGGGTGTCGGTTTCGCAGTTCCGCTTGGAAAGTCTCCGCGGCGTGAGCCGGAGGTCGCGAAAGCATACGAGGCATTTGCAGCGGCGCAAGCCGAGCTGTTTGAAACAAAACGCATACTCGAATTGCAACTGCACGAAGCCAGCCACGTTTTACATACCACGCGCGAGAGACTGGAGAACTCCGAAACCATCATCAAGGCCGCCAGTGAGCGGCACCGGTTGGACAAACTCGCATTTGAACTCGGTGAGTTTTCCACCCAGGAGTGGTTGCGTCGCCTGTCAAAATTCAGGGAAGTTGAACGCTCACACGAATTGCTTTTAATACAGCAGGGTGCGGCCATCGCCGCCTATAACCAGGCTGTTGGAGAGTCTATATGAAATTTGTAAAGTCCTTACTGCTGTTAACGCTTTTGATTGCGGCCCTGCCTGCGGCGGCACAAATACTGCCCATCAGCGAGCAACAGCAGGAACTTCTGGGGATCAAGGTGCAAACGGTTACGGCCCTTGAGGAAGGTGGCGCGGGTGAGATCACCCTGCGGGTCGCTTTTGCGCCGGACGGCGAATGGGCGATCAAGACACCGATGTCCGGTGTTTTGCAGCGTGTTTTTGTGCAACAAGGGGATCGGGTACAGGCCGGTGACCCGCTGGTGGTCGTGCGAAGTGCTGATATGGTGGCGATGCAGCGGGATTATCTCAAAGCGCGGGCCGAACTGAATTTGCAATTGGCCAGCTGGAAAAGAGACCAGCAACTGGGTGAGGCGGGCTCGATCTCGGAACGCCGCTGGCAGGAAACACGCTTTGCACATGATACGGCGCAGGCGGAATATGCAGGTCTGCGCGGGCAGTTGATGCTGGCGGGTTTTTCCAAAGCCGACCTTGCGCGTCTGGATAATGAAATGGAGATTGGTCCGGATATTGTTTTGCGTGCGCCGGCCGATGCCATTGTGCTTTCGCGGCCTGCGATGCTGGGGGATCAACTCGACGGCAGTGAACTGCTGGTAAGACTCGGTGAGACACAGAAGCTGGTGCTGGAAGGCAAGCTGTCCAGTTCCGCCGCCGCGCATCTCAGCGTAGGTGGCCTGCTCGAGTTACTGGGCAGCGGCACACGCGCCGAATTAACCTTCGTTTCCAGCGTAATAGACCCGCAAACCCAGACCGTCAATGTGCGTGCGCAACCCTCAGATGCCGCGAGCCTGTTGCCGGGCCAGTTGACCCGTTGGAACGTATTGTCGGTGGGGACTTTGCTCACGGTTCCTTCGAGTGCGGTGGTCAAGCTCGATGGCAGGGACGTGGTCTACGTATCGGTCCCGTCTGGATACGAGGTGCGTGACGTCGATGTGAAAAGCACGGGTAGCGGGGCCTGGATCGTAATGGATGGCCTGGTAGCCGGCGAACGGATCGCCGTTGCAGGTACCGCCGCCCTGAAGGCCATGAGCATGGGTATCGGCGGAGGAGACGCCTAGTGTCCCGCCTTGCTGAAAGCGTCATTGGACGCGAGAGAGGACACTAATGTCGTTGGCAAACCTGGTCCGTTTTTCGCTGACCCAACGGCTGTTGATGCTGCTGGTGGTGGGCTTATTGATTCCGGCAGGCTGGTATGCATTCAGCACCATTCCGATTGATGCCTTCCCGGATATTTCACCCACCCAGGTGAAAATCATCATGAAAGCACCGGGCATGACACCCGAGGAGGTGGAGTCACGGATAACACGTCTGATCGAAGTTGAATTGCTGGGTGTGCAACGCCAGACCATGCTGCGCTCGATCGCCAAGTATGCCCTGACCGATATAACGGTGGACTTTGAAGAGGGCACCGATATCTACTGGGCCCGCCAACAGGTGGCCGAACGGCTGACTGCGGTGCGGGATGATCTGCCCGAAGGCGTCACTGGCGGTCTTGCACCGATGAGTACACCGTTGGGCGAAATGTATATGTTCACGGTGGACAGTTCTGAGTTATCCATCACCGAGCGGCGTTACCTGCTGGACTGGGTCATACGTCCGGCCTTGCGCACCGTATCCGGGGTGGCGGATGTCAATGCCCTGGGCGGCAAGGTCAAAACCTACAGCATCAGTCCGAGAGCCGATGCAATGCTGGCGCTGGGTGTGACCACCGGCGATATATCCGAGGCGCTGGCAAGCAATAACCAGAATGATGGCGCCGGCCGGCTTGGACGGGGCGAAGAGGCCTTGCTGGTGCGTTCCGAAGGCGCCCTGGACGGGATTGAATCGATTCAGAACACGCCGGTGCGCAGCGGGGAAGGCAAACTCATCACCATAGGCATGGTGGCAGATGTGTCGTTGGGCAGCCTGGAGCGCTATGGCGCGGTTACCGAAAACGGCAGCGGCGAAGTGGTTGAAGGCCTGGTGGTGAGCCTGCGTGGCGCCAACGCCCGTGACGTCATCACCGGTATCGAGGAAAAACTGGATGAATTGCGTGACAGCCTGCCGGAGCATGTTTCGATCAACGTCTTCTACAACCGCAGCCACCTGGTCAACCGCGCGGTCTCGACGGTGTCAAAAGCGCTGGTCGAAGCGGTCGTGCTGGTGCTGATATTGCTGGGCCTGTTCCTGGGGGATTTCCGCTCGGCGCTGACCGTTGCCCTGATCCTGCCGCTGTCGGCCATGGTCACTTTTATCGCCATGCAGGCAACCGGTTTGTCGGCCAACCTGATGAGCCTCGGCGGTCTCGCAATTGCCATCGGCCTGCTGGTCGATGCGGCGGTGGTGGTGGTCGAAAACATCGTCACCAAGATGTCGAGCAGCAGCGGCCAGATACTGCCGCGTTTACACGTTATCTACCGGGCGGTGAAGGACGTCACCATCCCGGTGACATCCGGTATCCTGATCATCATCCTGGTATTCCTGCCGCTGCTTTCGCTGCAGGGTCTGGAAGGCAAGCTGTTCAGCCCGGTTGCGCTGACCATCGTATACGCCCTTGCCGGCTCATTGTTGTTGTCGCTGACGGTGATCCCGGTGCTTGCCTCATTCCTGATCACCTCGGGTGTTCACGAGGAACCCTGGTTGCCACGCAAGCTATCTGCGGTCTATGGGCCGATGCTGAACAAGGCGCTGGAAAAGGAGCGGCTCGTGATCTTGCCGGCGCTGGCGCTGTTGGCGGCGGCGATCATATCGTTTCCGTTTATCGGTAAAACTTTCATGCCGAGCATGGATGAGGGCGATATTATCGTGCAGCTGGAAAAACTGCCCTCCATCAACCTGGAGACTTCCCTGCAAATGGACCAGATGGTGGAAAAGGCACTGAAAGAACAGGTGCCCGAAATCCGCCGTATCGTTGCGCGTACCGGTTCGGATGAATTGGGTATGGATCCAATGAGCCTGAATGAAACCGATATGTTCCTGGAATTGAAGCCGCACGATGAGTGGCGCATGGAAACCAAGGCCGAGCTCGAAGATGCCATCCGTGCGGTGCTGGAGCAATTCAAGGGCATCAACCACGGGTTTACCCAGCCGATCGACATGCGCGTTTCCGAAATGTTAACCGGCTCGAGGGGAGACCTTGCGGTCAAGATTTTTGGACAGGATCTTGATGTCCTGAATCGACTGGCCGGTGAGGTGGCCGGTGTGCTGGAAGGTATTGAAGGCAGCACGGATGTCCTCACCGGTGTTAACGAAGGCATGCAATATATTGTGTTGCGGCCCAAGCGGGACATGATCGGCCGCTATGGCGTGGACCTGCTCGAGGTGCTGGATCACGTAAAAGTCCTGGTCGAAGGCTTGCCGGCGGGTTCGGTAATAGAAGGGTCTGCGCGGGTGCCAGTCATTTTGCGTTATAAGCAAGCCGATGTTGATCCACTGGAGAAGTTTGCCTCGGAACTGCTGAATCTCCCGGGCGGAGGCCATGTAACGCTCTCGACGCTGGTGGAGGTCGAGCGTGTGGAAGGCCCGGTTTCGGTTAAACGCGAACAGGGCCGCCGTTTTGTGGTGGTCATGTCAAACGTGAAAGACCGCGACCTGGTCAGTTTTGTCGAAGAGGCCCAGTCTGAAAATTGGTGAGGTCATCGACTTGCCGACCGGCTACCACATGGAGTGGGGCGGTGAATTTGAGAACCAGCAACGTGCTGCACGACGCCTGATGATGGTGGTGCCTGCGGCGGTGGTGCTGATATTTCTTTTGCTTTTCTCAACCTTCCGCTCGATCGTCGCAGGCCGGCCTGGTGTTGGCCAATGTGCCGCTCGCCCTGATCGGCGGGGTGCTGGCGCTTGCACTGTCCGGCGAGTACCTGTCGGTACCGGCATCCGTCGGGTTTATTGCGCTGATGGGTATTGCCGTGCTCAACGGCGTTGTGATGGTCAGTTATTTTAACCAGCTACGTGACCGCGGATTACCCATTAACGAGGTCGTCAGGTTGGGCTCCGAGCGGCGCTTGCGTCCCGTGATGATGACCGCATCCATCGCGGCGCTGGGTCTGCTGCCACTCTTGTTCATGACCGGGCCCGGTTCGGAAATTCAAAGACCGCTGGCGATCGTCGTCATCGGCGGCTTGATCACCAGCACTGCGCTGACACTATTTATACTGCCGGTGTTATACCGGCGCTTTACAAAGGTCTGATCTGAAATGAAACAACAATGCCTGTTGAGATTGAACATTCCACCCAGCCTCGAAGAGGATGTGGTTGACCTGTTGCTGGGATCGGCCGAGATTCCGGGTTTTCAATCATATCCGACCCGCGGCCATGGCCAGGTCGGCGCCATGACCATCGCCGAACAGGTTGAGGGACGGCGCAACCGGGTGCAATTCGAAGTTGTATTGGAGAGCGGATTATTGGAAGCACTTTTAAATAAGTTGAAGGCATCCCTGCCGGTTCCCGACATTATTTACTGGGTGCTGCCGGTATCTTCGAGCGGGCGGCTTTTCGAAGAACACTAGGCTAGCATGCGTAAAACCGGATAGGTGTTCCAATCCGGGCACCGCTTTAATACATGCGCACCAAAATAGTGCACAAATAAATCCTTCTCATTTCTCCTGATTTCCGTTGCCGAATTTGTAAAGGCGCATTTTGCCGGCCATATGTCAGTTTTTTGGCCAGATTTGGCGATGGCTTGATTCCTGCATATAGATAAGCACCGCGTAACCATGCAAGGAATAATGAAATGCACTTAGTCACAGCGATAATTAAACCATTCAAGCTTGACGATGTTCGCGACGCCCTGTCACAGGTCGGTGTCAACGGTATCACGGTGACCGAGGTCAAGGGTTTCGGTCGTCAGAAGGGCCATACCGAACTTTATCGGGGCGCCGAGTACACCGTTGATTTCCTGCCCAAGATCAAGGTCGAAACGGCAGTTACCGATGATCTCGTCGAACGGGTCGTCGAAGCGATCGTGCAGTCGGCATCAACCGGAAAAATCGGCGACGGCAAAGTGTTTGTGCACAAACTTGAAGAAGTCGTGCGTATCCGTACTGGCGAAACCGGCGCACAGGCCATCTGAGGGAGAAGCAAAAGAATGAAAACTTTAACCAGAGTCGCGTATGCCATCAGTACTTTACTGCTTGTGATAGCACCCGGAATCGTCCTGGCTGACGATCAACTGAATTCCGGCGACACCGCCTGGATGCTCACCTCTACCGCGCTTGTGCTGTTCATGACGATCCCCGGACTCTCGTTGTTCTATGCCGGCATGGTCCGCGCCAAGAATGCGCTATCGGTGATGATGCAGTGTTTCACCATCACCTGCCTGGTCACCATTTTGTGGGTCTGCTATTTGTACAGCATGGCTTTCGGCGACGACGTCAGCGGCATCGTAGGCGGTCTCAACAAGGCGTTCATGGCCGGAATTGGCACCGATACGCTGAGCGGGACAATCCCGGAAACTGTATTCTCGATGTTCCAGTTGACGTTTGCCATCATCACACCGGCGCTGATCGTAGGTGCATTCGCCGAACGCATGAAGTTTTCCGCGATGTTATGGTTCATGACCTTGTGGGTGACGCTGGTCTACGCACCGGTTGCCCATTGGGTATGGGGCGGTGGCTGGCTCAGCGAGAAAGGCGTGCTGGATTTCGCCGGTGGCACCGTTGTGCACATCAATGCCGGTGTTGCGGGCCTGGTAGCCGCACTGGTGATGGGCAAACGGCGCGGGTTCCCGCAACATCCGATGAAACCGAGCAACCTTGTCCTGACAATGGTCGGGGCCGGGATGCTCTGGGTCGGCTGGTTCGGCTTCAACGCCGGCAGCGAATTGGCCGCCGACGGCGTCGCCGGCATGGCCATGGTCGTGACTCAAGTCGCCACCGCTGCTGCCGCCCTGACCTGGATGTTCCTGGAATGGATGAGCCACGGCAAACCCAGCGCTCTTGGCCTGGTTTCAGGCGCCGTTGCGGGCCTGGTGGCGATTACCCCGGCTTCAGGCTTCGTTGGACCCATCGGGGCGTTGGCCATAGGTTTCGCAGCGGGTCTCATATGCTACCTTTCGGTGGTTAGAATGAAACGGGCTTTTGGCTACGACGATTCACTGGATGCCTTCGGCGTGCATGGCGTCGGCGGTTTCGTAGGCGCGATTCTGACCGGCGTCTTCGTGGATACCGGCTTTGGCGGCTCCGGCCTGGCCGAGGGCGTTAGCATCGGCGGCCAGGTTGCCAGGCAGTTCCTTGGTGCGGGTGCGACCATCATCTATTGCGGTGTTGTCAGTTTCATCCTGCTGAAGGTCATCGATGCCGTCATCGGCCTGCGGGTGACTGACGAGCAGGAGGAAGAAGGCCTGGATCTTGTCCTGCACGACGAGAGGGGCTACAACCTGTAGTTGCCTGGAAAGGGGTCAGGTTCATTTTTCCGAACCTGACCCTTTAATTGGCCCCGACCCATTTCTGTCTCACTTAATCTGGTGGGGACACTGGAGCGGGTAGTTATTACCAGGACGCGCTCAAGCACATCCTGTGTCGCTCGGACTCGGCTTCCTGCCTCGTACGGTCCTGGCAATAACTACCCGCCCCAGCGTCCGGCAACCGCCGTGCCAGTCTGTCAGGAACCATTGACCTATGTTTACGCACAGCGGCGAGGGTGTGCAGTACCTTACTTCAGGACCGTACGAGACAGGAAGTCGAGTATCGAGCGCCCATGGATGGTTCACAGCGAGTCCTGAAGTAAGGTACTGCACGGCCTTGGCGCCCATACAGAAATCGAAACAATGTCCAATCGTGGTCAGCACCAGCCATTCCGAAACGGGGCCTTTGCTTGGGCATGGGAAATTCAGATTAGGAGAGACAGTAATGAAACTGACCCGTTTATTCTCGCGGGCTAGCGCCCTTCCATGTAAGGCAGGTCTACAATTGATGCCTCTTTCATCACTTCGAGAAAGGTCAATGCCGCCAGCGACAGGTGCTTGCCCCGCCGGACCACGATTCCATAGGAGCGCTTGGGAAAAAAGCGGCTCATGTTCTTGACCACCAACGGGTCTTCCCGGCGCAGACAGATACCCGTCGTGATCGAAATACCGAAATCCAGCTCGACATAGCGTTTGATGACTTCCCAACCGCCGACCTCCAGTACGACATTGAACGGTATGCCATGCTGCTGGAATATCCGGTCCACCATGCGCCAGGTGGTCAGGCGGCGTGGCGGGAGTATCAGGCCGTAAGGGGCGATGTCCTTCATCTGGATATTTTTCTTGGCGGCGAGGGCATGGCCACGCGGCATGATCAGCGCCGGGTCGAAGGTGTAGAGCGGTTCGTAACTGATGTCGCTGGGGACATCGAGCATTGAACCGACGGCGAAATCGACTTCATCCTGGCGGATCATCGCCAGGCCGTCACGGCCGGTGACGTTGCGCAGTTCAACCTGGATTTTCGGAAAGGCCTCGCGGTAGCTCGACAACAGTTGCGGCAGGATGTACATGATGGTCGATTCACCTGCGGCAATGACCACCTTGCCCGATTCGAGATTGCCGCGGACTTCCTTGTCAAAACGCTCCTTGAGGCCATCCATACCCTCGACGATCGGTCTGACCATATCGAGCAATTTTTTGCCATGCGGGGTTAATTGAATACGCGGACCGCGGCGTTCAAACAGAATCGCGTCCATTTCCGCTTCCAGAGCCTTGATCTGGAGACTGATGGCGGACTGGCTCAGAAACATCTCGTCCGCGGCGTCGGTCATCTTGCCGGTGCGTGCCACGGAGCAAAACGCCCTGAGTTGTTTCAGTGTATTACCTTTGTAGTATTGGATGGGTTTTCGTTTCAATTCAATGATATAAATTATTAAAATTATTAATAATAGATATTTAAACATTTATATTGTCAAAGTTAAAGATTTATAGGTATTCTTGAAGCATGTACTGAACAAACAGGGATTTGACCCCGATGAACCTGCCAACCGAGCACCCGACTCACCCCGAACTCGAACTTACCGAAGCGTTGTCGGCCGAGGATAAAACCATCCTGACACCAGAGGCGCTGGCATTCCTGGCCGAACTGGCGGCAGGCTTCACACCCGAACTGACCGAATTACTGGTGGCGCGTGAACAGCGTCAACTGGAGTTTGACGAAGGTGCAGTTCCGGACTTTGATATGGGCACCAGTGAAGTACGCGAAGGCGATTGGCAGGTCGCTCCCATCCCGGCAGAAGTTGCAGACCGGCGCACCGAGATTACCGGTCCGGTAACGCGCAAGATGGTCATCAATGCACTTAATTCAGGTGCACAGGTCTACATGGCGGATTTTGAAGACTCCACGGCACCCACCTGGCCAAATGTGATCGATGGCCAGGTTAACCTTCGCGATGCCATTCGCCGCCAGGTAGATTTCACCACGGCGGAAGGGAAAAGTTACGCGCTCGACGACAGGACCGCGATATTGATGGTCCGTCCACGTGGCCTGCACCTGCCGGAACGGCATGTAAAACTGGCCGGCGTACCCATACACGGTGTCTTTCTCGATTTTGGCCTGTACCTGTTTCACAACCATGCGGAGTTGCTCAAACGCGGCAGCCGGCCTTATTTTTATATCCCCAAGCTGCAGCACTACATGGAGGCAGCCTGGTGGGAGAAAGTCATCGCCTGGTCCGAGAAGCGACTGGGAATGGAACATGGAACCGTCCGTGTGACACTGCTGATTGAAACCCTGCCGGCGGTGTTCCAGATGCACGAGATTCTCTATGCGCTCAGAGACCGGATCCTCGGTCTAAATTGCGGTCGCTGGGATTACATCTTCAGTTACATCAAGACCTTCCGTAACCAACCGGAGCGGGTACTGCCCGACCGCGACCAGGTCGGCATGACCGTACCGTTTTTGGCCAACTATTCGAAATTACTGATCCAGACCTGCCACGCGCACGGCGCATTTGCCATGGGCGGCATGGCCGCGCAGATTCCGATCCGTGGTGACGATGCAGCCAATGCCACGGCCATGGAAAAGGTCCGTATCGACAAGGAACGTGAAGCCAACTAACGGTCACGATGGCACCTGGGTGGCGCATCCGGGTCTGGAACCGCTGTCGCGTGCCGAGTTTGACAAGGTGCTCAAGGGTCCCAACCAGATCGAGCGCAAACTCGCGGATTTCAGGGTTAATCCACAGTTACTTATTACACCGAGCGCGGGCACCATCACCGAGGACGGTGTGCGCAAGAACATCCGCGTTGCCATCCAGTACCTGGCGGCGTGGCTGTCGGGTAACGGTTGTGTGCCGATCGACAACCTGATGGAAGATGCGGCGACCGCCGAGATCAGCAGATCACAGTTATGGCAATGGCTGAAACACGGTGCACAACTGGATGACGGCCGAGCGATCAGCCAGGGCTGGCTGGATGGATTATTTGCCGAAATAAAGACGCGTCTCGCATCCTCCGTGCCGGATGATTTCAGCCGTTTTATCATCGAGGCGGCCGACCTGCTGCAGAGCATGACAAACAAGCCGGAAATGGACGAGTTTTTGACCCTGCCGGCCTATGAACAACTTAGCGATTAACCTGTAATTAAACTTATATTTCAATAGAGTAAAAGGATTCATCATGTCAAAATTTTCTGACGACATCATCTCACTGGAAGGCGTTTGTAAAGCTGCAGGCAGCGCCTGGGATGCCATTAACCCTGAATCCGCGGCCCGTATGCGTGCCCAGAACAGGTTCAGGACCGGTCTGGATATTGCCCGCTACACGGCCGACATCATGCGTCGTGACATGGCGGAGTACGATGCCGATTCATCCCAGTTTACGCAGTCACTGGGCTGTTGGCATGGTTTCATTGGCCAGCAAAAAATGATTTCCATCAAGAAGCACTTTGGCAGCACCAGGAAGAAGTATCTGTACCTGTCCGGCTGGATGGTCGCCGCGCTGCGTTCTGAGTTTGGCCCGCTGCCTGATCAGTCCATGCATGAGAAAACCACGGTCTCTGCACTGATCGAGGAGCTTTACACCTTTCTGCGTCAGGCTGACTCGCGTGAGTTGAACCTGCTGTTCCGTGAACTGGATGCGGCCCGGGAAGCCGGTGATGCTGTCAGGGAAGCCGGGATCCTCAAAAAGATCGATAATTTTGAAACACACGTCGTACCCATCATTGCCGACATCGATGCCGGCTTTGGCAACGCGGAGGCCACCTATCTGCTGGCCAAGCAGATGATCGAAGCCGGCGCCTGCTGTATCCAGATCGAAAACCAGGTATCCGATGAAAAACAATGCGGTCACCAGGATGGCAAGGTCACCGTTCCGCATTCCGATTTCCTGGCCAAGATCAACGCGGTTCGTTACGCATTTTTGGAACTGGGTGTTGACAATGGCGTCATCGTAGCGCGCACCGACTCCCTCGGCGCCGGTCTGACCAAGCAGATCGCGGTGACCCACGAACCGGGTGATTTAGGTGACCAGTACAACTCGTTCCTCGACTGCGAGGAAATCCACCTGGAAGAGATGAGCAATGGTGATGTTGTTCTGAAACGCGATGGCAAACTGCTGCGTCCCAAGCGGCTGGAATCCGGATTATTCCAGTTCCGCAGCGGTACCGGTGCGGATCGGTGTGTCCTAGACTGCATCACCTCACTGCAAAATGGTGCCGACATGATCTGGATCGAGACCGAGAAGCCCCATATCGGCCAGATCGCCAGCATGGTCGATCGCATTCGCAAGGTCATTCCCAATGCCAAGCTGGTGTACAACAACAGCCCGTCCTTCAACTGGACACTGAACTTCCGTCAGCAGGTATTTGATGAGTGGAGCAAGCAGGGCAAGGACCTGTCAGCCTACGATCGCGCACAACTGATGAGCGCGGACTATGATGAAAGTGAACTCGGCAAATCCGCGGACGACAGGATCCGTACTTTCCAGGCTGAAGCTGCGCGTGACGCCGGTATCTTCCATCACCTGATTACATTGCCGACCTACCATACAGCAGCGCTTTCAACTGATAACCTGGCGAAGGAGTACTTCGGTGAAATGGCCATGCTGGGTTACGTGCTGCACGTGCAGCGCGAGGAGATTCGCAATGGTATCGCCTGTGTCAAACACCAGATCATGTCGGGCTCCAATATCGGTGATGACCACAAGGAGTATTTTGCCGGTGACGCGGCACTGAAAGCCGGCGGCAAAGCCAACACGATGAACCAGTTTGGCTGAGTCTTCGGCGTAAGCGTGTTATGAGAAGGGTGGACATGTGTCCACCCTTATAAATCCGGCCCGGTATTTTTCGCCTGGTGACCGATCAGGCGATGGCCACCAATTCGATGTCGAAATTCAGTGCTTTGCCCGCAAGCGGATGATTCGCGTCGACTGTAATCGTATCTTCATTTACAGCGGTGACGGTCAAGCGCATTGTCTGTCCATCCTGGCTCTGGCTCTGTAAAGCCATACCTTCGACTGGCGTCAACTCTTCAGGAAGCGCACTTTTCGGCACTTCCTGGATCATCCGGTTTTCGCGTGGGCCATAGGCGTCTTCAGGTGGAATCGTGACAGACTTGCTCTCACCGACGGCCATGCCCTCCACAGCCTTGTCAAAGCCGGGAATCACCTGGCCTGAACCCAATTGAAACTCAAGCGGATCGCGGCCCACAGAACTGTCGAACTTGGTGCCGTCCTCGAGTTTTCCGGTGTAGTGAATTTTTACGCTATCTCCTGATGTTGCTTTACTCATGGTTTTCTCCTGCATAATGCTCAAGCCAACGAAACCAACTATAAACCTGGGGTTTGGATTAATCAGATTGAGGAAGTGTGATGAGGGGGTTAAACAAACTACGTCAATAAAGCATACCAGAAGCTTCGATTGTTTTCGACCCGGCAGTCCCGTGCAGTCCCGTTGCACAGCCACTGCAGCAAGTGGCGCGCAGCTTTTGGAAACTGCTCGCCTCGTACTTCACTTGTTCAAAGCGTTGGGTGCGCTTGTGTTCTTCCTGGTCTCGTCCAGCACGAGCCATTGCTCGACCTGTGGCAGAAAGTGTGCGGCGCCCTCGAGCACCCCCGCGCTGTAGTTGCCGTTCATGCCATGAAAACCGCCCTGTGCCAAATACAGGCGGTCCGGGCAATCCCCGGCGCGCACCGTCTGCACCGCCTCGCGTCGCACCTCGTCCGTGGCGTTTCGCACCAACACGGCTTGCAGCCCGCTGGTCAGTGCCGGCAGGTCATTGCCGCTGTCGCCTGCGAATACCGTGTTGCGCTCAGAGTACCCTTTGCGTTCCATCAGAAAACGGATTGCATGGTGCTTGGTCGCACATCCCGGCAGTACGTCGAGCAGGCCGCGGTGCTGGGCCTCATCCACGCTCCAAACCAGGCTGGCATCAACGTTCTGCTTTTGCAGGCGTTGGCGCATGGTGCCGATCAGCTGGTCGGAGTCCACGTCCTCAGCTGCGTAATAGCTCAATTTGTAGGTGTTCTGCTTCTCCTGCTCCTGTAGCTGTAATTTGTCCATATCCTCGAACAGCTTAGCCAGGTCATCGTGTTGATGTCCGTTCCAGTCCGGTGCAATTTCCTCCGACCATTCCTCCCAGGCGGCCCATTGCCCCTCATTGATCTGATAGATAGTCGTACCGACATCACCGATAGCATAGTCCGGCACGGGAATATCGAATTCATCAATGGCATCCAATAACAGTTGTTTGTGGCGGCCACTGGCATACACAAGTGTGACTTCGGGTCGCTCGGCCAACATGCGCAGCAGATGTCGCGCTCGAGGCGATTCGTCCTGCGGCCCATTAGGGAGAAGGGTGCGGTCGAGATCGCTACACAACAAAATCCTATCTGACATCAGCTGCGCCCCGGAACACGACTTCACCCTTTATGGCCCGATGGGCCATGACGGCTGCCGCAGCACTCCAGCCCTGGTGCCGGGTGCCTTCGGCGGTGAGTTCTTTGCCGTGTACGTATTCAGGAAAACTCCAATCTTCGCCTTCCATGGTCAGGGCATTGGCCTGATCGATACCAAGACAGAAACGCTCAGCGGTTTCACTTTGCCCGCGGCCAGCGAGATCGGAAACATAGAAACCGGTTAGCATCGGCCACAGTCCTCCGTTGTGGTATTCGTAGGGCTTGTTCTTGAAGCTATAGGAAAATGTCATGTGCAACTCCGTCCAGTCGCGGTCAATGGGCTCGATGATCGGGTGGAACGCCGGCAGCAGTGCCATCTTTTCCGGTACGATGTCCGCAATAAAATGATCCACCAACGTGCGCTGGCTATCATTGGCCAAGCCCAGAATTGACACCAAAACATTCGCGAAAGCATCAAAGCGATAGCCGAATCCTTGCGGGGAAAAAAACGACATCCAATGCTTGCCGGCAGCCGGCGGTGCTGAATTTCGCCCCTGCTTGTACAAAACTTCGTGATAGACGTCAGCGGGGACATCCTCGCCGTCATCGAACCAGTAGTTGGCCTGGATCAGGTGTTCGAGGCGACTGCACTTCTCTTCCAATTGATGGTCTCGCGACCCATGCATGACTTCGTGCAACTCCGCAATCTCACGCAACGCCTGCAGATAAAGCAACTGATCATACAAAACGTAACCATGATGAATGTATTCGTCTGCCCAGTCTCCGGTTTGCGGAACATATAACAACCCGCGCGTATTGAATTCCCAGGCACCAAGAAGAAATCGCACTTTCTCGATCGCTGGAAGAATATCATTCAGAAAACGCTCGTCAGCCGTTGCCCGCCAATACTGTCCGCAACCGATGACAAACCATAAGTCCGCGTCCACGCGGCCAGCGGTTCCACCGTAGCTGACACGATCGGCCGATGTGTCGACATTGCTTGGAATTTCCCCGTGCGGGCCCTGGTGGCGCGATAAGGTCATCAATGTTTGATGAAAGTTACTGCAAAGGTCATCTTCCCCGGACATCAGTGCTGCCAGACCCATTATTATGCCATCCCGCGCCCAGACACGATTGTAGTTGGCCCGCTCCGAGGGACTCGCCACGAACCCATCAGCCGTTCCGCATCGATCCAGCAGTTCGAGTGCCTGGCGGTAGCCTTTATCTTCCAATCCTATTTTGTGGCCAAGTTTCTCTTTGCTCACAACTTGAGTTTCTCTTGATTACTATCCGGAATTGAACGTCTATTTAATGTAGACAGTATATTTCAAGAAAATTCACGAAGAGGTGGACAAGGCCGAAACGGTCTCAATGAACGGACCCCGACAAACACTCCTTCGTATACTGTCTGCAATAATCGCTTAGCGGATTCTCGCGACCAATGGCACGAAGCTTGCATCCTTTTAGGGTAATTCAATTGCTTTAACGACAATATTCTCGAAGGAGGAATGTAAATGCTGAAAGGCAAAAAAGTTGCAATCTTGGCCACTAACGGCTTCGAACAATCCGAATTGACCGTACCTCTGGAGACTCTTCAAGGTGCCGGTCTCGAAGTGAGCATTGTGTCACTGGATGCTGACCCTATTCGCGGAGAGAAGGGAGGGGAATGGCAAGCATCCATTGACGTGGATATGACCCTGGATCAGGTCTCGGCCAGGGACTTCGATGCACTGGTGATCCCGGGCGGCGTTTACAATCCGGACAAGTTGCGCACCGATGAGCGCGCGGTTCAGTTTGTACGCGATATGTTCAAGATCGAGAAACCGATCGCCGCCATTTGTCATGGCCCCTGGCTCTTGATCGAAGCGGGTGTACTGGAAGGCCGCAGGGCCACTTCGTATCATTCAATAAGGACCGATATGCAGAATGCAGGGGCCGATTGGGTAGACCAGGAGGTGGTCGTGGACAAAGGGATTGTGACCAGTCGCAGCCCTGATGACTTGAAAGCCTTCTGTACTAAGGTCATCGAGGAAATCGGCGAGGGTCGGCATCAGCAGCGCTTCACCGCCGTGGGATAGTAACGGTTTTGGAGGACAGGTGAGTTTACGCACAGCATCTTGCTCGTCCATTGGGATGCCAGGATTCGACCTTGAGCATCCTACCCGCCGCAAATCCAAATGATCTGCAGTCGACCTGAATGAATTCGATGCAGAAATGTAATCCTTACAAATATTTTGAAAGTTTGCGACCACGCGGCCTCTTTAAAATTGAGGTCGACAGCATTCTTTTTGTATGCGTCTTGAACCTCAATCTCCATGCAATGTAATTTGTATTTCGATTTTTGGCGACTTCACCTTGCCAGGGAGTGTATCTCCGTGTATTGAGACATGGATTTCCCGGACACAGGCGGGGCGGCGCATTCCCGGACAGGTGGCTTCAACCCGCTTTGTGATGCGTACCCAATACCTCCACCGAATCTCCAATCACGTCCTCCACGTAGAGCATCTGAATGATCACAATGGTGGCACAGCGAAAGGAGTTGCCAACAAGACGCCCACCGGGCCGAACGGAATGGCCAACATGAACTGGGCGATTATCAGTACCGCGGGCGGAAGCGAAACCGAATATTTCTGCACAACGGGGGTAATCAGGTTACCCTCCAGAATTTGCGCGGCGCCATATATCAGCACCACATAGCCAGTTTCCAGCAAACCGCCATCAGCCAGTGCAACCAGAATGGCGGGCACGGCCGAAACGATGGGACCGACATAAGGTACGAAAGACAGCAATCCGGCGATGAATCCCAATGCCAGCGCCAGCGGCATTCCAATGGCCCACAAGCCCAGCCCGGTAAGCAGACCCACCGCCGTCATGGCAACCAGTCGCCCAAGCAGCCACCATCTCAGGGCATGTACTATGGAGGCTATGACTTCCCATCCACGCTCGCGGCAGCGCGCCGGCAACAGATGCATGAGGCCGTTGGTATAAAGTCGCGGATTCAACGCAACATAAAAACCAATCAGCAATACAATCACCATGTTGGCGAATGCTCCTACGGTCGTGGTAAAAACTACCGAGATCCGACTCAGCATATCGGAGAAAGAAGGTACGATTTGTTCCGGTTCGGGCACCGCCGTCAATACCGCTTTTCCCCATGAGTTCTCGGCCAATTGTGACTTAAGATTATCGATGGCCTGCGGGAGACGCTCTCCCAGCATCGAGATTTGCTGACTTATCGGACCTCCAGCAAGGACAAAAAAGACCGTGGTAAGCGCTAGCAGCGCTGCGATGACCAAACCAAGAGACAGCAGTCTCGGAAGCGCAAAGCGGTTAGCCAGCCAACGTACGGGAGCGTCCAGACATACCGCGAAGAGAACGGCAGCAAAGATCAGAAGAAAGGCGTGAAAAACCTCAAAAAACAGCAACATAGACAACAGAAACAGAATGCTGGCGGCAACGGTCACCATACCGCGGAAAAATCGACGGTTTTCCTCGATTCGAATTTTCATATTGGTTTCGCCTTGGCGTTGGAAATCCACGTGAAATGACCTGCCTGCAATAAATACAAGATATGCGGCGTGCCGGTTTGAATGAGTTTGACGATTACCACTGTGAACCTGAAAGCAAGCGCAATAAGCCTCGCACTGCCGCGCGTCGAGATTGTGGAACTTGCCCAGAAATCAGGCCGGCGAGAAATCCGTAGGCGAGACCTTCAAAGGGATGTCGCTTGATCCAGGCAACCGGACTTGTCGAACTGGCTACGATGCGCAGCCTGTCGTTTGGCTTGTTCCGGACTCATTGGCTCAGTCTTTGTGCCAGCCATGCTAAGACTCCTGCAGTTAAAAGGGCGATCAAACCCGTTGCCACACTCGCTGCGCCGACATCCAGAGCGGCTGACAGATAGTGATGGATGGCCCACAGGCATAAGCCAAGTCCCATAGCCACCAGCATGACAGACAGAATGATCAGTCCCAGCCCCCATCCCAAACGCATGACCGCCTGTCCCAGCGCCCTTCCCTCTGCTTCGAACAGATCAGCGAGGGCGATGACAATATTGATCAGGCTATTCAGCGTCGAGCTCCCGAGTCCATGAACTTGGCGACGATAAATCCGAGACTGAAGGCGGTCAAAATGCTACCCACGGGATGCTGCTCCACACGCTCCTCCAAGCCTTCAACTGCGTCGTCCATCACCTTTGCGCTCCCGCTGCGTGCCTGCGAAGCCAAACGCCGCAATTCCTCCCTTCGGGCGCGGACTTCATCTTCTATTGATTGCTTCACGTTCTCGGCTTTGTTGACGCCAAGGTCTTTGAGGGCGCTCATCAAGTCCGCCACCTCTGAGCGGACCTTGCCCAGGTCGTCTTTCAACTGTTTCAATTCCGCTTGTACTTTATTTTCAGTCATTGGTTTTCTCCGTTAGTGATTGCTGGTTGTGTATCTCTACCGACCCCGGCGCCATAGGTCTTCGGGATCCACTTTAATATAAGGATGCAAAAAAAATGCCATATGAGTTTGTGCCGCACGGATGTCGCATTGGGCATTGAAGCCTTCTTCCGTGGAATTCTTCCGGTGGTTCTTTTGTGGTCGGCATCCTCAACTGAAGTGCCGGGCGGTGTGATCCAGAATGGAACGAGAGAACGTCACACATTAAACGTGTTACATTAATGGGTATAGATGTCTGTTCATTCACTGTTAAATTTGCTGTGCACCGCTGTCAAAGGGTTTTTCGCGGACAGCGTTCCATCCCTGTCTGCGGCGCTGTCTTTCTACACACTGCTGTCTTTCGCGCCACTGATGGTATTGGCTGTCTGGGCGAGTTCGAACCTGGGCTTCGAATCCCAGGACACACTGCTGGGCCAAATCCAGTCATTGGGCGGAAACCAGGCACGCAGCGTTGCCGAGGCTGTCGTCGACAGTGCCAATAATCGCCCATCGATAGGCAGTATCGCCGGATTCCTCGGAATCATCGTGTCGCTTGTTGGCGCAACCACCGTGTTCGCCCAACTGCAAAGTTCGTTGAACCGCATTTGGGGCATCGAGGCACAACCACGCAATGCTCTATGGGGTTGGCTGCGCCGGCGTGTACTGTCCATCGGCGTGATCGCTGCAATCGGTTTCGTGCTGATCGTCTCACTGGTCGTGAGTTCCTTGCTTGGTATCGTTTTCAAGGAATCCAGCGCGATCTGGGATGTGATAAATGAGGGTGTTTCAGCATTGATATTCGCAGGACTGTTCGGGTTGCTGTTTCGCTACCTGCCCGATGCGCGCCTTCCCTGGACGCGGGCGTGGCGTGGCGGTTTGTTGACATCCGTTCTTTTTACGATTGGCAAATGGTTTATTGGTCTTTATCTTTCTCGAGGGAATATCGGCGGTGCGTATGGCGCAGCGGGCTCACTGGTGCTTCTCCTGCTGTGGGTGTACTACTCAGGCAGCATATTTTACTTTGGTGCCGAGATCATTCAGGCTTCTGTGAGGCAAGCCGGACAGAGGATACCGGTAGCTAAACATGCGGTGCATCTTACCCGGCCGACCGAGCAACCATCATCACGCGAGGGTTCCTGATGGCGCTTTAGGAGAATACCGACCTAAAGTGTTGTTCAATGCGATATGCAGCTTTCTGGCAATCTGGCTTTAATGCTGCTTATACTCGTCACAGCAACACCATTTCAACGACTTTGGAGAAAGTATCTTGGTACCGTTTTCGATCGCAGGCATTCAGACGCACGTCGGTGCGCTGCACAGCAACGTCGACGCATTGCTTCACAGGCTCAGTGTCACCATGGGCAACTATCCGTGGGTGCAGATGGTTCTGCTGAGCGAACTGGCTTCCCACGGCCCACTGACCCAGTTCGCACAGACGCCGAACGGGCCAGCGGAAACAGCGTATCGCGAAGCCGCGGCAAAGCACGGCATATGGTTGATTCCCGGGTCGATATACGAAGCCTGGGACGATGGCAAGATCTACAACACGATACCGGTAATCAGTCCGTCAGGAGAAATCGTGGCACGTGGCAAGAAGCTGTTTCCGTTCCTGCCATACGAGGTCAATGTTGCGGCAGGATCAGAATTCTGCGTTTTCGACGTTCCGGATGTCGGTCGTTTCGGTGTCTCCATCTGTTATGACATCTGGTTTCCGGAAACGACGCGAATGCTGACCTCGATGGGCGTCGAGGTTCTGCTGCACCCGGTACTGACGGGCACCGTGGATCGCGAAATCGAGCTCGCGATCGCCCGCGCGACCGCGGCACAGTTTCAATGCTATGTGTTCGACATCAACGGCCTGGGCGCCGGTGGTGTCGGCCGCTCGGCCGTCGTCGATCCGTCGGGCGTGGTTCTTTACCAGGCCGGAGGCGGTGAAGAAATCATCCCGATGGAAATCAATATTGACCAGGTCAGGCGGCAGCGCGAGTGTGGTTTGCGCGGGCTCGGGCAACCGCTCAAAAGTTTCCGTGACAGCCAGGTACCACTGCCTATTTACGAACCCGGCCAGAAGGAGGCGTCGTTTTTGTCCACACTCGGCCCATTGGAGTTACCGGCAAGAGGTTCCAGGGCCGGCATCGGTGTTCCGGCGCCAGGCAGTAACGTTCGCACCTCATAGGCGATTTCCCGTTGCCCGGCACAAGGCTTTCAACACTATTGTAAGATAGGTGATACAAATACAGAGGAGAATCAATATCATAAATCCAGTAGTTTCAACTAAAGGCAGTAACTGACATGCCAGATCAATCCAATCACAAAGCCGAATTATCCGATGAACACTACAGTGCAAGCCAGTTGCGCGCAGATCGCTGGAGCGCGTTGCAGGATATCAGCCAGCGTCTGTCCAGGGCGGTACATGATGGCCGCGGTGTGCAGCGTCTTCGCGATCAGGCTGGGGAACTACTGCACACGCTCGAACCCATCGAAATGTTTTGGGCATTTCCGGGCCGGTTCGTGTTCGAACGACTCAAGTCGCTAATCACCGCCGAAAACTTCGACGAACTTGCCAACGTCGTAAGACGAATCGTAAGGGCGACGTCGAGCGGTCTTTACCGGCGCCGCACCATTCCGATCGTCGGAGAAACGGCAGAGGAGGACAACGAGCCGGTGGAGGAAGAAAGTCCTGATGCGCGTGCATATGCCAGACCCTATTTCGAAACCCTGTTTGTCGACAACCTGACCGGGCCCCAGGAAAAATCCCTGCGATCTAACCTGCACAGCATGCGCCGGCGCGAAGATCCCTTCATCTATGAGCCCGTTGTGGCGCCCTCGCTCGAAGATGCGTTGATCGCCGTCATGGTCAATCACAATATCCAGGCCGTCATCGTGCGCTTCGGCTTCGATCTGCATTCCCGTAATCGGTTGAGTCTTCTGACACAGTAGCTGAGCCGGATTGGCGACGAGAGCCTGAACGATCTTGATCCGCAGGATTATGGCCCGGAGTTGTGTCGCCTGATTGAACAAGGTCCGACCGGAACTCGATGTCTATCTGGTCACCGATCGGGGCGTTGAAGATGTCGCCGGAAGGGATCTGGGAAATTGCCGACGGATTTTTTACAACACGGAAGACTTCACCGAGTTGCATCTGAATATACTGCGCGGCATTTCTGATCGCTACGAGACGCCGTTTTTTAACGCGCTCAAAAACTATTCGCAGCAGCCCACAGGTGTGTTTCACGCCTTGCCGATCAGTCGCGGCAAATCCATTGCCAAATCGCACTGGATCCAGGACATGGGAACGTTTTACGGCCCCAACATATTCCTGGCGGAAACCTCGGCGACTTCCGGTGGTCTCGATTCCCTGCTGGAGCCATCCGGACCGATCAAGCGGGCGCAGGAACTCGCCGCGCGGGCGTTCGGTGCGAAACAGACGTATTTCGCCACCAATGGCACCTCGACCTGCAACAAAATCGTGGTGCAGGCACTGGTGCAGCCGGGCGATATCGTGCTGGTCGATCGCGATTGTCACAAATCGCATCATTACGGACTGGTGCTTTCGGGCGCGAAGGTCGTCTACCTCGACAGCTACCCGTTACATCCCTGGTCCATGTATGGCGCGGTACCGCTCGCACGACATCAAGCAGCAACTGCTGGATCTGAAAGCAGCCGGTGAACTGGACCAGGTGCGGATGTTGCTGCTCACGAACTGCACCTTCGACGGCATCGTGTACAACGTCGAACGGGTGATGGAGGAGTGCCTGGCCATCAAACCGGACCTGGTGTTCCTCTGGGACGAAGCCTGGTTTGCATTTGCGAGCTTTTCGCCGACTTACCGTCAACGCACCGCGATGCATTGCGCCGAAACGCTTCGCCATCGGTATCGTTCGGAAGCGTACCGGGAGACGTATCAAAAGTGGCTGAAGACTGCACCCAAAGACGACAAGGAACGGATCAATGCCCGCCTGATGCCGGACCCGGACAAGGTGCGGGTGAGGGTTTATGCGACCCAGTCCACCCACAAGACCCTGACGTCGCTGCGTCAGGGCTCGATGATCCACGTCAACGACCAGGATTTCAAAGGGGAGGTCGAGCAGGCGTTTCGTGAGGCATATATGACGCATACGTCGACTTCACCCAATTATCAGATTATTGCCTCGCTGGACGTGGGCCGACGCCAGGTGGAACTCGAAGGCTTCGAGTTTGTGCAAAAGCAGATCGAAGCGGCCATGGTCATGCGCCGTGCAATCTCGACCCATCCTTTGCTGAAAAAATATTTCGAGGTGCTGGCCATCGGCGACATGGTGCCGGAGCGCTATCGGTCAGCGGCATCGACGTCTACTGGGATGACAAGCACGGCTGGAGCCAGCTCTGGGATGCGTGGACGAGGACGAATTCGCGCTCGACCCAACCCGGGTTACCCTCACCACCGGCCACACCGGCATCGACGGCAGCACCTTCAAGAACCAGTACCTGATGGACAAATACGGAATCCAGATCAACAAGACTTCCAGGAATACCGTGCTGTTCATGACCAATATCGGCACGACCCGATCATCCGTTGCCTATCTGATCGAGGTGTTGGTCAAGATCGCACGGGCTATTGACGAGCAAAATGACGACGCGAGCGCCATGGAACAGAAAGCTTTCGCGAATCGCGTACACTCGCTGACCGAAGACCTGCCGGCGCTGCCCGACTTTTCGCGTTTTCACGACAGTTTTCGACCACATGGCGAAAATACACCCGCCGGCGATTTGCGCAGCGCATTTTTCCTCGCCTACGACGAAAGCAAATGCGAATATTTTCCGTTGCAGGGCGATGCCATCGATCAGGCGATGGCGGGACGGCCGGGACGTCGTTTCCTCCGGATTCATCATTCCCTACCCGCCGGGTTTTCCCATTCTCGTGCCCGGACAGGTCATTTCACCAGAAATTCTGGATTTCATGCGCAAGCTCGATGTCACTGAAATCCACGGTTACCGCGCTGAACTCGGCCTGCGGGTATTCACCGAAGAAACAATTGCCAAATTGGCATCGCAAGTAGACCGCAGCTAACCGCTATAACAGAGGAAACCTTATATGGCTTCAAAGACGCAAAAAACTCAAGAATCATTTCCGAAATCCGCCGGTACTTTCATCGCAATGAAACACCTATTTATTTTGTCAGCGCCACGAATTTCAATCTGCTTGGACTTGATGAATGGGTGCGGAATTTCAAATACATCAATTACATTGACTGTTTTGACGGCCAGCATCCAAATGTATTTGTGCCAGACCAGACAACCGCACCCGGAGTTCGAATCCATCGAAGACATCAATAATTACCTGCTGCAACACAAGGAAGTCATCGACCGGATCAAAGCCACGGACGGCGATGCCAAGTTTGTATTTCTGATGTTTGACGAAAAAACCGAAAAGCTGGTCAAGGAAATCGGCGGTGAAGTCTGGTTTCCCAAAGCCGCTCTGCGAAACCGGGTGGACAACAAGATCGAAACGGTGCGTATCGGCAACAAGGCCGGCGTGCCCAGCGTGCCGAATATACTGGCCGAGATCAGACAGTTACGCCGACCTCACCGAAGCGGCCAGCAAGGCCGGTCTCGGCAAGGACCTGGTACTGCAGTCCGCCTATGGTGATTCCGGCCACACCACGTTCTTCATCAAGAACCAAAAAGATTTCGACAAGCCAGCCGACGACATCATCGGCCAGGGCGAAATCAAGATCATGAAACGCATCAACTGCCGCGGCTCGGCCATCGAGGCCTGTGCGACCAAGCGGGGCACCATTGTGGGTCCCATGATGACTGAACTGGTCGGGTTTCCGGAACTGACGCCATACCGCGGCGGCTGGTGTGGCAATGAAATTTTTGCCGGCGCGTTTTCCAGAAAAGTTCGTGAACAGGCACGTGAGTATACCGCGCGATTTCGGCCAGCAGCTGGTCAAGGAAGGTTATCGTGGCTATTTTGAACTGGACTTCCTGATCGACCAGAAGACGCGGAAATTTACCTGGGCGAACTGAACCCACGCATTACCGGCGCCAGTTCGATGACCAACCATGCGGCGTTCGCACACGCCGACGCGCCGCTGTTTCTGTTTCATCTGCTGGAGTTTTCCGGGCGTGCCGTTCGACCTGGATATCGAGGAACTCAATGCCCGCTGGGCGGAACCCGAAAATATCGACAGCTGGTCGCAACTTGTCATCAAGCACACCGAGGACAACGTGGACCTTCTGACTGCGGCGCCGGACAGTGGCATCTGGCAGATGAGCAAGGACGGCACGATCGACTTCGACCGCTTCGACTATCACCGCCGCGCCGTGGAGAGCGAAAAAGAAGCTTTCTTCCTGCGCATTCTGAAACCGGGCGACTATCGCTACGAAGGAGCCGACCTGGGCATCCTGGTGACGCGAGGACGTCTGATGGACGACAAGTTCAAGCTGACCGCACGCGCGAAAAAGTGGATTGCCGGGATACGGAGTCATTATTCTGCGACAGCCCATTACATCGGCGGAAGCTCCTGTGATATCCGAGCCGGCATTCAAGATTTTATAAGTTGATATTGCACCGCCCGGAATGGATACGCGTGTGTCGCCGGCGAGTACGATGAAACTGACGTTTAGCGCCATTGACGAAACCGGTCCAGGCGAGAAGTGGGCCGAATTGTTTCGCAGATTGTGGCCGGCATACCGGCGATGGTGGCTGTCAGAAGGGATGAGGCCCGCCCATCCTACCTCGAGTGTCGAACCGCCATCAAACAGCATATGCCGGAAATCCTCGAGTCTGTACGACCGGATGACGGAGCTTGCCGGCGGCGGCGACCAGGCCGCGAGATTTCTCTCCGCTTATTCACCGCCGCCCTATCTGTCCGCTTGCTCACAGGCAGTCTGGCCGGGTGCCGAGCCCCTGCTGGTGCGAAATTACGATTACAGCCTCAAAGCATTCGATGCGGTGATTCTGCGCAGTCACTGGCAAGGCCGCCGTGTTCTCGGCATGTCCGACAGCCTGATCGGATTGCTCGACGGCATTAACGACGATGGGCTCGCTGTGTCGCTGACTTTTGGCGGCAGGCGGATCGTCGGTACCGGCTTTGGTATACCGATTGTGCTGCGTTACATCCTGCAAACCTGTGCGACGGTTGGTGAAGCGACGAAGGTCCTGCAAAGGGTTCCCTGTCACATGGCATACAACGTCACCATTCTGGACAGAACGCACGCGCACAAGACGGTTTTCGTCAGCCCGGACCGGCCGGCCGTGGTGACCGATGCTGCGGTTGCAACCAATCACCAGCACGAGGTCGAATGGACAGAACACGCAACCGCCACCGCGTCCGTTGAACGCGAACAGTTTTTGCTCGAGCGGCTCATGCGGCATCCGGAAAGCGAACACAAGTTCATCGCAACCTTCCAGCGGCCGCCGCTTTATTCTGTCGGTTTCGACCGCGGTTTTGGCACGCTGTACACGGCCACGTATCGTCCGGCTGCCGGGCGGCTGGATCTGCAGTGGCCTGGAATCAAATGGGCACTCGCACTGAACGATTTCGTCGAAGGAACGCGACGGATTCAGTATAGGAGCTACTTCGATCGAAACACACGCATGGCCTGACCAGTACGCACCCCGCGATCTCTGCATACGCGGGGTTGAAATGAATTCAACTTGATCAGGGGGAATGCTAAGCGAGAATCACTGCCCTGGTTGCCGGGGTTGGTTAAAAACCCGGAAATCGGCGCCGCTCGGATCCTGATAGACACGCAAATCGAATTCCGGAACCACGGCCAGGATATGGTCAAATATGTCGGCCTGGATGGCTTCGTAATTGGCCCAGACCTTGTCCTTGCAGAAAACATAGATTTCAATCGGCAGACCCTTGTCGGTCGGCGACAACTGCCTGACCAGGAAAGTCATGTCCTGGTTGATCTCCGGGTGATTGCGCAAGTAGGCCTGCACATAGGCGCGGAAAGTGCCGATGTTGGTCATGCGCCGCCCGTTGACGAGGCTTGCGTCATCAACCTTCATCGTGGTGTTAAACTCTCTCAGGTCGTCTTTCGTCTTTTCGATGTACGCGGAGATGTACTGTATTTTGCTGAATCGGTCCAGCATTTCCTGGTCACAGAATTTGATGCTGCCGATGTCGATGCTCACGGAGCGCTTGATTCGCCGTCCGCCGGAATCCGACATACCACGCCAGTTCTTGAAGGATTCGCTGATGAGCGCGTAAGTCGGGATCGTGGTAATCGTTTTATCCCAGTTCTGCACCTTGACCGTCGTCAGCGCCACCTCGAGCACGTCGCCGTCAGCGCCATACTTGGGCATTTCAATCCAGTCATTCACCGCGACCATCCTGTTGGCAGCCAGTTGAATCCCGGCGACGAAACCAAGGATCGAGTCCCGGAATACCAGCATCAGCACGGCGGCGAGTGCTCCCAGCCCGCTCAGCAGGTACACCGGTGTTTTATCCAGCAATATGGCGATGATGAAAATACCGGTCAGGAAATACACCGTCAGCTTCAGGACCTGGATAAAGCCCTTGATGGGAATTTCCCTGGCGACCGGAAAGCTTCGGTAGATGACTTCGAAGGCATTCAGCAGTGAATCCAGCACCAGCATCAGGATAATGAGCATGTAGACCTGCAAGCCGCCCCTGATCAACGCTATCGTGAAGTCGAGACCTTCCAGCGCCAGGGGCGCGAGCACGTAGATGACCAGTGCCGGCGCCAGGTTCGCCAGTCGGTTCAGGGCCCGGTGACGCAGAATCTCGTCGTCCCACTTCGATTTGGACGTGGAGATAATGTGCGTTACAACAAAAAGAATATAGCGCTTGGCGATAAAGTTGGCGACGGCGGCCAGCACCAGCACAGCCGCGAAAATGGTTGCGCGCGCAGTGTAAAAAGTCAGGCTTTCGCTAATACCGTGACTGGTAAGCCAGGTTTCCAGCAGTTCCAGCATCGATTTTTTCTCCTTGTCAGTGGCTGAATTATTTTGACCGGCCAGTATAAACGGAATGAAGACCCCGCGTTGCTGATTGGTCGGACCTCATCCTTCACGCTCAAGGGCAGCAACTGTGGCATTGCCAGAATCGGCGGCAGTTCACGTAATACCAGTTGAAAGCCGGGACACCCACTACCTGGTGAAAGTCGGGACACCCACCACCTGGAATGATTAAGCGGTGTCGTTCTATCTTGTATCTGCGCCAAAATGGCTATAGCCAAAGCGCCAAAATGGCTATAGCCAGAGTGCCAGAATGGCTATAGCCAAAGCGCCAAAGTGGCTATAGCCAGAGTACCAGAATGGCTATAGCCAAAGCGCCAAAGTGGCTATAGCCAGAGTACCAGAATGGCTATAGCCAAACTGCCAAAGTGGCTATAGCCAGAATGCCAAAATGTCTATAGCCAAACTGCCAAAGTGTCTATAGACAGAATGCCAAAATGTCTATAGCCAAACTGCCAAAGTGTCTATAGACAGAATGCCAAAGTGTCTATAGCCAGAGTGCCAGAATGGCTAAAAGTTGACACCCTCGATTGCTGTCCGGCGTTGCAGTGGTACATCCCTGTGCGTGTGACCGATTTAAATCGCAGCCCGATGCAGATATCGAACGTCTATAATTCCACCATGACCAAATTTCAAAAAATACCCTGGCCGCGTATTTTCGCCGAAGGTTCGGCAATCATAATCAGTATCCTGCTTGCGTTCTGGATTCAGGCCTGGTGGGAAGGCCGGCAACAGCGGGCAGACGAACGTATTTTCTTACAGTCGTTGCTCGACGACCTCAGAGACAAGCAACAACAGTTGCAACGCGACAAGCTTTATATCGCATCGATATTTGATTCGGTAACCACACTTTTTGCACCCGGCGATCCGGCTGCTGTCTTTGAGTTTCCCGAAATAAAAGTTTCAAACATACGTGATCACACGGACTTGCTCTCGCGGGATGATTTTCAAGGGATCCTGATTGTAAAAATCGACGGGCAAGTGGATATATTGCGCTTCATTCGTACTCAGCATCTCGAAGAACAGCTGGACGAAATCATCGCGATGCTGGAGGACGAACTAGCCAATAATGCAGCTTCGCTTTGACGTTCCCCGGTGGCCGCCAAAGTACCTTCCACAGGCCGGGGGTCAGCCCGATCGTGTGCTCGTGCAGCCAAGCATCCACTGCGACCGGCCCCCTTTATTCAGCCGCAAAAAATCCAGTATGGTCAGGCCCGCTATTATCGTTACGGTATTAAATTCCCAATATTTGCCAGATAATGAAGATGCTATCTATACTCCATCCGGATTCGGTCAAAGCCATAGACAGACCGGTAAAAATCACCGTGGCAAGATTGACCGATTGGCCTTTGTGCCAGCCTTTTTGAAGAACGGGCGCTTCGCTGTGGTCCTGGATTCGAATAGCGGTGAGATAGTTGACAGCCTGGCAATTGACCCGTGGTTTGTTTTGCTATCGGGAGATTTGAATATGCAATTTAAGGGAACAACATGAAGCGACGAAATCTGTTATTAGCGGGTATTACCGCAGCCTTGGCGGGTGCGACCAGTTACACCCCGGCAATGGCAACGCCAGGCACTCAGGGCAGCATTCGCAAGCCGAAACGACTCGCACCCGGCAATACGGTCGGACTTGTCGCGCCGGCCAGCCCCGCCCCGGATGACGAAGCCGTTCGTTTTTCGGGCGACCTGTTACGATCGCTGGGTTTCAAGGTGAAGGAAGGCGCCCATCTTTATGACCGCGATCAGTATCTGGCGGGCAAGGACGAGGATCGGGCCAGGGACGTCAATGCGATGTTCGCCGATGACGAAGTCGATGCGATCTTTTCGCTGCGGGGCGGTTATGGTACGCAACGCACATTGCCGTACCTCGATTACGACCTCATTGCCAAAAACCCGAAAGTGTTTACCGGCAGCAGTGACATTACCGGTATCCAGATCGCCATGTTCGAAAAAGCGGGACTCGTCAGCTTCCATGGCCCCGCCGCGGGCGGTAATTATTCCGACTACACGTTAGCGGAATTTCGCAAGGTGCTCATGGAACCGTCTTCACGGACACGCATCGGCCAGGCACCACCGTTCGAATCAGGACCCGGCCGCATCGATAACAAGAACCGGGTTACCCATTTCACCGGAGGTGTTGCGCAAGGCCGGCTCATTGGCGGCAACCTGACACTGGTCTCGACCCTGATGGGTACGCCTTACGAACCTGATTTTCAGAATCGAATCGTTTTTCTGGAAGACGTCGACGAAGCGCCGTACCGGATAGACCGTATGCTCACGCAACTGTGGCTAGCCGGCAAGTTGCAACACGCGGCGGGTATTGCCTTTGGCAAGTTCACAAAGACCGAGGACGATGGCAACACCTTCAGCATTGAGGAAATCATTCGCAGACGTTGCGCCCCCCTGGGCATTCCCGTTGTCAGCGGACTCATGATCGGGCACATTGCCGACAAGACGACGGTGCCTATCGGGATCATGGCCCGCCTGGACGGCGATGCCGGTTCACTTGAATTGCTTGAGCCCGCGGTTAGCTGAAACCGTCCTGGAGCAAAGTCCGGACAGCTGTGGAGCCATTCCCACGATCAGCCTGCCGTGTCAGCATAGGTGGTTTCAGCATCGGGCTGCGCGATGTATTTGCCACCATGCCCAGCCGCTATCAAATTGAGTTTGTTTTCAGTATTCGATGATTAAATTAGCGCATGGTGGCCGATAGTTTGTAAAATCCCCTGGTTGTTAAAGAAGTTTTCATTTCGAATCTCGACACGATGGAAAAACCATGTCACACACACATTTTCGTATCATTTTTCTTGGCTTGATCATGGGCCTGTGCGGCGTTGCTGTCGCCGGGAATGAACAACCCACAACCAGTTTGCCTTACACACCCAGCCTCGACGTCAATGCTATGGACCGGGACGCGGACCCTTGTGAGGATCTTTACCAGTATGCCTGCGGTGGCTGGATCAAAAACAACCCGATCCCTGCCGATCAGTCGAGCTGGAGCACCTATGGCAAGGCCTATGTCGACAATCAGCGCTACCTGTGGGGCATCCTGCAGGAAGATGCCAAAGAAGATCCCAAACGCAACGCCACGCAGACCCTGATCGGTGACTATTTTTCCTCGTGCATGAACGAGACGCGTATAGAAGAACTCGGCAGCAGTCCGCTGCACGCCGACCTTCAGGCCATCGCCACGCTGAAAGACAAAAAGCAGTTGGGTGCATTAATAGGCCGGTTAATCCACCATACCGACGCCAGTGTGTTTTTCCTCGGTTTGGGTTCCGAACAGGATGCTGAAGATTCCAGCAAGATGATCGGTGCTATCCATGCGGGTGGATTGGGCTTACCCGATCGTGACTATTATCTTGAAGACAATGAAAACAAGGAAGCAACCAGGCAGGCTTATATCGCTCATATTGCCGCCATGTTTGTCCTGCTGGGTGATTCAGCGGAGACCGCCAGTCATTCCGCAGCAACGGTTATGCGTATCGAAACGGCGCTGGCACGCGCCTCGCTAACGGTTGTTGAGCGCAGGGATCCGCACAAGGTGTATCATCGCAAAACGTTGCAGCAACTGGAGCAACTGGCACCGGATATAGACTGGACATCGCTGTTCAAGCAGACCGGTCTCAATCCGGAGCCATGGCTGAACCTGTCCCAGCCAGACTTTATTAATGCAACCCAGGCCACGATCGACAGCGAGTCGCTGGAAGACCTGAAAACCTACCTTCGGTGGGGTCTTGTGAATAGCCGTGCGGAGTTACTTTCCAGTCCATTTCGCGACCAGGATTTTGCATTTTTTGGCGCCCACCTGCGTGGTATCAAGGAGCAAAAACCACGCTGGCGCACCTGTGTCAGCCAGGTGGATAACCAGTTGGGTGAAGCACTGGGCCGGGAATTTGTGGATCGCAGCTTTCCACCCGAGCGACGCGAAGAAGCCAGGCGTATGAGTCTGCAGATTCAGCAGGTCATGGCGGAGCGACTCGACCAAATGACATGGTTAAGCCCGGAAACCCGCGCGCAGGCTCATGAAAAACTGAAGAAAATGCGCAATAAAATTGGTTACCCGGATAAATGGCGGGATTATTCTTCGATCCGTATTTCCCGTGATGACTATTTCGGTAACGTAACCCGCGCGACCGAATTTGACCTGCAACGCCAGTTGGCGCAGATCGGCAAGCCGGTGGACCTGGATGAGTGGTTCATGACGCCAGCTACGGTTAATGCCTATTACAACCCTTCGATGAATGACATCAATTTTCCCGCCGGTGTTTTAATGCCGCCATTGTATGACTCGAATATGGACGACGCGCCCAATTACGGTGATACAGGTGGCACCATCGGTCACGAGTTGATACACGGTTTCGATGATGAAGGGCGGCAGTTTGATAGCGATGGCAATCTGCGTGACTGGTGGACACCACAGGACGCCGAGGCCTTCGAGCAACGTGCGGACTGCATCCGTGAACAGTATGCCACCTACAATGTGATCGATGACATATTCATCAATTCAAAACTGACCTCGGGTGAAGATATCGCCGATCTCGGTGGCCTGGTGCTGGCGTGGGAAGCCTGGAAGAAAGAGACTGCCGGTCAGGACTTGCAACCGGTTGACGGGCTGACACCCGGGCAACGTTTTTTCGTTGGTTTCGCCCAGTGGGCTTGTGCAGCTGAGCGCCCGGAGTCGCTGCGTCTGCATGCCGCCACGGACCCGCATTCGCCACCTAAATATCGTATCAACGGGGTGGTTGTGAATATGCCGGAATTCGGTGAGGCATTTAACTGCAAGGCAGATGCCGCGCTGGTTAAACCTGCCGAAAAGATTTGCCTGATCTGGTAGTGAAAACCGGGACACCCACTAGTGAACACCGGGACACCCACCGCTTGGAAACGAATAAGTGGCGGGTGTCCTGTGGAGGCAATAGGTCCCGGAATCCCTGTAAAGGGGGGAGCGGGAGTAACATTCAGTTGGTCCTTTGCAATGGCACAGCTGTCGTTGCAGCAAGTACAATCTGAAGTTCTGCATAACATTAAGAGAATCCAATGAAACGACAAACATGGCTGTATATTCCCCTGGTCAGCGCAATGGCATTGCTGGCATATCCTGCCGCCAAGGCAGCAGAAGACAACTTCACCGATATCAAGACCGAGATCGCCACGCAGCACGATGAAGGCGTGCAGCGTCTGCAGGAATGGATCCGGCTGCCGTCGATCGCGGCAATGGATCTCGGCTACCCGGAGGGTCCGGAACACATGGCCCGGCTGCTGAAGGAAGCGGGATTCCAGAAGGCGGAAATCATCCAAACCGACGGTAAACCCGGTGTCTTCGCGACACTCGACGCCGGTGCGGAAAAAACCCTTGGCGTGTACTTTATGTATGACGTGAAGCATTTCGATCCCGAGGAATGGTCGTCACCGCCGCTGGATGCTGCGATCATCGACAAGCCGGGATTGGGCAAGGTCGTGATGGGCCGCGGTGCGGTCAACCAGAAAGGCCCCGAGGCCGCCTTCCTGGCGGCATTGCACGCGATCCATGCGGCCGGCAGGGTCATGCCGGTGAACCTGGTGCTGGTCGCTGAAGGCGAAGAGGAAATCGGCTCTCCGCACATCGGTCAAATCGTCAACCGGCCCGAGGTCCAGTCGGCGTTGGCCGGCACGATCGGTGTGTTCATGCCATCGGCTTCGCAGGACCGTGACGGCCTGGTGACGGTCAGCCTGGGTGCAAAAGGGGTCATCGAGGTGCAGTTGATCGCCAGCGGCGAGAAGTGGGGACTCGGACCGGGCAAGGACGTGCATTCTTCATTGAAGGCCATGATCGATAGCCCGACCTGGCACCTGGTGCATGCACTCAATACGCTGGTCTCCGCAGACGGCAACACCATCACCATCGACGACTACCCGCAGCCCTTGCCCTTGAGTGCAGCGCAAAAGGCCATGATCGCCGAGGGAGCAAGCCGCCGCAATGAGGCGAAGATGAAGGAACAGCTGAGCACCAAGCAGTGGATTGATGACCTGGCCTTCGTCGAGGCCATGGAGCGCCTGGTGTCACAACCGACGGTCAATATCGAAGGCCTGGTCGGCGGTTACACCGGGCCTGGCGGAAAAACCGTTCTGCCGCATCGCGCGGAAGCGAAACTGGATTTGCGACTGGTGCCCGATATGACGGCTGAGGGGGCGCTGGCCGCTTTGCGCAAGCACCTGGTCAACCACGGCTATGGCGACATCGAGGTGGTTTACAGCGGCGGTTACAGCCCTACCAGCACACCGGCCAGCGCACCGCTGATCCAGGCGCAGATTTCCGTGTTGAAAAAGGCGGAAATCGATCCCGTGCTGTGGCCGCGCAGCGCCGGTTCCTATCCCGGCTATATCTTCACGGGTAGCCCGTTGAACCTTGCCTCTGGCCATTTTGGCCTCGGTCATGGCAGCGGTGCGCACGCGCCTGACGAATACTTCGTCATTGAATCCGACAATCCCGAAGTGCAGGGCTGGGACGGCGCCGTGCTGTCGTATGTCGAATATCTTTACGAGTTGGCGAAATAAGCCAAGAGCGTCACCACCGGGGTCAGAGTCAAGTGCCAGGGTTAACCACTTTTGCACGTGCCAATTCTGGCGCTTGACTCTGACCCCGGCCTTCCTAACCACGGTTATTCGGACACATGGTCAAGCCCAGGTTATTCCACCTTGGTATCCGTCCGGTTCGGGATGTTTTGTTGGAAAGAGCAAGGCGTAGATGGTATTCTGCGAGTGCAGTATTTCACAAAAATCATGACTCTTTAACTGGAGTAACAAGATGAACCAGAACCGTTTTAAGGGACTAATTTCCTGGCTTTTTTTCCTCGCCATCTCAAGCGTCTTTTCTCAAAATGCAGACGCTCAAATTATCATCGATAACTTGACAGGTGGAACCAGTGAGCATCAGTCAACCATCTATTCGGACTGGAGCAAGCATGAATGGGATATCATTTTCCCGGTTGAATACCGGGGGCAGCAAATTTCAGCCCCCGTGCTTTATTACCGGGTGGGCGATCAAAACACTGTGACGGTAAACGGTGGGTTCACATCTGGAAATGACGGCGCATTCATTGTTTCCTCAGTTGATGCCACCATGGCAAGTGGCGTTACACCACCCGGAACCGATCAATCTGGTAATTATCTTGTTTTTGATTTTAGCGGCCAGACATTGGACGTGCCGGCCGATGGCGTCGTGTGGTTTAGATTTGACTGGGTAAGTGGGGATAATTACAGGCTTGATATTGGCGCTTTGGGAACCTATACCACCACTTATGAACAGAATGATAACGTGCGGGCGGGCGGAACCTCCTTCGCCATTTACGGTGGTCGGGACGTTACGCCCACATCAATTCCAACGCTTTCACCGTGGGCCCTGGTGATGCTGTCACTGATGATAGGCCTCGTGTTTTTACGCAGATACAAAATATCTGTCTGACAGTTTTCCGGGTATAAAAAGGGACCAGGATCATGGTCCCTTTTTTGTGTCTTTTGTCCCGTCATCATATTTTAGGACGGGACACCCGTCTTGTTCCTGCCTTGGTTACGAGCTGGAAAATACATCCAGCCCGGCACCACAATTATCCCGGTATGCATTGTCTCAGCGCATGATAATTTTCAGATTACTATACATTTTTTAGTAAAAGCCTGTTACATATCACAGTTGGTCAGCACTCCATATAGGCGCACATTGGTAATCAGGAATTTCAGGTAATCAAGGAAGATTAACGCAGGGATGCCTGGGCTCTACAGAGATGTTAACTGAATTCCCGTTGGCAAGATTTAACGCCCAAGAAGAAGCGCGACAACCATAAGGACATGGTTGTCGAACTTGTGGCTGTCTATATCTCGTAAATGCTGACGGCAATGAGATCAGGCTCATCTTGCTGAAATAGGTTTTGCAGGGCGTCAAGGCCACATTGGCCGCAAAGTGATGGGTGTCAGGACTTTTCCCGACATTGGCCGCAAAGTGATGGGTGTCCGGACTTTCCCCGATGGGTGTCCGGACTTTCCCCGAAGTCAAGGTCTCAACGTTTCGTGATCACACTGACTTGCTTTCGCGGGATGATTTTCAAGGGCTATTACCTATTAAAATTGATGGGCAACTGGATATATTGCACTCCATTCGCACCCAGCACCTCGAAAAACAGCTTGACGAAATCATCACGATGTTGGATGACGAGTTAGCCAATTGGAAAAGCCGGAGGAATTCTCAGCATTCCAGGCTGATCACAACAAGTAATGATTGCTGGACTCCGTTTTCAACGATCAAAAATCGCGGCGGAGTCAGCCCATCACAGAAATGATCCTGCGTTCCCGTTTTGGTTACGGTTTAAAGTCAAAATTGGTGGGTGTCCGGACTTTCTGTCCGGACTTTCCTTCAGGATTAGCATTTGCTCCGGATACTCTGTCAGATACAGATGCACCGATTACATGTTGCTGCGCCGGGTGGCCCATGCGGGCGTCGCAGTCCTCTGCATTTCGGTCTGTTCGAGCGGCCCGCTAGCGATTCTAGTACTAATACCTGAGCATACTGGAACATATCACAGTGCCGTTGGCATCGCAGGGGGGTGAGCATGTAACAGGAGTTAGAAAACCGGTACCAAGGGGTACGGCAGAAATTTTTTTACGCCGGTTTGTGAGTGCTGTGCCCTGGCAATTCTAAAGGGATTTAATCATGAATAAGACTAGAATGATCAAACTGAGCACAACGAAACTTGCGTTGGCAATTGCCGCGATAACGATGGCGGGTAGCGTTTGGGCGACTGAAGTAAATAACACGCTGACGGCCAATCTGACGCTGAACTCAGCATGCGAAGTAAGTGCTAACTCGACGATCGATTTTGGATCGAGAGATGCGCTTGCCAGCGCGGCGGAGCGACTTCCGACACCGGCAGCACCTTCCAGGTGGCCTGCTCACTCAACGCCACCCCGCCTACGATCTATGCGGCCGCCACCCGTGAAATGCAGATCGGCGGCACGGGCGATGCCATTCCGTTCAATCTGAGTCTGACCTCGGGCGCCGTTGCCGACGATCTGCCATCTGAGTCAGGCAGTGCCGTGTCGGTAGGTGCCCGGGTTACTCAGGACGGTGCATTCCATGACGTGGTCATTTATGGCAAGGCCGCCAATAACTGGGCTGATTTCGCCAGCGGCGATTACACCGAGACCGTCCTGGTCACCATCGTTTACTAAGGAGTGTGCGATATGTGGTCAACACGCTTCTCACGCGGGTTGGCCGCTCGCACGGGTTATTGGGTGGTGGCCGGCATGCTCGGTCTTTGCTGCGCCACCGCCTAGGCAGTCAGTATTGCACCGGTGCTGGTGGAGTTATCACCAGCCCGGCGCATTGTTTCGATCACCTTCACCAACCCTGGCGACCAGGCCCTCCGCTACCAGGCGCAGGTCATGGCCTGGAGCCAGGTGGATGGCGTGGATCGCCGCGAACCGACGCGATGACCTGATCGTTGCGCCACCGATTGCCGACATTCCAGCCGGGCGGCAGCCAGATTTTCCGCGTCGCCCTGCGCGGGCCCGCCACGGGCCACGAGCAGGCCTACCGAGTGATTTTCGAGGACGTCACGCGAGACTACGGCCGCGGCATCGACAAGCGACACATTTGCGGTCCACTTGCAAATTGCCCATGACCTGCCGGTCTTTGTCGCCGCCGCAGGCAATCCGCAGCCCAAATTACAACTGGGCCCCTGTCTCGACAAGCCCGCGGGAACATTAACCTGCGTGCGCCTGACAACAGCGGCGACCGCTACGCCCAGGTCAGGTCACTGACACTCGAACGCGGCGCCTGGACAAAGGTAATGCCGGTCAGCGCCAGGGTACTGGCCGGCGCGTGGAAACAGTTGGAACTGGAGTTGCCGGCCGACACCAGTGGCCCGCTGCGGGTCACGGCCCAGTCACGCGGTGGTGATACAAGCATAGAACTGCCGGCAGGTCACGCTAGGGATGGTTGGTGTGCAACCCATGCCCAAGCCGCCGCCGTGCGCCATACCGCGCTTGCTGTGGGCGATGGCCGTCTGCCTGTAAGCTTATGCTCTCACAATCCTGCGTCTGCATCTGAAACCCTGCTTCTGGAAATCTCGGTCAATGACCAGCCGCTCGATGGTATCCATTTCGTCGAGCGTCTCGACGACGGCCGCCTGGCCTTGCCCGCCGATGCCTGGCTGCAGGCGCGACTCAAACCGCTGGACACGGCCCTGACCCTGCCCGACGGCCGCTTAGCTTACGTACTGGAGGCGATCCCCGGACTCATTTATCAACTGGACATGGCCAGGCTGACGCTGGCGGTGACCGCGCCAGCCGGTGCGTTTGAAGGCAGCCTGGAAAACCTGCGCGGCGATGGGCGGCCGGTGGCCGAGCGTCCGCCACCGGGTTTTTATGTCGATTATGACCTGTCTTCGACCCTGACCCGCGATGGTTCCAGCAAAATGGCGCGCTCCTCGAAGCGGTGGCTTTTAACCGCCTGGGTTCGCTGGTCGCGGGCTGGGCCTGGCGCTCAGGCGCATGGGGAGGCGATACGTTTCGAACCGACACCTATTTTCGCCGTGATTTACCCGGCTCCATGCGCACCCTGGTCATTGGCGACACCGTCAGCTCGGCCGGCGGCTGGAGCCGGCCGGTGCGCTATGCCGGTGTCCGTTTTGCCCGCGACTTTAACACTGCACCCGGCTACATCACCTATCCGATGCCGTCGATTTCCGGTTCCGCGGCCTTCCCTCGACGGTCGATGTGCTGATCAACAACCAGCGCAGCGCCAGCTCCGAGGTGCCACCCGGACCGTTTGAGCTGACCAATGTACCAATCGTCTACGGCGCCGGCCAGGTGCAACTGGTTGTGCGCGACCTGCTGGGCCGGGAAACAATGGTCACCGAGAGACTATTACATCGCCCCGCAAATGCTGGCCCGCGGCCTGACCGATTTTTCCTTTGAGGCCGGCAAGATGCGCGTGGGTTATGGCACTTCGATGGACCACTACGAAAACACCTTCGCCTCCGCTTCCTACCGGCGCGGGCTCAGCGACATATTCACCGCGGGAATCCGCGTCGAAGCCGATCGCGACCGACAGGCCGCCGGTTTGGCCCTGACCACCCTGATTGCGAAAATGGGTGTCCTGTACCTGGCGACCGGCTGGTCGGACGCCGATGGCAACGCGGCGGCCACTACGTCGTCGCAGCCCAGCGCACCGGGCCGTCCGGTGGCGTGAGTGTGTCCTGGAGCCATTACGATGACGATTACCGGGAGTTTGGCGCACTCGCCGGCGAGCACCACCCCAGGCAACTGATCACCGCCTCCGCGGGCGCCAATCTCAGCCGCCGGGTCTCCGCTGGAGTTTCCTACACACGCCAGACCGACTGGGATGGCAAAGACCTTCAGCCTGGCGGGTGCAAATGCCGGGATACAGGTCGGAAAATCGTCCTATCTGAGCCTGAACGCGAGCCGGCGCATGGATGACGAGAATAACTGGACCGCGATGCTGAATTTCATCATGCCGCTGGGTGTGCGCCGCTCGATTGCCGCAAGCAGTACACGTCAGTACAACGGCAAGATCGCCAACACGTTGCAAGCGATCAATGCACCGCCGCCCGGGCCGGGGTGGGGTTGGCGGGTCAGTGCCAGTGACACGCCCGAACCCGCAACTGCAGGCGGATGTGGTTTTGAACCGCAACGCCGGCGCAGTTCACCATGGAAACCAGCCTGGGTGGCAGCACTGATGCCGTGCGCCTGGGTGTGAACGGCGCCGTGGGGCGCTTGAAAGGCCTGGGGTTTGCATCACGGCGCATCGACCAGGGTGCGTTCGCCGTGGTGCGTGTCGGCGATATTGCCGGCGCCGAGGTGTCGCTGAGCAACCAGGTTTTAGCCAGGACCAACAGCAAGGGTCTGGCCCTGGTAACCGGGCTTGCTTCCCTACCAGAACAATCAGCTTTCCCTCGACCCGGATAAGTTGCCACTCGAAGCGGAGATCGGCGGCGTGCGTGCCACCAGTGTCCCCTATGCGCGCAGTGGCGCCTATATCGAGTTCCCGGTGATCCGCAGACGCAACGCACTGGTGGTTCTGTCACAAGCAGATGGTTCGCCTGTGCCCGCCGGCGCGCGTGTGAGCCTGGGACTGGCCTGGCCGAATTCACCGTCGCTTTGCGCGGCGAGGTTTATCTGACCGATATCGCCGATGAGAACCTGCTGGATGTGCACTGGACCAACGGCGGCTGCACCGCGACCCTGCAAGTCAGCACTTGCTGCCTGGCCCGATACCCAGTACAACGCTTATTTGTGGAGCTCTAAAATGAATATCATAGTCTCTCGAATTACCGTAGCCCTGCTGTTCCTGTCAGGCGCCACGACAGCCCTGGCGGTTCCGACCTGTACCGTCGCCTCTGGCGGAACCCTGTCGTTCGGTGCGGTGGTTGCACTGGCCAGTTCCCCGGATGTCACCACCAACAGCGGCAGCAGCTTCTGGGTCAACTGCACGGTGGACGTCCCTGGAACGCCGGCAATCTATTCGAACAGCACACGGGTCATGGTTTCTGGCGGCAACAGCCTGCCATTTTCCCTCAGCGCCGAGTCACCTGGAGGTCTCGAACTGCCGACAGCTTCGCCAGGCAGCGTGCTGCTGGATATCAACAAGAATGGCAGCAACGAGACAGTGACCTTGTATGGCAAGGTCTATGTTGCAGATTTCAAGTCGCTGCCATCGGGTGTTTACACTGCGGTAATCGCGGTGACCGTGGAATACTGATCACGGCGTTTTCCGGGCCGCATATTGGTTTGACATTTACACAAAATTGGCCCGCGCCTGTCAACAAAAAGACACCCTGCCTGGAAATTGATTTCCCCATTGCCAGGTACACGCCGTGGCATAGTGAATATGGCATGTTGCTGTAATTGGCAGTCGCCGGATAACTATACTTTTTCCAGTAAAAGCCTGTAACAAATTATAGTAGTTCTCAATGCCAAACAGGCGCACATTGGATATCCGGAATTACAGGTAAATCAAGGATGATTAACGCAGGGACGCATGGGCTCCACCGAGACGTTAGCCGAATTCCCGTTGGCAAGATTTAGGCCCAGGAAGAAGCGCAGCAACCATAAGGATATGGTTGCCGAACTTGCGGGTATTTTCATGCCGCGCAATTATCTTCTGTGCACAGTTGCTTGGGATTCAACTTGCTGTGAAGAAGTTTTCGGGGGGATCTCGTCATGCACAACACATCTTCAGATTTTGAACAATTACCAGACCTGGAGCCTATATTGACAGGCAATCCGCGTTGGAATTAGCGCGCCGTTCCCTTTTAGGTGCTCCGGTGTTCGCCATTGTTTCGCTGATCATGCTGGCGGGAACGCCGATGCTGGCAGATTACGGAGCATGGTCAATCGGCGAAGCTATTTACTGGTTTTACTCGGCGCCAGTTCGGGTATGGTTTGCGCTTAAATTTGAGCAAAGCTATGACCGCATTGGTGAACAGGCAGTCAATCAGTTCAGCATCCTGACTGCAATTCAGAGCCTGGTTCTGGGCATTTTGTCCGCCATGGTCATATGGCAATACTGGGCTGTCCAGGAAGTCGTTCTGACGATTGTGCTGGCCGCCGGCTGTATTGCCGCCGGAACCAGCGCATTGTCTGTCAGACGGAGCGCTCAGATGATATTTCTGGTCTGCGTTCTGGCACCTTTTGGTATTGCCGTATTTCTTGTTGGTGGCTTGGCCCGGGCGGCAATTATCGTTGGGTTTCTGTCTTTGATGGCGTTTCTTGTACAGGATGGCGGCCAGGCCAAACACGCATATTTAAAACGTTTGAAAGAGCATTACGGAGAAAGATAGCACGCAGACGCTGCAGACTGGAATTGCAAGCCAGACAGGAATACATAAACGAAGTCAGCCAGGAGATTCGCGCACCGATCAATTCAATCGTGGGTATGACGGCCTTGTTGCTGGATGAGAAGCTAGGGCGCAAGATCACGGGAAATAGCTGAAATCATTCGTAAAAGCGCCAACTCTTTGTGGAGTCTGATCGGTGATGCACCAGGTGCTATCAAGACCATTGCATGATGCAACGGAATCCCGGCTTCGGAGTTATGAACCTCAAGGGCATGCATAAAGAATACGATGGACGTTTACAGGCTGGAGGCTGTGAAAAAGGACTCGAACTCACGACCCACATCGAGGAGATTCCGGAAAGTATTACATCCTGCGATCAACGCCAACTCGAGCAGGTGCTGGCCAATCTCATTGGCCAATGCATTGAGCTACACTGAAGAGGGCTCTGTCACGCTAAGTGCAGTCCTGCGAAAGCCTGCATGACGGCACCGTGCTTATCGAGTTCTCCATAGCCGATACTGGCCCCGGGATCGCGGCTGAGAAACGCGAGACAGTTTTCAGTCCGTTCAGCGAGAAAGGTGCCAAAACCAGCGGCAAGTTCGGTGGTGACGGATTGGGATTACCACTTTGTAAAGGACTGGTAGAGTTGATGGGTGGTGACATCTGGATTGAAGACAACAATGACCGGGGAACCATTGTCAAGTTCACGATTCATGCAGAACTCGATCCCTCTGATAGTGCCTGGGGTGCGGTCGAAGATACAAGGCCAAGTTCCACCGATTCGGTTGTGCGACCATTCGCCGTTATCACGGGTACGCTGAGTGATCGCCATCCACATGACATTCTGATTGTTGATGACGATGATATTCACCGGCAGATTGTCTGTGCGCAACTTAAAAAATTGGGTTATGTGGCCGATGAAGCAGCAGATGGCGAACAGGCGATTGCTGCAGTCATGCAAAATACCTATGATCTGATTTTCATGGATCTGCGTATGCCCCACATGGATGGTATTGAATCTACCCACTGGATTCGCGAGCGCTTCAATGGCAATGGGCTTCGGATCATTGCGCTTACCGGTGATGCCACTATTGAGGCCAGGGAACGCTGCGTGCGGGCCGGTATGGATAATTTTGTCACCAAGCCCGTCCAGGTCAAGGATCTTGAAGCCATTTTGTGCCATACCCGGCACGATCATCAATTCAATCCGACAGGAATTGTGCGGCAGAATTGATGCACTGATCAAAGGGTCCGCGATCACGGACTCCTGCCACTTCGATATTGCTCCAGGGAAATAATTAATGGGTGACATAATGATATGTCACCCTTTTATATTGCAGGCCACAACTTGAACAACGCTTCCCGGAAGCTGCACTTTAAACACGAGTCCCCGGTTCACTACTCGCCTTTGGTTGACCAGGCAGCGTCTGCAAGCCGTCAGTAGTGTTTTGAAATTCTCCGGATGGGGCAGTATCAATAAAATCGTTAAAACCCTTAAGTTCATCTGTGCGTTCATCTGTGCGGCCCCGGGTATCCGACTGATTTGATCAGACCGGGTTTGATCAGACCGGGAACACTGTCCAGGCTTCAGTCAGCCAATCCCAGGTGGACAATTTGTTGTATATGAGACAGACATTCAATCGCTCTTGATCCGGGGAATTTGTTTCACCATTGCTTTGCTTTCATGAACGAAGGTTGCTGCGCGATATCGGCCTGGGTACACCCCTGTGTATACCGTTGCCATCGTTCCTGGCGGTGTAACTGTCAGTTACCCAGCAGTATTACCTCCCGGAAGTCGAGTGCGGTTCGCGGTCGTCTGGATGAAGATGATGCGGAGGGGTTGTCGAAAATGGAAAATGCAGCAGCAGCGAAAAACTCAATACCACTTAAACCAAGACAAAGACACGCGTGGCCCGGCTATTTGCCCCAGCATAACAATTGCGCGTCCGGACCGGGTGAACCATCCTGTCGCAAGGTCATGGTGGCACAACTCACACCATCTTGTTCATCGGCCAGCTGGCGACCGATAGCCGTTGCGGTCAGGGTGTATGAGGTGGTGGAACTGACCATGGAATAGGTGTATTTATCCGTATTTGCAGGGTTGATACCGGTGTTATAGGCGGGATGATCCGCCCGCCAGACTTCCAGCCGGTTGGCCCAGTCCTGCAGGGTCGCCTGGGCATCGGATCGATCCGCTCTGCGAACAAAGGCGATATAGGATGGATAACTCAAGGTCACCAGGATTGCTACTACGGCGACCACGATCATCAATTCAACCAGAGAGAATCCGGTTTTGGTCTGACCCTTGCTGTATTTTGAAATGTTCATGCTCAATGCCTGGTGCTTCGCGTAAAACCGTCAGGATCACGGACAGCTGTCTGCTTCATCCTGGATGGTGATTGGTATGGTTGTATTTGCACTCAGGCCGTAGAACGTCAATACCGTGCGTTCACCGGCGATACCCAGGTCAGGGTTGGCCATGACGCCTTCATCGATAACCGTCAGGGTGCCGTAGGCGCTGCCGCCGGGACATACTTTCCGGTTGAGTACTGTTGAACTGCTACCGGTTATTTTGAGCGCGTTGTAGTCTGAAATCGTGATGCTGCCATTGGTGGGGATCGGGTTCAGGTCACAGGTATAGGCTTTACGCGAGGTGTGGCCTTCCACGATCGTGATAATCTCGCAGGGCACGTTCGGAGGATTCTGACGTATCCTGACCGTCTCGACATTGATCTTGTTGGAACCTGCCAGGATATCGCCGGTTACCAGTGCACCAACGGCGGGACGTGTGCCGCCGATAATAACCAATACGGGAAGATCCTCCGATGCCTCAAGTTCGTCATCGGGGTCGATCGGGTTGGTATCGGTCAGGCCCGAGTTGGACAGTTCAATACTCGCCGTAACATCGGTCAGAACATCAAAGTGTATTTGCGCGATCTGCACCTGGCCGCGACTGAAGCTTGTCCTGTCAATGTCACTGATGGGTGAATTGGTCACCGTGATCGCCGTCGATCCCCTGTTCCAGTTGGCCAGGGAAGTGACATCCACATCGAAGAACGGCATGATTTCGAGCCAGGTCGGGTCTTTCAGAAGATTACAGAAATCGCTGTATGCGCCGGTGTCATTGGCCTGCAGGCATTTAATTTTCTTCACTAGATCAGTGGTCATATAATCAACATAGATACCCCGTGACATGGCGGGTACAACAACACCCGAGTTGCCCAGGAATATACCCAGCGCGTTGGAGCTATAGGTCGGATCCGGCACCGTTGAAGGGTAGTCGGGCACGCTGATCAGGTCGGTAAAATCGGTCACGAAGTTGATCACGGACGTGCTGTAATTCGCATTGAAGTAGATCGGGTAGGTGGCTTTGACAACGTCCAGGTTACGTATCGATAAATCCGTGGTCAAACGGAAAAGCCCGTCTTTCCTTATATATCGGCATACCTCGAGATAGTCATCGCCTTCGGCGGCAAGGATCTTGTTGCCGTTGATGATCTGGTAATGCGCATGATCACCGAGAAAATTGAAACCTCCGGTATCCCCGCTGAAGGCCGGTCTGAAGTTATCGTATTTATCGACTGCGCCGGCCTGCGTCATGGTGATCGTTACAGCACATTTCACATTCGGCGGGTTGGCCGCTCTCGTTGCTCGATACGCTGCCGGTGCGCTTGCTGACCTGCTCGCCAAGTGCATATTCCTCACCGGTCCATACCGTCGGCGCCCGGCCAGTCCCCAAGACCCGTATTCATCGTACAGATGCAGTTGGCTACTTTAAATTCCTCGCGTCGTTGCAGGTAGGCGTTGGTACCGGTTTGCAAAAAGGTAACCACGTCAAACGAGGTAATGACATTGGTGCCCCGGTTGCGAATCTTCGGCTTTGGTGTGGTCGAGCCCTTGATCTTGTCCGAGCCGATTGCAATTTCCACCACGCCTGGAAAATCTGCCGGGTTGAAAGGGGTTTTCGGTGGGGTATTTGAATCAACATGGGCAAGCAAACGCCCGGTGTTGAATATCGACGTTCCGTCAACAATGTCCACGAGTTCGGCTTGCTGTGTAGCGCCCTGGCCATCGTTCCACTCTACCTTGATTGTTACCAGCTTCAGATCTGGCCGCAAAACGCCGGACTCGCTGTCATACACTTCGGTCGTACCATCCGCATTCTGAACAAACTCGTCGAGGGTCCATGTAAGCGTGAACTGCATGTTGCCGACACTCACGGTGGTCCCATTTACACAGGCAGCGAGGTCATCAAAGCCGGAGGGTGCCGTCGAGCAGGGGTCGGCGCCGGTGTCACCCATGGTATAGAACGAATGCATGGTTTCAATCTGCTGCTCCGCCAGGTTCATGGCCAGCGTGCGTTGTTTGGCCATTGCGCTGTAGCGAGTCAGCTTGCCCTGCAGGTTGGCCAATGCGGCCAGGCCGATGGAGATGATCAGTACTGCGATCATGATCTCGAGCAGGGTAAACCCCTTGCTTCTCGAATTCCTGAAGGACATGCACCGGTTTTTCATTGCGTCATCCCAGCTAAAACGTGAACTGGTCAGTCCAGCTGCCGGAAAGATTACCGAGTATGATCAGCGGGTGAATCTTGGTGAGGATGTCCTTGACATAAACCACCGTGAAGCCGCCGTTGAATGTCGCGGCACCGGGATCGTTGATGACCGCAGCCATAGACCACGGGGCCGCCGTTGAGGGTGACGGGGATGGAATCTTCAGCCTGTTCGTCCGGTGGAATGTCCGGGTCCGTAATCACCAGGACACCGTACACGATGGTGTTGCTGTTCAGGCTCAGACCCTTGCTGGTGACCAGTGCAACCGGCGAGGTTGCCGTCCCGACCTCCTTGCCCGCGAGGTTGCAATACCCATCTATCCAGACCAGCCCGTGCGAGCTGGCACCAACCGTGGAGCAATCGGCAAGCACTTCGTCTGCGGCATCCCGGACCTGCCGGTATTCCGAGCGTGCGATACCAAAATAGTATTCGAACACGTCGTCGGGGTAGGCCGGATCCTCATCGACGATGTCGAAAAATTTGCGCGCCGCTTCTGTATTTTGGGTATGGCTTAAGGCCCCCAGCGCCTGCTTGTCCGGGCAGGAACAACTGTCGCAGGTGTTGTAAACCACCCCGTCTGCATCCGTCCAGGTACGCCAGGAAGCGCTGTCACGGGTGGAAAGGAACTCTTCGAGTTCGCAGGTTGCAATACTGCCGGCGCCCGGTTCCTCGATATAGACATAATTTCTGGACCAGATTGAGGTTGGAACGCCAATTCCGCCGGCATTTGGATTAACCACGACATTGATGGTGCCGTTGGGCGCTACCGAGTTGAATGTCATGATCGGAACTGGCGGCGGGCCACCACCAGGCTCAACATTGGCCAACGTCTCCATGATCACGGAGCGGGCACTGCCATCGTCGGCGGTACCGGTCGAAATCACCCTGATGGCCACGTTGATCCCCGTCGGTACTCCAGAACTGTTGCACTTGGCGTAGGTATTTTCCGTGCCGGCTACGTACTTGTCCTGGTCGTAGTCCATTAGGCACAACAGCGCCTGGACCTGGTAATTGGTGCTATCGACAGGGACCGGCGGGTCCGAATTATCATATTTCGTGACCAGCGCCCCCAGTGGCAGATAGGTATTGAGGGTTACGGCATTGGTGTCCTGGACATAATAAAAGACGTTTTCCCGGCTGAAGCCGTCGGCACGCCCGTTCGCTGCAAGCGAAGCGGCGGCGCAGGGCAGGGTGGTATCAGTGGCGCTACAAGGTAACCAATGGTGATTGGATCCGGCTGATGTGGGTAACCAGCCGCCGTCTTCGATGGAATTGATATCCCGGATATTGCGGGTGAAATAGCGCACAGAGTGGCTGATTCCCGCTTCCGCAGCATGTTGTGCAAGCTTGGCACGCCGGTCATTGCCGGAAATGATCTGTTCGACGGAGGTCACACGCGCATTGAAGAACAGCATGGCGGACATGATCACCAGTATCAGCACGACCATGAGCAAAGCCGCCCCGCGTTGATTCCCGTTTCCGCGATGCGTTCCCAAACAATGCCTGCTAAACAATCTCACCGTTTTGAACTCCCTGTTCAATGTAGCTAAACCCTCAGGTACTGATTTCTTAACTGCACCTCGTTGGTGATCGAGCGGGTCGTCGTTGGGTTGGTTCGAAGTACGGCACTGATATTGATGCTGATCTGTTCGACGCCCACCTGGATGATATTGCCGGTACTCAGATTTTCAGCAATATCCGTCAGGTGATTGTCCAGAACAAATTCCAGCCCGGAAACATGTGTGAGTATGGGGTCGGAAATATCCACCCAGCCGGCATCGCTAACTGCGGTATCACAGGTGGCGTTTGCACCAAAGTGGGCCGATACCCGTCCAACCGCGCTGATCACTCTCAGGCGGTAAACTGCATTCTTTGCATTCCCGTCCAGGTCGTCGTACCGCACCTGCAAACAGCTGGCGGTATTGTTGGCATCGAGGGCGCCCATCGTCACCCCGCTGGCGATGGCCTGCGTAGATAAAAAGCTTGCCAGGGAATCATCGTTATAGCCGGAACGGCGAATGTCCCTGGCGATGAGTTGTATCACCGAACGCATTTCCTGGGAGAGCTGAATCATTTGAATCGATAAGGTGTTGGAGCGGAATACATTGGCTTCAATTTTCACGGTTACGATCGTGACTATCATCATAATGACCATGGCAATCATCAACTCAACCAGGGTGAAACCCCTGCTGGAGATGCCGAACCGAGGCTTGCCGGCGTTTATATGCATGTTGGATAGCCAACGAGCTTGTGCCCCGGGGGCGTACATTTCCTGACACTGCCGGCACCGTTAACAGAGATATTTACACGAAAATCATCCTCGTTATGGGTAAGCTCCATCGTGACCGAATCCGACAGATCCGTGAGAACCCCGCGGACGGGATCATAGCTGATGGTGCCCGGCGTAAAGGTTGCGACCAGGTCATTAAACTGGGTAAAGGTTTGATTGGATAAAATCGTTGGTACCGAATCTATCAGGCAAACGGCCGTTTCCGCCATACAGTCACAGGCCACTTCTTTACCGATTACTGCACCAAGACACCAACCTGTGCCATCCTCAGCTTTTTTTAAGCTTACGGTAGCGAATTCATTGCGCTTGAGCGCTTCCATCTTGACGTTTTCAAAAAACATCGAAACCATGTTTGCTGCGCCTGCGATTTTCCGCTTGCTGATAAATTCCGAATAGGACGGGGCGCTCATGCTCATTAGAATGGCGATTACCGAAATTGCGGTCATTAGCTCCGCCAGAGTAACTCCAGCTTGCAATTTTAAAGATTTCATAACAATTCCCTTGTTTGATGCTGGCACGCCCTTTGAACTGATATCCTGTCGTTCAATTAACCCCGTTTGGCTGGTCCCTTTCAGTTGCAACCTGCCCTGGTTGCAGAGCGCTGAACTCTCTTTAAAAGCGAAGTCAGCACTGACACCTGTCAATGTGCGCCTTCGCTCGCTTGCCTGCCACTGTAAAAACTGTCAGCGTCGAATGGAAAAACTACGTGTTTTCGGGCGCCACGAAAAGACGGGCCCAGTATCGTGTTACCCGCGCACCTTCCGGGCTGAATGGAGACGTAAATGGAGACGAAATATCAATGCTGGCATTGTGCTTCCTCTGGTGGATTCCAGCGGTCGCGTAGCGTATGCAGATTGCATTTGATACAGACCCAATGGGTCTTGTCATTGTCTTTTTTAAGCTGATAAAAAGACGCATCTTTTTTCCATCGATGCCTGCAGGTAAGCTGTTTGAAAAATGAAATTTTAATTTTCCTGGACTCCGGTTGTAATGATCCCTGACGTGCTTTTTTGTAAGCTGACCTTGAGTATTAAACCGTCATTGCGCTTGTTCAGCCTCTGTAAACGCACGGGCGGTAACGTACTTGCGGATGGTTTGGTCCAGGTTAAAGGCCATCGGGAGTCAAATCCTTATGAACTCCCTTTGGCTTGCAATCCTGAATGTCCCACGCTTTGTACACATAACCACCAAGTAGAAAACCACGCTGATAGCTTCCCGCGATTCGGCGCGGACAGTACTGTAAGATGTGACAGAATTGGAACGTAAAATTACAGGTCCTGGTCAGATCATCCGGTGGTTTGACCTATTTCAGGACACCATTCCGTGCTTGATGGCATACTGGATTAACTCGGAGTTGGTCTTGATGCCGAGATCTTCCATGATTTGATATTTATGAAAGGCGACTGTTCTGGGTGTGATATTCAGACTTGTGGCAACCTGCTTCATCGTATGACCTTCTGCCAGTAGTTGCAGAACTTCACGCTGGCGAATGCTCAGGTTTCCATGCACTTTCTGACCACCGGGGTTCTTGATAAACGAACTGATCATGCCCTCGGTGAGTTTGGGTGATACATAATTTTTCGAGTTCAATACCGACTCGATGGCCAGGAAAAGCTCGGATGCAGCCGAGTGTTTCAGAAGGTAGCCATCTGCCCCGATCCTGAAAGCTTCGGTAACCATTTCCGGATCCTCGTTGACGGTCAGGAACACAAGTTTTACACCAGGTAATGTCTTTTTGAGTTTTTCGCCGGCATCAAACCCGTTCAAATTGGGCATGGCGATATCCATCAGCACGACATCGGGTTTCAGTTTTGACACCGCTGCCAGCATTTTTCGACCATCAGTCGCTGTGCCGACTATGTCGTATTTGGTTTCAAGCAATTTACTGAACGCTTCCAGCAAAAGCGAATGATCATCTGCAAGAAATATCCGGGGACGCATCATAGTTTCCCTTTAAATGACTATTGTCCATGATCCAGGCATAGAAAAACTCCACAAATTAGCATAAGCCTACAGAAACATTTAGAAAAACTGCTTGAAATCCATGTATATATTTTATCACAGACAGTTGGCCCGGAGTGCAGACCCTCCAGAAAGGTATCCGGGCTTCCTGTTACATTGCTGGCGGGATTGCCTTGAAATGACATCTGAATTGCCTTTTGCAGCCTGCTATCTGAAAAAATCGATCAATATCAAAACAAACCAACTGAGCGCATATGCACACAGTGGCAGCAAGATCACCCATTTCCACCACCATTTCATGCGACGTTTTCTCTCGATGACAGGGTTGACCAAAACGGCTTTGATTGGTTTTGCTTTCCCGGACAGATAACCGCTGATACGAGTTGCCCGGCGCCACGGTCCCGTCAGGGGTTGATCGTTGCGTGTCTTCGCAGATTTCTTTTCATCAGCCATGCCGGCCTCCCGTCTGTCTGCCGAGTTTCAGTGGTAGACAGAGTTTAGTCTAGCCTGATACGGGTTTCCATGGAATTGGAACCCTTCCGGTTTTGCATTGCAAATGCTTCGAATGAAAATACTGGAAGATTTCACAGTACCCTGACGACTGACATCGGTTCAGCATTATATAGTCACAGATTGCGCCCGGTGAGCACACAGATGGGAACACAAATTCAAAAGGACCTTGCAGATCTGGCACTTAATTGCCCGCTGGTTTCCACACCCGTGACAATTCCGGAAACGATAAAGAGAGGCCGGAATTGGCAACGGCGAAGTGAAATCGACAGCCTGTTACCGGGGACCGCGCATCAGTTTCAAATGCTGATGGATCACTCGCCGGTCAGTACCCAGCTTCATGCCGTCGATGGCCGGCTGGTGTATGTGAATAACGCGTACAAGAAGCTCTGGGGGCTTGATGAACCTGCGTTGGAAGTAATACTTTCCAGGTTTAATCTTTTTGAAGACGCCGGAATTATTGATGCAGGGCTGTTGCCCCTGGTTGAAAAAGCGTTCGCGGGCGAACACATTGTCCTGCTGGCGCTTGAGTTCAACATAGACAAGTCTTTAAAGCAACTGGGTGTGACGCACATTAAGACTGAAAAACGCTGGATCAATGTGCGGGCCCACCCGCTTAAACAGGAAGACGGCAGTGTACTCTCGGTGCTGATAAGCCTTGAAGATGTTTCTGATCAGGTTCAGACACAGCAGGCATTGAAGTCCAGCGAGGAAAGGTGGCGCTCAATTACAGAAAACTCATCGGAACAAATTGTTCTGATCGGACTCGATTCGACGATCCAGTTTATCAACAAAGCGCCATCGGGATTTGATGCGCAGGATCTCATAGGTAAAGATTTTCTTGAAGTTGTACCCGTTGCGTCCAGCCGGGTGGCGCAGGAGAAATTTCAAGAGGTATTACAGTCCGGATTGCCAGGTAGTTACCAGGCGGAGCATTCGGCATGTGGTGGATATAAACGTTACTTCGATGTACGTCTTGCCCCGGTAATGAGCAGGGGTGAAGTTGTTTCAGTGGTTTCAAGTTCCAACGAGGTTACCGGGAGGAAATTGACCGAAAACGCCCTGCAGGTGCTAGCCACTTCCCTGTCAGGCTTATACGGCACAGATTTTTTTACCGAAGTGTCACACCACCTTACCAGTGCATTGGATGTGGATTTTGCATTCATCGGAGTACTCGCAAATAACGGTGAAAGCGTAGATGTCAAGGGAGGATATGCGAAAGGCTCGCCGATGGAATTGCCGCTTGCCTACCGGCTTGAAAACAGCCCCTGCGATGATGTCGTTAATCGGGGTGTATGCATTTATACCGGTGATGTCCAGGCACAGTTCGCAGGTAATACTGACCTGAAAGACTGGGGGGTGCAGAGCTATATCGGTGTTCCCCTGGAAGACCGGACGGGCAAGTTGCTTGGTGTATTGTCCGTTATGGATAGCAAACCCATCGAAAAGAACGTGGAGTTCTACGAGCAGTTGATCCGTGTGTTCTCAACGCGTGTATCAAAAGAGATCGAACGCTCATGCGCAGAAAAAGCACTCAGGATCAGCGAGGAACGCTATGCGCGGGCAGAGTCCGCGGTCATGGAGGGTATTTGGGATTGGGATATATGCAGCAAAAACATTTACTTTTCACCGCGCTGGAAAGAAATTCTGGATTACGCTGCCGATGATCATATCAACCTGGATAATATGCTCCTGGATATTGTCCACCCAGAAGATCAGGCGCACGCACAAGAGGCGTTTCGACAACACCTTGTAGAAGGCAAGCGCTATTTTTCCAGGTTCAGAATCCGCAAAAAGAACGGCAGTTACACCTGGATACTGTCGCGCGGTGAAGCCGACCGGGACGAGCAGGGCAGACCAACACGGATGGTTGGCACCATCCGCAATATCGACGGGGTTTATCGGGCGGAGAGCAGGTTAAAGGAAAGCCAGAAAATGCTGCTTGCTTCACAGAAACTGGCAGCACTTGGTAGCTATTCACTGGATATTCAAAGCGGTGAGTGGACCTGCTCCGAGGTGTTAAACCTGATATTGGGTCTACCCGGGGTTCTTAGCCACACATTTGAAGATTGGTTGTCCGTTCTGCACCCGGACTACCGTGCAGTGATGAAGACGTATTTTGTCGCTGACGTTGTCGGCAAGCGCCAACCATTTGACAAGATATACAAGATAGTCAGGCAAAGTGATGGTGAAGAACGCTGGGTACATGGCCTGGGTGAGCTGAACCTTGATGAAAAGGGTGAAGTAAAATCTATGCTTGGCACCGTTCAGGACATCACCTCGCGTGTGGCAACCGAAGAAGCATTGCGGGTAAAAGAGGAACAGTGGCGTACATTGGTAAATACCCTACCCGATCTGGTTTGGTTAAAAGACCCGAATGGCAATTACCTGGCCTGCAACTCCCGCTACGAAAAATTGTTGGGTGTGAAGGAAGCTGACCTGATTGGCCGGAATGATTACGACTTTTTTGACCGGGACCAGGCAGGTGAATTTCGCAGTTCCGATCTGAAAGCGATAGCTGCCAGCGAGTCTGTTTTCAGCCAGACAGAAGTTATTTTTGCCGAAGACGGCCACAGGGAGATTCTCGAAACCACCAAGGTCGCAATGCGTGGCGCAGATGGCATGCTGGTAGGTGTCCTGGGTGTTGGCAGTGATATTACAGAAAGCAAGTGGCACGAAGATTTGCTGAGGCTGCAGGCACGCCGGGCAGAAGCGCTGCAAAAACTGACTCTCCTTTCTGAGCGCAATGATGAGAGCTCCTTTGTGAAAGTCAGTTTGACCATGGCCGAGGAACTCACCGGGAGTAGCGTTTCCTGTATTCAACTTATCCATGAAAATGAAAAGAACATAGAACGCCCCATCTTCTCTGACGGCACGCTGAATGATTTCCATGAGGCCGTTCAAGATCTGCTCTGCCAGCCAGGCAAAGCAGGTTTCCGGGAGGAGATCCTGCACGGACGTATGTCGGTCGAAATCAACGATTTTGCTGGATACATACACAAGCGCGGTTTTTCCGGCGTGAACACCGGGTTGAAGCGACTGATCATTATTCCGGTGATCGACGATAACAGGGTCGTCATGCTGGCCGGGGTCGGTCAAAGGGATGAGGACTATGGCGAGCTTGAAACGGAAACCTTGCAACAGTTTGCCAATGAGGTTTGGCGCAATATCCGGCGCCGGCGTCTGGAAGCCACGGCGCTGCGTTTTAGCCGCGTGGTTAAGCACAGCCTGAATGAAATCTACATCTTCGATGCCGACACGCTGAAGTTTGTGGATGTGAACCAGCATGCACAGTCCAACCTGGGTTATTCCATGGAGGATTTGCGAAGTATGACACCCGTGGATATTAAACCTCAATTCACTGCTGAATCTTTTGCACGGCTGCTCAAACCACTGAGAACGGGTAAAGAAAAGGAAATCGTTCTTACAACGACTCATTGTCGCCGGGACCAAACCATGTACCCGGTTGAAACGCACATGCAGTTGATGACCGAGGAACCGCCGGTATTTGTGGCGATCGTACGCGACATCGATGAACGCTTACGCATGGAGAGCGAACTGCGCAAGCTGGCCCAGGCGGTAGAACAAAGTCCGGAGAACATAATTATCACCAATGTCCGGGGTGAGATTGAGTATGTCAACGAGTCGGTTTTGAGAACAACAGGCTACAGTTGGGAGGAGTTGGTGGGGCAGAACCCGAAGATCCTGCGCTCCGGCAAAACGTCAAAGAAAACCTACCGGTCCTTGTGGGCTTCACTGAAAAAAGGCAAGGTCTGGCAGGGTGAGTTTTGTAATAAGTCCAAATCCGGCAGGGTATATTTTGAGAAAGCAATCATTTCACCCATTCGCGACTCAAAGGGCGACATCACTCACTATGTAGCCATCAAGGAAGACATCACTGAGAAAAAACAGCTTGCCCGGGAACTCGAAGTATACCGTCATGATCTTGAAGGTCTGGTTGAGACACGAACCACTCAACTTGCCAACGCAATGCAGGCGGCGGATGCCGCCAACATCGCCAAAAGTTCATTTCTGGCCAATATGAGCCACGAAATCCGTACGCCCATGAACGCCATTGTAGGGCTTACCCACCTGATGCAACGTGATGGACCAACACCAAACCAGGCGCAGTATCTGACCAAGATCGATGACTCGGCCGGACACCTGCTGTCAATTATCAATGACGTTCTTGATATCTCCAAGATCGAGGCAGGCAAATTGACCCTGGAGGACTCTGATTTCCATGTCAGCGAAGTCTGCAGCCAAATTCAGTCCGTGGTCAGGGAGCAGATCATGGCCAAAGGGCTGACGCTGGAAATGGATATCAGTGAGAATTTACGTTGGCTCAAAGGCGATCAGACCCGCCTGCGCCAGGCATTGCTGAATTACATGAGCAACGCGATCAAGTTTACCGCAAAGGGCAAGATTTCACTCAGGATTATCGAGCTGGAGCAAACCCGGAGCAGTGTATTGCTGCGCTTCGAGGTGCAGGACACCGGGATCGGTATTGAACGTGCTTCGATATCCGGTTTGTTTCACGAATTTGAACAGGCCGATGTATCAACCACGCGGATTTATGGCGGCACCGGTTTGGGTTTGGCGATTACACGCCGCCTGGCCGACATGATGGGCGGGGAAGTTGGTGTCGAAAGCGTACCCGGTGTTGGCAGTACCTTCTGGTTGACCGCTCGCTTCGCGCATGGCCGGGCCAGCACCGAAACCAAAAAGTACGTGGGCATGTATGGCGCCGAGCAACAATTACAGGAGAAATTCTCCGGTGTACGCATCCTTTTGGTCGAAGATAATGAGATCAATCGTGAAGTGGCGCTGGCCTTGCTGGCAAGAACGGGTTTGGTGGTGGATTTTGCCGAAAACGGGCGTGATGCTGTTGCCATGGTTCGTGACAACGAGTATCGCCTGGTCCTGATGGACATTCAGATGCCCGAAATGGATGGGCTTGAAGCAACCCGGCTGATCCGGGGCCTGACCGGGCCGCAGGGCGAGGGCAGGGATATTGCCATTCTTGCCATGACCGCCAATGTCTTCCAGGAGGATCGCCAGGCCTGTGAGAAGGCAGGTATGAATGGCTTTGTGGGCAAACCCGTTGAACCCGGAAACCTGTTCTCGGAAATCCTCCGATGGTTGGAAGCAAAACCCGGCGACAGACGTATTGACAGTATTTCGGAGATGACCTAACCGGCCCGTACGTGCGTGTGGTCACTGTACGCCCGGCAAGTGCTGAACCGACCGAGGGTTACATGAAACCCGTGTGCGTAACGTGTTTACAAAGTTCAATCATGTCCTGGGTCTATACGACTGATACTTATAGAGATAAAAACTGGAAGAATTCACAGTATTTTAATCAAGAGCCGAGGTTCACTATAAATCAAGGTCTGTTGTACACGGTAATAAGGGGCGATGTTCAAACAAACTGAAAATGATCATCAGTTACCGGCTGATTCCACGTTAAACGGCGTGCTTGAAAACAATCGGGATGGGGTAGTAACTTACGCCAATGAAGCGCTGCACCGCATTTACGCGGTTGCGCCCGGTGAGTTGATCGGCCGGAATATCTGGGATTTTGAGGCGACTGAAGCTGCCAGGCTGGCCGCACGCGAATACTTTCGATACGTCATCAGCAATCGACCCGTACCCAGACCTGTCACCATACAACGAACACAGGCTGGTAGCGAGTTGACACTCGAGTTCACATGGAACTACCGGACCAATGACAAAGACGAGTTGACCGGAATGGTTTCCATTTTTTCCGATGTCACAGCGCAAAGAACGGCGGAACAGAAACTCAGGGAGCATGAAGCGCGTTTGAGCCTGATACTCAATACCATGCCTTATGGTGTCCAGGAAACGGATCTGGAGGGTGTCATAACATTCGCCAACGAGGCACAGCACCGCATAATGGGCTACGCCGACGGCGAGTTGATTGGCCACCATGTCTGGGATTTCAGAGTGGACGAGGAAAGCAGGCAGGCGCTGATATCCGAATACGCACAAATGATTACAGAGCAGCTGGCACCCGAGCCTCTTCTGGTATGCAATGTCGATCGCGAGGGTCGCGAGTTGATGCTCGAGGTGAAGTGGGACTATAAACGTGATGCTGCAGGCAAGGTAATTGGTTTTGTTTCGGTTAACTCGGATGTTACCGAGTCGATAAGAACAAAAGCGGCACTGCGTGATGGTGAAGAAAAGTTCTCGAAGGCCTTTCATTTTCATCCCATAGCAATGCAGATTCTGAATCTTGAAAACGGCAAGAGACTGGAGATTAACCAGAAGTGTCTGGCGCTTTACGGTGTCAAAAGCCGGCGAGAACTCACCGAGAGTATTTTCTCGAACAACAACTGGGTCGATGCCGGTAAGCAATCGGCGTCTGTAGAACAACTGCTGCGTGACGGATTTCTAAAAGATTACCCGATTGATATTGTATTGCGTGGCAAAACCACCCACCTGATCGGCAACGCAGCGATGCTTGATCTTTCGGGCGGCAAGTATGCCATTATTTCCTACATCGACATCACCGAGAAAAATCGTCTGCAGGATGAACTGCGGGACCAGCGGGATCATCTTGAAGAACGGGTGCAGCAACGCACCCTGGAACTGGCTGAGGCAATGGAAAAAGCACAAGCCGCCAACAAGGCCAAGAGCGCTTTCTTCGCCAATATGAGTCACGAAATCCGTACACCCATGAACGCCATCATCGGGCTCAGCCATCTGCTGTACCGGGCACAGCCAACACCGGAACAAGCGCATCAACTGGCCAAAATTGACAGCGCTGCCGAGCACCTGCTATCCATTATCAATAGTGTTCTGGATCTTTCCAAGATCGATTCAGGCAAGCTGAATCTTGCAAGCATGGACTTCAATCTCGAAGATGTTTTTGGCCAGGTGCGATCACTGATCATGACACAGGCGGCGGCCAAGCAATTGCGCATTGAGTTGGATTTAAGCGATGTACCGCTGGCACTTAAAGGTGACCAGACCCGGTTGCGCCAGGCGCTGCTTAACTATGCTACCAATGCAGTCAAGTTCACCGAACGAGGCCGTGTATTACTTAGGGCAGTGAGACTTGAGGAAGGCGAAAACGATTACCTGATACGGTTTGAGGTCTCAGACACCGGCATCGGTATCAAGCCTGAAGACAAGGCCGGCCTTTTTGAAGTTTCAATCAGGCTGATTCTTCAATAACGCGTAAGTTCGGTGGCACAGGTCTGGGTCTGACCATCACCCGCCGCATGGCGGAGTTAATGGGGGGCGAGGCCGGCGTTGAAAGTGAGCCGGGCAAGGGCAGCACTTTCTGGTTCACGGCCCGTCTGGCCCGCGGTGATGTGGTACTGAGCCATTCGGGCCTGGCTGCTGAAATCACTGCTGAGATTCAGCTGAGAACCCACTATGCGGGTAGCCGTATCCTGTTGGTTGAAGACAATGAGATCAATCGGGAAGTGGCGATGGCATTGCTCAGTGGCGCATACATGGCGGTAGATTTTGCAGAAAATGGTGAGCAGGCAGTCGCCATGGTCGCAAAGACTGTCTATGACCTTGTTTTGATGGATGTCCAGATGCCGGTGATGGATGGCTTGGAAGCGACTCGCGTGATCCGCTCCATGACCGGTTCAATGATTCATGCCGGGGTCAGCTATACCGAACTACCAATCCTGGCGATTACCGCCAATGTTTTTGAAGAAGATCGTCAGGCCTGCCTGGATGCCGGTATGCAGGACTTCGTAGTAAAACCAGTGGTGCCGGAAAAGCTGTTTTCAGCGCTGGTTAAATGGTTACCCCGTTCGGCGGATACCGAACCGTCGGGGTTTGAGCAAAAGGGAAATATTAAGGGGAATTCCATGGAAGGGAATATAAATTACATCAGACAAAAGGACCCGGTTGCGAGCACACAATGACCTTTGACCCAAGTGTATTGACCGAGGTTTTCGGCAACGACGTTGCCTCAAAGCTTGCCATTCTGGAGAGATTTGCCAGGCAAACAGGGCAGGTGGTGGGGGAGTGCGAGGCTGCTTACCAGCAACGCGACGCCGCCGTGATTGCATTCCAGACACACAAGCTGAAGTCTTCAGCACGTACCGTGGGCGCCAATCATCTGGCTGATACGTGTTTCGCACTGGAGCTCGTCGGTAAAAAGGCGGACTGGAAGCAGATAGACAGCTTATTCCCGGTATTGCGGTCTGCCTCGGACAGGCTCATGGCTCACATCGGCAACATGAGTTATATCGGTGCCACGTCAAAATCAGCTGCTTGACTGCGTACTGAATCAGCGCTGAGTTGCTTTTAACAGTCAGGGTTTCCATTACCCGGTGCTTGTGCAATTCGACTCTCAATGGTGTGATACCCAGGCTGCCTGCAACCTCAATTCAGGTTCAGGCACCTGGCTGGACAGGTCTGAAAAAAAGTGAGGGATTCTCAGCCAGAAAACGCGTGCACGTGTCGATATATATATCTTTTTTATCGCGTGAGGCCTTTACTATGTCATTTTAGGACTATGACTGTGCAACCAGGATCCGGTTGATTTTATAATCCGGGTACTGTTAATTATTGGTTGCAGAATTTATAGTTTGTTTTTGTCCCTTGCACGCTCAATGAACCGGGAAAAATACTGTGACACGATCCTCTGATAATACTGAACCTGCATTTGGCCATATTCTTGTTGCCGAAGATGATGTAGTAGCACAAGCGGTGGTAAAAAGAATTGTTGAGGAGTTGGGTTATACGATGGACCTGGTGGCCGATGGTCAGGAGGCAATCAACGCACTGGAATCCAAACATTACGACCTGGTTCTGATGGACTGTTTGATGCCGCGGATGAATGGTTTTGAGGCAACCCGTGCGATTCGGAATGCCGATCTCCCAGGAATCAATTCAAAGATTCCTATTATTGCAATGACTGGCTTGACCGCGGAAGATGACCAACAGCGTTGCCTGGATGCAGGAATGTACGAAGTGATCAGCAAACCGTTTGACGCCAGTGATCTGATTCCGGTAATCAGACACTGTAAGGCGAAGTCCGAGGAAGCCGAACCTGCAGTAGTTCCTCGCGAAGAAGCGAATGAACAGATCTGGGACGATGCCTATCTGGATCGCGTGATCGAAGAGTTTTTAGCCGAAGCGCCACGGGTTATCAGTGATCTGCAAGAGGCGGTCAGCCAGGGCGATCCGGAAAAGCTTGGGAATATTGCCTACCGTTTTCGACAGGCGACGGATATTCTGAAAGTTTCAGGGCTTTCCGCCCGGTCTACGGCATTGGAACAGGCAGCCGAATCAGGACAAACCCAACTTGCGGTTACACACGCGACGGAGTTGATCGAGGAAATGCAAAAGCTGATGCGGGTACTGGCTGAATAACAGCCGGTCCAAGATACCTTCTCCGCTGCCTTTCGGGCGTCACACCCTGCGTAACATGAATAAAAAAAGGTGGCCCAAGCCTACTGCTGTCCCACATAATCCGGAGGGACACTGGGGTGGGTAGTTATTGCCAGGACTCGCTAGTCACATCCATGTGGCCGGACTCGACATCCTGTCTCGTACGGTCCTGGCAATAACTCCCCACCCCAGCGTCTGTCAACCGCCGTGCGAACCTGTCAGAAACCATTGACCAGTGATTACGCACAGCGGCGAGGGTGTGCAGTACCTTACTTCAGGACCGTGAGCGACATGGATGTCGCGACTCGAGCGTACATGGACGTATTCATAGCGAGTCCTGAAGTAAGGTACTGCATGGCCTTGGCGCCCACACTGAAATCGAAATAATGTCCAAAGGTGATCACAACCAGGCAATCTGGAATGGGGCTTTTACTCGCGCATGGGAAATTCAGATTAAGTGGGACAGCAGTAGGCCCAGGCCACCTTTTTTGAGAAAGAATTTTGCTGCTGTTACGCGGCTACGTGAATATCGCCGCTGTAGTTGTCGTCATTTGCCGCTTTGATCGCCTGGCGCCGGGTTTCGGCGGCGACGGTGCACTTGAAGGAGAATTTCTCCTCTTCAAGTATTCGTGCGTGCCAGCGGTAACCGTAGAAGCCGGGTTTGAGTCCGAAAACGATGACCAGCAGGACCAGTAACAATAGCTGGGCGACAGGCTCGGACACCCACAAGCCTGCCAGTTGGGCGATGTCAAACATCAGTGTGGTGGTGACCACCAGCATGACCGTTACCAGGCCGAGTCCGCGGCGTACCGCCCAGACCGATGGCGCCAGGAACGCCAACCATGAAAAACCACGGCGCACGGCCTGTTTACCATATTTGGGATGCTGGTAAATATCAAAAACGCGCATCTACTTTTTAATCAACCTCCAATAAAAAAGCATTTCACTTTCATACACTTAGATACCAGGAATTCCCCGTAGTTCCTGATATCTGTAAGCCCGGTAAAAAAGATTTCCCCAACCTTTGTCATGTTAACCAAGCTATTATCAAGGCCGGATCTTTTTGCTTACAGTGTCTTTAGTCATAGCCTCGAAACAAATTTAAACCGTTCAGGCAAAACGCTATTAAAACGGGCACGATATGCATGCTAAATCTTCATCACAATTGAGGCGATGATCTGGGTCAATCACAGGTATTACTTCCCGTTCCAGACGGAATACCGTATTTTTCAAGTATGGCCTGAAAGCGCGGATCGCAATAGAATTTGGTGCCGTTTTCTGTCCGCATGTCACCGACACGTGTCAGAACGATATGCGAGTAGTAGTCGCCATCCCTGTCGGCTTGAAACAAGGCAGAATCAAATTCGCCCAGGTTCACCAGCATGACAATAAGGTCTTCAGGGTAGGAGAGAATGGGTACTTCTCTCAATGAAAAGCTGTGACCCGGCCAGGATAGTATAGTTTCGATGGCTGCGCGCCTGAGTCCCGGATCTGCCGATTGACAAATATCCAGGTAAACGGGGGTGGCATTGACCTGCTTTTTCAGAAGCGCAGCCAGGCGGTTTCCGTAGCGAGCCACAGATTCGCAGTCACCGGTATTCAGGGCCAGGTGCATCATGACTCTTAATCCTTCGGGAAAGTCGGGGGCAAGGTTAATGACTTCCTGAATGACTGAAATGGCTTCCTGCCAGCGGCCAAGCAGTTGCAGGGTTTCCGCAAGGTTGTTGCCGATAATGCGTGAAAGCGGGTCCAGGCTCCACGCTTGTTGCATGCGTATGAGCGCCTCTTCGGGTTCACCTTTGCTAAGGAATAATAATGCATACCATTGGTGGGCCGTGGCGAAGGAGGGGTTTAGCCTGATGGCCTCGTCGAAGTAAGCAGTCGCCTTTGCATAATCGAATTGGGCGGTGGCAACATTTCCGAGCGCAGCCATTGCTTCAACGTTTTCCGGGTCCAGTGCAAGCGCCCTGTTGGCGGCGGCGGAGGCATTCGCCAGCGATTTGCCGGGATCAATGGTTACGTAACCCTCGATTACAGTCCAGGTAAGGGCAAGCCCTGCGTAGGCTTTGGCAAAGCCGGGGTCAAGGGAAATGGCCTGGTTAAATTCATCAATGGACTGGCGCAGACTCTCGACCGTGCGCTCATACCAGAGCGACATGCCTTTGAGGTAGTGTTCGTAGGCTTCAATACTGAGTGTACCGGTCTGGTTACCGGCGGCTCCTTTTTTCAGTTTCAGGGAAACTTTCAATGCTTCCGCGATGGAGCTTGCGATCTCATCCTGGATCGCGAATATATTGGTCAGCTCACGATCATAACTTGCCGACCAGAGGTGAAAGCCATCATCGGCTTTGATCAGCTGAGCAGTGACCCGCACCTGGCTGCCGGATTTGCGCACCGAACCTTCGAGGACGTGGTTGACGCCCAGTTCCTGGGCAATTTTTGAAATGTTGGTATTGGTGCCCTTGTAGGCGAAAGCCGAGGTGCGTGCCGCAACCTTCAGGTCCGGGATACTGGCCAGTACATTCAGAATTTCTTCGGAGATACCGTCGGAGAAAAATTCATTTTCAGTATCCGTGCTCATGTTCACGAAGGGCAACACGGCGATGGACATTTGCGAAGCGGCGTCCGGGTTCAATTGCCCTGCGGCAGCGTTTTCAGCTACCTGGTTTTCTTGAGACGAAATTGAACCTGGTCCCTTGTCAGCCGGATTGAAATTGTCCCAGGCAAAATAGACCAGGGCAATAAACAGGATAACGATGATGGTCCTGTCCAGTTTGTGGCCGGTTACCTTGGCAATGGATTGCGACCGGTCAACGTCCTTTTCTTTCTTGATGCCCTCAGGTGTCAGCTCAAATGCCCAGGCAAAGAAAATCGCCAGCGGAAAACCGATGGCCAGCGCCAGCATGAAGACCTTGATGACCCATTCCGGCGCCTGGATATTTCCCAGCACCAGGTCGGCAAACTGCAGCAGCACCCATGCAGAGATGATGTAGGCAATCCCCACCCGGAAGACGTTTCTTCTTTTCAGTTCTTCAAAAAAGCTCACTAAGCCCCCTCAAAGTTGGGTGTTATTCCCCACCGGCTTTGGGTTGTTGCCCTGCTGCTTAGTGGCTTTCGCACGCTACCAATTCTTCAACGGAAACGTTATTGGCGAGACGGGTGGCCAGGGCATCCCGGCGGTCTTAATCCTTGCAGCGTAATTGGGTGTGACCTCAAGATCGAACGGCGCACCGCAGGCACACCAGTAAACCAGCAAAAGCAACGATTGCGATCCGAAAGGGTGTTCATCTATTTTTGCTGCGCGACGGTTGGCGTTTTCCCGGTCACCCACCCAGGCGTAGAAAATGGACTCCCAGAAAGCCGGCGGATAGTCCACATTCATCATTTCTTCAAAAAACATGCTGGCAGCTTTTTGGTCCCCCATCGCTGCAGATTTCATGATATTTGACATCAATCCATCTTCTTTCAGGCGGAATTGGGTCGTAATGGCATGATCAGCTTCTTCATACAGGCCATTGGCAATCAGCGCACGCACCAAGGCAATACCCAGCCAGCCGCCGGGTGCGACTTCAATACCTTCACGCGCAACCCTGAGTGATTCTTGCTTGTCGCCCGCCCATAAAAAGGCCCGCGATTCAGTAAACCAGGCATGTGACCACATCGGGTCGCACTTGCGAACCTCACGGGCCCTTTTTGCATAGCGCTCCGCCTGACCGGACGCCACGGCAATACCGGGCACCCAGTTCGGATTGTTGCAACCACTGTCTTCCAGGTATCGTTCAAGATTGCCCTGCAGACCACGCCAATCCCCGCTCAGGTATGCCAGGTCCAGTTCGATCGCATTGCGGTCCGCAAAATTGCTCGCAGTTTCCGCCGCCATGGCCATATCCTCCATGATCCTGACCGGGGCCTCCTCGATATCCTCCGGCGTGACACCGTCAGTTTTCTGCCCGACGCTGTTGTCGAGCAGCATGTGAACATACAGATCGGTGTGATCGATGTAGGCAGGCGAAAAGGTTGGAACCAGTTCCATGACCTCTTCCAATTGCTGATTGGTGCGGCGCAGGTACGCGATCTGGTCAACCTCCGAGTGTGCTTCGGCATACAGCTTCATGGCTTTCTGGTAATCCACAAAAGCCTCCACGTTGCGCAGACCGGCCTTGCGCATGCTTTCGCGTTTTTCATCGTCCATCACCACGTTCATGGCCTCGGCGATTTTCTCGGCAATGTCCTCCTGCACCTGGATCGTGTCGCTGGAGGTGCTGTCGTAATTTTCCGACCAGAGATGGAAACCGTCCGAAGTTCGGATCAACTGGGCCGTGACCCGCAGGCGGTCACCGGAGCGCCGTACCGAGCCTTCAACGATATGCTGCACACCCAGCGTGGCGGCGATTTCCTGTACCGGGATATCCTGGCCTTTGAAGTGAAAAGAAGAGGTTCGTGCCGTGATCAGCAGTTCAGGCAACTGTGCCAGTGAATTGAGGATTTCCTCGGTAAGTCCGTCGGCGAAGTATTCATCATCTGCACCGCTGCTCATCGCTACAAAGGGCAGTACGGCCAGGGATTTGACCGATGCTGCTGGCGCTTCGGCGGGTTCAGCTGCAGCCACGGACGTCTCTTCAACTGGCGCTGTTGCTTCAGGTGCGCCGCCGAACCTGTCCCAGGCGAACCATACCAGTGCCAGGGCCATGATAACCATGATGGTATGGTTCAGTTTCTGGCCGGTCTGTGCAGTGATCGATTGTGAGCGGTCGACCTGTGACTCGCGTTTTACACCCTCGGGTGTCAACTCGAACGCCCAGGCGAAGAAAAGTGCCAGCGGAAAACCCATGATCAGGAAACCGAGGAACGATTTCATCACCCAGGCAGGTGCGCCGAAGTTCTCCAGCATCAGGTCGGCGACCTGCGCCAGCAACCAGGCGACGATCACGTAGGCGACACCGACCTTGAAGACGTTACGGCGTTTTAGTTCATTAAAAAAACTCATCAAGTAGTCTCCGTAGGGTGGATATACATGTCCACCGTGTCGAGCTCCATGCCGCTAATTTCGGTGAACTTCAATGTCCACCCTGTGACTATCCTGAAAATTTTCATGGCCACATATTCATTTTAGCCAACAACGCCTGGAAACGCGGGTTGTCACGCAGGGGGTCAAAGATATCCATACGTTTCATGTGCACCGCATAGGGGTCGCCGTCCTCGAAGCCCTTCTCGAGACTGTCCAGTGCGAGCTCCGGTTCACCCAGAAGCATCAGCATCCGGGCTTTGCCAACTGTGCCATCCGCATAGTTGCTGTCTGCTAAAATCAATTCGACCGCCTTTGCCTTCAGTGCCGGATTTTCAATGGCATCAACCACAGCCAGATTGGTGGCAGGGTCGATTTCAAGGATTGAACTGAATTTGCGCATGTTTTCGCGGGCCAGGTCAAAGTGGCCCTCCTCCATGTCAAGCCGCGCCATGTTGCGGTATGCATTGGGAAAATTCGGGTTTAATTCCACCGCCTTCTGAAAATACTGATAGGCTTCATCACGCCTGTCGGAAAACATCAGGAACCAGCCCATATCATGTAGCACGATATGCGCCAACGGATCGGCTTTTCTTGCCAGTTTGAGCTCATCCAACCCCGCATCCAGATTGCCTTCGACAGCCAGTAATTCACCATACCATTGGTGCGCCGTCGCATAGCCCGGATCGATTTCTATGGCCCTGGTGAACATTTTCCGCGCGCCCTCGAAGTCATAGTCATACATGAACTTGATATAGGCCGCGGTGCTTAGTGCAGAGGCCGATTTCGGGTTGATGTAGAGCGCTTTATTAATGGCCTCATGGGCCAGTGGTATGTATTCTTTGATAGAACCGAGACGGTATTCCGGTATGAGTACGTACGCATCCGCCAGCGCCTCCCATGCACGGCCGTATTGCGGGTCCAGGGCTATCGCCTCGCGCAACGGTTCGACACTTGCGAGCAATGATGTCGGTGTACGCTGATTCCACAGGTGGCGGCCGAGCAAGTATTTATTGTAAGCCTCTACACTGGCGGTTGAGCGGGACTGGATCGGCGCCTGGTCATTGCCGGTCAGTGTAACCTGCAGGGCACTGACAATGGCCTGTGCGATTTCATCCTGCACCGCGAAGATGTCATCCAGTTCGCGGGTATAGGTCTGCGACCACAGATGCGTATCGGTGTTGACATCAATCAACTGCGCGGTCACCCGGATGCGGTCACCGGATTTGCGCACCGGCCTTCCAAAATGTGATCGACCTGCAGTTCCTTGCCGATGTCCGCCAGCTTCTTGTCGCTACCCTTGAAGGTAAACGAAGAGGTGCGTGACGGTACGCGCAAACCCTCTACCCGCACCAGCACGTTGAGCAGTTCCTCTGAAATACCATCGGAAAAATACTCGTTCTCCGCATCATCGCTCATGTTCACGAACGGCAGCACGGCAACGGATTTTTCATCCGTGTTGAGCGCGGCTGAAGACACCGGCCCTGGTGTTTGTTCAGCGCTTGCGCCGGTGAGCGAAGTTGCGCCAGGCGAACTGTCCGGCGCGGCGTCAAAAACTTGTCATAGACAAAGTAACCCAGCGCCAGCACCAGTACGACGATGATCGTGCGGTCCAGTTTGCGACCGGTCTGCGGGGCGATGGATTGGCTGCGGTCGACGTCTTTTTCCTTTTTTAAACCGTCCGGTGTCAATTCAAATGCCCAGGCAGCGATCAATACCGGTATAAAACCTACCGCAAGTAATAGAAATATAAACCGTGCAACCCAGTCCGGCAGGATCAGGATGGGGATCACAACGTCGATAATCTGCAACAGGAACCAGGAAACCACCAGGTAGGCAATACCCACCCTGAAGACATTGCGGCGCTTGAGTTCGGCAAACAGGTTCATGGCCACAAATTCATCTTTTTCAGCAGGGCCTGGAAGCGCGGGTTTTCTCGCAAGGGGTCGTAGATAACCATACGATTCATGTGAACCATAAAGCCCTCGCTCTCCGCGAACCCTTTTTCAAGATTGTCCAGCGCCAGTTCCGGTTTGTTCAGCATCATCAGGTATGCGGCTTTACCTTGCGCACCATCGGGATAGACGGGATCCTGCTCCATGAGGTTCAACGCGTTGCCAAGCAGTTCCGGATTTTCAAGCGCATCGATTACAGCCAGGTCAATCGTTGGATCGTACTCCTCGATGGTCGCAAGTTCGCGGGCGCGGGCGCGGGCCTCGTCATACCGGCCGGTCCTCATGTTGAGGGAAACCAGGCTACCGATGGTGTTGCCGAAGTGTGGGTCCATTTCCAGGGCTTGCTCATAATAGGCATAAGCCTCATCTGTGCGATTGGAATACGCTAAAATCCAACCCATAACATGCGGTATGATCGGCGCCAGCGGGTCTGCAATTCGGGCCAGCCTGAGTTGATCAAGCGCCGCATCGTACTGTCGTTCTGCGGCCAATAACTCAGCGTACCACTGGTGTGCAGTGGCATATCCCGGGTCGATCTGAATGGCTTTTTCAATGTCAGCGTGAGCACCCTTCAAATCATAGTCATAGTTGAATTTGACGTAGGCAGAGGTGGTTAATGCCTGGGCGGATTCCGGATTGATAAGCAGCGCTCTCGCAATGGCTTCGTGGGCCAGCGGTATGTATTGATCAACAGAACCTGCACCATACTCAGGTATCAGCACATAGGCATCCGCCAGGGCCGCCCAGGCCTGACCGAAATTGGCATCTATTGATACCGCTTCGTTCAATGGCTTGGTTGCAGCTAATATTGCTTCAGGTGAGCGTTGAATCCACAAATGCCGGCCAAGCAGGTATTTGTTGTAGGCCTCCACGCTGGTGGTTTCGTGACTTTGAATAGAAGCCTGGTCGTTGCCGGTCAGTGTGACCTTGAGCGCACTGACAATGGCCTGTGCGATTTCATCCTGCACCGCGAAGATGTCATCCAGTTGACGTGTATAGGTCTGGGACCACAGGTGGGTATCGGTATTCACTTCAATCAACTGCGCGGTGACCCGGATACGGTCGCCGGATTTGCGCACCGAACCTTCCAAAATGTGATCGACCTGTAATTCCGCACCGATTTCCGCCAGTTTCTTGTCGCTGCCCTTGAAGGTAAACGAAGAGGTCCGTGACGGTACGCGCAAGCCTTTCACCCGCACCAGTACGTTCAGCAGTTCCTCTGAAATACCATCGGAAAAATACTCGTTCTGGGCGTCGTCGCTCATGTTGACAAACGGCAACACGGCGACAGATTTTTCGTTCGGGTTGAGTGCCGGTTTGGGGTTCTCAACCGGAGTCGCCGACGCCAATGATTCCGTCGAAGTCGTATCTTGTCCTGACGGGTTCCGTGACTCCAGTTTTTCGCCAGCCGTCACAGTCGATTGGGGCACGCTGTCAGGTGGTGACGCTAAAAACTTGTCATAGGCGAAATAGGCCAGCGCCAGGGTCATCGCAATGATGATATTACGGTCCATCTTGCGGCCGGTTTGCGGGGCGATGGATTTTGAGCGATCAACTTCAGACTCGCGCTTAACACCTTCAGGTGTCATCTCAAATGCCCAGGCAAAGAACACCGCCAGCGGGAAACCGATGGCCAGCGCCAGCATGAAAACCTGCATCACCCAGTCCGGCGCGTGGATGTTGTCCAGCACCAGGTCGACCACCTGCAGCAGCAACCAGGCCGTGATCGCATAACCGATGGCGACGCGGAACACGTTACGGCGTTTAAGTTCATTGAACAGGCTCATGGATGTTGCTCCAGCCATTGCCGGTATTGCTTGTCGAGCGCCTGGAAGCGGGGCAGGTCGCGCATGGCTTTAAAACTCGGGTCGAGGGTGAAATAGTAAAGCTCCCAGGGACCGAACTGCGCCACCATTTCCTCCAGGTAATCCAGCACCGCGTCGGAATCCCCCGCGACGGCGTATGCGGTGGGGATGGTGCGGTTATCGATAATGCGCATGGCGTCGGGCTTGACACCTGCATAATAGGCTTTGACGGCATCGGCGAGTTTGGCCCGGTCCTGTTGCAGCGCGGACAGGATGACCTGGTTCAACAAGGTGTACTCCTTGCCGGGCTGCTCAATTTGCGCAAGCCGCGTGGACGCTTCCAGTTCATCCACCAGAACTTTCAATTTTTCCTGTTCACCACGGTCGAGCATCACCAGCGCCCTGGCGAAGGGCAGCCCGAGCCCCTGCGAATCCCACAACGGGTAATTGTCCAGCACCTTGTCCACAAGCTCGTTATCCCCCAGGGCCCGGCCAATCAGTAACGGGTAGTCGAGGTAATATCCTTGCGCATCGGGGCCGATGAAAGGCCCCAGGGACTGTCGGGCTGTTTCGAGGTCTCCCTTGACCAGGAAAAGCTCGGAACGGGTTGTGACTATATATGATTTTTCCGGAGCCAGTGTGAAGGCCCGATTCATAAAGACTTCCGCGCGCTCGATTTGTCCGGCGCGCAGCAGCGTGTAGCCCGCATCCACGGTCATCTCGGCAACCAGCGGGTCGAGTGAGATGATCCTTTCCATGTCCGCAATGGCCTCATCCAGTCGCCCCATACGTCGCAACACGTAGGCTTTTCCCCTGAGGGCGATGGTGTTGCCCGGTTCACGCTCCAGTGCGCGCTCGAAGGCCCTGATGGCGGTTGGGTAATCCAGGAAACCCCAATAGTAATAGTAGCCCTCGGCGGTCAATGTATCGGCCGATTCCGGGGCCAGCGCCTGCGCGCGTTGCAATGCGTTCAGGGCCTGTTGCAAATCCTCGCCCAGCTTGTCGCTGTTCCAGTAACGCTCAGCCCAGTCAACGGAAAGTGCGGCGTAGGCGGCGGCAAACTCCGGATCAAGTTGGATGGCGGTCTGGAAGGAACCAATACTTTCGTCAATCTGTGCAAGCGTTCGCCCGTAGCCCGTCGCAGCGGCTTTGCCACGCAGGTAATAGGAATATGCATCGACGTTGTCGGTGGGTTTTTGGTCGAGTGAATGTTGTTCATCACCGGTCAGGACCGCCTGCAGGGCATTGGCGATCGCGCGGGTGATATCCGACTGGATATCGAACAGGTTATCCGCAGTCAGTTCGCGGTCGTAGACCTCGGCCCACAGGTGCTCATCGGTGGCGGCTTCGATCAGCTGTACGTTGATACGCACGCGGTTGCCGGAACGTTGTACGCCGCCTTCCAGCAGCGTGGCGACCCCCAATTCCTGGCCGATCTCCGGTATGCGCTTGGTGGTGCCGGCGTAACCCATCACAGAGGTGCGCGAGATCACCCGCAGCGCGGATATCCGGCTCAACTGGGTCAACAGTTCGTCGTGCAGGCCTTCGGCAAAAAACGCGTCTTCGGGCTGAACACTGCGGTTGGCCAGCGGCAATACGGCGATTGACTTTTCATTTTGCACCGGGGAAGTAACAGCAGGGCCGGTCTTTTCCGCCCCTGCAGTGGCAGCGACCGGAATCCTATCCGCGCCTTCGGCCGGAGCATCAGCGCCGGTTTTGAACCGGTCTCCCAACAGAATGACCACGGCCAGGGCCAGGAACGCGATGATGATACGGTCCAGTTTACGGCCGGTCTGAGGTGCAACGGATTGCGAAGGGTCAATTGCCGATTCGAGCTTGATACCCTCCGGTGTCAGTTCAAACACCCAGGCGAGAATCAAAACCAGCGGCAAACCAATGGCCAGCGCCAGCATGAAGACCTGCATGATCCACGCCGGCGCGGTGATGTAATCGAATACCAGGTCAACCACCTGCAGCAGCACCCAGGAAGCCACCGTATAGGCGATACCGACACGAAAGACATTGCGGCGCTTGAGTTCGTTAAAAAAACTCATCAATGCCTCCGACTGCCGGGCATCGACGCCGGGCCAATCATGCTAGTTACAGGCAAAATCATCTTCTCCCACCGGTCTGCAGTTAATCGGGAAGCCGTTATTGCGCCAGAAAGCATCCAGGTTGATTCTTCGCACCAGTTGTTTGTAAGGCTCGGTACTGTATAAGGGACTCATGACCGGGTAGTTGAAGAACCAGGTTGTATCGAGGAGACCCAGGCGTTCATCGACCACGGTGCCCGCGACCATTATCTTCTCGGCCAGGGCATAGTCGCCATAATACGCCGCCCAGAATATGTCGACTGTCCAGGTATTGGTGAATCCGAGTGCTTCATACTGATCCATGTGGGCCGCCAGGTAGGCTAAAGTGTCATCTTTCGAATTCAATAACGGAATGAACTGATCATAGCGCAGCCTCGTTGCGGGGATACCGGTATTGACCCACTGGGTCTTCGATAGCGCCGTCATCAATTCAATCGCGTGCTCGATGCGACCGTCATTGATCGCCATGCCGATGGCCATCCGCAATGGATAGTCCTGACGCAGGTTATCCGGTTGTAATGCGCGTTCCAGATCCGCCACGCCTGCGGCGCGGTCACCCGAGGTGTAAAGAAGCCCTGCTTGGACCGCCTGGTTTATCCAGGAAAGGGGATCGAGTTCAACGGCCCTTGTGCTGTATTTGAGTGCCTCGTTGATGTAACTGGCACGCCAGAGCATCTGGGCATATTGCTCATTGGCCTCTGTGTCATCCGGGTTCAGGCTCAGTGCCCGCTGGTAACTTTCCCGTGCCTTGTCCCACTGGTTACGATCGCGGTAGATATCACCCAGCACCGAGTAGGCCATCGACAGGTTCGGATCGATCTCAAGGGCCTTGTTCGCCAGCGACTCGGCCAAGTCCTTGGTCTTGTTGCGGTCAATATCCAGGTAATAGATAGCCAGCGTATGGGCCTGGGCATTGGCGGCCCAGCCCTCGGCGAATTCCGGATCCATTTGCGTGGCTTCATCGAGCAATTTGATGGCGCGCTGAAAGTCGGAGCGTTGGGCGATCAGTCCCCGGGCTTCGAGGTAACGGTCATAGGCCTCCATGTTGCCGGTACTGGCGGAAACGAGACTCTTGCTGGTATCGGCCAGGTTCAGTTCGATCGCCAGCGCATCGGTGATGGCGCGGGCGATCTCGTCCTGGATCGCAAATATATCGGTCAGTTCGCGGTCATAGGTCTCGGACCACAGATGGAAGCCGTCACTGGCCGTCACCAGCTGGGCCGTGATCCGCACGCGATTATTGGCTTTACGAATCGAGCCCTCGAGGATATTGGCGACACCGAGTTGTTCACCGATGGTGCGCAGGTCCTCGTTACGCCCGCGGAACTGGAACGAAGAGGTCCTGCCCGCCACCTTGAGGGTGTGGGTCTTGACCAGCACATTGAGTATTTCCTCGGAGATACCATCGGCAAAATAAGCCTGGTCGCCGTCCGGACTCATGTCGACAAAAGGTAAAACCGCAATGGATTTTTCTTTTTCTTCGGCCTGTGGCGCCGGTGCTGCGACACTTTCCACCTGGGTAGCCGTTGGTGCCGCGTCGGTGCCTGTTTCCGGGGTAAATTTGTCCACCAGCAACAGTACGACGGCGATGGCCAGCGCAATGATGATATTACGATTCATCCTTTGCGCGGTTACGTGGGTGATGGACTGGCTGCGGTCGACGTGTTTTTCCAGCTTGACGCCATCGGGGGTCATCTCGAACGCCCAGGCAAAAATCAATGCGATCGGAAAACCGATCGCCAACGCAAGCATGAAGATCTTCATCACCAGCGGCGGCGCCTCGATGTTTTCCAGCACCAGGTCGACCACCTGCAGCAGCACCCACGACGAGACGGCGTAGGCGATACCCACGCGGAAAACATTGCGTCTTTTCAGTTCATCAAAAAAGCTCATCTACGTCTCTTCACGGGCATTCCGCCAATTCCTGGTCCAGCGATGCACAATCATCCGGCCAGCCGTATTCACGCCAGTACTCCACCATGCCGGCACGTTTCATCATCTCGAAAAACTCGGGTTTTTTACGTTGCTCGCGGAAAGATTCAAGCCATACGGAATATTCAAATCTTACACACTTCACATCCGACTGGTACTCAAAGACGTAGGCGGAGCCAAGCAGTGCAAGGTACTCCATGTTGCTGGAGGTTGCTGATGAATACGAATCACCGGCCTTGCCAATGTGTTGTTCGAAAGCTGCCAGATTTTCCGGGTTATCAAGGGCCTGAAAAAACAATTGGCGTGTAACAGCCTCAGAGGGGTCTTCACCTGTCCAGCCCTTTTCAATCAGGGCTTTGCCTTTTTCAGTTTCTCCGGCAGCCACATAAGTCAATCCCAGGTCATACAAGGAGCCGCCATACATTCCCAGTGCAGCCGCCTCACGCGCCAGTTCTTCCGCCCTGGAGTAGTCACCCAGGTTCCTGTATATACTGCCTTCAGTCGAAATGACGGCTGATATCAGCGGATCGATATTTTTTGCTATTTCGATGTGCTCAAGCGCCAGTTTCGTACGACCGGCCAATGCCAGCAAAATGGCATACCAATGGTGCGCGGTCGGATCTTCGGGGTTAAAGGCGATGGCCGTTTCATACAAACGGGCCGCATCACTAATATGGCAGTGATCTTGGTTGTAACTTGCCTTGATGATCAGTGCCTCGGTAGATTGCGGCGAAATCTCCAGGGCTTTTTCCGCAGCTGCGAGTGCCAGTTCCGTGCCCTCTTCCATGTCAAATGAGCGGTCGTAATCCGGTAGATTCCGGTAAGCTATGGCCATGTTCGACCAGGCGCGGTAGAAGTTGGGGTCCAGTTCAACGGCCTTGTTGAAAAGCCGGATAGCTTCCCTTAAAGAGGCGGCGTTGCGCTGCCGCCAGAGGTGACGGCCCTGCAGGTACAGTTGATAGGCTTCGGGGTTGGAAGTGAGCGATTCAGCGGACGAGACCTGGTTTTCGCTACCCAGTTGCAGTTTCAGGGCGGCGGTGATTTTACTGGTAATCTCGTCCTGGATTTTAAAGATATCATCGAGCGATCCGTCGTAGGTTTCCGACCATAAATGCATGTCATTGCTGACATCGATCAACTGCGCTGTGACCCTCACCTGCTGTCCGGAGGTACGCACGCTGCCCTCCAGTATGTGATTGACACCGAGACGGGCGGCGATCGCCGGGACATCCAGGTTTTCATCCGAGAGTGAAAATGACGAGGTGCGCGAGGCAACGTCGAGGCCGGGAATTTTGACCAGGGAGTTCAACAACTCCTCGGCGATACCCTCACCAAAATAGGCCTGGTCCTGGGCGGCGCTCATGTCGCGGAACGGCAATACCGCGATGGATGTCCTGGATTTAACCGTCTCCGTGTCATCCGGTTTGGTACTGGTATTTTCCGTTTTCTCAGCAGCCGGTTCAGGCGCACCGAAAAGATCATCGCGGTAACGGTCGGTGAGCAGCAGCACGATCGCCATCGACAGGATCATGATAATGCCACGGTTAAGCTGGTGCCCGGTATGCCGGTTGATGGACTTGCCTGGGTCAACGTTCTTGTGCAGCTTTACACCATCCGGGGTCATTTCAAACGCCCAGGCGACGATGATGGCGATCGGGAAGCCGGCGGCCAGCGCCAGCATGAAGACCTGCATGACCCAGTCAGGCGCATGGATGTTCTCAAGCACCAGGTCAACAATCTGCAGCGAAAGCCAGCAGGCCACCGCGTAGGCGACACCTACCTTGAATACATTGCGGCGTTTGAGTTCGCTGAAAAAGCTCATGGCTTCGGTCTTTCCTTCCACAAGCCGACATATTCACGGGTTTTGTTGCTGCGGCGGAGCTCTATCAGTTCAGCCAGGCGTGGCTGTTGCCAGAACGCCAGCCAGTCCGGATCATCGGAGATGTCCTCGGGCAGGTAAAAATATTGTGGCCATGTGAGGTAATAATCGTTTATTTCATAGGCAATTTTGAGTATGGGCAAGGCAGCATCAGTACCATCGAGCCAGGCGACGAAGAAGGCCGTCATGACCGTGTCATATGTATCCGGATCGGATTCGAGGTGCTGTATACGTTCGGCGACCTTTTCACGCAGGTTTTGTTCGTCACCCTGCTCGTAATACAACAGGCACCACCACAAACTGATCAGGTTGGGATCTGTACCAGGTATTTGTTCAAAGTGTTTGATCGTTTCGATGGCCTCGTCATATTGACCGTTGATAATCAGGCTGGTGATCAGCGGGTCTGCGCGGGCATCGGAGTCCGGCTCGAGGCTGACAGATGTCCTCCCGTAGGCTAACGCTTCCTGGTAACGTCCAAGCGTAAACATAACAAACGCCATGTCCGAGTGGTGGACAGCGGCAAGTGGATCCAGTGCTATCGCCTCCAGTTCCAGACGTTCGGCTGCGTTGAAGTCACCGACTGTCGTCTTGAAATCGCCATAGAGGTTAACCACATCGGCGTTTTTGGGCGCCAGTGCGTAGGCCTTTGCATAGAGTTCCGAAATCGTCTTTAAATCGTCCTGGATATCGGCTCGCGCCAGCGCCACGAAGGCCTCCGCGTTATTCGGGTCATATTGAAGCGCCTTGTTGGCGGCCATTTGCACCGTCTCCCAGACCTCCTGTGCCGGAACGCCAACACTGTATGACGAAAACAGGGAATAGTTATAAGCCATGCTCGACCAGGCCTTGGAAAATGTGGGATCCAGCCGGGTCGCCCGTTCAAATTGTTCATGGGCTTTCAACAGGTTGGCCACGCCGCGCTTGGCCAGCAGGTAGCGGCCCTGCAGGTAGGCCTGGTAGGCCTCCATGTTGTCCGTCGGTTGCGTATCTGTTGACGTTGAATCTGCCCCCAGTTCCGCCTCCAGCGCCGTGGTGATGGCCATGGCGATATCGTCCTGGATGGCGAAAACATCATCCATTTCGCGTTCATAGGTTTCCGACCAGAGGTGAAAGCCGCTGTCCACCTGGATCAGCTGGGCCGTGATGCGCAAGCGATTCCCAGACTTGCGTACACTGCCTTCCATGACATTTTTGACTTTCAGTTGCCGGCCGATTTCACCGATATCCAGATTCTTTCCCTTGAACTGGAAGGAGGAGGTGCGGGCGGCGACGCGTAACTGGTTATTCTGTGCCAGACGGTTGAGTAATTCTTCCGATAAGCCATCGGAGAAATACTCCTGCTCCGGGTCCGATGACATGTTGACGAAAGGCAGGACAGCCAGCGAGCGCGCGTTTTCATCTGCGGCTTCCACTTCGGTGCTTGTCTGTTCAATGGCGGTTGCGGGGGCCGGATTGGAAGCAACATCGTTTTCCTGCGACATAAACCGTTCGCCGAGCAACAGCACCACGGCCAGTGCCAGGAAGCTGATGATCGTCCGGTCCAGCTTGCGGCCGGTGTGCTGGGTGACCGATTCATTGGGCGCTATCTTTGATTCGAGCTTGATCCCGTCTGGCGTGATTTCAAACACCCATGAAAAAATCAGCACGACCGGCAAACCCACGACAGCCGCGAGGACAAACACCTGCATTACCCAGTTGGGTGCGGAGATGACATCCAGGACGAAGTCGACGCCCTGCAACAAAACCCAGGCAACCACGGCATAGGCGATACCCATGCGGAATACATTGCGGCGTTTGAGTTCGCTAAAAAAGCTCATTATTGTTGTTCTTCCGGAGCGTATTGCTTCATGAATTCAGTATAGATCGGGTCCGGGCGGATGCCATCGAAGGCGGGATGATACATGATCGGGTAAATGGTCGGGCCCGCGTCCGCATCCAGCATGGCTTGCAATAGCTCAACGGCGCCTTGTGCATCACCCGCAAGCGCCAGACCGGCAGCCGCGTCAAACTTGAATGTGCCTGCAAGAAAGGCGTCTTTGGGAGCCGTTTGCAGGGCTTGATGGCAGTATATTTTGGCATCGGCCCATTCGCCCAGCCCGCCCGTGATGAAGCACAAGGAACGGTTAATGGCATAGCTTCCCGGGTTATCCTGCAATAAGGTTTCGAATTCCTGCCTGGCATCGCGCAGCAATGGTGTTGCACTTTCAATCTGGCCTGCATACCGGTGGGTCAGCCCGGCTAACATGGGTCTTGTGACACGGTAATCCTTGGTGTCCAGGAAGCCTTCCTGCCAGTCAGCCACGTCCTGCAAAGCAGTCTCAAAGTCATCCAGGTACAAAGCAGACTGCCAGCTATCCAATTGAGCTTCAGCAGAGGATGCCGACGTGAGGTGGCTAAGATGCGAATAACTGTTGATATCGCCGGACTCCTGCAAGTGAAGAAGACCGATGTACGAAAGCGATACTGGGTCGTCCCGGTCTATAGCCTGTGCTGCGGCGAAAGCTCGTGTTGCTTCTTTAAAACGACGCGTAGCTGTCAGTGTTTCGCCTATATCAGCAGAATGCACAACGTTTCTAGGGTCGAGTTCACTGGCCCGGCGCATGGCGGCAAGCGCACCTTCCCAATCTCCCATTCTGCGCAGTACGTATGCACGGGCCTGATGTACGCGTTCGTTATTGGGTAGTGCAGCAGACGCGCTCTGCATAAAAGGCAGCGCTTTGGCATAATCGCGATAACCCCAGTAGTAATAATAACCTTCCGCGAGGTCAAGCTCCGGTAGTGTGGGATCAATGACGCGCCCGCTTTGAATGGCATCCCAGGCCGCATCACGTATTGCCGGATCGGTATCGTAAAGCCAGTATTGCTGGAGCAGCAAGACAGCCTTCAAACTCCAGGCTGCAGCAAAATCCGGATCAAGTTTCAAGGCGCGATTGATCTCGGTGAGGCCTGTTTTGATTGCGCCCAGGTCCTGTTTCTTGCTCATGTCAATGGCGCGCTGATAGGATTCCCAGGCTTCCAGGTTGTTGGTCAGGGCCCGGTCTAATACTTGCCTCTTCCTCGGGGCTGAGGGTGGCCTGCAGAGCCTGCGCGATAGCGCGGGCAATTTCCGCCTGGATGTCAAACAGGTTTTCTGCGGTCAAGTCGCGGTCATAGGTTTCCGCCCACAAGTGTTCATCGGTTTTGGCATCGATCAGCTGGGCATTGAAGCGGATACGTGAACCTGAGCGCTGTACACCGCCCTCCAAGATGGTGGCCACACCGAGTTCCGCAGCGATCTGCGGTATCTTCTTGGTGGTGTCTTTGTATTCCATCACCGAGGTTCGGGAAATAACTTTCATTGAGCCGATCTTGGCCAGTTGGGTGAGCAGGTCGTCGTGCATGCCCTCGGCGAAGAACTGGTCTTCCGGGTTGGTGCTGCGGGACGCAAATGGCAACACTGCGACCGACTTATCATCTTCGCTGCGCGCCAGGGGGGTTGATTCCTTGTCAATGGCAGCGGCGTCCTGGTTGTCGGCTTCTGCTTGAACGGTTTCTGCCGAATCCCCGCGGGGTATGCCGCTGACGAATTTATCGTAGGCAAAATAAGCCAGCGCCAGTACCAGGAATACGATAATGGTGCGATCCAGTTTGCGTCCGGTTTGAGGGGCGATCGACTGGCTGCGGTCGACATCCTTTTCCTTCTTCAGACCCTCGGGTGTCATTTCAAACGCCCAGGCAAACACCAGCACGATCGGAAAGCCGATTGCCAGCAGTAACATGATCACCTGGAATACCCAGCCGGGCGCCGTGATGTTATTCAGCACCACGTCGGCGAATTGCATGACCAGCCAGGCCACCACCGCGTAGGCAAATCCTACACGGAATACGTTGCGGCGCTTGAGTTCGCTGAAAAAACTCACAGCTTTACCCCTTCTTGGCACAGGGATGTGCCAACGCGAGTCGTAGCCCAAATAATAAATTTGGGTGGAGGCGAGCGCAGGAGAGTAGCAGACTCGCGCGTCTGCGCAGCGACATGCAAGCGGGCCAGGGATGGCCCGTCTTGCTCATTATTGAGTTCGCTGAAAAAACTCATCACCAGTCCTTGGCCGGATACTTGAGGGGGGAGACAGGCGGCCAGCTAAAACCGGCTTGCTCGACGCGTTGCTTGAAATTCGGCGTGGCCTCCAGGTCAAAAGGCGCCCCGCAGAAACAGCCCTTCACCGCCTCGGCCAGGATAAATGGACCGGCAAAACGGGCATCCATCTTGCTGGCGTAGGTATTCGCCGCCTCGCGGTTACCGAGTGCGAGCTTCAATCATCAACATGTCCATGTCATTGACCGGGGCGTCTTTGTTCAGTTGTTTCCAGCACGTCCCTGGCCCTGGCGATATCATTATCCATGGCATAGGCGAATAGTTTGCGGGGTACCGTGGAATAGCTGCCCTCGGGATTCGGGTCGTACACGCCCGGTGCATCGTGATATTTGCCGGAGGCCAGCAAAGCCATGAATCGCATGTCGTCAACCCAGGGTTGATAGGCAACGTCGTCGAGGAAATGAGTGCTCAGTTCGATGACCTTGTCCGACTGGCCCGCCCAGATCAGGAATTGACTGGCCATGGCTGCATATAAACCACTCAACGGATCACATCGCATCAACCGTTCGTAATGCGCTGAAACCTGCTCCGCCCAGCCAAAGACGCTCCGGCCAATGATGCGGCCCAGTTGAGCGGCGTAAGCACTCATCGGTCTGAAATGCCCGGTCGAGGTTGGCCGGAATCCCTGACCAGTCACCGTAGAACTCGGCGCGTTCGGCTTCGATATAGGCGCGTTGCGCTTCCGATTAGGCGGCAGTGCGGGCCGCCCGCGCGAGTCCGCTTCTGTATTTCTCTCCAGCGCGGAGTCGAGTTCCGCTGGCGTATAGCTTTTTGCGCCCATGGCATTGTTGTAAATGATGTGTCCAAACAGGTCGGTTCGTTCCAGCTGGGCATTGGTAATGGTCGGGACAATGGCCAGGGCCTGGTCGAAATAGCGATTGGCTTCCGGCAGCAGCTCGACCGGGTCACTGGTCGAGTGCGCCCGCGCCATCATTTCGATGCCTTTCTGGTAGGCGATAAAAGCCTCGACGTCCTTGATGCGCGCGTCGTTCATTTGTTTGCGCTTGTCTTCATTCAGGACGACGTTCAGTGTCTCGGCGATGTTTTCGGCGATATCCTCCTGCACCGCGAACACGTCTTCCAGCGTGCGGTCGTAGGTCTGCGACCACAGGTGGAAGCCGTCCTCGGCGCGGATCAACTGGGCGGTGATCCGCACCCGTTCACCGGAGCGCCGCACCGAGCCTTCCACCACGTGTTTCAACACCCAGTGTCGCGGCGATTTCCGGCACCGGCATGTTCTGGTCCTTGAAGTGGAAAGAGGAGGTACGGGCGGTGACCAGCAGTTCCGGCAGCCGTGCCAGTGAATTCAGGATTTCCTCGGTCAGGCCGTCGGCGAAATAACCGTCGTCCTCGCCGCTGCTCATGGCCGTGAAAGGCAAAACGGCGACGGATTCCCTGTGATCGGCATCTTCACCGGCAATAGTGGCAGGTTCTTTTCTGCTTGCGCTGGCCGGTTTCCCGGGCCCTTGTGTCTCGGCAGGTTCGTCCTGTCCGGCAAACCAGATACGTTCGATGGCCATACCAACGATGATCAACGCCAGCCGGCGATGATGATCCGGTCCAGCTTTTTACCGGTTTTCGGCGTGATGGACTGCGTGCGGTCGATGTCTTTTTCGCGCTTGATGCCTTCCGGCGTCATTTCGAATGCCCAGGCGAACACCAGCACGCTTGGGAAAGCCGATGGCCAGCAACAACATGATGGACTTGAATACCCAGTCGGGCGCCGTGATGTTGTTGAGCACCACGTCGGCAAACTGCATCACCAGCCAGCCCACCACCGCGTAGGCGATACCCACCCGGAATACGTTGCGGCGTTTGAGTTCGTTGAACAGGCTCATGAGTCCACCTTCCCTTGGCGCAGGGATGTGCCAACGCGAAGCGCAGCGATTAGCGGAGCTGAGCGCAGGAGCGAAGCAGACTCGCGCGTCTGCGGAGCGACATGCAAGTGGGCCAGGGAGGGCCCGTCTTGCTCATTGATGAGTAAAGCGATGACCAGCGTGACTGCTGAATCAGGTAAACCGATGCGGGGGAATATGGTATCAGTCACCTGTATCAGCAGCCACGTGGCCACCGTGTAAGCGATGCCGACGCGGAACACGTTGCGGCGTTTTAATTCTTTAAAAAAGCTCATTGAAGCCCCTTGCAGCTTTGTTATCGTTAACACAGGGGCGGCTTCGGCCCCATGCATTGCATTGCAGCTTATGCATCATTGCTGCCACTCCGGTCCCTGCAGCATTTCTGTGATCTGTTCGCGGGCCTGTTGTTTTTCCCGTTTCATTTCAGACAGTCGGGCGGCAATTTCCGGGTTCGAGGTGATGGGCACCCAGATAGGGTTGTCCCATGCTTCACCACGAATCGGCCAGGACGCCAGCGGTTTGGCCAGGTCTTCCTTTGCTTTTTCAATGGCCGAGTCAAGATCACCCATGTAGAGGAAGTCAACCGCCTGGTCACCGGGTTCTTCGAACCACCATGATCCGTTGGCCCGCAGGTTTTGCGCGTATACCTGCCAGGCGGACTTTCTTTCTTCAGCGCTCCTGAATCCGGACATCAGTTCGATGCTGACCCACTGCATGAGCACGCCCTGGATGTCTGCAGGCAATTGCTCATAGTTTGTAATTTCGGGGCGGACACTGACTAAAAAGTCATAGCCCTCCTGGTAACGGCCAGCCCGGCTCATATAGGTGCCGTAGTTGAACAGGGCAGTCGGAAACGAGTCATGCCGCATGCTTGCAGGTGCGGCGATCATTTTCTGTGCGACCGCTATCAGTTCAGCGGCATCACCGCGGGAATTGGCCCGGTCGATTTGCAGGCGTTGCAGGATATCCGAGTTTGGCGCCAACGCCCTGACCCGCGCCAGCCAACGGTCACCTTCCTCCGGTAATCCCCATTCGTAAAATAACCGGGCCAGATGGCCGGCGACTTCGTGGTCCTGCGGATCTGCCTTGATATTCTTCAACCGCCATTTGAATTCACCGGTGATGTCTCCCACGTCAGCGCTGAGGTTTGACATGCGGCCGTAATTGTTGGGGTCGAGTGGATCCAGTTCGATGGCCTTGAGAAAGGAACCGCGGGCATCTTCGTACCGTTTCATCTTTAAGTACACGTTTCCCTGCTGGGCATAAAGTTCCGCAGACAGCGGATCGACCATGAGTCCTGCTTCGATCACTTCAAGCGCGACTTCCGGTTGATTGAGCGCATACGAAATTATCCCGGCAGCCTGGCCGCGAATGTAGGTTTCGGATGGAATCAGCGGTAAAAGAGCGCGAAGCTCGTCAACCTCTGTGCGGAGAACAGCCTCGTCTATCATTACGCCTGGATGCAGTCCGGACACCGTTTCGATGGCCCGCGCCAGCCTGTTGTCCGGTTGCACTTCGCGGACCTGGCTCAAAAGTGGTGCGATCGCCTGCTGCATTTGCGCTTCTTCGATCAAACCGGTGTTGGCTTGCATGAGGTAATTTCGTGCCAGCGCCAGCTTCACGTCAATAAAATCGGGGTCGGCCGCGAGCGCCTGCTTGAACAGGCTTTCGGCATTCGACAGGCTGCCGTATGAGCCGATGGATTGTTGCTCCATGGCACGCAGGTAGGTGTCGTAGGCGCCGATGTTGCTGGTTTCGATATGGGCTATTTTGATACTGCCGCCCAACAGTGTTGCGTCCAGTGCTTCGGCCACATCTGTTGCTATCTCATCCTGGATCGCGAAAATATCCTCGAGTGTACGGTCGTAATTCTGCGACCAGACATGAAAGCCATCTTCTGCGCGTATCAACTGCGCCGTGATACGCACCCGCTGACCGGATTTCTGCACGCTGCCCTCGAGCACGTGGGCGACACCCAGTTTTTTGGCGATCTCCTCGATGCTGGAGTTTTGCCCCTTGAATGCGAACGAGGACGTGCGGGCTGCAACGTGCAGACCCGGTATCTGCGAAAGCATGTGCAGCAGGGTTTCGGTCAGTCCGTCGGAGAAGTATTCGTTATCCTTGTCGCCGCTCATGTTGACAAATGGCAACACGGCGATCGAGGGGCCTCGCCTTCAACGACGACCGGTCAGATCGCTTCGGTCACGGCGGTTCCTGCGCTGTTTTCGGCGGGGGCAGGGCCCTGTAAAACCAGCTTGTCTATCAGCAGGTAGGCGACGGTAACGGTCAGAATGCCAATGATCATCCGGTCCAGCTTGCGGCCGGTTGTTGGCGTGATAGACTGCGTGCGGTCGACGTCTTTCTCGCGCTTGATGCCCTCCGGGGTCATTTCAAATGCCCAGGCAAAGATCAGCGCGGGGATGAAGCCGATAGCGAGTAAAGCGATGACCAGCGTGACTGCTGAATCAGGTAAACCGATGCGGGGGAAAACTGTATCAGTTACCTGTATCAGCAGCCACGTGGCCACCGTGTAAGCGATGCCGACGCGGAACACGTTGCGGCGTTTTAATTCTTTAAAGAAGCTCATGACTATTGCTGCCACTCCGGTTTCTGCATCATTTCACTGACACCATCACGCAGTTTGGTCTTCTCCTTTTGCACTTCCGACATACGCGCCATCAATTCCGGTCTTTGGGTAATGACCCCGAATACGGGCGCTTGCAGGTCCTCGACAGCGCGAAGATTGCTGGCAATGGGTTTTGCAAGGTAAACGTCGATGGCCACTCTTTCGGCCTCGTCAGGTCTGCCCTGCATCAGTTCATCGAGAACCTGGTTGATGGCTATTTCACGCCAGCGGGGAAATGCCTGGTCCATGACGCTGGCCCAATCCAGCCATGCCTTTCGTGTTTCTTCGGGCGACTTGAAAGCAGACATGAGTATTAGCATGTGCCTCTGCATGATCGCACCCCGGTAGTCGCCGGGAAAGCTTGCGAAATCTTCCAGTTCCGGCCTGACGGAAAGCAGGAAGTCATAGGCTTCACGCTCGCGCCCGCTTTTTGACATGATTTCTCTGTACACGGCCAAAGCAGCAGGAAACGAGCCCTGCCGTATGGAGACCTGGTCCTTGATCATGCTTTGCGCCAACAGCAGCGCCTGGTCCAGGTCACCACGGGCATAGGCCTGTTGCATACGCACCCTGCGGCCGACAGCGGACTGGGGGGCCAATGCGATCGACTTTGCCGCCCAGTGGTTGCCTTCCTCCAGCAAACCGAGATCGTAGAAGCCCTGTGCCAGTTCAGCGGCCAGTTCGTGATCCTGGGGATCGACCTCCGCTGCCTTGCGCCACCATTCGAACCAACCATTGAGATCGCCCAGTTCGGCTTTGAGATCGGCAATATCGGAGTATATGTTGGGGTTATCGGGTTGCAGTGCCAGGGCCCGCTGTAACGAAGCCATGGCCTTGTCGTAAAGCCCCATCCGTGTGAAGGTCTTGCCAAGACCGTCATGCAGGTTTGCCGCCAGCGGATCGACCAACAAGCCGGCCTCGAGTACTTCGGCGGCTTCCTGGTACCTGGCTTGATTCGCACTGAGAAAGCTCGCAACAGATTCACGCAAAGATGTGCTGTTTGGCAATAAAGGCAACAAGTCGCGCAATTCCTGGTATTTGCGTGTGCGCTCTTCCAGGGTGAATTGGTCGTTTAAACCCAGTTCGTTGTACAGCTTCAACGCCCGGGCAAGGTAATTTGCCGGGTCTTTTTCGAGCACCTGCTGTATCAACGGCAAGGCCAGTTGCTGTGACGCTTCTTCATCGATGATTCCGGTCCACGACATCATCTGGTAATTCCTGGCCAGTGCGAGCTTGGCGTCAATAAATTCCGGGTCGGCAGCCAATGCCTCTTTGAACAGGCTCTGGGCCTCTGGCAGGCTGCCAAATGAAAAAATTGCCTGTTGTTCCAGACCCTTCAGATAGGTGTCATAGGCCGATAAATTGGTTGTATCCACATTGTGAATGGCATTGTTGCCACCCAACAGGGAAGTGTCCAGGGCATTGGCCACATCGGTGGCGATCTCATCCTGGATGGCGAAGATATCATCCAGTGTGCGGTCGTAATTCTGTGACCAGACGTGGAAGCCGTCATTGCCGCGGATCAACTGCGCGGTGATGCGCACACGGTTGCCGGCCTTTTGCACGCTGCCTTCGAGCACGTGTTCGACGCCGAGAATTTTGGCAATTTCCTCGATACCGGTGTCCTTGCCCTTGAACGCGAACGAGGAGGTGCGCGCCGCCACCCGCAGGTCCGGCAACTGCGCCAGCATATGCAGCAGGGTTTCGGTCAGACCGTCGGAGAAGTATTCGTTGTTGGCGTCACCGCTCATGTTGACAAAAGGCAGCACCGCCACTGACGGACCCTTGGCAGCGGCAGGCGTGAGTTCCTCTTCGGCTTCGGCGGTCTGCGTTGCAGGTGTGGCGACCGCCGGCGCGTCTTTATCGTTCAGCACAAACCGGTCGAGCACCAGGAAGGCGATGACCACCGCCATGATGCCGATGATCATGCGGTCCAGCTTGCGGCCGGTTTGAGTGACGATCGACTGGCTGCGGTCCACTTCCTTTTCCCGCTTCAGACCCTCGGGTGTCATCTCGAAAGCCCAGGCAAACACCAGTGCAATCGGCAGACCGGCGGCGAGGATGACCAGCAGTGAGCGCATGAACCAGGCCGGGGCGCCGAAATTCTCCAATACCAGGTCGACCACCTGGGCGATCAGCCAGGCGACCACCGTGTAGGCGATACCGACGCGGAAAACGTTGCGGCGTTTCAATTCGTTAAACAGGCTCATTGGTTCCACTCCGGTTCCTGCATCAGCTCGGAAACCTGCTCGCGAAGCCGGGCAAATTCGGTATCCAGTTGCGCCAGGCGGGCGCCCACGGTCGGGTCTTCATATACGGGGGCGTAGAAGGTTTTATCCAGGCGTTTATGCTGTTGCAGATTACTTGCCATCGGCATGTTCAACCGGACATTGAGGAAAGCGTCAATTGCAGCCTGGTTGTCACCGGTGATGATGTCGTTATCCACCAGGCTGCCATGTTTGGGGTCCCGCCATGGAAAGCCCCTGGCGTCAAAATTGGCAATCAGTTTCAGCCAGGCCTGCTTGCGTGTTTCAAAGCTTTCAAACCCGGTCATCAGCTTGATACTGGCGAATTGCATCAAAACGCCCTGCTCATCATCGGGCATTGTGCTGTAGTCGGTGATTTCCGGACGTACCGACACCAGCAGGTCATAAGCCTGTTTGGCCCGGCCGCTGTCGAGCATAAGCCTGCAATAAGTAAACAACGGGGTGGTAAACGCATCACGGCGATCTTCCACCTGTGCGCGGATCACTTTTTCTGACAATGCGATCGCCTGGTCATATTCCTTCCTGGCCACGGCGCGCTCGATTTCGAGCCTGTGTTGCATGGGTGAATCGGGTACCAGGGCCTGGACGCGCGCAAACCAGCGGTCACCTTCTTCGGGTAGTTCAAGTTGATAGAGAGTCCTGGCAATTTCCGAGGCGATTTCATGATCCTGGGGATCCACTTCGGTCGCCTTGAGTCGCCAGTTCAGCGCTGCCGGCAGGTTATTCTTCTCCGCTTCAAGATCTGCCAGCCAGGAATAGTTGTTCGGGTTCTCCGGCGCCAGTTGCTGCGCGCGCTGCAGGGCCTCGCTTGCCTGGTCGAGTTGATCCTGGTCAAGATAGACATAGCCGAGTGTGCTGTACAGGTCTGCGGCCAGCGGATCGACCAGCAAACCGGCCTGGATAACATCGATGGCCTGTTGCGGCTGTTTAAAGAAAAAATTCAGAGTATTAGCCATCAATGATCCGGATGTAGGTTTCGCCGGGTATCGATGTCAGTAGGCCACGTAGCGTCGTTGATTTGTGATTCCCTTTCATCTTTGGCCATGGACGGCTCGAACACCAGTAAAGAAACGGCAATTTCGAACGCCTGTGCGAGGTGGTTATCCGGGTGCTGTTCACGTACCTGGCGTAACAGTGGGTTGACCCGCGCCTGCAATTCATCGTCGCTGATCAGCCCGGTGTCGTTTTTATACAGGTAGTTGCGTATGAGTGCCAGCCGCGCTTCGGTAAATGAAGGGTCGTGCGCCAGTGCCTGTTTGAAGTGGCTTTCTGCCGCCTCGAGACTGCTGTAGGAGAAGATCGCCTGTTGTTGCAAGCCTTTCAGATAATCGTCATAGGCGCTCAGATCGTTGGTGTCGACCGCGTGGACATCCGCGACCCCGGTACCCAGCAGGGAGCTACCCAGCGCGCTGGCCACATCGCCGGCGATCTCGTCCTGGATGGCGAAAATGTCATCCAGCGTGCGGTCGTAGTGCTGCGACCAGACGTGGAAACCATCGTTGGCGCGGATTAACTGCGCCGTGATGCGCACCCGGTCACCGGCCTTTTGCACACTGCCTTCGAGAATGTGCTCGACCCCGAGTGATTGCGCGATGGTCGTAACGCTCTCGCTTTTTCCCTTGAAGGCAAATGACGAGGTGCGTGCGGCCACCTGCAAATCGGGTATTTGCGCCAGCATATGCAGCAGGGTTTCGGTCAGGCCGTCGGAGAAGTACTCGTTGTCCTGGTCACCGCTCATGTTGACGAAGGGCAACACGGCGACCGACGGGTTGGTTTTGGCAGGTGCCGTCCGCCGGGGTCAGATCCTTTTTCTTCGTCACTGGCCCTGATACCTGCGCCGCGGTTTGTTGGGGAACGGGCTCTGACCTTTGGCTCGGTCAAAACGAGCTTGTCGATCAGCAGGTAAGCGATGGTGACGGTGAGCACGCCGATGATCATGCGGTCCAGTTTGCGGCCGGTTTGCGAGACGATCGACTGGCTGCGGTCCACGTCCTTTTCTTTCTTGATGCCCTCGGGTGTAATTTCGAATGCCCAGGCGAACGTCACCACCAGCGGAAAGCCAAGCGCGAGCAACAGCATGATGACCTGGATGACCCAGGCGGGCGCGGCAATGTTTTGCAGCACAAGGTCTGAAATCTGCAGCAGTAACCAGGCGGCAACCGTGTAGGCAACGCCCACACGTATGACGTTTCTGCGCTTCAGTTCTTCAAAAAAGCTCATTGGTGTCTCCGCTAATCACACTCAAAATCGTCTCCTGCAAGCGGTCGGCAACCGGGCGGGAAGCCCTTTTCCCGCCAATACGCCGGCGCGCCGATCTTGTTCATGTAGGGAACGAAATATTCCGAGGCTCTGAAGCCCGCATTTTCTCTGAACCACACAAAACGATCATTGGTGAAATCGGGTTTTAAGTACTTGTAGGCTTTAAATGCAGCCATCAATGGCGCCCAATATTCCGGAGTGGAATTGGTTTTTTCGATCCAGTTCAGCACTTTTTCCAGGCCGAGGCTATCGTCTGCTTTCGGGGATTCCATTGCATCCAGAACCGCGGTGGCCGGAAATGTCGAGTCATTTTTAGTCTCACTGAGCAGGATCATGGCTGACGTCAGTCGTTCGCCCAATGACATCAATCTCTGAACCAACAACATCTGGGAACCGGTAAACCCGTGCTCCGCCGTTTGCTCGAGTAGCGACAAAGCCAGGTCATCCTCATCGATGATGGCGTAGCTGACCGCGAGGTGACGCTTGCAATTTTGATAAGCCGGGTCGATTTCCAGGCAACGCTTGATATCGTCTATGGATTCGGCTTGAAACCCAAGAATGGAGTAGTGAATCCCTCGCCATAAATAGTTGGTGGCATTGTCGGGGTCCAGTTGAATCGCGCGATCCAGATTGGCTATGCCTGAAATTGAATTTCCACTGTAAATTGAAATTTGTCCGATGACCGCCCAGGGTGTGGAAAGCCCGGGGTCCAGTTCAAGCGCACGTTTGGCGGCCTGTATGGCCAGGCTGTTCCAGTCGCGTCCGACAATACCCCACGATTCGACAACCGAATAGACCGCCGCCAGACCCTCCCAGGCCTTGGCAAATGCGGGGTCAAGTTCCACCGCGCGTTCATACAGAGCGATGCTTTCTTCCAGTTGTTCACGGGCCAGGAACAGGCCACGTGCTTTCAGATACAACTCGTAGGCGTCGAGGTTTTCAGTGGCCGTGGCGACCGAGATGGCCGGGGCGTCTTTCAGAATGCCGAGCTCGGTGCTCAAAGCATTCACGATGGCATTGGCGATCTCGTCCTGGATGGCGAAGATGTCCACCAGTTCGCGATCGAATGTTTCCGACCACAGGTGCCGGTCGGTATTCGCATCGATCAGCTGCGCGGTGATCCGCACGCGGTTACCGGCCTTGCGCACGCTGCCTTCCAGTACGTGATCCACCTTGAGATCGCTGGCGATCTCGGCGAGGCTTTCCTTGCTACCCTTGTAGGTGAACGAAGAGGTGCGTGACGCCACTTTCAGACCCTTCACCTTGACCAGGACGTTGAGTAATTCTTCCGAAATACCATCCGAGAAGTAGCCCTGGTCCTGCTCCGGGCTCATATCGGTGAAGGGCAAGACGGCGATGGATGGATCGCTGGCCGGTTCATCCGCCTGTAACGGGGTTTTGTCATCACCTGCCTGGCTCACCTGCGCCGCGGTATCTTCAGTAACTGGGACGGATACCTTTTCCGCTGGTGATATCGAGCGGTCAAACAGCAGCACCGCCACTGCCAGCACCAGGAACCCCATGATAATCCGGTCCAGTTTTTTACCGGTGTGGCCCACGATGGATTGAGAACGGTCGACTTCGGATTCTCTCTTGATACCCTCCGGTGTGATCTCGTAAGCCCAGGCGATCACCAGGGCGGCAATGAAGCCGAGCAGGACGAACAGCATCAGGGCCTTGATGACCCAGGAGGGCGCTTCGATGTTTGTCAGCACCAGGTCTGCAACCTGCAGCAATACCCAGCCGGCTATCGCGTAGGCGAAACCAACGCGGACGACATTTCTGCGCTTGAGTTCGTTAAAAAAGTTCATGAGCCAACCTCCGCCCGCATGGCTTCGATCTCAGCGCGCTGCACCGCAATCTTGCGTTCGTACTCCTGCTGCATGGCGATATAGCGTGGGTCTTCACGCAGCGGATCGAACATGGGCATCCGGAGACCGAGCTTCCAATACATAAGGTGATTGTGGTTTAAGCGGGTCTGCATCGAGGCCAGGGCATTTTCAAAGTCGCCCCTGGCCGCCTGGCAAAATTCGGGCACGTACTTGTCGGCATGCTCCATTACGGAAGGCAAGTCCTGCTCCACGAACTGTGAGGCCTGGTCCAGCAGGCGACGGCCCAGTGGTTCGTCCCCGGTGCGCATCAGCACCCAGGAAACAATGCAGGCATCGGATGTATATTGATTGATAAGACCGGCCCATTGCTCCGGAATCAACCAGCCTGGAAGTTGGGTGAGGTAAATATTGCGGGCAAGTTGCAGGTCTCCCTCGGTTGCCTCGACGGCTGCCAGGAAATTGACGACGTAAGTATTGTCCTTGGCCTTCGGCAAGGCGAAGTTGATGGCTTCACGGGTTGCCGCATGGTTGGACCGGCCAAAGTTGACCACGACGTCGGCCAATGCAGAGGCAAGATGATCCCGGCCCAACTCGTTGATTTCATTGCGTATGGCATCCGTCTTCTGGAAATCGCCTATCTCAAGATAGATATCCAGCAAATTGGTTTTTTGCCAAATGTCATCGGGCGCTAGGTCGTCGGCCTTCTCAAAATAAGGGATCGCTTTTGCAAACTGCCCGAGATCATAGGCGTAAATGCCACCCAGGGTGGCATACGCAGCAGCAAATGCGGGATTCAGTTCGAGGACCTTGCGTAATTGCCGCTCGGCCATGGAATAGAGACCTTTCATGCTGTATTTGCTGGCAAGATTGGAACTGATGATCGCCGAATTGGGGTCGAGTTCATTGGCCTTCAGCGCCATTTCGATGGTCTCGTCGATACGCATTGGAAATTTGCCCAATGCGTTCGAATACCAGTGCCAGGCAGTGGCATAATTGGGGCTCAGTTCGATGGACTTTTTAAACGCTGCTTCGGAGAGAGGCCATTCATCCTGATGGTTCAAAATGTTTGCGAGCGAAGCATAAGCTTCGCCTATGCTGTCATTGATCGCCAGGGCGCGGTTGACGGCTACCCTGGCCTGTTCGTTGCTCTCCTTGTCAGGACGGGTGCTGTAGACGGGGAGCATTAAGAGTGTGTCTGCCTTGCCTACCCAGGCAAGGGCAAATTGGGGGTCGAGTTTGACGGCAGTCTCGAACTCGGTCAGCGCCTGTTCGAAGTCGGCAGCATTTCGCGTTGCCAGCAACTGTTTACCACGCAAATAGGCCTCGTAGGCCAGCAGGTTTTGCGTCGGCACCGTATTGACCTGCTGCTGTTCGTCCGACGTCAGCGTGGCCTCGAGCGCACTGGCGATGGCTTGTGAAATTTCACTCTGGATGGCGAACAGGTTCTGCGCGGTCAGTTCGCGATCGAAGATCTCGGCCCACAAGTGCTCGTCGGTCTGCGCATCGATCAACTGCACATTGATACGCACCTGGTTGCCGGAACGCTGCACGGCGCCTTCCATGATGGTGGCGACGCCGAGCTCCGCTGCAATTTGCGGTATGGTCTTTTCAGTGCCCTTGTACTGGGTCACCGAAGTGCGCGAGATGACCTTCAGCGCGCCGATACGCGACAGGTTGGTTAACAGGTCGTCGTGGATACCCTCGGCAAAGTAGGCATCGTTGGCATCCGGGCTGCGGTTATCAAAGGGCAGCACGGCGATCGACTGACGGCTGATGGTTTGTGTGGCTTCGTTGCCGGCCTGGGCGATGGCTTCGACTGGGGACAGAGCACTTTTCTCATTGGCGTCGGTGGTTTGACCAGAAGTTTGTTGAGAAAAGTGCTCTGTCCCCGTTTTTGCTGAAGCCGAGAACTTGTCGTACAACAGGTAGGCAACGGCCAGTGCCAGCAGCACCAGGATGGTGTTATTAAGTTTTTTGCCGGTCTGCGGCGCGATGGACTGGCTGCGGTCGATGTCCTTTTCTTTCTTTAAACCCTCCGGCGTCATCTCGAAAGCCCAGGCGAAGATCAGCACCAGTGGCAGGCCAATGGCCAGCACCAGCATGATGACCTGAAACACCCAGCGGGGCGCCTCGATATTGCCCAGCACCACGTCGGCGAACTGCATGATCAGCCAGGCGACCACCACGTAGGCGATAGCCACGCGGATCACGTTGCGGCGTTTGAGTTCGGTGAAGAAGCTCATAGCGCCGGCCCCTTGAATTTGGCAGGCATCTCGTTCCAGGCATCGAGCAGGCCTATTTTTTCCACCAACGAGAGCCAGCGTGGATCAGCGTGCAAATTCCTCAAGGTGGAGTCCTTGAGCAAGCTTCCCATACCCGGGTCGTGCTGTTCATAGGCCAGGTTTAACCACTCGAATGCCTTATCATGCTGATCCCGCCAGGCAAAACTCTGCGCAATCTGGTAGGCCCCGATAGCGTGGAAATTTTCTATGAATGCCTCCAGCGCCGCGTCAGCCTCAGGGATCCTTCCCAGGGAATATAAGCACAGGTTTTTAATCAGGCCTCCCCAGAACTCATCCGGTTCTTGCTCTGCTTCAATTAAGGCTGATTCCGCATTACCCTGGCTGAGGAGTATCCAGCTCAGAGTGGTATGAATGGCGAAATAGTTGGGGTTGAGTGCGTATAAATGACGTTCAACGGCCTCGGCTTCCTGCAGTTGTCCGGCTGGTTCGAGTATGCTGGCGAGGGCGTCAAGTGCTGGTTGGTTCAAAGGGTCCATGGCACTGGCCTGCCGGTAAAGGGCCACGGACTTGTCCAATTGGCCCAGGCTGCCTGTAAGGCGTCCGGCTGCGGTTAATACGTAACTGGCATTTGGCTCCAGTTCCAGCGCTTTTTGCATGGATACGTCCGCAGCCGTCCAGTTCCATTGATAATTACTCTGGATCAGGCTCAGGCTAACCCAACCCAACGCCAGTTCAGGGTCCAGTGTCACAGCATGTTGGGCTGCTTCGAGCGCCGTTGTGACACCTGTATCGAGATCGATCCATCCCTGGCCGGCCTGTTGAATGACGGATTGAGAAAGCCCTGCCCAAGCAGGTGCGTAGTCCGGGTCGATGCTTATCGCGCGTTGATAGACGTCGACCGATTTAGCATAGTTCTCCTTGCTGGCCTGGTTAAACAGGAACCTGCCTTGCAGGAACAGGGCGTAGGCTTCGGGGTTGGTCTCTTTGACGGTAGGTACATTTTCACCCAGCAGTGTTACTTTTAAAGCAGCAACGACTTCCGAGGCGATTTCGTCCTGCACGGCAAAAATGTTTTCCAGTTTCCGGTCATAGGTTTCCGACCACAGGTGATAGCCGTTGTCTGCGCGGATCAATTGCGCCGTGATGCGCACCTGGTCACCGGATTTACGCACACTGCCTTCCAGCACGTGGGCCACTTTCAGACGTGCGGCAATTTCAGGTATCTCGAGGTTCTGTCCCTTGAAGGTAAAGGAAGAGGTCCGTGCCGCCACCTGTAGGCCGGGAATTTTTGCCAGCAGGTTTAACAGTTCCTCGGTCAATCCATCGGAGAAGTATTCCTGTTCCTTGTCGGAACTCATGTTGATAAAGGGCAGGACGGCGATGGAATTATCCGGTTCTGAAGACTCGCTGACTTCGGGTACTTGCGCCTGGGAAACCTTGACGGCGTTCGCGATCTCGGCAGCATCCCGGCCTGGGTCGAGAATGAACTTGTCGATCGCAAAATAGCCCAGCGCCAGGACCAGCACACCGATAATGGCATTGTTCAGTTTCTGCCCGGTGACACTGGTGATGGACTGGCTGCGGTCGACATCCTTTTCCTTTTTCAAGCCTTCCGGCGTCATTTCAAAGGCCCAGGCGAAGATCATGGCGATCGGAAAGCCGATAATCAGCAGAAAAGCCACACCTGAATTGAACCATTCCGGCAGGTGCAGAGCCGGCACCAGCGTGTCGGAAACCTGCAATAACAACCAGGCAACGATGGCGTAGGCGACAGCGACCTTGAAGACGTTGCGGCGTTTGAGTTCGTTAAATAAACTCACGACGTGCTCCGCAAGCCTTTAGGCGGTTTGGCTATGCGTATCATCATTTCTTGATATCCAGCAATTCGTAGGCGAGTTGCCGTTGCTGGTCCATGTCGGCCTCGAAGCGCGCCACCAGGTCCCTGTAGCCGGGTTCGTTCCTCAACGGGTTGAACACGACGTTATAAACCAAAGTCTGCCGCCATCCCAAACGCCACATCTTGTCAAACGCAGTGTTTAACCATTGCAGCGCACTTTCGGTGTCTCCACGCAAGGTGGCGGTTGCCGCGTGGTCGAGATCACTGCCCCAGCTGGCCCAATGGACGTATGGCCTGTTTGCCACGCTTTCCACTGCCGCCGTCAATTGGATTGATCGTTCTGAGGTGGGATCGGCCAATTTAAGCAATGCGGCGATTTGAACCATGTCCCCAATTTGATCTTTCAGGTTGTCAGGCAAAACCAGTTGGGGCTCAAAAGCCCAGGGTAAGGACTCACGGAATGGTATGAGCGCCGCCTCGTAATCACCAACCCGCGCAGACTCAAATGCCCACACCTGGCGAAGCGCAAACTGGGTTCCATGCCGGTCATCCGCTTTTTGAGCCAGGGTCTTTTCGGCCAGGTCGCGGACCAGGTTATGTTGCTCACGAAAGCTGAGTAACTCCAGCCTCGCCCTTGTCGGTATCGGTTGTCCGGCACCGATCGCTTCGGCTCTGTTCAGCCACTGCACCGCCTGGTCGGTATCACCCAGCCATATCCAGAATTGGACCATGGCGGCGAGCATTTCGAAGTCTCCCGGGTCACGCTTTATGGCCTCGTCGTAACCCTTTAATGCATGGGCGATATCACCAGAAATCGCATACGCCAGCCCCCACCCATACCACCCCATCGGGCTTTCCGGTGTCAGTTCCTGGATAAGGGCGCAGGGCTTTAACGCGGCTTCAAGGCGTTGCAAATACGCATTGGTCTGGCATTGATTCCACAGTATAGGAACTGAGTAGGGTTCAATTTCCAGTGCGGAGTTGATCAGCTCCAGGCCCTTTTCCACGCGTCCACTATCGAACAGGAACCTGCCGTATTCGTTCATTCCGACCGCGTTACGGGGATCATTATTCAAAGCCGTAATAAATTCTTTTTCGGCCGCAGCTGAATCGTTTTCCATGACTCTTAAAATCGCCAATTGGATTCGTGCAGCACCGTTGTCGGGTTGATCTGTGAGTACCTGTTCAATTAAGGGAATACCCCGGTCCAAAGCCTGCTGCTGGGTAATTGCGCCGGTAAGAGCCATCTTTGTCCAGGCGTTGACCAGGCCAATCTTCGCTGGCACGTAAGCCGGGTCCAGTGTCAAAACCTGTTGAAAATAGGTGGCCGCTTTATCCAGGGATTCGTAGCCGCCTTCATTGATACCCTGCAGCGCCTTCAGGTACAGGTCATAGGCATTGATCTCCGTGCTTGCGACGTGTTCCAGGCGGGCTTCGTCCTCGCCAAGAAGTTTGATGCGCAAGGCCTGGGCGACCTTGTGTGCGATCTCGTCCTGGATGGCAAAAATATCGTCCAGGTCGCGGTCGTAGGTCTCCGACCACAGGTGGTATCCGTCTTTAACGTTGATCAACTGCGCGGTAATACGTACACGGTTGCGCTTGTCGTCCTTGCGCACGCTGCCTTCGAGAATCGAAACCACGTTCAGTTTTTCACCGATGCTGCGCAGGTCTTCGTCCTTGCCTTTGAAGGCAAAAGAAGAGGTTCGTCCGGCTACTTGCAGTTCCTTGATGTTTGCCAGGATATTGAGCAATTCCTCGGTCAGCCCATCGGAGAAATATTCATTGTCACCATTGGCGCTCATGTCGACGAAAGGCAGCACGGCGATCGATTGCTCGTTCGTTCGCTGTGTCGTCAGGCTTCTTCCCGCGCGAATTGAAGTTTCAGCAGCTATTTTGGGCTGCAGCACGAACTTGTCGTAGGCAAAGTAGCCCAGCGCCACGACCAGCAGCGCAATGATCGTGTAGTTCAGTTTTTGCCCGGTGACGTGGGTGATGGATTGGGATGCGGTCGACGTCTTTCTCCTTCTTGATGCCCTCGGGCGTCATCTCGTATGCCCAGGCGAAAAACAGCGCCAGCGGAAAACCGAGAATCAGGAAAAACGCCAGCAGGCTGTTGACCCACTCGGGCAGATGCAATGCCGGCGCCAGCGTATCGCCGGCCTGCATGATCAGCCAGCCGACGATGATGTAGGCGGCGGCGACCTTGAAGACGTTGCGGCGTTTGAGTTCGTTGAAAAAACTCATTGCGGCGGGCCTCCCCATGCCGGCGGCATCGCCTGCCATGCATCCCAAAGCTTGAGTTTTTGCAGCAATTTTTCCCAGCGCGGGTCAGTCCACAGCGATGCAAGGAAGCGGTCGCCGAGGATGCTGGCCATGCCGGAGTCCCTGATTTCGAGACATTGATCGAGCCATTCAAAAGCGGCGTCCGTTTCACCCCGCCAGGCGTAAACTTCGGCTATTTGAAACGTTCCCGTGCGGGCGCTAGTATCGACCAGTACCGCCAGTTCCCGGTCGGACGCCGGTTTGTCACCGGTGGAAAAGTAGGCCTTTGCCCGCGCCGTCGCGCCGTAAACCGGGTCTTTTTCCCTCAGCGCGTCTTCGAGCGCCTGCTCGTATTCGCCCCGCAACAGGTTCAGTCGTGCAAGCCGGTGCGATATACCGATGTAATCCGGGCTGAGTTCGAGAACCCTGCGGAAGCTGGCTTCCGCCCGGTCATAGTCGCCAACCGCTTCGTAGGCCCTGCCGATGTTGCTGTATGCCTCCGGTTCCAGCGGGTCCCTGTCGGCACCCATCTGCAGGTATTTCAGACCCTCATCAAAGCGGCCGTTACGGGCCAGGGCGACGCCATAGCCCCCCAAACCCAACGCACTGCCAGGGTCCATTTCCATCGCGAGCCGGTATTCTTCGAGCCCCTTTTTGAATTCAAAATCGTAAAACACGTAACGCACGGCTTGTGCAAGGTGTGCCAGGCTGAGCCCAGGATCGAGTGCCAGCGCGCGATCCGCAGCCTGTTTCGACAGGGCAGCGGTCACGTTTGGCTCCTCGCCGCCCGCCGCGCCGAGCCAAAGTTGTGCGAAGGCCAGTTCGGCGAGCGCCGGGGCATAATCGGGATCGATGGCCAGTGCCTGTTGCAGCAGTTCGATGCTCTTTCTGATGGATTCAACGGAACGCTGTCTGAAGAAATATTGCCCTTCGAGGTAAAGCCGGTAGGCCTCCGGATCGGTTTCGCGACTGTGTGGCGCCTTCCCGAGCAGCGTCACCTTCAGGGCATCGACAACGGCGGCAGAAATCTCGTCCTGGATGGTGAAGATATTGTCCAGGGTGCGGTCGTAAGTCTCCGACCACAGGTGAAAGCCGTTGTCCGCGCGTATCAGCTGCGCGGTAATGCGTACCTGGTTGCCGGACTTGCGTACCGAACCTTCCAGTACGTGGTCGACACCGAGACGCCTGGCGATTTCAGGGATTTCGATTTGCTGTCCCTTGAAAGCGAAGGACGAGGTGCGGGCCGTCACGCGCAATTGCGGTATTTTGGCAAGCAAATTCAGCAGTTCTTCCGTCAGTCCGTCGGAAAAATACTCGTTGCCGGCATCGTCGCTCATGTTTACGAAAGGCAGCACGGCGATTGATTTTTCATCCGGGGCTGCGGCATCGGCACCGGTCGCGGGTGCCGGTATGCTTTGTGCGGTCTTGACCATTTCCGCTTCGCGCTTTGGCGCCAGGATAAACTTGTCGAAGGCAAAATAGCCCAGCGCGACGACTAGCAGCGCAATAATGGTGTAGTTCAGTTTTTGCCCTGTGACGTGGGTTATTGAGTGGGATCTGTCGACCTCTTTCTCTTTCTTGATACCTTCGGGCGTCATTTCAAAAGCCCAGGCGAAGAACAGGGCAAGTGGAAAACCGAGAATCAGGAAAAACGCCAGCAGGCTGTTGACCCATTCGGGCAGATGCAATGCAGGCGCCAGCGTATCGCCGGCCTGCATAATCAGCCAGCCGACGATGATGTAGGCGGCTGCGACCTTGAAGACGTTACGGCGTTTGAGTTCATTGAAGAAACTCAAAGCGCGCCACCACGGCGTGGCGTGCGCATGGCGCCGGGCACTGCACTTAACTGCCAGGCGGGCGCCTGGGCGAAAAATATATGTTTGAAGCCGACACGAATAACGTTTCGGCGATTTAACTCTCCGGACATGGACACGTCGTTTCTACCCCCGCAGCGAACGACAGGCCGACTTGTTGAATACTGCGACAGTGATAGAGCGGGCAGATATTCAGACTTTTGGCTTGTATTTAGTTGTTAATTTCCCTGGATTTTCCTGCTCATAAATTTGTTTTTACATATATATGTGTCTATTTATAGTTGAAGATTGGTGATAATGATACAAATCATTCGCATTTCGCCAATTATTTCGGCAGCTCCGTTGTTGCTACCAATGGTCCGAAATACAGCGAATTCACCCACAAACGCTCGGTGCCGCGCCAGTAACCCCGGAAGATCGGGTTGTTGGCAAAGCGCACCACCAGGCCCTTGCCATGGCGTTCGGCGATGACCGCGGGTTGAGCGCTCATTTCGGCAAGACGCTGCTCGCCGATATAACCGCTTAGCAATGGTTTTTCGGTGTAGCGCACCGGTGTGGCAAACGGATTTTCGCTCGCTTTCAACAGTGTGCTGCCCCTCCTGAGCAGTGGCAATTCACCGTCATAACCAAAGGCGATGGGGTGGGTGTTGTCGACGTTGGTCATGACGATGGCGCCGGTGATGGTGCGCTCGGCCTCCTGCTCTTCGAAATCCGCATAGGCCATCACTTTTGACGGTAATTTTGCATCATCTTTTTCGCTCTTGTTTTCAGCGCAATCATCGGACTTGAAACACAGTGACTCGGCCCAGGTCGCCGCACCCTGAATGGTCACGAGTATGCCGCCGGCACTGACCCATGCGGCGATGTCCTGCTTCAGTTGCTTGCTGATGTCGGTATATTTGCCTTCCACCATCAACAGGTGGGTATAGTCGCGCAGATTGATCGATTTCAGACGCGACATATCGGCCAAAACCGGTGCCACACCCAGGCGTTGATCGAGTTGAAACCAGGCCTCGCCGGCATCATAGGCGCGTGTGCCCTGGCCGACCACGAGCAAGGGCTTGATAACGGGCACCTTCCTGAAATGGCTGGTGCCGAGACCCGGACCGCTGGTGGTCAACTGGGTGTTGAATGAATACACGCTGACCTCGGCGTTTTTGAGTATGTCGAAGATCGCAGCGGATTTTTCTTTGTCCTGCAAGCCGCTCAGTACCACCAGGCTGCCCGCGCCGAAGGACAGAATCCTGGATCCGTTACTGATGCTGAATGGTTTTGTCGCCGCACGCACTATTGCGCCGGCATCGAGCAGGTCCTGCAGCACGGCCGGTGCGTTCATCTGTTGCCATGACATGATCCACGCGACGGCGTCGGGATCGAGCGTATTGCTGTCCGGGGCGGGACTGCTCTGCGTGGTCGCGGGTAGCCGCGCAAGTTTTGCAAACGGCAGGTCGTAAGCCAGCGGCAGATTCCAGGTGGATATATCGTAAAAGACCTTGTCCTGGAACTGGGTGCGTGTCTCCAGCATGGCCTGCGCAAGGCCGAACTGGTGCTGTTTAACCGGTATGACCCAGGCGTGACCGGGTTCGAATACCTGCCCATCTGCACGCACCTCGGCCGCAAGTGCCTGGTACTCGACCTGGTGGGAATTGAACAGGTTCATCAGTTCCAGCCCTCTTGCGCTGTCGCCGCCGTCACCGATGACCCAGGCCTGGAAATCCGCCTTGTCGGCCCGTTGACGCATGGCCTGGAAAAACCCGGCCTGGTATTTTTTGAATTTATCACGCAGTTCGTACGCACCTTTGAGCGTGGAGAGCGAGGTGCGTACCTGGTTGTGAATGGCTTCGGAAAACTCCAGCGGCCCGGAATCGCGATTGTAAACGCCGCCGTTCACCCGCGGTTGCTCAAACAGGATGCCGATACTGCCGTTGATATCCGGGTAGGTCGAGCCCTTGCCGTAAAAGAAGTCGTCGTAATCGTCCTCGGAGAAATACATTTCCCCGGCGCTGTCGAAACTGTCGGCGTGGTAGGCCGCGAGCGCGCGCGTCATCTCGAGGTTTTCAGCCGTGGTCAGCGGGTGTTGCCTGCTGGGCGCACCAGGCTGGAAGAAAAAGCCGTCGTGCCCGGTTTCGTGATGGTCGGTGAGTACGTGTGGCAGCCAGCGGTGATACTCGCTGATACGCGCCCGGGATTCGGGATGCACCAGCGTCAGCCAGTCACGGTTCAGGTCGAACAGGTAATGGTTGGTCCTGCCGCCCGGCCAGTCCTGGTGGTTGATACGGTTATTACGGTCGCCGGAGGGATGGACGCTGCGGTTGGCATTCGACCACGCGGCGAAACGGTCGAGACCGTCCGGGTTCAGGCTGGGGTCGATGATGACGATGGTGTTTTTCAAAAGGTTTCTGACGAACTCTGAGCGGGATGCCGCGAGGTACCAGGCGACAATGGGCACGGCGTTGGCGCCGCTGGCTTCATCGCCGTGCACGCTGTAACCCAGCCATACAACCAATGGCGCATTGGTATCGCCGCTGTCGGCGCCCTTGAGATGCGCTTGGCGCAGCGTCTCGAGATTGGCCTGGTTTTCCGGTGAGGTTATGATCAGTTGCAACAGCGGTTTCTGCTCGTAGGTATAACCCGTGACCTTGATGCTGACGCGGTCCGATTTCTCTGCCAGGGTGTACATGTAGCGCACCAGGGCAGGGTGCTGAATCCTCCAGTCACCGGGCTCCCAACCCAATTGGGACTCGGGTGACGGTATCGCTGCATCAAGATCGGCATCCGCCGGCAGGTATTCGGCGGAGGCTTTACCGAACGCGATGGGGATTGCAGAAAAGCTGAGAACAATGCCGAGGAATATTGTTAAAAAGCGCACATCAGACTCCATCTTGGTTTCGCGGAAGTCTGCATTTTATGGGATGTCGGAAAGGTTTGCCTTATTCCATTGGGAAAGTTGCATAGGGTTTGCAAAAACGTCATGCGCCGATCGGCGTCTGCTGCAGGTGCGTAACCGGTTACGCCCCCTGCGGGATGGTGCCGGACTGCTTCACGACAGGTGCTGCAAGTTGCGCCTGCTGTTACCATAGCGGCCATGAAAAACAGCAGATACGTATGTTTATTTTTCGGGCTTGCGCTGGTTGCAAACACCCACGCGGATGTACAACTGGACAAGATTGTATTGCCACCCGGCTTCAAAATTGAAATCTATGCGCAGGATGTTGCAAACGCGCGGCAGATGGCGCGAGGAGACAGCGGAACGGTATTTGTCGGCAGCAGGCGTGAGGGTGAAGTCTGGGCGCTGACCGACGCGGATGGCGACCAGCGGGCGGAAACCGTGCGGCTGATTGACGAAGGTCTGAAGATGCCTTCCGGTGTCGAGTTCCGTGATGGTTCCTTGTACGTGGGCGCGGTCGAGCGAATTTTACGTTACGATAATATCGAAGCCCTGCTGGATCTTCCGCCGGAACCGGTGGTGGTAACCGACGCCTTGCCCGACAAGGATCATCACGGCTGGAAATATCTGCGTTTCGGCCCCGACGGCATGCTCTACATCCCTGTCGGCGCCCCCTGCAATATCTGCGATGAAAAAGGTTTTGGCGATATCCGCCGAATGAATGCTGATGGCAGCGGTATGGAAGTTTACGCCACGGGTGTGCGTAACAGCGTCGGTCTCGCCTTCCATCCGCAAAACGGCCAGTTGTGGTTCACGGACAATGGCCGCGACATGCTCGGCGACGACCTGCCAGCAGACGAGTTGAACTATGCGCCCCGCCCGGGTATGCATTTTGGTTTTCCCTACTGCCACCAGGGTGACCTGCTGGATGAGGAATTTGGCAAAGGCAAGGATTGCGCCGATTACACACCGCCGGCCGCAAAACTCGATCCGCACGGCGCCTCGCTCGGGCTGGCTTTTTACACCGGTGACATGTTCCCGGCCGAATATAAAAACCGCCTGTTCATCACCCAGCACGGGTCGTGGAACCGGACGGAAAAAGTCGGTTACCGGATACTCGTCCTGGATGTACAGCCTGACGGCAGGGTGCTGGATAAAAAGGTCTTTGCGTCCGGCTGGCTGCAGGGCCAGCAAGTCTGGGGGCGGCCGAATGATGTCATGGTCATGCCCGACGGTGCATTGCTGGTGTCCGATGACCTTGCCGGTGTGGTTTACCGGATCAGCTACACGCAATGACGCTGATCCAGGTTATCGTTCTGTCCCTGATCCAGGGCCTGACAGAATTTTTGCCGGTATCCAGTTCCGCACACCTGATCCTCGGCAGCAAGGTCTTCAATTGGCCCGACCAGGGCTTGGTCTTTGATGTCGCCACCCACCTCGGCACCCTGCTTGCCGTGCTGGTGTATTTTCGCAAGGATCTGTGGAACATGGTCACGCCCTGGTTTGGTGCAGACAAGGATAACGGCGAATCGCGCAAACTGGGATTGATCCTGATTTTGGCCAGTATTCCGGCCATTGTTGCCGGTGGACTGTTGCATACCTGGGTCGAGTCCGTGCTCAGGGATATCCGTGTCATTGCTATCAGGACCATATGCTTTGGTCTTTTACTGTGGTGGGCAGATGCCCGTTTCGCACGTAAAAAACAGCTTGCCGATATGAACTTGAAGTCGGGTTTTATGATCGGCCTGGCGCAAATGCTGGCACTGGTGCCGGGTACATCGCGGTCCGGGATCACCATGACCATGGGGCGTATGCTGGGTTTCGACGCCGATGCCTCGGCGCGTTTCTCCTTCCTGCTTTCGATCCCGATCATCGCCGCCGCCGGTGCTTATGGGGTTCTGCGGATGCTGATGCATGAAGCGGCTATCAACTGGTTTCAGTTCGGACTGGCGGTTCTGTTTTCAGCGCTGGCGGGCTGGTTATGTATCGCCGCATTTCTTGCGCTTTTGCAACGCGTGGGCCTACTGCCCTTTGTGATTTATCGCCTGCTGTTGGGTGTGGCCCTAATTTGGATCACTTTTTAAAAATATACGCACCATATTAGTGCATAATTCATCAATTGGTGCCATAATGGTGCAATGTAAGAATTCGACCAGTATGCGCAGTTTCGATCGTATGTCACAATTACGCGATTAACATGTCGCCAAATGTTATGAAAATGCATCTAAAATCGTTTCATGTTTTTTACTCAATGGAAAGTGTTTCTGTTTTTGTTTGGCACGACTTCTGCATATATATACTGACCCGTTTTGGACATCTATCAAGGTAATAGCACAGGAACAACGACATGAGCATAGAGAAAGTACGGAAAATGATCGTCGATGAAGAAGTTGCATTCGTCGATTTACGGTTTTGTGATACCACAGGTAAAGAACAACACGTCACCATGCCAGTCAGCATGGCTGATGAAGATTTTTTTGAAGAAGGCAAAATGTTCGATGGCTCTTCCATCAAGGGCTGGAAAGGCATCAATGAATCAGACATGGTGTTGATGCCCGATGTCGGCACTGCGATCATCGATCCCTTCATGGAGCACAACACCCTGGTTCTGCGTTGTGACGTACTTGAGCCCGATACGATGGAAGGCTATAACCGCTGTCCGCGTTCACTGGCCAAACGTGCGGAAGCGTATATGCAATCCAGCGGTATCGCTGATGTCGCGTATTTTGGACCGGAGCCCGAGTTTTTCGTTTTCGATAGCGTCAGTTTTGGTACGGACATGCATTCAACGTTCTACAAAATTGATTCGGAAGAAGGCGCCTGGAATACCGGTCGGAATATGAAGAAGGCAACCATGGCCACCGTCCGCGTGTCAAGGGTGGATATTTCCCGGTTCCACCGGTCGATAGCCTGCATGACCTGCGTGCCAGGATCTGTGAAATTCTTGAAAATATGGGTGTGCCGGTTGAAGTTCATCACCACGAAGTGGGCACCGCCGGCCAGTGTGAAATCGGCACCAAATTCAATACGCTGACCCGCAAGGCGGATGAGGTGTTGCTGTTCAAATATGCAACCCATAACGCTGCCCATGCCATGCGGCCGTACCGCCACCTTCATGCCCAAACCGCTGGTGGGTGACAATGGTTCCGGCATGCACGTGCACATGTCCCTCGCCAAGGATGGCAAAAACCTGTTTGCCGGTGAAGAATACGGTGGCCTGTCAACCACGGCACTGCATTATATTGGCGGTATTTTCAAACACGCCACGGCACTGAATGCATTCGCCAACCCGACCACCAACAGCTACAAACGCCTCGTTCCGGTTTTGAAGCGCCGGTTATGCTGGCCTACTCGGCCCGTAACCGCTCTGCTTCCTGCCGTATTCCGCATGTGCGGCAACCCGAAAGGACGCCGTATCGAGGTACGTTTTGGTGATCCGGCAAGTAACGCTTACCTGATGTTTGCCGCCTACCTGATGGCCGGTCTTGACGGAATCGTCAACAAGATCGATCCGGGTCCGGCCATGGACAAGGATCTTTACGACCTGCCGCGTGAAGAAGTCAAAAATATACCGACAGTTTGCTCCAGCCTGGACCAGGCGCTCGAAGCGCTGAATACGGACCGGGATTTCCTGAAAGCCGGCGGTGTCTTTGATGATGACCTGATTGATGCTTATATCGCACTCAAGATGGAGGAGGTCACACGTTTTCGCATGTCGACCCATCCGGTTGAGTTTGATATGTATTATTCTATATAGAGGAACTGTCATCCGGCAGTTCCACGGAAACCGGCACGCCCCGCAGAGCGCGGGGCGTAATGTCCGGTACCAACCAGGAGTCTGACGATGAAACAGCGCAATTTTGAATAAATTCCTGATGATTCTTATGGCCTTTCTATTGGTTGCCGGCCACTCCCGCTGATGGCGCAGGTTTATAAGGTCGTCGATGAGGACGGCAATGTGACCTACACCGACCAGGCCGCCGGCAGACGGTTCCGGCCCATCGAATTGCCTCCGATCAGCGTGATTGAAGCACCGAACTACGAAACAGCGCCCGCGACCGATCAGCAGGACAGTGACTCTGCAGACGGTAAGGAAATGTCGCTCACGTACCTGCGCAAGAACTTACAAGGATTTCGCGATCGTTTCCCCGCAACAGGAGGAGTCGGTCTGGCGTCCGGATGGACCCATACCGGTTGCCTGGAGCACCAAATTTGCATTACTGGACGGTATGCAGGTGACCATATTCCTGGATGGGAAAAAACATTCATCCACCACCCAGCAGATGGTTCCGCTGGCCAATCTGGACCGCGGTGAACACACCGTATCGGCGGAGTTGAGAGACGCGCAGAACCAGCTTGTCGCCAAGGCTGAGCCAGTTACCTTTTTCGTCAGGCAACCCGGTCTCTACAACCGTGCCCTCAACGCCCCCCCTGCTGTTAACCCCAATAACGGTGGATAACATGCTGCCGGTCATCCAATGCTTGATTCGCTCTCGACAGCAGTAATCGAACTGGATGACCTTGGCTGTGTCCGGGGCATGAACTCGGCCGCCGAACAGTGTCTTGCAACCGGCAGGGAACGTGTTCACGGCTGGCATCTTGGGGATATCGATGGCATACCGGATGAATTGTCGGAGGCGATTTCAGCAACCGCCAGGGAACAGCGTGGCCGTCACCTGAGCGAATGCAGGCTGGCAGGCGGCTTGTTTGACTGCACCATTCAACCGCTCACGGGGCAGGGAATGTTGCTGGAGTTCTATGATCTCAAGTGGCAGCAACAACAAAACAAGTTGCAGCAGCGCGAGGTTCAAACCGGCATGATGGATCTGATCAGACGCAACCTCGGACATGAGATCCGCAACCCGCTCGGCGGCATACGCGGAGCGGCGCAGATGCTGGCCGCCGAATTGGCGGATCGGGAACTCGGTTCGCTGGCCGAGCTGATCATGCGTGAAGTGGATCGTATCGATGAACTGCTGGCGCGCTTCGGACAATCCGAACTCGACTGCCAACCGGTTGACATCCATTTCGTGCTGCAGGAAACGACCGAGCTGTTACGTCTGGAATCCGCCGACCGCGTCAAAATCATCCAGAATTACGATCCCAGTATTCCGAAAATCTCGGCGGACGCATCGGCGCTGCGGCAGGTTTTCCTGAACCTGTTGAGAAACGCCTTCCAGGCGGATGCAACAGAAATTGAAATCCGCAGCCGGGTTGATTACGACATTACGCTGTTACAGCCCGGGATGAGCCGTGTCGTGCGCCTGGACATCATGGACAATGGCCGTGGCGTACCCGAATCCCTGCGCAGCATGTTATTTCTGCCGCTGGTCACCGGTCGGCGTGATGGCACCGGCCTGGGCCTTGCACTGGCGCAGCAGATCGCGGCTGCCCACAAGGGTTTATTGACCTATGCGCCACTCGAGCCCGGCAGCCGTTTCACCCTCAGACTGCCGTTGCAGCGGACCCATGACTGAGCCGGTGCTGGTCTGGGTCGTTGACGACGACGAAGCCATTCGCTTCGTATTGTCGCGGGCGCTGAATCGTGCCGGTTACGTGACGGAAAGTTTTGACAGCGTGGCCGCAGTCATCAGCGCGCTCGATGAGTCCAAACCGGCCGTTATTATTACCGATATACGTTTGCCGGATGCCGATGGACTGAGTGTTTTAGCGGCCCTGGAGACGCGTCAGATTGAAGTTCCGGTGATCGCCATGACGGCCTTTTCCGACCTGGACCAGGCGGTCGCCGCCTTCCAGTCGGGTGTTTTCGATTACCTCTCAAAACCGTTTGATCTCGACAAGGTGCTCGCCGTGGTCGCGCGTGCCTCGACCGTTCCTGCGGTGATGCCCGCTGCCAGGGAGGCCGCTGCAAACAACCAGATGATCGGCGATTCGACGGCCATGCAGGAGGTGTTCCGGACCATTGGCCGCCTGTCACGCTCGACGATCAGCGTATTGCTGACCGGCGAGACCGGCAGTGGCAAGGAAGTGGTCGCGCGGGCGCTGCATCAGCACAGCCCGCGTTCCAGGGGGCCTTTCGTGGCCATCAATACCGCGGCAATTCCGACCGAATTACTGGAATCAGAGCTTTTCGGTCATGAGAAAGGCTCGTTTACAGGTGCGCATACGAGGCGTTCCGGACGTTTCGAGGAAGCCGCCGGTGGTACGCTCTTCCTCGACGAGATCGGCGACATGCCCTTGTCATTGCAGACGCGCCTGCTCAGGGTTCTGGCCGAAGGTGATTACTATCGTGTTGGCGGCCGGGATCTGCTACGGGCGGATGTCCGGGTGCTGACCGCAACCCACCAGGACCTGCAGAAAAAAATTGCCGAGGGAAGCTTCCGTGAAGATCTCTATCACCGTTTGAACGTAATCACGATCGAGTTGCCGCCCCTGCGGGAACGCACGGAGGACATCCCGTTGCTGGCGCGGCATTTTCTGCGCCAGGCCGCGGATGAAATGGGACTCGAAGAAAAACACCTGATGCCCGAAACCATCCGCGCGTTGCAACTCAAAGCCTGGCCCGGCAATGTCCGCCAGTTGCAGAATCTTTGCCAGCAATTGTGTGTGATGGCGCCGGGTGAGCAGATTCTGCCGGTCGACCTGCCCGCCGGATTGCGGGATCGGGATACTGCCAGCGAACCCGGCGACTCCTGGTCGGAGGCGCTGCGGAATTGGACGCGCAAGGCCTTGTTCAACGGACAGGCCGACCTGATGGCCACGGTCCGTGGCGAATTTGAAAAGGTCATACTCGATTGCGCACTTGAACATACCGGCGGCAAGCGTGTGGAAGCCGCACGCTTACTGGGTCTGGGCCGCAATACGCTGACCCGAAAGCTGAATGAATTTGAAGACCGCCAATCGGGCAGTTCAAAAGGCAGTTAACCCGAACATTGCACCAGTCGGCGCTGGCTCTCTTTCCAAGTTGTTGGAACATAAGCGAAATAAGACGTTTTACGGGCATAATCAAAAAATACAGTTTGTCCCCGAGCCAGATCCTATCCCGGCCCTGGCTGGTCCAGGCACGCCTCAGCTTGGGCTTCCTTCAAGACGTAGCTACGGCTACGTCTTTCAGTCCAGCCCGGCGCCGGGACGCACCTGTCCTGCGCCATCATCCGGGATACTGGTGCAATGTTCGGGTTAAACCGCCGGCGGCACACGCAGGCTAAAAGTGACCGGTCCGTCATTGACCAGGCTGACCTGCATATGGGCTCCGAACTCACCGGTGGGGACATCGATAAGTGCACGCCGTGCGCATTCGAGCAGGTAATCAAACAGTCGCCTGCCTTCGGCGGGTTCGGCGGCCTGGGTGAAGCTGGGGCGGTTGCCGGTATTGGTGTTGGCTGCGAGCGTAAACTGCGAAACCAGCAGCAACTGGCCACCAGCCTGTTCCAGGCTGAGGTTCATGCGGCCGTCCCCATCTTCGAATATCCGGTAATTGAGTATGCGTTGCAGAAGCCTGTCGGCCTGGGCTTGGGTGTCGCCTTTTTCGACCGCGATGAACGCGAGGATGCCGCGACCGATCGCGCCGGTGACCCTCGCATCCGGAGAATTTCCATTAACAACGACGCTGGCTTCCGATACTCTTTGCAATAATGCGATCATTAAACGACCCTGTTCTGAAAATACCCGCGCTGGCAATGGTAGCATTGCTTTATCCCGTCATATGAGCGACCGTCGATGAAATTACTCGCAATTCGGGCTGTCATGCGTGTTTTGAGCTGGGTGACACCACGTGCGGCTGAATTCCTCGCGCCGCCGCTGGCTGCAATTGTCTGGTATTCGGTGCCGCGCTTGCGGCGTGTCACGCGTATTAATCTGGCGGCCGTTTATCCGCAGATGGAAGCGGAACAACGCAAGAAAATTGGCCGGGCCGCCATGACGCACTATGTCAAGGGCATATTTGAAGCCGGCATGTTGTGGAACTGGCCGTTGGAACGCCTGTACCCGTTGTTTGATGAAGTGCAGGGTATGGAACAGGTTGATGAACTTATCAGAGGCGGGAAACGGCCTGATCGTGGCCGCACCGCATTATGGTTCATGGGAGATGTTAAACCTGTACCTGCACACCAAGGGCGAGGCTGCCATTCTCTACAAACCCAGCAAACACCCCGATGTCGATGCAATGCTGCTGGACAAGCGCGCCCGCGCCGGTGCTGAGATGGTTCCGGCAACCGGCAAGGGTATCAAACGCATGTACCAGTTGCTCAAAGACGGCTATTTTGTCGCGCTGCTGCCGGATCAGGAACCAACCGGGGGCGGCGGCCAATTTGCGCCGTTTTTTGGTATTGAGGCCCTGACCGGTGTGTTGTTGCCACGCATGGCCCAACGCACGGGCGCGCCGGTCGTATTTGCGGTCTGCGAGAGACGCAAGGGGGGGCGCTATTGCGTGCATTTGTTCAAAGCCGGCCCGGCCATTTACAGTGAAGACATGCGCGAGGCGCTGACAGAGGTCAACCGCTGCATACAGCGCTGCATCGAAGTGGATACCGAGCAATACCTGTGGGCGTACAAACGCTTCAGGAACCGGCCGGAAGGCGAAAAATCATTTTATAAAAAATGAAATTCTGCACTGATTTCCCCCTTAATCTGGTGGGGACGCTGGGGTGGGTGGTTATTACCAGGACTCGCTAGTCACATCCATGTGGCGCTCGATACTCGGCTTCCTGCCTCGTACGGTCCTGGTAATAACCACCCACCCCAGCGTCTGGCAACCGCCGTGCAAAACTTTCAGAAGCCATTGACCGATAGTTACCCACATAGCCGAGGGTGTGCAGTACCTTACTTCAGGACCGTGCGAGACAGGAGTCGAGCCCGAGACCACAGGGACGTGCTTGTGGCGTGTCCTGAAGTAAGGTACTGCATGGCCTCGGCGACCATGCTGAAATCGAAACAACGTCCAATTGTGGTCATCTCCAGGCAAACTGGAATGGGGCTTCTATTCGAGCGTGGGAAATTCAGATTAAGTCGAACAGCATTGAAACCCTGTGATTATGCGCCGGCTTCACAGTGACCAATTGAGGTCAGGATTGATTTGGGTCAAGTAGCCTTGACATCACCGGGATTAAAGTGATGCCAGGAGTGCAAATACATGACATCTGCCGCTAAACAATTATCCCAACCCAGGGCCGTCAACGACCTGATCAGGCAGATGGAATCCCTGCGCCTGATGATTGAGAAAAAGGCGGAGCAAAACCGCAAAGCTCTACAAGGTTTAGCGCCAGAGCGAGTGCCGAGTGCGGAAAACCTTCTGCATTACCTTGCCTTGAGACGTGAAAACCTCAAACCGCTGCAGGACAAACTAACCCGCCTGGGACTGTCCTCGCTCGGCAGGGCGGAACCGCACGTCATGGCGACTATCAATGCGGTGATGCATAATCTTTATCTGCTAAATGGTCAGGCAAAAGCCACCGATTTCCCGGATATCATCGGCACCTTCGATGAAGGCGCTGAATGCCTGGAACGCAACACCATCGGTCTGTTCGGCGATCTTCCAGGGGGCCGCCGGGCCCATATCATCGTGACCATGCCGGTCGAAGCCGCGGACGATTACCTGATGGTTCATGAACTCCTCAAAGGCGGTATGAATTGCATGCGCATCAATTGTGCGCATGATTACCCGGAAATCTGGTCAAGGATGATCGAAACCCTGCGTAATGCCGAACAGTCCACCGGCCGGTCCTGCCGGATACTCATGGACCTTGCTGGCCCGAAACTGCGGCTCGGTCCGATGGAGACCCATCCAGCCGTCCTCAAGATCAGCCCGCTGCGTGCGGCCGACGGCAAACTCCTGCGATCGGCGCGAATCTGGTTGACCCCGGTCAAGACGGTTTTTTCCGAAATGCCGGCTGCGGACGCGACCTTTGCCCTCGATCCGGAGTGGTTGGACGGCTTGAAAGTGGGACTGAAAATTGGCTTCCATGATGCTCGCGGGTCGAACAGAAGCTGGCGTATCAAGGAGGTGCGTGAAGACGGTTGCTGGGCTGAGTGCAAAAAGACCGCATACGTGGCCAACGGCACCGTCCTGATGAGACCGGAGCAAAAGGGCATTCCCGCCGCGGAAACCGAAATCACGGGAATGGCGCCCGAGGATAGCGTCTGCCTGATCCGCCCGGGCGATATATTGTTCATCTCGGCCAAGGTCGAACCCGGCAAACCGGCATTCCACGACAGCAATGGCGAGTTGCTGAACCCTGGCAAGGTTACCCTGGCAATCCCCGAGGTCTATCGTGATGTGCGCCTGGGTGAGCCGATATTTTTTGACGATGGCCGTATTGGCGGCATCATCGAAAAACGCAGTTCGGATCAACTACAGGTACGGATCACCCATACCCGGAAACCGGTGGAAAAGCTGGAGGGTAACAGGGGTGTAAATCTGCCCGATACCAGGCTGAAGCTGGGCGCGCTGAGCACCAAGGACCTGCAGGATCTTGAATTCGCCGCCCGTCACGCCGACATGGTCGGCCTGTCCTTCACCAATGGAGCGGATGATGTTCGCGCTCTGTACCAGCACCTGCACAAACTTGGCCGCGAGGATATGGGCGCGATTATGAAGATCGAGACCAAGCGGGGATTTGCCAATTTACCCGCCATCCTGCTGGAGGCGCTGAAATTTCCCAGCTGCGGGGTCATGATCGCGCGTGGTGATTTGGCCGTGGAATGCGGTTTTGAACGTCTTTCCGAGGTACAGGAGGAAATTCTGTGGGTATGCGAATCGGCGCACGTGCCCGTGATTTGGGCCACCCAGGTACTGGAGGGCCTGACCAAACGAGGTCATGCTTCGAGAGCGGAAATTACCGATGCCGCCATGGCTCAGGAAGCGGAAGCCGTGATGCTGAACAAGGGTGACCACGTTATTGAGGCGGTGAAAATGCTGGATGGTATCCTCAAGCGTATGCAGGGACATCACAGCAAGAAACGTTCCATAATGCGGAAATTGCACCTGGCATCGGGGTTTCACAGGAAAACCGCCAGGAACTGACCCGCAGTTTTTTTACACACAGGCTTAAAATAAGTGTCGATCCCGGCTAAACAGGTGGTCGAAGTCTCGTGGTTTTCAGCTTGTCTGGGCGGTCAAAACCAGGCGTAACAAACTGTTGAGTGATTCTCTCTGCGGGTCGCTCAGGCTTTCCAGTGCACACATTGCAGTCTCGAATCTCGCTTCGGTCGCTTCCTCGACCAGGTTCAGACCCTTGTTGGTCAGTTGCACCAAAACCCGGCGTCCGTCATTGTTGTCCTTGATCCTGCGCACCAGTTTATACTTCTTCCAGGCGGTCAATCCGATTGGTCATGGCGCCGGATGTGAGCATGTTGGAGGCGGCCAATTCAGTGGCGGCCATGATAAAAGGTTTGCCCTGGCGTCTGAGCGTCGACAGGACATCGTACTGCCACCATTGCAAATCAAATTCCTGCAGTGTCGCTGCGGTCTGGTTCCCCAGGATCTTTGCCAGTGTCTGGATGCGCAAGACCACCCCCATGGGTTCGGGATTGAGATCCGGTCGCTGCACGCTCCATTCGTTTTGAAGATCGTCAATTATGTCTCTTATCATGGCGGTAATTATAACCTGTTTAGCAAGCACGTTAAATATCTTCATATCAAGGTAATATCGAATGTGATGAGTTTTATCGATTTGCGTATTTGCTTTCTGAAACCGAAAAATATTCGCGGGGAAATTTCCTCCCGAAAGGGTCCGTAAAAAACTCTGCTGTTACAGCCAAATCATTTTTGTAACCCCGATCGTTATAAATATTGGCATGGCAGTCGGTTTGTCTGCGCAGTAAATGGTGGCAGGGTTGCATGGTCTCCCTGCACCCTGTCGCACAAGTCGTGTTTATTACGCCGGGGCGTCATGGAAAAATGCGCGTGATTATTTCGCATCAATAATCTTGACATCAAGATAAAAAGGTTTTTTAATTCGAGTTGAGGGCCTTTTACCTCATATTGGAGATGTAAAAATGGCGAGTAAACACGGACCGAAGAACACGGATATTGATTCGGATCCTTTTGATGACTACGACGATTTCGAAGATGAACTGGACGATGACCTGGGCAACGTCAAGCGATCTGTCAAAGGATTTTTACAGCGCTGACTGGGAAGATCCAAACGAATCCGATTATCGTTTTAGCACCCGGCGTAAAATTGAGCGGAGAAAAGATCTGAAGGATCTGTATTCCGAACTTGATGACGGCGACGAACTTGATTTCGGCAATGAATGGTAGGTTTGAGCCGTTAATTTTAAAATCTCTGACACTACCGGGACGTGCAATGCGTCCCGGTAGTTTTGAATCTCATTTGATTGAAATACCAATTGTCAATCCCGCCAGAATGCGGGTGTAAACAAAACCAGCAGCGTGAAAATTTCCAGGCGTCCCAACAGCATGGCAAAGCTCAAAATGATTTTGGCCGCAGGTCCAAGACTGGCATAGTTGGAGCTGACATCTCCAAGCCCGGGACCCAGGTTGGTAATACAGGCCGCTGCCGCTGCATAGGCGGTCACAGGGTCAACGCCCACACCGTTAAGTGCGATGGTGATCAGCACGAAGCTGGAGACATACAGAAAAAAGAAACCCCAGACCGCATCCAACACGTTCGCGGATGCTTTTCTGCCGCCAAACTTGACCGGGATGACGGCGTGAGGGTGAATGAGCCGGGCAATTTCGCGACTTGCCTGGCGATACAAAAGCAATACGCGAATGACTTTCATGCCACCACAGGTGCTGCCGGCACAACCGCCTATGAACGCAATACAGATCAGCATGATCGGGATGAATCCGGGCCAGAAGGAGAAGTTTGCGGAATGGAAGCCGGTCGTCGTCATCACCGAAATCACCTGGAAACTTGCGAAACGTGCGGATTCGGCAAATGTTTCATAAGTTCCATTCAGGTACAGGGCGATGGTCGTCAGGATCACAAAGCCGAATAGCAGACCCGCGTAGACCCTGAGTTCCGGATCCTGGAAATAAGGTTGTGAACTGGCGCGCTTCCACGAGGTGAAATGGACGGCGAAATTGATGCCGGCGATGACCATGAAAAACATCGCGATGAGTTCGAGGGTCGGACTTTCGAACCAGGTAAAACCGGCATCATGTGTCGACATACCGCCAATCGCAACCGTGCTGAACGCATGGCTGACGGCGTCGAAAAGTGACATTCCACCCAGCCAGTAGGCCAGCGTGCACAACAGGGTAATGCCCAGATAGATCAGCCACAGCGCCTTGGCGGTTTCGGTGATACGCGGAGTCAGTTTGCTGTCCTTGTGCGGCCCGGGTGTTTCAGCCCGGTACAGTTGCATGCCACCGATGCTGAGCATGGGCAGAATGGCCACCGCCAGGACCACGATACCAAGACCGCCAAGCCATTGGAGTTGCTGACGGTAATAGAGTATTCCACGCGGCAGGGTGTCGAGATTTGTCAGGATCGTGGCGCCGGTTGTGGTCAGGCCTGACATGGATTCAAACACGGCGTCGACGTAAGAAATTTCCGGGTGCGGCAATAGCAGAAACGGCAACGCCCCGGCCAGCACAAGCGAAAGCCAGCATGCCGTCACCACCAGGAATCCGTCACGCAGACGTAACTCTTCGTGGACATGGCGGACCGGCAGATAATATTGCCATTCCGGCGAGAAACAGGATGATCGCGCTGAGCAGGAACAGACCGACCGTACCATCGTTGTACCACCAGGAAACAAATGCCGGTGGCAGCATCATCAGGCTGGCGGCGGCGATCAGAAACCCAAGAATTCGTTGGACGGTCGCCGTTCGCCGTGCTTCATATAAAGGTGGCGCTCACCTGGAATAGCCGCTCCACCGCATGGATTTGTTTCTTGTCAGGTACGAAAAGCAGCACGTGGTCGTGCTCCTCTATCACGGTATCATGGTGGGCGATTATGACGTCCTCACCCCTGACGATGCCGACGATGGTGGTGCCTTCGGGCAGGCCCAGTTCTTCCAGGGAGCGGCCGACGACCTTCGAACTGCGCCGGTCACCCAGTGCAATCGCTTCGATCGCCTCTGCGGCACCACCCCTGAGCGAATGCACACGCACGATACTGCCGCGGCGAATGTGGGCGAGCAGTGAGCCAATGGTGATCTGTTGGGGTGAAACGGCGATATCGATCGTGCCGGATTCCATCAGGTCGACATAGGATGGCCGGTTGATGATGGCAATTACCTTCTTCGCCCCCATGCGCTTGGCCTGCAATGCGGACAGGATATTGGCCTCGTCATCATTGGTCAGTACGCAGTAAACATCGGTGCTCTCGACGGATTCTTCCCGCAACAGACCTGCGTCGGTGCAGTCCCCGACCAACACGATGGTCTTGGACAATTCTTCGGCAATCGCCTCGGCCCTGGCCGGGTCGCGTTCAATGATTTTTACGTGATGGTCACGCTCCAGGTGCTGCGCCAGGTTTTTTCCGATATTACCGCCACCTGCCAGGATAACGCGCCTGATGGGGCGGTCGATAGGTCTGAGTTCCTTCATCACCGCTGGTATGTCACGTGTTGCGGCGAGGAAAAAGACGATATCGTTTTCCTCGATGACGGTACTGCCTTCCGGCAGGATCAATTTTCCACGGCGGTAAATGGCCGCAAGGCGCGCTTCTGACCGGCCCGGCATATGTTGGGCCAGCGTGTAAAGCTTTTGTCCGATCAGCAAGCCGCCGGCTTCCGCCTGGGTGGCCACAAGTTGTGCCTTTCCGTTTGCGAAATCCATGACCTGCAGGGTTCCCGGGTATTCGATCAGGGCGGAAATGTATTGTGTCAGCAACAACTCGGGGCTGATCAGGACATCGACGGGTGAATGTTCCCGGTGAAATAGTTCGCGTTCGACTTGTGTACGCGGCTGCGCGTACGCGTGCGATGCGGGTTGGAACGTTGTACAGCGTATAGGCAATCTGACAGGCGACCATGTTGACTTCGTCTGAACTGGTCAACGCGATGACCAGGTCTGCATCCTCGATACCGGCCCGTTCCATCACTTTCGGATGGGAAGCGTGTCCCAGCACACTGCGTATATCCAGTTGATCCTGGAGTTCCTTGAGCCGCCGCTCGTCGATGTCAACGATGGTGATGTCATTGTCTTCATGCACCAGTGCGCTTGCCACCGTGGAGCCAACCTGTCCGGCACCGAGAATAACTATTTTCATGAGTTGTTTACCAATTTTGGATCAATACCAAGTGATCGGAGTTTGCGATACAGATGTGTTCTTTCCATCCCTACCGAGTCGGACAGTTTGCCGACGCTGCCACCGGCCTTTTTTAACTGGTAGGTCAGGTAATCACGTTCAAATTGTTCACGCGCCTCGCGCAGCGGCAGGTCAAACAGGCCATCGTCATACAGAACTTCATGACCGCCGGTCTCTGCGTCCATGCTGGCGGCACTCTGGCTCAGAGCCTCCTCCACTTCCTGCATCGAAACTTCGCCCTCACCGGCCAAGCACCAACAGCCGCTGGATCAGGTTGCGTAATTCACGCACATTGCCCGGCCAGCTGTGGTTGCGCATCCGGTTCTGGATAGATACCGAAAATGAACGGTAAGGCAGGTTTTCATGGTTGGGAAACCAATCGGAAAAATACCTGATGAATTCAGGAATATCTTCCGGTCGCTCACGCAGGGCGGGACTTTCAACGGCAGGACATTGAGGTGGAAGTACAAGGGGGCCGGGCAGGCGCTTTTCCTTGACCAGTTGTTCCAGGTTTTCCGCGGCACTGCAAATGATACGACAACGCCAATGGTTTAAGACCGGTGCCGCCCTCGGCTGTGTAGCCTTTTGACTTCAATTGCGTTGCTAAGCAATTCGAGGGTGCTCAGGCGGCAATCTCTGCAATTTCGGTATGAACAGTACCCCGCCGACGGCCTTATCCAGCAAGCCCCTCGACCGTCCGGCCGTTCAATTCAGAGCCAAAAAGGTAGTTGCAGACGTTTTCACCACTTGCCTGGCTGTGGTCCAATGTCACCATTTCACCGCCGGAGGATGACAGGTGGTGGATGTATCGGGCCAGTGTTTCCCGGCCGCTTCCGCTCTCCCCGGTGATCATGACGGGTGACGCATTGTTTGCGGCCTGTTTTGCACTGTTACGCAACAGTTGCATGACCGGGCTGTTGCCGAGCGGCTCCAGGACCGGCGCCTGGTGTCCGGATAACTCCGGCGCCCTGGCGTGAGGTCGCGAGTCCAGCGCTTTGCGGACTGTTGCCAGTAACTTGGCCAGTGACAGTGGTTTTTGGACAAAGTCGAAAGCACCCAAACGGGTAGCTTCAACGGCAGTTTCGAGCGTGCCGTGACCTGACATGATCACCACCTGGGATTCAAGGCTGCCGGCGGAAGACCACTCCTTGAGGAGTGAAATACCATCGATATCCGGCATCCAGATATCCAGCAGAACCAGGTCGGGTTTCTGCTTTGCATAGATCAGACGGGCACTTTCTCCATCTTTCGCGACCTGTACGGAATAACCCTCATCTTCAAGGATTTCCTGAACGAGCTGGCGAATGTCAGGCTCGTCATCAACGACCAGAACTTGGGCAAGAGACATAATTGCAAACATGATGTGGTAAGGAAACAACAGAATACCCTAATGGGCGGACGAGTCAACTGTAAAGATGTCTTTCGGCAGCGTCGTGTAGACCCGCTTGTCGGACAGGAGCCGGATTACGAAAAGGGGACGTTGAATAAAAAGGTTCCCGCCGTAGCGGGAACCGGATAACGCTAGTGTAAATATGGGCAAAAACCTATTGCGCGGCAGATTCCTTTGCAACCAGGAAGTCCACTACTTTCAGCATATCGTCAAAATCCTTGACGTCCTTATTGCCCGCGACCCTGTACTTACGATCAACGACCAGGCTGGGTGTGCCGGTAATGCCGAAAAGCTGTACATCGTGCTGGCTTTTACGTAGTTGACTGTCCGCGGCAAACGATTGGTAATTGGCGATGAAAGCCGCTTTATCAACGCCGAAACCGGAATAAAAATCCGCCAGTTCTTCAACAGTGTGAAATTGCCTTCCCTGTTTCCAGATGGCGTCCATCATGGCGACGTGGCTCTTGTCAGCAATACCCAACATCTCCGCAGTGATATAAGCACGGGCCATCATCTCCCAGGCCTTGCGGCCAAACCCAACCCCGATACGATCAAATATGACGTTGTCGGGTTTGTTCTTGACCCAGTTTTCCATGTAGGGATCAAAGGTATTGCAATGGGAACAGAGGTAGCTGAAGAGTTCGGTGACTTCCACCTTGCCGGAATTGTTTGCAGGCGGCGGCTGGCTTATTTTGAAATAATGTACGCCTTCCTTGTATGGCTCGTCCTGTGCCATCGCAAGCTGGGCGCCAAGAAGCAAGCTCAACGCAAGTAATATTTTTTGAATCATTTTAACCATCTCCACGTATTAAACTTGTGGTTTAGAGACCCCATCCGGGGTCCATTGTTCCGCCCGTTGATCCGGGTCTAATCTTTCACCCTGTGCAAGCCCTGGATATAACTGGCCACCGCCGTGATTTCCGCATCCGTCAGCCGGCTTGCCACATCGGTCATGACCTTGCTGTTGGAATCGTCATCACCCCAGGTCGTACCTGCGCGGAAGCCGGTCAGCATTTTCGCAGTATAGACGCTATGCTGTCCGGCAAGGTGAGGATAACCGGAAAGCGGATTGCCTTCACCTGCGGGTCCGTGACAGGACATGCAGGCCGGTGTATCAGTCTCGGCGTTGCCACTCCTGTATAGCAGTTCACCGCTGGCGCGCAGGGCTTCATCGGTCAAGCCGGCGCTGATGGTCTGAGTGGAAAAATAAGCCGCTATATCAGCCATATCCTGATCGGTCAGGCTGATGACAATTCCGGCCATTTCCGGGACTGTCCGCTGCCCGCCCTTGATCAAGCCGAGCTGGCGCTGCAAATAGGCGGCGTTCTGGCCGGCCATTTTTGGCCAGTTCGGAACAACGCTGTTGCCGTCTACGCCGTGACAGGCTGCGCATACTGCTGCTTTGGTCTGCCCGGCATCCGCATCACCCGTCGCCAGCGCCGGTAAAGATACCAGCAGCGACAGGCCAATAGCGAATTGCAATAATTGCTTCATTTCGTACTCTCCAGGAATGTTTGCGTACAATGATCGAAATGGGCGCTTATTATCCATTTTTAGTCCCTGTCGTTCCAGCGATAAGATATAAAAACATGAGAAACAGACAATGAAAAAAGTAAATCCTTTCCGCATCGCCAGCTATGTTCTCAACGCTCATGAACTGAAACAATTGCCCGCGGATGAGGGCATCGAAGTTGCAATTGCAGGCAGGTCAAATGCCGGAAAATCAAGTGCAATCAATACGCTGACGGATCAAAAGTCATTGGCGCGTACCAGCAAGACACCAGGTCGCACACAGCAGATCGTTATTTTCGAACTGGACGAAAATCGGCGCATTGCCGACTTGCCGGGTTATGGATTCGCCAAGGTTCCACTTAAGCTCAAGGAGCACTGGCGCAAGGTCATGGCGCGTTATTTTCAAACACGCAAATGTTTGCGCGGTGTCGTGCTGGTCATGGACATCCGTCATCCGATGAAGGAGTTTGACCAGCAAATGCTGGCCTGGTGCGAGGCGGCGGGTACGCCCTGTCACATTCTGCTGACCAAGGCGGACAAGCTCAAACGTGGACCGGCGCAATCGGCATTACTCAAGTTACGACGCGACCTGCCTGCGATAGCCAGTGCGCAGGTATTTTCCGCGACTGAAAAAACCGGGCTCGATGAACTGGTGGATAAACTGAGCGATTGGTATGAGTATGCAGACAAAGAGAGTTAAAATTCACCACTTGAATTCTTGAATAAAACACAGGACCAATATCATGAGTTTTCCATTTACCCGTATGCGCCGTATGCGCGCAGATGATTTTTCCCGCCGCTTGATGCGTGAAACCGTTTTAACACCGGACGACTTTATCTGGCCGGTATTTGTTATTGAAGGCGAAGACCGTACCGAAAAGGTGGCGTCCATGCCGGGTGTCGAACGTATGAGCATTGACCGTTTGCTTGTGCAGGCCGGAGAGTGTGTGCGGCTGGGTGTGCCCGCCATCGCCCTGTTCCCGGTGACGCCGCCGGAGGCAAAAACCGACGACGCCTGCGAAGCCTGGAACCCCGAGGGTCTGGCGCAACGGGCGGTGCGGGCGTTGAAAAAGGCCTATCCGCAACTCGGTGTCATGACGGATGTGGCGCTCGATCCGTTTACCAGTCATGGACAGGACGGTCTGATGAATGAGCACGGCTACATCGTCAATGATGAAACCGTCGCAGCCCTGGTCAAACAGGCGGTTTCACATGCCGAGGCCGGTGCCGACATCGTCGCGCCTTCGGACATGATGGACGGACGCATCGGCGAAATCCGCGAAGCCCTCGAAGACGAAGGTTATATCAATACCCGTATCCTGGCCTATTCAGCCAAATATGCCTCTTCTTTCTATGGTCCTTTCAGGGATGCAGTGGGATCTGCAGGCGCACTTGGCGGCGGCAACAAATACACTTACCAGATGGATCCGGCCAATAGCAACGAGGCGATATCGGAAGTGGCGCTGGATCTGGAAGAGGGCGCCGATATGGTCATGGTCAAACCGGGCATGCCGTACCTCGACATCGTGCGGCGCGTGAAGGAAACATTCGGCGTTCCGACCTATGTTTACCAGGTATCCGGCGAGTACGCGATGTTGAAAGCCGCATCCATCAATGGCTGGCTGGATGAAAGAGCCGTCGTGATGGAGGCCCTGACCGGCATCAAACGGGCCGGCGCCGACGGCATACTGACGTATTTTGCGTTACAGGCGGCAGCGTGGCTCAGGGAAAAGAACTGATCAGACTGGCGTTGTTCGGGCGACCGGTCGGAAAATCGCTTTCGCCGGTCATTCATCAATCTTTTGCCGACCAGTTTGGCCTGGATATCGATTATCAACTTATAGACACCGACGCCGGGGAGTTTCCCGGGGCGCTGGAAAACTTCCGCCTGGCGGGCGGGACCGGATGCAATATCACCCTGCCGCTCAAACAGGAGGCCTGGCGATTGGCCAGGCAGGCATCGGAAGAGGTCAGCCTCGCACAAGCGGCCAATACCCTCATCTACCAACCGGCATCCGGCTGGTTCGCGCACACGACAGACGGTGCGGGCCTGGTAACAGACCTGGTCGAAAACCATGCGGTCGAACTGCTTGACCGGCGCATACTGATCCTTGGGGCCGGCGGCGCCACTGCAGGTATTCTCGGTCACTTGCTGGCCAAGTGGCCACATGAAGTCATGATCGTCAACCGCAATCTGGAGCGTGCCCGGAACCTGTCGGAACGGTTTCGCTGTTTCGGCAATGTCACCGTAACAAGCTGGGCCGAGTTACACCGGCAGGGTATTTTTGACCTCGCGCTCAACGCAACCTCGCTCGGCCACCAGGGTGAGTCGCCGCCGCTGACGGTAGCAAACATCAAATCAGACGGCATCTGCTATGACCTGAATTACTTCAAGGCCAGCCTGCCTTTGAAAAATCATTGTGAGGATATCGGTCTGCCTTATATCGATGGTTTGGGTATGCTGGTGGAACAGGCGGCAAAAAGTTTCGCCATCTGGACGGGCTAAACAGCCCGAGACCAGCACTGTTATCGAGACCCTCAGACGGGATTACGGCTGATAGCAGGTCATTATGACAAAGGAAAAATCACCGGATAAACTGGATCGAATCGTCGCCGAGGCCCGGCGCGCCTCCGTTGACCGCGAGAAAGGCTACCGGGCAAAAGCGCTCGGCATGTACCCCTGGATTTGTGGTCGCTGCGCGCGTGAATTCAGCCGCGAAAACCTGCAGGAATTAACGGTCCACCACCGTGACCACAACCATGACAATAACCCACAGGATGGCAGCAACTGGGAGTTGCTATGCGTTTATTGCCATGATAATGAACATTCCCGCCTGATCGATGCCGTCTACGGCGACATGGCCCCGGGGCAAAAGGAAAAAGCTGCCACCCATAACCCGTTTGCGGATCTTGCAAACAGGCTCAAGGAAAAGAAGTAGCAACGCATCAGAATCCTAAGGGTGACGTGTTTTCTCGCTACAATGGTGGTGGGGCCGCTGGGGCGGGTAGTTGTTACCAGGACTCGGCGCAAGCCTTCCCTGGGGCCTCGATACTCGGCTTCCTGCCTCGTACGGTCCTGGTAACAACTACCCGCCCCAGCGTCTCGCATACGCCGCGCAAATCTGTCAGAAACCATTAACTCCTGATTTCGCACAAAGCCGAGGGGGTGTGGTGTCTTGTTTCATGGACCGTACGAGGCAGGAAGCCGAGTCCGAGCGTACAGGGACGTATTCACAGCGTGTCCTGAAACAAGACACCACACCCCCTTGGCTTCCCCACCGATCAATAGAAACCGGCAAAATAGTCCTGAAGAAGGTTGCTGCATGGCTTCGGCGCCCACACAGGTAACGTGTCAAGCCCATAATTAAGCGCAGAGTAACCCAGCGAAGGGCCTTACCTGAAAAGGGGAAGCTTGGATCTGACGCGAAATCAGCTCGCAGGATTTGGCTCTCGCAGGGTTTTCCACGCGTCGGAAATATTGATAAAGGCCTGTAAGAGCAACAGAGCGGGCATCACCATGATCAGTGATTTGAGCAGAAATACCAGCGGTAAACCGCCCGCTTCCCTTGATGATTCCAGCAATTTCCAGGAATAGGTGACATAGGGCCAGGAAATCACCAGGATAAAAATGCACAGGGGCACCAGGAACAGCAGGCTTCCCAGCAGGTCGACCCGGGCGCGGTTTTTTTCCGCCATGCCGGCATAGAAAATATCCACCCTCACATGACCGTCCTGTTGCAGTGTCCAGGCTGCGACGACGGTGAAGACGACCACGTGCAGGTAGGTCAAAGATTCCTGCAGCCAGATCCAGCCCAGGTTAAAGCCATAACGCAGTATTACGATGATGAAAGTCAGCAGCACCATCAGAAGGGTCAACCAGGAGACGACCTTGCCACACATCGCAATGAAATTGCGCAAGGCGGAAAGATTCGCCGGGGCGGTGGCCGCGGGTGTTTCTACCACTCTTTCAATTTCCAGTAGACCGGCTGGACCGGATTCAGCTTGCGGTCGGATTCACGCAGTTCCAGTTCACCGTCGCCATCCTCGTCCAGGTAATAGTAGGCCGGTCCCTTCACGGGGGTGATTTTCACCATGTAGACACGGCCGTTCTGCATGTACTCCTCGACCCTTTCACCCTCATGCTCGGTGATCACGACACTGGGTTCGATTTCCTCGCCCTTTACCTTGGGTGGAATCGGTGGGATGGGCGGTGGTGCGGCAGGGTCCGTGCTTTGTTCGGCCTCCTGTTGCGCCACGGCCAATCCGCAGATCAGCACGCCCGACGTCAATAAGGTTATCCATTTGAACTTCATTGCTTTTGCTCCCACAACGGCAAATAAATCATGTTTGTAAACCCGTTCTTATATACTCTCAGCATAGCAGACCCTAAACACTGAATCCGGAAGTATTGTTGCATGAACGCTAAAAATATTCTCTACCTGGTCGATGGTTCATCCTATATCTACCGGGCCTTCCACGCTTTACCCAACCTGACCAATTCCGCTGGTGAGCCCACGGGTGCGCTGCTCGGGGTTGCGAATATGTTGCGTCGCCTGCTGAACGAAGCCGAGCCGGAAAATATCGCGGTGGTTTTCGATGCCAAGGGTCCGACGTTCCGTCACGAGATGTACGATCAGTACAAGGCCAACCGGCCGCCGATGCCACAAGAACTCAGTCAGCAGGTGGAACCGATCCATGAAATCGTGCGGCTTTTGGGCCTTCCGCTGATCCAGGTCCCGGGTGTCGAGGCCGACGACGTTATCGGCACGCTGGCTGCACGGGCCGCCGCGAAGAAACATGGATTGCGTGATTTCCACCGGTGACAAGGACATGGCGCAGCTGGTCAATGACCACGTATCACTGGTCAATACGATGACCGATACGCACATGGATGCCGATGGCGTGGTGGAAAAATTCGGTGTGACCCCCGCGCAGATCGTGGATTTCCTGGCCCTGACCGGTGACAAGGCAGACAACATCCCCGGGGTGGAAAAGTGCGGTCCCAAAACCGCCGCCAAGTGGCTGAGTGACTGGCAGGACCTGGAAGGTGTGATGGCCAATGCTCGCGGATATGAAAGGAAAAATTGGTGAGTATCTGCGTGAGGCGCTGGAAACCCTGCCGCTTTCGCGGGATCTGGCGACCATCCGCCTGGACCTTGATCTGGACCTGGATTTCAAGCAACTCAAACGCGGAGCCGTTGACGAAGCCGGCCCTGCGTGAATTTCTGCAGCACAACGAGTTCAACAGCTGGCTGCGGGAACTGGACACGGTCAACGGTCCGAAGGAATCAGAGACGGAACCGGATTACACCACGGTTCTGGATATGGCGGTTTTCAAAAAGTGGCTTGAGAAACTGGAACAGGCCGGACTGATTGCATTTGATACCGAAACCACCAGCCTGGACCCGATGCAGGCCGAACTGGTGGGCTTGAGTTTTGCCATCGATGAATTTGAAGCCATTTATATCCCGGTCGGGCATGATTACCCGGGTGCACCCGCACAACTCGATCGCGACACCGTGCTGGAGGCTCTCAGACCGCTGCTGGAGGGCGATTCACCGAAAAAGGTGGGTCAGCATATCAAGTACGATATGAATGTCCTGTCGCGCTATGACCTGGCGGTACAGGGGGTCGCCTATGACACGATGCTCGAATCCTATGTTCTCAACAGTACCGGCAGCCGCCATGATATGGATTCGCTGGCGCTCAAATATCTGGGCTACAAGACCACCCACTACGAAGATATCGCCGGCAAGGGGGCCAAACAGATTTCGTTCAGCCAGGTATCCATCGAAGATGCCGGTCACTACGCGGCTGAAGATGCCGATATCACCCTGCGTTTGCACCAGCACCTTTGGCCGAAACTGCAGGCCGATGCCGCGCTGGCCAGGGTGCTGCTCGAGATCGAAATACCATTGATACCGGTGCTGGCGAGAATGGAGCAGGCCGGTGTCCTGATTGACGGCAAAATGCTGCGGCAACAAAGTAGTGAACTGGCCAGACGCATGCATGGAACTGGAGGCAGCAGGCACATGAGGCCGCCGGCCAGCCATTCAACCTGGATTCCCCCATGCAATTGCAACAAATTCTGTTTGAGAAGCTGGAATTGCCGGTCATCCGCAAAACACCCAAAGGTCAGCCCTCGACGGCCGAGGATGTGCTGAAGGAACTGGCCGAAAAATACGAATTGCCGAAACTGATCCTCGAAAACCGGTCGATTTCCAAGCTCAAATCGACCTACACGGACAAATTGCCGGAGCAGATCAACCCGCGCACCGGCCGGGTGCACACCTCCTATCACCAGGCGGTGGCGGCGACCGGCAGGCTGTCCTCCTCCAATCCCAACCTGCAAAACATTCCCATACGCACACCGCAGGGACGCAAAATCCGCACGGCATTCATCGCCCCGCCGGGCAGCCTGATACTGGCGGCCGATTACTCACAGATCGAATTGCGTATCATGGCGCACCTTTCCGCTGACAAGGGACTGCTGAAGGCGTTTCACGATGGTGTCGATGTCCACCGGGCAACGGCGGGCGAGGTGTTTGGCGGGGACTATGAAAAGGTGACCAGCGATCAGCGCCGCGCGGCCAAGGCGATCAACTTTCGGTCTGATGTACGGCATGTCAGCGTTTGGTCTCGGACGGCAGCTGGATATCAGCCGTCCCGAAGCGCAGGAATACATGGATACCTATTTTGCCCGCTACCCGGGTGTACAGCACCTTCATGGAGAAAACCCGCGAACAGGCGCGCGAACAGGGCTATGTCGAAACCCTGTTCGGACGCAGGTTGTATCTGCCCGAAATCAACGCCAGCAACATGATGCGCCGCCAGGGTGCAGAACGTGCGGCCATCAATGCACCGATGCAGGGTACGGCGGCCGACATCATCAAGATCGCCATGATCAGGGTGGATGACTGGCTGCAGACGGAGAAACCGGGCGCAAGACTGGTCATGCAGGTACACGATGAACTGGTGCTGGAAGTGGAGAGAAACAACTCGAGACGGTGCGTGACGCGGTGATAAAGCACATGTCAGCGGCGGCAGAACTGGATGTTCCACTGGTCGTGGATGCCGGTTTTGGAGCAGATTGGGATACCGCACATTGAGGCGGTCATTGTTAATGAAAAAATTAGGAAAAATTTCACTCAAATGATGGAACCATAGAAATGTAGTCAGGTCATAGTTAGTGACTGTTCACTAACAGTCAGGTTCGCACCCCTTAGCGGACCAGGGTATCGGTTACTTCCCCCAAGCCGAGACCGTTTTTGACCCCGCCGTGCAACCGGCGGGGTTTTTTTATGTTCAGGATTATGTTCAGGATTATGTTCAGGATCATGTTCAGGATGAACGGTACACCGCGGGCGCAGGGATGCGCGCGACTGCAGGATGCAGGAGGTAGAGCACCAAGAGTAGGCGCCTTCAGGCGACGCAGGAGCAGTTGCCGAGGAGCGGTGCCTCTAAAGATAGCACGGTGTTTCACGTAACCACTCTAAACCACCCCATCCCCCAACCCCAACCAGTCCCGCGGTATCAGATAATCCGCCAATCCCGCCTCCGTGGTCCCCTTCTCAGGTTGATAGTTGTAGCGCCAGTTAACCACCGGCGGCAGTGACATGAGTATCGATTCGGTACGTCCGCCGGACTGCAGGCCAAATAGCGTACCGCGGTCATAGACCAGGTTGAATTCGACATAACGGCCGCGCCGGTAGAGCTGGAACGCCCGTTCACGCTCACCGTATGGCGTATTCTTGCGATGTTCAACGATCGGCAGATAAGCGGGCAGATAGCTGTTTCCAATGGCCTGCATGAATTCAAAACAACGTTCAAATCCCCATTCATTCAGGTCATCGAAAAACAGTCCGCCGACCCCGCGGGTTTCCTGGCGATGTTTCAGATAGAAATACTCATCGCACCACTTTTTGTAGCGTGGGTAAACATCATCGCCGAACGGCTCACAGGTTTCCCTGACCGTTTGATGCCAGTGGATGATATCTTCGATGTCCGGATAATAAGGCGTCAGGTCGTAACCTCCGCCAAACCACCAGACCGGTCCATCCTCTTCGCCCGGGGCTGCAGCATTTTCCGCGCCGGGTTTATTGGCGATAAAAAAGCGTACGTTGGCGTGGCTGGTCGGGACATGAGGGATTGCGTGGATGGATGACCAGTGAAATACCCAGCGCCTGGAAATCCCGGCCTTCCAGCTCCGGTCTTGCCGCGGTTGCCGAAGGTGGCAAGCGGTTGCCGAAAACATGCGAGAAATTGACACCCGCCTGTTCAAATACCCCGCCTTGCTCCAAAACCCGCGTGCGTCCGCCGCCGCCGGCTTTACGGTTCCACCGGTCCTCTGCGAAGCGTCCAGCGCCGTCCGCGGCTTCCAGTCCGTCGCAGATACTGTCCTGCAACCCAAGCAAATAGGTTTTGACACGCTCAATTGAACTTGATGAATCCATACCTGGGTCTTCTCCAGCTTAGGGGGTGTTTTCAATCAGCCAGACTGATCGCTAGCCCTGCCTGATGATTTTACCGCTTAAAAGATCACGAATTTCGCTGGGTTTCTGACCATCACCCAGGCTACCTGCGAGTATGCCCGCCAGTCCGGAAGGAAAAAAATTCTGGACTTCCGCAGCGCTCCGGGCGGGCAGGGAGGTCGTGGGGTTGGCGCTGGTCGATATCAGCGCAGACCCAAAGGCAGTGCACAGATCCCGGCTCGGCCCATGCGCGGTGATACGTACCGCAACCGTGCCGTGGTTGCCGGCCACGTAATCCGGTACACCTGCAGCGCGTGGAAACAACCAGGTGACCGGTCCGGGCCAGGTTTGCATGGCTTTATCCACCAGTGCCTGGTCTGCATCTGCAATCCACCCCTTGAGTTGTCCGAACCCGCTTGCAATCAAAACAAGACCGGCCGACTCGTGGCGGCCTTTGAGCGCCAGCAACTTGCGCACGGCAGATTCGTTGCGTGGATCACAGCCGAGCCCATAAACGGCTTCGGTGGGATAGGCGATGACGTGGCCTGCGTGCAGTTGTTCAACCGCAGCGGCGGTATCGAGCAGTGAAGGGATGATCATGGTTCAGCTGATGGTAGTGCCACCGTCATTCATTTCTTTGCGGTCTTTTTCTTTGCCGCTTTCTTTTTGGCGGTTTTCTTTTTGGCCGTTTTTTTCTTGCTCGTCTTCTTTTTTGCTGACGTCTTCTTGCTTACGGCCTTTTTCTTCGCGACCTTTTTCTTGCCACGCTTGCGATCGGGCGCCGCTGCGATCAATGCCTCGCATTCGGCCAGCGTCAGGGACTCGGGTTCGCGGTCCTTCGGCATACGTGCATTCTTGTGGCCGTCAGTGATGTAAGGTCCGTAACGGCCGCGCAAGACCTGGATCTCACTGCCTTCAAACGTCTGAATGCAGCGGTTGGCCTCGAATTCCTTTTTCTCCGCGATCAGTATTAAAGCCTGCTCCAGTGTGACCTCGTGAGGGTCAATGTCCTTCAATGAGACAAAACTGTTGTGATAACGGATATATGGTCCAAAACGGCCGACCGCTGCCACGACCTTTTCGCCTTCAGGCGTTTCGCCCAGCTCACGTGGCAGCTTGAACAGTTCAAGCGCTTCCTCGAGAGTAATGGTTTCCAGGCTTTGCCCCGGTCTCAGACCCGCAAAGACGGGCTTGTCGTCATCATCCCGGGTGCCGATCTGGGCATGCGGGCCAAAACGGCCAAGACGAACGGATAACGGTTTGCCGGATTTCGGATCTATGCCAAGAACACGGTCCCCTTTTGCTTCGTCACGGCTGACCGAATCAATTTTCCTGGTCACGCGATCCTTGAAAGGTTTCCAGAATGACTGTAACAAGGGCACCCAGTCCAGTTCACCGCGTGCGACCTCGTCCAGCTCGTCTTCCAGGCGGGCGGTGAACTCGTAATCGACGTATTCGCTGAAATGACTCTCCAGGAACCGTTCGACCACCCGGCCGGTATCCGTCGGGTGAAAAGCGCCTTGTTTCGAGTAAAACGTAATGCCGCCTGACCAGCGTTGACATGATGCTGGCATAGGTCGAAGGCCGGCCGATACCGTACTCTTCCATGGCCTTGACCAGGCTGGCTTCCGAGTATCTTGGCGGCGGCTCGGTGAAATGCTGTTCGGCGCGTATCGCATCAAGGTCGAGGATATCCCCTTCCTGGATATCCGGCAGGGTGACTTCCACCTTGACTTCATTTGCGGGTTTTGGAACCTCGTAAACCGCCAGGAACCCCGGGAAGGTGACAACCGAACCATTTGCACGGAAAGTGGCGGTTTTCCCGCAGTCAAATTCAACGGCAACGGTATCCAGTCTTGCCGGCGCCATCTGGCAGGCCAGGGTCCGGTTCCATATCAACTCGTACAGGCGGTACTGGTCCGCGGTCAAGCTGGATTTTATCTTCGCGGGTAACAGGCTCGCGGAGGTCGGCCGGATCGCTTCGTGAGCCTCCTGTGCATTTTTTGATTTGTTCTTATAAAAGTTCGGGGTTTCCGGTACGTAGTCGTTACCGAACTGGCTTGCGATTTGCCGGCGGATATCTGCAACCGCATCGTTGGACAGCATGACCGAATCGGTACGCATGTAAGTGATCAGACCTTCAGTATTGCCTTTGATCTCGACACCTTCATACAAGGTCTGGGCTACGCGCATGGTTTTTTGCGCTGAAAACCTCAGTTTCCGGGAAGCATCCTGCTGCAAGGTCGAGGTGATGAAGGGTGGCGCAGGTTTGCGTTTACGTTCCTTGCGCTTGATCCTGTCTGCTGTCAGGCGGCCGTTGGCATCGGCAATCAACTGGTCCCGTACCGCGGTGGCACGTTTTGTATCCTGGATATCGAACTGGTGGTATTTTTTACCGTCCAGACGCACCAGGTTGGCGGTAAACGGATGTCCGGATTTCTGCATGTCGGCTTCGATGGTCCAGTATTCCTGGGCGACAAAAGCCTCGATTTCACGTTCCCGTTCCACGATCATGCGCAGGGCCGGGCTCTGCACCCTGCCTGCTGACAGGCCGGGTTTGATTTTCTTCCACAGCAATGGCGACAGGGTAAAGCCGACCAGGTGATCCAGTGCGCGCCTGGCCTGTTGGGCGTTGACGAGATCCATGGAAAGTTCGCGCGGGTTGGCAACTGCCTTTAAGATGGCATGCTTGGTTATTTCTGAAAATTCGACCCGGTAGAAGGGAATTTTACCGGTCAGTTTTTTCTCCTTGAGAATCTCGTAGATATGCCAGGATATGGCTTCGCCCTCGCGATCAAGGTCAGTTGCGAGGTAGACGGCATCGGCCTTGCGGGTTGCCTTGACGATGGCATCGACGTGCTTCTTGCTGCCCTCGCTGAGCTCGTATTTCATGCTGAAATCGTTTTCGGTATCGACAGCACCATCTTTCGACGGCAAGTCGCGCACGTGACCATAGGAAGCAAGTACCTCGAAATCACTACCGAGGTACCTGTTGATGGTTTTCGCCTTGGCGGGCGATTCAACAATAAGTAGGTTTTTAGCCATTAATCAAACTCAAACAAAAACCACCTGCATGCAAGGCAGAAACCTCCGCAGACGGTAAATATCTCCTGTGCATTTAGCTTTACAATAGAAATCGACCACTATGCTGTGATCGACACCCCTATATTATTAGTGCCGATATTCCTGCTCGGTGTCAAACATCAAATCTTCCATCCAGGCGAAATTCGCTTCCTGGCCGGGTTGATTGAACAACACCATCAGTACCACCCACTTCATATCTTCAAGGGTAATTTCATCGGTTTCAAGCGCTAGCACGCGATCGAGAACCAGTTCCCGGCGCTGGGCATCAATGATGCCGATATTTTCGAGATACATGATGAAATCCCGGCACTCGGTATCCAGGCGCGCAATTTCAGATTCGACATAAACGCGGACGGGCCGGTGGTTATCCTGGAACAAATCCGGTTGGTGGCGCTGCTCTGCAAGACCGTCCAGCCACACAAAGGCCTTGTCGATTTCGCCATTGGTAAACCCCGCCTGATGGAGATTCTCCTCCAAAGAGTCCCGGTCCGGGGCCTCTTCGGGTTCGTCGTATAGATAGTTTTCAAACAGAAACATCAACACGTCGAGTACGTTTTCTTTCATTTTTCAGGCCTCTCCTACTGTTGACCGGTAGCTTGATATAGCATTAACCAGCCTGATTTCTCTCCGCTCCCGACCCACAGCATGGCTGAGACTGGCCGCAGCGTCAATGCACTTTTGCGCAAAGACCTGTCCGAAAATCGACCAAATAAGGAAAAATCAGCCAAATTACCAGTCACGCAGGTTGGGCCTCCATGGCGATAGTTCAAGTCCGGGAGCGCAGCAGCTGAACACCCGGTCCTGACCCCAGGGCCGATTTGACGCTGGATTTCATCGTTTGGGAGCCCCCCAGGGCGGTTTGTACCACCTCAAGATTTTTCAGGCACGCAAATAACGCCCGTTGCCATGCTTTTTGACCATGCCCTTGAGCTCCATTATCAGCAACATGGAAGAAATTTCACGGGCGCTGAGCCCCGTCTGTTCAATGATCACATCCACGGGTTTGGGGTCAAAACCCAGCACTTCCCAAAGCGCGCGGTAATCTGAATCATCCAGCAGGTTATCCGCAGGCCGGGCTGGCTTGTCGGGAACGGCATCCGGCAGGTCGAGCCTTTGGCTGATTTCCATTTGCAGTTCTGCAGCGACCGGGCCCAGTTCCTGCATGATGTCAGCCGTCGTTTCCACCAGTCTCGCGCCTTCCCGGATCAGGCGGTGGCAACCCTTTGCCATTGGATTGTTCAGCGAGCCGGGCAGGGCGAAAACTTCACGGCCCTGTTCCGCGGCTTTTCGCGCGGTTATCAGCGTGCCGCTATTCAGACCGGCCTCGATGACCAGGACCGCCAGGCTCAACCCTGAGATGATCCTGTTACGTGATGGAAAATGCTGTGGCCTGGGTGGAGTACCCAATGGCAGCTCCGATATCATTGCGCCCTGCGCGCGAATACGCTCGGCGACCGCGCTGCTGCTTTTGGGGTAAACCTGGTCCAGACCGGTGCCGTTGACCGCGATGGTCAATGCGCCCGCATCCAGTGCCGCCCGATGGGCGGCCGTATCAATACCGCTCGCCAGGCCGCTGGTGATGGTCATGCCCTGGCGCGCGAGCGTAGCGGCAAAGTCGCGGGCGTGGTCGAGACCGCCGGCCGTGGGGTTGCGGCTGCCGATCACCGCGATCTGTGGCTGCCACAGGCAACCGGGGTCGCCATCTATAAACAATGCTGCCGGCGGGCTGTTGATACGTCGCAACAGGACCGGGTAAGCATCGTCATCCCAGCAGAAAGGTGGTGATTTGGCCGGGAAAGCCATTGCAGGTCGGATTCAATTTGTGCCTCGTCCGGATTGGAAATAGCGGCAAGCGCTGCTTCGGACAATCCATGCCGGCTCAAATCACGCGTACCGGCTGCAACCACTGCGGACACACCGCCCAGAGTCTTCGATCAGCTTGATAAGTGAAGCGCCCCCGAGCGAGGGCGCATTCAGAAAAATTAACCAGTCACGCTGTTTCGTGACAGCCCCCTTTGCTTATGCCAGGGGCTCTTCGGTCTTGTCCGGCAAGTTCCTGGATTGTTTAAATTGTCTCGTCCGGGTTTTTCAGTATGTCGCGTTCCAGTACAGGGCGCGTGCCATCCATAATCATCGCGTAACTGACTTCATCAAATACCCGGAATATCAGGATATGGGCACTGTACTGATCCGGCAGGGTGACCTTGTCACCGTTCAGTGTCTTCTCATCCGCCCAGCTGCCGGTTGGATATTTCACTTCGTCCTGTATCCTGTTACCGGGCCGGAAGGCGGAAAATACATGACCTACTTCAACACCCTGTTGCGTACCGGCATTGATCGCAATGATCTGGTATTGACCCGAGCCATACCTGGACTGGGTCAGGGCGATCACTTCCATACCATCCGGTATCGGGTTCATCACGTGCGGTATCAACTGCGGCGGATAAACATGGTCGTCAATGGGTAATATGAAATCACCTTTTTTGACTTCGGTACGGCCGCTCTGGATTTCAAGCGATGGCCGGATCGCCCTGTTTGACCACTCGTGCTACCGCAATATCCCAGAACTCAACACCTAAAACCGGTGGGTCCTTACGTCGCCATTGCAAGGTCGCAGTCCAGATATCGTCCGGATACATGTCTTCCATGCGAAAATATTCGGCATATCTGTGGTTCGTCGCCTCTTTCCATTACACCGTTGTCATCATAGTAGGTATGGCGCTTGCGGACGATGGCAAATTCCTCACCGATCCGTGCGTCAAGACCCCGCACATACGTAAGATCTCTTTCATTGGCCGTGTGGTGTTGATCTTCATTGGCCACCACGTACGGCAAATCCGAGAACGAACCGGGCATTAATACGCGGGCATTGGTAATAAAAGGCTTGATGGCGACCAATCGATTGGCTGGAATCGCTTCACGCGGCAGCTTGCGTATTTCCGGTGACAGACGCACGGTCGGTTTGCCGCCGTTGACCATCAGCCGCGGCTTACCGTCAATATAAACCAGTGATATGCGGTCACCGGGATAGATCAGGTGCGGATTTTCAATTTGCGGGTTGGCATGCCAGATAGCTGGCCATTGCCAGGGTTTTTCCAGAAACCTCCCGGAGATGTCCCACAGGGTGTCACCCTTCACGACTACGTATTCATCTGGGTGATCGGGGCGCACTGACACATCCTGTGCCATCGCAGTGCCCGCCAACATCGCCACCAGGATAAGGTGAATAATTTTCTTAATCACATTCCTTTCCCCATATAGTAGGCATCCAGCCATCTTGACCGATGCGGTCATTATTCTTCACTGGCGAACATGGTTCGTCATTAGCTATCATAAATCCTGTAGGTGCAAAAGTTCACGTAAATTATTTATCAGGCGCAGAAGCATATGTCAAAACTGAATATTTTAGAATTCCCCGATCCCCGTTTGACCACGGTGGCAAAAGAGGTGGTCGAAACTTCGATGAAGACCTGAAAATCCTGGTTCAGGACATGACTGAAACCATGTATTGCGGCACGTGGAATCGGTCTTGCTGCAACCCAGGTAAATGTCCACAAACGCTTGCTGGTGCTTGATGTCAGCGAAAAACAGGACGCAGCCGCATGTCTATGTCAACCCGCAAATCCTGAACATTGCGGGTGAACAGATTCACGAGGAGGGATGTTTGTCTGTTCCGGGCATTTACGCCAACATAATGCGCGCCGAACAGATCACGGTCAGGGCGCAGGATGTGGACGGAAAGGTCTTCGAAGAACAGCTGGATGGACTGCATTCCGTATGTATTCAGCACGAAATGGACCACCTGGTCGGCCGGCTTTTTGTTGATTATCTGTCACCACTGAAGAAAAATATGGTGAGAAAGAAGCTCGAGAAACAGCGTAAAGCTGCTGCGCAGGAAGCCGAGGAACACCTGGTAATCTGATTGTGAAAAATCAGAATCCGCCGCTACGTGTCCTGTTTGCCGGGACGCCTGAATTTGCCCTGCCACCGCTGCAAACCCTGATCGATGAGGATTGCGAGATTGTTGCGGTTCTCACCCAGCCCGATCGGCCGGCCGGCCGCGGCAAGCAGTTACGCGCCAGCCCGGTCAAGCAACTGGCGCTGGAAAATGGCCTTGAAGTGCTGCAACCGGAAAGTCTGAAGGATGCTGACTGGCAGGACAGGCTCGCCGCTTTGCGGCCCGATTTAATGGTCGTGGTGGCCTATGGTCTGATGCTCCCGGCCCGTTTGCTGACGTTGCCGCGTATTCGGTTGCTGGAATATACACGCCTCTTTGCTGCCCCGCTGGCGGGGCGCCGCGCCGATCCAGCGGGCGATTGAGGCGGGTGATGAGCACACCGGTGTCTGTATCATGCAGATGGAAGTCACGCTGGATACAGGACCCGTCTATCAATGTCTGGCCACACCCATTGGCGCGCTCGATACCGCCGGCAGTCTGCACGACCGCCTGTCTGTTCTCGGCGCCCGGGCCTTGCGCAACTGTCTTGACATGCTCGTTGCGGGAAAACTCCCGCCGGCGGTCGCACAGGACGAAGCACGGGCGGTCTATGCGGCCAAGTTGAGCAAGGCCGAGGCGGAACTGGATTGGAGCTTGACGGCAGAAGTGTTGCAGCGCAAAGTCCGGGCATTCAACCCCTGGCCGGTCGCGTGGTGCGAAATCGGCGGCCAGCGTCTGCGTATCTGGAAATCCGAAGTGGCGGAAGACCGAGTGGACTGCAAACCCGGTGAATTGTATGTCGAGCGTCAAACCCTGCTGATCGGCACGGCCGGGAAAGCATTAAAAATACTGGAATTACAGCGCCCCGGCGGCCAGCGGATGACAGCTGAGCAATACCTCAACGCTTACAAGTCGCAGGCCTCGTGAACCTTGTCAAAACTCGATAAAAATCTGCAAAACCCCCGCATAGCGGCGCTCAGGGCACTCTCAGAGGTGCTGGATGAGAATAAGAACCTGGGCGACAGCGAGGCGCTTGCGCGTCTGCAGGACAGTCGTGATGGTGCGCTGGCACGTAACCTGACTTACGGGGTTTTACGCTGGTATAGCGCGCTGGAATGGCTGGCCGCCAAATTGCTGGCCAGGCCAATCAAGAATCGTGAGACCGATGTCAAACGCCTGGTATTGCTGGGTCTGCAGCAACTCTGGCACGATCACACCGCCAGTCACGCGGCCGTCAATGAGACGGCGGAATGCGCCCGCTCACTCGGCAAGCCCTGGGCGGTAGGTCTGATCAATGCGGTGTTGCGTCGGTTCCAGCGCGAACGGGAATCCCTGTTGCATGGCATGGAGCAGGCTGGCAAGCAATTTGCCCATCCCGACTGGCTGTTAAAGGAAATACAACAGGACTGGCCCGGTCAGTGGCGGGAAATCATCGACGCCAATAACCTCCAGGCGCCCTTGTGGATGAGAATCAACCGGCAAAAAGCGGATGAGACGGCGCTGCGCAGCCAACTGCAGGAGGCGGGTTTTGAAACCACTGGACATCCCTTTGCCCGTGATGCGATTTCCATCAGTCCTGCCGCCACTGTCTCCCGGATTCCCGGGTTTCGAGGCAGGCTGGCTTTCCGTGCAGGATCCGGCCGCACAGCTGGCAAGGGATTTACTCGATCCCCGCAGCGGGGATCGGATCCTGGATGCCTGCGCGGCGCCGGGAGGCAAAACTGCCCACCTGCTGGAAAGCAGCAACGGGCTCGATTTGACGGTACTCGACAGACAGCCACACCGTATCGAGCAAATCAGGGAGAACCTGGATCGCCTCGGCTTGAACGCAGCCATGCTGGCTGCCGACGCGACGGACACCGAAAGCTGGTGGAAAGGGGAAAAATTTCACAAGATCCTGCTTGATGCACCCTGCAGCGCAACCGGCGTTATCCGCAGGCACCCGGAAATAAAATGGCTTCGCAGCAGCGCGCAAGTGGATGCAGTGGTGCGGATTCAGGCCGGGCTACTGGCCGCCCTGTGGCCATTGCTCGAGCCCGGCGGCATGCTCGTTTACGCCACCTGCTCGATATTGAAACGCGAGAACAGTCAGCAAATCCAGCAATTCCTGGCGCAACATACGGACGCGATGCTGGAAGACCCTGTTGTAGAATGGGGCACGGTCGGACCCCTCGGGCGCCAGATCATGCCTGGCGAAGCCGGGATGGACGGATTTTTTTATGCGGTTTTGCGTAAGTCTGCTTAGTATTGCGATGCTTGTCCTCGCCGGTTGCGGTCAGCGGGAAGCACTGGATTATGCATTTACCATCAAAAACGTTGCGATCACACCGGCCTACCAGTCGCTGGATATTCACCTGCAGCAGGATCTGGAACTGAGCCCGCAGGCGCGCGAGGCGCTGGAGCATGGCGTAACGCTGACCATCAGGCTGGAACTGGAACTGCGCAATGACAATAACATGATCGTCGCACGCCGCGACGCGCGACGGTTTCAGCTGCGTTACCTGCCTTTGAGCGAGCGTTACCAGTTTTCGGAAGAGGAAACCGGTGAGTTGAAAGCTTTTCCGCGTTTGCGTCACATGCTTGCGGCCATGGATGATTTTGACGTCCGCTTGTCGACCGGCCCGTTGCCGTCGGGCAGTTATGAATTGCGTACCCGCATCAGCCTGGATGAAAGCCGCCTGCCGACCCCCATGCAGTTGCCTGCCTGGTTTTCACCCCAGTGGCGACATGATTCGGAGTGGTCGACATGGCCTTTCAAAGTAAGCGCGTAAGACGGCTTGTTTTGAGGGTGCTGCCGGTGTCGGTGGCGTTGCTGGTGCTGCTGGTATCACTGATCCTGGTCAGCAATGTCCAGCAGGACGCAAGCGGTTTGAACCAGCCATACGTCTGGGTCCTGGTGTTGACGGTTTTCGCGTTGCTGGTGGTTCTGGCGTCCATCGTCCACCGGGTTATCTCGCTGACCAGGAAAGTCAGGGAGCACGCGCCCGGCGCCATGCTGTCGGCGCGTTGGGTGAGATATTTCCTGGTTTTGTCACTGCCACCCGCGTTGATTGTCTACTTCTTCTCGGCGTATTTTCTGACCCGCACGGTCGACAGCTGGTTTGATGTCGGGGTTGAGGCGGCGCTGGCTGATTCACTCGAAATGGGCCAGCAGTTTTTGGAAAACCGGACGCTGGAGGTGCGTAACCAGGTGCGTCGCCTGATCCGGGAGATCGATAATCCGGACGATGATGTCGATGCGGTGCGCAGGATCTTGCTGGCCAACGTCAGCGCCAGCGGGCCGTTGGAGCTTTCGGTTATGGAAAGCGATGGACGGATGGTTGCCAGCGCCAACATCAATATGCTCGCCGACTTACCTGAACGTCCGGGTGACTACGCGTTATTACAGGCACTGGACCGTGGTGAGTATGCGGCAGCCGAACCCGTAGCCGACGGTATTTTACGTATCCGTGTCATCCAGCGCCTGCCTTTCGATGTACCGGGCAGCCAGGGATACCTGTTACAGGCCATTTATCCGCTGCCGGAGACCATCACGACACTGGCCAGCAAGATCGAGAGGGAATATCACCGTTACCAGAACCTCAGTTATCTGCGCGAACCACTGAAGCAGAGTTTTATCCTGATCCTGTCGCTGGTGCTGTTGCTCACCGTGTTACTGGCCATCCTCGCGGCCTTGAATGTTTCACGTAAACTGGTCTCGCCCATATCAAAGCTGGCCCAGGCCACACGTGAAATCGCAGCCGGTGACCTCACCTATGAAGTCCGGGCCGAGACCCGTGATGAGCTGGGTTTCCTGGTTCAATCGTTCAATGAAATGACTGAGGCCCTCACCAACGCAAGCAAGGAAGCGGAATCCAGCAGGGCGCAGCTGCAGTCGCAAAGTGAATATCTCGAGACGGTGCTGGGTAGCCTGACCTCCGGTGTACTGACCGTCGATGACAACCAGAAGGTCGTCACAGCCAACGCTGCGGCCACGCAGATACTCGGTGTGCCCGGCGGGTTTTTTGCCGGCCAGAGCCTCTCCGAACGTGCGGAGAAGGTACCGTTGCTGGCGCCCCTGTTCGAGCTGATCTGGCACCAGATCGGACGCGGCACGGCCGAATGGCAGCGCGAGATACGTCTGCAGGTACACGGTCAGGCACTGGTGTTGCTGGTGCGCGGCTCGCGCCTTGGCAAGGACATCAGCCGCGCGGGTGGCTCCGTCATCGTTTTCGATGACGTCACCATCCTCAACCAGGCGCAGCGGGAAGCGGCCTGGGCCGAAGTTGCACGACGCCTGGCGCACGAAGTGAAGAATCCGCTGACACCGATCCGGCTGGCGGCGGAACGTCTGCGCATGAAGCTGATGGAGAAACTGGACGAGAAAGACGGCGCGATGCTGAGCAGCGCAACCGGGACCATCGTTGCACAGGTTGAAGCCTTGCGTTCGCTGGTCGACGCCTTTGGCGATTACGCACAGGGACCGCGCTTGCAGCGTACACCGATCGCGCTGGATCAACTGATCAGGGACGTGGTTGAGCTTTATCAGCATGAAGACCAGCGGGTACGGTTCAAACTGAAACTAATCGCCGGTCCTTCCGGGTTGTCGGCGGACGGCGGTCAGCTCCGGCAATTGCTACACAACCTGATTGTAAATTCCAGCGAGGCGGCGGCCGAAGGTCAGCAGGCCGAGGTCCATATTCGCACGCGTCTGATCACGCAGGCCGGCAGAAAATGGCTGGAGATGGAAGTCAGTGACCGTGGTCCGGGATACCCGTCATCGGTGCTGGAGAAACCATTCGAACCTTACGTAACCTTCAAAGCCAACGGCAGCGGCCTCGGGTCTGGCAATCTGCCGCAAAATCGTCAGCGAGCACGATGGCCGGATCACCATATACAACCCCGCGAGCGGCGGCGCCTGCACCACCATCATCCTGCCGGTCGACTGAGGATCAATTCCAGCTCGATTGTAAAAATTTTGGTGGTTTCGTTTGAGTCCGTAGCTCAACAGGCCGTGGCTCGCCAGCCTATCGGCTCGACTCGCGTGCACCGCCTGATCATACCCATCGCGCCGAATCCTGCCCTTAGCGCCAGGCATCTCGTCTTGGCGTAATGCAGTGACCCGCCGCTGAGCTTTTCAGCTGAAAGGCGTGCACACTGGTTCAGACCCGGCAGGTGCTTGTTGGCTGGGCGAACTTTGAAGCGCCGAGTAGTCGGACGGATCAGGGACGATCGGGCAGGAAGCCCGATCGAGGCCGACCAGTACAGGATGTACTGTGAGGCCGGTCCCGTTAAGATCCGGCCGGCTGCGAGGGCAGTCCCGGATCTTTGATCCGGGACCGCTGGCATGAGAGCACAGACAACAAGCACCTGCCGGGTCCCTGTGCCTTCGTCAGATTGACTGTTTCCGGGTGTTGCCCGGCACAACGTTGCTGAAATTGACAACCAGGGCGTCTTAGATGCACGACGCTAGCGCAACAACATCTTCACAGCGACGATCAACAGGAAGACTGCAAAAACCCGCTTGGCCAGCACGGGTGAGCTGCGGTGAACGGCATTCACGCCCAGCGGTGCGCCCAGCACGCTGAAGATGGCGACGCCTGCGAGCGCGGGTAAATGCACGTAACCCAGTGATGCCGCAGACGTGCTGTCGCCCAGCACCGCAAAGCCCACGGTGCCCGCGAGTGCAATCGGGTAACCACAGGCCGCAGCCGTGGCGACCGCGTTGCGCACCTGTTGGCCGTGCCAGAGCAGCCAGGGCACCGTCATGCTGCCGCCGCCAATGCCGAGCAGGCTGGAGATGGTACCGATACCGAACCCCGTGCCCGTGACAGAAAGCCTCCCCGGTAGCGGCCGGTCTCCGGTTTTACCACCACCCCGCAGCAATTGCACGGCTACAAGCAACGCAAAAATGCCAAATATGATACTTAGCGCAGTGCTGCCGATACGGTCGGCGATGACGCTGCCCAGCAATGCGCCCATGAGTAGTCCGGGAATCATCTGCCGGACCAGTGACCACAGGATCGCACCGCGTTTGTGATGTGCTAGCAATGAACTCATCGAGGTGAACAGCATCGTCGCCAGCGATGTTGCAACGGCCATCTGGACCGCCATGCCGGCGATGGCCGGGTCCCGGCTGAACAGCCAGCTCAACGCCGGAACCAGGACCAGTCCGCCGCCAATACCGAGATACCCGGCGAGGAAACCGGCAACCAGTCCCGTCATGGCATATTCAACCCAGATCATGCGCGGTTTTGTATCCGCTCAAAAGATTTATACGATTTGTCTTGCCGAGCAGACTGGGTTTGCATAAATTGGTCCTGTCTATGACACTGCCACCGAAATCATATTTGAATCCGGCCTTGATCTGCATTGTGAAAGCAAGCATAACTCACGCCGCCGGTATCTTGCAGTTTGTATCGCTGGCGGCTGTTCTGGGTTTTGCCTGCGCTTTCCCGGCGGTGGCCGCAAGCAACGCGGCTGAAACCGAGCTCACACAGTTCAAATCTGCCTGGGAAGCGGCAAAACGCGGTGACCATGACAGTTTCAAACAGATCAGTGATGGCCTGCAGGATTACGTGCTGTATCCGTACCTGCAGTACGAGGACTACCGCAACCGCCGCCGCAGTATGCCGGTGAATGAAATGGCGGATTTTCTGGCGACCCACGGTGACTTTGCTTTTACGCCGGGTTTACGCAATGCCTGGCTGAAATCTCTCGCTGAAAGACAACGCTGGGCGGACCTGGTGGCGTATTCCGAAGGTGTTAACGACACCGTCCTCAGGTGTCAGCGGGTCCGCGGCCAGATCATACTGAAGCAGACCGATGGTGTGATGGCTGAAGCGCAAAAGCTGTGGACCGTGGGCAAATCGCAACCGGATGAGTGTGACCCGGTTTTTACGTGGCTGGTAAAAAATAACGGCGTAAGCGCAAGCCTGGCCTGGGAGCGGATCGGCCTGGCCATCGAGGCGGGTAACCGCAGCCTGGCCACCTACCTTGGGCGTTTTGTACCCGCCGACCAGCGCCGTTGGCTGGATGAATGGCGACAAATGAGTCTTGACGGCTATAGAAGGTTGGAACGGGCGCGCAAATGGCCGGATAACGCGGCAACCCGAATGCTGGCAGCAGCATCAATATTACGCCTGGCCCGTGATGAGGCCGGATTGGCCGCGCAGAAGTTCGATGTCCTGGACGGTCATTTCAAATGGGAGGAGACCCGAAGGGCAACCCTGTTGCGGGACATCGCACTGTATTCCGCCGTGGCGATGGACGCGGATACGAACGCCAACATGCTGCGCGTGCCTTTGATATACCGCGACTCGCAGCTGCTCGAATGGTGGGTCCGCTTCACACTCAGCACACAGGATTGGCCGGAGGTCGCAAAGCTCATCGAGCAAATGCCGGAAGAAACCCGCAACGACGACCGCTGGCGCTACTGGGCTGGCGCAGGCCGGTCTGCGCTCAGGGCAGGTCAAGCCGCCCTCGCCGTTGTTGCAGGAACTTGCCGGCAGGGCTAACTACTACGGGTTTCTGGCCGCGGATGAACTCGGTCTTAGCTACAATATCTGCCCCGGGCCGGCCGTTGTCGACGAGGATGAACTGGAACGGGTGGCCGGGCTCGACGGTTTCCGGCGCGCACTTGAACTCAGGAAAGCGGGGCTGGATAACTGGGCCGTCAACGAGTGGGTGCTGGCCGCGAGGCGCCTGCCGGTTTCTGAACTGAAAGCCGCTGCCGCGCTGGCTTTCAGAGAGGGCTGGTACGACCGGGCGATCTTTGCCCTGGGCAACAGTGGCGACTTGAATCTCTACGAATGGCGTTTCCCGCTGCTGTGGGAAACCGATATCACCAACGCCGCCCGCCAAAACCAGTTAGACCCGGCCTGGGTCTATGGCACGATACGTTCCGAAAGCGCGATGCTGGAGACCGCACGTTCACCGGCCAACGCCCTCGGTCTGATGCAGATTACGCCGGCAACCGGCACGAGGTTGGCCAAAAAGCATGGTCTGCCATGGAGTGGTGTCGAGCAGTTAAAGACCGTCGATGGGAACCTGTCCATTGGCGCCGCATACATGAGCGACCTGTTACAGGACTTCAACCAGAACCCGGTGCTGGCGTCGGGCGCCTATAATGCCGGTCCACGTGCCGTGCAGCGCTGGTTGGACACCCGGCCACGCGAGGAAGCGGCCATCTGGATAGAGACCTTGCCCTATTTTGAAACCCGCGATTACATTCCACGCGTGCTCGCCTTCACAACCATCTATGATTGGCGCCTGGGTGGAAAGGTAAAACGGATATCGGACAGAATGCCGCATATCCAATCCGGTAAGATAAGTGTTGACGGCTACACCGAAGCGGAGTGCAGGGATTAGAATTCCTCCATCGAATCCAGGCTATTCTGGAGAACGAAGTTTTCGCCCTGGAGTGACCGGTTAAGCAAAGTGCCGTCGCGATTACGTCAATGGTGAAGCGCAAAGACATCAGTCCGTCGGTGAGTTTGCGCCGGTGACTGTTATGATTGCAGGCACGGAAGCTGGACTTTTTATATGCAGCATGTGGATTTACCAACAGGAGAGGGATTGCCGGGTGCTTGTGAGGAAGTGACATGCGAATTGTATTGATAGGCGCCAGCGGATTTTTCGGCAGACATCTTCTGTGCGCACTCGCTGCCGAACAGCATCAATGCCGTGTCCTGACCCGGGATTGCGGGCGCCGCGCCTGCGTGGATATGTTGGCCGGTGTGGAGCTGGTCCAGGCGGATGTCTACGACCCCGATGTCCTGGCTGAACAGTTTGCCGGCGCCGATGCGGTGGTCAGCATGGCCGGGATACTGAATGAAGGCGGCGGAAACAGCTTTCACAAGGTTCATGTCGAACTGGTGGAAAATATCATCCAGGCCTGCCGCAAGACCGGTGTCACACGCTTACTGCACGTCAGCGCATTGAACGCGGGCAAGGGCCACAGTCACTACCTGGAAACCAAGGGCGAGGCCGAAGCGCTGTTGCGCGCCGCCGACGATATGAATGTCAGCATATTTCAGCCATCGGTCATCTTTGGCCGCGGGGACGCCTTCTTCAACAAGTTCGCGGAGATGCTGGGATTAATGCCGGTACTGCCGCTGGCCTGTCCGAAGTCGCGTCTGCAGCCGGTTTTTGCCGGCAACGTAGCCGCGGTCATGACCGCTTGTCTCGACGATCCCATGACCTGGGAAAAAACCTACGAACTGGCAGGTCCGCAGAGTTACACCCTGAAAGAACTTGTGCAGTGGACTGCAGCAACCCTCGGCAAACGCAGACTCGTCATCGGTCTTCCGGGTCCGCTATCCGCGGTGATGGCGATGGTGATGAACCTGGTTCCGGGTAAACCCCTTTCCTGGGACAATTACAGGTCACTGCAGACTGACAATGTCAGCAGCCGAAATGACTTTGAATATTTTCACATTGACCCTTTGTCCATTGACCTCGTCGTTCCTGATTACCTGACCGGTTCGATGAAACAACGTCGCCTGCAGAAACTGCGGCGGCAACCACGCCGTTGAAAACCAGCAAAACCTACCTGGTTGGCGGCGCTGTTCGCGATGACTTGCTGGGTCTGCAAGCGAAAGAACGGGACTGGGTCGTGGTCGGCAGCACACCGGAAGAAATGCTGGATAAAGGCTACAAACAGGTCGGCGCATCCTTCCCGGTTTTCCTGCACCCCAAAACCGGCGAGGAATATGCACTGGCGCGAACCGAGAAAAAACTGGGGCATGGTTATCACGGTTTCAGTGTGGATTTTCACGCCGGTGTAACGCTGGAGGAAGACCTCCAGCGTCGAGACCTGACCATCAATGCCATCGCAAGGGATGATGACGGCCACCTGATTGACCCGTATGGCGGTCAGCGTGATCTGCGGCAAAAAGTCCTGCGTCACGTTTCCGCGGCCTTCGTGGAAGATCCATTGCGGGTATTGCGAGTGGCGCGCTTTGCGGCGAGATACGCTTGCCTCGGCTTTCGTGTACATGATTCAACACTGGCGCTGATGGCGGAAATCACGCAATCGGGTGAGCTTGGTCACCTCGCGGCGGAGCGGATCTGGCGTGAAATCGAGTTGGCCATGACCAGCCCCAGGCCTTCGGAGTTTGTCCGCGTGCTGCGTCAATGCGGCGCGCTGGAGGTCCTGCTGCCGGAGGTCAACAGGCTGTTCGGCGTTCCCCAACCGGAACAATACCACCCCGAGATCGACACCGGCACACACCTGATGATGGCCCTGGATACAGCGGCGGTGCTCAGCGAGGGCAAGGCCAATATCGTCTTTGCAGTCTTATTGCACGATCTCGGCAAGGGCGTTACGCCATCTGAGGACTGGCCTGCACACAAGGGTCACGAAGCGGCGGGAGTACCGCTGGTGGATGCCGTTTGCGACCGGTTTAAAGTGCCCAATGCCGCGCACGACCTGGCCCGCAAGGTCTGTGCAAAACACCTCAAATGCCATCGCATACTCGAAGCCAGGCCGTTAACGGTCATGCGCATGCTGGAAAGACTGGATGTCTTTCGTCAGCCCGAACTTCTGCCGGACTTCGTCAAGGCTTGTGAGTCCGATTACCGTGGGCGTAAGGGACTCGAGGATCGCCCCTATCCCCAGGGTGAATACCTGCAGCAGGTGTACCGCGTGGCCGCAGGCATCCGCGCCAGGGACCTGGATCTTCAGGGTATCAGTGGACCGGAAGTGGGAGAGCGTCTGCGCCAGGCACGCGTTGAGGCTATCAAAAACCTGAAATCGCAGGGTGGAAAACATACTGACACCAGCGATTAGTCTTTACCTGCCACGCGGACTGCCAGTGCACCACGGTTAAGTCCGGAGGCGTTCAAAGACGGTGGCAAAGGTCGCCGATTGAGAAACCTGAAAGGTTATCGGCGGTACGCGCATCAAGACCCCGGCTCAGCGCCATCACCTGGAAGCGTTCGCCCATTTCACCGGGCAGTGTCAGCACCCGCACCTGGTTGTTTATCCTGATACGTTCCCTTTCGGACAGGTGTTCGTTCCCCGCAAGTATTTTGTCCAGGCCACAGGCGAGCAGAAACATCGCCTGGGTGGTGTAACCGCTGACCTCGAGTCCGCAGTTGTCAGCGGCCTCGGCGAGCGCGGTAAAATCGACCGAGGCGCTGATGTCGGTCAGTCCGGGCCACATGAACGGGTCGTTGTGGGCGCGGTGTCGATAGTGGCAGATCAGTGTGCCGTCGCTACGTTGCGGCAGGTAGTAATCACGGCGCGTGTAACCGTAGTCGATGAACAGGGCCAGACCGTTTTGCAGACTGGCGGTCACCGCGTCCAGCCAGTCGGGCAGGCGGGTGTTTATTTCGGAACGGTAGCCCGTTCCGGGGCGTTGGTCGAGGCCGCTCAATAGCACCTCGATTTGTGTTTGCATGGCTTCCGGGCAGGGCGCGTCGACCCATTCAAAACCGTCGGGGCCCGAGCTGACCTGCATTTGCCGTGGACCATCGCTCGTAAGACAGAAGCGCTCAACCGTCAGGGCATCCAGGACCTCGTTGGCCAGAAATACACCCTGCCAGCTTTCTGCGGGTGGCTCGTCGAGCCAGCTGATCCGGTCCAGCCATTCAGGCGCGTGTTCGCGCAGTGTTTCCTTCTGCACCTGGCGCAGGTAGGCGCTGCGTTCGAGTATCCGGTAACGCGTTGGCGGGTGGTTTTCCTGCAGGGCCTTGAGCAGGTCCGCCGCCAGCATCCCGCTACCGGCGCCGGCTTCGAGGATTTCATAAGCGGGAAGGGCCGCGCCGGCCTGCGCCACCTGGTTTGCCAGGCAACGCGCGAATACGTTTCCGAGTTGCGGCGCGGTGACAAAATCGCCGCCCGCACCGAATTTCTGCAAGCCGGCGCTGTAATAGCCCAGGCCGGGTTCATAGAGCGCCATTTCCATGTACTGTGAAAACGGAATGGGACCAACTGCAGCAATTTTCTGATGGATGCGATTTGCCAGTTCCGCGCTCAAATGCTTGAGCTCTTCAGGTGGTTCGGGCAGGATGTCGTTGGCGTTTGCAGAACACATAAGCAGGTAGTTTCAGTGACGGAAACAACAAAGTCCAGAGTCAGGCAATCAATCCGACGAACCGCACTCATCACCGGCGCGGCGCGGCGTATCGGCGCGTGCATCGCTGAAACCCTGCACGCGCGCGGTTGTGATGTGTTCCTGCATTACCATACAAGCGCCGATAGCCTCGCTGTGTTGGTGCAAAAACTGAACGCGCTGCGGCCGGCAAGTGCGCATATGCTGCAGGCTGATCTTGGCGATCTCGAAGCAATCAACCGGCTCGCAGCGCAGGTCAGGGAACAGGCTGGTCGCCTGGACCTGCTGGTGAATAACGCTTCGCAGTTTTTCCCGACCAGGGTCGGGGCCACCAGCGCCAGTGAGTGGGATGACCTGATGAACAGCAATCTGCGTGGGCCGTATTTCCTGACCCAGGCGCTGGTTGCGGAATTGGCCCTGGCTGGCGGCAGCGTGGTCAACCTGCTGGATGTGCATGCTGTGCGACCGATGCCCGGACACGCGGTTTACTGCATGGCCAAGGCCGGCTTGCAGATGATGACCCTGGCGCTCGCCAGGGAGCTTGGTCCGCAAGTACGTGTCAATGGCGTCGCACCCGGCGCAATCCTCTGGCCCGAGCACGAAGGCAGCTCCGCAGAACAGCAAAAAATCCTGGATAAAACCGTCATGGGACGGGCCGGACGGCCGGAGGATATCGCCTCTGCCGTGGCCTACCTGGGTCTGGACGCGCCCTACGTGACCGGCCAGGTACTGGCGGTCGATGGTGGCCGTAGCCTGAATATTTAAGCTCGCCGGCGGCTCCATAACCAGGGCCGGATAACAGTTCGCGGATACCCGGCGTTAACTGGCTTTGTTGAATGACGGGTGTAAATGCAGACCGCTGGCGTCCATCCCCGAAGCATCCCATATCGCTGCCATCGTCTTTAACTCGACGGGATGGACCAGGTCGGGGTCAAGATCGGCCAGTGGTTTGAGTACGTGTGGGAACTTCAAGATCTCGGCGCGTGGTATTTCCAGCACCGGCGACAGCAGCACCAGGTCATCGTAGAGCAGGATATCGATGTCCAGGGTCCGGTCGGAAAACTTGGCCACATCGCGTTTGCGGCCAAACCGGTCCTCCAGGTCACGCAGGTACTGACGCAACTCCATCGGCTGCATCCCGGTTTCCACGCGGGCGACCAGGTTGATGAAATCATCCCCTTCAAAGCCCACCGCGGTGCTGGTATAGACCGGCGAAAGACTGACCTTGTGGAAGTCTTTCTCCAGTTCACGGATACCGGCGCGGATGTGGCTTTCCGCCTTGACGTTGGAACCCAGGCCCAGCCAGGCGATACTCATAATGTCGACGCCTTAAAAGGTGTAATGATGGATCCTGCGACTAAAAGCACTATGCTTTGCCGCGTTCGATGATGACGCCCACGGCGCTGGAGCCGCGTACTGCGCCGGGTTTGCTCAATTTGAGCTGCAGCCAGTTGACCGGGAACTCTTCCAGCACGATTCGCGCGCAATGATCTGCCAGCGCCTCAACGAGTTGAAATTCACTGCTCTCGACAAACTGGATGAGGCGTTTTGAAACGGCCTTGTAGTCCAGCGTGTCCTTGATGGCATCGCTTTGCGCCGCGCGGCTGATATCAAACTCCATTTGCAGGTCGATACTGATCGTCTGGGTGATTTCACGCTCCCAGTCAAAAATACCGATGACGGTCTGGATACGTAAATCTTCGATGAATACACGGTCCTTGTTCATATGCCTGTTCTCTCCGGTTTGTTCAGGATTGCGTGGCGCCGAGGGGCGGCAGCCGGTCCAGCGGCCAGCGTGCAAAGGCGCGCAGGACCGGTCCCGTGTGCTCGCCGGCCTGCAGACGCTGGCTGCCGGCAAAAGCGATCATGGCGCCGTTGTCGGTACAGAATTCAAGACGTGGATAGGCAACCTTCCAGCCATGTTTCCGGCCGGCCTGCTGCAGGGTTTCCCGCAGCAGCAGGTTGGCGCCGACACCGCCGGCGATCACCAGTTGCCTTGCCCGGGTTTTTTGCATCGCGCGGCGGCACTTGATCAGCAGCGTATCGACGACGGCCTGCTGGAAACCCGCCGCGATATCCGCCTGGGTTGTTTCATCCTGGTCAATGTTCATCCACAGGTTACGGGTGTGGGTTTTCAAGCCGCTGAAACTGAAATCCAGCCCCGGCCTGTCGGTCATCGGACGGGGAAATGCAAACCGCGCTGCATCACCCTTTTCTGCCAGTTTCGCGAGTGCCGGACCGCCTGGGTAACCCAGGCCAAGCAACTTGGCCGTCTTGTCAAAGGCCTCGCCCGCCGAGTCATCCAGGGTTTCGCCAAGAATGCGGTATGCGCCGATGTTACGCACCTCCACCAGCATCGTATGGCCACCCGAAACAAGCAGGGCCACGAACGGAAAAGCCGGTGGATCGGCCTCGAGCATCGGTGCAAGCAGATGGCCCTCCATATGGTGTACCGCCAGTGCCGGCACACCCAGGGCCGTCGCAATGGCGTGACCGGTGGCGGTACCAACCAGCAGGGCGCCGATCAGGCCCGGTCCCGCAGTGTAGGCAACCGCGTCGATGTCCTTCCGGTCCAGACCGGCCTTTTCAAGGCACTGGTTGATCAACGGTAACAACTTGCGGACGTGGTCACGCGAGGCGATCTCGGGCACGACTCCACCGTATTCAGCGTGGATTTCAACCTGGCTGAACAGGGCATGCGCGAGCAGGCCGGCTGTGCTGTCATACAACGCCACGCCGGTTTCGTCACAGGATGTTTCTATGCCAAGTACGATCATGAAACTTCACTAAAGCATCGGGTTGGGGGATTGTAAATCATGTTCGCGCAAACTGCCTTAACTGCATGGGCTTTAACAGGATGCCTTGGCTATGCAGGTGCCGAGGCCATGTAGCAACCATCTTCAGGACTATTTTGCCGGTTTCTATTGATCGGTGGGGAAGCCAAGGGGGTGTGGTGTCTTGTTTCAGGACTCGCTGTGAATCATCCATGTGCGCTCGGACTCGACTTCCTGTCTCGTACGGTCCTGAAGTAAGGCACCGCACACCCTCGGCTCTGTGCGAAATCGTAGGTCAATGGTTTCTGACAGATTCGCACGGCGTATGCCAGACGCTGGGGTGGGTAGTCATTACCAGGACCGTACGAGGCAGGAAGCCGAGTCCTACTCTAGGTCGTGACATCCATGTCACTCACGGTCCTGAAGCAAGATACTGCACACCGTCGCCGCTGTGCGAAATCATAGGTCAATGGCTTCGTGCAGATTTGCACGGCGGTTGACGGACGCTGGGGTGGGTAGTTGATTCCAGGACCGTACGAGGCAGGAAGCCGAGTATCGAGGCCCCAGGGAAGGCTTGCGCCGAGTCCTGGAACCAGCTACCCGCCCCAGCGGCCCTGCCGCATGGTTGAGTAAACACGAAACCTGAGTCCGGTCGCAAGGCCGGTTTGAACAAGCAAATATGTGAGACTGTAGCGGGCACTGATCAATAAATTGCTTATTAGCACTTTGGGCTGGGTTAACATGAAAGCTTGTCAATCAATCGGAGACAAGATTTGACCAAACCCCTCGGGGTTGCAGCATCGGGGCACAAGGAAACCTCGAAGGCAGCCAGGATTTTGCTGGAAGAAGGCGGCAATGCATTTGACGCCGCGCTGGGTGCCATGTGCGCGGCGTGTGTTTGCGAACCCATGTTGGCCAGTCTTGGCGGTGGCGGCTTCCTGCTGGCAAAACCAGATGCAGGCGACTCCCGGGTATTCGATTTCTTTGCCCAGACGCCTTCGGCTGCAAACGGTGATCTGGATTTCTATCCCATCCGTGCGGATTTTGGTCCGACCACCCAGGAATTTCATATCGGCATGGGTTCAATCGCCGTGCCAGGGGTCGTGGCAGGCCTGTTTGCGGCACACCAGGCGCTGTGCCGCCTGCCGCTGGCAAAAATTATCGAACCCGCAGTTTACCTGGCGCGTGAAGGTCTGCGGATTAATAGGCTGCAGAGGTACATCAACGAGATTCTCAAGGCCATCATCGATGCCTCGCCCGAAGCGACGGAATTTGCCACGCCGATGTTTGCGCCCGGACGGTTGGCCGAGATCGGTGAGTTCATCTATAACCCGGACCTCGCGGACACCTTCGAGTCCTTGGCCACCAATCACCCGCGATGGTTTTACGAGGGCGATCCCGCCATCGAATTGGCGCGGGATTGTGCGCAGCGGGGTGGCTTGATCAGCGCACAGGACATGCGCGACTACGAAGTCATCGTACGCACGCCGGTCCAGGTTGAAACGCACGGCGCCAGGATCATGACCAACAGTCCACCATCGCCGGGTGGATGCCTGACGGTTTTTGCCCTGTCCCTGCTCAATTCGATCAGGCACTCGGATGACAAGCGCGGCAGTCCGCAGCACGCCCTTGCGCTGGCCAGGGTGATGCAGGCATCCGGCCTGGTGCGCCAGCGGCATGGACTGGAATCCGGTCTGGACGATACAACCGCCGCAGCCATCCTGTCACAGGAGCACCTCTCAAACTGGCAAAATACCTTGCGGGGAGGCGGCCTGGTCACGCGCGGCACGACGCACATCAGCGTCGCCGATGCCGCCGGCAACCTGGCCAGCCTGACCCTGTCCAATGGCGAGGGCTCGGCCTATGTCCTGCCGCGCAGCGGGATCATGCTAAACAACATGCTGGGCGAGGAAGATCTGAATCCCAATGGCTTCCACCGCCTGCCACCCGGTTCGAGACTCGCATCGATGATGACACCGACAATCGCCAGCATGGCCGATGGCAGGCAGATCGCACTGGGCTCGGGTGGCTCCAACCGCATCCGCAGCGCGATCCTGCAGGTGCTGGTCAATCTCCTGGAGTTCGATATGGATCTGGAGGAGGCGGTAAGTGCCCCGAGGATACACCTCGAAGGCAGTCATCTTGACGTGGAATCGGGTTTCTCCGGCCCGGTACTCAAGGCACTCGAGGCCGAATGGCCCGGTTTGAAGCAATGGCCCGGCAACAACCTGTTCTTTGGTGGCGTGCATGCTGTGGCGCGCCTGGGCAACGGGGAATTTCGCGCCGCAGGTGATCCACGCAGGGGTGGTGCGGTCGCTATTGCAGGATTGGTTTGATTTTTCTTTGCAAGAACGGAGGTTTAAAGGTTAAAATAACTGGCTACGCCCAATGTGGGCATGACAATGGAATCGGAGAAACAATGCCAAGCGTAAAAGTTCGCGAAAACGAGCCTTTTGAATATGCACTGCGTCGATTTAAACGTTCGTGTGAGAAAGCCGGAGTACTGGCGGAAACACGTCGCCGTGAGTTCTATGAAAAACCTACACAGGAACGCAAGCGTAAATCTGCAGCAGCAGTAAAACGCGATCTGCGTCGTCTGGCACGGGATAACGTTCGTCGCACCAGAATGTATTGATTTTTTTGGGTTTTGTCCGGCCCCGGGACGCGCGTTTCGGGTGGTTGATTCGAACATCCAGTGATCGATTCTTAGCCCTGCAGAAGTTGTCATTATGACTTTGCCGTCAAATACATTGAAAGGTCAAATCCAGGAAGATGTTAAGTCTGCGATGCGCGCGCGTGATCAAAAGCGCCTGACCGCATTGCGATTGATCACCGCTGCCATCAAGCAAGTCGAGGTGGATCAACGCATCGAAATGGACGACCACGGCGGTACTGGCAGTGCTGGACAAAATGGTTAAACAACGCAGGGATTCCCTCGAGCAGTACCAGTCTGCCGGCAGGGACGATCTGGCGGCCCAGGAAAAATTCGAGCTCGACTTGATCGCAATTTATCTTCCGGAAGCACTGAGCGAGGAAGAATTGTCGGCGTTGATCAAGCAGGCGGTCGCCGACACGGGCGCCAGCAGCATACGTGACATGGGCGCTGTCATGAACAAACTCCGGGACAAGGTACAGGGACGAGCCGACATGAAGGCCGTCAGCAACGCCGTTAAACAACATCTCGGCGCCTGAACATGCCACCGGCCATCGGCCTGATCATTCCAACTCAAGTAATTTTATGGGCGTTTAGCCCATTCGTGCACCAGTCATGAGTGGTTCAATACCCGATTCTTTTATCGAAGAATTACTGGCTCGCAGCGATATCGTGGAGTTGATCGAGCGGCGTGTTCCGCTCAAACGCAGCGGCAGCGAATTCCAGGCCTGCTGCCCTTTCCATGATGAAAAAACCCCGTCTTTTACGGTCAGCCCCAAGAAGCAGTTCTACCATTGTTTTGGTTGTGGCGCGCACGGCTCCGCGATCGGTTTTTTGATGCAGTACGAAGGGCTTGAATTTCTCGATGCGATTGAAGAACTGGCGCGTGCTGCGGGTCTCGAGGTGCCCTCAGGGGCGGTCAACAGCAGCCACGGCCGGACACCGGTCTGTACGACATATTGCAGCGCTGTGCCAAATTTTATGTCGAGCAACTGCCCAAAAACCCAGCCGCCGTGGAGTATCTGAAGGGCCGTGGACTGTCCGGGGAAGTCTGCCGCGATTTTGAAATCGGTTATGCGCCGGCAGGCTGGGACGGTCTGATCAAGCAGTTGGGGACCGACGCCAAAAGACTGGATCTGCTGAAACAGGCCGGCATGCTCAGCGAGGGCAATAGCGGGGCTTACGACAAATTTCGCAATCGCATCATGTTCCCGATCCATGACCGCCGTGGACGTGTGATTGCATTCGGCGGGCGCGCCTTGTCCGATGACGGACCCAAGTATCTGAATTCACCCGAAACCAGCTTGTATCACAAGGGCAGAGAACTGTACGGTCTTTACCTGGCGCGTCAGCGTGCCAGCCGCCTCGACAGATCATCGTGGTGGAGGGTTATATGGATGTGGTCGCGCTGGCGCAATTCGGTTTCAAAAACGTGGTGGCGACATCGGGTACCGCAACCACGCCCTCGCAGGTGGAATTGCTGTTTCGTTCAGCGGATACCGTGGTCTTTTGTTTCGACGGCGACAAGGCCGGCAGGCAGGCAGCCTGGCGCGCGCTGGAAGCCACCCTGCCCAAATTGCGGGAAGGTCTGCAGGCAAAGTTCCTGTTCCTGCCGGACGGCGAAGACCCCGACAGCATGGTCACGGAAACATGGTGAGACGGTATTTGCCGGGCAAATCGAGAGCGCCAGTCCGCTGTCGGAATTTTTCTTTGATCATTTTACCGCCGGCATTGATCTTGGCAGTCTCGACGGCACGGGCGAGATTTGTTGAACAGGCCCAGCCCTATATCGAAACCCTGCCGGCCGAAGGGTCTTCCGGGACATGATGATTGCCCAGCTGGAATCCCAGGTCTTTTCACAAGCTAAACAAGCACGTACAAAGCCCGGTTCTGCCATCGAGACGCAATGATGAGCGCGGCAAACCGGTACAAACACGCACCCCGTTGCGTGTCGCGATGGCGCACCTGGTGCAGAATCCCGCCCTGGTCAAACAGCTTGCAGAATGTTGAAGAATTTGCCGCGACCCCGCAATGCATGACATACAGGGTATAGAAATCTTCAGAGAACTTGTTGATTTCTGCCTCCAACGCCCTAATATCACAACGGCGCAGTTAATAGAGCTTTGGCATGGACATCCGGCCCTGCCCCATATGGAGAAATTGGCTGTCTGGCATCTTCCCGGCGAGGAAGAAAAACAGCTTCAGGAGTTTATTGATGCGGCGAATCGTATCCGGCTGAGCTGGGTGGAAATTTTGTTGTCCCGGATGACAAATATCATGGCACAACGGGACGAATACAGGGCTTTACAGCAACGGCAGCAAGCGCTGAAAAAGCAGCTTGAAGGCCAACAGAAATGAGTGATTGAACTCTTTGCTGACCCGGGTCGCCAGAGTGCATTTCATGGACTATAGTTAATTATCGCGAAGCAGAATCTTATGAATCAAAATCAGCAGTCGCAATTGAAAGATCTGATCACCAAGGGTAAAGAGCAGGGTTTCCTGACGTATTCCCAGGTTAACGATCACCTGCCCGATGATATCGTTGATCCTGAGCAGATCGAAGATATCATCAATATGATCAATGACATGGGAATCTCGGTGTACGAAAGAGCGCCCGATGCCGATACCCTGATCCTGAATGATGATGCGACCGACATCCGATGACGATTCAGCGGTTGAAGAAGCCGCTGCGGCGCTGGCGGCCGTTGAGACCGAAATCGGACGCACCACCGACCCGGTACGCATGTATATGCGTGAAATGGGTACGGTTGAACTTTTGACCCGTGAAGGTGAAATCGTTATCGCCAAGCGTATCGAGGACGGATTGAAGCAGGTGCATGTTGCACTGTCACGTTTTCCAAACACGCATACGACCTTGCTGAACGGATATATCCAGCACCAGGAAGGCAAGCAACGCCTGACGGAGGTCATGCTCGACTTTGTTGATCCGAACGCCGTGGAGCAGCCCATTCCGGTAGCCAAGAAGCCTGCCGATGTGATCAAAAAAGACGCCGCCCTTGCCGGTAAGGACAAGGACGAAGACGTAGATGAAGATGCAGATGATGACTCGATGATAGTGATGATGATGTAGATATCGATGATGAAGGTCCCGGTGGACCGGATCCCGAGAAAGTCACGGCATACTTCGTTAAGCTCGGAACACTGCATGCAGAGTTTGTTAAATTGTGCGACGAGCACGGTCCGGGCGCACCCGAGACCAAGGAAAAGCTGGATGCAATGGCTGAGATGTTCATGCATCTTAAGTTGCCGGCCAAGATGGTCGATCACCTCGTCGACCGTTTGCGCTATGCCGTATCACGTTCACGTGAGCACGAAAGAGCCATCCTGCAGATGGCGGTTCGCCAGGCAAAAATGCCCAAACTCGCATTCATCAAGAGCTTCCATGAAAACGAAGCAAACCCGGAATGGATCGACAAGGTGCTGACCGGCAAGCAGAAATGGGTTCCGGCGCTGAGTGAATATGTGGACGATATCAAGGAAGTGCAGGTCAGGCTGGCACGCCGCGAAACGGCCAACCGCATCTCGATCGCCCAACTCAAGGATATCAACCGTGCCATGTCCATCGGTGAGGCCAAGGCGCGCCGCGCCAAGAAGGAAATGGTCGAGGCCAACCTCAGGCTGGTGATCTCGATCGCCAAGAAATACACCAACCGCGGTTTGCAGTTCCTCGACCTGATCCAGGAAGGCAATATCGGTTTGATGAAAGCGGTGGATAAATTCGAATACCGTCGTGGCTACAAGTTTTCCACCTATGCGACCTGGTGGATTCGCCAGGCCATTACGCGTTCGATCGCCGACCAGGCGCGCACCATCCGCATCCCGGTGCACATGATCGAGACCATCAACAAGCTCAATCGTATCTCCCGGCAGATGTTGCAGGAAATCGGCCGTGAACCGACCCCAGAAGAACTTTCAGTACGTATGGAAATGCCGGAAGACAAGGTTCGCAAGGTGCTGAAGATCGCCAAGGAGCCGATCTCGATGGAAACCCCCATCGGTGATGACGAAGATTCACACCTGGGTGATTTCATCGAAGATGCCAATATTGCTTCACCGGTCGAATCTGCCACCGGCACCGGTCTGACCGGTACCGTGCAGGGTGTTCTGGCCGGATTGACGCCACGGGAAGCCAAGGTGCTGCGTATGCGTTTTGGTATCGATATGAATACCGATCACACGCTGGAAGAAGTCGGCAAGCAGTTTGACGTGACGCGTGAGAGGATACGTCAGATCGAAGCGAAGGCGCTCAGGAAGCTGAGGCATCCGACGCGGTCGGAGCAGTTGCGCAGTTTTCTTGATCTGGATTAGTAATTTTCTTTTTCTTTTTGTTTTTTAAGAATCGCCCCATCGGGGCGATTTTTTTTGGTCAAGGTTTCTGTTTCGCCCTGAGGGGCGAGTTACTTTTCAGCATCTTCAAAGGGGGTTAAGAGCAAGAGCAGAGCGGGGCTGATGGTGATTCAGCAGGAAGCTGCGATTGCTGCATGAGAACTCAGATCTTGAGTTGAGCCTTGTTCACAAAGAATATATTCACCCAAAAAACCAGCCCACCGAGCAAGAGCCCGAAAATTACATCAATCAGAAGATGTTGTTTCGTCGTCATCGTCGATATGATAATCGCCACCCCCCATAGAATGCTCAATACCCGCCAAACCGGCGAGAGACCCAAACGTCTATTCAGCCAAATAAGCCAGCATCCTGAGAACGTAGCGAAGCCGACATGCAGCGATGGACAGGCATTTCCCGCATTGTTTAAGGACTTGAGAAACCCGAGTGTCGGATAACGACTCCAGTCAACTTCCCAGGCAGGCACCGCGGTTGGATAGAAAAAGAAAATACTCAGCCCAATGATGCTCAGCAAAGCGGCCCCGGCCAGGTAATAGAGCATGACCCGGCGATCCACCATCAGTGATTGCGGCATACAAATATAAACCCATAAAGTGAAATATATCCACGCACTCCAGGATATCACCGGCACCCATAGGTCAATTGGCAAAACCGGAATGAGTCGCGGGGTAATAAACGGGTGCTCCAATACATAGAAATACACCACGAAGAACACAGTGATCGCGATCGTCGGGCCCAATGATTTTTCAATGGGATACGATCGGATACGTCGCAATACTGTCTGATCTTCTGTTTGCATGCTGCTTAAAATCTTAACTCCGAGGTGGTGGCCGGGTGGAAAGCAAGCGTAGCTGGGGTCAGAGGGACGAGGCAAATTAATTACCAAAGAAAAAGCGATTTAATTTGCCCCGTCAGTTCATTGAACGGGGACAAGTACTGGCTTCTTGGTGACCATTATTACCAGTAATCATAGTCGTTCCAATAAAGCATTGCCAAATGAGTCTCCCGTTTTGGTTTGAATTTGGTTTGCTTCTGGGCGATAGCGCCACATCCTTTGTTTGAGCGGGAAGTAGCGATGGTGCGGATCAGGGACTCACTGTGTTGCTGCTACCCAAAGCGCGCACAGGTAGCCGTAAAGTGCTTTCGCCATTTTGAGCAGTTCCGGGTCGAAGCCGGCTTTGGACTGGATGGTTGCGTCATCAATTTGCCATTCGGTGGCAAAGGCGGCGTAGTCCATGATTTGCAGGCCGGTGGCGGCATATTCCCAGTCGATCAGGTAGAGTCGGTCGGGGCTGCCGACGAAGTTTTCGATGACCGGGTCGTGGTGGCACAGGCCGGTTGGGGAGTTGCTGTTGATGAGTGATTCGAGCGTTGATTGCATCGGCTTGCGTTGCCAGCCCAGGAGCGGGTCGGTTGGTTTGTTTCCGGCTTCGATGATTTGCCAGTAGTGTGCGATATGGCTGGCGTAATCGATGACAGGTGCGCTGACGTCCAATTGGTGGCAGGTCTTCAGTACCTTGAGTGCCTGGTTGATTACCGCGCTGTCGGACTGCGGATTGGCGGGAAGTTTGTCCTCGATGTAGATGCTGACCAGATATTGATTTTGATCCTGCACAAACACCAGCGGTGGCGCAATGCCCTGTTTGCTGGCGGCCCGCCATACAGCGGTTTCGTTACTTCGGTCAGCGCCGGGCAAAAATGAACCGGGTCCGTTGATACGCAGCACCAGTTTGCCGATATTGGAATCCAGCAGAAAACTGCGGTTGCTGCGTCCACCGCTCAGTGTGTCCAGAATCTCCGGCCTGGATTCAAGTCCGGCGTTCCATTGACGCCAGTCATCGATTGCGTTGTTCAGGCTGCAACCACATGACCGTTATTGCGCAAATGTTCCCGCCACTTGAAATAGCCGACCACTGCGATGACGACGTAGGCGACGAACAGCAGGGCGGTCAGGTTCAGGCCGCGGTCGATGTAAAGGAATATCGAAACCGCGTCGATGACGATCCAGTAAAGCCAGTTTTGCAGGAACTTGCGCGCCACGAGGTAGGTGGTCACCACGCTGGCCCAGGTGGTGAAGGAATCGACGTATGGCCGGGCGGCGCTGCTGTGCTCGGTTAAAAGAAAGCCGGAAACGAGGCTGAAGGCCGTGATGGAAACGATAACCCACGCATGTTGTGAACCGCTCATGGAATGGACCGCGAGGGCGTGCGGTTGCGCATCGCCGTTAGTGCCGCCACGGGTCCATTGGTACCAGCCGTAAACGGCCATGACCATGTAGTAGACATTCAGCGCCGATTCCATCAACAGGCTGACGTTCCAGAACAGGGCGGTGTAAATGGCGGTGCTCAGGAAGGCGAACAGCCAGCACCAGACATTCTCCTTGACCGCCAGCAACACGTAGGCGAGGGCGAAAACGACCGCCGTCACCTCCAAAAGTGACATCGAATGAACCGCGTTCAGTGCGTTTTGCAGCCAGCCGTCCATTCAGTAAAACCCGTATCTCACATCGATACCAAAACACGCGGTTCGCCAAACTGGCGATAGGCTTCGTTGACATATTCCTTGCGCGGGTCGTTACCAAAATAAAGACCGTGGACGGCGTAATCCTTGTTGCCGAGGTTGCGGCCCCACAAGCGGAAGGTCATCGCACCGACGGTGTAGCCGAGACTGGCGTTGATGCAGCGTGTAAGCGGAGATTTTCTGGTTGTGGTAATAGCCGAAATAACTGTCGGTGCGTCCTTCGATCTCGAGCCTGGCATTGAACCGCGGTGTGAAAACGATGTTTGTGCCGATGTTGTATTGCCACTCGGGTGCCTTGGTCTGGTCGCGGTTGTGGATGGTGGTGATGGTCGATTGTGTCCATTGGCCCGGTTCACCGAGGTCGACGACGGTCATTTCATCGACGTTGGTTTTGAGCCAGCCGATACCGGCAAACAGGCTGACCGCCGAGCTGACCTCGTAGTCCATTTCGAACTCAAGACCGTAGTTGCTGCCTTTCGCGACGCTGTCGAGATAACCGACCCAGAGGTAATTGATGTCGTCCCAGATCCAGGATTCGAGTTGCGCATTGTTCCTTTGCATGTAGAACAAGGCGGTGCGCAGGCTCAATGTTCCATCGAGATAGGCGCCCTTGATGCCGATTTCGGTGTTGACCAGGCTTTCGCTGCCAAACACCAGCCTGCCGCGCATAAAGTCGCGGAACTTCGGATCCATGTAATCAAATACCGAGCTGGCCTCGGTGTTGACGCCGCCCGGTTTGACGCCGCGGGAAAGCGTGCCATAGAGCATTGAGCCGTCACTCAGATCGTGCTGCAGGGTCAGTTCGCCGCTGAAATAATGGTCATCGGATTTGCTCTCAAGCGCGTTGGTGTCGCTGTAGTCGTCCTTGAAAAATTCGTAACGGCCGCCGCCAATCAAACGCCATACCGGTGTGAGGTCGTACTCCAATTGGGTATAGACCGCGTAACGGTGGGTGCGGTATTTGCTGTTGAAGTCTCCCCAGTACACGCGGTTGAAATCCTCGCTGCGATGCTGGGCATAGACGCCGGCCACCCAGTTAAAGGGCTCGCTTGCAACCGACATCAGGTGGGAATCGAAACTGATGTTATCGCGCTGACGCTGCTGCCGGTCGGTGTTGGCGAAGGGGTAACAGTTATCGTACCCGGCACAGATGTCCGGGTTGGTCCAGTCCTCGTCGTAGCTGTAGTGGGTATCGGCATTCGACCAGCTGACGATGGTCTCAAGCGCCGTAGCCGGGTCGAACTGCCAATAGCTCTTGGCCGAAACGGACAATGCTTCCTGCTGGTCGTGACCGGGTTGATCCGACAGGGTGTGGCGGTTGTTGTCGAGAGAAAAGGCATCGTAGCCATTGTCGATATTGACGTAAAAGGCGGTCACTTCGGCAAAGCTGTCAGCTTCGCCGAGCCAGCGCAATTTGCCCCGCACACTGAACTCGTCCAGCTGGTTGGTATCATCGACGCCGAGATAATCGTTGTGATGTAACCATCGCCGCTGTTCTGCCCGACCGCGATGCGGCCCAGCAGGTTCTGCGACAAGGGCCCGCGAAACCGCCGCGACCGCATTCCAGCTGCCGTAATTGCCGACGCCCGCCTGTGCGTAACCGTGAGGGTGTCGGTCGGGTCGTTTGAACGTATGTTGATCATGCCGGCCAGGGCATTGGTGCCAAAACGCGTGCCCTGCGGACCGCGCAAGACCTCGACTTGTTGCGTGTCCATCATGACCGCCGATGAGGCAAAACCGTTGACGTCAACGTCATCGATGGTGATACCCACCGACGGGAAGTATTTTGGATCGACAAACTGTTCGAGATCGCCGATGCCACGCACCTGGATAAATCTCGCGCGTGATGCACCCGAGGAATAGTTGACGTTGGGTAAAACGTTGAGGACGTCCTGCAGGTGCTGTGCGCCCCGATCGAAGATAATGGCCTCCGGCACGACCGATATGCTGCCGCTGGTTTTCAGCAGTTCGGTATCACGGAACTGCGCCGTGACGATGACCTCTTCGAGATCACCCTCGCTTGCATCAGCGGCGCTAACCGCCGCGGACACGAGTCCTGCAGACATCAGCAACAATAAAATACCAAGTTTTTCAAACACAAAAGCCTCCAAAAAAAACTGGAGACCCGGAAGGTGGAGAGATTGAGATGATTGCGCCCTATCCCTACGCCGGCATTATCCGGATCAGGTTCAAAGGGTCCGTCCATTTGAGTATTAGCTCGTGGACATCTCAGGCCATTTGGCCGCCCCTCAGGCATTCCCATCGGGAATGTACAAATATTCTACCGCAGTGGCGGGTCAAATGTGCAATACCGATCTGTTTCCCTCCTGTCCTTGAAAACTAGTTGACTAGGAAATAATATACGTATCCATTATGGACAAGAACACTACACGCGGCTTCGGTTACCTGCTGGCCCATGTGACCCGCCTGTTGCGCAAGCACTTTGATCGGCGCGCCACCCGTTTTGAACTGACACGATCGCAATGGAGGGCCCTGAAAACCATTGGTCACCATGAAGGTCTGAGCCAGGTGGATCTGGCCGAACTGATTGAACTGGAGCCGATTCCGGTGGGGCGGGTCATCGACCGTCTGCAACAGGCGGGATTTGTCGAGCGTCGCGCCGATCCGGCCGATCGGCGGTGCTGGCGTCTGCATCTCTCCGACAAGGCGCATGCGGTGGTGGACGATATGGAAGTGATTGCTGCCCAATTGCGTATGGAATCGTTGGCTGGTGTCAGCGACAGTGACTTTGCCACGTTCAACAAGGTGCTGAACCAGATCAAAGACAATCTTTCCGCGCTGGACGGCGCAGATCACTGAAGAGCGGACCGACATGACAGACAAACAATTTGGAACCCAGATTGTCGAGTCACAGCCGGCTCAGAAAAACAGGCGCAAGGGCCTGCAACGTACCCTGTGGATTGCCGGGCCATTGCTGGTGGTGCTGATCGCAGGGTGGATCTACGTTACCTCGGGTCGTTATGTGTCCACCGACAATGCTTACGTGAATGCCGACCAAGCCAATATTTCCGCCCAGGTGGCCGGACGTGTGGTTGAAGTCGCCGTGCAGGAAAACCAGCGTGTGCACAAGGGTGATGTGCTGTTCCGCATTGATCCGGAGCCCTTTCAGCTGTCGGTAGATGCCCTGCAGGCGCAAATGCAGGCCATCGGTGATTACCTGGCGTCATCACGCGACAGTTATGCCGCAGCAACGGCGGACCTGCGTTCCCAACAGGCCAGTCTGACGCACGATCTTGCACAACTGCAACGCATAGATGATCTGCGCGCCAAGGGCCTGGCGGCACAGAAGGACCTGGACGATGCCGCCAATGACGTGGCCACTTCGCGCGGCAAACGTGATACGGCGGCCGCCAATGCGGCCAAGTCGAAAACCCTGCTCGGCGGTGATGTGGATACACCTGTGCAGCAGTTGTCCGGCTACAAGGCCATCGAGGCGCAGATGGCCAAGGCCCAGCTTGATCTTGAGCACGCTACCGTGCTCGCGCCGATGGATGGCGTGATCGGCAAGACCAGTCTGCAGCCCGGTGATTTCGTGCAAGTCGGCCAGGCCGTCATGCCGTTGATCGGCAATACGGCCTGGGTGGATGCGAATTTCAAGGAAACCGATCTCACCAATGTCGCTGTCGGGCAAAAGGCCCGCATCACGCTGGATACCTATCCCGACTACACCTGGGATGCCAGGGTCGTCTCGATCAGCCCGGCGTCCGGTGCGTCATTTTCGGTGTTGCCCGCACAGAATGCGACCGGCAACTGGGTCAAGGTTGTACAGCGCATTCCCGTGCGACTGCAGTTGCAGGTCAGAAAGGATGCACCAGTGGCGCGTGTTGGCATGAGCGCCGAGGTCGAGATCGATACCGGCGCAAGCCATTCGCTGTGGGGCCGCTGGTTTGGCGGTGGAGATGCCGGCCAACAGGCGAAGCTGGACAAACGCTAACAAACAAGGCTAGACCTTGAACGAGCAAGCCACCCATCGCGAAGTCGAAAACCTGCCATTGCTGGTGGCCTCGGTGATGCTCGCGACCCTGATGCAGGTGGTCGACACAACCATTGCCAACGTTGCCCTGCCGCACATGCAAGGCTCGCTGTCGGCCACCCAGGACCAGATCGGCTGGGTGCTGACGTCGTACATCGTGGCTGCCGCGATCGCCACGCCGGCGACCGGCTGGCTGGCCGGTCACGTCGGTCGCAAGAACCTGTTGCTGGTGTCGATTGCCGGTTTCACCGGCGCCTCGATGCTGTGTGCGATGGCAACCGGTATCGGCGAAATGGTAGTGTTCCGCGTGTTGCAGGGTCTGTTTGGCGCTGCGCTGGTGCCGATTTCACAATCCTCGCTGCTCGACTCATTTCCACGTGAGAAGCACGGCGCGGCCATGGCCATGTGGGGCATGGGCATCATGGTCGGTCCGATCCTCGGTCCGCCGCTCGGTGGCTGGCTGACCGAGAGCTATTCCTGGCACTGGGTGTTCCTGATCAATGTGCCGGTCGGTTTTCTCGCCCTGCTGGGCGTGATGGCCAGCGTGCCGGCGGACGAGCACCGCACGACGCGTTTTGACGTTCGCGGTTTCATTTTCATTGCTATCGGCATTGCCGCCCTGCAGCTTATGCTCGATCGCGGCAACGAAAAAGACTGGTTCGGATCCATCGAAATCCAGATCGAGCTGGCTCTGGCATTTCTTGGTCTGTATCTGTACGCGGTGCATTGGCGCGAAAGCAAGCGGCCCTTCGTTGATCTGGGCTTGTTGCGCGACCGCAATTTCGCCACCGGCAGCCTGTTCATTTTCGTAATCGGCGTGGTGCTGTTCGCCACCATGGCCTTGTTGCCGCCGTACCTGCAGAATCTGATGAATTATCCGGTCATCACCACTGGCCTGCTGCTGGCGCCACGTGGCCTGGGCACGCTGGTGTCGATGGTCGTGGTGGGACGCCTGTTGGCGCACGGCATCGATCCGCGCCTGCCGGCTGCAGTCGGATTGCTGCTGACCACGGTGTCCTTGTGGATGATGACCGGCTGGACGGCCGATGTGCCGGTGTGGCCGATCATCAATGCCGGTGTGATACAGGGTCTGGGCCTGGGCCTGGTGTTCGTGCCGGTTTCGACCATGGCTTATGCAACCCTGCCCATGGGGACGCGCACCGAGGCGGCCGGCATTTTCAGTCTGGTACGAAACATCGGGTCCAGCGTCGGCATTTCGATCGTGTTTACCCTGGTGGGGCGTTTCACGCAGATCAACCATGCCGAGATCGTCAGCCGCTTGACACCCTTTGGCGCGGTACACTTGCCCGGTTCGATCGACACCGCGCGAGGGCTGGCCATGCTGAATGCAGAGGTTACCCGGCAAGCTGCAGCGATCGCCTATATCAACGATTTCTGGATGATGGCCTGGATGACGCTGGTAACCCTGCCGATCCTGCTGCTGTTTCGGATGCCGCGCAACATACCGCGGCCGGGGCCTGGCAAGGTTGCTGAACCTGTCGAGGCCAAACCCCAACTGCTCACCGACAACTGACATGAACGTATTCGGCAGGATGATTCCTGCCAGGCATGGAATTACTGGAATACGGTGCTGTTAGCAAAGTGTGGCAAGTCGTGCTTTTTACGCCCGAAATCCTCGGAATGCCTTATGGAACGCGCCCGGAAAAGTTACAATATGCATCGCCAACCCCCCCCTCGAAAGGTTGAATCATTATGTCCAGTAAGCATTTCCCATCAAGTGCGCGAGTGGTCATTGTCGGTGGCGGTATCATCGGCTGTTCGGTGGCCTACCACCTTGCCGATATGGGCTGCAAAGACGTCGTGCTGCTGGAACAAAGCCAGCTGACCGCGGGCACCACCTGGCACGCGGCGGGCCTGATGACGACCTATGGCTCGACCTCTGAAACCTCGATCCAGATGCGCAAATACTCACGTGAACTCTACGCCGGCCTCGAGCAGGAAACCGGCCAGGCCACCGGCTTCAAGGCGGTCGGGTTTATCGAACTCGCCTCGAGCGCAGACCGACTTGAGGAACAACGCCGGGTCGCGGCATTCAACCGGTTTCACGGTATCGACGTTGTCGAAATTTCACCCAACGAGGTCAGGGATATGTTCCCGCTGGCGAATGTCGATGACATCCTGGCGGGTTTCTATACCGCCACCGACGGCCGCATCAACCCCGTCGATGTCACCATGGCGCTGGCCAAAGGCGCGCGTACACGAGGTGTAAAAATCATCCAGAACACACCGGTCAAGGGTGTGCTCAGCCAACGCGGCGTGGCCACCGGTGTGCGCACTGAAAAGGGCGATATCCAGGCCGAGATCGTGGTCAACTGCGCCGGCATGTGGGCGCGGCAGTTCGGTGAACTCTGCGGGGTTAACATTCCCAACCAGGCCGCCGAGCATTATTACCTGATCACCGATGACGTCGACGGCGTAACAAGGGATCTGCCGATACTGGAAGACCCGTCCTGCCACGCCTATTACCGCGAAGAAACCGGCGGCCTGATGATCGGCCTGTTTGAACCGGACTGTGCGCCGTGGCGGGTGGAGGGCATACCCGATGATTTTTCCTTTGGCGAGATACCACCCGACTGGGACCGGATGTCGCCATTTCTCGAGCGGGCCATGAGCAGGGTGCCGGTGTCGATGGAGATCGGCATCCGCAAATTCTTCTGCGGGCCGGAAAGTTTTACCCCCGACCTGAGCCCGATCGTCGGCGAGGCGCCGGAACTGAAAAATTACTGGGTGGCGGCCGGTCTTAACTCGGTCGGCATCATCACCGGTGGCGGTCTCGGCCGGGTGCTGGCGCACTGGATACTCAACGGCACCGCCGATGTCGATATCACCGGTATGAATATCGACCGCTTCCAGGCCTACCAGTGCAACCCGGACTACCGCCGTCAGCGCGCTTTGGAATCACTGGGGATGGTATATAAATGCCACTACCCGACACGTTCACCGCAAACCGCGCGGGGCGCGAAGAAGTCCCCGTTCCACGACCGGCTGGCTGCGCAGGGCGCCTATTTCAGGGATGTCAGCGGCTGGGAATCACCCGACTGGTACGCACCGCCTGGGCATAAACCTGAAGTGGAAAAACTCTCCTGGGGCAGGCAGAACTGGTTCCCCTGGTGGCAAGCCGAACACCGCGCCTGCCGCGAGGGCGTGATCGCCATGGATATGACCTTCATGGCCAAGTTCCTTGTGCAGGGCCGCGATGCCGGCAGGTTTTTAAATTACGTCTCCGCCAACGAGGTGGACGGCGCAGCCGGCATGATCACCTACACCCAGTGGCTGAATCATACCGGCAAGCTCGAAGCCGACCTGACCGTGATCAAGTTCGATGACGAAAAATACATGGTGGTCGCGACCGATACCGCGCACCGCCACACCGAGTCCTGGCTGAAGCGCAATATTGCCGACGATCAGCACGTGTTTGTAACCGATGTCACCGCCGCTTACGGGCAACTGAATATCCAGGGACCGAAATCGAGGGAGCTGCTGCAGTCGCTGACAACGGCGGACATGTCCAACGAGGCGTTTCCGTTCCGCACTGTCAGGGAAATCGATATCGGTCTTGCCAGGGTGACCTGTGTGCGCATCACCTATCTCGGAGAACTGGGATACGAACTCAATATCCCGGCCGAGCAGGCCAACCATGTATTTGACATTATTTTGGAAAAAGGCAAGGCGTTCGGTCTGCGTTTTGCCGGTCTGAAGGCGCTGGCCAGTCTGCGCATGGAAAAGGGTTATCGTGATTACGGCCACGACATCGACAACACCGACAACCCCTACGAGGTCGGCCTCGGCTTTGCAGTCAACCTGAACAAGCAGGGCGATTTTATCGGCAAGCAGGCGTGTCTGACAAAGAAGGCCGAGGCCCCCTACGCAAGACGCCTGGTGCAGGTGCTGGTCAAGGACCCGGAAGCGATGATGTTCCACGCCGAGATTGTCCGCCGCAACGGTGTTGCGGTCGGTGATGTGCGCTCGGCGTCCTACGGCCACACCCTCGGCGGCGCCGTGGGCCTGGCGATGGTCGAAGGTGAGGTGGTCGACCAGGCGTATCTCGATGACGGTCAATGGGAAGTGGAAATTGCCGGCCAGACTTACCCTGCGATCGTCTCGTTCAGACCGCTTTACGACCCCGGCATGGAGCGGGTCAAGGCCTGATCAAATTTTGCACCGAGGTCTGGTGGTTCGTTTTCATGATCTGCATGATAATATTTGTGCGCTGCCGCATTTGAGCCATGGCTAATGAGGTATAATCGTGGCCTGAAATACGGTTGGATCATTCCCCCGCGTGACTGCATCAAGACACCGGCACAGACAAGAGACATTTATGGAACACCAATATAAAAATGACAGGGTTAAAGATTTAAAACACATCAGCGACAGGCACTCAGCCAGGCTGATCGAGGGCTGTACAAGCTGGCGGCATTTCGTCGTACACGAGGATCGTGGCTGGTTGCTGAACGCGCTTGGCAAGATCAAAAACCAGGTAGAAAAAGTCCGGCAGGCCTCGGGCCCGGGTCAGGACGAACAGGTTTTCGAATCTGAAATCCAGAAACTGTTCGCCATGTTTGAAGAAAAAACGCTCAATCACCTGGGTGACGAAGACGAGTAATTTTTGACGGCACTGGAATTGTCCTCGGGGAGCCTGGGGCCATTGCCATTCCCGGCATAGAGTTCTTCTGACTTATTCCACAGGCTGTAAAAAGATAACGCCATGTCCAGCGCAAAAAAAACCTCAACGACCCAAATCCAGCTTGATGATGAGATTGAATCGACGACACCGATTCTGCATCAAGCCGGAGGTCAGGAGGATATCGACCCGCTGGAAAAAATCCAGCGAAAAGTACTTGCAAACCTGCGCAATGAACAGGATAAACTCAAACATACCCTCATAGAAAATTTTGCTGTGCCACCGGGATCGGCTTCAGATCTGGTCATCAGCATGGCCGATATGTGCAGTGAATTCAGCCGCTTCGTGGTCAAGGTGGGGAGCTACCAGGAAGATGCGTCAGACCTGACGCTGGACAATTTATTGCATAACTTCTTCAATCACAGGGGCTGGGGCTTACTCCACGATTGGTGTATCGATTCAACCATCCCCGGGCCATGGAGCACACATGTGCTCAATGAATTTCTCTTGAATACCGTTGCATATGAAATCCCTTTTGTTTATTTAACCGGTGAGAAAGTGGAGGTCCTGGCCATTCCCAACAGTGATTTCTGGTCGGATTTTAAAGCCAGTCTCAAGGCCACTGACGATTGGGACAGCCTGCAATCACATTCAAGAAATAACCTCAATTCACGCTCGATAGTAGGTCACGCGGCAAAATCGGCGTTGGCCTGCCTGTTGGCAAAATTGGATGTTTCATGTCCTGACGATAGCCTGGATATTCTGTTCAGATATATCGACACAGCCAGGCTACTGGAACTTTTCGGCGGCATCCTCGAATACGAACAGGACGATGCACGGGAGACCCGTAAAATCGGCCCCGACGATTATGTATGGGATGATTTCCGGGAAGAACTGGGAAGGGAAGCGGTTCCCGGCTTGGTTAACCTGCATTCGCAACACCAAGTCGATGAGTTCATGAATATCTACAAAGATTTCAGGGGCACTTTCATTGGCTACGAGATGGACCTGCACGGTATTCTGCGCTTTCGCGAGTTCAGGGGCTGGCCGGCGTACGTTAGCTACAGGGACCGGTACACTGACCCGACCGGTACGGGTAACCAAACGCTTCATTGAGCAACGCGGCACGGCGCTTTGAACAAACAGGCTTGTATCTCCATTCGAAACTGATGAGGTAAAGCGGTGGTCAGATAAGGCAGGCGCTCGTCACTGTCCAGCGCCGTGTCGGACTCGCTAAATATCCCGCTAAATATTGGGAGGTGGATATGAATTGCATTAAGGGATTTCTCGGTTTGGTGTTGATTGCAGTCATCGTTGGCGTGATTGTGATGTATTCCGGTGTCGTCAATGTCGCTGCAACTAATCCGCATAATCCAATCACGGCGATGGTTTTGAGTACCACGATGGATAATTCGGTTCGTGCCCACGCCAAGGGGATCAACACCCCGGCCCTGGAAGATAAACAGATGATCATGGAAGGCTTCCACCATTACCGGGAGATGTGTGTTGATTGCCATCTCGCGCCGGGTATCAGCTCCAGTGAAATTTCTGCAGGTTTGATGCCCGCTCCACCCGTGCTGCAGGAAGCGGTGGAAGAGTGGCAGCCCGCGGAACTGTTTTGGGTCATCAAAAACGGTGTGAAGATGACAGGCATGCCTGCCTGGGGACCGACACACAGCGATGAAAAGATCTGGGCGATAGTGGCCTTCCTCGAAAAACTCCCCGCTATGACCGCGGAGCAGTACCAGGAAATGGACAAGATGGCGGGCCAGGTTGATGAAGACGAGGATGGCGGCCACGATCATGGTGATGAACCTGATCCGGATCACCAGCACTGATCGAGTTTAAATCCAGTTTGATGGATTAAAGCCCCATGGTCGTAGTGATATGGCTTTTACACGGGGTCTTCGAGGCTGCTGCTGGCATCCCGGCCGTCGCGGAGGATCGTCAATCGGCTCTGGTGGGCGGGGCGGTATGGGAGGGTCGTCAATCGGCTTCGGCGGGCGAGGCGGCTTGGGAGGATCGTCAATCGGCTCCGGTGGGCGAGGCGGCTTGGGAGGATCGTCAATCGGCTTCGGCGGGCGAGGCGGCCTGGGCGGGTCGTCAATCGGCTTCGGCGGGCGAGGCGGCCTGGGCGGGTCGTCAATCGGCTTCGGCGGGCGAGGTGGCTTTTGCGGATCATCTCCGGGTTTAGGTGGCGCGGGTATATGTAATCTATATGGAAACGGCAAAACTGTAGAATTTGGCTGCATAATTTTCATCCTTAAACCTTTACGCGCAGGATCAGTACCCTCGAATACTTTTCATAGTAGGGATGAATACATGATCAACGCCCTAAATATTTTAAAATTAGGTTACCATACAACAACATAAATAAAGTAAGGAGCAAACCGGTTAGACAGTCCTGGTGAATTTGACCTGGGAGACGATTCGGTCCGGTTCACACCGTATGGATTGGTATTTATTGAGGATGCCATCAATGAAAGGATACATTTATGAAAATAAAAGTCGACCAGCTGAAATGTGACACTACAGGTGCTTGTGTAAAAAAATACCCTAAACTCTTCGAGTTCCAGGTAGGAAGTAAAAAGGCTGAATTCATACTCGAAAGGCTTCCCACCCATCTTGAGACAGAATGTGTGGAAATAGTGGAGGTATGTCCAACCGGTGCGATTTCAATTGAGATTTGAGCACACTTTCCGGAAAGAGTTGTATTTCACAACACCAATCTAATTCCCAACGCCTGGCTGTGACCAGAGCTGAAACAGGTGAATCAGTCGATACGTGGAATAATTCCACTGGGGTAGGCCTTAGGTGTCCAGAATATGCTCTGGGGAAAGTATTGGGCGTCCGGAATATGCTCTGACCCAAAATGGCTTGCAATCCGCCCCCTCTTCCCCCGTATACTTTCCCTTCATTTTCTACCCGGGTGATGCCGACATGAACTCACGCTTTTCGTTTGCCTTCTTTACCCTGATCCTTTTTTGTGCCCACACCTTTGCCGCGGACGTTCCCCCGGACCGGCAGGAATTTCGCGACTTGTACCGTGAACTGGTCGAAACCAACACCACGCTTTCCAGCGGCAGTTGCACCGATGCTGCAAAAAAAATGGCCGCACACTTGAGCGCAGCCGGCATGCCCGCAGAGGATATCCATATACTGACGGCGCCGGATCACCCCAAGGAGGGCAGCCTGGTCGCAGTGTTGCACGGCAGCGACCCGGCCCTGAAGCCGATGTTGTTGCTGGCGCATATCGACGTTGTCGAAGCCAAACGCGAAGACTGGACACGTGACCCCTTCACGCTAATCGAAGAGGACGGTTACTTTTATGCCCGCGGCGCCGTCGACGACAAATCCATGGCTGCGATCTGGGTGGATACGCTGGTGCGTTTTCTTCAAAACGACTACCAACCACCACGCACGGTCAAACTGGCGCTTACTTGCGGCGAGGAGACCATTGGCGCCTTCAACGGAGCCGAGAACCTCGCGGCCGAGCACGCCGACCTGATCGAGGCGGGGTTTGCGCTGAACGAGGGTGCCTGGGGGGTGCTTGATGAGCAAGGCAACAGGGTCATGCTGACCATGCAGGCCGGCGAAAAGCTGCCCGAAAACTACCAGCTTGAAGTAACCAACCCGGGTGGTCATAGCTCGAGACCGGTTAAAAAGAACGCGATCTACCAGCTCTCCGCCGCCCTGATGAAGGTCAGCGCCTACGAATTCCCGACCCACCTGAATGACACCACGCGCACGTTCTTCGAGCAGATGGGCGCCCTGAGGGGCGGTGACATGGGTGCGGCGATGCAGGCGCTGGCAGCCAATCCCGAGGATGCCGATGCGCTGGCCATCGTCATGACCGACCCGACCTACAATGCCGTTTTGCATACGACCTGCGTGGCGACGATGCTCGAAGCCGGTCACGCCACCAATGCGCTGCCGCAGCGCGCGACCGCCATCGTCAATTGCCGGATCTTCCCGACTGATTCGATCGAGGACGTTCGCCTGGCTCTGGAACAGGCTATCGCCGATTCAGATGTCAAGGTCACGGCAATGTCTGCGCGTAGCCCGATCGCAGTTCCGCCGCCGCTGACACCGGCGATCTGGGGTCCGATCGAAGCGACTGCGGCGGAAGTCTTCCCGGGCTTGCCAGTGGTGCCGATTTTTCAGGCCGGCGGGACGGATGCGCCATTTCTTGCCACGATCGGAATCCCCACCTACGGAATTGGCGCGTACTTCCTGGAACCCGATCTCGGTCACATCCACGGCCTTAACGAGCGCATCCGCGTGGATTCGCTTTATGACGCGCGCGACTTCCTTTACGCGCTGGTAAAACGGTTGGCCACTGCGCCTGACCCGATACCCTGAAGGTAATGGTCAGGACACCCCTGTCTATTCCGCAAGGAGAGACAGGGGTGTCCTGATGTTTGTCCCCGTTTACAACGCCAGGGCCATCAGCCTGGTGCAGCTTGAAGCCGGGCAGGGTGATATTTTGAATGACTTTTCTACCCTTGCCAGCCCAATATCCGGTGTAGCCGGCAGAATGTTCAAATCCAATACTGGAACAGGCGGCAGAATATCTCCTTCACCCGGTCGCTGAACGGACGTTTCTTCCACTCCTGCAGGGTGAGGCGCTCACTGTTCTTAAGGTCGGCACGAAACTGGCCTTCCATCTGTATGGCAAAGTCTGTGCCAAATACCACCGCATTGATTTCATCGTTATGCAAAAAACTGCGGAAATCGAGGTTGCTGGAGCCGACGGTGGACCACACCCCATCGATAACGGCGGTCTTGGCATGCAACACTGACGAAGTCCACTGATAGATTTTGACGCCGGCCCGAAGGAGGTCCCCATAGCGGGACCGGGAAGCATTGAGTACAAGCGTGGTATCGGAAATCTTGGGAACCAGAACGCGAACGTCGACACCGCGTTGGGCCGCAGCCGCAAGCTGGTGAAGAAACTCGCGGTCCGGAGAGAAATAAGCCTGGGTTATCCATATCTTCTCACGCGCCGCTTCCATTGCCTTGATATAGGCCGTGTAAATCGACGAGCCTTTACCGTCGTCACCCTCGGTTTGCAGAACAGCGATCAATTCATCCCCTGCCGCTTGCGGCTCGACGCCATGGCCTTCCAACTGATTCTCCGCACCCCCCTGTGAATGCCAATGGTTCTGGAATGTTGACTGGAAGCCCTGCACAGCCGGGCCAAAAATTTGAATGTGCGTATCGCGCCAACCTTCGTCGATGTCCTTCTTCTTGATCAAACCCTGGGGTGAACTATTGGAGTAGGTTTTGGAAATGTTCACCCCGCCCGTAAATGCAACTTTTCCATCGACCACCATGAGCTTGCGATGATCCCGCTCGTTCACATCAAACAGGCTGCCACTGTCGAGAGGATTGATTTTGTGGTATTCAAGAACGTGGATGCCTGCTTTCTTCATGGTGTCAAAAAATTGGTCATCGCTGTCGGCAGAACCCAGGCTGTCGTAGATCACGTACACGTCGACGTTTTGCTTCGCTTTCTGCATTAGCGCCGATTGAAACTGCTGCCCCATCTCATCGTCGGAAAAGATGAAGGTTTCCAGGTAAATGAATCGTTTTGCCCTTTCGATGGAGCCGAGCATTGCCTGGTAGGTGGTCGGCCCATCAATCAGTAATTCTGCTCGATTATCCTTGAACATGGGTGTGCCGCTCAGCGCCGCGACGGATTCAAGCACCTCGCTGAAGGCTTTGCTATCGGGGGCCTGGTGTGCAAGCCGTGCAATGAAATCCCGAGCTTGCGCCTTGTCCACATACCCGTCTTCACCGGCGATCGCCGGAGTGGCCGCCTGGTTCGGCGGTAGCCGGATCTCCCGGGAAGCGCAGGAAACGCAGAACATGGCCGTGAAGGCCAGCATGGCTGCCATCAACCAAAGTGAGCAGCACGGTCGACGCTTCCGGTGGGGAAACGATTGTAGAGTCTTGGACATTTTAAGTTCTCCTGTGCCACGGTCCAGCGCGTGGTCTGTCATTTCGTCTGGTCCATCATTTACGGGATGCAGTGATCGTGCCAACGAAACAATGGCGCCCGTATCAGGGTCTGGTCGTGCCGCAAGTCGCATGGAATGAGCAAAAATTACATTGCCTTGTAAAAAGCACCAAGCTGGACAACGGTCCGGTTTCAGGACATCCATCCGCGGCCCCGGGCTCCCGCCGCAAGCCTGCAGTCCGTGTTCCGGCTTCTTTGCTTTGGCATTTGACGCTGGAAATGCTGCTCACCCGTCACCAGACTGACACTACATACAAGCAGCTGGCATTCATTTTGCATCTCTGTAACTAAAAAGATTTTTTCCAAACGCCAAACAGGGATATCGGAAAAATGAAAATGCAGATGATGTTTCGATTATTAGCTTTTTTATTTTTGGCCATTTGGTCAGCACAAACTGTGGCTAAAGGTTTTAATCCAGTTATGGAAACCGATGACCAAAGACTGGTCTTTGCGCAATTGCTGGGAGGACACCAGGAACATGGTTACGCAGTATTTACCCCCTACCAAGCTCACAAACCCGGAATTCTTGAGCACCTGACCCGAGGCAGACTTAGCTTCAATTGGCGCTCTGCCGAGATCCCTGAATCCAATTTTGGAAGTCAGGCCCTTTATGAAAACCGTCAGACTTTACAGCCTCATCCCATCCCTGCAATCAAACTTGACATGTCCGGATCCTCAATTGAGTTCTACCGGAAAGGATTGCATTACCAATCAAATAGAACCCCAGTATTTTTCAATTTAAGCTATCGAAATTCGGACCGTCTTCCAAAATTGATACCTGACACGAAACCTGACCTAACCACGACGAAGGGCGTCACGCTTGATATTGGGTTCACATTCTGATCATGTTTTCCCGGCACATTGCACCATATTTACGATTGTCCATGACTGTTATGAGCAAATTTTTCTTGGCGAGTTTCGCAGTTTTTGTTCTTCGCCATGTTTGAGTGACCGGATGTACATCCAGTCAGGTAAGACCCCTCGAATCAGGCCCTTGGAATCGAAATGGTAATTTTTGACCCTATCGCAATAAAGAGTTGCGCAAAAGGACTAACACCATGACAACTGAAAACATGGAAAATTATTCAACCAGGGTTGACAGAAATCCGCCTGTAGCCCCAACTGGAAGAATCAAAAGAAAAACCTCAGCACTGCTAACTACGGTGCTGATACTGGCGATTGGATATACGCTTTATTTCGCTGCCGGCCTGTGGATTCCCATTACGTTTTCTATTTTCCTTAGTGTGCTGTTTTTTCCGCTGGTGCGGTTCGCCTCCCGCTTCAACATTCCCCGCAGCTTGTCTTCCGGTATGATTGTTATTGTGGTGGTTAGTGTAGTGATCACTGGAATAGTGATGCTGTTTGGCCCAGCCGAAGCATGGTTGCGCGATGCGCCGCGTAGCCTTAATCAGTTTCAACGAGAAATATTGCCAAAAAATGGAAGTCTGGAAAATATCAAGGCACTCGCAGACGAGGTGGACGACCTAACTTCGGTAGACAGCAATCCAAAAACTGATATCCAACCCGTGGTTGTCAAGAACCCTGGAGCGCTTGAGGCTTTCGTAGAAGAACTTCCCATGCTGGCCACCAGCTCAGTGGTAGTGATCTTTCTAACCTATTTCATCCTTATTAATGGCGACACCCTTTTGCGTAAGATTACCCGATGCGGACGCACTCGCCAGGAGCGCAAGCGCATCATCATCATCGCCCGCCATATAAAGACGGAGTTGTCCAGATACCTCGCGACCATCACCATTATCAATGTAATCCTGGGCAGTGCCACCTCCCTGTTTCTTTTTTTTATGGATGTACCCAATCCGTTGATGTGGGGCACCGTGGTGGGTATTTTTAATTTTGCGCCCTATTTGGGTGCTTTGGCATCTCTGATATTACTAACGGTTGTTGGCTTGACCACGTTTCCAACAGTTGAGGAAGCCTTGTTAGTGCCAGGTGTCTTCCTTGCTTTGACAACACTTGAAGGTCAACTGATAACACCCGCCATATTAGGCAGAAACATGGCACTCAATTCCATGATAGTCTTCAGCGCCGTGGTTGTCTGGGGTTGGTTGTGGGGTATCGCCGGCGCATTAATGGCCGTACCCATTCTGGTTAGTTTCAAGGTAGTCTGTGAAAACTCACCTTCACTTAATTACGTCAGCATGTTGCTCAGGGCTGAAAGTAAAGTGAAACGGAGAAAGTTCAGCAAACAAAAAAACACTGGCAGCGACGGCTGAACCTCTTTCCTGCTTGAAATAACTGCACCGGCATGAAAGTTCAAGCAAATGAAAAGAAGTTGGCGCTAAATTTGCATTCTATTCTAAAGGTTGGAAATTCACTTGGTCACGGCTTGGAAGGAAGCCATAACGTAGGAGTTTGGAAAATTTGCAGGAAACATCAAAAATACCCGCGCAACCATCGTCAGCGAAAGACAACCAAAATCAACTTGGAGCACATTCTCTCAGATGTCTGGTTGGACGATCGAGTACTGGCCATGGAATGTTACGAAGTTATTAATTGAATCAACGGAGGAAAAACTATGAATAATGCAAGATTGATTGGGATAGTGTTGCTGGTGCTGGGCGCAGTCCTGCTTTACTTTGGTTTCAATGCCACCAATTCGGCCGTGGAAGAAATCGGTGAGGCCGTTACCGGCCGTTATACTGATGAGACCATGATGTACCTCATCGGTGGCGGTGTGGCGGCTGTTGCCGGATTGTTTATGCTCCTGAAAAAAGCATAAATCGTTCAACCTTAAACCACTACGCACCAGTCTTGTCGCAAGTGTATTTAAGGGGGCTTTGACTGACAAAACTCTACCGTTCTTATGTCTGAAAGTAGCATTGATCAAGATGTGGATGCGGGTGATGGCTTACGCGTACTGCTCGTGGAAGATGAACCCCTGGCACTTAAAGCCAGCCAGCAGTATCTGAGTTGGGTCGGATGTCGCGTCGATGCTGCGGCGAACGCGACCAAGGCTTTCGAACTTGCAAAGCTGCGCGTGCCAGACGTTGTGGTCTGTGACTGGTGGCTGGGTGGCAAACGTAGCGGAGTAGATGTCGCTCGGCATTTGCAGCAAATACATGACGTAAAAGTAATTTTTGTAACAGGCCAGCCCCTGGATGAATTACGTGACGTGACCAACGATATTGCTGTTTTTCGTTACTTGCGCAAACCCGTTGCCTTGACTGTTCTGGCTGAGACCATTGCAGAAATTAGATCCAGCGGCTACGGAAGTTCCTGACGTAACCCACCGGAATGTGCATGACATTCACCAGTCCAATCGATCACTAATATCAGCCAGTAAGCAAACCTCATCAGAACATGAATGGTAATTCTTACTTTGCGTGGTAAATGTTTCAAAACTGAACGTCTTGATCGCATACCAGCTGGCCTGTCTGCCATCCATATTGGGCATACCAGCTGGCCGGATGTTATGGCGCGATATTTGCATTTGATTATATGCATCACGGGTGGTTGCCATAGTTTGGAACGACCCGGAGGTTTAACCTAAATGAAGGAGGTAACGATATGCTTTTCTGGGCACTGACATTTTTCATTTTATCCATCATTTCCGCCGTTCTGGGTTTTGGCGGCATCGCTGGCGCAGCAGCTGGTATTGCACAAATCCTGTTCCTCGTGTTTGTCATTTTGCTGATTGTCAGCGCAATCGCTGCAGCGTTACGGGGCCGCCCTCCAGTATAGGGCCCCGGAGCTGGATTCAGAACAACTGGCCATACCTCGAAATACTGAACACCGGGCCTGGCAACGGGCCCGGCACAATTTTTGTAAAGTGTGACAAAATAGAAAGAAGTGGATTATGCAAAACTATCTTTGAGTTTTTATTACTGTTTTATTTTCAATGTCGATGTCCGGGTGTGAACAACAAGAGCCGATGGAACGCGCGAACGCGCGGGTGAAAACATTGATGATGTGGTAGAAGATACCTGTGAAAAAGTCAAAAACGCAGCGGGCGCAAAGGATGAAGATTGCTGAAGCGGCAAAATAATTAACCATGCGTGGGTTAATCACTCGCTTGGTGTTGTCATTGGCAGTTGCGTCTGTGGTTGCGCTGGGATCCGTGCAACTATGGCATGCGCTCAACGCGCAAAATGATGAACAACTCGCGCGCATTGCGGAAATAGAATCCTATGCTGCTCGCAGCCAGTTAGTCCGCAATGTGGAGCGAGTCCTCACGGCGCTGGAAGGCGTAAAGGCTTATTGGATCACCAATGGGCGGTTACCGCGAGAACAATGGGCGTCTGATCAAGACATCAAGATGGCCGCAATTCCAGGTCTTAAGGCTATGGTGTGGGATGATCCTGAGAATAATGTTCGAATTGCAGGAACTGTAAAGAACCAGGAATTTGACTTTCGCCCCGACCTAAAAGAAAGAGAGAGTCTAAACTCCCTGGTCGCTCGCGCCCAAGAGGTCAGTACGGACACCATGTCGGGCCCATTTATTGACCAAAATGGCCGCCCCTTTTTTGAAGTATATTTGGTGAGTAAAGGCAGCGGCAATGGAAGTCGATTGGCCGTTGTTATTGATGCAAAAAACTGTCTGAAAAATCTGTTAATGGACGAGTCACCCGGTTACGCGGTGCGGGTTGTCTGGGGTGACACAACGTTGTTTGAGCGTGGTGAACCGGCAAAGAATATTCCGGTAAACTGGTCACACGAGGGGTACATAAAACCAACATTAACCGCGTTATGGAAAGTGACGCATTCACCAACCCAAAGGTTGGTCGATTCCCATAAAAACCCATCAATCGATATGACTTTGCTCCTGGGGCTGATCATTGCGGTTTTAATGGCCGCTTTAATGTTTGAGAACTGGCGCGTACAAACTCGTGCCCGTGTCGCCGAGAAAGCTGAGAGATTGCTGGCACAATCAAATCTCAATCTTGAACGGGAAATTGCTAACCGAACGCTTGAATTGAGAAAACGTACGGCTGATCTGCAAACGATTACCGATTCGGTTGGTCATGATTTGCGAAATCCGTTAAATACGATATCGATGAATATCCAATTGTTCGAAGCTCGGAATGAAGCGGCATTGAGTTCAGAAGAATTAGCACCGTTGAAACGTATTCAACCTGCGATTCGGCAAATGGCTGAGATTCTGGACCGATTGTTAGGTCTTTCCAGCGTCGCGCACACAACGTTCAAGCGTGAAAGCCTGGATATGTGCAGACTTGTCGAAGAAGCATTTGGAGAATTAATGGTCAATGAGCAACCACCAGAGGTATCACTCGAGGTTGCCATGCTTCCAAATGTTGAAGCGGACAAGGTCATGGTAAAAATGCTGTTGATGAACCTGTTGAGTAACGCATTGAAGTACACCCGCAATAAGAAAGAGCGCCATATCAAGGTGGATTTCGAGGTTAAAAACGGCGTAACGATTTATAGTATTTCCGATAACGGTATCGGTTTTGACCAGCGTTCAGCGAAACACATGTTCAAGGCATTTCAACGGCTGGAACAATCCAGGGCAGAAACTGGCATTGGTCTCGGTTTGACTATCGTGGCGCGGATTGTTGGTCGTCACGGCGGCAAAATATGGGCTGAAGGAGAACCAGGTGAAAGGGCCAGCTTTTGTTTTACTTTAGAGCCGATGGAGTAGCCACCTGTTGAAGACCCGCTACTAAAAATGGCAATCGGTGCCGTATCGGTAAACGATGTCATTCGTCTGATCGTATCACTCATATGGAAGACGAATAAGCACTCTCCGAGCCATCGCGCTTTGTCGATGTCCCTGAACGATGCCAAATGCGCCTCATCATGGGCTTCATGCTAATCCCGTGAACCAATATGGATAAGGTGACAACGATCAACGTCAAGTGGATCAATTCAACTGCCAGGCTCTCCGGGATACCATGTTGAATCGCATACATCAGATAATATAGCGAACCAATGCCCCGCACACCGAACCAGCCGACCAAGCCTTTCAGTCTCCAGGAAGTACGGGTGCCAATCAATCCGACAACAACGCTCAGAGGTCGGGCAATAATAAAAACGAACAGGGCCAGAAAAGTGGCCCGCCAACTCCAGGAGTCGGCAAAAAGCATTCCACCCAGAAGCAGAATTAACAACAGTTCTGAAAGCCGTTCCAGGTGTTCTTTGAAGATCAGCGATGCTTCACTGATACGCGAATGCGGTCGAGCCTCTTGATCTTTCACAGTATGCATTGATCCCGATCCAGCTTCACACTCAGGAGTCGCACAGGCAATCTTGAGCTCGGTATGACGCAAGGCCACGGCGGCGAAAAAAACGGCCAAAAAACCCCACGTATGGAGCAACAGGCTGAGTCCGTAAACACAACCAATCAAGCCCAGTCCAAGAAAATCATTTAACAGTTTGGGCTTTGTCAGTTTAAGCTGCATCCGTGCTGAAGCGTGCGCAAGTGACCAGCCCGAGAGAATTCCAACACCAACACCTGCCACAGTGGCCCATAAGAAATCTACAATAGCCCAACGAATACCGGCTTCACCCAGATCGTGCAGCCCAAGCAAACCCAATCCCAGCATGACAAACGGAAAAGCGCTGCCATCATTCATACCCGCTTCACAAGTCAGGGTAAACCGGAACCTGTCATGATCGGCCGGATGACGTATCTGCACATCAGTAGCCAGTACAGGATCAGTAGGCGCCAGGATGGCGCCGATCAGCACGGCAGCGCCCAGTGAAAGTCCAAGCAGGTAGTGGGCAAAGGCCGCGACCAGGGCAACGGAGGCCGTCATTGAAAAAGTTGCCAGAAACAACGGTGCTCGCCAGTGTGAAAATGTTACCGGAGCAGGCATTTTTACTCCGGCAGAAAACAGTGATATGAGAATCACTACTTCCGTGAGCACTTCCAGTAACGCTGACTGACTAAGCGGATTAAAGTGAAAAAGACCGAGGACGGTGGGCCCAACGAAGAAACCAACCGCCAGGTAAATAATTGCCGAGGTGATCGGCAATCGACGAATTAAAGGCGTTAACAACCCTATTGCAAGCATGAGGCTACCAGTCAGCAAAAACCACACCGCTTTATTCATCATCGACAGTCACAATTTATGGATTAACCTTTTCAGGCAATTGAAACGCCGGTGGTGCTTATCCACTGGAGTCCACGTACGCATTGATCAGCCAGGTTCAGCTCGAAGGGTCAATGACTATGTAGCCGTACCCGCTAACGTCCCGGCAATTTGGTGTTCATCTTTGTCAGGTTTTTTCTGATCAACAACTTCATTCCGGCATAGTTCCTGTGGCGTCTTTACAGTTCTATATTCCGGTTGAACAGATACCACTTCGACGTATTCGTTGGTATTCAGTAGCTGATATCCAGCGACCGCGCCAATTGCAGTCATTACCACTGCCCCAAAAATGCTTCCAATAATCCATTGCTGCCACAAGTCATTTACTCCTTTTCATAACTCCTTTCTCATCTTGAACGGCAAAGTTAAGAAAATAGTTGGCTTTTGATTCCAGACCGGCCGGATTCTCCACTTCACCGACTTTCATCAACCTGGGAAGAAAATATTCCCCAAAGCACGGACACCGTGTTAAACCAGTTCACTATTGACTTTACATGGCTCACTGAATTCTGTGACAACCTGGAGCCTGACAATGCACCTGCAGAAAATGCCCAAATGAGCATATCCGGCTGCTGCAAACGATTCACCATACTCTGACTAATGCGGTGACGCAGTTCGCAGGCCCGCAGAGCGCTTTGCGTTGCGCGAGCGGATAGCATTTCAACTTTTTGCTGCTGACGAAGCAATGTCATTTGCATTCTCCACATGAAGGTTGAACTGTTCCTTGCTGGCGGGGAATTCGAGGTTTTTACTTAAACGATCCGCAACGCGCCAGGCAATCGCCGCTATCAGGAAATGCAGTCCGCCCAGCACGAGAAGGACGGGCCACAGCGGCAACTGCAGTTGCACCAACCCCAAAACCAGGCCGGCCATAAGAAAACCCCAGGCGCCAAACATAAATGCCGCAGCCAGAATCGCCAAGAACATCATCAGCACAACGCTGATGGCCGCGAGTTTCGCTTCCGCCAGTGCGAGCTCTGTTATCAACCTGATGCGGGTGCTCACAGCTGACACCCAGCTGGCCGCTAGTGAGACAACGCTGACCGGTTCACTCGGGACGGGTTGTTTAATCGGTGCTTTTTCCATAGCAACCATTTTTAGTTGATTAGCGACGTAGAATAATGGCTGTCAGGACGCCGGCGGCAAATGCAATGCCTGTTGCCGCGACCGGACGTTCTTTGACGAATGTTTCGGCTTTCTTCACTGTCTCCTTCACTTCTTCCGTCGCTGCGGTTTGCGTTGCCTCAAGCTTTTCTCCTGCCTTTGCAACCTGCTCGCGCAGTTGATGCTCTACAGGCTCAACCTTTTCCGCTGCACCATCTATTGCTTCATGGGCCAACTTGCTGGCTCGGTGGGTGATTAGCTCATCGCGGTCATCAACCTGGTGAATATTTTTCGCTTTAGAATTCATAACAGTCTCCTTTGTCTTGATGGATTGATCCGCAAAGCGGAAGTTACGAATAGATAGATGCAGATTCTATGCCAAGATAGATAACCCTTGTTAAACAGATAGATAGGCAAAATCACCAAGACTACGGCTGCAACTTATGCAAAGCGTTGTAAAATCTTCAAGCGCAGGCAATGTTATTGGGCACAACCGGTAAGCCCACCTCAAAATTTGCATCAACCTCAACATATCGCCTTGCATCGGGCTTTGCAGGAATCTTTTTCGGTCTCAGCACAACCATGACCCAACGACCGACCTTTCTGCTTCCAGCTAAGATATGTGAATCTTGGGGTGGTCTTCGACAACATATGACAACCATCCCGCTCACCGTGCTGGCATTCAAACTACCGGAAAGGTCATGTATTTCAACGGTTCAATCAACAATGAGCCGTTCAGATGTCTGTGTTCGGCATGGACTTAATTTGATGAAATATTTACCAACACGGGTAAAAATTACACCGATCACGAGCCCGCTTTCCCCGCTAATGGTCTGAATACCAACCTTTCCGAGATTGGCACACTCGTTGCATCTCCATGCCCACATGGTGGTCGATATCCGGTTCCGGTTTTCAACCACTGGTCACATAAACCAATTGAGCCAAGGAGACTATTATGAATACCAAACTAACACTTGCAGCACTTATGAGTACAACCTTATTCGCGGCAACGGCGGGTTTACCGCTCGTTTATGCAAACGATCAGCCAGCCAAGTCGACCGAACAATGTGGCGAGCAAACAAAATCTGAGATCAAAGACGCATGGATGGAAGGCAAGCTCGAGGCATCACTGTTGTTCAACGAGCATCTCAATTCTTTCAATATTGATACCGATGTAGAAAACGGTGTTGCATATCTGACTGGCACTGTCGAATCTGACATTGACCGTGATTTGGCCGGTGAAATTGCCCAGTCCATTAAAGGCGTTACCAAGGTCAAAAATGAATTAAAGGTTGATGCTGAAAAGTCCAAGCAGGTTGCAGGGACAGATGCTTCACGCGAACGTGAGACTTTTAAGCAAAGCGTGAAGAACGCAACCTTGACGGCCAAAATAAAGTCGCAACTTTTGCTTAACAGCAATACCAGCGGTATGGCCATCAATGTTGATTCAGCAAATGGCCAGGTGACGCTGACTGGTAAAGTGGATTCGGCCGAGGAAAAAGAACTTGCCGAACGCATTGCTGAAAACACAGATGGCGTGCAATTAGTCAATAACAGATTGACTGTTGACAAGTCCGATCGAAAGTCATAATTGGCAATGTAGCCGTTCAAAATAGCCCAATGTGACGTGACAATCCGCGTATTTTCTTACTAACTAGTCAGCAACAGGATTCCGGGGGCGTCAAAAGCGCCCCCGGAATTTTTAATTGTCCGGAAGAAGGCCGCTTTATTATTGTCAAGGCAGATCAGATTCGTCAGCGGTTTTTTCATAGGTTTTCAGGCGATTGTAGAGCGTTTTAAGGCTGACACCCAAGGTTGCAGCGGCTGACTTTTTATCATCATCAAAATGCTCCAGGGTGGAAAGAATCAAGTCTCTCTCTACATCAGCAATTGAACGACCGACACGCAATCCCTCGATTTCTGCGGAAAGGTCCTCATCAAATCGCTCGGGAACGTGTACCAGGTCCGTTTCGGCCATGATGTATGCCCGGTGGACCGTGTGCTTGAGTTCGCGAACATTTCCCGGCCAGGTGTGATGTTCCAGCCGTTGAAGCGCTTCCGGCGTAAAGCATTTTTGCGTATTGTTCTTTTCGTTATGCTGCATCAGAAAATGCCGGGCAAGCAGGCCGACATCGCCCTTACGTTCACGCAGCGGTGGCAACACCAGGGGGAATACCCGCAAACGAAAATAAAGATCTTGGCGTAGTGAACCTTCCTGAACGGCACTGGCCGGATCACGGTTGGTTGCCGCAATCAGGCGGGTATTTACCTGTATCTCCCGCTCAGAACCAAGCGGCAAAACAGTACCAGTCTCCAGCACACGCAGTAAATGGGTTTGCATTTCCAACGGCATTTCGGTTATTTCGTCGAGAAAAAGGGTGCCGTCATTGGCCCTCTCAAAAAAACCTTGATAGCGCTTGTCCGCACCGGTGAAACTACCCTTCTCGTGACCAAACAGTTGGCTGGAAAGCAGGTCTTTTGCCAACCCTCCGCAATTAACCGGCACAAACCTGCCTTGCCTGGCACTGATTTTGTGAATTGCCTCTGCAACCAGTTCTTTACCAGTGCCGCTCTCACCCTGGATTAAAACCGTGCTGTCGGTAACCCCAACTTGCCGGATTGTCCTGTAGAGTGACTTCATGATCTCACTGTCACCTAACATCGATCCGAAGTGCTCCGATCCCAGTCGCGAATCCTCCATATCGGTTTTTTCGTCGGTCAATGTATTGAGAATTCCAATCAGGTCACGTGGCTCTATTGGTTTCTTCATATAGAGCACGCCATCACCTGCCATAGCACCGATAATAGACTTAACGCCGGAATGCCCGGTTATGATGATGATTTTTTGAGGAGGTTGATTTTCGAATATGTCGAATAACTCCAGCCCACTACCATCTGGCAGCATGAGGTCGAGCAAGACCACCGAAGCAGGTTGTTCAGCAAACGCACTTCGAGCCTGCTGAAGACTGTATGTGGCAATGGCAGTATGTCCATTCAGACGCAGAAACTCGGCCATACCGGTTGCGAAAGCCTCTTCGTCATCAACGATCAAAATATGAGCCATGTCGATCAACCCCTGATGCAGCCCAGACGCATCAAAAGATGCGAGGTGTGCCACATGCTCACTGCCCGGTAAACATTTGTCAAGATAGGAAATGAAGATTCACAACGGCAGGTTTTAAATTTTACCAGCGGCTAAATTGACAGAGGGTCAAAATGTTGCCAGAAATTTGTTCGGCCTGACCAAGAAAACAGTCAATGCCTGAAAATTAGTTGATAAATAAAAAGTTTTTCAGGTAGACGAGAGAGTAGTCAGAAACGCGTCAGCGACGGGGCATCGGCAAGAGCCATCTTGACCCAGGCTAATCAAGACTTTTAAGTACTTACTTGATTGGGGTACTCGTGATGAGTTCCATCAGCTTGCTAATGTCGGCAGGTTTTGCCAGGAATGCATCAAAACCGGCATGGATAACCTTCGCCGTCGTGTCAGGCCCTACAAAACCTGTCAGTGCAATCAATCGTAAATCATTATCCGGGCGCGCCGTACGTAACCGTCGCGCAATGGTGTAACCGTCCATGTCAGGCAGACTGATATCACAGACCACCACATCCGGATCGATTTCCGCGACCAACTCAATACCTTGCTTGCCGTTGTAAGCCACATGGACCTCAAAACCCTTGAGCCTGAGCAAAGAAGTCATGCCATCGGCGGCATCCCTTGGTCTTCGATTAGAACAATGCATTGGCGAACTTCCGGTGAAATGGCTTTCTGGCACGAAGACTGCAGATCAAGTTTCTGTCGTGGCAGCTTAACAACAAATTCCGCCCCGAGCCCCTTACCCTCGCTGTATGCTTTGAGAGTACCTCCATGACGTTCAACCAGTTCGCTAGCCAATGGCAACCCCAGACCAAGACCGCTTTGCTCAGTTGGAGAGTCAGATGCCTGCTCGAAAGGCTTAAATATTCGATTCAATGAATCACCAGAAATGCCGATACCATCATCGCGAATCTTAATCTGCACCCACTCGTCGTCAACCTCGAGTTCAACCGTGATCTGGCCCTGAGGAGCAGCACGAAATGCGTTGGTTAACAGATTATGAACCACCTGGCGCAGACGCGTGTGATCGATCGCAACCAGCACCGCATGATCAGCGATTTTTTCGGTCAAACTGATACCCAATGTGGATGCCTCGAGTTGGCGTTCACGAACCACGAATCGCAAAAAGTCAGCCACATCGGACGGCTGCAGATCGACGGTCAACCGGTGGGACTGTAGTCGTGCGAGGTCAACCAGATCATCCACCAGGGCCGTGATCTGGATAACCTGTCGCTCCATGATAGCTCGCATGGCCCGGTCCTGCTCTTCTGTCGGGTTTTCTTCCAACGCTGCCAGCGCACTGCGCAAAGCGCCCAGGGGATTGCGTAACTCATGACCAAGCAGCGTCAGGAACCGGTCTTTGTCGCGATTGGCTTCAGCAAGTTGTGTTTCGGCTATTTTGAGTTGGTTCAGGTCAGGACTCACCGTGGCATAGGCGATTGACTCGCCTTTCGCATCGCGAATGGCGGCGACATTCCAGAAGGTGTGTACCGGCTCAGCGGTCTTGAAATTTTTAAAACGCACTTCTCCCTGCCATCGACCGGTTTGCGTGAGCGAGTGAATTGCTTCGGCTTTGATCCGATCGAGATCTTCGGGCCAAAACAAAGACATCATGTCCCTGTCCAGCAAATCGTCCGATGAATCGAAACCCACCATACGGCATCCAGCGGCGTTCACATAAGTCATCCTAAAATCAAGATTGCATATACCGACGAAATCCTGGGTGTTCTCGACCACCTCGGCCAACTCTCTCAATTGAGTTTCCTGCAGTTTGCGGGCAGTGACGTCTAATATGCTTTTGATAAAATAACTCACATCACCATTTAAATCGCGTTCTGCTGCCACCTGCAGGTCGACCCACACTATTCCCCCATCTTTCTTAAGATATCTTTTCTCCAGGCGGTAATTGGAAATGTCTCCCTGCGATAATGCTTTCACATTCTCAAGGACCGCTGGCAAATCATCCGAATGGGTGATGTCCTGGAAGTTGAGCTTCCGGAGTTCATCCCTGGAGTAGCCCAGCATCGTGCACAGCTTATCGTTCACTTTCAGAAAGCGTCCTTTGGAACTGACCTGTGCCATGCCAATGAATGCATTGTTGAACATCGTACGGTAGCGACTCTCGCTATCGGCGATTAATAATTGATCTTCCCATCGCTTTTGCTCGGCTCGGCTCAATCGTGCTCCCATCGAAAATACCACCAGCACAAGCGCTAGCATCATCAGCACAGCGAGCAGCGCAAATGCGAAATCCGCTTCAAACCAACCCGCAAGAACGCTTTTCTCGATTATCATCCCGCCAAACAACGGGACCGCGAGCATCGCGAGCAATAACGCACGCAATTGCTCGCCTAGAGGCGTGGGATCAGTGAGTAATCGGGCGACCCCGAAGTTGGGACGGGCAATCAAAAGCCCGACGCCGAGGCTCAACAAAAACAAGGCTGCTGGCAGAGACATCGCTGTGTACTGCTGTACACGATAGAACGAAGTCGCTCCGTAGAGGTAACCAACCAGGCTCAGCACCGCAATAACCAGGACCAATGCGGCTAATGCTTGAGAGCTTTGTGTTCTTTTTTTTGAATGTGCGTATAAGCCCGTCGCCAGTAAGATAAACCCCACCGCTACGGCGGGAGACATACGGCCTGGCCGATCTGTCTGCACGGCGTCGTATTCAGGAAAAAACCACTGGTCGATTCCGAGATCGACATGAAACAGAATCTCACCAATCGTTAACGCCCCAATGGTTGCAACTGCTGCGGCCAACGCCAAGCCCAGCCAAGCATTCCAAATGGGCCCATCCTCCCTCAACAGCCACAGACTTGATCCGGCCAGCACGAAACAAATCGCCGCGTTAACTTTCATGGTTACGAAACCGGGCACAAGGCTTTTCAGCACCGGTTCATCGGTCATCCAGCCTATGAGCACTACCAGGCCGCCCGCAATGCTGATCAGTGCACAGCGTGTGGAGAGGACGCGTGAGCGTTGCTCGAACAGGTCCCGCAGCTTCGCGTGGGAAGCCATTGTGTGACTACTGGAATTCATCAAAGCCCTCTCTACTGGAAAACTTCGGTGCCGATTGTCAGCGGCATATTAAACTACGCCGCGGAAGTGTGGTGCAAGCAGCGTTGCATTTCGATCCGCTCGGACTTATGTGTATCTGCCAAGCAATGCTGCCCAGCAAAGCAAGCTGAGTGATACGTGCGGGTTAACCGTACTCTGACTGCGTAAAAGTGCGGTATCTTAATATGACCTGTTTGGAGCAACCCCGGACCGCCCTTTCGTGCATGCGATGTACTTGCAGCCCTTTTGCTTTCCCGTCTGACATGCAAAAAAAGGACCGGACTGTTGAGTCCGGTCAAGGGTGCGAAGCTACCAGAGAGAGGGAGAGAATAGTGGCAGCTTACGGGGGCTTTGTTAGGCGGTACGTCTCAATCGGTCGCTGGCTGCAGCCGCGACTTCGGTGTTTCCGGTGACCTGCAATGCGCGCCAAAGTGTTTTTCATAATTCATTTCATGGTCTTCCTAAGTCTGCTGATACGGATTGCCAGGCGATGGTAGTGTGCAATAATCTGCCTGACGCAGCATCAAAGATGCAATAAACGCGCCAAGTTACGCAAATGGCTCTGCAGGCTGTTTTCAGAAGCATCTATGGCCATCCACGGCTGGTAAATCTTACAAAGTGAGGTAATTTTTTCATGAATGCCCGCTTCGCTCTGTGATATCGCCAGCACCCATAACAGTTGAATGGCGGAAGTCTTCCCGGGCTTGCCAGTGGTGCCGATTTTTCAGGCCGGCGGGACGGATGCGCCTGACCCGATATCCTGACGGGTTAAGTGAATATTTAGGGGTCAGCTCACTCTGACCCCGGTTATCCCAATTATTCTATTGAAGTTCCTTGCGCATGTTGGCGCTGGCTTCCGCTATATGCCGGGCCATCTCCGCGCCGGTGCAGCGAACTGTGCCTTTAAGCCAGGCCCGAATCAGCGCCAATGGCACGACTGCCAACTCGATCGCCACGACTTTGACAGACGCCTGATTTGAACGGGCGCCTTTCGGCAGGTGCGAGTCCAGAATCGAAATCAGCAACTGTTCTACCTTGTCGCCTTCCGCGCCGTGCAGCACGAGCGAGTTGAAGCTCTCCAGCAAACGGCGGCGGGTGGTGATCGCAGCGCCTCGATGGTTCCCGGACATTTCTCTCCATCTGTCGGTAAGTGTCAAAAATCAAATGTACAATGCGCAGGGTGACGTCGCAAGCAGGTGACCAGGGGTGTTATGCAGAAGACACGCGGAGGTGCAAAAATGACCCGATTAGACACAACCCGCTCCGATCGCACGGTTGGGGTGATTCTCCTCATCACTTCCGTTCTGACGATCGTGACCATGGCACATCACCCCAGCGGCGCGCATGGCGGAAATCTCGTCTACGTGGTGCATGGGACGATGATTGTGCTGCTCAGCAGCATGTTTTTCGGATTTTGCTACTACAGCATGCGCCGTGACCTGGGTCGCTTGCTAATCCTCGCAGCACTGGTGGCATACTCGCTCAATTACGTCGCACTTGTCATCGCGGGCACGATCAATGGATTTATCGTGCCCGCACTGGCGGAACACGGGCAGGACATCCCCCACGCGCTGTTTGTTTTTGCCTGGGAGAGCAACCAGGCCTTTGCGCTGCTGGGCACAGGCGCGACTGCGGTTGCATTCGTTTTGTGGGGACTCGATTTGCTGCGTCAGGAAAACGGTTTTTCCCGGCTGATCGGTGGCTTTGGCATATTGGCTGGTGTGTTGCCCCTGGCCCTGCTATTTAACGACGCGACCATGGATGTGCGAACCGCCCTTATTATCTACAGCCTCCACTCGGGATTTGTGGCGTTGGTGGCAATTCGACTGATTCAAGGCAAGTTGCCATAGGCCGTACCCTGATGGGGTCGGAGTAAAGGGACAGAGTAAGTATAACTTTTCTTCGAGCTACCCAAAAAAATTTCACAGAAGCCCCGCTCAGCCTTGCGATGTTATATCTGGCCCACCAAAAGACAATCATCGAATAGGACTGGGATGCTTTATGCGATGAGGCCAAACTCAGCGAAGTTGACCGCAAGCTGTTCTGGCACTGGGGTGAGTCTTGGGTGTCCAGAATATGTTTCTGGAAAATACGGATATATTGGGCACAAGAAAGGGCATCAAGAATTCATCCCATGCTTATATTTGACTTGGATCAGTTCACTAGCTATCGGTTCTGTTAGGTTATACAAGCAAAATTAAAATTGAAGAACGGGGGTTCAGAAATGCGAAAGTCAATTTCCAATATTTTATTGGCATTTTGTGGCTTAATTCTCAGCCAACATATTTACTCTTACGATGTGAAATCTGGCCAAAGTGGCGCTTGGTATGACCCTTCTCATTCTGGGGAAGGATATTTCCTTCAAGTTTAAGCTCCCTCCGAAGCCGCAGTTTTCTGGTTTACATATGACAAGAATGGCAACCAATTCTGGATGATTGGAGTCGGCGACATTAACGGGTCAAAAATCACTTTCCCAGAACTGTTATCGCCACGCGGAGGTAAGTTCGGCCCTGACTTTGACCCAGAAGATGTTGAGTACCCCGTCTGGGGGTCAATGGAGTTTGATTTTTCCTCTTGTGATTCTGGAAGAGTTGACTATACCGGTCCCCCAGGGTTTGGCTCTGGGTCGCTTAACCTGACCCGACTAACCTACTTGTGGGGGCTTGATTGCCAGGGTAACGATTCGAACCCGCCTTCTACCGGCTACGGATTTTTGAGTGGGGGCTTTTCGGGTTCATGGTATGACCTTACGCATAGTGGTGAGGGATTTATCGTTGAAGTGATTAATGAAACAACGGCAGCGGTCATTTGGTTTACCTACGACACAGATGGAAACCCCGCATGGATGCTGGGTGTTGGTGAGATTGATGGCGCAACTATCATTATCAGTGAACTCCAATCAACTTCGGGTGGAATATTCGGCCCTACATTCAACCCTAACAATGTCATTTATAAGACCTGGGGACCTGCTGCCTTCACTTTCGGTTCGTGTGGAGACAGTTCATTGGCCGGAAGTATGCGCTACATTCCTCCACCCGATTTTGGCATTGAAAGCACTCAATTACTGTATCGTTTAATTTTTATTGATGGCTTGCAATGCGGTTTCAATACAGAGTCCTACGACGTTACTGGGTCCATGAGTGTTGCGGAAAATATATTTCTGGATGGGGATGTTAATGACCCAAATGTTCCCGAAGTATCAAATGATCTGGATGCGCCAACCCCTCAACAGCTAGTGCCGCCTGCAAAAGTCGCCGGGTTCGTTACTGCTGTTCCAACTGAAAAAGAAGGTGATCGTTTCGCCAACGAAACTGATGAGTGGGATGTTTATTTGCTGGCGATCCGTCAGGGGGAAAGTATATCTTTAAATATTTCAGACTGGGATTCCAATGACAAAGAATCGATTGATCTCGATCTTTATCTAGTCAACCTCAACGATCCGGCAACGACTGTAGATTCGTCTCTGAGTTCAGAACAAACAGAGTGGGTCACCGCACCTGAAGATGGAAATTATTTTGTGTTTGTAAATGCATATTCAGGCACGTCAAATTATTTACTAAGATCGGGCAAAATGCACCGCTTGCCTTGGAAAAATTGTCTGCTTCAGCGGAAATGGAAACGGGTGAGTTGATGGCCGCACTCAGACCACAAGAATAATACTTTGACTTCAGCCAATAACCAGAAATTATACAAGTCCCGTATTGAGAAACTTGAGAAAGAGAACGCGCTGACCAGAATTGAAGAGAGTGGCAGTGGTGAAATATTGTATTCAGTTAGCTCGAACAGAATTGATCAACTTGTCCCGCATCCGTTGACCCAATAGGACGAGGATCAATAACTCCTGAAAACTGGCAAGTTGTTAGGGCTGGCGAAGGTGCTTTCCGCAAGTAATGATTACCGCTGGGTTGGTCCAAATTATATTCAATACCAGATGGCAGTACCCAATGATCCTGGTTACACTTATCAGTGGCATTATCCGCTGATCAAGCTACCCCAGGCATGGGAAATGACCAATGGAAGTCAGGGATGTAGTTGTGGCCGTTATTGATGGTGGTGTATCGACGCATCCGGATTTGAATAATGTTGACTATTCTTTAGGGTCTGATTTCGTTTCCATACTTTCTAATTCTGGTAGATGGTGACGGCATTGATTCCGATGCCCGTGACCCTGGGATCGTTTGTTCCCCATTACAGACTATATTTCGCATGGTACTCATGTAGCTGGCACTGTTGGTGCGATAGGTAATGAAGGATTGGGTGTTACCGGTGTGAACTGGGATGTAACAATCATGCCGGTTCGGGTTTGTGGGGAGAAGGGTGTGCATGCTCGGATATTCAACAAGGCATGAGATGGTCTGGAACTTTAACAAATAATTCGGGAACGACTACCTTCTAAAAAGGCAGATGTAATTAATATGAGTTTGGGGGGTACCAGTGTTGTTCCGGCTATCAGGAACTTGTTGATCAGTTGTAGCTAATAGCATTGTGATTGTAGCCTGCAGCAGGCAATGATCTATCTCGAATCCCTAATTACCCTGCATCACTGAATAACGTAATCAGTGTTAGCTCAACGACATTAACAGATGAGTTGCGCATATTATTCATCTTACGGTTCTAATGTTGATATTTCAGCACCTGGCGGTGATACGAACTTTGATTTGAATGGTGATGGCTATGCTGATGGTGTGTTGTCGCTATCGGTTGTTGTAAGAAGAGGAACGTCCAATCAAGTAATTACAGCGGAACTTTTACAGGGCACATCTATGGCATCGCCTCATGTTGCTGGAGTCGCCGCTTTGATGAAATCCGTATATCCTGAAATGGGTCCAAATGAATTTTTCACCGCAATTTCCAGCGGCAAAATTACAGTTGATCTAGCCCAAAACGGACCAACCAACAAGGATATATGTTTCGGCTATGGAAGAATCGATGCTCAAAAGGCTGTCAATTGGGCACTTGAACAAAGCCAGAGTCAACCCAGTAGCGCATTTTTGACCTCATCTATATCTGCGGCGAATTTTGGTTCCAATCAGTCATCGATTGATTTTTCTATCTCAAAGGGTGGATCAGGCAATATCTCAATAACTAATGGTGGAACAACTGAAGCTTGGATACAACTCTGGATTGTAAATACGGACTCCATGGTCTTGGAACATACCGAGTTACTGTAGACAGAACAAATCTGATTGACGGGTCGTATTCCGGGTGGGCCGCAATTGAAGGCAGCGATGGTTCAATAATTTGGATTTCTGTGGCAATGCAGGTTGGTGAAAAAGTAGCTGGTGAGGCTGGATATCTTTACGCGTTGCTTCTAGACAATTGGACATTTGGAAATGTGAAGCAGTGGGATGGACTTTCGATTGGCGGCGAGTATTCAATAAATCTCGCTTCAAACCCTCCTGGTAGCTACTTTTTGATGGTGGGTACCGACATCGATCATGACTTTACTATTTGTGATGCGGGAGAGTTATGCCAGATATACCCCCTCAACAGCCAGGCTAGTGAGATCATCGTTTCGGACAGAGATGTCCAATTAGGCAGTTTCACCATGGGGTTCCCAAACGACATTGATGGCGGAAATACCTCGACGGCAGCATTTGAATCTCAATCCCAGAGCAATGAAAACTATATTCTGGATATCAAAGCAAGGATTGGCACTTCAGGAGTTTCAAGAAATAGATAAAGCCAGATGTGCATACTAGGTTGAGAGGGGATCTACCATGAAACGAACTATTTTGTTTGCCATACTGGCACTGGGTTTCACTGGTGCTTGGTGTGATGAAGTAAAGTTGCTTGCCGAATATAAACGCCATGATATTCGTGTTACAAGCATGTGCATTGAAAAGCATGTTTTGTTGGTCTCGCATAGTGATGTGGGGCAAGGAGGAGACTTGCAGATGATTCAACTGCAACATGAGGTCAATGGTAAGATCGTGCCAATGTTATGTAACTCAACGCCTCAAGAAATACGTTTAATCGCAGAATACAAACGCCATGATATTCGTGTGACCAATATGTGCATTGAAGAGCATATTGTAGTGGTTACGCATAGTGATGTTGGAATGGGCGGGGGTTTGCAGATGTTTCAAATCCAACACGAAGTAGATGGGAAGATTGTGCCGATGAAATGTGATACCGAAAGTCAGGAAGCGCCCAGCAAGAAGTGATCGCAGCAGGGACATTTGCACCCACCGATCAGGACAAAGATGAACCGGGCAGGACCCTTCAATATAGGGCTGTTTACTCCGAATCTTTATCATCCTGACATCAGTGATGTTCTGAGCAAAGGGCTTTATAGTCCTGCGTATATGAAACGCTAAACGACTTGTTTAGAAAAGAAATTGATCCAGAGCATTTCGACTACTCTTCATTAGTGCATAATGCTCGGGGGTGTATCGATGCAGATTTTCAATCGATACATAGATAGTTAATAACCCTAAATAAATATAAACGCGAGAAGATAGGGGAAGAATTCAAGGAGCGAATTCTTGGGGCGACGCTCTTCAGTTTTAGACGATCTTATTGAACTACCTTGGCAAGTCGGGGCGGTTCTAGCCTTTTTATGCTATCCAGCCGCATTGATATTCGCAGGTTTCGCAGCTTCAAATCCAATCCTGCGCGGACTCGCTTCCGCTGTCCTGATAATTTGGCCGATGTTTTCTTTGTTGTTTGGTCTTGCCGCAGTCTTCTCATTCATCCGCGGACACAAAATCCGCAATGTGTTCAAACAAAACCAATCAATCGGCAAGATTCGAAATTTGACCTGGCGCCAATTTGAATCCTACGTTGGCGAGGCATTCCGCCAGAAAGGCTATTCCGTTATCGAAACCCCCGCAGGTCCCGACGGCGGAGTAGATCTGGTTTTGCGCAAGGATGGTGAGAAGACTTATGTTCAGTGCAAACACTGGAAGTCCTATAAAGTTGGTGTTGATAAGGTTCGCGCCCTGCTGGGTTCGATGACAGCGGGAAGAGCCGATCATGGTGTTTTGGTCACAACGGGGAATTTCACTTCAGAAGCAATTCGCTTTGGGCAACAACACAAAATCAAGCTGATTAACGGCAAGGACCTGGAATACCTGATACGCGTCAGCCCGGGCCAAAATGTGTTAATTCCCGAGCCAGCCGAAGACCAAATGGACTGCCCGGTATGCCAATCAGCTATGATCAAAAGAACAGCCAAAAGAGGAAAAAATGCCGGACAGCAGTTCTGGGGTTGCTCGAAGTTCCCGGCATGCAAAGGTACACGCAGTATTTCTCATTGAATGAGACTGTCTATGGGCAATATCCCGAGGATCAATCATAGGTAACAAAATAGGTATGTAACCATGGCGATAGTCCGTTTTATACACACGTCTGACTGGCAGTTGGGCATGACACGCGCTTTTCTCAGCAAAGAGTCAGCGCCGCGATTCAGCCAGGCTCGAATTGACGCGATTCGCGAGCTGGGGAAACTTGCAGCGGACAATGACGCCAAATTTATTGTAGTCGCGGGGGATGTATTCGAATCCAACCAATTATCGAAACAAACAATCCTGCGTACCTTCGAAGCCCTCAAAACCTTACCTGTGCCGATATTTCTCTTGCCGGGTAACCATGACCCGTTGGATGTCTCGTCCATTTTTTTGTCGAAAGAGTTTCAACAAGTTGGCGAAAAAATCATCGTCATCGGCGATGACGAACCAATACCCGTGCCCGGTGTTCCGGGAGTCGAGGTCGCAGGCGCACCCTGGCGGTCAAAACGTCCAAGTTCGGATTTATGCATCGACCTGATCAAAAAACTCGAACCCGAGGCGGGTGTAAAGCGCATCGTAGTGGCGCATGGTCAAGTCGATAAACTGTCTCCCGATACATCACGTCCTGACATCATTGACCTGGCTGAAGTTGAAGCAGCAGTGAATGCTGGGCGCATCCATTATGTTGCACTTGGCGATCGCCATTCCACTACGGATGTCAGCTCTACAGGCCGGATTTGGTATTCGGGCTCCCCGGTGGCGACAGATTTCGATGAGATCGAACCCAATAAAGCATTGCTCGTGGAGTTGTCGGATGAGGGTGGCTGCAAAGTCGAGAAACTGACGGTTGGTGATTGGCAATTCGTGGACAGGCAATGGGAATTGAACGGCCCCGAGGACCTCGAGCTGTTCTCAAGCTGGCTGAATGGTTTGCCAAATAAGGAACGCACGGTCGTAAAGGTTGGTTTTACCGGCAGCATAAATCTTTCTGTAGACGCCCAGCTTCGGGAGCTACTGGACATACAGGCTGAACTGTTTGCCAGTCTGAAACTGCGAGAGCGGACGATGGACCTTGCCATCGTGCCGGACGACCTGGATGAAGATAGCGTTGAACTAAGTGGTTATGCCCGCGATGCCTGGGATGAGTTGCTTGAAAGTGCATCACACGACCTGGTTGCCCGGAATGCGCTCCGGCTCCTTTACCGCCTGAGTCAGCAGGGGGCCGCATCGTGATCATCAAACGGCTCAAGTTGGAGGATTGGCGGGGTGTGGTCAGCCGTGAAGTGGAGTTATCCGACGGCATAACGCTCATCGAAGGTCCAAACGAAATTGGCAAATCAACAATCGTCGAGGCGATCCGTACGCTTTTCGAAGCACCGGATTCTTCACTCAAAAAGGAGGTAAAAGCTGTTCAGCCGGTGGGTACGGATGTCGGCAGTCATGTCGAGGCCGAGATATTCAGCGGCAACTACCACTTTGTCTATGGCAAGACCTTCAACAAAAACAAGCAAACCTATCTACACATCCTCAAACCGACGCCGCAGCAACTGACCGGCAGGGATGCCCATGACAGGGCTGCGCAAATTCTGAATGAAACCATCGACTGGGCGCTTTGGAACGCTTTGTTGGTAGAACAGGGCAAGGAAGTTGCGGGTGCGAATTTGGCCGATTCCCGCGGGCTGGCAAAAGCCCTGGACGAAGCTGCCGGGACTGCCGCTGCCCAGCTGGAAGACACCGATCTGATGGCTGCAGTACAAAATGAGTACGAAAAGTACTTCACATTAAAAACCGGAAAACCAAGATTCGCTGAATTGCAACGCGAGCGCGATGATGCGAAAGCGTTGGTTGAGAAAATACGCGAAGCACTGGAAGCCACAGAAAACGATACTTCGGCGCACGAGAGCTGTTCGTTGGAGATCCAACGCCTAAGCGCGGAAGTGCCAAAATTGCGTGAAAGCGTCAGAAAACATCAATCAGACTGGACGGCCATTGATCAGCTACAAAGATCAACATCGGCAAAGCAGGCGGAGGTCGAATCAACCCGTCTCAAACTGGATGCGGCAATTAGGGATGAAAACCATAGGAAAACACTGGTCGGTGAAGTTGAGACCAACGCAGGTCAATTGGCGGATAAGCAGCGCGAGTTAACACCTCTTGTCAACCAGGCGGAAAGGCTTGGTGATCAGAAAAAAGAGGCGGAAACCGATTGCAGTGAATCCAGCAAATCGCTGAGAACTGCTCGCGAAGCGCTCGAATCCGCCCGCCAGGACCAGAAGCACCTTGAGCAGGCCAAGGCATTAACAACAGCCCTCAAACGGCTCGAAAAGCTTGAGCAATTACACAAGAAAGCCGCTGAATATCGGACAACGATCAGCGCAATCAAAATCGATGCCGAGGGTAAGTGGCTTGCGCGAGGCCGAGCGGCAACTTCAAATTGCCAAGGCGAAACGTGATGCGCTGGCCTCTGTCATCGAGATCGAAGCGAAAGATGAACTAAGCTTCTCCTGGGATGCTGGCGAGAAGCGCGGTCTATCGAAAGGTGCTGTGGTGCAGCGCAGTATCGCCTCTGAAGCAAGCCTGGAGATTATGGATGTCGCCACTATACGTTTCATGCCTTCCCAGTCGGCGGCGGAACTGGAAAGTGAGTTCGAGCAATGCGAACAGGCGCTACCAATTGCTCAAGAACTACAGTGTGAAAATCTTGTCGAGGCAGTCGAAGCGGCGGCAGACGTCGACGCTGAGCGCGATCTCAAGAATCTGAATGCCAACATGCGTGAACTGCTTGGCGATGACAGCAAGGACGATATCGAATCAGCGGTGAACGCACTGAAGACTGAACAAGAAGCCTATATTGCGAAACGGTCAGCCGGGGAACAGATCCCAACGAGTCTGGATGAAGCGGTAAAACAGCTAAGGCAAGCAGAGCAGACGTTCAAAACTGTTGAAAAAGAATTTGAAGAGAAGAGAGAGGCTCTGGACCGTCTCAAGGACAGTTTCAACGAAGCACACGCAGAGAGTCTCGTCAGAAAGCAGGAAGTCGAAGGCCGCGAGGCAGATTTAAAACGCAGACAATCAGCGCTTGAAACGCTCCGCCAGGGTGAATCGGATAAACAGGTCACCGCGAGAGTCCGGGAACACACCACGAGGTTGGAAAAGCTGAAAAGGAACTTCAAGACCTGACCACCTCGCTTGAGGAAGCCTTGCCGGAACCCGCCGAGATACGCCTGGAAACTCGAGGGCGGCATTGAGCCGCGCCGAAAATGACCTGAGTGAGCGAAAAATGCACTTGGCCGTTCTGATGACCGGCTGGCAAATGCCCAGGCTAACGGGCGATTCGAGGATCTTGAAATGGCCCAACGCGACCTCGAGGAGCTACAGGCTGAATACGATTCAACAGAAAGCCGTGCTGAAGCCGTCAGCCTGCTCTGGAAAACGCTGAACAAGTTCCG
>CAVSHP010000015.1:0-1008073 GCA_963727635.1 uncultured Gammaproteobacteria bacterium | reverse complement strand
CACCCTAAAGGCGCCACCCATGTTCGCCCTAATGGCGCCACTCAAAACGCGGTTTTTGAGCTTCAGACAGGGTGATTATTTCTCCTTTTTTGGGTCGATTTCAAGTTTACCTTTTAACGCCATTTTCAGCGGTCTCGGTTTCCGATAACTTTTACCATCCATAACCAAGCGGTAAGCGCCGTGCCGCAACCGGTCCAGGGTCGAGGCGCCGAGCAACTTGTTGGGGAACGCATCACCCCATTCGGCGAAGTCCAGGTTGCTGGTGATGATGGTGGCGGCTCGCTCATAACGGTCGGCAATCAGATCATGGAAGTCCTCATCCTGACCGGACTTGAAGGGTTTGAGTCCGAAGTCATCGATGATCAGGAGCGGCAACCGGACCAGGGTCTGTAGTTTGCGCTCAATGGCGCCGGTGGCACGTGCAGCGTGGATCTGGCCGAGTAACTGGGATTGTGTGGTGAACAGCACATCGTATCCAAGACGCACGGCACAATGTCCCAGTGCCTGGGCGACGTGGCTCTTGCCGGTACCGCTGGGCCCGGCGATAAGCACGCTGACCTTTTCCTCGATGAAGCGGCCATCGGCAAGATCGAAGATCTGCTGCTGATCGATGCCGGGGTTGAATGAGAAGTCAAAGCCTTCAAGGGTCTTATCACCCCTGAAGCCGGCACGACGCAGCCGGAGCGTGTATTTCTTTTGCTCGCGACGACCGGCCTCGTCCTGGATCAGCATGGCCAGGAACTCGGGATAAGAGAGCTTTTTCTCGATGGCCTCACGATTGCGTTGAGACAATGTTTCCAACAGACCAGACAGGCGCAACTGCTTGAGGTAGGGGTTCAGTTCGGGCATGGGATTGGGTTGCATGGGATTCTCCTTTAGTTGAACAGATCACGGGTATTGCGGCCAAAGCGGCCATTGCCGGTATAGCTATCCGACAGGGCATCGAAGCAGGACTCGGGATCAGCGTTCTGATCCAGACCCTTTTCCAGGATGATGCGTACACTGCGGTACTGGATGTTCTCGAAGTACAGGGCCCGGCCACAGGCGGCTTCCAGCCGGGTTGCACCGTAGCGCTCACCCAGGCGCACCACGCCCTGGGCGGCACGTAGTCGGTCCAGTACCCGGTCAGCGAACAGTTTCTCGATCAGTGCAAGACAGTGTGGTCCGATGTCTTTTGCCTGCTTCAGACACCATTGTGGATCACGCATTTTGTAAGCGATGTACTCCGGTGGCAGATGGGCATCGATCGTCATACGCTCACCGGGCATGGTGGCGCGTGGGTGCACGGCAACCAGTTCATGGTTGTGATACAACCGCACGGTGGACTCAGTGGCGCGTACATCCAGACTCTGACCGACCCGCCGCCAGGGTGCCGAGTAACGTGACTTCTCGAACTGGATATGGCAATCACCATGCAGTTTGGCCTGCGCCCAGCGGGCACACTCTACCGGTGTATCCGGCAATGGCCGTAACAGGTGTTGCTCGGTCTCGACAAAGCGCTTGAGGGGTGCTTCCCGGGTGGTGCCATGGCAACGGTTGCCGGCCTCGCTCATTACCCACGCCAGCAACTGCTGGTTGGCATCGGCAAGATCCCGGAAGTTGCGTAGTGGCGCGAAGTTGTTCTTGACGTATTTTACGCCCGATTCAACACGTCCCTTTTTCTTTGGATCGGCCACTGGACACGGGCTGATCAGGAAGCCATAGCCCTCGGCACTCTCTGCGTATGCGCGTTGTACCTGTGGGTCGTGGTAGCAGGCTTTTGTGATGGCGCACTTGGGGTTGTCGATGATGACCCGGCTTGGAACCCCGTTAAAATGCTCAAACGAGCGGCGGTGACAACCCAGCCAGGTCTCGACCGACTGATCGCGTACCAGCTCGGCATATTGATGCCGGCTCCAGGCCAGGGTCATGACAAAGAACCAGGTCTTGAACACCTCACCGGTGTACACATCGATGATCTCCGGGCCTTTACCAAAGTCGACCTGGGCAGCCTCGCCGGGCGCAAAATCCAGTACGGTCGTCACCTTTGGGTTGGTATCGGCAAGACCACGGATGAAGCGACGAACGCAGGAATAGCTGCCAGTAAAAGCGTACTTGCGCTTCAGTGCCTGATGAATGGTGGTGCCACGGATGCCATCTTCAACCCAGCCCTCAATGGCTTCGCGATGGGGCTCCAGGGTTGATTGTGCGCGTGCCCTGGCGGACTTGGGCTGGTGCAGTGCCTTGAGTAAATCCTGCTCTGATGGCAGAGGCTGTTCAGGCTCCAGCCAACCAGCTTTAAGTGCCTTCTTGCGCAATTTGGCAACGGTACGCCGCCCCATCAGGCCAGCAGCATCGATCTGCCGGTCAGACTCACCCAGACGCATACGCACCAGAATGTGACGATATTGATACATCTCAAACCTCCGATTCACGGGCCTACCTCCATGCAAAAATGCTCAAGGTAGACGATTGAACGAATGTCTGAAACTTAAAAACCGGTCGCCAGTGGCGCCTTTAGGGCGATCCTGCCCTGGCGCCATTAGCCCGAACATCGGGTGGCGCCATTAGGGCGATCTTCAGGTGGCGCCTTTAAGGCGATCCTTGAATGGCGCTATATGGGTGATCATTAACAACTAGCCTGTTAACATCTTTAAAGTATTGTTCTGGCGTTGTATTTTCATCAAATATAGGTAACTGAAATTCAAAATCATGCTTCAACTTTTCGACCAAAGAGAGGTTCGGCATAATGTCCTCTCCTGAGTAACTTATTCTGTACTCGTACATGTTGAGCTTATTATTTAGCTTACCTTTCTCAATGTTTACTGGGACCAAATACAAAGGTGCGTGGTCTTTGACCTCGCTATTTTTATCCGCATACCACTCGAGAAATCCGAAAGCCAGGTACAGAATATTCGTTCCCATTTCCTGAATAGCTGAGTTGGCCTTTTGAGTTAATGTACGGAGTCGGCCGGCAAGCTCTCGAGGGTACATTAAAGTTTGAATTTTTGTGTCTGTATGTCGCGATAATTCTTCTTCACCTGCAGATGAAATTGGTACTTCAAACTCGGCACAAAGCCAAGTAACTTGCCCACTGTTGGGCAGTTGGATTTGGCAAAATTTGGACTGTTTGCCCAGTTTCTTCATTAACCTCTAGATAGCCCGCGTCAATTAATTCTATCTTAGTAGGCTCCGGTACTGGCTCAAACTTCATTTCCGTGTCAGAGAATAGAGTTTCAACCAACTGGTTTGGCAATTCATCGATAACTCTTAAACTCATACCCTTGGTATGTCTAAAATTCAGCAACCTGTTTCGTCTAGTTAAATCCAGCAGGCGCTTTCTCAAGTCGTCAAGGATAAGACTAACCTCATCTGAAGCTGCAACATGGCTATTATTCATAACTTGACCTTGTTCCGAATCCAACCTGGGATCGTCCGGGCTTTCGGGGAGTTGTTCACGTGAGAGCTCTTCAAACTTAGAGACCTGGCTGGATTCATCTGTTAAATCATTTTCGTCATCGCAATCGCGGAAATCGATGGAGGGACGGCCATCAAGGAAGTCAATTCTTTCTTTGATGTTCTGTTTCGCCTGATTAGCACTGTTTTTACTGCGGAATGATAGTTCGTGAAGAATAGGCCTTAGTGATTCAATCGAATTCCAATGAATATTGGCCAGCGTCTCAAGTTCCCTAAGTGATTTTGAAAAAAACGGCCTGTCCTTCATTTGTTCGCCCCTGCTCTAGCCCAATGGTTCAAGGGTGAGCTTTTTTATCGTTTTTTAGTTCTTATTGCAGCGGTAATCATTAACTGTAAATTTGGTTTTATGCGTTGATACAGGTCAATCTTCCGGTTTAGAGTGCTGAAGCTTAGCTACTTCCGGAGCCAAATATGTGAAGTTGATTGACTTGTTAAGTTTCATCTTGTTCGATCTCTATCAACGTTAATTAACGCCGAACTCACTTAAACAACCTACCCAAAAAGCGAAATAGCTTCATGGGCTCGGAGTAGTAGCCAGCCTTTCGCTTAAGCCTTGTTTTCGTATTCTTGGGCGCATTTGTGTAGCGCGTAACTTTGTAGACCCCCAGATTGCGTATGAGGCTCCTCTTGGCCTTGGTTACGCCAAGTGCTGATCTCAAACTTGGCTTACGATATCGCATTCTACCACCTCCCAAGCGATTACATGACTACATTTAACGAGAATAGGGCTCGATTTGTACGCATGGTGGGGACATTGAAGCTGGCGACTTGTGTAACTTGTTATTTTTATCATTCAGTGCACTCCTTGCGCTGAAGTACGACATGCGTGCAGATGGGAAGACCCCCCTCATGTTGATTATGCTCTTATGAGCATTGAATTCAACTGTTACAACATATAGACATGAACAAACTTCAAGTCATACTGGCAGAGACGCTAAGTCCCGAAACTTAGCGTACTTCTCCGCCAAATAATAAAACCCGCATTTGCGGGTTTTTTATTTGACTGACAGGGTGGTCAGATGCAGAACCCTGTGCGCAGCACCTGGGTTCGATTACCGGGCAGGACAGCCCGGAAGACGTCGACGCAGGAGACGCCCGCAGGGCGAGGGCCAGGGATGGCCCGAGTCAATCCCACCCTCTCCTTCAGACCGTTAACCCACCCCTCTTATCGCTTGCCTGAAAGTGAAAGCGTACGAACCGGATTCCGGGCCTGGCCATCAGCACTCAACGCTTCCTGTTCCTTCAAAATACGTTGGTAAATCTCTTCGCGGTTTACCGCTACGTCACGTGGTGCATCAATACCAATGCGAATCTGGTTTCCTTTGACACCCAACACTGTGACTGTAACGTTTTCCCCAATTATGAGTTTTTCCCCCACACGTCTTGTAAGTATTAGCACGACACCCCCCTTCCCCGTGGTGGCAAATTTTGTAGACTACCTGTTCCTGCCTATTTTTTTGACCTCGCTATCCTGGTGAGTATCAAATCAATTCAGCCTTCCAAACTTCCCTGTTGAAACCACCATTCCCTTACTGACCATACTGTGTAGCCGTAATAATCGTGCAGAAAAAATGTTTCATCAAAAACACGAAATCAATCAATCAATTTCGTATTTATTTTGTACCTCATTGGAAGGTCACCATCAACTGGTTGATTTGACAGTTTTCAATAAAAACAGGCTCGATACAGGCTGAACCCATTTTAGAAAATCGCTTTCTCACGGGCAAAAAAAAGACCCGCGTTAAACGGGTCTTTTGCTAGTAGTAACATCATGATTTCGCCAAAATGCCCACTACCGCTATTTCAGAGTTCTCTGCCAATATAATATTAGCTCTCTGACCTTGTTTGTCCCCCAAGCTCATAACTTATCCTGTAACGACCCAATTCCCTGGGTCTAACGCCTTCTGTAGCTGCCGTTGGAACAGCCCATAAGTAAGCAGTCGTTGGCACTGCTACGCCTCAGGTGGCGACAAACTTCCTTGTTCAAGGATAAAAAATTTATCTTGACGTTCATTTTATACATCATTCCAAAATCATGATCAGCTGTTAGTTTTGACAGTTTTTAGCAAAAACAGGGTCAATACAGGCTAAACCGGATGAAAAAAACCAGGAAAACACCAACAAAAGCCACAAACCCAAGACAGCTACATTCAATTACCGCCCTGTAACTCCCGTCAGCTTTTGCCATGAAACCTGACCCATCACCTGTCGAAGCTAAAGCCGGGCCGGATCCAGGATATTGCCAGATCTCAATCGAAAAGCCGCGCGACGGGACGGAGGTGGTTTGGAGCTATCCGCCTGAAAGCTCTATGGGTTGGTCGATGTCCCAGCCGCCGCCCAGGGCCTTGTAGAGGGTAATGAGGTCCACCAGGATTTGCGCCCGTGCGACAACCAGTTGGTCCTGTTGGTAAGACAGATCTCTCTGGGTCACCAGCACGTTGTTGAAATCGGTCAGACCCGTGTTGTATTGCACCAGCACCAGATCTTCGGCCTGCTTTGTCGCTGCAGTGGAATCCTCGAGATGCTGCAAAACCAGTTGCCCCAGGTTGTAAGCTACAATGGCGTTTTCTACCTCTTCAACTGCCGACAGCACCTTCTGCTCATATTGCAGGAGGCGTTGTTGTGCTTTTTCATCCTGCACCTGAATGTTGCTTCGCACCTGTCCACCATTAAATATATTCCACTGCACCGGCGACTTCAGACCCCAGGTTATGCTCGAACTGTCGAGCAAATTGGAAAGTGATGACGATTGCAGCCCGATAAGACCTCCCAGCCCAAAACGGGGGTAGAGATCCGCGGTGGCGACCCCGATTTCGGCCGTCTGTGCCGCAAGCAATCTCTCTGCACGCCGGATATCCGGGCGTTGGCGCAATACGTCCGCTGGCACACCAATTCCCAGCATCCCGGTGGGCGCCGGAAGGCCTTCGATGGCGTTGAACTCGGCCTGTAAACTACCGGCATTCCGGCCGAGCAGAACAGCGAGGCGGTTAAGTGCATGGTTGAGTGATATTTTCAATGAGGGAATGCCTGCCAGCGTCGCTGACAGGTTCGCTTGAGCCTGTACTACATCCAGGCGTGAACTGACGCCACTGTCGTACCGGTCCTGCGCCAATTCCAGGGACTTGTCCTGAAGATCGGCATTGACTTGCATGAAGTAAATACGTTGCTGCAGGGTGCGTATATCGATGTAGGCCAAAGCCACCTCGGCATAAAGCGATACCAACACATCACGGTAGTCTTCAATCGATGCCTGGTAACCTGCCCCGGCCGCCTCAATGCTGCGGCGAACACGGCCGAAGACATCTATCTCCCACGCCGCATCCGCAGAAATTTCAAAGAAATCCTGGCTCTCGAACCCACCTGCCGGAGCGACCTGTTTAAGCGGTCCATCGTCACTCTGTTTAGATTTGGCCACGGTACCGGCCACATTCGCGACCGGCAGTTTCGCACCGCTGGTCATGGCCAGCACCGCCCGGGATTCCCTGATCCGGGAAATCGCGATCTTGAGGTCCAGATTTTCTGCCCGGCAACTTTCGATCAGACCGTCGAGTACGGGGTCGTTAAAAACCTTCCACCAGCTTTGCAGGGATGACTGCGGCGCGGCATCCAGTTGCTGCACCACTTTCTGTGTCCAGGCGTCCGGCGTGTGAATATCCGGCTCGCTGTAGTCAGGTCCGACCGCAGCACATCCACTCAATACCAGCACCAATCCGAAGACCGCTGCGCCTGGAACAAAGTTGGCGACAGCCAGTTTCATGCCCACTTACTTGAACGGGTTGTAGATGTAATTGAGAAAACTCTCGGACTGCAACTCGATGCGTCGCAATACCAGCAGGAAATCAGCCGCATCACTGGAATACATCGCGGCCAGCCCGCTGGCGCCGAAACGCAATGGATAGTCCGGGTCAGTGTTCTTGATGTGCAAGCGCACGGCATATAGCTGTGAGCCTCTTACCTGCGCCATTTGAGGCAAAACTCCGCCAGGAATGCCCTGTGAGTTTCCGGTGGCCCACACCACGTTTTGTACTTCTGCATCGAAAATTTTGCCCGGGTACATCTCAAAGGCAACTTGGGCCTTATCGCCGGGACGCAAGCGTTGCACCCCTCGCTGCGGCACGATTGCGACCAACCACTGATCCTCGGAATTGATGAATGTCATGATGGGCTGTTTTAGCCGCACAAACGACCCCGGGTAAATTTGCAGGTTGGATACATAGCCATCAGAAGGCGCCCGGATAGCCGTGTTCTCCAGGTTGTACTTGGCCGTGTTCAATTCAGCCAGTACTTCCGCAACAGAGGTGTGCTGGTCACCCACTTCGGAATCGAGTGCGATCTCGGCAGAACGCACTGCCGCCTGGGCGCTTTCAAGCTCGGCCTCAAACTCCTGGATGTCTTTTTCAACCTGTTCAACCCGCAGACGGGAAACCGCACTCTTCTCTGCCGCGGACTTGAACTGGAGGTACTGGACCCGGGTGGATTCAATCTTGGCATTTATCCGCTTCACCGATGCCTTGGCTTCTGCCAGGTTTTGCGCGAGTTCGGCCACGCCGGAATCAGCTGCGGCCAACTGAGCCTGCAGCAAGTCAACTCTTATACTGCCAGGGCTCGGGATCCATGCGGAATAGCACGTCACCCTTTTTGACAGGCTGATTTGCCGTGACGTTGACTTCTTTCACCATGCCCGCCGTACTCCGGCGCCATCTGCACCACGTACGACTGCACAAACATTTCCTTGCTGTAGGGCGTGTACTGGCCCAGAAAAATAACCTCGGTCAGTGCGGCCGCCACCCAAAGACCGAAAGTGACAAATTTCCAGAAAAGGTTATACCGAATCAGCGCGTAATCGAAAAAGACCAGGCGGACCAGGAAAATATAGGCAATGGTTATCAGCAGTTCCATGAAATCTTCCTACTGGGGTTCGGTAGAGTCGTCGCCGGTGACATTTGGTGAGGACGGTGCAGGCGGTGTGACCGGGTCTTCCTCATCCTTTCCGGACCTGTTTTCATAGAGATTGCCCACTATGGCACCTGAGTATGCCCATATCAAAGCCGCCATCCAGAATGGAAAAATCAACAAGCCCAGAAGCGAAGTGACTTCGATTGCATCTTTTTGCGGATGGTTTCTCTGCCTCCGCAATCTTGCCCGGGTAGGTGTGAATCTTGATGATTCCCAGGATGATCGTTATCACAGAGAAAAAAATGAGTAAAAGCGAAATGATTTCGAGTTTCATGGTGTGGTGTCCTGCAAGAGCATTAGGTCAGGCTGCTCCAGTCTATTCGTCGGGTGGGGGGGGTTGCAGGCGGCTCGCAATTTCAAGCCCAACCAGCCGGGCGATGATTATGGCCAGATAAAGTTGCGAAAGCAAACCTTCAAAAGAAGCGAGAGCACGGGCCGGTGACGCGAGCGGAAGGATATCACCGTAACCCACCGTGGTCATGGTCACCAGGCTGAAATAGACCAATTGGAAGTCGATTGATTGCAGCCCGAATTTGCCATCGACAGTCTTGGACAAGTCCGGAATATGAAAGGCCCCGGGGATGAGCCATTGCAGAAGAATGAATGCCGACCCGAAAGCGAGGCCAATCATGACAAAAATGCAGCATGCTCCAAATACCGTATTCATCGAAACAGTTCTGCTGCGCATGATATCGATGAAGATCAGCACGATCATGTTACCTAAAAACAGAACCCGCGCTCCTGCGGCAAGTGGATGAGCTGTTTCCATCCCAAGCCAACGACCGAACAGTTCTGCCAGGACGTAGGTAAGCCCAAGAAATAGCGTTAGGTAGAAGGCAGCACCGCGCCCGTGCGAAATACGCAGGGCAGTTGCAACCACGCCGAACGAAGCAAGGCTGAAAAGCCAGCTCAGAAAGCTGTTGTAACCCAGGAAAGGGTAAATCAGTAGCAGGGTGAACAGAACGAGCAGGAGTAAACCATAGCGTCTTTCTCCAGTCTTGTTGAGAATGTCAAATGCTTCCCGTTGCTTCATCGGTTCACCCTGATCCGGAGACCGGCAGTTTTGATTTCCGGCCTGTTATTCAAGTGATTTTACGCCTGTCAGCACAGAGTTTCAGCTCCGGACCTGAGAGTCCAACAGTCTTTGCGGACAATGGCAAGACCGCCCGGATTGCAATTCCAAATTTGGTCATTTCTAAGCAGCGACTCTCTGAACTCAGGTTACTCCGCCTCTCGCCTTTACTCTATCACCATACAATTTAGCCAGTGGGTTGGCGGAAATCCCGTGGGCTACGATACTCAGCACGATCGTCCAGGCGACGGTCGCAACCAGGGTCTCATTCTCCGGCAAATTCTCGGCAGCGACCATCACGATAAACACGATACTGGCCAGACCTCTTGGCCCGAACCAGCCGATGAACAATTGCGTGTCCAGTCGTTGTTTCATTCCAATCAAACTCAACATCACCGGCAGCATGCGCACGACGGTCAGGCTGAGAACCGCGTATACGAAAACCTGCCAGCTGAGATGGGAAATCTGCGGGCCGATCACGGCGGCTCCGAAGGCAAACCAGGTAACCAATGACAGCGCGTCTCCGATGCCTTCAGCTCCGTTGAGCACCTTTTTTTTATGCTTGTGGGTGATGCCGCCGAAGATCAGGCCGCCGACAAACGAGGCGATAAATCCGCTGCCGCCCAGCCATTGGGCCATGGAAAAGCAGAGCAATGCGAGCGCGATCACGGGTAGCTGCACCCAGGATCCGGCGACCCAACCCCGCTCCGCGCTAAACCTTAGCGCCGTTCCGCCTGCAAGGGCCAGCAACACGCCGACCAGGGCGCCGATGCCGATTTGTTGGAGGTGGAGTTTGACTACCATCATCACCGTTTCTGAACCACCGAACGTGGTGGTTGTCAGCGCCAGGAAAACCAACAGTACCGGCACGCAAATGCCATCGTTCAGACCGCTTTCGACATTCAGCCCCTGGCGCACACCAGCGGGTACGTTTTCATTGCTGACCACCGCTTTTCCCAGGGCAGCGTCCGTGGGCGCCAGCATGGTGGCCAGCAGCACGATTGCGAAAATGCTCAGACCATCGAAAATCAGGTATCCGGCAGCGAAGCCCAACGCAATGGTCAACGGAAGACCGATCAGAAGCAGACGGATCGGCAACTGCTCGACCTTGCGCAATACAACCAGGTTCGCACTGGCCGAGTCGCTAAAAAGCACAACCGCCAGCGTTAACTCGGCCAGGCGCTTGATTCCCTCGGCATCAAGTTCAAGGCTCATCAGTCCCAGGAAGTAGGGACCACATAACAGGCCGAATGCAACATAAACGAAGGCACCATTAATGGGTGTTCGTTCCAGTCGCGATGCGACCAGGCTATAGAGAAATCCGAATGCCGCGATTACAGCAAGAATCTTGTATTCGGACATGGGTTGCGGGCTCCACCAGGGCTGCCTCGCAGCATTCGCTGATCGTGCAGCATTTACACTTTCTATTATTAATTTTCATGATACAAAACCTGATATTTTTTTGCCATTTGCAAGTGCGGTCATTTCACGCCAGCACTGTCCATCCCTGCTGATCGGTTTGTAACCAAATCCCGGACTGCTCGTCTTTCTTATAATGAGACCAGTGAAGCAGCCAATGAGAACGCTACAATTGCTGGCAGCCCTGGTTCTAGTCGGTGTCCAGGTGGCAAAAGCCGAGGTAGTTTCTGAAAAATGGGTACAGAATTGGCGTGCTGACCTGGAATTTGTCAGGCAAACACTTCCTGAAACGCACGCAAATCTGTTTCATACGCTTGCCAAAGAAAACTTCAATACGTCGATCGAGACATTGAGTACCCGGGTTCCCGGAATGTCGCAGCATGAAATCATTGTGGAGCTCTCCGCCATCGTCGCCTCAATTGGAGATGGACACACCCGGCTTAGCTTGCCGATGGTTGACGGAAGCGGTTTTTCTGAGGGGCACTCCAGTACCCAACCACCCAATGACCCATCCATGGTATTCAACTACTATCCGATTCGACTATATATGTACAGTGATGGCCTGTACGTCAGAAGTATCGGTGTTGAAAATGCCGCCTACGCCGGGGCAAAGGTGGTCCAAATCGGCCGGTTGCAGGCCCTCGATGCAATACAGGCGGTTTCCCGGACAGTGCAGCGGGACAACGACCAGCAACTTAAAAACCTGGCGCCGGAGAGATTGGTAATCCCGGAAGTGTTAGCCGCTTTGAAAATCACCAATTCGGCGGAACAGGCCGATTTTATACTTGAAACTGCCGACAGCAAACAACACAAGCTGACCCTGTTGCCTGTCGCGAAAAACCAGGCCGTTGTCTGGGTGAGTGCCGCAGACCAGGCAGAAAAAAAGCCCCTGTACCTGCGGGATACAGATTCCAACTACTGGTTTGAACCACTCGGGGACAAGCAAACAGTTTACTGGCAGTATAACGAAGTCAACGACATGGCCGAGGAGTCCATTGCCGACTTTGCCACGCGCCTGGGTGACTATATTGCCAGTCACGGAATTCAAAGACTCATCATTGATCTGCGTTTCAATTCGGGTGGCGATAACACGCTCAACCGATCGTTACTGCATGCCCTGATCCGCTCACCAGGTCTGCGTGAACCCGGCAGCCTGTTTGTAATTACGGGACGCGGTACATTCTCGGCTGCGATGATGTTCGCCATTGACCTTGAAAAACATACCAACGCTATTTTTGTCGGCGAACCCACGGGTGCGTCACCCAACCACTATGGCGATTCACGCAAGGTGATTTTGCCCAATAGCGGCTTGACCATTCGGGTCTCAACCCTTTACTGGCAGTATGCCGGTCCCAATGACAAACGCCTGTCACTCAAGCCACAGATACCGGCTGAGCTGTCTTCGCAGGATTTCCGCAATGGCCGAGATCCGGCAATGGCTGCAATACTGGACCTGTTTGCTAAACCACAAGCAAGCATCGCAGCCGAAGGCGACTGGACCGGCAGGGCGTTGGGTTACGATACTGTGATCCATGTCAGCAAGACGCAAGGCGGTTGGGAAGCCAAAATTGACTTCGTCGATATGGACACCTTCGGACTCCCTCTCACACAAACCATGCTCGAAGGATCCACGCTTTGGTTCAATTTTCAAAATGGCGATGAAGTGATTTCATTTAAAGGCGAACTCAGAGGCGACTGGATTATCGGCAAGACCATCGTGCGGGGGCAGTCATACCCGTGGGTGGCCTCACGCCAGTAGCCACATAAAAAGTTTCATTCCTTCAGCAAGCCACCCGATCCCACGCCGGAACGTACATGGCACGGGCCCGCTTCGCACCTGTTGCCAAACCTGAACCTGCCGGTTGGAAAAACCACCAGCAGTATTCGCAACCAACCCCGCCTGCTATGATGGGACTACCCCGCCAACACCGCAGCAACCACGGGGAGAGGTCACAGGGTCCGTTTTCATGTCCAGCAATACCATTCCCACCCCATCCATCGAACTGTTCGGCTACCCGAAATACTGGGCCGAGTGTTTCGGTGTGGCGCCGTTTCTGCCCATGAGCCGGGCGGAAATGGATGCGCTTGGCTGGGATTCCTGCGACATCATCATCGTCACCGGCGATGCCTATGTGGATCACCCCTCGTTCGGCATGGCCATCATCGGCCGCCTGCTGGAAGCGCAGGGTTTCCGGGTGGGGATCATCGCCCAGCCCGACTGGCATTCGGCCGATGCTTTCAAGGCACTGGGCAAGCCCAACCTGTTTTTTGGCGTCGCGGCCGGCAACATGGATTCGATGATCAACCGCTACACCGCGGAGCGCAAGATGCGTTCCGATGATGCCTATACGCCCGGCGGCATAGGCGGCAAACGCCCGGACCGTTGTTCGCTGGTGTACAGCCAGCGCTGCAAGGAAGCCTGGCCGGATGTGCCGGTCATCCTGGGCGGTATCGAGGCCTCGTTGCGGCGTATCGCCCATTACGATTACTGGCAGGACAGCGTGCGCCGCTCCATCCTGCTGGATGCCACCGCCGACCTGTTGCTGTACGGCAACGCCGAGCGCGCACTGGCTCGAAGTGGCCCACCGCCTGGCCCGCGGCGAAGACATTGACGCAGATCACCGATGTGCGCGGCACGGCACTGCTGCGCAAGGACACGCCGGAAGGCTGGTGGGAAATCGATTCCACCCGCATCGACCGGCCCGGCAAGATCGATCGCGTGGTGAACCCCTACATCAACGTGCGCGAGATGGATGCCGGCGAGAAACAGCGCCGGGATGCCGCGATGTACGGAGCTGACCCGGATCCGGGCAGGCCGGACAAGCCATTCATTCCCCATCCCAGCCGTGACCGTGACCGCACGGTCATCCGCCTGCCCTCGTTCGAAAAAGTCCGCAACGATCGCCGTGCTCTATGCCCACGCCAACCGGGTATTGCACCTGGAAACCAACCCGGGCAACGCCAGGGCGCTGGTGCAAAAGCACGGCGACGTGGATCTGTGGATGAATGCCCCGCCCATCCCCCTGTCCACCCCGGAAATGGATTACGTCTTTGGCATGCCCTTTGCCCGGGTGCCGCACCCGTCCTATGCCGGCGCAAAAATCCCCGCCTACGAGATGATCCGTTTTTCGGTGAATATCATGCGCGGCTGTTTTGGCGGCTGCACCTTCTGCTCCATCACCGAGCACGAGGGCCGCATCATCCAGAATCGCTCCGAGGAGTCGATCCTCAACGAGGTGGAGCAGATACGGGACAAGGTTCCGGGTTTTACCGGGGTGATTTCCGACCTCGGCGGACCGACGGCCAACATGTACCGCATCGCCTGCAAAAGCCGCGAGATCGAGGCGGCCTGCCGTAAACCCAGCTGTGTGTATCCGGGTATCTGTCCCAACCTGAACACCGATCACTCGGCCCTGACCCAGCTTGTATCGCAAGACGCGTAAACTGCCGGGCGTGAACAAGGTATTGATCGCCTCGGGCCTGCGTTACGACCTGGCGGTGAAAGACCCGGAGTACGTCAAGGAACTGGTCACCCACCACGTTGGCGGCCAGCTGAAAATCGCCCCGGAACACACCGAGAGCGGTCCGCTGTCAAAAATGATGAAACCGGGCATCGGCAGCTATGACCAGTTCAGGAAAATGTTCGAGAAATATTCCAAGGAGGCGGGCAAGGAACAGTACCTGATCCCCTATTTCATCGCCGCCCATCCGGGCACCACCGATGAAGACATGATCAACCTGGCGCTGTGGCTGAAACGCAATGGCTTCACCGCCGACCAGGTGCAGGCCTTTTACCCTTCGCCGATGGCCACCGCCACCGCCATGTACCATTCGGGCAAAAATCCCGCTGCGCAAGGTGACCTACAAGTCCGAAGAAGTGTTGCCGGTAAAAACCGCGGAACAACGCAAGCTGCACAAGGCCCTGCTCCGGTACCACGACCCGGACAACTGGGAAATGCTGCGCGAGGCGCTCAGGAAAATGGGCCGGGCCGATTTGATCGGTGACGGCGAGCATGCACCTGATTCCGGCAAGCCAGCCCGAGGCGGTCGCGGCTATCAGGCGCCGCGCAGGAAAAATACCGAACAGGCGCACCAGCGCCGCACCGGCAGGAAAATCCTGACCCAGCACACCGGCCTGCCGCCGCGTGAGACGGGCGAAGTAAAACCAGCCAGAGCCGGGAAAAACAAACCGCGCACCCGCAGACAGAAGAGCTGACTAACAGCGCAGACGTTCACATGCCAATTCAAAATGTCCTGCAATTCTGCAAAGGCAGTCGCATTAAACCTTCATCCGCATGCTTGACCAAGCGACAGGGGGTGACCTGTTTGAACATCGGTCCGCGCCCTGCCCCTTCGTGACTGCCGCCACAGAAGGTCCTGCGGCGGCATCATTCAAGTTGGGGTCAGACTCTCCGCCCCTGGTTTAACAGTAATAGACACCCACTGCGCAACGCCGTACTGTGCGTCGTGCCACACCGGCTACACTCACCGGCGTTAACGGCCGGCCGACGATAGCTTCGGCGCTCGGGATCACACTGTGAACCCCCGGAACCGCCAACTGCTCGCCGATTTCAGATCCGAAAATCACGATTACCGTGACCATCACCAGGATACCCAGTCTTTTCAATTTACTCATTTGGATTCTCCCATTTTAAATTGTTCCGGCAGATCGCCTGCGCCCTTCAGATCTTCCAGTTCAACCTTTTCAGCATTGGTCGGGTTCTTGAAGCTGAAATCACCGACTGCGGCTTCATCACCGGTTTTCCAGTTACTGACCTGAATACTGTACTGGGGTCCGCCGGTGAGGAGCTTGGAGGTAATGACATAGCGACATGGATAGGGCCGATCGCCGTGGGCGATCCAGATCTGCCAGTCGACTTCCTTGGCCCGGAAAGCAAACGAGTCACATTCGACACCACCGACCACACCGCTGCCCAGGTCTTTTACGTCAAGCACGTCGAGCATCAGTGCATCGTAGGGATCGCTCATCAGCAAATCCGCGGCAGGTAAGGGTCTGCCGTATTGGTTGCGCATGACCTCAACCAATTGATCGACCGTGCCAGGCGCCTCGATCTGCGTGTACAGGTTCAGGTTGTTGCCGACCAGGGTCATCGTCTTACCATCAAATGTCATGCTGACATTGGCAAATCCGCCGGCGCGCGTGGCGTGGATTTTATCGGGTCTTTGCAGGGAAACACTACCCGAACTTGCCAGGCCCAGTTTTTGATTCTCACTGGTCACTACTTCAAGGACGGCATCGAACTGAAACGAAATCGCCTTTTGTGCGGCCAGGTAGTCGGACATGGACTTGAGAATTCGCTTTGCATCGGCTTCATCGGCTCTCGCCGCGCTTGTCGCCGTCATCATGAACACAAGGGATATCGCTACTGGGGATAAGCTGTGTCCGGCTTTCCTCAGCCATTTTCGTGCTGATATATTCATCTGTATTTTCCTGTTTGACCAATGTTTTCAGGTTGTCTGATTTTCGATTTCGACTCCCTGGTTCCAATTGTATTGCTTTGCGCGTCCTCGTGCGCGGCTATTTTGATTCTTGGCTGAGCGCGTGCTAATTATTCTTTTACGGCTGCCGCTTTCTGCTTGTTCGTCAGTTGCATAAGCGCGGGATCAAGATCGTAGGTCCAGGGCAAATTTGAGTTTTTCCAGCCGTTCTTGACCCGCTTGCCAAAGTCAGCGCTTGCCGGGTCATCAACTGCATCACCCTCCATACCATCGATGATCTGATAGACGTTTGTGAAACCCGACTGGGCAAGCACGTTAACGGCTTTTGCACTGCGGCCGCCGGACCGGCACATGACCAGTATCGTGTCGTCCGGACCGGCCATTGCCTTCACCTGGGATATGAAATCGACATTTGGCTGCATGGCGAAATGTCTGTTTTCGGAATTCCAAACGTGGGTTTGAAATGCCAGGGGGATATTCCAGGCCATCGGTGCATGACCGACGTAAATATATTCCTCGAGCGTACGTACATCGAAAACCTTGACAGAATCGGGCGCAGCAAGCCACTTATCGTAGGCCTCCGCCGCGGTCAGATAGAGTCCCAGGCTGGTCTGCTTGCCCTCGGGGATATCGGTTTTGGTAACTTCTTCGCTGGCGCTGGCCGAGGCAAGGAGGCTTACATAAACAAGCGCGCAAAGAAGCAGTGACAGCTTGCTAACGGAAGATCGATTCGGCTTCATAATCTACTGAACTCCATACCTTTTTGGTAGCTGAAAAGCTTACGCGCATACCCCAAACGCCTTATTGATCCAAATCAATCCATTTTATTCTTCTGTCGCGGTCACAATTTTATCCTGTCAACCGTGCTCCCGGCGGCATCGAAGTTGACACGCCCAAGCCGAATAAATGGCTCGAAGTTGCTGCAGCCGGCATCTGGCATCTGGCGTTAAGCTGCGACCGTAGTGCAGCATCAGTCACGCGGCGTAAATCTAAAACTTGTAACCCAGCGAACTGGTCACGCCATAGTCGCTTTTGGCAGCATTAGTTGAAATTGGCGCGGTATCATAATTGGCGTAGACATCCAGTATCCAGAAGAAATCGGTGACGATTTCCAACCTGAAATTCGTGTTCATTTTGGCCCGCCACCTGCCCCAGTCCGTGATGCTTGGAAATACCGTGAAATCCGTCTTGAAGTTGCGTTCAGGTGTGCTGAATTTATAGTACTCATAGGACAGCCAGCCCACGCCTTCGAGATTGGTTTGCGCATCACCATTACTTGGAATTTCGCGGTTGATATCAAGCCCGAGCGCCAATGCAAACATGCTTCTCGGCGAGCGCACCGGCATCACCCCGTAACCCGTGCCGACCAGCGCCCTCAGGTCGATACCCAGTTGATCATTACTTTCCAGGTTGGCGAAATAGCTGTGAAATTTCTTGTTTGGTTTGAAAATATTGTGCATACCGTTCAAAAGCGTTCTCTGGGTGTCGCTGACGGTATTCTGGGTGGTGATCTCGGTACTGAAAGACGCCCGGGTGATTGACTCCGCCCGCCGGTACACCGAATCCAGCCCCAAATTGTATTTACCGACCTGACTACCCTTGTCCCAGCTCAGTCCCAGGTTGGCGGTGACATCGAGCTTGTCCCAAAATCCTGCCTCTACCGGGTACATCGCAAATACGTCTTCGATATTCACGTCTGCCTGTCCCAACGGGGTAGAAACAACCAGCATATCTTCCTTCTCCGACTTGGCCAGTTCACCGTAGTATCTCTGCCCGTTGGTCAGTTCAACGGCATGACCCGTTTTACTGGTAATTTGCAGGATGTCTGTCCATTCGATAGATACGGTACCCATGTGATCGGTCGAGAACTCGAGCTTGCCGCGAACCAGGGATTTAATCTCGCCGGTGATGCGGTCACCGTTCTTGAGGTAGACGATATCGGTCTTTTCGGCCCAGGCGGACTGGCTCAAAAACACCATCAGCAAAACCACCAGAACCTGCATGCACAAACCTGAATTAACTTTGTTTTTCATCTGTCAAAATCCTTCCCAACGCCCAGCCGCGCGTATTCCCAAGCAAGTCGAATGAAAGATCTTCACCCGTATCCTGCGGGTTTCCATTATCCTCGATAAGGATATAAAAAGTCAGATAAAAAGAAATCAGGCACCCATCGCCCGGACTGGGGATGGGTGCCTGACTATTGCATTGCTATGCCCACAACATGCTGAACTGTGAGCTGTCTCTCCCTGCTCGCGCGGGTCTATTCAGGGTTCGGTCCGTAGATCCCGACACCCAACTCGCCGGCGATATCACGGATGGCGTGCAGCCCCCGAACACTGTTACCAGCCTTGTTCAGCCGTGCCGAGAATGTGGCAATGGCGAATTTTCCAGGCACAACAGCGACAATACCGCCACCCACGCCGGTCTTGGCTGGAAGACCGGCGTCATACATCCAGTCGCCGGATTCGTCATAAAAGCCAGCCGTGGCCATGATCGCCAGCAATTCGGGTACGTCCCTGGCCGGCATCATGCGTTTACCGGAGACAGGGTTGACGCCGAGGTTGGCGAGCGTGGCGCCCATCATGCCCAGATCCTTGGCGGTGACACCGATCGAGCACTGAAGGGTGTAGACGCGCAGCGCCTCTTCCGGGTCACTGTAAAGCCGCCCGTAGTTGTACAGCAGGTTGGCGATGGCGCGGTTGCCAAAGGCCGTGGTGTATTCGGACTCGTAGACCTTCTCAAGCACTGTCAGCGGCTCACCGGCGAAGCCGCTGATATTCTGCAGCACCTGGTTCCAACGGTCCTCTTCGGACTTGGCCTGGACAAGGCTGACTGCGGCGATCGCGCCTGCGTTGACCAGCGGGTTGACGGAGCGCGCATTGTAGAGTTCCAGCGCCATCTTGGAGTTGAAGGGTAAGCCTGTAGGCTCGACGCCGATCTTTTCCCGGACGGCCTCGGTGCCCAGCTGGGTCATCACCAGGGCTGCCGTGAACGGCTTGGAAACTGACTGTATGGAGAACTTGTAATCAACATCGCCCGCCTCGTAGACCTTGCCTTCCCTGGTGACGATCACGACACCGAACAGGTCGCTGGGGGTCTCGGTAAGGATCGGGATGTAGTCAGCATTGGCACCTTCCTGCAGGGGCAGGTATTTTGCGTGTACCTTGTTGACGATGGCCTGGAATTCCTTGGCTGTCTGCGCCTGTGCAGAACCGGCAAGCAAACCCAAAGCAAGCAGTGAAGCGGACAAAACCAGTCCACGATTTAATTTTTCAGAACGGATCATTTCAATTACCTCCAAAAGATTTGCCAAAACTGTATTTCGCGGAAAACTGGATGCGGAAATCATCGGAACTGAAACCGTCCAGGTAATTATCACGTCTCGCCCACTGCAGTTCCGGACCGAAAAACACGTTTGGCACCGGGTGATAGAGAATGTTGGCCAGGGCGTACTGGCCCTTGTTGAATGCATCCGGACTCTGGCCGTTGCTGTTGTTCATATCCAGCAGTGAGTAACCAACCGTGCTTGTCCATTGCTCGCTCCAGTTGAGATCGAGGAACGCGACGATTCCTAGCACCGGCAAGGCAGTGCCCACCACCGGTTTCAGCGGATTCTGGAAGTTGTCCTTGATACCGATATCCGATGTCGCGTCATTCATGTAATTCTGGATGCCATCGCCGTAGACCACCGAACCACGGAACACATGCGGTCCGAGGTTGATGTTCGTGCTCAGGTTGATACCCCAGCCGGTCGCGCTGCCGCTCAGGTTATACGGGTCATCGTTGAGGTCCTTCCATTCGATCTTCCTGAGAATACCGGCAACCTGTACATGCCCCCAATCCTGTTGGTAGCGGTAGTGGGCAGAGAGGTCAGGCAGGGGGAAGTGCCCCTGCACACCGTCGAGCCCCGGGTTTTCATCGTATTTACCCTGGTCACCACTGGCGCCAGGCCGTTCGAGGGCCACCATGAAGTTCGAACCGCCGTCCTGCCAGGGTGTCCAGCGTGCCTGGACATTGCGGAAAAACACCATGCCGCTCGGGCCCCAGTATTCGATCGAGTTGGGGAACACATCCGGGTCCATAAACGGGCTCCAGGTCTGACCAGCGCCGAATTGTCCGAGCTCGCCCCATGCATGCCGCAGACGGAAGGTCGTCTGGCCGGCATCACTGCCGACGCCGAAGAGTTCGAATTCAAAGATCGTGTGCAATTCGCCCAGCTTGGTCGGCGTCCAGGTCTTGACACCCAGGCGGCTCTGCCTGACACCGGAATAGAAATCGCCATCCGCGCCGAATTCGTCTTTGTACGAAGGCAGTTTGGTCGGTCGGACCACGTCAAACCAGTCCGGGTTGTTCTGGTTGAACTGGTAACCCATGTCGAGCATGGCAGCGCCATAAATGTCTATTTTCGTACCGGAAGGTGCCTTTTGCGGTGCAGCGTCCGTCTCCTCGGAAGGCGAGTCCGCCCGCGCCACCGGCATCGGGGCTTCAGAGCGTTCAAGCAAATGCGCGTTCTGATCTTTCAGCTGTTTGATTTCAGCCTGCTGTTGCTGAATGATCTGCCACATTTCGTCAAGCGAGGGTGTGGATTCAGTGGCTGACGCCAGGCTGCCCCAGGACATAAGTCCCACGGAAACCGCAGCCGCCAACAGGGACGGACGCAATACTTTCGCCCGCCGGGATGATCTGCCTTTAGTTGAAAAGATGTTCATTGTTTACTCCTGGTCTGCAATTTGTTGATTTCCCACGCCCTTACCTTCTGCCTTGCCTGGTTAAAAAGGTGGTCATAGTTTCCTCGGGTTATCTTGTTGAACGCTTCCGGTGTCAGTTTTTCCCATAGCGGCCCATAGGTTTCATAGACTGCGACCAATGCATCGACCGAAGCCGGGGCAACGATGTCCGTGCCAAACAGGAAGCGGTCCGGATAGCGGTTGATCAAATCTGCGGTGCGCCGGATCGCCTCGGGTGAAGCGGTTATGTACTTGGCAACCTCGTCCCATGAAATATCCATGTAAACATGGCTGAGCCCGGGATCGGTGCAGATTTTCTCAACGATCGCCGCTTGCTGTTCGAGAGGCCGTACGATCCGGCCGACGCCGAGATGCGCCCAGATGATCGTGGCATCCTGGTGGCGCATGAACAGCTCCTTCATTTGCGCCAGCATATAAGGCTCCTGACCGGGTTTCGGAAACGGCATGTTGATGTCGTTGTGGAGCAGCACGATAAGGCCCGATTCGGCAGCAAAGTCCAGTATCCGGTCGAGTGCCGGATTGGTCAGGCTGGCGACTTCACCGGCTATCTTGGATGAGACAAATTCCTTGTGGATGGTGAATTCGCCGATGCCGACGAACACGCCTGGAAAGGTGGTCAGCACTCGCCGGATATGATCGACGGCATACATATCCGCCGGGTTGAAACCGGTGATCATCGGGTCTAGCCGCGCCTGTTTTTTCGCAGGCAGTGCCTTGTACGCCATGGCGATGTACGCGTCGGTGAACGAGTAGTAGTACAGCGGCGCATCACTCTGCAGGTAATAGGTGGGGGCGAAGTCACCGGTGTTGCCGTAGAACCACATCTGTTGCAGCGGCAGGCCAAACACGGTGGAGCGTCCGATCCGTTTGCCCATCATGTCGACAAAGTCGGACATGTCCGTGCCTTCCTGCACGTAGTTGGTCAGATGAAAATGGGAGTCGTTGAACACGGCGCTTTTCCAGGCTGGCGGTGTACCTGTATCGGCCGAAACAGCCACCATGAAACCCATCGAAAACCAGAGCCCGAGTAAAACAGCCAGGCCCGGTTTAAGAACCGTTTTTGCAACTTTGTAATACCACCCTTGCTCATGCTTGATCATTTTCAAATTCTCCAAATCTCAGACAGTGAACCGGCTTTTCAGAAAAAAATCGAAAAGGCTGCGGCCACGGTGTCGCCTTCCTGCCCGCCAACGTAGTAACCGAAGGTGCTGCTGACCGGGGAGCGGTTGACGTTGATGTACTGCAGATTGAGCCGGTGATTGCGTGTGTTGAACGGGTAATAGTTCATACCGACGATGTATTCGTTGCTGTCGCGAAAACCGAGACTTTGTTCCGCGAAAATTTGCGAGGTCGCGCCATACACTTCGAGTTTGTGCGGTATTGGATAGAACGACGCCTGTACATAGTAGCCGTGGTCCTTGATCTCGGACATAGGCAGAACACCATCCGCCTTGAAGCTGTCCAGACAACGCTGGAAATACTCGATTTGCATGAATATCCCCTTGTATTTAAAGCCGGCGTCGACCGAGAGGATACGGTAGTCGGCGTTGGTCACGGTGACACCAGGAACCAATGAACCCGTCTCGAACAGGTTCAGGCTATCCGCCAACCTCAATGCCGTGTTGCCTGCTGCAACACCGATCGGGGTGTAGCGTTCTTCCGGACTGTAAACAGAGGACACACCAAATCGTGTAGCCAGGTCTTCATGCCATTCCCAATCTCCATAGCCGCCACGTGGCCCGAATTCCTTGGTAGTGGGCATCCACCAAAGCGAACCACCGTATGTCCACTTGCGATCCAGTTGCAGCGCGGTGTTGCCCAGCGTGCTCGAACTGTTGCCCATAGAGGCGCTGTACCACAGGCCGGGAGTGATCACGCCATTGGCGAAAATACCCTGGGTGAAGAAGGGCCGGAAAAATTCATCAGCCATGACCCGGTCATTGCCCAGCCAATAGGGGTGTGAACCCTGCATCGAGCGCGAACCCGGGTTGCCGAAGATACCGGCGTACAGGTTGAAGTGTGGACTGAACTGATAACCGATGTTACCGAACAAGGCGTCCTGGTCGGTCGCGGTAACCGTCCACCAGGCAATGGTATATCGGAGTTTCGGGGTGCCAACCCAACCGTTCAACCAAACCAGTACACGGTGTGAGTAGATATCCTTCCGGCCATCAACGGGACGCTCATTGCCGAGATGGTCCGTGAAAACGCCATCGTCGTCTTTCTGGTTCATATAACGTAGCAGCGCATAGGCACTGAGCGATGCCTCACCGGCATCCCCCTTCCCCAGCAGGAAGCCCTTTCCTGGATCAAGGAAACCCCAGGTTTCGTTTTCAGGATCAGCCACTACGTTGGGTATATCTATTTCGCTTTCAACATTTGCGGCTTCAGCCACTACAAGAACGGGTGTCTGTGCTTCACCGCTTGAAACCGTCGTATCGCCACCCGCAGAATCTCCGGGGCTGCCCATAACGATGAACTCGGCGCTGCAACCGTCGAGCACCCAGACACCGGCATCGTCATACCCCCAGGTCTTGCCCAGCAAACAGGCAGAAGACCCGAGTGTACGCGCCATTAGCACACCGGCTGAAGTATTGGCGGCACAATGCTGACGTGGCACTTCTGAAGAAAAACAGGTTATCTTCGTCGCAGAGGCAGCACCAGATGTCTCCTGGGCGCCGACATTCGCCACCAGCAACATGATAGGTCCAAGCAGGCTGATCCAGGACAATATTCGTTGCTTCATTTTCCTTAATCTCCCAATCCGGAAATGATCCGTTTTACGTGGGCCAATGCTTGAAAGCGCGATAAAAACGACGCACCGGTGAGCAGGCCCGTGGTACAGCTCAACAGACAGCACATTAGAATCAGCGGGGATGTATTGGAACTCGTAAATTTACTGGTTACCGGAACGGAAATTACCGATCCTGGTCAGTCACAAAAGTTGCGACCAGCCAGATAAAAAGCATGGTCTGAACCAGGGCGGAGATTGTAGAAGCAAATGATCCGTTGGCGTCCAAGTCAGATCGGGATCATAACTGTCGATGGCCACACCCAACTGCCCGGTCTGCAGCCCGAGGTCATTTTCGGATACCAAACGCCGATGACTGATCATGAAGGTCATAATCCCCGCATTGCCGTACCTGGCAGGCCAGGCAAGCGGGGTTCAAGCCATGGAACTCATCCTTCTCGGCATTTACGCATTTTTCGCCTGGATGGAAATAATGATCACCCGGCTACGGCATTGAATTGAGAGGATACAGGAAATGAAAGATCCAACAGGCGGACTCAGCACCATCATTGTAAAGAGTGAAGCTTCCACCCGGGAATATTCATATCTCCTGGCGACGATGTTGAACTCAACCATGCAAGCTGTCATATGTCTGAAATGCAGGTAGTGAAATTACTCCTCGATCGCTGTCAGCGAATCGTCCGTCGGCGACCATGTCGAATCCGGAGCGTAACTGTCGATTGCCGCAGCCACCAGTCCGGTATCCGCGCCGAGGTCTTTCTCAAACACCAGGCCCCGATGGTTGACCATGAAGGTCATGACCCCGGAGTTGCCGTACTTGGCAGGCCAGGCGATCACCGCGTAGCCACGCGTCAGGTTGCCATCTTCATCCAGGTAGTCCATCTCACCGCCAGGTGCATTGGCGCCACGATGGGTCAGGATGCGGTAATAATAACCCCGGAATGGGTGGGGTTCTTTTTCCCAGTTTTCAGATCCGGCCAGCGACTCGCCTAGCGGGCTCAAGTCCGACCCGTCATCCGCGGGCCAATACAGGCCGTCGTGATTACCCTCTGTACTGAGAAATCGTTGCGCGTATGCGCGTGGCCTGCCATCGCGCGCCTCACTCCGGTATTCACGCTGGGCCTCGACGATTTCGTGCAGACTGGTCAGAGTCCACAGTTCATTCCGGCCAACCCGCCGATTGAGCAGTTCCTCGCGGCCCTCCTCCGTGTTGAAGCGCCAGTCATTACCCGCCTTTACCAGGGGGATCGGCCAGGGCCAGGCATCTTCACCCAACAAGGCGATTTTGGTGTTTTCGTCGAAATCCTCGAAACCAACCCACTCCCCGATCATGTCCTTGACCCGCTGGAAGTCCTCCCGGTCCGCGTCGGCGTCACCGGAGCGGAACATATCCATGCTGCCGGGTCCGAATACCTGCTCGACGCGTTGTTCGTCGTTATTGCCGATCAATTCAGACAAGGTCTGGATGGCGGCCTCAGGGGTGTCAAAAACCACCTGGGTTTGCTGCTTTTGACACGCAGACAGCACGACCATGAGGAATAAAATAACCAGTTGGGCCGGAATTCGTATTGAATGTAGTTTCATTACATTTTCTCCGCTCTAACGCCGCCGTCCGCCGCTACGACTTGTTCCACCTCTTGAACCGCCGTAGGAAGTGGCGCCACGGCTCGATGCGCCTCGGGAACTGGACATCCGGTCGGTCGATGGGTTGCGTGAACCGCTGAAGGCTGAACTGCCACTGCTGCGATTGGTGTTCGTTGCACCGAGGTTTGAGCTCGAAGTGCTACGCGATGCCGAACCCGTGCTGGCGCCGCGGTTTGCAGTCGAGGCGCTCGGTCTCGACGATGTGCTGCCGCGGTTTCCTGTCTGTGCACCGCTAGCCGCGCGATTCGAGGCTGTTGCCCCCGAATAACCACGGGCCTGGTTGCTGGTAACCCGGTTGGACCCCGCGCTTGCGCCGTACTTTTGCGCCACGTTGGAACTGTTGTAATTGACACCCTTGCGGTGGCTGCTGTCGTGCTGCCAGCCGGCTGTGCCATCCCTACCCCCGGAATTTATCCGGTTCCGATCGGCATTGATGTTGGTGTTACGATTGAATTCATTGTGCCGGTGGATATTGATATTCACGCTGTTGTGACCCCAGCCCCAGCGGCAGCCCCCCCAGATTGCCGCCCCGACCACGATACCGGCGCCAAAGGCCACAAAGCCGTAACCGGGTGCTGGCGGGTAATACCAGCGCGGGTAATACCAGTGCGGATAACCCCAGGCAGGACCATAGACAACGGTTGGCGAGTAGGTGGGCACATAGATCACTTCAGGTGAGGACGACTCGATGACGATGATCTTGTCCGGCTGCTGTGTGACCGTCTGTTGCTCTGTCGTTTCGAGGTTGCCGGCATCGTAGGCCAGGCCACGCATTCGCTGCACGGTATCCAGCAGGTCGTTTTCCTGCGCCAGGAATGCATCGCCGAGATCCTGCGTCCAGTCCAGATTCTCACTCATCTCCTTGAGCACACTGGGCAGGGTGGTCAATGACTTGACGCTCGGATCCCAGTCTTTTACCAGCAGCGCCTTGTCGAGCGCATCCCCCGTCAGATCCGGTTTATCCCTGATCCAGCGATCCGCCTCGACGATCTCCAGCGGGTAGGTCGACGCCATCAGTATCTGCATCAACAGGGCATCGGGATAAAGCGCAATCGGCGCCACCAGCTGTTCCAGCTTTTCGGTGTCAAATTCGCTGCTGTCAGGCGCAGGGGCCGTTTGCTGATCGGTTGCCGGCGCGGACGAATCCACTTCGCCTGCCTGTGTCAACAACTCTGACGTGGTCGGAGTTTCAGCGGCGCCAGCAAGTGGCACAAGCGGCGAACTCAACAGGATCAGTGTCACGAGCAGCGGTAGCGTGATGAGCAAGGAATATCGTCCGGTACGGGTTCGAAACAGTTTCATGGTTTGCCCCTCTGGCAATGTCGCAATGATTTGAGTGGCAGCGCGGGCACTGCTTGTCGCCGTCTATTGTGACGAAATAATTCAGAAAATATAACCCATATTTTTCCCGGTTCTGTAAATTGCAGTTGGCATGCATCCGCTGGCCCACGCTTTTCGCGCCAAGTTTTGCCCGCACACCAGTACCCGCATCTGAAAACTTACATGACCTGACTGGTAAATTTACGGATTGCGCGGCTTGTGACTTGGGTGTGTACTACTGCCAGACGCGATCTGGCGATTGCCAGGTGGGTCTCAATCAGAACGTGGGGAATACGGTGCCTCAACAAAGTCCCGGGTGCGCAATATTGGCCGACCGTCATACGGCGCTGTCTGAAGGCATCCGGGGTCTGTTGGAATCAGCTTTCCAAACGGTCTATATCGTGGCCGACGCGGTATCTCTGAAAGAAGGTGCGCGACGTCTGTCACCGGCGCTGGTCGTCCTGGATATCTCCCTGCTGGGTGACGATTTCCCTGACCTATTGAAGGAAGTGCATGATTTATCGCCGGAATCCAGGCTAATCGTATTGTCCGTGCACGATCAGGCCAGCGTGGCGCGCCAGGTACTGGCCAAGGGTGCAAACAGCGTGGTTCTCAAACGCAGTATCGGCAACGACCTGCTGGCCGCGGTCAGCGCCGTTTTGCGCGGTGAAGAGTTCGTCTCTGCCGATTTTGGTCTGAACACCGTTTTGCATTAAAAATTTCATATTTCGTTGGCATCGCTTTGCAGGGCAAAGCGGATCAACTCCGCGCTCGATGAAACATGCAGACTTTCCATCATCGAATACTTGTGGAACTCAACCGTACGTGCCGAAATTTCCAGGCGCGCAGCGATAACCTTGGCCGAATGCCCATCCACCAGCAAGCGCAGAATCTCGCGTTGCCGCAGGGTCAGTTTCCGCATCGGGTCAGCATCGGTCTTATGCCCGTCCCGCATCGCTTTCATCAGGTCGCCGGCGATCGCCGGGCTTACAAATATTTGTCCGACCGACGCAGCGCGCACGGCCATGATCAGCTCTTCTGTCGCCGAATGTTTGAGCACATAGCCCATCGCCCCGGCCTCCATCGCCCTCCTGGCATAGGCGATATTGTGGTGCATCGTCAGGAACACGAGCCTGACATCCGGGTTGGTTTTTTTCAGTTCCTCAAGCGCCTCAACGCCATTGAGTTCTGGCATGCTGATATCGGAAATAATGACATCCGGCTTGAGTTCCTGAGCTGCGGCGAGCAAGGCGCGACCGTCTTCAACCACCCCGGCCAATTCAAACTCGGATTCAAGCAGGCGTCTGAGTCCCTCGGCAACAATGCGGTGATCATCCGCAAGCAATACCCTGATTGGTTTCATCCCGGCACTCCTTTCAAAGGCACGATAGCAGTCACTGTTGTACCCTTGCAAGACTGACTGCGTATTTCGCAGGACCCGCCTGCCAACTGTGCCCGCTCACGCATACTGACAAGACCGAGACCCGACCGCAAGGCGTCATCGCCCGGATCAAAACCTTTGCCATCGTCGCGCACCGTCAATACCAGTCGCTGACCTCCGAGTGTAAGCGTTATCCCAATGGAACTGGCTTCTGCATACTTGACGGCGTTATGCACCGCCTCCTGGGTAATACGATAGACACACAATGCCTGGTCAACGGGTATTTTTTCCCTGATATTATCGAACTGTTCAATGATATTGACATCGGTGTATCGCCGCATTCTTTCGCATTCGGTCTGCAACGCCGCCACCAGCCCGAGATCATCGATCAGTGACGGGTGCAAGCGGTAGGACATATCATGGACGTCCTTGCTGATGCTTACCAGTTCGGGTTGCAGGTTTTGCAGCAACTCGATGGCTACATCGCTGCCCGGGTTAACTGCAATATAACCCGTGTCGATAGCCACACGGGCCAGGCGTTGTGACAGGTCATCGTGCAACTCGCGCGCGAGCAGACGACGCTCGTCCTCCTGTGCCGAAATCAATCGCCTGCCAAGTTGACTGCTCATCACTTCAGCCCGCCGGCGGCGCTTGTGCTGCAGCAACAGGGAGACAATCAACACAACCTGTGCGCCAATAATGAGAGCGGTCAGGGTGATCCATCCAGGATACATTTCCCAAAGGGTTTGCGGTTTGAAACGAACGATGCTTCCCGGCGGCAGGCGCTTAAGGTCGATTCCCCACGCCTGTAATTCCCGCCAGTCATAGATTGGTGCGCTCAGCTCGATCAACTTCCAGACGACGTCAGATGGTCTCTTGTGCAGGATTTCCTGTGCTGTCAGTACAATCTCCTCGCCCATTTTCTCAACCTGGATCAACCTGCCGCCCAAAATACCCTTGCCAAGCTGATCCTCAAAGGCGCCAAAGACCGGCACACTGCTGCTGGCACGGACCAGGGTCAATCCGGAATAGTTGTTCAGCGCGACACCGTCCTCATCACTGTCAAACACGCCGAAGAACACCGCCGAACCGGGTGAAAGCCTTGCGAGCCTGGCCTGCAACTCGCTCAGTCTCATACGATTGGTGTACTCGAAACTGATGTTTGCAGAAATTCCTTCGAGTTGCTTCTTCGCCAGCGACGCCAGTTTCTCTTCGAATGGAGAGGAGCCGAATACCATGAGGATATGCGCGGTATCAGGCTGTAGGCGCAGGAAGTCTTCGATTGTTCCCTTGAAGGAGAACCGGGTAACCACCGCTGCGTCACCCGGCTGAAAATTCATCCCGGCAAGGGTAAAATCTGCCGCTACGGCAATAAAGGGGGCGTGTGCGAAAAACGGACCCCGAAAATTCAGCCAGAATGCCGATGCCGGAGGACCCATCGCAATAACCAGGTCGGGCGGTTTGATGGCGTATTCCAATTCCAATAGCCGCATCTTCAATAACTCAAAATCTCCTTCATTACCAATCCGCATTCCTAAGTCAAACTGCCGGAATGCAATGGGTGAGGCGTAGTGTTTCTGCAACTCGGTCATGAAGACATTTTTGGTAGAGAGATACGGCACCGTACTCTCATCGTAGCTGTTGATAATGAGCACCCGCAACGCGGAATCCGTCTGCGCGTGTGCCAGGGTGCAAAAGCAGATCAGGCCGGCAGTGGCCATGATTCTGTGCCACAGCTTTTGCGTGCCAGGATGCGTCACTTAAAACCGACGAAATCGCGGTTCACCCGCATTTGAAAAAAACCACACTGCATTATTGTACCTGCCGGTCGCGTTTGATAAATCGCTTTGCCCGTATTTTCCGCCACAAAAAGGTCGGCTTAGTTGACCTGTGTCAATTTGGAAACCTGGGCGCCTATGTATTATTCCTTCACCGCTCTCGATGGCTGCCTGATTAAATTGCCTCCCCCCCCCCGCAAATTTAGGCATATTCAGGGCGGTTTTTTTTGCCCCTATTCCGGTGGTTTCCGGCGTGACCTGAGCAGCATTAATGCTGCGATGCAAACCACCCGGGGAAATTGCGCTAGTCGCGAATCTCGGAAAACGTATCGCAACTGGCAATATCGCCCGACTCGAAGCCGCGTCTGAACCACTTGACGCGCTGCGCCGAGGTCCCGTGGGTAAAACTGTCGGGCACAACTCCGCCGCCGGATTCTTTTTGCAGGCGGTCATCACCGATTGCAGTCGCCGCCGTCAGCGCTTCATCGAGATCCCCCGGGTCCAGTATTTGCCGCTCGGTATTGGCCGCATGACCCCAGACTCCTGCAAAACAATCCGCCTGCAGTTCCTGGCGTACCGACAGGGCATTGACTTCACGCTGGCTCCTGCCCTGACCGGCCTGCTGCACCTTGGCGTTGATCCCCATCAATTTCTGCACGTGATGACCGACCTCGTGGGCAATGACATAGGCCTGGGCAAAATCACCGGGGGCGCCAAAGCGTTGTTTCAGATCCTGGAAGAATGACAGGTCGATGTAAAGCTTCTGGTCGCCGGGACAATAAAATGGTCCGACCGCGGCCGACGCCAGGCCACAGGCCGAGTTGACCCGACCGGTGAATAGAACCAGCGTCGGATCGCTGTAGACAGCACCCTCCTGTTGAAAGATCACCTGCCAGGTATCCTCGGTGTCCGCCAATACTGTCGCGACAAAGTCGCCCATTTCCTGGTCTTCGGGGCTTAACTCGCGCGGTTGCGTACTGACGGTGGATTCACCCCCGCCCAGCAGTAACGGCAACAGATCGATACCCAGCATACGACTGCCGAAAAACACCACCACACCGATCAGCAGCATGACCCGGCCGGTTTTCGTGCGTATCAGCAGTGGAATAAAGTTCAGCAATCCGGAGCCCATGCCACCCGCGGATGCGGCACCCTGCCCCCTCCTGTCCTCGACGTTACTGCTTCTCCTGTTACCCTTCCAGCGCATGATTCATCCTAAAAAAATGTCGGTGAGTAAATATAATGCCACTGGAAGAACTGCTAAGCTATGCCGCATTGTTTATCTTTTGCTTAGTGGTCACATCAAGACAGCAACCAGGGTACTGAAATTATGAGTGAAGGCATTCTTATCGGCGGCAGCGCTGCCGGGCAAATATTCCTCAATCCGCGCTATGCCAACCGCCACGGCCTCGTCGCCGGGGCAACGGGCACCGGCAAGACCGTCACGCTGCAATGCCTGGCCGAGGGTTTTTCCGATCTCGGCATACCGGTTTTTCTCGCCGATGTGAAGGGTGATGTCTCCGGTATCAGCCAGGCCGGCAAACCGCACCCGAAAATCGATGAGCGGGTGCAGAAAATCGGTATCGAAAATTACACCCAGCGCGGCTACCCGGTAGCTTTCTGGGACGTATTCGGCCAACAGGGCACACCGGTGCGTTCAACGATATCGGAAATGGGCCCGCAACTGCTATCACGTCTGCTGGACCTGAACGAAACCCAGGAAAGCATCCTCACCCTGGTGTTCGAATTCGCTGATAACGAGGGCATGCTGCTGGTCGATCTCAACGACCTGCGCAAGACCCTGGAATACCTCGGCGAAAACGGCAAGGACCTGGGTGTCGGATACGGCGTTTCCAAGGCATCGGTGAATGCCATATTGCGTCGCCTGCTGATGCTCGAACGCGAGGGCGGTGACCAGTTCTTCGGCGAACCGGCGTTGCAACTGGAAGACTTCATGCAAACCAGCCGTGACGGCCGCGGCATCATCAATATCCTCGCCGCCGACGTACTGGTCCGCAGCCAGCGGGTCTATTCGACATTCCTCCTGTGGCTGTTATCCGAACTGTTCGAAAACCTGCCCGAACTGGGTGACCCGGAACAACCGGTGCTGGTGTTCTTTTTTGACGAGGCCCACCTGTTGTTCAATGACGCACCCAAGGCGCTGCTGAACAAGATCGAACAGGTCGTCAGGCTGATCCGCTCTAAAGGTGTCGGCGTCTACTTTGTCACCCAGAGTCCGGGTGATATCCCCGATACCGTGCTTAGCCAGCTGGGCAACCGTCTGCAACATGCCCTGCGGGCCTATACCCCCAGCGAACAGAAAGTGGTCAAGGTCGCGGCGCAGTCCTTCCGCGCCAACCCCGAGCTGGACACGGTCACGGTCATCACCGAGATGGGTGTGGGTGAAGCGCTGGTGTCCACGTTGCAGGACAAGGGTATTCCCGCGCCGGTGCAGAGGGTGCTGGTGCGACCGCCATACTCGCGCATGGGCAAGGCAACCGACGAGGAACGCCAGGCCCTCAGGGCCGCAGACCCCAACATGAAACGTTACGCCACCGCATACGACCCGCGTTCGGCCTTCGAGGTTCTGAACGAACGAATCGCCGCCAGCCTGAGACAGCAGCAACAGGCCGAACAGGAAAAACTGGCACAGGCAGAACGGGAGAAGCGCGAGCGGGCCGAACAGCGGGATAGACGCACAGCCAAACCGCGGGCACGCAGCAGCAACCGTCAGACCACCACGGAAGCTTTTTTCAAGAGCATGGCACGCAGTCTCGGCAGCGCCGTTGGTGGCACCGCGGGGCGCAAGTTCCTGCGTGGTGTATTGGGTTCTCTGCTGAAGTAATAGTCCGCCTAACAATCGCCACTACACTCATTTATACGGTGGAGACGCTGGGGCGGGTGGTTAGTTCCAGGACTCGCTCAAGCACATCCCTGTGACGCTCGTACTCGGCATCCTGCCTCGTGCGGTCCTGAAACTAACCACCCGCCCCAGCGTCTGGCATACGCCGTGCGAATCTGTCAGAAACCATTGACCTACGATTTCGCACAAAGCCGAGGGGGTGTGGTGTCTTGTTTCAGGACCGTGCGAGACAGGACGTCGAGCCCGCGCCCCCATGGATGGGTTCACGGCATGTCCTGAAACAAGACACCACACCCCCTTGGCTTCCCTGCTGACAAATAGAAACCAGCAGACCTGTTTAACGTTCCTGTTGGCTGAGCCGGTAAATCAGGATCGCCGCACGCTGAACGGCGATCGGTATCGAAGTAAGGTCCAAAGACTCGTTGGGCGTGTGTCCGCCCTTGCCGTAGGCGCCCATTCCGGCCAGGCCATCGGTGTAAGGTGCGACGAATGAGATGTCGGCCGCGCCGCGTCTGGCCGCATCGAGTATCGGCATCGGCCCACGGCCGAGTTCCTGGTTGATCTGTGACAGCATGTCGCTGAGCTTGCGGTTACCCTCGGTCGGCGCCATCGCCGGGTAACTGTCAGTAAACTTGATGCTCGCATCGGTCAACGGCAGATGGCGCTCGACCACGGCCTGCATCCCCTTGCGGGCCTTGTCCAGTTGCTCCTGCGAAATCGTGCGCATGCCGCCACGTACGATGACACGGTTGGGTACGATATTGGTCTTGCCAAAAACCTTGCCCTCCGGCGAATCACAGTCACCGCTGACCTCCGTACCACCCATGATGGTGCCGGCGTTGAAGGTCAGGTATTCCTCGCCACGCACTTCGTCATAGAAACCGTTGAGTATCCTCGCCGCCTCGAATATCGCCCCGGCGCCGGTCTGGGCGTTGAAAATACCCGCCGAATGGGCCTGTTTTCCACTGACCTCGAGACACCAGTTACTCGAACTGCGGCGCGCGATTGTCGTCCATTCCTGGCCGTCGTAGTCGATACCCGCCTCGAAACCGAGCGCGATATCGGCCCACTTGCCGGCCTCGATCAGATCCTTTCTTGAAATACTCAGGGGCTTGCCCGATTCTTCCTCGTCACCGGTATAGGCGACCACGATCTGCGCCCCATCGAGCACCCCCGCGGCCTGCAGTGCCTTGAGCGCATAGATGATAATGACGTCACCCGATTTCATGTCCTCGACACCGGGTCCAATGGCCTTTGATCCGTCGCGGCTAAAGGTCTGGAAGGCTTCTTCCGGTTCAAACACGGTATCGAGGTGACCAATCAGCAGTATTCGCTTGCCACGATCGCCAAGATGTTCGCCGAACAGGTGGCCACCGCGGCCCATTTCCTCCGGCATGTCGACCCAGCGTGTCTCGAAACCGAGCCCGTCCAGTTCAGTCCGCAATACCGCCCCGACGTCCCTGACACCCTGCTGGTTCATGGTGCCGCTGTTGATATTGACCAGTTTTTCCAGCAGGTCGATGGCCTCTTCACTGTGCGCTTCGCTCCAACTGACGATGGCCGTCTCCTTGCTGTCCAGTGACGGTGCTGCGCTGGCGGGGTCCGCATAAACTGCAAACAGCGCTGATACGAGGGCGAGATGGATATAACGACTTGGATTCATGGGTTGTTTTCCTGGGTAATGTTGTAGCTTAAATTCAGCGGGGGTGTCTATTTTCCCGATAACAGGGCCTTGAAACGTGGATGTTCGCGCAGGTTATCGAGGTCGCTGTCGTTTTTCATCCAGTCCATCTCGGCCATGCCCTTTCTGACGCTTTTTTCCAGGCAGTCGAGCGCCTGGTCGATTTCACCAATATTGGAGTACACGCAGGCCACGTTGTAAAGGTTCAGGGCATCATCGGCCTCGCTGGTCTTGGCGCGCTCGAGCCACTCCATGCCCTTCTCGGTCTGACCGGCTTCGAGCAGGTTGACCGAGCCGAAACACAATGCCCGTGCATCATTGGGTGTGGTCTGCAATCGTTTTTCAATGACTTCCAGGGTGCGTCTGCGCGCTTCATTTCTTTTTTCCTCCTGACCCAGCGCACGGTAAACCTGTGCCAGCAGGGCCAGCGCCTGGTAGTCATCGGGACGCACCTCGGTGGCCTTTTCAAACAACTGTGCGGCCTTTTCCAGCTTGCCCTTGGTAAAGGCGTGCCGGCCATGGAAGTAGTAGGCGTCAAACAGCTTCGGATCCAGTTCCACGGCGCGCTCGAAGGCCTTTTCTGCCTCATCCTGGCGCGTGCTGTAGGACAGGGCCAGGCCGCGCGAGGCATGCACCTGCGCCAGGTTTGGCGCGAGTTGCATGGCCAGGCGGCTATTGGTCTCCGCCTGCAGACGCACCGACACGGCGCTGTCGGCGTACATGTAGATAAAAGAGAAACAATCCGCCAGCCCGGCATAGGCCAGGGCGTAATCGGGGTCGAGGTCGATGGCGTGGGAAAAATCCTCGCGTGCCTGCTTCCAGCTTTGGTCGCTGAACTGGTAAAAGTGCCTGCGTCCGCGCAGGTAATATTCATATGCCTCGATGTTTTGCGTGGGTTGCTGCTCGACGGCTTCTTCCCTGTTGGGGTTCAGTGATAACTTGAAGGCCTTGGCGACATTCGCGGCGATCTCTTTCTGAATACCGAAAACGTCCTTCAGTTCGCGGTCAAAACCCTCAGACCAGATGTGGTAGCCGTCAGCGACGTTGATCAGCTGGGCGGTCACGCGCAGGTGCTCGCCGGCTTTGCGTACACTGCCCTCGAGGACGGTATTTACATTCAGACGTTCACCGATCGTGTCGATGTCCATCGCAGAGCCCTTGAACTGGAATGAAGCCGTACGTGAGGCGACCTGTACACCCTGGATTCTCGCCAGGGAATTGATGATTTCCTCGGCCATGCCCTCGCAGAAGTGATCCTGGTCCTTTTCCGGGCTCATATCCACGAAGGGTAATACCGCGATGGAATGCACCTCCTCGATATCGGACTTATGTTTGACCGTACGTGTGATTTTGCGGCGTTTTTTTGTCCGGCGGATACCCTCAGGCGTCACTTCCAATGCCCAGGCGAGAATCAGCGCCACCGGGAAGCCGAGCCCCAACAACCACAGCACCAGCGTGATCGACCACTGCGGCAGGTTCAGCGGTTCGAAGGTGGCGTCGGCGATCTGCATCAGCAGCCATGCGCCAACGATGTAGGCAATGGCGACGCGTACGACCTTACGCCGTTTCAATTCTTCGAAATACGCACCCAGCCCAGACTGCTTTTCGCTCATGTTTTTCCTCTCGGTCCGTCGGTAAAACCAGTAAACAAACCCATGGTTTTTGCCAGCTGACCGCAAATTTTGAGAGTATCCTACAGCAAAATGTTTGCAGGGCGGTAAATCGAACAAGAATTTTAAAAGAACCGATGATACCTCACCAGGCAGGGACTACTTATGGATCTTGTTGGCAAACTTGCCCATGAACTGGCGATAGTATGCCAACTCCTCGATGGATTCCTGGATGTCGGACAGCGCCTCGTGTCGGTTTTCTTTTTCGAATTCCTGTAATTCGGGCGGTAACCATATGCTGGACAGGATTTTCAGGGTGCTTACATCCAGGTTACGGTAATGAAACCAGCTTTCGAGTTCGGGCATCAGGCGGTGTATAAACCGTCGGTCCTGGCAGATGCTGTTGCCACACATCGGCGATGCGCCTTTTTCAACCCACTGCTTGAGAAAATCAATACAGACTGTTTCGGCAGCGGCCATGCTATAGCGGCTGAACACGACGCGTTGCCACAATCCGGAATCGGTGTGGTGTCTGCGGTTCCAGTCATCCATGGCCTTCAACACGGCCTCATTTTGACGGATCGCACAAACCGGGCCCATTGCCAGCGTATTTAATTCACCGTCGGTAATAACGGTCGCGATTTCAAGAATCGTGTCGTTATCGGTATCCAGACCGCTCATTTCCAGGTCGATCCAGATCAGTCTTGTCTGTTTTTCGTCGCTCATAGATTCTTTTTTCAGGGTTTTGCGCACTATACCGGCCTTCGCCGTTTTGTGCCATGTTCAAAGCAGCGATGACAGGTACAATACGCCAATGGATATTCTCAAAGCCGATACGTGACCGACAACACGCGAACCGAAGCCCTGGTCCTGGTCTCTTATGGCAGCCAGGGTGTCGTGATGTTAGCCGACGGCACGCATCATCGTTGCAAATTCAGACGAAGTGTTGGCAGACCTTATTGTGGTGACCGGGTGATGACGGCAAGGGCGGATGGTGACTCGCTGGTGGTTGAAACCATCCTGCCGCGAAAAAATTACTTTGTAAGAACTGACGACCGCTTACGCCAGCACATCATTGCCGCCAACCTCGACCAGGCCGTGATCGTGGTTGCAACGCGCCCCCTGCCCTCGCTGGACCTGATGGAACGTTACCTGCTGGCCGTTCACAGCCTCGGTATCAAACCGGTGATCGTTTATAACAAGGCAGAACTCGAAGTGGCCGCGGATGAAACCGCCAACGGGATTGCGGTGCTGGCCCACATGCCGGAATACGAGGCACTGGGCTATACCGTGGTGCGCACTTCGTGTAAAACCGACCCGGGCATTGCGGATCTACGCCCGGTTCTCAAAGACCAGACCAGCATACTCGTCGGCCAGTCCGGGGTCGGTAAATCATCGCTGATCAACCAGTTGATACCCGACCTGCAAATCCAGACCGGCAAGCTGTCGGATGCGACCGGGAAAGGCGCCCATACCACCACGACAACCAAGCTGTACCATCTCGCAGATGGCGGGCAACTGATCGATTCACCCGGTGTTTGGGAATACGGCATCTGGAAACTGCAGAAAGACGAACTTGCCGCGGGATTTATCGAGTTCGACGCATGGCTCGGACAGTGCCGGTTTAACAACTGTTTGCACGCCTCCGAACCGGGTTGCGCCGTCAAGAAGGCGGTTGCGGATGGACTGATCCGGGACTGGCGTTACCAGTCCTACCTGCGATTACTGGAGCAGAACGATTGACAAACCATCAAGCTGCAACTATTGATATTAAGAAGGGTTGAGAGGCAAAATCCCCCTGGGAACCCCGCCCGCAACCAATGTTGTTATTTAACCAGTAAGCGATTAAGCAATTTTATGGTATTCTGAGGCATCATGAGAACTGAATCACTTTGGAGAAAGACGATGACAAGGATTGTTCTGGCTTTCATGCTGACTTTGGCAATGCAAGCTGTATACGCCGATGTTTTGATAATTGACGAAGTGCGTCAGGCCGATCACATGAATCTGCCCAAGAACGGACAGAACAAGGCCACCGTCGAAACAAAATTCGGTGCGCCACAGAAGAAGAACCCGGCGGTGGGCGATCCACCGATTTCCAGCTGGGATTACGCTACTTACAGTGTCTATTTTGAAAACGACCTCGTGTTGTACAGCGTCTTGCATGCGGGTGCTGTCATAGAAAAATAGGCACGGGATTCGCTTCTGCGTTATCCTTGCGCCCTCTCAAGATTAACGGAGCCTCTTTGAAGGCTCTCAAAGCCCAATGCCTGAATCAGAAGCACCATTAACACCGGAAGCGGTGACCCCGGATTTGACACCTGCAGAACAGCCAACCAGGGAAATTTCCCGTGATGGCGTCGAGTATGTCCTGCTGGGCACCGCCCATGTTTCACGCGCCAGTGTAACCGCTGTCACCGAAATGGCCGGCAGCGGCAATTTCGACGCGATCGCCGTGGAACTTTGCCCGGCCCGCCACCAGGCCCTGACCCAGCAACAGCAGTGGAAGGACATGGACCTTTATCGCATCGTTCGCGAGAAAAAAGCGGGCCTGGTAATGGCCAACCTGGCCCTGGGGGCTTATCAGCGGCGTATTGCCGAGCAATTTGGCATCGAACCCGGCGCCGAACTCAAGGCTGCCGCCGATGCCGCAACAGCCCACAAAATACCTCTGCAACTTATTGACCGCGACCTGGCCACCACGCTGAAACGCAGCTATCGCGCGGTACCCTGGTACAAACGTATCATGCTGACGACCGGCCTGGTGATGAGCACCGTCAGTTCGGAAGAAATTGATGAAGACCAGATCGAGAAGCTCAAGGAAGGCGATATCCTCGAATCCACCTTCACCGAGTTTGCCGAACAATCACCGGAATTATACGAAGCGCTGATCTCGGAACGTGACCGCTTCATGGCGGCACGTCTGCGCCAGGAGAACCGCGAAAATACCGGCAAACGTATCCTTGTCGTGATCGGCGCCGGTCACCTTGAAGGTCTTGTCAAAATACCTGGCAACTGATCAGCAGGATCCGCAAATCGAGGTGGACAGTCTGTCACGATTACCGCCACCCAACCGCTGGCTCAAATTTGTACCCTGGTTAATTGCGGCGCTGGTATTCACCGGTTTCTGGGTCGGTTTTTCACGCAGCCCGGAACTTGGCTGGCAACTGGTCACGCTCTGGGTCCTGATCAATGGCGGTCTTGCGGCACTCGGTGCATTGATCGCGCGGGGTCACCCGTTAACCATCCTAAGCGCCATGATCGCCGCACCGCTAACCTCTTTGAACCCGGCGATTGCCGCGGGTATGGTCACCGGCGTGGTGGAATCCTGGTTGCGTAAACCCAAAGTTTCGGATCTCGAAAGGCTGCGTGATGACGCCACCACCCTGAAAGGCTGGTTTAAAAATCCCGCGACGCGCATATTACTGGTATTCTTTTTCTCAAATCTCGGTTCCGCCATCGGTACCTGGGTGGCGGGATTCCAGATATTCGAGGCATTGAGCTCAAAAATGTAGCCGGAATACCGGTTGATCACCGCCATGCAAATTGGACCCTACACACTTAGCAACCGCATTGCCCTGGCACCCATGGCCGGCGTCACCGACCGTCCGTTTCGCCAGCTTTGCCGCGCACTGGGTGCGGGTTATGTGGTCACCGAAATGGTCAGTTCGAACCCGCAACTCAAGCACACCCGCAAATCCAAATGGCGCAGCAATTTTGACGGCGAACCCGCACCGCTGGCCGTACAAATTGTCGGCAGTGATCCTGAGACGCTGGCCGAAGCCGCCATTTATAATGTCGCCCTGGGTGCCCAGATTATCGATATCAACATGGGCTGCCCGGCCAAGAAAGTCTGTGGCAAGTTCGGTGGCTCCGCGTTGCTTTCCGATATCGCGCCTGGTCGAAGCGATACTCAAGACGGTGGTCGCCGCGGTCGATGTTCCGGTCACGCTCAAGATACGCACGGGCCCGGACCGTGATAACCGCAATGCAGCTGACGTGGCGCAAATTGCCGAGTCCTGTGGGATCGCAGCCCTGGCCGTGCATGGCCGCACCCGCGCCGACCGCTTTAACGGCGAGGCTGAATACGCAACCATCCGCAGGATCTGCCGGGAAACCAGTCTGCCTGTTTTTGCCAATGGTGATGTGACAACACCGGAACAGGCCAGGCAGGTACTGGATTACACCGGCGCCGAGGGCTTGATGATCGGCCGTGGCGCCCAGGGCAACCCCTGGATATTCAAAGAGTTCAATCACTACCTGCGCAGCGGCGAGATACTGGCACCCCCGCCGGCTTCAGAAATACACACGGTCATGTGTGATCACCTGCGGCGCCTGCATGAGTTTTATGGCGAGGACCACGGTGTACAGGTCGCGCGTAAACACATCGGCTGGTATCTGAAGGGACGCCCGGGCTCGGAACATATATTGTATGATCTAATGCGTGTACAAACCGCGAAAGAGCAATTCCGTTTACTGGAACAGCACTTTCTCGATCCATCCAAACTGGCGGCTTGACTTCAATGAACTGGAAACCCTCTATTTTTAAACCCAAATGGCAAAACAGCAACGCGGATATCCGTCTCGAATCGGTCAGCTACCGAACAGGACCCCGAGCTGATCAGCAGCCTGCTTGAGATCGCCGCTAAAGACGAAGACAAGCGGGTGCGAAGTGCCGCGATCAAACGTTTGCACCAGCTGGAAAATATTCTGAAGTTGCACGACAGCGAAACTGATCCCGAGGTAAAAAAACTGCTGGAAGACCGCATCCGGCAACTGGCCGCATCTTCAAATGAATCCCGCCCGGCGCTGGAATTCCGCATGCAGGTGGCCGCAACCACATCGGACCGTGATCTGATCGAGCACCTTGCCAGCCATGCCCCCGAGGCGGTGCTGACGACGGGCCGCCCTGGCGCGGGTTGAACGGCAGGGCGTACTGGGCGATTGCTGTATAAACGACAGCGACGCCGAAAACCGTGAATTTGCCGCCAGCCGGATCACCCAACACACGAGCCTGAAACGGGTCATGGATGCCCTGAGAAAATCCGACAAGTTGCTCTATGCAAAATTGCAGGAACGCCTGCACACGGAATTACTCGCAAAGGCAGACCCCGGGGCCGTTCAGCTTGAGGCGGTGCGCATCTGCAGCACGCTGGAAAAACTGCTGCTGGACATCGAGTCAAGAGACCAGGCTGAAATTGACCGGCTGCACGCCGCCTGGCAAGGCATCGCCGCTCACGCCGACAGCGCCATGACCCAACGTTACCAGCGTGACTGCGAACGGCTCGACGCACCACCGGCGCCGGTTGCAGAACCGGTGGCTGAAACGACGCCTGAAGACCCGGCGGAAACGGTCATGGATCAAGTACCGACGACGGAGACGCCGGACATGGCGCCGGTGTCGCCGCAGGCCAGTGAATCCCTGGCCCGCATGGCCGATGCCATACGTCTCTACGAAACTGAAAACGCGCAAAATCCGCACGCTACCAGCATGAATAAACTGAAGCAGCAACTGGAAAATACCTGGAAGCACTGCGACCCCGCAAATCCCGGGGACCTCGCATGCTACCAGGCGGCCAGTGCCGTGCTTGAAAGCCTCGCTGCCGGTCTCGAACTAAAGCGCCAGGCCGTCGAACAGGAACTCGAACAGGCCCGGGCGCTGCTGGCGCAACTGGAAACCGAACTGGAACAGGGCGAGTTGCACAAGGCCCTCGAAACACGGGCCACGCTGCAGCAGTCCATCAAAGGACACGGCAAGAACAAGGACTGGCAAAAGCTCAACAACAGGCTGAATTCGATGCAGGCGCGTCTGCGCGAACTGCGTGACTGGCAACACTGGTCGAACAACAAGATCCGCAAACGCCTGATTGCCGAAATGGAAGTATTGCCCTCCGCCGATCTGCACCCGGATGCCCTGCTCGACCGCATCAAGAGCCTGCAACTGGAATGGAAAAATCTCGAGCAAAGCGAGCAGATTCCCGGGGATAAGCAATTTTCCGCTGCCCCGTGGATGTGGCGCAAGTTCAGCGCCGCTGGTCATGCGGCGTTTGATACCGCCAAACCCTTCCTCGACAAGCGCAGTGAAATCCAGTCCCGCCATGCGCAGTCACTCGCCACTTTCTGCGCCGAACTGGAACAAATGGCAAAAGCTGAACCGGTCGACTGGACCGCGCTGGCCTCGGGTCTGACCCGGGGGCGCAGGAAACTCTCCGATCTGAACGAGGTGCCCGCCAACCAGCGCCAAAAGCTGGCCAGGAAACTCAAGGCGACGCTGGACAAAACCAATGCCGCACTGCAGGCGCATTACCAGGTGGTGGAACTGGAAAAAATGAAGCTGATCCGCTCTGCCAGCCAGTTGATTCACATGCCGGAACGCAGCGATGCCATCGCCCAGGCAAAATCACTGCAGTCAAACTGGAAAGCCGCGGGCAGCCTGTGGAGAAGCAAGGAACAGGAACTCTGGAACCAGTTCCGCGCCCATCTCGATCCGCTGTTCGAGGAACTCAAGACCAAACAGGCCGGTATACGGGCTGCGGACGATGACCGCCTGGCGGCGCAAAAAGCACTCTGCAATGAACTGCAGGCCATATTGAAAAGCAAGGATGACCTGGCCCACTTGCATGGCAAGGTGCAGGGTCTGCAGGATAGCTGGAGGGACATCGAACACCCCGACCGTAAACTCCAGCAGTCATTCCAGAACCTTGTCGAGCAATACGAAAAACGTGTCAAGCAGGCCCAACAGCAACAGGTCAAGGCCGATCGTGAACGCATGTGGTTGAAATCCGCATTACTGCACGAACTCACCGTCAGCGGCAGGACCGCCAAGGGCACACTCAGCAAAAAGACTGAAACAAAAGTCGCCGCTGCCTGGTCCGCGGACAGCTCGGGCGACGAACTCGAAACACGCATGGACCGGGTTTGCCAGCAAATCCTGGCGGGAGAGCTTACCACCCTCAGCGATGACGAAATCGAGCAAAATCGCGTACAGGCCCGCACCCTGTGTATCGCACTCGAGTTCCTTGCCGGTATGCCGTCACCCGAGGAGGACCGCGACCTGCGTATGAAGTACCAGGTGGACCGTTTGGCTGAATCGATGTCCGGTGCGCGCAGCAGGCAACCGGCCGGCGAGGAGGCGCTCGAAGCGGAGAAGACATGGCTCGGTTTATATGCATTGCCCGAAGCGGATTTCGATGCTTTCGGCAAACGGATCAAACGCGCCTTGACTGCGGTTTTGGAGACTGATTAATGCGATATAACAATAAGTTAAATTATATATTTAATTTAATTTATATCTTATTTTTCAGCTCCGTCGCCAATGCCGCCGAAACCGTACCGCAGGCGGCGCTGGGTCTACCAGGGTGGATCGGCATGAGCAGCGGACTTGTCGTGCTGTGGCTGATCCTGCGGTTCTACGGTAAGTTATCGTACGAACCACAAGCCGGCTGATGAAGACGCACGGGCCGCAAAGCCCCCTGGCTGCACGCTTTGCCGGTGATGCCGCGGACTGGACCGGTCTGCATGGCAGCAGCACAGCCCTGGCGCTGCTGTCAGCGGCGCATGCCCATGACGGCATCGTGCTCGTTGTCACCCGTTCCAGCCACCAGTCACAACTGCTGGAACAGGATGTTCGCCTGTTCAGTGACGGCTCACTGCCGGTATTGCATTTTCCGGATCACGAAACACTTCCCTACGACCCGTTCTCACCCCATCCGGACATCATTGCCGAACGTCTCTCCACGCTGTCATCGCTGGCGGGGGTCAAACGCGGCCTGCTGCTGGTGCCGATGGCCACCCTGATGCAGCGCCTGCCGCCGAGAAGCCATGCAGTGGGGCGCAATATCCAGCTGAAAACCGGGCAGTCCCTGGTAATCAGTGAGTTCAGGGAGCGTCTGCAGCAGGCCGGTTACAGCCATAGCGATCCGGTTTACCAGGCAGGCCAGTTCGCCGTGCGTGGTTCGGTCATCGACCTGTTTCCAAGCGGCAGGAAAACGCCGTTGCGGATCGACCTGTTTGACGAGGAAATTGAATCACTGCGGGAATTCGATCCGGAAACCCAGCGCTCAAATGCGAGCCTGACCGAGTTCAATATGCTGCCGGCACGCGAATATCCCTGCGATACGGCCTCGTTTGAAGACTTTCGCAAGGCATTCCGCTACCGCTTCGTCGTCGATATGCGCAGGGTTTCCCTTTACCAGGACCTGCGCCAGGGCTTGCATCCGCAAGGGCTGGAACAGTATTTGCCATTATTTTTTGAGCACACCGACAGCCTGCTTGATTACCTGCCGGCCAAGCCCCTTGGTGGTTATCCAGCAGGGCGTCGAAGTGGCGGCAGCCGATTTCTGGTCATCGACGACCGAGCGCTGGGAACAACGCCGGCATGACGTGGAACGGCCCGTCCTGGACCCGGCGGAACTCTATTTCGACGCAACTGAGATGCTGGGCCGGATCAAGCGTTTCAGTACGGTCAACCTGCTCGGCACGACCGGGTCTGCATCCAGCGCGATAAAATTCGACACCCGGGTTGCACCCGACCTGCACATCCACGACCGTGGCCAGGAACCCGCCGCTGCCCTGCTCAAATTCATCCGCGAGTTTCCCGGCCGTATCATGTTTGCCGCCGACACCACCGGGCGCCGCGAAGTGCTAACGGAGACGCTGCGGGCTTTTGCATCCGCCCCGCACGGGTTGATTCGTGGCGCTGAATTCCAAGCGACCACTGAGCGGCTTGGCTTGTCGGTTCTGCCGGTAGAAGAAGGTTTTGTCGCAGGGACGGAATTTGCCATTCTGACCGAGAGCCAGTTATTTGGCGGCCGGGTCAGGCTGAAAACCACGCGCAAGCGTTCCGAACGTGACCCCGAATCGATCATCCGCAGCCTTTCGGACCTTGAACCCGGCGACCCGGTGGTGCACGAGGACCACGGCGTCGGTCGCTACCGTGGTCTGCAGATCACTGGAAATTGACGGCCGCCAGGCTGAATTCCTGATGCTCGAGTACGCCGGCGAAGACAAGCTGTACGTGCCGGTTTCTTCCATGCACCTGATCAGCCGTTACACCGGCGGCGCGGCGGAAACCGCCCCCCTGCACCGTCTCGGTAGTGAACAGTGGTCAAAAGCGCGCAAACGCGCCGCGCAGAAGGTTCGCGATGTCGCGGCTGAATTGCTGGACCTGTATGCACGCAGGCAGGCGCGGCAGGGATTCGGTTTTGCATTCGACCAACCGATGTACGCGGATTTCAGTTCCGGTTTTCCGTACGAGGAAACCGCCGATCAGCAGACCGCCATCGAAGCCGTAATCGACGACATGGTATCCAGCCAGCCCATGGACCGCGTGGTTTGCGGCGACGTGGGTTTTGGCAAAACCGAGGTCGCTTTGCGGGCGGCTTTTGTCGCGGTCCAGGGCCAGAAACAGGTGGCGATCCTGGTGCCGACCACCCTGCTCGCGCAACAGCATTTCTCCAATTTCAGCGACCGTTTTGCCGACTGGCCGATACGCATAGAGCTGTTATCCCGCTTTCGTACCGGCAAACAGGCCGACAGCGTGCTCAAGGACCTCGAATCCGGCAAGGTGGACATCGTCATCGGCACACATAAACTGCTGCAGCGCGATGTCCGCTTCAAACAACTGGGGCTGGTCATCGTCGACGAGGAACAGCGTTTTGGCGTGCGCCAGAAAGAACGCCTGAAACAACTGCGCGCCGAGGTTGACCTGCTGACACTGACCGCGACACCGATACCGCGAACACTGAACATGGCCATGGCCGGTATTCGCGACCTGTCGATTATCGCCACCCCGCCGGCGCGCCGCATGGCGGTGAAAACACTGATTTCCAGATGGGACAGCGCCCTGCTGCGCGAAGCCCTGCAACGTGAAATCCAGCGCGGCGGCCAGGCTTTTTTCCTGCACAACGAAGTCCGGAATATCGAGCAGATCGCCCGCGAAGTTGGCGGAACTGGTGCCTGCGGCGCGTATCCGTGTCGCGCACGGGCAGATGCCGCAGGGTGAACTGGAAAAGGTCATGCTGGACTTTTATCGCCAGCGGATCAACGTGCTGGTGTGTACGACCATCATCGAAAACGGGCTCGACGTACCCACCGCCAACACCATCATCATCAACCGCGCGGACAAGTTCGGACTGGCCCAGTTACACCAGTTGAGGGGCCGCGTGGGCCGCTCGCATCACCGCGCTTACGCTTACCTGATCACACCCGATGAACGCAGCATGACCGGCGATGCACGCAAACGACTGGAGGCCATCGCTTCACTGGAGGAACTGGGCGCCGGTTTTACGCTGGCGACCCATGACCTCGAAATCCGCGGCGCCGGTGAATTGCTCGGCGATGAGCAAAGCGGCGAAATCCAGTCGGTGGGTTTCAGTCTCTACAGTGAATTGCTGGCCCGTGCCGTCTCCGGCGATGCGCGACGGCAAGGAAGTCGACCTCGAAGGCAGCCTGCACCAGGAAACCGATATTGAACTGCACATCTCCGCGCTGATCCCGGATGACTGGCTGGGCGATATCCATACACGTCTGACCCTGTACAAACGCATTGCCAGCGCGGCGGATGCTGACGCCCTGAGGGAACTGCAGGTCGAGATGATCGACCGCTTCGGGCTGTTGCCGCAACAGACCAAACATCTCTTCGAAGTGGCCTCATTGCGGCAGAAAGCCCGTGCAATCGGCGTCAGGCGGGTTGATTTTGGCGAGACCGGTGGCAGCATTGAATTCAACGAGAATACCTGCGCGAACCCGGTGGCACTGCTGGACATGATCCAGCGCCAGCCATTTGATTACAAAATGCAGGGTCCGCACAAGCTGCGGCTCACCTTCGACGTTGAAGAGGTGGAGGAGCGCATGCGTATCATTGCTGAAATTCTGGATAAACTGGCCGCATGAACGGCAGCGCGCCCAGCCGGCTTGTTATCACAGTCAAATCATCTAAACTAGGGCACTGTCCGAGAATAGAAAGCACTACCGCGATGAAACGCTTATTGTCTCTGCTTTTGCTTGCTCGCCAGTTCCGCCGTCCTGGCGGAATCCGGGGCCTACCGGGTCGAGGTCATCGTCTTCCGCAACCTGTCCACCACGGCCGAAGATCAGCGCATCTTCGGAGTTGCGCAGTTTTTCGAAATTTCCGGATCTGCAGGAAGGCGAACCGGCGCAAACGCCTGCTGCCGATACCGGCAGAATTGCCGCCGGTGCGCAAGCGCAATGCTGCACACCGATTTACCCGATGACATGCGTGTCATCGACGAGAAAAGCACCACGATGGATGGTGTATGGCGGCGCCTGCGCTCCAGCCAGACGTACCAGCCGATGGTCTATGCTGCCTGGGAGCAAAACCGCATCGACTACTATCCGCCTATACGTATCCATGACCAGCAGGTGATTGATACACAGCTGCGTCCACCGACACATATCGTGATGGCCGATCTCACGGCGCCTGACCCCCTGGACGCCTATCGCAGCACTTTTTATCAGCTCGATGGCAGTCTGCAACTCAGGCGCAGCCGTTTTTTACACGTGTTCATAGATCTCGAGTTTCGCGAGCAAAACCAGCAAGCCAATGCAGCTGCAGCTGTACCGGAAGTGAGCGGCATCAGATCGAAACAGGACACGGTGCGGATGACACGGGTGACTACCGGATTTATGCCCTGAATCAGAACCACCAGGTCAGCACCGGTGAACTGCAGTATTTCGACACACCGTATTACGGTGCGCTGGTGTACGTCACCGCTATACCGTAACGTGAGAGTTGAGTCAGCATTGACATTCAGGATCAAATGGGAGCGTAACCTACATGAATTTCGAAAAAGTAATGTTTGCCTTTTTTATCGTTCTGGCACTCACCCTGAATTTTGGTTTTTTTATCGGCGAAGTCGATGACCCGAATCATCACGACGTCTTCGAACTGGCGGCAGCGCTGATGGTCAGCCTGATTGCGACGATCATGAAATTTGGCGACCGCTCACAAATGGGTGCGGTTTTGCTGGCCACCAGCCTCGTCGCCGACCTGCAATTGCTGATCGCCGCGGGCATCTGGACCTGGGCGGTGAATGTTTCCGATGCCGGTACCACGACAGCGGTCATTTCCCGCATTGTTTCACTGTCAGGTGGCGCCCTGCTGGCCAACCTGGTCTCGGTCACCCTGCTGATCGCGGAAACCATCAGTATTCGGCGCTAACGGAAACCCCACACGAAGGACCGCTGCTTGCTGGCAGTATTCCCAAACGAATGACATCGTCTGGATGACGATGCGGCGTATGCGTACGCCGCTGATTGTCCTGATCCTGGTTTATTTCTTCTCCATCATGTCGATGATGGCTGTACCCGGTCTGGACGCCGAAGGCCAGCCATTCCACATGAGTTTTCTCGATGCCGCCTATTTCATGGCGATACTGCAGACCACCATCGGTTTTGGAGAAATCCCCTACACCTTCACCGAGGCCCAACGGATCGCTCGTCTTCTGGTTGTTACTGCCAAATGTGGTTGCCTGGCTGTATTCCATCGGTACCTTGCTGGGGCTGATCCTGGACAAACAGTTCCAGGCTGCCTTTCAGCGCAGCCGCTTCAGACGGCAGGTCAGGGCCATAAAAGAACCTTTTTACATTGTTTGCGGGTTTGGCAACACGGGTTCCATGGCTGTCTCGGGTCTGCTGGCGCGCGGTATCCACGCGGTTGTCATCGAATTGACGAAAACACCGTGCGGCGCATGATACTGATATGACAAGTTCGCCCATGTACCCGCGCTGGCGGGACGTGCGGGTGACCGGGCCAACCTGGAACTGGCCGGTTTGCAAGTGAAAACTGCAAAGGGGTCATCGCCACCACCAATGATGACCAGATCAACCTGACATCGCCATCACGGTCAAGTTATTACGCCCCGCCATCGCCGCCTCGCACGCAGCGAAACCCAACGCGTCTGCGACAACATGGCCTCTTTCAACACCGACTGACGTGATCAATCCCTACGAGATTTTTGCAGACGTATATCACTGGCTTTGAGTTCACCGATCAAATTCCTGGTGCAGGACTGGTTGATCAGCGTACCCGGCACCGAGTTACGCGAAGTCATCAAACCACCCAGCGGGCCGCTGGGTTGTCTGCGGTGCGGGCGTTTTGGTTCACGCGTGATCGAGCAAATGAAAAACACGAACTTTCACGTCACCGTTATCGATGTCCACGCCAGAGCGCCTACCTGCCTACCAGAATCGATACTCGGGCGGGGCACCGAGGCGCATACGCTCGAAGCGGCGGGCATCGCGGACGCACAGGGTATCGTGGCGGCCACCGGTGATGACATCGACAATCTGTCGATCATCATGACGGCACGGAATCTTAACCCCGGCCTGTTTGTCATCGCCCGGCAGGAGCGGCGCGAGAATAGCGCACTGTTTGACAGTTCAGGGGCGGACCTGGTCGCCCTGCGCAGCCGTATCGTCGCCCGCCAGTATTGTCCTTCGTCACCACGCCATTGCTGCAGTCGTTCATGCAGCACATGATCAGGAGCGATGACAGTTTTGCCGAACGCACCGCGAAAAAACTCAAGAGCGCACTGGACAACCGTGCACCGAGTATCTGGGTATCCGAATTGACCGGCGAATCGGCCAAAAGTCTGGGTTTTGTCAAATCGCTGACCAGCAAGGTTACGCTGGAACACATCATCCATAACAGCCGCAGCGAGGGGAATGAATTTCTGCCCTGCGTCTGCCTGTCGACTGGAACGCGGCGCACAGCGGATATTTTTACCTGACAACCACACCGAATTGCAGATCAACGACCGCCTGTTGTTTGCCGGCCGTGACATAGCCCGCCGGCAGATGTTGTGGACACTGATGGACAGCCATTCCCTGCTGGTCAACGCCAGCGGTAAACAACTGCCACGTGGCGCCCTGTGGCGGTGGTTGTCCAACCGCTAGCGTAGCGCATCGGTGTGTAGCGCCGGCTCAGATCAGGCTGAAATCGTCGGCGTCCTGCTGAAACGGTAACTGGCGCCTGATCGTGTTCACATTCTCCAGTTGCAGACGGGCCCTGGCGCTGCATTCGTTAGTACCCAGGTTCAGTACGGTCTGGCCCAGGGGGTCATAAACGGCACTGCCGCCGGCGTATTCGAGACCTCGCGGGTCTTTGCCGCTGCGGTTGACACCGATCACGTAACACTGGTTTTCAATCGCCCGCGCGCGGAGTAGCGCGGTCCACGCCGGCGTGCGTGGTTCCGGCCAGTTGGCAACGAACACCAGCAGATCGTAATCGTCACGGTTGCGGCACCACGCCGGGAACCTCAGGTCGTAACAGATCTGCGGACAGATACGCCAGCCGCGATATTCAAAAACCTTGCGTTCATGGCCGGCGACGTATCGTTTGTCTTCGCCGCCAAATGAGAAAAGATGCCGCTTGTCGTAATAGAAAAGACCACCATCGGGCTGCACCCACAGGAAGCGGTTGACCCTGCCCTGCGCGCTGGCAATCGCCACGCTGCCACACAGTACGCTGTCGAGTTCAACGGCCAGGGCTTTCATCCACGCCACGGTGGCGCCCTGCATGGTTTCAGGTTCCGCCTCGGCATCTCCCAAAAATCCGCTGGTAAAGGTCTCGGGAAATACGATCAGGTCGCAACCGGCGCCTTGTTCACGCGCAATCGTTTCCAACTGGCGGCGGTTGGCATGTGCATCCGCCCAGAACAGTTGTGACTGGACCAGCAGGCATTCGGGATTGTTCAATGTTGTCATATGTCCCATTCTATCAGGCGACAAACAGGTATTCCCGCCCCGCCGTCTTGTTGTGTTGACGCAAAAACGTTTCGATTTCGTGCCTTGCCCCGGCGGCGCCGACGGCGATCAACAACATCGAGTCGCCCAGGCTCTTTACCTTGTCCATCGGCCAGACCGGCAGACCACGTTTTTTACCACCGATACGGCGCGGGTGCACCTCGATAAAACCCTCGACCACCCCACCCTCGGCGCTGATCAGGTCAAATATCTGCCGCCCGGTCGGACCTGCACCCCAGATGATGACGGACCGCCCTGCGAGGCGGTGATGGACCAGGAAGTGTGTCTTCGCCTGCATGAAGTTCAGTCGCTGATAGCGTGTATCGGTGTGGGTCAGACGGGATTCATGTTCACGCCAGCGCAGTAAGACCGGTGCGGGTTTGCCCATCGACATACGTTCGGCATCGGCCCTTAGCAACAAATCATAATCCTCCGGCCAGCCGTTATTGCGGTAGCCGACCAGTTGCTGCAGTGCAGCACGGCGGAACATCAGACGTGGGATTTGGCAACGGGCTTTCGATGAATATCTGCTGGTGAACCTGTTCGGGTTCACGCACCGAGTTCAGCCAGTCCCGGTAACGCCTGAGCCCGCCCTGTATACCCGGTTGCGAGAAAATATCGACACAACAGCCGCTGATGTCCACCGCCTGGTTCGCATCGAGGTAGGCCAGTTGCAGGCGAAACCGTTCGGGCAGGGAAATATCGTCCGCATCCATACGCGCAATAAAATCACCTTTGCTCAAGGCAAAACCCGTGTTGCAGGCATCGACCAGTCCACGGCCATTGCTGCTGAGAATTTTCAGACGCGGATCACTTTTATCCAGCCTTGCGAGCGCGCGGTCGGTGCTGTGGTCATCGATCAGCAGAAGTTCGAGATTTTCGTGGGTCTGTGCAAGTATGCTGTCAACCGCCTCGCCCAGGTATTCGCCACCGTTACGAACCGGCATGACGACCGATACCAGCGGTCTCATATCTCCAGCCATACCTCTTCGTCAAATCGGTGTTCGCGGTAATTGTCACCCTCACCGCCGCGATCGATGACCAGGTAATCCGACTCATGGCCGAGACTTAACTGGTAGTGGTGCCAGACACCCGCGTGCAGGTTGACACCCTGGCGGCCATTGCTGAGAAACACGCGTAAATCGGCCGGACCTGGCGGATTTCCCGGCTTCGCCACGACCACCGGAAACGGCCGTGGGTGCAGCGGGTAAAAGGCCTGGCTGCCCAGTGGATGGCATTCGACCAGGCGTATCCTGAAGGGCAGCACGGCCGCCTTGCTGCGATAGATGCTGAGCTGGGGGCGACGGCTGTCGCTGCTGGATATCTCCGCCAGTCCGGCAAATTTCTGCGTATTGCCAAAATTGATCAACTTCGGTTCGACACCCTCGGTGTCCAGCACCTCTCCAAATGGCGCAAAGGCGGCTTTGGTCAGCGGTTGCGGCCGTAGACGTAACACAGAGGATCGAGAGGATGGCATATCAGACAGCTCCCGAGGGCAGTCCGAGCAGGCGCAGACGCGCAACACCGCCGTCGGGGAAAATATCCAGACGGACGTGGCTGACCTGGCCGGCGTCACGGACCTGGCGTTCGAAGACATGTAACTGATCCGGTCCCAACGATACCGCGGGCAATATGACAGGCCAGTCCGCAGACGCGGTTGACAGCGCAGCCTGGTCCGCGTTCATGCTGCCGGGATCAGCGCCCTTCAGCGTGCAGCGCGCCGGATAATTGCCGCGGAAAAAAGCCGTGTCCACCTCGACCCGGCAAACCTGTCCCCGCTGGCCGAGCCTGAGAATGACCCAGTCGTTGCCCGGCTCACGTCTGCGGCGTGTTTCCCAACCGTCACCCATATTAGCGACCGGGCGGTTGGAGAGCAGATTGTCCATCTCGCCGAAGTGCATATTATTGCATTCGAGCGCCGCACCGCCGGCGTCCGCTGACAGCAGGTCAACCCAGCGGTCACGGTTCAGGTCGCGGGCATCGGCTGCCGGATCACCAAACACCCGCAGGCGCGCTATCCCGCCATCGGGGTAGATATTCAGCCGCAGGAAACTCCAGGTGCTGGTATCACTGACACTGAAAAAATGCCGGCTGTCACCCCTGAGTTCTGAACGCGGTACGATTTCGGACCAGCGGGTATTTTCATCCGGTTCAATATCGGCATTACAGGCCTCGAGCATCGCTTCGGGCGGGTAATTTCCGGTAAAAAAACGGGTATCGATCTCGACACCCCGTATCACGCCCGGACAGATCCTGAGCGTGCAATAATCATGACCCGGGGTACGTTTGCGCCGGCTTTCCCAACCGTCCATCCACTTGCCATTCTGGTCGTAGCAATCCGCGATAAACACCGGTTCCTGGCTCGATAGCATACGTTTTGCCGGGGCAAAAAACTCGTCGCTGACGCGCAGGATCGCAGCGCCGAGCTCCGCGCTGGCGAGGTTGGCCAGGTGCTGGAAGGCCAGCGGCGGCTGCGTGTTTTTTTCAGCCATGGTGCATGTCCCCGATTCTGAATCGCGCGATGCGGCAGGTTTCCTGCAGCGCGGTCTGAAATTCCGCCGACCGCCGGTTGCCAAGACGTTTGCGCAATGCATCCAGGATCTGCCGGCGTGTCAGCCCCCTCACGGCAATGATGAAAGGAAAGCCGAATTTTTCGCCGTATTTCTTGTTCAGCTGAGCGAATGCCGCGTATTCCTCCGTGGAACAGCGGTCAAGACCCGCGCCCGTTTGCTCGTTTAACGAGTCGGCAGTCAAATCATTTTGTCCGGCCAGCGCACAGACCAGTTGCGGGTGCGACCTCAAGGTCGCGAGTTGCTGCACGGGGTCGGCGGCGAGAAACACGGACTGAAAAAGTTCGCCAAGCGCATCCGCATCGTTCAACAGGCCACCGCCGTGTTCGAATACCGCTTCTGCGAGCCACGCCGAGTGTTCAAATACACCGCCGTATTTTGCCACGAAGCCTGCCTGATCCATGACCACTGCACAATTACCCTGGCGGGTGCTGGCTGTGCCAGTGACGGGCGATGTCGATGCGGCGGCAGAACCAGACTTCATCGTGCGAACGGGCATAACGCAAAAACGCTTCGAGGGCGGCAAAGCGCCCCGGCCTTCCCGAGATGCGGCAATGCAGACCCACGGACATCATGCGCGGGGTGTCCGCGCCTTCCGCGTAGAGCACGTCGAAGCTGTCTTTCAGATACTGCAGAAATTGCGTACCACAGTTGAATCCCTGGGGAGTCACATAACGCATGTCATTGGCGTCCAGTGTGTAAGGGATCACCAACTGCGGTTTGCCGTGCTGCCGGTTCCAGAAAGGCAGTTCATCGCTGTAATCATCCGCGTCGTAGAGAAAACCACCTTCCTCAACGACCAGCGCGCGGGTATTGGGACTGGTACGCCCGGTATACCAGCCCAGCGGACGCTCACCGATGGCGTCTTCGATGGCTTTGATGGCCTTTTGCATGTGTTCGCGCTCAAGGTTTTTGTCAACGGACTGGTAATCGATCCAGCGGTAACCGTGGCTGCAGATCTCGTGTCCGGCCAAAAACAGGGCGCGTACTGGGTCCGGGATAATGCTCTACCGCCATGCCAACGGCAAATACCGTGACCGGTATCTTGTAACGGTCAAACAGACTCTTCAGACGCCACACGCCGACACGCGAACCGTACTCGTAAATCGATTCCATACTCATGTGGCGCACACCCTGGCGCGCTTCGGCAGCGACGATTTCCGACAGGAATGTCTCGGATGCCGGATCACCATGCAGTACGCAGTTCTCGCCGCCTTCCTCGTAATTGAGCACGATCTGCAGCGCCAGGCGGGCGCCACCCGGCCAGCGGGGATCGGGCGGCCTGGTGCCGTAGCCACGCATATCCCTGGAATATTTGTTGTTCATTATTCGGATTTACCGGTTAATTTCGTGATCTATAAAAGGTCTCATGCGATTACATGCGGTGTGTCAATTTAAGCTGCCTGAACTGATATACTCCGAGTAAGCTGTTCAAAGTATAACTGATAGTCAACGAGCGAAACGGGGTTAGCGGACAATGCCATGGGACGTTTAACGACACATGTTCTGGATATCGCCAATGGCTGCCCCGGTGCGGCGATCCGTATCGAGCTTTTCCGCATCGGTCAGGCCACTCCATTGACCACGGTGATGACCAATGAAGATGGCCGTTGTGACACACCCCTGCTGGAGGCCGATGGTTTGGTTGCCGGCAGCTATGAGCTTGTTTTCCATGCCGGTGACTATTTCAATGCCAGGGGACAGCGCGACGGCGAGCACCGCTTCCTCGACCAGGTTGTCATCCGTTTTGGCATCGATGACGCGCACCAGCACTACCACGTGCCGTTGCTGCTTTCGCCCTACGGTTACAGCACCTATCGCGGCAGTTGAGACGCGGGACCGGAGCTGATGCACGCTACTGTTCGATTCTTACTGGCAGGCCAGGTCGAGGAGATCCGCAATTGCGACCCGACCCGGACCGTGCTCGAATTTCTGCGCGAGGACAAGGGTTTGAAGGGCACCAAGGAAGGCTGCGCTGAAGGTGATTGCGGCGCCTGCACGGTGGTGATCGGAGAATTGCATAAAGCCCGCATCCGCTACCGCGCAGTTAACGCCTGCATCCAGTTTCTTGCCACCCTCGACGGCAAGCTACTGCTGACGGTCGAGGATCTCGAGCAGGATTCAGGACACGGCGCACACGAACTGCACGACGTACAGAGAGCGATGCTGGAACAGAGTGGCTCACAGTGCGGTTTTTGCACACCCGGCTTTGTCATGTCGCTGTTCGCGATGTTTCACAATGACCGGGAACACGCGGTGGGACGCGCCGACATCGACCTCGGACTTGCCGGCAACCTGTGCCGCTGCACCGGTTATGCCCCGATCATACGCGCCGCTGAACAGTCCCTGACGGCCAATCGCAGCGACCGGTTCAATACAGCAGAAAGTGAAACTGTTGCGCAATTGAAATCGATCCAGAGCAACGATGCCCTGGCGCTCAACGACGGTGACCGGTGGTTTTACGCGCCGCGGAGCATGTCTGAACTTTGCCAGTTGCGAGAAGCGCACCCGCAGGCGGTGCTGGTGGCCGGCGCCACCGACGTGGGTCTCATGGTGACCAAGCAGAATCGCAGGCCGGACAGTGTTATTTACCTGGGCGGTATCGAGGAATTGAAACAGGTAGAGGACGATGGGGAGCATCTTTCGATCGGCGCGGCGGTGACCTATACCGACGCCACCGGCGCCATCGCCGAGCGCTACCCGGCCTTCCTGCCGCTGATCCGGCGTATCGGTGGCACCCAGGTGCGCAATGCGGGCACCATCGGCGGCAACATCGCCAATGGCTCGCCGATCGGCGACATGCCGCCCGGTCTGATCGCCGCCGGGGCAAAACTGGTCCTGCAAAGCACTCGCGGCCAGCGCCTGATCGATCTCGAGGACTATTTCATCAGCTACGGCAAACAGGACCTGCGCGTCGGTGAATGTGTTGCGAGAATACTTTTGCCACTGCCGCCGGCACACCGGCTATTTGCCATCTACAAGGTTTCCAAGCGTTTTGAACAGGACATTTCAGCCGTCTGTGGCGCGTTTTCCATTGCGCTTGCAGATGACAGGATCAGCGCGGCAAGGGTCTGTTTCGGCGGCATGGCGGAAACGCCAAAACGCGCCACGCACTGCGAACGGGCCCTGTTGGGAAAAACATGGGGTCAGCAAACCATCAGCCAGGCCATGCAGGCGCTGACGGAAGACTACACACCGCTGACGGACATGCGCGCCAGCGCCGCCTACCGCATGCGTGTTGCGCAAAACCTGCTGCAACGCTTTTTTCTCGAGCACAGCGACACGCCCTACCCCGTCAGGCTCGGAACCCGCTACACGACGGAGGTTTCCGGCGGGTCAGCCACGGGAGATGCCAGCGGTGAATGACAGCGGACACAGCGCGAATACGCGAGGCAAAATCCGCAGCGTCCATGCCGCCATTGCTCACGACAGCGCCCACAAGCACGTTGCCGGCACGGCGCTTTACGTCGATGACATTCCCGAACCTGCCGAACTGCTGCATTGTTATTTCGGCTGCAGCAAATACGCCCACGCTCGCGTTCTCAGCATGGACCTGTCCGCGGTCGAACAATACCCGGGTGTGATCAGGACCATGACCGCGGCCGACATTCCCGGTGTTAACGAGATCAGCCCGGTACACAATTTTGACGAACCGGTGCTGGCGGAAGAACCTGGTGCAGTTTGCCGGACAACCCCTGTTTGCAGTACTGGCCCAAAGCCGCGCGATCGCCAGGCGTGCCGCCGAACTGGCGCGGATCGAGTACGAGGAACTGCCGGCCATCCTCGACATCGAGACCGCGCTGGCGGAAAAATCCTACGTGCTCGAACCCCAACACATGCAACGGGGTGACCCGCAAGCCGCACTCGCGGCGGCGCCCTGCCGTCTGCAGGGCGAGGTCCGCACCGGTGGCCAGGACCACTTTTACCTGGAAGGCCAGGTCTCCATGGCCCTGCCGCAGGAAGACGGGAATATGCTGATACTGACCTCTTCCCAGCATCCGACCGAGGTCCAGCACCTCGTCGCACGCGCGCTTGGAAGACCGATGAATGCCGTGACGGTCGAGGTGCGCCGCATGGGTGGCGCGTTTGGCGGCAAGGAAACCCAGGCGGCGCAGTGGGCCATCATCGCGGCGGTCATGGCTGATCTGAGCGGCCGTCCCGTCAAACTGCGCCTGGACCGCGATGACGACATGCGCAGCAACCGGCAAACGGCACGACTTCCTGATCCGCTACGACGTGGGATTCGACACCGAAGGGCGCATCCTCGCTATCGAATTCACCCACGCACTGCGCTGCGGCATGTCCGCGGACCTGTCGGGGCCGATCGCCGACCGAGCGATGTTCCACAGCGACAACGCCTATTACCTGCCCAATGTCAGCATCACATCCTACCGTTGCAAAACCAATACCGTGTCAAACACGGCGTTCCGGGGCTTTGGCGGACCGCAGGGCATGGTCGGTATCGAGCGTGTCATCGACGCGATCGCGATGCGCCTGGGCAAAGACCCGCTGAGTGTGCGCAAGATCAACCTGTACGGAAAACATGAGCGCAATATCACGCCCTACCAGCATGGAGGTCAGGGACAATGTTCTCGAGGCGCTGATCACGGAACTCGAAGCCCTGTCCGGCTACGCTGAGAGAAGACGCGCAATCGCCGAATTCAACCGGCAAAGCCCGGTCATACGCCGGGGCATTGCGCTGACACCCGCCAAGTTTGGTATTTCATTTACCACCACCTTCCTGAACCAGGCGGCGGCACTGGTGCATGTCTACAAGGACGGCAGTGTCCATCTGAACCATGGCGGCACCGAGATGGGCCAGGGTCTGATGATCAAGGTCGCGCAGGTGGTGGCCGATGAATTCCAGATCGATCTCGAGCGCGTCATGATCAGCGCCACCAATACCGGCAAGGTGCCAAATACCTCCGCAACCGCGGCATCTTCGGGCAGTGACATGAATGGCATGGCGGCGCGCGCGGCGGCACGCAAGATCAAGAAACGCCTGATCCGCTTTGCAAGCAAACAGTACGCCGTCGATACATCCGAAATCCGCTTCGCAGACAATCACTTACAGGCTTGGCGATATTGAAATCAGTTTTGCGGCGCTGGCGGAACAGGCCTGGCTCGGGCGTGTTTCGCTATCGGCGACCGGTTTTTACCGGACCCCAAAGATAAGCTATGATCCGCAAACCCTGAGCGGCCGGCCTTTCCTGTATTTCGCCTACGGGGCCGCGGTTTCCGAGGTTGAAGTGGACTGCCTGACCGGCGAGTCGCAGATTCGGCGGGTCGATATCCTATACGACGCCGGCAGGTCATTGAACCCGGCCATCGATTTGGGCCAGATCGAGGGTGGCTTTATCCAGGGTGCCGGCTGGCTGACCTCCGAAGAGGTCTGGTGGGATGGCGAGGGTCAACTCCGCACCCATGCACCCTCGACCTACAAAATCCCGACCTGTGGCGACATACCGGAAATTTTCAATGTGCGGATATGGGACAAGGGCCGCAATAGGGAAAGGACCATCCACCGTTCAAAAGCCGTGGGTGAACCACCCCTGATGCTCGCCATCTCCGTCCACAGCGCCATCAACCAGGTCATTGCCGGCAAGCTGGGCGGTGATACCTTGCCGTCGCTCAATACCCCCGCCACACCCGAGGCGATCCTGAACTGCCTGTATGCCAACACCCCGGATGCGTGACTTGTCACGCACGTTTTGGGCGGATATCTAGGGATGGAAGCCCATCTGCATATGTGGCTGAGCCTGCTGCTGCGCTGGTCTCATTTTATTTTTGGCGTTGCCTGGATCGGCGCTTCCTTTTACTTCAACTGGCTTGAAAACCACCTGCAACGGCAGAACCAGCCGGAAGGAATCGCAGGCGACCTGTGGGCGGTCCATGGCGGTGGTTTCTATCACCTTGAGAAATACGCGCTAGCCCCGGGACAACTTCCGGCAAGCCTGCACTGGTTCAAGTGGGAGGCCTATGCCACCTGGTTAAGTGGCATGGCACTGCTGATCACCGTCTTCTACTGGAATGCACAGACCTATATGCTGGACCCGCAGGTAAGCGGCATCACCACCGCGACAGCCATCGGCATCGGTGTCCTGTCCCTGCTGTCCAGCTGGATTGTCTACGACCTGCTGTGCTGCTCAAACCTATCCCGGCGCGAATGGCTGCTGGCATCGCTCATTTTCGCCTGGTTCGTGATATTGGCCTGGAGTCTAAGCACCTGGCTGAGTGGTCGCGCGGCTTATATTCACGTAGGCGCAGCCATTGGTACGATCATGGTGGCGAATGTCTTCCGGGTCATCATCCCGGCGCAGAAGGACATGGTCAACGCCGTCAGGGAGAACCGGGTGCCCGATGCCAGTAAGGGCCGCAGGGCGCTGCAACGCTCAAGACATAACAACTACTTCACCCTGCCGGTGCTGTTTATCATGATCAGCGGCCATTACCCGGCGACTTACGCAGATCCGCATGGCTGGCTGGTGTTGATAATCTTTTCACTGGCTGCGGTCGCCATCCGCCATTACTTCAACATCCGCCACCTGCCCGGGTTCAGGGCCTGGCCGTTATTACCCGCGTTGATACTGCTCACGGGTCTGATCGTTTACACCGCGCCCGGACCGGCGCCGCCACACCATGCGGATGCAGCAGACGCTGCGCCACAAACCGCCGAGATTTTCACCATCATCGAGCAGCGATGCACGGGCTGCCATTCCAGCGCTCCCACGTTTGCAGGCCTCGCGGGCGCGCCGCTGGGTGTCGAACTGGACAGCCCGCAGAAACTGGTGCAGCATGCGGAAAGGGTTTACCAGACCGTGGTGATCAGCCGTGTCATGCCACTCGCGAACCTCACGCAGATGACGGACCCCGAGCGTCAACTCGTTGCCCGCTGGTTTGAAAGCATGGACGCCAACGCGGAACAATAAACGCCTGCGCTCCGTTACTGTCCCACTTAAGCCAGGTTCCCCATGCTCAAGTAGAGGCCCCATTTTGGCTGGTGGTGACCACAGTCGGACGTTGACACCTTTCTGTCTGGGCGCCGAGGCAGTGTAGTGACTTGTTTCAGGACACATCGTGAACCCATCCATGGGGATTCGGGCTCGACTCCTGTCTCGCACGGTCCTGAAACAAGTCACTACACCCCCTTGGCTCAGTGGCAAATCATCGGCCAATGGTTTCTGAAGGATTTGCACGGCGGTCAGCAGAAGCTGGGGTGGGTGGTTATTACCAGGACCGTACGAGGCAGGAAGCCGAGTCCGAGGCTACAGGGATGTACTTGTGCCGTGTCCTGGTAATAACCACCCGCCCCGGCTTTCCCCCCATACAGGTGGGTCTGGAGTCAGCCCGATACCAGGCTTCAGCCTGGCGTTGGTAAATTCCGTTATCTTTTTTAAGTCAGGTTCTGGACGGACTGAAAAGGATGCTGTTTACAAATGAAACCAGTATCGAAAATGCCAGCGCCCACCAAAACCCGGCGATGTGAAAACCATCGATCAGGGCGTCAGCCGCGTACAGAACCAGTACATTCACCACCAGCAAAAACAGGCCGAAGGTTATCACGGTCAGGGGAATTGTTATCAATATAAGCAGAGGTTTCAGGGTCACGTTCAGAACCGCCATGACAACCGCCACGATGAGGGCGGTTATGAACGAATCGATCTGAATACCCGAAAGAACGTAGCTCACGACAAAAATGCTGATGGTATTGATTAACAGGTTGCCTATTAATCCACCTGTGCGGTTACCTTGATGTGCCATAACTCAAACCTCCGGCCGCATATGCGGGAATAGCAATACGTCACGTATTGAAGCTGGAATCGGTCAACAGCATGACCAGCCGGTCGATGCCGATGCCCTCACCCGCCGTTGGCGGCATACCGTATTCGAGCGCGCGGATGTAATCGGCGTCGTAGTGCATGGCTTCGAGGTCGCCGGCATCTTTTTGCGATACCTGCTCCTGGAAACGCGCAGCCTGGTCTTCCGGGTCATTCAGTTCGGAGAAGCCGTTGGCGATCTCGCGGCCGGCCACGAAACAGTTCGAAACGGTCCGTGATCAGGGGGTTGTCGTCGTTGCGCCGTGACAGCGGTGAAACTTCGGTCGGATACGCCGTAATAAAGGTCGGTTGCCAAAGTTCTGCCTCCGCCGTCGCTTCAAACAGTTCGATCAACAGCCTGCCCTCGCCCCAGCCTTTTTCGACATGGATATCACGGGCCGCACAGGCGGCTTTGAGGGTGTCCATGTCCCACAGATCAGCGTCGTTCAGGTCGGGGTTGTATTTCCGCACCGCTGCCTCGACACTCATGCGCTCAAACGGCGAACCAAAATCGATCTCCTGTCCTTCAAAGGTCACGGTCGTGCTCGCCGCATACCTCTTCCGCCAACTCCCGCAGCATGGTTTCGGTCAGATCCATCAGGTCATTGTAATTGGCATAGGCCCAATAGAATTCCAGCATGGTGAATTCGGGATTGTGCCGGGTGGAGACACCTTCGTTGCGGAAATTGCGGTTGATCTCGTAGACCCGGTCCAGACCGCCCACTGTCAGGCGTTTCAGGTATAACTCGGGCGCCACGCGCAGGAACATCGGCAGGTCGAGGGCGTTGTGGTGGGTGACAAACGGCCGTGCCGTGGCCCCGCCCGGAATCGGGTGCATCATGGGTGTCTCGACTTCCAGGAACTCCCTGCCCGGCGCTTCCATGAAGTCGCGTATGAACCGGACGATTTTCGAGCGTGTATGAAATACCTTTCTTGAATCCTCGTTCATGATCAGGTCGACATAGCGCTGGCGGTAACGTGTTTCGGTATCCGTCAGACCATGAAACTTCTCGGGCAAGCGGCCGCAGCGACTTGGTCAACAGACGCAATTCATCCGCCTTGACCGACAGTTCGCCGTTCTGGGTGCGGAATATCGCACCGCTGACCGCCGATGATGTCACCGATATCCCACTGCTTGAACTGCTGGTACAGGCCTTCGGGCAGGTTGATCCCGCTGCAGCACCAGTTGTATGCTGCCACTGCCGTCCTGCAACCTGACAAATGCGATCTTGCCCATCACACGCTTGGCCATCATGCGACCGGCCAGCGCGAATTTTTCATCGATATCCGCCAGGGTCTCGGTATCATCATCGGCAAACCGCTCGTGCAGGTCAGCGGCGTGGGTATTGGGCCGGAAATCGTTCGGATAGGCGTTGGTTTCGGCCTTGAGCGCATGCAGTTTTTCACGGCGCTCGTGGATCAGGCGGTTTTCATCCTGTGTAGTTGTCGGTTGCCCTGTTTTGTTCTTGTTTATTCACGATTTATTCACTGCGTTACTTCGCTGTCGGATCTGCCTTAATCGTCGGATAAGCCCTGCTTCAAGGACGCTTCTACAAATTGATCCAGATCGCCGTCGAGCACGGCCTGGGTATTGCCGGTTTCAACGCCGGTGCGCAAATCCTTGATGCGGGACTGGTCCAGCACGTAGGAGCGAATCTGGCTGCCCCAGCCGATATCGGACTTGGAATCTTCCAGCTGCTGGCTTTCGGCGTTGCGTTTCAATAATTCAAGTTCATACAGCTTGGCGCGCAATTGCTTCATCGCGTGGTCCTTGTTTTTATGCTGCGAACGGTCGTTCTGGCACTGCACCACGGTATTGGTCGGCAGATGCGTAATACGCACCGCGGATTCGGTCCGGTTGACGTGCTGGCCGCCGGCGCCGGACGCGCGGTAAACGTCGATACGCAGATCGGCGGGGTTGATCTCGATTTCGATATCGTCATCCACTTCCGGTGACACGAACACCGCCGCGAAAGACGTATGGCGGCGATTGCCCGAATCAAACGGCGACTTTCTGACCAGGCGGTGCACGCCGATTTCCGTCTTGCACCAGCCATAGGCGTAGTCACCGGTGATATGGATGGTGGCGCTCTTGATACCGGCGACATCACCGGCCGATACTTCGATCAATTCGCCTTTCCAGCCGCGCCGCTCAACCCAGCGCAGGTACATGCGCAACAGCATTTCCGCCCAGTCCTGTGCCTCGGTGCCGCCGGAACCGGACTGGATATCAAGATAACAGGGGTTGGCATCCACTTCGCCGCTGAACATACGCTGGAATTCCAGTTTATCGATTTCGGATTCGACCTTGTCCAGCTCCGACTGCCACCGCGTCAAGGATTTCCTCATCCTGTTCCTCGATCGCCATCTCCAGCATTTCGGAACTGTCCTGCAGCGATGCCGACACCTGGTCCAGCGTGCCGACAATCCCCTCCAGCTGCGCACGCTCACGGCCCAGCGCCTGCGCGTTTGCCGGATTGTTCCAGATTTCGGGGTTTTCCAGTTCGCGGTTTACTTCTTCGAGCCGGTCCTTGTTGCCCGCATAGTCAAAGATACCCCCTGAGCGCTGTCGAGCGCTGTTGGAGGTCCAGAGCTGATTGTTTATCTGATTGGTTTCCACGCTATAACCCTGAATTTGCAGCGCTGCATTTTACACCAAGGCAGACCGGCAGGTCTGCGGAATTTTCAATCGCTTTCAGCGAGAATCTGCTCGACCATCAACTGGCAGGTTTTGTGGCCGCGGAAATGGTTGATATCCAGTTTGTAAATAATTCTGAGCGTATCCGTGGGCGGCAGGTCTTCCGGCAAACAGCCGAACGCGATCGCATCGATGCGGGTACGGCCATCCACCGGTCTGAGCTGCATCTTGAGATGGCTGCCACCCACGACCCTGTGCTCCTCCACCACGAAGCGGCCTTCGAACAGGGGTTCGGGGAAATGCTGTCCCCATGGACCGAGGTTGCGCAAAAGCTCGGCAAATGGCATATCGATATCGGCGGCCGGCAATTCACCATCGGTTTCAATGACATTGTCCAGGGTCCGGCCGTGCAGGAAAAACTCGACCGAATCAACGAGCGCCTGTTTGAAGGTGTCGAGATTGCCGGCCTCCAGTGTCAAGCCCGCCGCCATCGCGTGGCCGCCAAAGGCCAAGATCAGTTTTGGATGCCTGGCATCGATACGCGCCAGTACGTCGCGAATATGCAAGCCGTTCACCGAGCGGGCCGAACCCTTGAGCAGGCCGGAACCCTCCGATTCCGGCGCAAAGGCCAGCACCGGCCGGTGCACGGCGTCCTTGATCCTGGACGCAACCAGACCCACGATACCCTGGTGCCAGGCCTCGTCGTACAGGCACAAACCGGCCGGCAATCCCTCGCCTTCGAGACTGCTTGAGTAGTATTTTGAGCTGGTCCAGCGCCTGTTGCTGCATTTTTTCCTGCCGGCTGCGGCGGTCAACGTTCAACGCATCCAGTTCGGTGGCAAGCGCCATGGCCTCATCCCGGTCATCGGTCAGCAGGCAACGGATACCCACACCCATATCCTCCATCCGTCCCGCGGCGTTCAGACGTGGCGCCACGGCAAAGGCCAGGTCGGACGCCACGAGGTGTCGGTAGTCCCTGTTTCCCAGTCTTAAGAGCGCCAGCAAGCCGGGGCTGCAGAGTCCCTGCCGGATACGCTCCATTCCCTGGCGGACCAGGATGCGGTTGTTGTCGTCCAGTGCGACCAGGTCGGCAACCGTCCCCAGCGCGACCAGGTCCAGCAGACGCGCCAGGTTCGGTTCGCTGCGCGGCAGCGTAAACCAGTTACGCTCGCGCAACGCGCTGCGCAGAACGGACATCAGGTAAAACACCACGCCGACACCGGCCAGGTGCTTGCTGGGGAAACGGTCACCGGGGCAGTTGGGATTGACGATGGCCTCGGCTTCGGGCAATACATCACCGGGCAGGTGGTGGTCGGTGACGATCACCCTGCAGCCCAGTTCCCGTGCCCGCCTTACGCCGTCAATCGAACTGATACCCGAGTCCACGGTGACCAGCACATCCGGTGGATCGTCGGCCAGTGTTTCGACCAGGCCGACGCTCAGACCATAACCAAATTCGAATCGGTTGGGCACCCGGAAATCGACGCGGCGTGCCGCCATCAGCTGCAGGGCCCGCACCGCCAGCGCCGTGCCGGTCGCACCGTCGGCGTCAAAGTCACCGACGATCAGTATGCTTTGACCTGAGACCACCGCATCTGCCAGTATTTCCGCCGCTTCACGGATACCCGACAGCGCTGCAGGTGGTTGCAGCCGGCGCAAGTTTCAGATCAAGGGATTGCTCGTCGGTAACATCACGGGCCAGCAGGATACGGCGGATGACCGGATGCAGCGTCTCGGGCAGTGTGTCTGGTACGGATCCGGTTTGCCGCTGCCTGACCTTACGGTTGGCAAACAACGGGGGTGTCCCAAAGCTGATTCTAAGCATGAGGCTTAAATATATTCAACGCTGACGATTTCGTAACTCAGGTCGCCGCCGGGCGCTTTGACAACGATCTCGTCACCCTGCTCCTTGCCGATCATCGCCCTGGCGATGGGCGAGGTAATCGCAATACGGGACTCCTTGATGTCGGACTCGAGATCACCCACGATCTGGTAGGTTATCTCGCTGTCCTTATCGTTGTCATACAGGGTTACGGTGGCGCCAAAAACAACTTTTCCACCCGGGCTCAGCTTGGTGATATCGATGACCTGGGCACCAGAAAGTTCGGCTTCAAGGTGCCGGATGCGGCCTTCGGTGAAACTCTGCTGTTCCCTGGCCGCATGGTACTCGGCATTTTCTTTCAAATCGCCGTGCGCTCTGGCCTCGGCAATCGCGGCGATGATTTGCGGCCTCACGACTTTTTTCAGATGGGCGGCCTCGGCGCGCAATCTTTCCGCACCTTTAAGTGTCAATGGTGTTCTATTCATAAAACTTTCCTTGCGGAGGTCTACTTATCGCCCTTGTGCGCCTGGTGCAGCTCCTGAAGCGTACGCACCTCCGGATTAAATTCATGGTCAATGGCCTGTAATGTGGCCCAACCACGTGCAATGGTCGTCGTATAGCTTACCTTGTATTGCAATGCCTCCCGACGGATGGAGAAGGAATCCGCAATCGCCTGGGCGCCTTCGGTCGTGTTGACGATAAACTCGATTTCACCGTTCTTGATGGCATCGACAATGTGCGGGCGGCCTTCATCCACCTTGTTGATAGGTTCACATAAAAAGCCATGTTCACGCAAATATTTTGACGTACCGCGTGTTGCAATCAACGAATAACCACGCTCAACGAGTTCCTCCGCGATCGGCAGCAAGGGTTCCTTGTCCGCATCCCTGACACTCAGAAATGCCTGGCCGGGTCTCGGAATTCCGTACTTGGCCGCTTTCATGGCCCGTGCGCAGGCTTCACCAAAACTCCGCCCCACACCCATGACCTCACCGGTGGAGCGCATTTCAGGACCCAGTATCGGATCGACACCGGGGAATTTCAGGAATGGCAAAATGGCCTCTTTTACAGAATAGAATTCAGGTATGATTTCTTTTGTAATACCTTGTTCTTTAAGTGTTTTACCTGCCATACACAAGGCGGCAATCGAGGCCAGCGGCCTGCCCGTGGCCTTGGATACGAAGGGCACGGTGCGTGAGGCGCGCGGGTTGACTTCGAGGATAAAGATCTCGTCACGGCGCAGCGCAAACTGGGCATTCATCAGACCCACCACACCCAGCTCAAGCCCCATCATCTTCATTTGCCGGCGCATTTCATCCTGGACTGCGACGGACAGGCTGTGCGGCGGGATGGAGCAGGCCGAATCACCGGAGTGCACGCCGGCCTGTTCTATATGCTCCATGATGCCGCCGATCAGGACATCCGTGCCGTCACAGATGGCATCGACATCCACTTCGATGGCGTGATCGAGGAAACGGTCGAGCAGTACCGGGGAATCGTTCGAGACCTTGACCGCATCGCGCATGTAACGGCGCAGCTCTTTTTCCCCGTGCACCACGTCCATGGCCCGTCCACCGAGCACGTAGGAGGGCCTGACAACCAGCGGATAACCGATTTCCTTGGCCAGTTCGACGGCCTGTTCAACACTGGTCGCCGTGCGGTTGGGCGGTTGGCGCAGACCCAGTTTCTTCAGCATCTGCTGAAAACGCTCGCGGTCTTCGGCGAGGTCGATCGAATCGGGTGAAGTGCCGATAATCGGCACACCGGCGGCCGCGAGCGGACGTGCGAGGTTGAGTGGTGTCTGGCCGCCGTATTGCACGATGACACCTTTCGGGTTCTCGCGATGCACGATTTCCAGTACATCTTCCAGCGTCAGCGGTTCGAAATAGAGCCGGTCGGAGGTGTCGTAATCGGTCGAGACCGTCTCCGGATTACAGTTGACCATGATGGTTTCATAGCCGTCGTCACGCAGGGCGAGCGCCGCGTGCACGCAACAATAATCAAATTCAATACCCTGGCCGATGCGGTTGGGGCCGCCACCCAGCACCATGATCTTTTCGTTGTCCGTCGGCCAGGCCTCGCATTCCTCCTCGTAAGTGGAATACAGGTAAGCCGTGGTGGTGGCAAATTCGGCGGCGCAGGTATCGACACGCTTGTAGACCGGCCGTATGCCCAGGCGCTGGCGATGCTCGCGCAACACCTGTTCTTTGACCCCCACCAGCGACGCCAGCCTGGCATCGGAAAATCCTTTTTGCTTGAGCGCGAACAGACGCGGCTTGTCGAGCGCCCCCAGCCCGTCACGGGCCACTTCCGACTCGGTGCTGATCAGGTCTTCGATCTGCGCCAGGAACCACGGATCGATTTTGGTCAGGCTATGTATCTTTTCTGCGCTCCAGCCCTCCCTGAAGGCATCGGCGACATAAAACAGACGCTCGGCGCCCGCTTCGCGTAACTCGCGCTTCAGCTCTGCCAGCACGTTCCTCGGGGTCTTCAGCCTGCAATACCGGGTTAAACCCGTCCCGGCCGGTCTCGAGACTGCGCAGGGCCTTTTGCAGGGATTCCTGGAAGGTGCGGCCGATGGCCATCGCCTCCCCCACCGATTTCATCTGCGTGGTCAGGCGGTCATTGGCGGCAGGAAATTTTTCAAATGCGAAACGCGGAATCTTGGTCACCACGTAGTCGATGGCCGGTTCAAACGAAGCCGGGGTTGCACCGCCGGTAATTTCGTTGCGCAACTCATCGAGTGTAAAGCCGACCGCCAGCTTGGCGGCGACCTTGGCAATCGGAAAACCGGTGGCCTTGGACGCCAGCGCCGAGGAGCGCGATACCCGCGGGTTCATCTCGATGATGATGACCTTGCCGTTTTCAGGATTGACCGCAAACTGCACATTGGAACCGCCGGTGTCGACACCGATCTTGCGCAGTACCGCGATCGACGCATCGCGCATAAACTGGTATTCCTTGTCGGTCAGGGTCAGCGCCGGCGCCACCGTGATCGAATCGCCGGTGTGGATACCCATCGGGTCGAGATTTTCAATCGAACAGACGATGATGCAATTGTCCTTGTGATCGCGCACCACTTCCATTTCATATTCTTTCCAGCCCAGCACCGAGACTTCGAGCAGCACTTCGCTGGTCGGAGACTGTTCCAGGCCGCGTTTGACGATCTCGATAAATTCGACGCGGTTATAGGCGATACCGCCACCCGATCCGCCCATCGTGAACGAGGGCCGGATGATGGTCGGAAAGCCGATCCTCTCGAGGATTTCGAGCGCGTCATCGATATTGTGCGCCAGTTCAGCACGTGGCGTTTCCAGCCCGATTTCCGCCATCGCCTTGCGGAACAGATCCCGGTCCTCGGCCATGTCGATGGCCTCGCGCGATGCGCCGATCATTTCAACACCGTACTTTTCGAGTACGCCCTTGCGCACCAGGTCGAGTGAGCAATTCAGCGCCGTCTGGCCACCCATGGTCGGCAGCAGCGCATCGGGGCGTTCCTTTTCGATAATCCTCGAAACCGTCCGCCATTCGACCGGTTCGATATACACCGCATCCGCCATTTCCGGGTCGGTCATGATGGTTGCCGGGTTGGAATTCACCAGCACCACCCGGTAGCCCTCTTCACGCAGGGCCTTGCAGGCCTGGGCGCCGGAATAATCGAATTCACAGGCCTGGCCGATCACGATCGGACCCGCGCCGATGATCAATATGGTTTTAATGTCAGTTCTTTTTGGCATAAATCAGCAATTTTCGGTGTTCATCAGGCTTATGAAACGGTCAAACAGGGGCGCTACGTCATGCGGCCCGGGACTTGCTTCCGGGTGGCCCTGGAAGCCGAAGGCCCGGCCGTTGTTCAGTTCAATACCCTGCAGGCTGCCGTCAAACAGGGAGCGGTGCGTGGCCCTGATATGAGCGGGCAGACTTTTTTCGTCGAGGGCAAAACCGTGGTTCTGGCTGGTAATCATCACCCGTCCGCTGTCCAGGTCCTGGACCGGGTGATTGGCGCCATGATGGCCAAACTTCATCTTGACCGTGGAGGCGCCGGCTGCAAGACCGAGTAACTGCACACCCAGGCAGATACCGAACACGGGAATATCGGTATGCAGAATTTCCTGGATGGCCTCGATGGCGTAATCGCAGGGTTCGGGATCACCCGGACCATTGGACAGGAACACGCCATCGGGCTGCAACTCGAGAACCTCCCGGGCGGGGGTCGTGGCGGGCACCACGGTGACCCTGCAACCCCGGTCGCTCAGCATGCGCAGGATATTTCGCTTGATGCCAAAATCATAGGCCACGACGTGACGCAGTGGAACCGTTGTTTTCCAGTCGCATGAACCAAGGTCATAACTGCCCTGTGTCCACTCGTAGGACTCGCCGGTGGTGACGACGCGTGCGAGATCCTGACCCTGCATACCGGGATAGTTGCGGGCATTTTTCAAGGCGATTGCCTGGTCGGGCCGTTCACCGGCAACGATACAACCGCCCTGGGCGCCCTTTTCTCTGAGTATCCGTGTCAGACGGCGTGTATCGATACCCGCGATCGCGACAATCCCGTGACGGACAAGGTAATTCTGCAATGTCTCCTGGCTGCGCCAACTGCTCATCAGCATCGAAGCATCGCGTATGATCAGACCGGCCGCCATCGGCCCCGCGGATTCCTCGTCGACCGAATTGCAACCGGTGTTGCCGATGTGGGGAAATGTCAGGGTAACGATCTGTTTCGCGTAGGATGGGTCCGTCAGGATTTCCTGGTAACCGGTCATCGCTGTGTTGAATACCACCTCACCGGTCGTCACACCCTTGGCACCGATGCTTTGACCGTAAAACAATGTCCCGTCTTCGAGTGCCAGCAAAGCCTGCTGTGTCAATTTCCTGTCTCCGGATATGCAAAACGGGAATGCCGTTGTCAGCGATTCCCGCTTAGATTCAATGGGTAAAAACAGCGTATTCCTAATATCGTGGTTCGAAGCCGCATATGTCGCTCTAAGCGACAGGATTCTACTGGAACGAGCTACACCTGTCTAACAAATTTCCCCCGGCAAATAAACGCAGGCCTGGCAAATTAATGCTGGCCGAGCCAATCGCCGGTGGAATAATAGCCGGGTGGCTGTCTGACCAGCCATTCAGCCGCTTTGAGTGCGCCCCTGGCAAATACATCCCGGTCGAGCGCCCTGTGGGTAATTTCCAATACTTCATCGGCCAGCGCAAAACGCACGGTGTGTTCGCCGACGACCTCACCTTCACGAACGCTGGAAAATACCGGTTCAGACCCGGCCTCGCCGCGAGTACCGCCGGCATGCAGCGCCTGGCTCTCGTGCATGGCCGCAGCCAGGGCCAACGCGGTACCGGATGGCGCATCCAGCTTGTGCCGGTGATGGATATCCGTGATCGTGATACCAGTATCCTGATCCATGGCAATGACCGCCTGCCGCACCAGTGCCGTCATCAACGCGACGCCCTGGCTCAAATTGGGCGCCCACAATAGCGGTATTTTCAGCGCCGCGTTTTTCAGCGCGCCGATGTCCTCACTTGTCAGCCCGGTGGTGCCGCTGAGCAAAGCAACATTGTTGGATGCGCACCACTGCGCGGCAACCCGGGTGCCAGCGGGCAAGGTGAAATCGATCAGCAGATCGACGCCGGGAACAAATTCCTGTAAAGACGCGTACCAGTCGACACCCAGGTCGTCTTCGGGCCGGGTCCTGGACACCAGGCCCAGCAGTTCAATACTTTCAAAATCTGCCAACCGGGCCAGCACCCTGCGCGCCATACGGCCCGCCCCGTGGACGAGGATTCGGGTCAAGAGGTCATCCGCTCAAAAAACTCCCGCACGCCATCCAGCCACGAACTGGACTTCGGATTGTTATCGGTCTTGCTGGTCCCGTAGGATTCCTGAAACTGCCTCAACAGTTCTTTTTGTTTCTTCGACAGCTTGACGGGTGTCTCCACGACCACCTTGCACATCAGGTCACCCTGGCGGTGGCTGCGCACCGATTTGACCCCTTTGCCTTTCAGGCGAAACATACGCCCGGTCTGTGTTTCTTCCGGTATTTTCAGTTTGACCTGGCCATTGAGCGTGGGTATTTCCAACTCACCACCAATGGCTGCGGTGGTGAAATGGATGGGTATTTCACAGAACAGGTCATCGCCGTCACGCTCGAACAAACGGTGTGGACGGACCCTGACTTCGACGTACAGGTCACCCGCCTGGGCGCCCGCCATACCGGCCTCGCCCTCGCCGGCCAACCTGATCCTGTCACCGGTATCCACACCCGCCGGGATTTTAACCGACAGGGTCTTGGTCTCGCGCACACGTCCCTGGCCATGACAGGCCACGCATGGATTCTTGATCACCTGCCCCATGCCCTTGCAGGAGGGACAGGTTTGCTGGACCGAGAAAATCCCCTGCTGCATACGCACCTGGCCGATTCCGCCGCAAGTGGTGCAGGTAGAGCGTTCACCGTCTTCCGAGCCACTGCCGCTGCAGGTTTTACACTCTCCCATGGTCGGGATGCGTATTTCACGGGCGATGCCGGTTACGGCTTCCTCGAGGTCGAGTTCCATCGCAAAGCGAAGATCGGAACCACGCTGCTGCTGCCGCGCACCACCGCGACCACCCCGGCCGCCGAAAATATCGCCGAAAATATCGCCGAAAATATCACCAACATCGCCGCCAAAACCCGCGGGGCCCCGCGCACCCGGTCCTGTCGCTGCGTGTCCGAACTGGTCGTACGCCGAGCGCTTCCTGGGATCCTTGAGAACTTCGTAGGCTTCCTGGGCCTCTTTGAAATGCTCCTGCGCGTTAGCATCATCCGGATTGCGGTCCGGATGAAACTTCATCGCCAGCTTGCGGTATGCCTTTTTGAGTTCAGCTTCATCGACACCGCGTTGAACTCCGAGCACTTCATAGTAATCACGTTTTGCCATATCTATAGAGGTCTTTTTAGCTGTAATTTTTGCCTGCCACTGATTTGTGGTCGAACCCGCGGCAATTCAAGCGCTGCAAATCACAGCGTAGCCTGGGTATTCACTTTTCCCAGCAGAATCTTCGAGATCAGGCAGTGGCTATTTTTGTTCAGGCAGAAAAGATTCAGTATCCGGTCACGATCGTCGTACTTCTGGAGAGACCTTGTTGAGGGTTCGTAACGATAGAAATCGTAACCCATTGCTTCCAGCAAAGGTAGCCAGCGTTGAGGGTTGTTGAACTCGACTAACAACGCGGGTAACCGGTGATCAAGCGTCCTGGCGAGACCTTTCAGCGCCTGCCCTTCGAATCCCTCGACATCCAGCTTGATCAGGTCGGGCTCCAGGCCAAAGCTGTCAAGACGTACGGCACGCACCTGCAGTCTGCGGAAGGCCGTCATGTCACCCGCGTCAAAACCCGACGCCGCCAATCGCTGTTGAACATAATCCTTACTGAATTCCGCCGGATCCAGGGAGCCCTGCGCACTCAGTCCGGATGCGCGGCGACCCGGGACGTAAAGTGTCTTGCTGCTGGAATCATTGGCGGCTGCGACCAGGCGAAATGAAAAACGCCACGGGTGCAGCAACCGGATCAGCAACAGGCTCCAACGGTGTTTACGGTTGGGCTCTATCGAAAACACCCGCAAACGGCGTGTCCGGCGCAATATCGAAAGCGCCGATTGGCCCCGGCTGGCGCCGACATCCAGCACCAGTCCCCGGGTCCCGGCGAGGCATTCGAAAATCTCAAAATCCGTCTCGTGAATATCGCGGCTGATCCATTGCAGCAGATTTGCGAGGATGCCATACGGCAGCACCGGCCGCATTTTCTTTGCCAGCCGATAGAAACCGGGAGTTATCCTTTTCGAAAGCATTGAGCATGTTAACCGGTTGCGCTGCTCAAGCGTAATTCACCACGCCGAGCCGGGCGCGACTGGCGCGTGCGAGCGCTGCCGAGATATCGCTGATAAGATCAGGTGTGTGCTCAATCCCCACCGAAAGCCGCAACAGGGTAGCTTTGATACCGGCCTCGAGTTGCGCCTCTTCGGTCAGGGCGGCATGCGTCATGCTGGCAGGATGACATACAAGACTTTCCACACCACCCAGGGATTCGGCCAGGGTAAACAGGGATGAACCGTCCAGGAAGGCCCGCACTTCATTTTCACCGCCATGTAACTCGAAACTGATAATCGCACCGAATCCGGATTGCTGCGCCCTTGCCAACTGGTGATCGGGATGGCTGCTCAAACCTGGAAAATGCACCCGGCTGACTGCGCCGTGCGCACCCAGGACCCGGACGATGGCCTGCGCGTTTTCCTCGTGACAACGCATCCTGGCATGCAGGGTGCGCAGACCGCGCATGGTCTGGCTGCAATCCCAGGGTGAGGCTGTTGAACCAACGCAGTTGGCCCACCAGGCCAGTTCTTCCAACAACGCCGGGGTCTTTGCCACGACCGCCCCGCCGACGACATCGCTGTGTCCGTTGATATACTTGGTGGTCGAGTGCACGACGATATCCGCGCCTAGCGCCAGGGGTTGCTGCAAAAGTGGCGTCAGGAACGTGTTGTCCACCACCAGCAATGCTCCGCATTCTCGTGCAATGGTCGCGATGGCGCGGATATCCGTTATTCTCAGCAAGGGGTTGCTGGGCGTTTCCACCCATATGATCTTCGGACGATGGGTCAGGCAGGTGCTGCGTACCGCATCGGTGTCGGTGAAATCGGTAAACCGGGTTTTGAAACGGCCGCTTGCCGACAACGACGAAAATGCCCGGTAACAACCACCGTAACAATTGTGCGGGGCAATGATGGTGTCTTCCGGCGTGAGCAGATACGTCACCAGCACCACCGCAGACATACCGGTATTGGTTACAACGGCGCCGTGGCCACCCTCAAGTCGCGCAATCGCATTTGCCAGCACATCCCGGGTCGGGTTGCCGCTACGTGAGTAATCGTACTCACGTTTGCCTCCAAGGCCTTCGAAGCTGAAGTTGGAGGACAAATAAACCGGTGGCATCACCGAACCATACTGCGCGTCAGTATCAATGCCTGCACGAACCGTCTTGGTGATTTTCTGGTATTTCATGTTGCTCGCCCTGTTCCCATATTGAGGTTAAGTAAAACCTCATTGGAAACTCCGGCGATGCCTTGGGTGGGGAACCGGCCCATCACATTTCAATCCTGTGCTGCCTGCTCGCTCATTTTCCGGTAGCCCTGAAGGACCCCGCAGGAGTTAGCACCTATTACGGGGTGGTTAATCCCGAAGGTTGCCCCGGCGTCAAAGGGCCTGTCCCTCAGCCGGTCTCAATGAGTGTCAGGTCAGTCTAGCTGAACTGTAATTGTTGTCAAGATTTTTAAAATTCACCGGCTTTACGCCACACTCAGCGGGTGGGCTATCAATACTTTTGCATCCGCCCGGCTTCATTCCAGTGCCTGGAATAGACCAGGCGTTGGTAACAGTTGGAACTACAGCGCTGTAAGTCATCTAAATAATTGATTAAACCGGGTGGTTAATTTGGTGCAATTCAATTGCAGGATTTAATTGTTGTGCTACACTCAAGTTGAAGTCCGTGTATTTTTTATCGATACGTTGGGAACGAAAATCGGGTTTACACGGACTGGATTGAGCCTGGCGCGGAATGGGCTCATCCGGTGCAGACGACTTTACGCCATGATGGCTATCTGCTTGTTTTCGGGTTTCAACATGGAAACGGGCAGCATTTGACAGGGATAGCACACGTCAGACTGCCGGCCGTAAGGTTTAATGTTCGGGATAATGTACCAACCGCAGCTGGTACCCGGCAAAGGGGTTTTTGGTTTTATGCGCAGCATCGCGTAAACACGTTCCCGAGCGGGGAGGATGAAAATGTTAACCTATACAAGTTTGTTGATTGCCTGTTTAGTCATTTCGGTGATCGCCTATTTTATCTACAAAGTCGTTACGGATTCCACCAGGTCGGTTTACAGATCCAAGGCGCCCATCGCCATCATTGACGCTGAAGATGATCGTCACAATCATTCCGTCAGTAGCGCAGCCGTGATCAAAAACACGAAGGCATACGGTGAGAATCGCGGCCACTCAACACCAAAGAATTTTGCCAGAACACATCCGGCGATGCCGACAGAAGCGGTTGATTGGGGTTGGCAGGGAAGCGGGGTTCAAATCCGCGAACCGCAACTTCAACCTGGACATATGGCAGGCACATCCAGCCATTGCAGCTTGTACGATGTAAACGCATCGCAAGTTTCTGCTTTAAACCCCAAGCCTCACAACGGCAGGTTGCACCGTGAAGAGAAGCTCAAGCCAATTGGCAGGTCTTACAAAGTCACACGTAAGGTGGAACGCATGGCCACCGAAGATGGGGAGTTGAACAAACCCTGGGGTTGGTAACATTGCGCACAGATGAGAGCCGCTTTAACCCCCGCTAAGATTTCAAGCCAGGGCGCCCGCCGCGCCCTGTAAATGTTCGCCTTCCGGCGACTTCAACATCCGGCAATACGCACCCACGGTGGCAAACGCGCAGCGTCTCGGTTGCCCGCCAAGCCCGACCTCATACAGATTCTATTAGCCCCGGCAATCGCTGGCAGTTGCAGTCACATCGGTGGGTGCAAATCATCCCCGTTCAGTACTCGCGTTTCACCCCCTTATCCGTATCCACTTAACTTTGCCGGCAACGGACTATCGGGTTTCAAGTTCGTTCCAGCGTGTTTTGTTTTGAAGCGATCGGAACGTGACTGAAGGCCTATTGACAATAAATGAATGAACGTTCACTCTACCGCTTTACGGCCCACTAAACTGTCAACGCTTACTCCTGGTAGGGTAAATTTATATGAACGTACACTTCCGCAGCATTTTCGCCTGCTCACTCGTGGTGATCCTTCTCGCTGCCTGTGAAAAACAGCAGGCGCCGGCCATGCAGGCCTCCATGCCCGACGTGACCGTCGTCACCCTGAAAGCGCAACCCGTGACGCTGACCCGTCAACTGCCCGGCCGCACCAATGCCTTTGTCGTCGCCGAGGTCCGCCCGCAGGTGACGGGAATCGTCAAAGAACGGCTGTTCACCGAAGGCAGCCTGGTCACGGCCGGCCAGCCGCTGTACCAGCTCGATGACGCGACCTACCGGGCGGATTACAACAGTGCCAAAGCCCTGCTGGCCCGCGCGCAGGCGGCGGCAGACATCGCGCGATTCAATGCCGAGCGCGCGGAAAAGCTGATCGGATCCAAGGCGATCAGCGAGCAGGATCTGATTAACGCCAGGGCGTACTCGCTGCAGGCCGAGGCGGACGTGGGTGTCGCCGAGGCACGGGTTGCAGTCCACCGAGGTAAAACTTGACTACGCCCGCATCACCTCACCCATCGACGGCCGTATCGGCAAGTCGACAGTCACCCGCGGCGCGCTGGTGACAGCCGACCAGGCAGCACCGCTTGCCACGGTGCAGCAACTCGACCCCATTTATGTCGACCTGACCCGTTCGGCCAATGAATTGCTGGATTTGCGCCGCAAGCTTTCCAGTGGCGCCGCGCGCAAGACCGAGGGTATCCCGGTTACCATCATGCTGGAGGACGGCACACGATACGCCCACGAGGGCGAACTGGCTTTTACCGATGTCGCCGTCGACCCGATGACCGGCAGCTATGCCTTGCGCGTGGTGGTGCCCAATCCAGACAACCTGCTGATGCCCGGTATGTATGTGCGGGCGACCGTCAGCAACGCGGTGCTCGAGCGCGGATTGCTGGTGCCGCAGCAGGGGTATTACCCGTGATGCCAAGGGCAACGCCAGCGCCCTGGTGGTAAACAGCGAGAACACCGTCGAACAGCGGGCGGTGCAGGTCAGCCGCACCATAGGCGACCAGTGGCTGGTGAGCAGCGGACTGGTCGAAGGCGACCGGGTGATCGTTGAAGGCCTGCAGCGTATCCGTCCGGGAGTCCCGGTGGTGGCGACCGAAGCAACAGCAACAGCGCTTCTCCGGGTACGAATTCCGCTGCTGAGCCCGCAACAACCGGTTCGCAGCAGAAGTAGGAACGGCCACCATGGCACAATTCTTCATCGGCCGGCCGATATTCGCCTGGGTTATCGCGATCATCATCATGCTCGCCGGCGGCCTGTCGATCACCCAGTTGCCGGTCTCGATGTACCCGGACATCGCGCCGCCGACCGTGACCATCAATGCCTTCTACCCCGGCGCATCCGCCAAGGTGGTGGAAGACTCGGTGACCCAGGTCATCGAGCAGAACATGAAGGGGCTGGATGGCCTGATGTACATGGCCTCCACCAGTTCCGGCCAATGGCGGCGCCTCGCTGTCGCTGACCTTTGAAAACGGCGTCGATCCCGGATATCGCGCAGGTGCAGGTGCAGAACAAGTTGCAACTTTCCATGCCGCTGCTGCCGCAGGAAGTGCAGCGCCAGGGTGTCAACGTGGGCAAGGCGCGCAGTGGCTTCCTGCATGGTCGTCGGTTTCGTTTCCGACGACAACAGCATGACCCGCAGCGACATCGCCGATTATGTTTCGGCCAATATCGTCGATCCGCTGAGCCGCGTTCCGGGCGTCGGCAGCCTGCAGGTTTTCGGATCGCAGTACTCGATGCGCATCTGGCTGGACCCGAACAAGCTCGATGCCTACCGAGCTCACGCCAGCCGACATCATCGCCTCGGTGCAGGCGCAGAACCGGCAGGTCGCGGTCGGTGAACTCGGTGGAACACCCGCGGTGGAAGGACAGCAACTCAATGCGACGATCACCGCGCAGAGCCGGCTGCAGACCCCGGAACAGTTCCGCGACATCATCCTGCGCAGCAACCCGGACGGATCGCTGCTGAGGCTCGGTGACGTCGCACGGGTGGAACTGGGCGCGGAAAGTTACGGAGCGATTTCACGCTACAACCGGCAACCGGCGACCGGCATCGCGGTGATGCTGGCCACCGGCGCCAACGCCCTGGAAACCGCCAGGCCGTTGAAGAACGGCTCGAGGAACTCAAGCCGTTCTTCCCGCCGGGTCTGCGCACGGTCATTCCTTTCGAAACCACGCCTTTCGTGCGGGTGGCGGTCAAGAATGTCATCGAAATCCTGCTGGAAGCGATCGTCCTGGTGTTCCTGGTGATGTATCTGTTCCTGCAGAATTTCCGCGCCACGCTGATTCCGACCATCGCGGTCCCCGTGGTGCTGCTGGGTACCTTCGGGATGCTCGCCGTGCTGGGTTTCTCGGTCAACATGCTGACGATGTTCGCGATGGTGCTGGCCATCGGATTGCTGGTCGATGACGCGATCGTCGTGGTCGAAAATGTCGAACGCCTGATGACAGAGCAAGGTCTGTCGCCGGTCGAAGCGACGCGGAAATCGATGCGCCAGATCACCGGTGCACTGGTCGCCGTCGGCCTGGTGCTGGCGGCGGTATTCGTGCCGATGGCCTTTCTTGGCGGAGCGACCGGTGTGATCTACCGGCAGTTCTCCGCCACCATCGTCTCGGCGATGGCGCTGTCGGTGCTGGTGGCCATCGTCCTGACCCCGGCCCTTTGCGCAACCATGCTCAAACCGCTGCACAAGGGCGAGCATTACCACGAGCACGGGTTTCCTCGGCTGGTTCAACCGTACCTTCGATCGCAGTGCGCAAGAGCTACCGCAGGGGTGTGCGCGGATGCTTGCGCGCAGCGGACGTTTCATGGCGGTGTTTTTCTTGCTGGTTGGGCTGATGGCCATACTGTTTTTCAACCGTCCCACTTCGTTTCTTCCCCAGGAAGACCAGGGCACGCTGTTCGCGATCGTGACCGCGCCGGTTGGCGCGACGCAGGAGCGGACCATGGAATCGCTGTACAAGGTGGAAGACTATTTTCTCAACGATGAGTCAGACAATGTCGATTCCATGTTCGCCGTGCAGGGTTTCAGTTTCGCCGGCAGCGGCCAGAACAACGGCATGGCCTTTGTCAAGCTCAAGGACTGGGATGAGAGGAAACGCCCCGATCAGGAGTGCCCAGGCGATTGCCGCCCGCGCGTTCGGCGCGTTCAGCCAGATCAAGGACGCCCTGGTATTCGCGTTTGCGCCACCGGCGATCCAGGAACTCGGACGTTCGGCCGGATTTACCTTTTACCTCGAGGACAAGGCCGGCCTTGGCCACGACGCGCTGATGGCCGCGAGTGGCCAATTGCTGATGGACGCCGCGAAAAGCCCCTCTGCTGGTCAATGTCCGGCACAACGGCCAGGCCGATGCGCCACAATTTCGGCTGGACGTCGATTTCGAAAAGGCCAGCGCGCTGGGACTGTCGGTGGCAGCGATCAATTCGACCCTGCAGGCCGCCTGGGGCGGCCAGTATATCGATGATTTTATCGACCGCGGGCGCGTCAAACGCGTTTACATGCAGGCTGATGCACCGTTCCGCATGGTGCCCGAAGATTTCAGGCTGTGGTCGGTGCGCAACACGAGCGGTGAGATGGTGCCGTTCTCGGCGTTTGCGTGCTGGCACTGGGATTACGGTTCGCCCCGCCTGGAGCGCTACAACGGCGTGCCGGCGCTGGAATTCAACGGAGAGGCGCGGCCCGGTGTGAGTTCGGGCGACGCGATGGCCGAAATCGAAAGGATCGTGTCGGACCTGCCACCGGGATTCGGAATTGAATGGACCGGGCTCTCCTACCAGGAACGGCAGGCCGGCGCGCAGACGCCGTTGCTCTACACGCTGTCGATACTGGTCGTATTCCTGTGCCTGGCGGCACTGTATGAGAGTTGGTCAATACCGACCTCGGTGCTGATGGTGGCGCCGCTCGGCATCCTCGGCATCGCGCTTGCCGCGACACTGCGCGGGCTGGAGCGCGATATCTATTTCGAGGTCGCGATGCTGACCACGATCGGACTGACCAGTAAAAACGCGATCCTGATCATATCCTTCGCCAAGGATAATATCGAACAGGGAATGGAATTGATCGAGGCTACCATGCAGGCCGTGCGCGACCGCCTGCGGCCGATCATCATGACCTCGCTCGCATTTGGCATGGGTGTACTGCCGCTGGCGCTCGCCAGCGGCGCAGGTTCGGGCGCGCAGCGCGCAATTGGCACCGGCGTACTCGGCGGCATGATCGTCGGCGCCTTTCTCGGCGTATTTTTCATCCCGCTGTTTTTCGTGGTCGTGCAAAAGCTGTTCGGACGGCATGGACGCGAGCTGAGGAAAGACGTTCGAAACACCACTGCCAAAGCCGATATTGAAGCCGACCAGGCATGAGTAACGCGAGAAAGGAAAGCAAGGCGGAGCAACGAACCCGGGTGCAAAAGGAACGCATCCTGGCCGCCGCCCAATCCTGTTTTGTCGACAGTGGGTTTCTACGCTGCCAGCATGGCGACTATCGCCGAAACGGCCGGCATGAGCCCGGGCTTGATCTACCGCTATTTCGAAAACAAGAACGCCATCATCCTCGCCATCATCGAGCAGCAGCTCAAAGTCGCGCGCCGACGCATCCGCAAGCTGCATTCGTCGGACAACCTGTCAAAGCGGATCGTCGACTATCTTGATGAACGGGAACCCGATGAAGATAACTCGATGAACATGGCCCTGTACCTGGAAATCTCCGCCCAGGCGACACGCGACCCGCAGATTGCCGAGGCGCTTGGTCGCTACGACGATACGGTCTGTACTGAACTTGGCGACTGGCTGCGCCGAAGCAGGGAAGAAGGCGGCTACGGCCTGCCGGAGGCCGTCGCGCCCGCGCGCGCACTGGTGCTGCTGTGCCTGATTGAAGGCCTCAAGCTGCGCGGACCCAGGGGGCCGGCGCCTGACTCGCGCATGCTCAGAAAAACACTCGATGATGTGCTCGATGCGCTGGTGGCACAACCCTCTTAACCAGCACGCGCGTGCAGGGCCGACGCCCCTTCTATCCAAATGAACGTTGATGCCCTTCATGGCCAATGCAGGTTTTTCAGCTTATGGTCTGTGCAAAACGTTTAACATAGCCAATAACAGAAGCACGGTTCAAAACTGGGTCAACGCAGATGACAAAGCCAGTCCATTCAATTCAGGCTTCACCGGAAAACCTTAACCAGACCGGCCATACAGGCACGCATACCCGCAACTGGCTGAGCGCAGGCGTCAGTGTCGTCATGCTGTGCGTCGCTCTGTGGTTCCTGCACCATGAACTTAAGGACCTGCCACCCGAAGCCATCCTTGGACACATACGCTCAATGCCACTTTCCAGGCTGATTTTGGCGGTGGTCTTTGCTGCCTGCAGTTACCTGGTCCTGACTGGCTATGATGCTGTCGGCATGCAGTATATCGGCCGCAAGCTGACTTATCGACAAACAGCGCAGACTGCGTTCATGGCATTCGCGATCGGCAATAACGTGGGCGTTGCGGCCTTATCCGGTGGCTCAATCCGCTATCGTATGTATTCCCTGCTCGGCCTGTCCGGATTCGAGATTGCCAAGATCATCCTATTCATCTCGGTCACCTTTGCCCTGGGTGTCTCGCTGCTGCTCGGCATTGCGATGCTGCTCATGCCAAGCGCCGGGACCGAGGTCTTGAAACTTTCACCCCTGGCACTGAATGCTGCCGGCGTGATACTGATCGCATTGCCGGTAAGCTATATCGTCGCGGCTACTTTTGCCCATGCCCCCATCGCCTTCGGCAGATGGACGCTTTCGCTGCCGTCACCAGCCATCGGCTTGAAGCAGATCGGACTTTCCCTGGCTGACCTCATGTTTGCGGCGGCCTGTCTCTATGTGCTGCTCGCGCCCACCTTGCATATCGGTTTCTTTACTTTTATCGGAATATTCCTGATCGCCATTGCCGCGGGTCTGTTGAGCAGTGTTCCAGGCGGCATCGGTGTTTTCGAGGCCGTTTTATTGATTGCCTTGCCCGGCGTAGATCGCACTATTCTGCTGGGGACGGTGATCGTTTACCGGCTGATTTATTACGTAGCACCGCTATTTCTTGCACTCTTGTGGTTGGTCGGTCATGAAGTAAAGCAACACCGGAAAATGCTGGGGTCATCCAGCCGCAAAGCCGGGGAATGGTTGTCGGCAGTAGCGCCGCAGCTAATCGGGCTGACGGTATTCCTCGCCGGTGTCGTGCTGTTGATTTCCGGCTCAACACCGGCCGTCGAAAGTCGCCTGAATTTTATTGCAAAGGGCATCCCGTTGCCGGTCCTCGAGATTTCCCATCTCGCGGGAAGTATCGTGGGCGTTGGATTACTTGTGCTGGCGAGGGGCTTGTTTCATCGTTTACAGGGTGCTTATCTGGCTGCGATGGTTTTACTGGGAATTGGCATAGCAGCTTCCCTGTTGAAAGGCCTCGATTTTGAAGAGGCGCTGACGCTCCTGGCTATCCTTGGCTTTCTCTGGTTTTCCCGCGATGAATTCTATCGTCGCGGCTCGGTTGCCGACCAGGCGTTTACGCCGGGCTGGGTAGCATCGATCCTTGTGGTTTTGTGTATCGTTTTCTGGGTGGGCCTGATCAGTTTTCGTCACGTGGTCTACACCAATGAACTGTGGTGGCAATTCGCACTACACTCGGATGCTCCGCGGATGCTGCGTGCCAGCCTGGTCACAGGCGTAGCCGCGATGATTTTTGCACTGTGGAAATTGCTACGCACCGGCCACCATGAACCTATACCTGAAGTTGGCCGTTCGGACCTTGAGCAGGTTCAGGCCATCGTCCAACAGGCCAATCAAACCACGGCCAACGCGGCCCTGATGGCAGACAAGAAATTCCTCTGGTCACCCGACCGCCTGGCCTTCATCATGTACCAAAAAAGCGGCCACAGCTGGGTTGCCCTGGGTGACCCGGTAGGGCCGGTATCGGCCCAGGAAGATCTGGCCTGGTCATTCCGTGAACTGGCGGATCGTCATGATGTGCACCCGGTGTTCTACGCAGTATCGGACGAATCCCTATCCATGTACGTGGACATGGGATTGACCCTCGCGAAACTCGGGGAAGACGCCCGGGTACCTTTGGAAATGTTTTCGCTGCAAGGCAGCAAATACGCTGAATTCCGACAGGCCCTGAACAAAGCCCGTAAGCAGGGCGCATCCTTCGAGATCATACCGGCTGCGCAGGTCACGGCCATCGTGCCGGAATTGCGTGCGGTCTCGGAAAGCTGGCTGTCAGACAGGTCGACATCGGAGAAGGGGTTTTCGCTGGGCTCATTCTCCGAGCAATATATTTGCAGGTTCGATTGTGCGGTCGTCCGGCTTGGCGCTGACATCGTTGCTTTTGCCAACCTGTGGCCAGCGCCGGCTGCCGCTGAGCTGTCGATCGACCTGATGCGCTACAACCAGCACGCCCCGAATGGCGTTATGGATTACCTGTTCACGGAACTTATGCTGTGGGCCAAGGCCAACGGCTACACCTGGTTCAGCCTCGGTATGGCACCGCTTTCGGGGATGGAGCAGCACGAACTGGCACCTTTATGGCATAAGCTGGGCCACCAGATTTACAGCCATGGTGAGGCTTTTTACCACTTCGAGGGCCTGCGTCATTACAAGGAAAAATTCCATCCCCAATGGCGTCCGCGTTATATCGCCTGCCAAGGGGGGCTATTGGGCCTGCCGCGTGCATTGCTTGACACATCGCGGCTTATCTCTGGCGGGTTCACTAAAATCCTGAAGAAATGAAGCGGGACTTGCGCTGCAAAAAAGGCACCTGGCAATGGCAAAATCGGATCTCGAGATAATTCTCGACCGCGCCGCGCGCCCGTGTGCTCTTCTGTGCCAATGCTTTTGAGCCGTGTATAAAAAAACCCCGGCCTGGGCCGGGGTTTTTTACACTTCAGGACGCGATAATCGCTTACGGCTTGCCCTTGTTTTCATCGACTTCTTCGAACTCGGCGTCGACGACATCATCTCCACCGGCTTCGGCTGACGGGCCGCTATCCTGGGCGCCGGCAGCTTCGGCTGCAGCGGCAGCCTGCTGATAAATGACCTGGGCGGCTTCGGTCAGTTTGCCCGTGGCAGCTTCGATGGCTTCCTTGTCATCCAGCTTCATGGCTGCCTCGACACCTTCGATCGCATCCTCGATCTTCTTGCGGTCACCTTCATTGATCTTGTCACCCATTTCCTTCAGGGTTGAACGGGTGGAGTGAACCATGGCGTCTGCCTGGTTACGCGCAGTCACCGTTTCGTGGAACTTGCGATCTTCCTCGGCGTGAGCCTCGGCGTCCTTGACCATCTGCTCGATCTCGGTATCGGACAGACCTGAGCCGGCCTTGATGACGATCTTCTGTTCCTTGCCGGTCGCCTTGTCTTTTGCACTTACGTGCATGATGGCATTGGCGTCAATATCAAAGGTAACCTCGATCTGCGGCATTCCGCGCATGGCGGGAGCAATGCCGGCGAGATCGAAGCGCGCCAGTGACTTATTGGCGCTGGCAACTTCGCGCTCGCCCTGCAACACGTGCACGGTGACCGCAAGCTGGTTATCTTCCGCGGTTGAGAAAATCTGCGAAGCCTTGGTCGGGATCGTGGTGTTTTTCTCAATCAGCTTGGTCATCACGCCGCCCATGGTTTCAATACCCAGCGACAACGGCGTGACATCCAGCAGCAATACGTCCTTGACCTCACCCGACAGAACACCACCCTGTACGGCGGCGCCCAGCGCAACGGCTTCATCCGGGTTGACGTCCCTGCGTGGCTCCTTGCCAAACAGTTCGGTTACGGCCTTCTGCACCATCGGCATACGGGTTTGACCACCCACCAGGATGACGTCGGCGATATCGCTGACCTTCAAACCGGCATCGTCCAAAGCCGTGCGGCACGGACCAATGGTCTTTTTGACCAGGTCTTCAACCAGCGATTCGAGCTTGGCGCGGGTCAGCTTGATATTCAGGTGTTTCGGACCGCTCGCATCGGCCGTGATGTACGGCAGATTGATTTCGGTCTGCTCAGTCGTTGACAACTCGATCTTGGCGCGCTCTGCACCTTCTTTCAGACGCTGCAGCGCCAGCGGATCGTTGCGCAGGTTGACACCCTGGTCCTTCTTGAACTCGGACACCAGGTAGTCGATGACACGCTTGTCGAAATCTTCACCACCGAGGAAGGTGTCACCGGAGGTGGACAGCACTTCGATCTGGTGTTCGCCGTCGACATCTGCAATTTCGATGATGGATACGTCGAATGTACCGCCACCCAGGTCATAAACGGCGACCTTGCGTTCACCGCCTTTCTTGTCCACACCGAAGGCCAGCGCGGCCGCGGTCGGCTCGGAAATCACCCGGCGCACCTTCAGACCGGCAATCTTGCCTGCGTCTTCAGTCGCCTGGCGCTGGTGGTTGTTGAAATAGGCCGGAACCGTGATGACGGCTTCGGTCACTTCTTCACCAAGATAGTCTTCAGCGGTTTTCTTCATCTTCATCAATACGCGGGCTGATATTTCCGGTGCGGCCATCTTTTTGCCGCCGGCTTCCACCCACGCGTCACCGTTATCGGCCTTGATGATCTTGTAAGGAACAAGATCGATGTCTTTCTGCACCACGTCTTCATCAAACTTGCGGCCGATGAGACGCTTGATGGCGAACAGCGTATTGGTCGGATTGGTAACCGCCTGGCGTTTGGCCGACTGACCTACCAGTACTTCACCATCTTTTGTGAATGCGACAATCGAGGGTGTTGTGCGGTCGCCCTCGGCATTTTCGATGACCCGTGGTTCACCACCTTCCATAACCGCGACGCAGCTATTGGTCGTGCCCAGGTCGATTCCTATGATCTTACCCATTTGATTTCTCCAAAAAGTCTGTCAATAATTCGATGGTTCAAAGATGGGGGCTGCCCCATGCTTTTCAATACGATGACCCTTTTATTGCACGTTGAAGCGACGCGCTTCTGGGGTTCAGGGTTTTCTCGAAACCACGACCTTGGCCGGTCTGATCAGGCGGTCGTGCAACTGGTAACCCTTTTCAATCACGTCGATCACGGTGTTTTCGTCATGCTGGTCCGAAGTCAGCAGGGTCATGGCCTCATGTTTTTCCGGATCAAATGACTCACCGATCGGATCAATTGTCTGCAGACCATGATCACCCATGGTCTTGACCAGCATTTTCATGATCAGTTGTTTTCCCTCCGTCAGCGCTTCAACGGTGGCCGCCGGGTCGTTGGCCGCTTCCAGCCCACGTTCAAGACTGTCGCGTACCGGCAACAGATCACTCATAAACCGTTCAAGCGTACGCAACCGGGTTTTCTCGTGCTCACGCACCAGGCGCTTACGCAGGTTTTCCATATCCGCCTGCATACGCAACATATCCTGTCTCGCCTCGACAGCTTCCAGACGTGCGGCCTGTAACTCCGTCTCGAGCCTTTCAATCGGGTCATTCGATTCTGCTTGTGAACCGTCTTCATCCGCGGTCCCTTCAGCTTGCCCCGCCAGGCTCTCATCAAAGCTTTCAGTCATGTTTTCTTCGTCTTCATGTCGCGCCGTCATGGTCTATACTCCCAGCTGTTCTTCCAGTTCTTGCTCTCACGCCCAAATATGGGGATTGGCAACTGCGATTCAAGAAGCGATACTAGCGAGCTTGAATAAAACACGGCCGGAAATGCTCAATCACCTCCACATCAGCAACTTTGCCATCGTGCCAACACTGGACCTGGACTTCCAGTCAGGCTTCACCGCTATCACGGGTGAGACCGGCGCCGGCAAATCCATATTGGTCGACGCACTGGGCCTGTTGCTGGGAGAACGCTCGGATGCCGCGTGGGTGCGCCCCGGGGCCGACCGCGCTGAACTAAGCGCAGAATTTTCGCTGCAAGACAACCTGGAGGCGCGGACCTGGCTTGAGGAACTGGAGTTATCCTCGGGTGACAGTTGCCTGTTGCGCAGAACGATCAACACGGGTGGCCGATCTCGGGCCTTTATCAATGGCTCACCGGTAACGGTCGCACAAATGCAGGCACTCGGCCAGTTGCTGGTTGAGATTCACGGCCAGAACGAACACCTGAGACTGACCAGGACTGCAGAACAGTTCCGTTTACTGGATGGCAGCGGTAACTATGCAACGGCGATCGAGGCGCTTGAAAGTGCCTGCGCCGACTGGCAACTGGCCAGGCACGAACTGGACGCCCTCGAACAGGAGAGCTCTGTATCACCTGGCGAGCTTGAATTTCTGAATTACCAACTGGAAGAATTACAACAATATAACCTGTCGGCCGATTCGCTGGAGGCACTGCAGACTGAGCACGACCGCCTGGCTGCCGGCGATGCCTTGCTCGAAGCACTGAACCAGGGTCTGGAACTGCTTGACCCGGAGTCATCAGATGACCAGTCGGGCATCAACTCCAGCCTCAATACCGCGCTCGGCACGCTGAAGAAATTCAATGCACTGGACAGTGATATCCAGGAGGCCTGTATCATGCTGCAGGAAGCGGCGGTTAACTGTTCAGAGGCGCTTAACACCCTGCGCGCAGCACGCGACCGGGTCGACCTGAACCCCGACCGTCTTGAAACCGTAAGCAAGACCCTTGGCGACCTGCACGACCTGGCGCGCAAGCACCACGTGCGCATCGAGGGTCTCGAGGAAGTCATGCATACGCTGGCGGCACGTATTGAGCGGGCGGGCGGTTCCGAACATCGCCGCAAGCAGTTGCAGGCCGATCTGCGGGAGCGTCTTGAGCGCTACCGGTCCGCTGCCAAAACCCTGCATGAAAAACGCAGGCAGCAGGCCGCCGTTTTGTCCGCACGGGTAAGCACCCTGATGGCTGAACTGGGTATGGCCGGTGGCATATTTGAAATGTCGGTAACCCTGGATCCGCAGGCCAGGCCCGGTCCCCGCGGTGATGACGAGCTTCAGATCAGGATCAGCGCCAACCCCGGACTGCCACCCGGACCACTGAATAAAATCGCGTCCGGCGGCGAGTTGTCACGCATCAGCCTGGCGATCAAGGTCGCAGCGAGCACTGGCAACGAAGCAGTCACACAGATATTTGATGAGGTCGATGCCGGTATCGGTGGCGCCACTGCGAATGCCGTTGGCAGGCTGATGAAACGCCTGTCGGGTAGCGGTCAGGCCCTGTGCGTCACGCACCTGGCCCAGGTCGCGGTTTGCGCAACCCACCAGGTGCAGGTGCGAAAGGCGACCGGACCCGATACCACGAACGTAGATACCAGGCTGCTGGACGAGACCAGCAGGGTCGAAGAGATCGCCAGGATGCTAAGCGGAAAAATTTCTGAGCAGAGCCGCGCTCACGCGATCGAACTGCTCAATAGCGGTGCCGCAGTCAGCTAGCGTGATTTTTTCTTCCTGGGGCGTACGTAAATAACCAGGCTGTGGTCGACGATATCATATCCATGTTTTGACGCGATATCTGCCTGCAGCCGTTCAATTTCGGCATTGGAAAATTCTATGACCTTGCCGGTTTCGACGCATACCATATGATCGTGGTGACCACCTGAATCCAGTTCGTAATAAGCCTGGCCGCCTTCAAAGTTGTGCTTGACCACCAACCCGGCTGCCTCAAACTGGTTCAGCACACGGTAAACCGTCGCCAGACCAATGTCTTCGCCGGCCTGGATCAATACCCGGTATATATCGTCAGCCGTAACGTGCTTGTTCCCCGCCTCATCCAGCAACTCGAGTATCCGCTTTCTCGGCTGTGTGACTTTCAGACCTGCTTTTCGAAGATTTCCATCATCCACTGTCTTATCCTGTCGTTATTAAATTGATATCGCCTGTTCTTCAGAACACCTTACTATTGTATCATTCACGGCCTTAAACTTTAGTTGCAGCCATTTCAAAGGATCCAGATGACCAGGTATTTGTTCTTAGCACTGATAGCCGTGCTTACATTAAACACGGGCTGCAAGCTTATTTACAAACAAAATGTTCAACAGGGCAATGCCATTGAACAGGAAGACCTGGACCAGATAACACTTGGCATGACCAAAAAGCAGGTCGCCTACCTGCTGGGTACACCCGCTGTTGAGGACCCCTTTCACAAGGATCGCTGGGATTATATTTCGCTGTTCAGCCGCCGCGGCGGTGAGCCGGTCCGACGCCTGGTAACACTGACCTTTGAAAATGATGCACTGACCGCAACTGATGGTATCGGCGATTCAACCGGCGGCGATATCAAGGCCCTGGCAGCAACCAAGACGGCGGTCGAGCAGATCAATAACATCGAGACTGCCAAACAAACCCATCTCGTCACCGACGACGCAGTCATCAACTGGACGCTGCAATTGGGTGCGTTTGGCACCCACGAAGAAGCGCTGGCGTTCGCGGATACTGTCAGATCAAAGGGGTTCGAGGCAAACCTCCGGGAACAGGTCGTACCCGGGCTGGGCACACGCCACCAGGTGCGATCCGGGCTTTTTGACACCTATAACGAAGCCCAGGCACAACTCAGGATCCTGGAAAAAGCGCTGAATGTAGCCGGTATCACCGTGCCGGTTGATACACCGCTAAAACCCTGATCAGACCCGCTGCCGGCGTGCAGGCGGAAACCGCTTATGCTTTGGCTTGTTCGATTGCCCTCTGGCGGCGCACTTCCTTTGGGTCGGCGAGCAGGGGCCGGTAAATCTCCACCCGGTCACCCGGGCGCAGAACCTGGTCCGGACTGGCTTTCTGACCAAAAATGCCGACGCTTGTGAGATCCAGTTCAAAACCGTCAAACATTTCCAGCACGGCCGATAAAGTTATCGCCTCGGCCAGTGTCGTACCGGGGACAACCTCCAGCGCCACGAGTTCCTGCCGTTCAGGCATGGCCAGCACGACTTCCACCCTGATCCTGTTTTGCGCATCCTGCCGCGTCACGCGGGATAGACCTTTTCGGCGCGTTTGCAGAAATCATCGACCAGGCGGTCCGCAATTTTGCCAAAGCCCTTGCCAAACAGGCTGGCCATCGGACCGGCATTCATCTCGAAATCCAGTTCCAGGCTGATCTTGCAACCATCCTCGCCCAACGGCACGAAACGCCATTCCCCTTGCAACTTCCTGAACGGGCCATCGAACAATCTCATTTCAACCTTTTCGCCGCGCTGCAGCGTGTTCAGCGTGGTAAAGCTCTGCCTGATGCCGGCGATCACGACGGTCAATGCAGCTTTTTGAAACTGCTCGTTCTGCTCAATGACCTGTGTGGCCGTGCACCAGCTAAGAAACTGCGGATAGTCCGGAACAGCCTGTACCAGCATGTACATGTCCAGTGCGCTGTGTGTGACCAGTGCTGAGCGTAGTATTTTCATAAGACTAGTGTCCTGTCACGCGTCCAATGTCACATTCAGAGCCCCGCATATGCGTCATTGGACGCGTGACAGGACACTCGGGTTCCGACGATGGCAAAATTTTACACGATAAGCCCGCTTGCGTGCTCATGGCATGGAGCTAAGACTCCACACGCAGTAATATAGCCGATTGGCAGGAAGACATATATGAGCAAAAAAACCACAAAAGACGCCCATGGCGAAGGCACCAAGACGATTGCACGTAACAAGCGCGCCCGTTTTGAATATCACATCGAGGAACGTATCGAGGCGGGCTTGAGCCTGGAAGGATGGGAGGTCAAGTCGTTGCGCGAATCGCGCGTGCAGTTTGCCGATTCCTACGTTTTGCTGAAAGACAACGAGGCCTTCCTGTTTGGCTGCCGGATCGACCCCTTACCCACCGCATCCAAACACATCATTCCCGATCCCGTGCGGACACGGAAACTGCTATTGCAGCGGCGTGAAATTGACCGGCTGACGGGACAGGTGGAACGCAAGGGTTTCACCGTCGTCCCCACGGCGATGTACTGGTCGCATGGCAAGGTCAAGGTTGAAATTGGCACCGCCAAGGGCAAGAAAGCCCACGACAAGCGCGCCGATGAGAAGGACCGTGACTGGGGCCGGCAAAAAGCCCGCATCATGAAGCACGGTTAAACAATAACAGCCTCCAACGCTGTTGCGGCCACGGCGCTTGCGGTACCATGTACAGATGGTCAGCAAGCAGGATCCGAGCCAGCCGATTCGCGTCGGAATTGCAGATAAAAGCCCGTTGATGCGGGCCGCATTGAAGCAATTGTTTTCCGAAGATGAGCGTCTTTCACTGGTCAGCGCCAGCAAAAATTCCACAGACTTTCTGAAGGCGATGGAAACGGTTTCCATGGACGTGGCAGTGGTCGGCTGGATCATACCTCCCGCCGATGCGCGTTATATCCTCGACCGTCTGCAAACCCGCAAGAATCCGCCACGCGTGATCGTGTACACGGGTTTTGAAAGCGACACGGTGCCGCTGCAGGTCATGGCCCACGGCGCTGCCGCCTTTGTCTCCAAGAATGATCAACCGGTGCACCTGCTCGATACCATCGCCCAGGTGGCCGGTGGCCGCATGGTGTTCCCCTACCTCGATGTGACCCAGCTCAATGCCAACCCCCTGGGCACACTGACCAAGCGTGAGCTGGAAATCCTCTCCTCGCTGGCGGCGGGCCGCACCAACAAGGAAATCGCATCCGAAAAAGCCGTTTCAACCAATACCGTCAAGTATCACGTGCGTAACCTGTTCGAAAAACTCGGTGTCAGGAACCGCGGCCAGGCCATCGCCCTCTACCTGAAGAGCTGAGCCGTCTCCGGCGGGCATTGCACGTTTAGCAAATTCTTTCCGATGGGTGGGTTTTTCCCTACCCAAATAACCTGATCCTGCCCCCCTTATGCATATTACCGGCGGGCCCGGCGGTTTCTATACTTTTAGCCAGTCAATCCATGACGCGCTATTCGCGTCCCGCCGCAGTCACTCGAGGAGAGGCACATGAGCAAATATCCAGGCTTGAAACGCTACCTGGCAAGCTGGACAGGCAAGTCGGAACTGCGTCGTGACATTGCCGCCACCATCGAGGCCATCGCGGACGCCTGTATCGAGATCTCCGCGCTGGTCGCCCGTGGCGCGCTGGCCGGTGAACTCGGCGCCGACCGGGGCGACAACGAGGATGGTGACACCCAGAAAGCACTGGACCTGATTGCCAATGACCTGCTCATCGAAGCCCTGCACGGCGCACCGGTATCCTGCCTGGTCTCCGAAGAACTGAAAGCGCCCTGCCCCATCAACAAGGGTGCGCCGCTGTTTGTTGCGACCGATCCGCTGGACGGGTCCTCCAACATCGACACCAATGTTTCCGTCGGCACGATATTTTCAATCCTGCCCTCGGGCATCGATGCGGATGGTAAAAACATCGACGACCTGTGCCGGTTGCTGCAACCCGGCACTGCGCAACTGGCGGCCGGTTATGTCATCTACGGCCCGCAGACGGCGCTGGTGATGACCCTTTGCGAAGGCACGATGATCTTTACGCTGGATCCGCTTACCGGGGAGTTTCGCCTCACCCACCGGGGTGTTGCAGTGCCCCCGGACACCAACGAATTTGCCATCAACAGCTCGAACTCACGCCAGTGGGACGGACACATCCGGGCTTACGTAGACGATTGCCTGGTGGGCGAGGAAGGTCCGCATGGCACCAATTACAACATGCGCTGGATCGCGTCGCTGGTCGCGGAGTGTCACCGCATCCTGTCCCGCGGCGGCATCTTTCTGTACCCGGCGGATATTCGCAAGGGTTACGCCACGGGCCGGCTGCGCCTGGTCTACGAATGTAACCCGATCGCATTGCTCATCGAGCACGCGGGTGGCGCCGCAACCACCGGTATCCAGCGCATTCTTGAAATCCAGCCGCAAAACATCCACGAGCGGGTGCCGATGATTTTTGGCTCCAGGCACGAAGTGGAACTGGTCGAACATTATTATGCCGGCCTGAACCCCTATCACGAGCGGCCGCAACTGTTCAGAAACCGCACCCTGCTGCGCGATTGAAACAAGGAGAAGATGATGTCACTCAAGCACCCCATTATTTCCGTCACTGGCTCTTCAGGTGCAGGAACCACTTCGGTCAAGCTCACCTTCGACCGTATTTTTGAACGGGAGGGTATCAAGGCCACCTCGATTGAAGGTGACGCCTTCCACCGTTATGACCGGGCCGATATGAAAACCGTCATGCAGGAGGAGTCGGAAAAAGGCAACAATCACTTCAGTCATTTCGGACCTGAAGCCAACCGCCTCGAAGACCTGGAAAATGTGTTCCGGCAGTTCAGTGAAGATGGCACCGGCCGTATCCGCAATTATATCCACGACGATACCGAGGCCCTGCGTCACGGTTGCCCCCCGGGCACTTTCACGCCATGGCGGCAAATTCCCGAAGACACCGAACTGCTGTTCTACGAAGGTCTGCACGGCGCCGTGGTGACAGAGGCTGTCAACGTCGCCCAGTACTGCGACCTCTCGATCGGGGTGGTGCCGGTCATCAACCTCGAATGGATACAGAAAATCCACCGTGACAAGGCCGATCGCGGCCACTCGATGGAAGCGATCCGCGAAACCATTTTGCGCCGCATGCCGGACTACATCAGTTACATCTGTCCGCAATTTTCCGAGACGGATATCAATTTTCAACGTATTCCGACGGTGGATACTTCCAATGCGTTCATCGCCCGCTACATACCGACGGCGGATGAATCCAAGGTTGTCATCCGCTTCAAGAATCCGCGCGGCATCGATTTCCCCTACCTGATCTCGATGATCAAGGACAGTTTCATGTCACGCGCCAACACCATCGTCATTCCGGGCGGCAAGCTGGCCATCGCCATGCAGCTGATCCTGACACCGATGATCCTGCGCCTGATGGAACGCCGGCGCCGCGCACGCTGAACCGAATTTAATTTAACCCTTAGTACTTTTCTGGAGGAAACATGGATCAATCCAACCGCTACGCGAATCTCGACCTGCAAGAACAGGACCTGATCAACGCCGGCCGCCACGTACTGGTGGCCTACCACATGAAACCCAAGGCCGGTCACGCTTACCTCGAGACCGCCGCACACTTTGCCGCGGAATCCTCGACCGGCACCAACGTGACGGTTTCCACGACGGATGATTTCACCAGGGGTGTCGATGCGCTGGTTTATGAAATCGACGAGTCCAGGGAACTGATGAAGATCGCCTACCCCGTCGAACTGTTCGACCGCAACATCATCGACGGCCGTGCGATGCTCGCCTCTTTCCTGACGCTTGCCATCGGCAATAACCAGGGCATGGGCGATGTCGAGCACGCCAAGATGCACGATTTCTGGATGCCGCCGTGCTACCTGAAGCTGTATGACGGCCCGGCGACCAGCATCTCCGACCTTTGGCGGGTGCTCGGCAGACCGGTGCAAGACGGCGGTTTTATCGTCGGCACCATCATCAAACCGAAGCTCGGCCTGAGACCCAAGCCATTCGCCGACGCAGCCTACGACTTCTGGCTCGGCGGTGACTTCATCAAGAATGATGAACCGCAGGGCAACCAGGTGTTCGCGCCGCTGAAGGAAACCATCCGGCTGGTCGCGGACGCCATGTGCCGCGCCCAGGACAAAACCGGCGAGGCCAAGCTGTTCTCCGCCAACATTACGGCCGATGATTATCACGAGATGATTGCGCGCGGTGAGTTCATCCTTGAAACCTTCGCCGAGAACGCCGACCACGTGGCGTTCCTGGTCGATGGTTACGTCGCCGGTCCCACCGCCATTACCACCGCACGCAGGCATTTTCCAAAACAGTACCTGCACTATCACCGTGCCGGCCACGGCGCCGTGACCTCGCCGTCCGCCAAACGCGGCTATACTTCCTTTGTACTGGCCAAGATGGCCCGCCTGCAGGGTGCCTCCGGCATCCATGTCGGCACCATGGGCTACGGCAAGATGGAGGGTGAACAGGATGACCGCGGGATTGCCTACATGATCGAACGTGACAGCGCAGATGGCCCGTATTACCACCAGGAATGGCAGGGTATGCAACCGACCACACCGATCATCTCGGGTGGCATGAACGCACTCAGGATTCCCGGGTTCTTTAACAACCTCGGACACTCCAACCTGATACTGACCGCCGGTGGCGGCAGTTATGGCCACCTCGACGGTGCGGCCGCCGGCGCCAGGTCATTACGCCAGGCCGAGGCCTGCTGGCGCGCCGGCGCCAACCCGCTCGAATATGCAGCCGGGCACAGGGAGCTGGCGCGGGCATTCGAGAGCTTCCCGGGAGACGCCGACAAGCTCTTTCCGGACTGGCGGCAAAAGCTGAATGTTAAGAGCTGAGGCCATCGTCTGGGATCTTGACGGTACGCTGGTTGATTCAGCGCCGGACCTGGCTGCGGCGCTGAATACCGTTCTCGACATGCGCGGCTTTGCCGTTCTGCCGCTCGCAACGGTTCGTACGATGATCGGTAATGGCGTGCCAAAACTGGTGGAGCGTGGCTTCAACGCCATCGGCATACGTCCGGATGCCGAACAACTCGCCCAGCTTGTGTCCCTGTTCATGCAGACGTATTCGGCTTGCGCTACCGAGTACACCCGGCCTTATCCGCAGGTGGTGAACATGCTGAACCAGGTTCGCGAGTTGAATATTCCGATGGGTGTATGCACCAATAAACCCGAGGCAATATCGCGGCAGATTCTGCATGACCTCGGCCTGTCCGTTTATTTCAACAGCGTGGTTGGCGGTGACACCACCGCCGCGCGCAAACCCGATCCATTACCGCTTCTGACCTGCCTGCGTGAACTGATCGCAGAACCCGCAGCAAGCCTGTTGATCGGTGACTCCGGCGTCGATGTAAACACCGCCCGCGCAGCCGGTGTCTTCGTTGGCGTGGTTCCGTGGGGTTACACACTGGCGCCGGCAGAGACACTCGGTGCTGACTTCGTACTTCGTGATGTCAGCGAACTGCCAGTTATGCTGAGCGCCGCCAAACGGCTGCAAACGCAAGCCACACACTGATTAAGCCGGGATCACAACAATATTCACAGCCATCCGGGTATCAAACCAGTCGAATGGCCTGCGATAAATTTACCCGGGGCGACCTGGCTTAGATAGGGGCCGTAAAACGCCAGGCGCATGCCGGGCTGCGGACAACTCTTAAAACCGATTGCAAGCTTGACCCGTATTTTCAAGCCGGGTTTTTACGCCAACCGGGACGTGTCCGACTACAACAACTCGCCGTTTTCATCCCAGAAGCGGACCGGTCCATCTTCCTTGCCATCTTTGTAGGGCGCTTCCATTTTTAACTGACCGTTCTCGTACCACATGCGCACCAGGCCATCCTTCTTGCCATCTTTATAAGTGGCTTCCATTTGTGCTTGGCCATTCTCATACCAGGCGTGGATGAGACCGACTTTTTTACCATTACTAAAAGCAGTTTCAGTTTTTGCTTTACCGCTCTCGTACCATGTGCGCTGCAGGCCATCTTCCTCGTCGTCTTTATACGTGGCCTCCATTTTTAATTGTCCGTTCTTAAACCATGAACGACTCAAACCATTTTGCTTGCCGTCCTTGTAAGTGGACTCTAATTCCAATTTGCCGTTGTCAAACCATGACTGTACCAGGCCTTCTTTCTTGCCGTTTTCATATGTGATCGAGCTTTTCAACTCTCCGTTTTCATATCGGGAATCCGCTCTGCCTGAAAATGGCGTGGATTCATCCTTTATATATACGAGCCCGTCGCGAGCTTGAAGCGTGTCGTAATCTACGACTTTAATCTCTCCTGCACCCAGGAGAATGAGGGTAAAGCTCAGTAATATGACAAATTTTTTCATGGTCAAACTCCGTTCAATTATTTACCCGGCCCACTATTTATGGCACAAGGCAGAAAAAACTGCCCCGATGGGCAGTTTTGTATTTTAATGATCTCAGTCACCCGATCCTGTTGAACTGAAAGCCCGGATCAACGGGGTAGAGTCGATTCATCTCTATATAGCCCTGCATTGTATTCTGTTGTGGGCGACATGCCCAATTTTCAGATGGAAACAAGCCGGAAGTATAAATACAGATTAACAGGTTTAGCGTTACGATCATTGTTGACTTCCAGAAACTTTTTTGGCATTAAGTCCGATGGACTCCTGGGATGGTGAACCAGTTCCAACAGTCTTTAGGACAGCAGGCCGAACCTTGAATCCGAAAAGTCTTATCCACAAGAATGTTACACTCCGCACAGTGTCGGTCTGGGTACATTATGTATTTAAAACACTTCAATCTGTCTGAGCGGCCGTTCTCGATAACGCCGGATCCGCGTTTCCTCTATATGAGCCCGCGTCACAGGGAAGCATTGGCGCACCTGTTATTTGGCCTCGGAGAAGGCGGTGGCTTTGTGCAACTCACCGGCGAGGTGGGAACCGGCAAGACCACCATGTGCCGTTGTTTGCTGGAGCATGTGCCGGAAAACGTCGATCTGGCCATGGTCTTGAACCCCAAGGTGACATCGATCGAATTGATTGCCACGGTGTGCGATGAGTTGGGCATCCAATACCAGGAGAAAGATTTAAGTATCAAAAGGCTCACCGACTTACTGAATGACTATCTGCTGGACGCGCATGCCAGGGGTCGACGTACGGTGCTGATCATTGACGAAGCCCAGAACCTGAGCGCAGACGTACTCGAACAGGTCCGCCTGCTGACCAACCTGGAGACTGCCACGCGGAAACTGCTACAGATCATCCTGATCGGGCAACCGGAACTACGTACCCTGTTGCGGCGTGATGACATGCGTCAACTGGCCCAGCGGGTAACAGCCCGTTACTGCCTGGAACCGGTCACACGCGAGGAGACCGGGGCCTATATCAAACACCGGTTGAATATCTGTGGTGCAAGCAGGCCAATTTTTAACAAGGCCGCGGTGGATTTGATCTACAAGATATCCGGAGGAATCCCCCGCCTTATAAACGTGTTGTGTGACCGGGCCCTGCTCGGCGCCTACAGTGAAGACAAGTTACAAATCGACAAGAGAATTGTCCGGAACGCGGCCAAAGAAGTGCTGGGGAATGAACTGCCGCAAGACCGAAGCTGGATCAACCCCAGATCGTTAGTCAGTGGCCTGGTATTTCTGATTCTCCTTATTAGTGTGTTTTACCTGTATTGGCAACGTCCGGAGCCCATCAGCGTACTGGATCAGGCGACAGCTCAACCGTCCGCGGAAATGCCCGCAGATGGCACATCTGCTGATCAACCGCCGCCCTCGGTCCCCGTGGCACTGCCCTCAAATTCTTCGCCGAATATCACGGCACCGAGCGCTTTGGACCCGAGCGGTTTGGAGACCCCGCCAGGTTCGTTGGCGGCAGCACTGCTGATGGCAGATGAATCCTGGTCACTTGCTGCCTGGACCGGGTTGTTCGCCCGCTGGTCTGTCAAACTGCCTGCGGCGGTCGCGCCTGATTATTGTGTTTTTGCCACTGACGTGGGACTGTCCTGTCTGGTTGAAAAAGGTTCCTGGGGGTTGTTGCGCCAGTACAACCGGCCGGTGATATTGGAGCTGTTTGCCAACGGTGGCCAGTCTGTTCTGGTGATTTTGCAGCACCTTGATGACAGGGTGGCTGAATTGATGATTGGCACCGAGTTATTCCGTCTGGCTATCGGCGAGGTGGATCGCTACTGGTTAGGTGATTTCACATTGCTATTGAAGTCGCCACCCAACGGACACCTGTTGCTCAAGGCGGGAGATCGAAGCCCGGATGTTGCCTGGCTGCGTCAGTCGCTGGAGATAGCCCAGCAGGTGAAGTTGCCGGCCACCGATACGCAGTACTTCGATACCGCTTTGCTTACACAAGTCATGGATTTTCAGCGTAGCCACGGCCTGACAGCCGATGGCGTGGTGGGGAAACAAACGCTGATTCAACTTAATACCTTTACCGACAGCAATGCTCCCCTTCTGTCGACTGAATCTCCCTGAGTAGTCAAGCTATGTCCTATATTCTCGCAGCACTTAAAAAATCGGATCAGGAGCACTTCCTGGGCTCGGTGCCTGACCTTGCAACGCCCCAGGAAGACCAACCTGCTCAAACCCGTTCCTATCGATGGCTTTGGGTGATTGTCGCGCTGTTAAGCCTGAATATTGTCCTGGTTGTTATGTTGCTGAAAGACAAGGATGCGGAGCTTATAGCGGTTCCCGTTGCAGAACAGCTGCAGGCCCCAGCAGAACGGCAAACACCACTGGTAAATGAACCGTTGCCGCAACCGGTTCAGCAAACCACTGAAACCCGGGTTAGCGAAGCGCCAACTCCGGAACCAACAGCGTCACCGAATATAGAGCCGATACGTCCCAGGGGCGAGGTGGTGGTGTTACCAGAACCGGCCCAGGTTCAGAATCCCGAGCCTCTGATGCTGCCGGATCAAGCATCGGATTTGCAGACGGATGGCATGACAACCGCGCATGATGATCCGCAATTGCAAAGCTGGTTTGATCTGCCACAGGAGTTTCGCAATAAAATTAACTTGCCGCGCCTCGATGTTCACGTCTATTCGGATGACCCCCAAGGGCGCTTTATCCTGGTCAACCTGAAAAAATTCCGCGAGGGAGAAACATTGCCAAACGGTATGGTGTTGGAAGAAATCATGCCGGATGGCATGGTAATGTCCTATCAGGGCGAACGCTTTCGAGTTGAGAAGTAGATGATGCTTCTCGCGCGTCATTGAACACGGCGAACCGGTAAGTCAGAATCGGCTGAGTGCAGAAATTGAGTTTCATTCCTTGCCAGCCCTGTTCGGCATCAAGACCAGATCATTCCCGATCATCCAAAAACTTGAATCGGCTAAACATCCTTGGCGTGCAATAAAGCCCGTTTCAAAAGCCAGCGTCAATTGTTGCCGGTTTCCGGAAAAAACCTCAAAACGCCAAAAATGACCGGCATGGATAGCTGCTTTCAGGGGTTACTTGACCTACATCATGTCCCCCTAAAAGAGCATTTGATAACCTCATCCCGCGAGGAAGAAGTTGGGTTTTTAGTTGGGGTCTGCTAATTATAAATCCGGAGTTATAGTCTCTCGAGACGTTCTTCTCAAGATAGCGATAACGACCGATTTACGTATTTTGGGAAAAATTTTTGAGGGAGTTTCTGGTTTCTCGAGGTGTTCTTTTCAACATCATGCGAACAACCGATTTACGCATTTTGGAAAAGACTTTGAGTGAATTATTTAACGAGGAGTAAGAATAGACATGAATATGAGACTATCGAGTATTAAGAAATTCCTGATGGTTTTTGCGTTGCTCGTCTCAGTTGCTTTACTGGTAAGTTGTGGTGGCAGTGATGGTAAGGATGGCGTCGCAGGTGCCGCCGGACCTCAAGGCCCAGCCGGACCTGAAGGCCCGACAGGTCCTCCCGGTGAGAACTTGACTGCTGTGGTTGAACCGGAATCCTGTTCGGTTTGTCACGCTGATGTTGGCGAGAATGCCCACCAATCAATTTATGATGAGTATACAGATGCCAGCAACCTGGCAATGCAAATCACCAGTGTTAAAAGCGTTGCTGATGGCAAGGGTGGTTTTAACGTCAGCATGACGGTCAGCATCACGAAAGATGGCATGCCATTTACCGATGGCCTGGCGTCGCTGGACCAACACTCGTTTTATGTCCAGGGTTACGATTCTGCGACGCGGTCTTTCCCCGGATCGATGAACAAATCGTTCAGCTATACGAGTGCGACGGTTGTTTCACCCGGCGTATATAAACTAACGGCCACGGGACTTTCCTACGCACCCGAAAACTCAAATGCCTTTGGTTACGGTTACATTGCCAAGGACCGACTCGATACCGAAATAGCCGGTCATTACGCCCTTTATGCAAATATGGCCAGTGCAGGTGTGAGCTTTGGTAATGCTGATGAGTATGAATCTTACGCCAATGTCGAAGGTTGCCAGAAGTGTCACGGTACGCCGTATCGCAAGCATGGCTATAGAGAAGCAGTGGTTGCCGGCCTGCCGACATTCGCTGCTTGTAAAGCCTGCCACTACGATGATAGAAATGGCGGCCATCCGGATTGGCAGCAAATCGTCGACAACCCGGTAGCCTGGGGCAATGGCGATAGCGCTAGCATACCCGCCTATGCTTACGATGCAAATGTCATGAATGACGTGCATATGTCGCACGCCATGGAATTCCCCTATCCGCAGAGCATGGCCAACTGCAGCACCTGCCATGCAGGCAAGATGGACAAGGTAACGGACAACAAATTCTTCGTAGCGGAAACCTGCAAGAGCTGTCACGGTATCCAGTCACGTCCTGACGAGTATAACTCACTAAGCTTTTATGCAAAGCGGGCTCCTTCGATGGAAGACATCTGGACGGAGAAAAACGTCGCATTCCATGATATCAATGATAACTGCTTTAGCTGTCACGGTAATGGTGTTGGCAAATCCTTCAGCGAAATCCACTCGGGTTTCGACGCCAAGATTTATGCTGCCAATGGCGACAGATATTCAGATCTGTATAAAGCCCAAATCACCAGCGTTTCCATTGCTGGCGGCAAGGTCGATATCAGGTTCACGGCAAACACGGCGCTTATGACTGCTCCGACAGTGCTGGTTTCCTACTACGGATATGATACGAAGCAATTTATCGTTTCCAGTCATTCCAGGGATGCCAACTCGAACCGGTTGGGCGAATTTACGATCGGTAAAACCAGCCCGTATTTTACCGAAGCGTCCGACAGCGTACAGGGTAACTGGCATGTCGTACTGGATACCACTGCCTATGCAGCGGATCTGGGCATCCAGGACAAGATCGCCAGCGGCGTCATCAGGAGACTGGAAGTCTCGATACAACCGACGGTGGTAATTAACGGTGTGACCGTAGCCACGGATGGTGTGTCCAAGACCCTGGTTCTGGGCAACAATTCGATCGATGACAACTACTTCAAAGGCGCGAATGCCGTTGTAAAAGTTGCAGGTTGTAATGACTGTCACGATGCACTGGCCACAACGTTCCACTCGGCCGACCGTGGTGGCGACATCACCCTGTGCAAGCACTGTCACGTTCCAAGCAGTGGCGGCAGCCACCTGGAAATGGAGTCACGCGAAATTGCGAGTTATGTCCACGCTATCCACAAATTCCAGGCATTCGATACTGATAGTATAAACTTCGCAGATCCTGTGGAAGCAAATATCTATAATCTTCATATCGAGCATACCTTCCCCAACTTCACTATCAAGAACTGTGAAGCATGTCACATGGAAGGTACCTTTAACGTGCCGGATCAGTCCGAATCACTGCCTGCTGTATTGTCAGCTTCAAAGACAAACGATGCCGGTCCGAATGGTTCAGATACATGGAACAGAAAGATCGGTAATGTACCGAGCTATGTTGTCGGTCCAGCTTCGAAAGCCTGTGGTGGATGTCACCGGGCCGAAATCATCAACGAAGATTTACCAGGTGAACTGGCATCATTCAACCAACACACCAAAGCTGGTGGTTACCTGGTTGAAGATGAAGCAGGCACTTGGGATGAAGTAGTAGCCAAAATCATGGGTATGTTTAAGTAGTGTTTTAAACGAGGTGGGCCCCAGGGCCCACCTCAATTGCTACAAAGACACATTGATAAAAAAAACCGGGCTTTGCCCGGTTTTTTTTGGCTTGAAAAGATGGCTATGGCCTCGGATCGATGAGGGTTCCAGGCTGAATGATCCCTGGATATCCGCATATTTATACCCGCCCGAAATTTCACCAGGGCGAATGACAAAATGACCCATGTTCATTTTATCCACAGACATGTTGGCCATCAGCTATTTCTATTGCTGACAGGATCTTCTATCCGCTTTTACAGCCGTGCAGTTTGCTTATCAGCAGACAGAACAAGCGCCATATAGTGACTTCGCATCAGCAAGTGATAAGGCCGCCTGGCAGCTTTTCACGGGCAACAGCACCTGCCGGGCAGTAGCGTATACCCCTGGGGGTTGAGACCCCGGGCAAAGCAGATTTTGCGGTTCAGTCAAGCGGAAGGATAATTTGCCCTGAGAACCTGTCTCCGGTTTGTTGAAGCCCCAATAGCTTCAGGCCATCCAACACTGATTGCGGCGCATCCGGGGTTGGCTGAAGACTTAATGTAACCTGGCAATCGTTTATTGTGCACTGAAACGAACTGTCGCCGGGTAACATGGGTTGCGAATTCGTTACGACCCCTTTTATGTCATCGCCTTGATCAGAAAACTGCATAACCGGCGAACCGATATGCCAATATTCCGAGTCAATTTGCAGTTCTGCGTTTTGCCAGTCCAGACGCCCTTCCAGCTTGGCTGGGAAATAATTTGTCGGACGGAAGCTGCAGGGTTTGCACATCGAGCACGAAATCACCCTGTATGCCCACCACTGGAAACTGAACCCATGCATCAAGCAACTCCGCTGGAAGCTGCCAATGTAGTGCATACAGGTCGATCTGTTGCGACAGCAAGCTCAGGCCCATGGCTGCCACGATTAGCGGGGGTCTGTTGTTCATGGAAATCCGCTTTGAGTGTGCCTGTGAATAGTGCTGCCGGGTTGACTGACCAGTTCAGGTTGCGAATTGGCAGAGCCTTGCCAGAAAACAGAATCTGTTTGACCTCCCCTCGCCACACAGGAACCGCCGATACCCATGAATTGAAACATGCCCGAATTTTTCGGGAACACCAATTGTGCCGGTAAGTGGGCCAGTAAACTGAGACCAAATACGCTACAACCGACAATTATCAACAACCATTTTTGCATAATACCCACGTGAGTTTAGTTAAGAAAATGTATGGGGATAAATCCCGGTTGTGACCCAGCAAGGTTGCACTGATGGGCCATCAGCTTAACGCGCAAGTAGCAGCTGTACTGCAAGAAGCTCCGATTTACGATCCACCTGGATATCCACCCGTTGCGCCTTGACACCCTGCTGATGCAGATTGCTCAACCATTGCATAAGCTGCTGGTAGGAAGCGCCTTCAAGACTGACCTGAATCTGATTGTTACCGCTGGGTTGCAGGCGTTTGAGAGCACTGCGCAAACCCTCTTGCTGGGCGCTGCTCTCAACCTGGGTTAATAATGATCCGGATTCTGAGCTTCCGGGGTTCGACAAGGAGGCTTTCAGATCAGAGGCCTGCTGTTGTACGACAGAAAAGGCTTCCTGGGTCGAGTGCAATCTCTGCTCGGCATCGTCGCGGCTGGAATAAACGGGATCAATAATCAACAGGTAGAACAACAGCAAGCCGAGAATAACAGCGCTGTAGCGCAGTAATTGCTGTTCCCTGGTTTGTAAACCATACCAACGGCTTTTAAAAGAATTGAAAAGCTCCATCAGCCTGCACTCCGTGGCGCTTGCGGGGTTATGGTTTTGATGACCAGGTTACTGTGCGCGCTGTCGGAATCGGTGCCGGCATCGAGCAATGAGGCACTTAAGTCCCTGTTGTTCAATCTGTTGGCGCAGATTCATCCAGTTGTTGCAAACTGGTTCCCTGCAAGGCCACTGTCAGAGTACCGTCTTTAAAATTGATGCCATTCACGGTAATCGGCTGTTGGCTGATGATAGTGGAAACCCGATTGAGCAATGGCAAAAATTCCGCGCCGCCCGCGCCGCCATTTGTTAAGCTGTCGCCAGGCAATCAACAATTGGGTCTGTGGATCCCGAATCTGCTTTGGCCCCGGGCAGTGCCTCCCTGGCCATTTCCATGATCGATGTTTTTAACTGTTCGTTTTCACGATTGAAACGAGCTGTCTCAAGGCCGGTTTGCAGCAAGCCGATGCATATAGCAACAAAAGCCAACACGGCTGCCGTCGCCCAGGGGCGCCAGTTCCAGCCATCCTGCTGTATCACCTTGAATTCGCCCTGCAACAAATTCAGCGATGCAAACGATGCGCCGGCAGCAAGGTGTTGCAACGGGTTGGCGACCACCTGCTCGCTGATTTGCCAGTTGTCGGGCAGTACGGGTGCGGTTGTATCAGCCGACCTGAACCATTGTACTGACCTGGCGGAGTTGTCACTTTCTGAGTCTTGCCCGGTGTTCAGTAAAAGTGCCAACCGGGACAGGGGAGTCGAAAAACCCGTGCTATCCGGGCAGCGCACGATCGCCCGGTCACCGTTAAGCAGAATCTGCCATGTATCCGGGGTTTCCTGAAGCATCGCGTAATCCGGCAGCATCCTGTAAGGAGTAATGCCGGCATCGGTAAATAACTTTAGCAAGTCTTGCAGTCGTTGTTTGCGGGTAATTGCAACCAGGGTCTCGCCCTGGGTGTTATCGGGGCCGACAGCTGTATGTTCCAGTGTCACATCGGAGGCTATGCTGTCTTCCAGCATAAAAGGCAATGCTTTTATTGCCTGGCGTCGACGTTTTTTTGGCAGGTTGACCGTTGTTGTCAGTACATCTTCACCGGGTAACAGAACAATCCATTGACAATTATCGGGCGGTTGCTGCAGTAACTGGGACAGTTCCTGTCCGGTTTTGAATATTCGATGTGCCGGGAGTTGCCTCGCCGGAGATGTGCAACCATTGTGCGGCATAGTCAACAGCCCCGTTTTCTTCGTCATCGGTGCCGCTGATCGGTGGGAAAAGTTGTACTATCAATGTATCCGTCATTTTCTCTAGTTCTGGTAGCCTGTTCGAGGTTGTTGTCAGTTTGAGTCAGAATCCCCTCCCGCGTGGGGCCAAACCTGCGTTGTATAACGGTTATTTTCCCGTCTGGTGCTCGGTTAAGCACAGATTGTAATGTCAGCGGCACATTGCCTAGCATAACATTTGCAGTAAGTAGAAAATATTGGCTACTCACGGTCAAGTAGTCCTCGCTTATTTCTTTTCCGGCAAAAGTCTTCTCTTCAACAAAAGCATCAATATTCTGATAGGGTTTATCAGTGCGAAGTGCAATTATTCCTTCTACATCTCCTGGAGTGACATCATGAGTCAGGCTCTGAAGCAGCTGGGGTGAAGCGGTATTCACGTTGATCTCACTGTTCACCGGCAACGCACTTATGAAAAGCGTAAGAATATTGTAGTCCTGGAGACTCACCCCTTTGACAAGTAATAACTCGCTGGTATCGGCAAGAAAACGGTTGGCGGCACGGTAAGGAGGGTCCAGCAGTGTGTAACTTTCATCTTCTGCACCATCGTCGCGCGGTTCTGTATCGCTATCTATCCAGTCTTGCAGAGCAGGGATAAAGTCGGGTTCAACATTGATGGCCTGACACAGTCGTATGAAGCGCTCTGCCTGTAACGGATCAAGCACCGAGTTGAGATTGAAACGCCCCTGCAGGTCCTGGAGTTTTACCGTTGATATAACCACCATCAATGGGCAGAGGTGGTAATTCATAGGCCCAGTTCTCTTTCAAATGGTCGTAATTGTTCATTTTGGCATCTTTGCTGAGTTCGACACCAGCCCAATGCTCGGCTCCCAGTGCGTAAGCGATTGCCTGGTCGCGGTAAATGATATTGGCGGTACGCTGGGTATCAAAATTCTGACGTTTCATCATTGAAGTGGCAATAATGGTAGCGATGGCCACCACCAGCACCGCGGTAATCAGGGCTACGCCTCGTTCCCTGTTCGGCAGCATGGGTTGATTAGTCCGGAGCTGGGAACAGGCGGCGAATTTCACCCCAATCCTCCAGTTCAATGGTTAATTCCAGGGCGCGTATTTTGGCATTTTCCGATATGGGCCAATCCAGATGCCAAAGATTATTCTGATCGAGAACGCGTATTTGCAGATTGGTTACTTTGCTTAAAAGGGATGCGGTTAACGGCCGGTCTCCTTGTGTGCTGTCCAGGCGGCGCCAGTATGAGCGAATAAATTGTTCGTCCTGCAAAGAATAGGAGACCCGTGTCAGCTCGGCTCTGATCGAGTTTCAGGGATGAAAAATTGCCGCCGCGAGTGAAGATCAACTCTCGTCCATTGAATAAAACAATGGCGGCTTCTTTATCGCCAAAAGCATCACGGACGGCACGTGGACTCAGTTGCATGATATCCCGCTGGAAAAGCGCCAGACTCATTTGCACCGCTTCCAGGTCCTTCATGGATGCGTTGAAGTTTTCCTCGGTTTTGAGGCTGTTTTGTAAACCGCTATATGCGGCGGCGCTCATGATGGAGAAAACAGCGATGACGATCAACAACTCCAGCAGGGTTATGCCCGATTGTTTGGCCGCAGACTGAAATCTGGCCTTGTATGAGCTGAGGGCGGGTAATCTGTTCACATCGGCTTACCCAGGAAAGTGATTAGAGAAGCTTTTTCCTCACCATCCAGCGAAACGCGAATTGTGACCAGCCGCAGCTCGGGAACCTCGGTACTCTGTACCTCGGTCTCCCAATCCCAGGTTTGGTTGGCCATGGTTTCTGTGCCGGTGGTGACACCAGGCTCGAGCCACTCGCCGTTAATCGAAAGTTCAGCGGCCCGATTACTGGCCACCCAGTGAGCGATGGTCTTTTGTTTGAGAAAAATCCCGGCATGTCCGGCCTGGCTGGTGGAGTGCAACACCGCCGTCATGCCAATAGCCAGTACCGCCAGTGCAACCATAAGCTCGATCAGGGTAAAGCCCTTGTATGGTTTGTGTCCTGCTGTTGCTGCTGATCACCGTAGCGGCTCCAATTCCAGGTCGAATACCCCCAACGGGTTGGCAGACAATCGCCACTGATCATTTTCAGCCGGATCGTCCAGCGTCCATTCGAATGGCGTAACCTCGCCGGTGGCAAATAACAGGATTTGTGGTTGCGGTTTGTCATTGTCATCCGCCACATTCTCATACGCCATGTCCGTTCAGCCACAGGGTTTGAGAAAAGTTTTCGGGCAGTTTGTATTCAGACAATATGGGGGTATCCAGAGACCACCATTGCTGTGCCTGCCAGTGTAAAACCTGGTAGCTGTTTCCTGTTAATTCCACGCCCAGGTCCTGGTTAAACAATACCGCCTGTTCACGGGCCGCTTCCAGCACCTGATAAAAACGACGACTTTCCCTTTGAGCGGACGGCTTATTGGGAGAAATTGACAACGCCATCATGGATGTCAGAACACCGATAATAACCACTACGACCAATAGTTCGATCAGCGTAAAGCCTTTTCCTTTGCGAGAAAACATGGAACTGGTGACGGCTTGATTGCACGAGAATCTTCAGCAGACGGAGTCACAAGGGCCTGTTAACCCTTATCAGTATCCCAGTTGCCGATATCGGCATTTTTGCCTGTTCCGCCCTGCAGGCCATCGGCGCCCAGGGTGTACACATCCATTTCGCCGTGTAATCCCGGGCTTAAATACAAATAGGGGTTACCCCAGGGGTCATTGGACAGGTGCTCAATATACTTGGGACTCAGAGCTTCGAGGCCCTGTTCAGTGGTGGGGTAGTTGAAGTTGTCCAACTTGTAAAGATTGAGGGCGCTCTCAATGGCTCGAATATCCGTCTTGGCTTTAACCAGTCGTGCGGTGTCCGGACGATCCATTACCTTGGGGACGATAATCGACGCCAGAATGCCGAGAATAACAACTACCACCATCAATTCGATAAGCGTAAATCCCTGGTTTTTCTGTTTCATAAATGTCACTTCAATTTCATTTCACAAAATTATTTCACTAACTGGTTCATTTCAAAAATAGGCATGAGTATTGCCAGTACAATGACCAGGACGATGCCACCCATGGCGAGAATCAATAGCGGTTCAAATAAACCCAGGGCCATAGCGGTTTTGGTTTCAATTTCCTGCTCCTGATTAATGGCTGCGCGCTCCATCATTTCCGGTAGTCGGCCACTGACCTCACCATTGCGAATAAGCTCCAGTGTCAGTGGTGGAAACAGCCCTGTAGCGGCCAATGACTGACCAATGCCAGCGCCTTCCTTTACCCTTTGACCCGTTATATCGACCGCTTCAATCATAGCTTTATTGTGTATGACCTGTTTCACAATATTCAGCGATTCCAGGGCAGGCACACCGCTGCCCAGTAATATACTCATGGTGCGGGTGAAGCGCGCGGATTCCATGCCTTTGATCAAACCGCTGAGCAAGGGAATGCGCAACTGAAACAGATGCCAGCGCATCTGCCAGAGAGGGTTTTTTAATAAGATCCTTATGGCCAGAAAAACTGTGCCCAGCAATAGCAATAATAAGAACCCGTAACTCCGGATAAAACCACTGCTGGCAATCAGGCCGCGGGTCAGAGCCGGTAATTGTTGGCCGGTGCTTTCAAATACCTGCACCACTGTTGGCACAACATAGGTAAGCAGGGCCATGACCACGCCAATTGCCACCACCGATAATACGATCGGATAAATAAGCGCCAGGCTGGTTTTTTGTTGTACACGATTACGTGCCTCCAGGTAATCGGACAGGCGCTCCAGAACCTGGTCCAGTTTTCCCGCCTGTTCACCGGCAAATACCGTTGCCCGATAAAGTTGCGAGAAAGTCTGGGGGAATTCCCCCAGGCCCGTGGCCAGTTCGTGGCCTTCGAGCACCTTGGCGCGAACGGCCAACAAAACCCGACTTGAAGCACGTTGGGTGCTTTGGCGGGCAACAGATTGCAGTGCCGATTCAACCGGTGTTCCAGCGGCGATAAGTGTCGCCAACTGGCGAGTGATCAGCGTCAGCGTTGCAACACTAAGCCGATGTCCCCGCTGGAAAAAACCACCAAAAGTTTTAAAGTCCTGGGCGGCTTTTTCTTTTACCGATATGACTTCCAGAGGCAGCCAGCCTTTGTCGCGAAGTTGTTGCCGGATCTGTCTCTCTGAATCCCCTTCCAGCAGTCCGTGCTCTTTGCTGCCATTGGCACTGAGCGCTTTGTATTCAAACGCGGGCATCGGGTTCTATTCTTCCTTGGTGACGCGAAGAACCTCGTCCAGTGACGTTGTGCCGTTTAGCACTTGTCGCCAACCATCCTGGCGCAGACTGGGATAAAGCGGGTGGGCGTAATCACGCAGTATCTGTTCAGCGGCGTTGTCGTGAATCATATTTTGCAATGTTTTATCGATGGCTATTACTTCGTAAATGCCGGTGCGTCCCGTATAACCCCGCTTTTGACAGAGTTTACAGGCTTCCGCTTTGAACAAGGTGGGGGGCTTTTGGCTGTCAACGTCCATTACCCGGCATTCTTCCTCAGACGCGGTATAGGGTTGTTTGCAGTGGGGGCAAAGAACCCGCACCAGGCGCTGGGCGACAACGGCCAGTAAGCTGGATGCCAGTAAAAAGCTTTCGACACCCATATCACGTAGCCGGGTAATTGCGCCAATTCCACTGTTGGTGTGCAAGGTGGAGAGCACCAGGTGACCGGTTAAACTGGCTTGCACGGCAATCTGGGCAGTATCCAGGTCGCGAATCTCGCCAACCATGACGACATCGGGATCCTGTCGTAATATGGCTCTCAGACCCCGGGCAAAACTCATATTGATTTTGTTGTTTACCTGGGTCTGACCAACGCCATCCAGATCGTATTCGATGGGGTCTTCAACCGTTAATATATTGCGCTCGGCATTGTTCAGTCTTGACAGTGCAGCATAGAGTGAAGTGGTTTTACCAGAACCGGTTGGGCCGGTTACCAGGATGATGCCGTGGGGCTTGTGAATCAGTTCGTCGAGAAGCGCCAGGGGCTGTTCTGCCATGCCCATGGTTTTCAGATTCAGTCGTCCGATCTTTTTGTCCAGCAAACGCATAACGACGCGTTCACCATGACCGGAAGGCAGCGTGGACACACGAACATCAACCGGATGGTTCGCCACTTTCAAGGAGATGCGGCCATCCTGGGGAAGACGTTTTTCAGAAATATCCAGTTTCGCCATCACCTTGATACGCGATGCCAATAACGGTGCGACCTTGATCGGAGGACTCAAAACCTCACGCAGTGTCCCATCGACACGAAAACGCACCGATAATCTTTTTTCAAACGGCTCAATGTGTATATCGGACGCATCTTCGTTAATGGCTTCGGTAAGCAGTGCGTTAATCAGGCGTATGATGGGCGCGTCGTCCTGGCTTTCCATCAGGTCTTCAGGTTCGTTCAAAACCTCCGCGAGATAGGCCAGCTCATTATTACCACCAATATCTGCCATTAGCTGGGCTGCCTGGTCGCTTCCCTGCTCGTAGAGGGAGGATACCAGTTCGTTAAATTCCTCCTTGGCCAGTTCTTCCAGTTGAAACTGACTGCCGAATTGACGCTGGACTTCAAGCAGTCCCAGGGCTTTGGTTTCCGGGTGACAGGCCACGGTCAGCGGGTCAGTTTTAACAACGGCAACACCGTAACGGCGTGAGAAGGAATAAGGGATCGAGATATCTGATCTCATCTCATTGGTTCTTGTCATCGGGCTGAAGCTCTGGATCATTTTCAGAATCAGGGTCATTTTGCCCTTTATCAGAAACTACCGGGGGTTCCGGAAAATCAGTTATCTCGGGCTTTACTTCGAGACTCTTCATTTCGGTCAGCTTATCCTGTTGTTCGCGTAAATAGGTATATTTTGACTGACTGATCTGATGACCCTCGGCGGGATTACTGATAATTGTCGGATGGATAAACACCATCAGGATACGTTTGAGCTTGGTGGATTTTTTGTAACGGAACAAACGGCCTATGAGAGGAATGTTGCCCAAACCCGGGACTTTAGACTTGGTTACCTGTATATCGTCATCGATCAGGCCACCCAACACAATCATATCATCGTTAGCCACCAGAACAGTGGTTTTGATGGAGCGTTTATTGGTTGTCAGATCGGTGGTGCTGGGCGAGTTTGCACTGACACTGGAAATGTCCTGCTCGATCGTCATGGTGATGGCATCACCCTCATTGATCTGCGGCTTGACCTTGAGGGTAATACCCACATCCTCGCGTGTGATCGTTGTAAAGGGGTTAAGCTGGCCGACCGATCCCTCCGTCTGGTAAGACCCGGTTTTAAATGGCACATTCTGTCCAACGATAATCTCGGCTTCCTGATTATCAAGCGTGGTCAGGGATGGGGTAGACAATATATTGGTCGATGAATCTGTCGCCAGCGCGCGCAACAAAGCGCCAAAACGGATGCCACCACTGGTGACTCCGGCGATACCAAGGTTTAGCCCGCTTCCAAAAACAGGAACGGTGCCGTTGGCAATAGAACTCACGATGCTGCCCAGGGTACCGCCGGTATTGGGGAAGTTGGTGCCGCCAATAGGCCAGGCATTGTTTGTGCTGTTAGATCCATCCAGGAACCACTCCACGCCCAGCTCTTTGGCCGTATTGTAAGAAACCTCTGCGATGATGGCTTCGATATGCACCTGCGCACGTGGCATGTCCAGTTTCTGAATGACAGCTCGTAACGTTCTGAAGTTGGATGCCGGAGCAGTAATCACCAGCGCATTCGATTCCAAATCAGCTTGAATTTGGCTGTTATTGGCACCCGTGTCTGCGCTTCCCGCATCTGTGGCAGTATTTGTTGAGTTACTCAGGCCAGTTAGAATGTTGGCGACATTCTCTGCATTTGCATAGCGCAGATAAATGACCTGGGTACTGCCACCAGATTCCACTGGCGTGTCGAGATGCGAAATCAAGGCACGGACTTCAAGACGCCTTCCGGAGCTGCCACTGATCAGGATACTGTTGCTGCGTTCGTCAACTCCGATTGAGATCCTGTTCGCCGGATCTTCAGCACTCTGAGGCCACAGCTTGTCCAGCAGACGGACAATCTCCGTGCCGAGGGCATATTGCAGCGGAATCACTTCCACTTCCTGCTCTGTGTTTCTGTCGACACGTTGCACAATAGCCACCATTCTCTCAATATTGCTGGCGTTATCTGAAAAGATCAGGCTATTACTTGCCGGGGAGGCGGCCAGGTGAGCATTGTTGTCCATCAATGGACGTAAAATCGGCACCAGTTCCTCGGCGCTGACATATTGCAGGGGCATAACGTGGGTAATGACTTCATCGCGGTCACTGGTAACATTATCGACGACCCGCTGTGGGGTATTTCTCATCTGGGTGTTGGGAACAATTTTAATGGCTTTGCCGACCGTCACGGTGGTAAAACCCTGGACTTCCAGTATGGATAAGAAAACGCCTAATACTTCATCTCGCGATAGGGGTTGATCGGAAACAACATTAACCATGCCCTTTACCCTGGGGTCTATGATAAAAGTTTTCCCTGTCAAGTCGGCAACGGTATTAATAACTGCCGTGATGTCGGCATCCTTAAAATTAAGCGTAATTTGTTCTTCTGCTGATAAAGCCTTGGGGAAACTCAAGACTGAAAAGACTATGAGTGCAGTAACTAAACGGAAATGAATGCCCATATTATTGTTCCAGTTATCAAAGCTTATTCATATAAATTGATTGCAATGGTGCGACTATTACCACCATTGTTCAGGGTTATCTCAAATTCTCTTTGTCTCTTGAGCTTGTCGTACAAGACCATTATTCTGCCCGGAGCGTTGAGCGGGATACCATTCACGGCCGTTATCACTTCGTTGGGATCGATGCCCAAGCCTTTCATGAGTTCCGGATTTCGCAGCGCTTTTAACCGAAAACCCAGCAATACTCCATTTTCCATGACGGGTGTCGCCGAAAAATCACGCATCAACTCTTCCATGTTTTTTGGAACGTTTGCCAATTTTTGAGTTGTCTCTGCTTGCGGTTCAGTGTTTGTCTCGTTTCTATTTTGTGCTTCGGTGGATACCTGTTTTGTGTTTTGATCATTTACCGGCTGATTTCCAGTGTCTGTTGGACTGCCGGAAGGTTTTTGTTCGGGATTCAGCATCAGGGCTTCTTGCCGTCCGGCGTGCATTAAAATAACACGGTCTGGCTCAATGCTATAAATCTCAGCGTTGTCGGCAACTCTTTCACGGGTGGCAAAGCTACGTGCACCCTCCTCTGGTGTCTCGATAATTGCGCGGGCCTGATTTTTATCTGTGGAATACATCAGGCCAACCAATTTCAGCTTCAACGAGGTCTTGGGTGCGTTGATAGCAGCAGAGTCCTGCGTTGCTGGAGTCGATGCAGTCCGGATTAAAGGATAGCGTAGTAAATTTTGCAGCGACTCCGGTTCCGTGTTTTTGAGCGACAACGCAATGAGGTCTGCCGGTGGCGGTGATTCTTCATTGAGGAGCCACAACTTCCACACCAGGGAACCCGCCTGCCATGCAACAAAAAAGGCCAGTGCTGCGGTAATGCTGAGCACCGTAATGCGGTGATTCAGCAATTTCCGGAAATTGAACAGAAACAAGGACAAGCCTCCTTTTGTCATTGTCACCATCTGGATAAATTCCTAGTAGTCGTTCAACTTCATAATACAGGATAAAGTCACTTCATCTGGCTCTATCACTTAATAGAGCGAATTATACAGTGCCTCAGTGAAAACCTGTAAACGATTCCGCTACCCGGCGGAATTCATCAGCCGTGCCATTTGGCTTTAGCGTCCTTTTTGTCTCAGTTTCAGGGATACTGCCAGCACTTGGCCGCCAAGGGTGCGCCGCCTTTAGTAAGCGATGCCAGCCTCACCACCGCTGGCTCGGCTAGGTCCGTACCCGCGGGTCCAGCATTGCCTGGACGAGATCCACCACGATGTTGGCGGTAACGATCAGCGCGGACGAGAGGATGGTCACACCGATTATGACGGGCAGGTACAACTGGAAGAACAGGAAGAAAAGCAAGAGCTGACCGAGCAAAAACGAGGGCATGGAATAGAAGAACAGCGCCATCGGCGCTGACGCCGCCGTTTGCAAGGGTCGGAATCTCAACTGCGATATCGGCGGCCATGGTCGTGGCATCGTTATAGTCGCTACCCGACCTGAAGGTGACCAACTGCCGCGCGATGGTGCGAGCCACCAGGATACTGTTGGTGACGTAGGCACTGGTGGTCAGAAGGTGATCGGCGTCGGAGTCGCCCACGATTCGGAGGGTTCCGCCGTAAACCGGCTTTTCAGAACTGTGATCGACGTGGGTCCGCGGCTTGCGTTCGCTGCCGCATGCGGCAAGCAAGCTGACCACCATTAGCAGGACGAGACTTCCCCTGGATATTTTTCTCACGCTCAGGACGGCCTGAATAAACGCCGGCCACGCGGCGAATGCACCTCTGACTGACCCCCGGACTGGCAGGCAAAAACTCTCCTGCAGTGACGCAAGCGGGTTACACACAGGAAAGGATTACAAGCTTGTCTCATCCATGGTTTTCGCAAAAAAGAACCGATACTAGCACACTGAATGGCAGGGTCGTTACGAGCAGGGGTTCGGGGCCTTTTTCAACCGGATCAATTCATCTACGGGCAGCCATGAACCAAAACAGTGGACTAACGGTTTGTCGTTGGTTCAAACACGCAAAGCGCCTATATCGCGAAGGCCGAATCTCGGATAGAATCCGCGCACACTTTTTGAGCGAGACCCCCATTGATACAGGAGATCGAGGCAATGTTGTACGATTCGCCCACCTGGGTGATTGCGTTGGGACTACTGATCGTGGCCCTGGCAGCCAATGAAGTCGGCTTTCGTTACGGACGTTGGCACCAGGCACGCGAATCGGACCTGTCAAAGACGGTCTCAAACACCCTGAAAGGCAGTATTTTTGCGCTGGTTGCCCTGTTGCTCGCGTTCTCGTTTTCGGCAACTTCGAATCGCTACGATATGCGCGAGCGCCTCGTGCTCGACCAGGCCAATGCGATCGGCACGGTTTACCTGAGGGCCGGGCTGCTGGGTGAGCCGGCGAAAAGCAATATTCGCAGCACTTTGCGCCAGTACCTCGACGTGCGACTGCAGCATTTCCGGGCCGGTTACCACACCGCGGCGTCAGCGCAATTACAGCTCGAGATAGACAGGTTGATGAACGTGCTGTGGGCGGAGGTGGAGAACGAAAACGCAACAAATTCTGAAGCCGTGCGGACTAGTCTGATAGTGCCCGCAGCCAATGAAGTGATCGATCTCAGTTCAACTCGCGCCTGGGCCAACCGCAACCATTTACCTGACCCGGTATTGGCGCTTCTGCTCGCCAGCGTGGTCATCTCCAGTCTGCTGCTGGGGCATTCGTCAGGCCAGGCGGCGCGGCGGCACCCGGGTCTGTGGCTGGCATCTAACGTGGTGCTGGCACTGGTGCTCTACGTCGTACTTGATTTCGACCGGCCGAAGCGTGGCATCATCCTGATCGATCAAATGCCGCTGATCGAATTACAGGCCTCGTTGGAGTCCATCAAAACGGATTGAAGGGCTCCAGGTCTTACCGTCGTTGCCCGTCGGTAAGCGCAAAGGGTTAATTTTGTTGCGCAGCCCGATCGGGTACGGGTGGACGCTGTCACGCCTGTTCCCCCGGTTTATGCACTATCTTTCTCCGTCATCTGCAAAATCACAAAATTTGTACTATAGTCAAAGTACCAGTCAATTCATGCTATACATATGCATATTATAGAACTGGGTTAGAGAAAGTGACGTAGGCATTTGATTTCTTAATATTTACCGAGGCCACCCGCCGGTTTAAAGAATTCAAAGCTGCAATAACATAATAAATAACCAGCCAGGTTCACATGGATCCTGGGGGACAGCTACAACTCGTCTTTTCTCCGCTTGTTAACGGGAGGATCAAAACGTGAAGGTTTCAGAACCACGGCATTGTCAATCTTCGGCAGTGATTCTCCCGCGCGCCTGTTCATTCCATACCCGGAGCACGTTCAGGCCACTGCTGCCAATTATACAAGGGAGGGTTTTACGCAAGGGGATGTAGTTAAGGAAGCTATTTTCCAGTGCTCGATAAGAGCCAAATTTAACCATGGGAGAATCTTGATGAAGCTTATAAATAGGAGGGGTAAGACCACTGTGTCGCACCTCCCGAGTTTGAACTTCTTGTTTACCAACCTCACCGTGACGATGACAATGTGCCTGGTTTTTTTCAGCTCATTGTCGTACGCCGCAAACGCACCTGATGCAAAATTCCATAATAGCCTGCGTGTACAACACCCGGGAATACAGAGTAGTTTTACCCTCTTCTACCCGGATGCCTGGACCGAAGTCGCCGACAAGGACGACACGTCGACCCTGCTTGTGCACGCACCCAAGCTCGATGTGGACGCCACCGGTGCGGGCAACGCAACTTCGGCGACATTCCTGATTCAGACCGAAAAACGCTTGAGCAATGATGAGGCCATCAGCCGGCTCCAGTCATTGGCCAACGGCAGTGACAACGCGGTCTTTTTTACCGTTGACGGCTGGCCCGCAATGGAACGGTACGAGGTGACACGAGCGGACAAAATCGGTGAAGAACAGCGTTTATCCGGCCAGATCCCGGTGTTGCAAAGAGTCACGATCGCAATCGCCGCGGGTAGCAACATTGTCCGCTTTGAGGGAAAAATTCTGAGTCCACCCACAAGCAACGCGCCGGCGAAAGACGATGAGTACTACCTGGAAATACGGAAAATGGCGCAGGACGCCAAATTTGAAAAGCCCGGGGACCCTGAAGCAGCGTTAATGACGATTGAGAAGCTGACGGAAACCGCGCGCATCGAGCAAGAGCAGCGCCACAAGCTGCAAAGCCGGGAAACCGACAAGGGCGTCAACCGGGTGGAAGCGCTGTCCGGCGAACTTGTCGCCGCTATGCAGGCGCCGCTGTTGCCGGGTGAGACAACTGATCTGGGCCTGGTCATCAACACTGAGAACGGCTCGGAGATCGAGGTCGTCGCTTCCCCGGACGGGCAAAACATCATCGTTGCGACCAACGGCAGAAATTACTCGGTATCGAACGATGGCGGCCAGACCTTCACCCAGGATTCGATCAGCACGGGCGCAGGCGGTGACGTCGCCTATGGCGGCAATGGAGACCCGTCCCTCGCCTATGGCCAGAGCGGTGATTTCTACTTCGGTTTCATCGCCTATCCAAACGGCGCAGGCGGCGCCGGCAATGCAACGGCCGGTTGTTCCACGGCGATTACCCGATCCACCGACAATGGCCAGAATTACAGTCATCGTGGACACGCGACCTTCTGCGCGCTTGCCGATCCGGACGGCGCAGGCCCGCTGACCACATGCTTTCCAGACCAGGAGCACATTGCAGCCGACCGCAATAACCCGTCGGCATCGGGGCAGGACCAGGTTTATTCGGCCTGGCGAAATTTCACACCCAACAACCAGAACCAGAACTGCAATGCGTTTTCAAGCGGTTCCGTGCAGTCGATGTTGACCTGTTCGACCGATGGCGGCCAGACCTTTGGCATCACGCGCAACCTGGTCGGTGACTTCGGACGTGTAACCGTCGGTCAGGACGGATTTGTCTACGTGGTCAGCCGCAGCTTTGGTGGCGACCCCGCCACGCTTTCTATCGACAAATACAGTTCATGTCAAAACGGCCTGGTCCAACAGCCTGGTTTCCCGAACACCGTCTTCAACAACTCCTACAGCGTCGACTGCCCCGTGCCGGGTCTGGACCGCTGCAACGACGGTAACGACCTGCGCAGTGCTTCGGTCGCCGTGGACGACCTCGACCCGAGCCATATTTTCGTATCCTTTGTTCAGCACACCACCATCGGCACCGACGCCGGCGCAACGCCGTCTGACCAGTTTGTAGAGAACGAGGATGTGCGCGTTGCCGATTCCACCAACGGCGGTTTGAACTGGAGTTCCGCAATCAACCTGAACCCCGGTTTTACTGCGCGCCGGTACATGCCATGGCCCTGCACGGTTGGCGGCACGGCCTATGTTGGCTGGTATGATCGCCGCGCGGCCAATCTCACCGAAAACTCGTTGACCGACTATTACCTCGGCAGCGCCTACCGGAGCGCTGGTGGACTGGTCAAGGGGCCCGAATACAGGGTCTCGCCCGACTCCGACTCCAACTGCGATGCGGGCTGGGGCAACAGCGCACCACGCAGCACCAACGACTCCGAATCCTGCACCGATCAGCCACAACAGGCCGGCTTCTGCAGCACTGCGGGCACCCGCTGCGACTTCAGCGATGTCAATTGTCCCGCGGGTGAAACCTGCAATGCCGGCGGTGGCGGACCGAAATACGGTGACTACAGTGGCATCGCCTGCGCGGCAGGCCGCGTGTATGCCGCCTATGCCTCGGCGACACCACCCGGTGGCCCGCAGTCGACAGATATCGACTCGTTCCTGAAGATCGACCAGGTGTGCTGCACACCGCAAATCCAGGTTTCCGGCAACGTTCAATTCGGCGAGGTCTGCGGCACCGATTTGCAGACAGAGACACTGAATGTGTGCAACACAGGTGTGGAAAATCTCGAGATTGATTCCATTTCGTCTTCGAGTGCCCAGTTTGCGGTGACCACACCCTCCTCGGGGTACCCGGTCGTCATCAGTCCGGATTTCTGTTTCCCGTTCGAGGTGACCTACGATCCGACCGATGGCTCCGCATCTGGCAGCCTGACGATCGTTAGCAACGATACGGTCAATCCCAGCCTTGGCGTGGCTGTTGAAGGCAGTTCCGGCGAATCCGCCATCCTCACTTATATAGCGGACAGCGGTAATTTTGGTAACGTCTGTGCGGATAGCACACAGGATCTGAACCTGACCATCCAGAGCAATGGAAATTGTCCACTGGAGATCGATTCGGTAACGCTCTCGGGTGCGGATATGGCCGATTTCATGCTGCCTGACGGGTCGCTCACTGGAACCATCATCGAAGCCGGCAATTCCCTGCTGGTACCGATTCGTTTTGCGCCAACTGATTTCGGTGATCCTACACCGAGGACGGCCAGTGCCGACGTTGCAAGCCACACCCCGGGTGGGGATGCGCTTGGATTGAATCAAACCCCGCTGCAGGGCACGGTACCACCACCCGACCTCAACGTGGCCATCGCCGATGCGGGGGATTTTGGAGACGTGTGCGCGTCTGAGCAATCAGACCTGAACCTGACCTTGTTCAACCAGGGTCTGTGCAGCCTGACAATCGACGGCATTTCATCTGACAACACGCTATTCCAACTGCCGACGGATATCACCTACCCGCTGGTTTTGAGCCATGATGCGGATTTCAACTTCCCCGTCCGGTTTGCGCCTGACGCGTGCAGCGATGACCCGGTCACGGGCAACATAACCATTGACAGCGATTCACCTGGTGAGGAAAGTCTCGAAGTCGGTATGAGCGGTGCGATTCCCTGTCCAAACCTGGTGATCGACCCGGCAGGCCTTAGCGGGGATTTCGCATTCCCTGCAACGGTGACCGATCTCGACGGTAGCCTGGGTTGTTACTCCGAAAGGTCCGCGGTGGTTCGAAATACGGGTCAATGCCCGCTGACCATCACAGCCATTACGGCACTGGGCGATATCGCGGATGAGGAATTCAATGTGCAATCACCCACTTCGTTCCCGATCGTATTGCCGCCTGGCGAAGAGACACTCGATGTGACCGTACGCTTCACACCGCAAGTTCTCGGCAATCCGCTGGCACCCGATGAGTTCCGCGGGGAACTGGCCATCGTCAGTGATGACCCCGACGCCGCGGGAACGGCGGAACTGTGTGGCGAAGGCGTTGCGCAAAGCGGTATTCGCGTGCTTGCGACCGATATCAGTTCTGGCACCCCGCTGGTCGTCGATGAGGTCGACAACATCACCGTCCGCAGCAAGGGCAAGAAGACACCGAGTCCGATCAATCTGCAGTTCACCGATGTCGCGTGGCAGCAGACGACCATCTGTGACAACACGGTGACCTGGCACGTCGATCAGGAAACCCTGCCCTCGGTTCAAACCACGGGCAATAATCCGCAGTCGTCCTACGAGGTTTCTGCCAAAGAGGGCAACCTGCAGGATTCGCAGAGCTTTTCACTCGGACAGTGTGAATTTCTCGAGTTCCAGCTACAGTTCCAGGACTCCGGTTCACCGGTCTGCCTGTTGCTTCCCAAGGGAGCCTCATGCAGCAACGACGGCGAATGCTGTTCCGGCAAATGCGCCGGTAAGAGCGGCGCCCAAACCTGCAAATAGCAGATAAATAGCCACCGCGACTTGAACGGGGACGAAAGTCCCCGTTTTTTTTGCACAAACACAGACAGCAACGGAACAAAACCGTAGAATAGCGTTCTTAAGATTTACCCGGGGGCGACCTGGCTTCGACGTGGGTCGTGAAACTCTAGGTGCATGCCGAGCTGCAGACAACTCGTAAAACTGATTGCAAACTTTTAGTTGCCAACGACGACAACTACGCACTAGCAGCTTAAAAACCTAGCTTAGTGCCTTCCGCCCGAAGCATGTCTGTGTGAGTCGGAGCCCGGGAGTCACCCAACACAGAATCGCGGCTAAGCACGCCTGGTGTGGATCCGCTAAAACCTATCCAGGATCGCTGTTGGTCTTCCCCGCCGTCTGGGTAGCCAGCAGTTAAATTAAGAGACGGATAAGCATGTAGAGCCAAAAGTGAATCACTTGCGGACGCGGGTTCGATCAATATGGGTCGCCTTTACCAGTAATGGTAAAGTGAAAACGGAGCTCACATCGGTGAAACCTAAAGCAGGCAACTGCAAAGGCAATACCGAGGGGTAGGAAGGAGGCTAACTCCAGGCCTGCCCTGTAGAGACTCATAGACTGGCTGATCTCAAATGGTTGTTTATTTGGGAGGAGCCAATACTAGGATTCAAGGCATGTTAAGCCGCGAATAACACGCTCCGCATCCTGGCAACAGGATGAAGGTATAGTCCAGCCCTTTTCGAAAGATTAGGAATAAGCTGTCCCGCCGCCTCCACCAATCAGGTACCCCGGCATTTTGCCGGGGTATTTTTTTGGGTGATTGTTTTAAAATTAGAAAGCGGCGGGTTCGATTCCCGCCGCCCCATCAGTTCAAAGACCGCTAGAGACCACTGGAGCCCTTTTAAAAAACCCAGTGGCTCAGAGCGGTTTTCGTTGGTTACTTTTTAGTTCACCAACTCATTCAGGCAAGTCTCAATGATATCCAGACCCTCGTTGACAAGTTCATCTGATATCGTCAATGCAGGTAAAAACCGGATGACATTGCCCCGAGTACCACAACTCAACAGAACCAGCCCCTTTTGGTAAGCCATCGATACAATCGCTTTGGTCAAATCCGCATCGGGTTGCGCAGCGTCACCGTTCTTTACCAGTTCCATGGCAATCATCGCACCACGTTGCGCACGGATATCACCAATACGTTCAGGAAACTGCCGTTGCAAATCATTCAATCTCACGGAGAACAGTGCGCCAATTTGATTGGCTCTTTCAACCAGTCCCTGCTCGGCAATAACATCAATGACGGCCAGGGCGGCAGCGCAGCCAATCGGCGAACCGGCATAGGTTCCACCCAATCCACCCGGCAGGGGAGCGTCCATTATGTTGGCTTTTCCAACCACTGCCGCAAGCGGAAACCCGCCAGCAACACCCTTGGCAACGGTCATCAGATCGGGCTCAATGCCGGCATACTCACAACAGAAAAACTTACCCGTGCGGGCAAAACCGGTTTGAATCTCATCGGCAACCAAGACAATGCCATGCTCATCACACAATTGTCGCAGGGCCTGAAGAAATTCATTTGAGGCAGGATAGAACCCACCCTCACCCTGAACAGGCTCAACAATAATCGCAGCCACATCAGAGGGCGCGATATCAACTTTAAAAAGCAAATCGAGGGCTTTGAGGGAATCTTCAACGCTTACACCGTGGTAATCGATCGGAAAAGGTGCGTGGTAAACCTCGCCGGGAAATGGGCCAAACAGGTTTTTATAGGGTGTCACCTTACCCGTGAGCGCCATCGCCAGCATGGTTCGGCCATGAAATCCACCATTGAATGCGATCACGCCGCGGCGTCCTGTATGGGCCCGGGCGATTTTTACACAGTTCTCAACGGCCTCGGCACCCGTGGTAACAAAAATGGATTTTTTGGCTGTTGGGCCGGGCGCAAGCTGATTGAGTTTTTCCGCCAGTTCCACGGCTGAATCATAGGGCGTGACCATCACACAGGTGTGGCTGAAGCGCTTAAGCTGATTTTGTACGGCGGCGACCACTGCCGGGTTGGAGTGGCCGGTTGAACAAACCGCGATACCGGTACCAAAATCAATGTAGCGATTGCCTTCTACATCCCACATCTCGGCGTTCTTTGCATAGTCAATGTAAACCGCTGCAATATTTCCTTGTCCACGGGCGATAGCGGCCTGCTTGCGTACCTGCCATTGCGCATTGCTTATCTCAGTCATTGGTCAATCCCTCCCATACACATGTACTTGATTTCCAGATAATCATCCAGACCGTATTTTGAGCCCTCACGACCCTGACCGGACTCTTTCACACCACCAAAAGGCGCCATCTCGTTAGAAATAATACCCTCGTTAATGCCGACAATACCGTATTCCAGCCCCTCACCTACCCGCCAGATTCGACCGATGTCACGTGAATAAAAATAGCAGGCCAGACCAAATTCGGTGTCGTTTGCCATGGCGATCGCCTCGGCTTCCGTCTTGAATTTGAACAAGGGTGCGACGGGTCCGAATATCTCCTCTTTGAAAACTTTCATATCGTCACTGACGTTGGTGAGTATGGTCGGTTCGATAAAGCTGCCACCGCGTTCAGAACGATGGCCACCTGCCCTCACACAGGCACCCTTGCTGACAGCATCATTGATGAATCCCATGACATCGCTGGCTGCCGTCTCGTTGATCAAAGGCCCGATGGTTACACCCGCGTCGGCACCATCCCCAACACGCAAATCTTTTACAGCACGCACCAGTTTGTCGGCGAAGATGTCATAGACCCCTTCCTGGACCAGGATACGGTTTGCGCAAACACAGGTCTGACCCGAATTGCGATATTTGCTCGCCATCACTCCCGCAATCGCGGCATCCAGATCGGCATCATCAAAAACGATAAAAGGTGCGTTTCCACCCAACTCCATCGAAGTCCGCTTTACAGTCGCTGCACACTCGGCCATCAATTGCTTACCCACCGGCGTGGAGCCTGTGAAAGTCAATTTGCGTACGATCGGGTTGGACGTGAGTTCTTTACCTATCTCTGCCGTTTTACCGGTCACCAGGTTGATCACACCCGCCGGGATCCCGGCTCGCTCGGCCAATTCCGCAAAGGCGAAAGCCGATAAAGGTGTTGCGTTGGCCGGTTTACACACGACCGTACAGCCAGCAGCAAGGGCCGGGGCAATCTTGCGGGTCAGCATCGCATTGGGAAAATTCCAGGGCGTGATGCAGGCAACAACACCGACTGGCTGCTTGATGACCACCAGCCGTTTATCATTTGAGGCGTGGGGGATGGTATCACCGTAGATGCGCTTGCCCTCTTCTGCAAACCACTCTATATAGCTCGCGCCATAAGCAATTTCACCGCGTGCTTCGGCAAGCGGTTTACCCTGTTCAGCGGTCAGAATCCGTGCCAGGTCTTCCTGGTTCTCCAGCATCAGGTTGAACCATCTGCGTAGTATTGCTGACCGTTCCTTTATGGATGTCGTCGCCCAGCCGCGTTGTGCAGCTTGTGCGGCTTCAATTGCGCGCCGGGTTTCAGCGGTTCCACAGTTTGCCACTCGGGCGATCACCTCACCGGTGGCCGGGTTGGTAACATCCAGCGTGGTTCCCTCGTCCGAAGCCACCCATTGACCATTTATATATGCATTCATTTTCAATAAACGCTTGTCTGCGACAGAAATGCCCAAGATTTAATCCTCCAACAAACTCTCTGAATATCAAAACCGCGAATTGCACCGGTAATCCGGGCAAGAGTGCAGTGTGCCGGCTAGCATAACGGTAAATATTTCTCGCATATATCGATATATATTTGTATATTCTGTGAGTTTTTCTCACAGGCAAGCTGGCATGATAAACCGACGTACACTTCCTTTATCCGCGTTACGTGCGTTTGAAAGCGCCGGTCACCACTTACACATGGGGCGTGCGGGCGATGCGCTGGGAGTGACCCACGGCGCCATCAGTCACCAGGTTCGGGCTCTCGAACAACAGCTCAAGGTGAAGCTCTTTATCCGCACCAATAACCGCCTAAAGCTCACCAGTGCAGGTGAAAGATTGCTCACCGCCGTCCGGCAAGGGTTTGACAGCATCGTGGAGGGCGCCCTGCACCTGGACCCGGACAACCTCGTCGGCGAACTTGTTATAGGCTGTACCGAATCGACGGGTGCCAGCTGGGCGATCCGGCACATCGGTGAATTTCAAATTCAGTATCCGCAAATCAATATCCATGTTGTCGAGGTTCAGCCGCAACAAAAGGACATTCCCGGTGAAGTAGATGTTGCTATCTGCTACGGCAAACCTGAGGCGGATGGCCGGCAGCTTGAGGAACTGGTGTCACCGTCTATATACCCGGTTTGCAGCCCCAAAATCCTGCATGATCTACCGCCAATCACAAGGCCGGAGCACTTGTGTCGACTCACCCTGCTACATGACAGCCAGAATAACTGGGCGAACTGGTTGGCCGCAATGAATGTGCCCGTACCTGAGAATATGAAACAGATTCACTTCTACAGCACCAACCTGTCTCTTACCGCGGCAAGACTGGGTTTTGGCGTTGCATTGTGCAATTCCTTTGAAATCCAGGAGGACCTTCGCGAGGGCCGCCTGGTAAAACTGCTGAACAGGGCGATACCCGAATCTCACAATTATTATCTATTAACCAACCGGCCGGAACACCGGTCTTTGCGTGCTCAACTATTTGAAGACTGGATAAAAACCCAAACCATGGAGATCGTTCGGCACCCGGGTGCGGGGGGTCAATATCGTGCGTAAATTTCTGTTCCCGGCTGTACATATCCGTTGCTTTTTAACTGCCTGTGCTGAGCCTCCGCTTGCATGATGACCTGACCGGGAAGTTCGCAGGAACAATGGGCACAAAAAGTCCGCAAAAAGTCCGGAAAAAAGTCCGGACACCCATCACAAAAAAAAGTCCGGACACCCATCAACAAAGTCCGGAAAAAAAGTCCGGACACCCATCGAAAAAAGTCCGAAAAAAGTCCGGACACCCAAAAAGTCCGGACACCCATAACAAAAAAAGTCCGGATACCCATAACGAAAAAAGTCCGGACACCCATAAAAAAAGTCCGGGATAAAAAGTCCGAAAAAAGTCCGGACACCCATCACATTAAAAAAGTCCAGACAGAAAAAAGCCTCGACAGCCATCACCAAAAAGTCCGGACAGAAAAAAGCCCGGACAGCCATCACTATTACAGGTCAGAAACATGAGAGTCTTCACTTTTGTGTTCTATTTTGCGGTGGCCCACTTTTAAGGACGTCCAGCGGCATTGTCGTTGCTCCGTTTCATAGCAAGTCTGAGTCAATTGACCGCAACATTTATCGACTAAAGTGGATCATATCGCGCGGTCCTCAACAGGGTATTGGCGATAGCCGTCATCGCCGCATCATCTGCCGTAGCGCGGTAGGGAACGAGAACTAAATGAGTCCATGCTCTGTGCGGTAGCGCGCAGACAGTTCGCACCAGTGATGCATAAAATGAGCATCCAACATCTTTTAAAGGAGACCCCCATGTATTTCGGCGGCGGCATTCTCGGAACCATACTTATCATTGCTCTTATCGTGTGGCTTGTTCGCAGGAGTTAGACAATCCAGGCTGGTCAAAGTCGGAAGCCTGTTGAGAGTTGGCAGCGTGTTGAGGTCAGGATAAAAATCCTCTCATCGATACACCAGATGAAAGCAAATAATTCTTTTAAGGAGCCTCTGATTTATTCTGGACGAAGCATATTGCAATTCAAAATGTTCAGATTCAAGGCGCGAATCGCAGGTAATAGCGAGCTATTGGCAAGATTTGCAACGAAGAAGCTGGACATTTTGGATGCAAGATACGAGTTCATGAATAGATCAGAGGCTCCTTAAATATTTATTTAGAGTCTATAAACTCATCTCTACAGTTTAAGCCGCGCCGGTCTGGCATCTGCCTTTCCGCCGACTGCGCTTGACCCATATCAAATATGCCTCGCCAGGGTGTGCGTATGCTTACCCTCTGGCATTGGCGGAGGATAACCATGCAAATTAAATCAGAATCCTACCCGGACAGAATCCGAAGCCTCGCCCAGGAACTGAGCAAGTTTCGGGATAAATATGAAGTTGACCATTCAGTTGAAAAACTCCGTATGATCGCGAACGAACTCGAACGTAGTTTAAAAAAGCCGCCACGGAAAAAAGGCTGAAACTCCCGACAGTCATTGGGGCACATAACCTACATGTAAAAGTCTGGAATAAGTCCAGAAAAAGTCCAGATGGAAAAAGTCCAGACACCCATCACTATAAATGGAAAAAGTCCAGACACCCATCACTATAAAAAAAGTTCGGAGAAAGAACACGAGAAAGAACACGGACAGCCATGAAGATGTGGCTGTCTTGTCTCGGCTCTTTGTCTCGGCTCTTGTCTCGGCTTTTGTCTCGGCTTTCGTGCCCGGATCAATGTTCGCGACTGGTCTGTCTCTGGTTCAAAAACTAATCAGGGTTCGAACGTCTGAGAACGGCATACCCAGATGAAGTTACCTTGTAGCAAGGAATCGCCATTTCCAAAGGAAGCCGCATGGCTGGGCCATATTCTATAAGTCCACGCGACACCAGGTTTGCCAATATATCGGATGCACATACAGACATGACGTTCGATGACTGACCGTTTGCAATTTTTCTAAGGCATTCAAGTTCTGACTGGTTCAACTGGGTCATGGTCATGCTTGACCTCCTCGACAGCGCTAACAAGGCAATCCCGATAATTCATCAATCAGGGACTCCAGGAACAGCTGATTCTATGCAGGATAATACTCGGCGAGCGCACGCATTACATCCCGCCTGACTATCACTCCCACGAGCCTTCCATTATCGACTACCGGATAACGTTGGAAACGCCCTTGTATGAACATTTCAGCCACTGTCAGGATGCTCTCGTCAGGACTCACGTATTCCGGATCGCGGCTCATATGTTTTTTCACCTGCCCGCCGGGCTCACCGTGATAAAAACCCTGCAGGGCCACTTGCATGAAGTCCCGTTCGGTCAATATACCGACCAGCCTGCCGTGCGCGTCCAGCACGGGAGCACCGGTAATATTGGATTTGAGCAGCAGTTGTGCCGCACGCAATACATCCATCTCAGGATCCAGTGTCAGGTAGTCCTTCTCCATGTAATCCTGAATCAGCATTGATCTCTTCAAGAGGATTCTCCTTCTGTATCGTTAAGGATCAGGCTTGAGCCGGTCTCTTTTTGGGCAAGCTTCACAGCGGGGCGTACCGGGCGGCTTGCTGCCACAGCCTCCGCTGAAAGGTTTGCCGGAAAACAGCAGGCTGAAACTCATCACCAGGCAACAAACGCTGACGATGATCAGTGTTCCCAGGAATATGCCCATCGACACTATTCTCCAAAATCGTCAAACAACACGTTTTCTTTTTCCACACCCAGATCTTCCAGCAAGCGGGTAACCGCCGCGTTCATCATCGGTGGTCCACACAGGTAGTACTCGCAGTCCTCGGGTGCCGGATGGTCTTTGAGGTAATTTTCATACAGCACGGTGTGAATAAAACCGATCAGCCCCGTCCAGTTGTCTTCAGGCAAGGGTCAGACAGTGCCAGGTGCCAGCTGAAATTTTCATGGCTTGCGGCCAAATCATCAAATTCTTCCCGGTAAAACGCCTCGCGCAAACTGCGGGCACCATACCAGAACGAAATTTTGCGCTTACTCTTGAGCCGTTTGAGTTGATCGAAGATATGCGAACGCATCGGCGCCATACCGGCACCGCCTCCGATGAAAACCATCTCATGGTCGGTTTCTCTCGCCAGGAATTCGCCGTATGGCCCGGAGACCATGACCTTGTCGCCCGGTTTCAGATTGAAGATATATGAAGACATAACGCCCGTAGGCACTTTGCCTTGCAACTGGGGAGGCGGCGTCGCAATGCGGACGTTGAGCATGATGATATCGTTCTCTTCCGGGTAGCTCGCCATGGAGTACGCCCGCATGGTCGGCTCGGTGACTTTTGAGTGCAATTTCAAAAGGTCATATTGAATCCAGTCCGCCAGGTATTTCTCATCGATATCAAACTCCGAGTAGCTCAGTTCGTGGGGCGGGCACTCGATCTGGATATAGCCCCCGGCTTTGAAATCAATCAGTTCACCGGCGGGCAGGTCGAGCACCAGTTCCTTGATGAAGGTGGCGACATTGTGGTTCGAACGCACGCGTGCACTCCCACTTTTTCACGCCGAAAATATCTTCAGAAACCTGGATGGCCATGTCCTGCGGTTACCACGAACTGGCAAGCCAGTCTTTCCCCCTGGGCTGGCCTCCTTTTTAGAGATCAATGACGCTTCTGTCGGCAGCAGGGAGCCGCCACCGCTCTTCACCTTGACCCGGCACTGGCCGCAGGTTCCTCCGCCGCCACAGGCCGATGGCACAAAAATCTCCGCATCGGCCAATATTTCGAGCAAACGCCCGCCGGTCAGAGGCTTTAACGTCCCGCTCGCCATTTACCCTGATGATAACTTCACCCTGCGGTACCAGACGTGCCGGACCATCAGGATCATCAGGACCAGCAACACGAGGAGCGTTGTAAAAACGAGGACGCTGTAGAGAATTTCCTGCATCAGGGCCTCCTAAAAACTCAGTCCGGCAATACCCATAAAGGCGAGGGAAATCAGCCCGGTGGTAAAAAACGCGATGCCGAGGCCTTCCAGGCCTGCCGGAATGTCGCTGTACTTCATTTTCTCCCTCAAACCGGCCAGCATGACGATCGCCAGCGCCCAGCCAACCCCGGCGCCCAGACCGTAGGCAACACTGTCGATAAACCCGAGGTCCCGCTGCACCATGAACAGCGAGGCTCCCAGGATGGCGCAGTTGACGGTCAGCAGGGGCAGAAAAATGCCGAGGGTGTTGTAGAGCACCGGGAAGAAGCGGTTCAACACCATTTCCAGCACCTGGATCATCGCGGCAATCACGGCGATCTGGGTGAGTAAACCGAGGTAACTGAAATCCAGATGGCCGAGGCCGGCCCAGGCCAGTGCGCCATCACGCAGGACGAAATTGTAAAGCACGATTGTTAACCGGGACACTGATGGCTTCCACGACGATAACCGCAATGCCCAGGCCAATTGTGGTCTTGACCTTCTTGGACACGGCCAGGAAGGTGCACATACCCAGGAAATACGCCAGGGCGAGATTTTCAAGAAAAACCGCGCGGAAAAACGTGTCGATGAAATGACTCATTAGCGTTTCTCACTATCCGGTAGGGGAGCTGGTTTGAACTCAGCCTTTTCTATCTGCTCAGGTTTCCAGCTGCGGATAACCCAAACGATGAAACCAATGATGAAGAAGGCGCTCGGCGGCAACAGCAACATGGCGTTGGGTTCATACCAGCCACCCTCGTGGACCAATTCAAGAATCCGGTGCCCCATCAATGAACCATTGCCAAACAATTCACGGATCACGGCCACGATGATCAGGATGATGCTGTATCCCAATCCGTTGCCAAGCGCATCCAGGAAACTGGTGCCCACCCCGTGCTTCATTGCACAGGCCTCCGCCCTTCCAAGTACGATGCAGTTGGTCACGATCAGTGCAATGTAAACACGCAAGGTCTTGGCCGCATCGGGCAAATAGGCCGTCAGAAACTGGTCTATGATGGCTACTGCTGAGGCGATGATGGTGATTTGAACGATCAGGCGGACGCTCGACGGCAGGTGTTTGCGGATCAGGCTGATCGTCACATTCGTCATGACCAGAACGGCCGTCAGGGAAACGCTCATGATCAGTGAAGAAGTCAGGGAATTGGTGATGGCCAGGGCAGAACAAATGCCCAGGACATGCAGCGTTACCGGATTTTCCCTTAACAGCGGCTTGAGGAATGTCTCTTTCGAAGTCATCCGTAACCCCGTTCACGCAAGAAATCCAGAAAATCACGATAGCCATGCGGACCGAACCAGTAATGCATCATGCTGGTCACCGAGTCTGCCGTCACCGTGGCGCCGGTCAAGCGCATCCACTTCGTACAACCATGTTGATGAGCCCGGCTCCACTTTTCCATGGTTGACCGCGAAGCGCAGATCACCCACTTCATCGTAAATCCGTCGCCCCTGCCACTGTGCCAACCACTCCGGACGCATGATCTGATCACCGATTCCGGGGGTTTCGTTCTGTTCGTAAAACGTGACGGCAGCAATCGTATTGAGATCAGACTCCAGCGCGATATAGCCGTAAATCATCGACCACATCCCGGCGCCGTGGACCGGCAGGATAAGTCGTTCCAGCTTACCTTCCCTCAGCACGATGTAAACCGTCGCGAACCGACTGCGACGACCAAGGCTGGACAGGTCCTGATCAGGCGGAATGTCAATGCCAAGGTCAGGATTGTTCACCGCGCGGCGTTGGTCAAATGACAGGGGATCGAGTTCGTTGTTGAACACGGCCTGATCGATATCCACGATCCGCATATCCATGTCGCGAAACAGTTCGAGCATTTCCTCGTCGCCCGGAGTCACACCTTTTTCCACCAGGCCGGTCAGTTTCATGATGTTCCGGCTTCGATCCAGCATCTGATTGTTGAGTTGGACCGGACGTAGCATGACGACGGTCGCCGAGACCAGGGAAGAGCAAACCATCGCCGTCACCAATATGACAAAAAAGGCTTTTAACGGCGAGTCGTTGTTCATTGAAGACCACCCTGAAGCCTGAGCCTGCGCCGGCGGATGTTCCTTTCAATCACGACATAATCGATCAGGGGCGAAAACATGCTGGCAAGCAGGATGGCGAACATGACACCTTCGTAGTAGGTGGGATTTCCCACCCTGATCAAAACCGTCAGAGCGCCGACAAATAAACCGAAACCCCAGCGCCCCGGATCGGTCATCGGACAGGTAACCGGGTCGGTTGCAATGAACACCACGCCGAAGACGAAACCACCCAATACAAAGTGCCAGTACCAGGGCATCGAAAAAAGCGCGATGGTTGGGAGCAATGGCGTTGCAGATCATCACCATGCCTATCATCCCGATGAAAGCGCCCAGCATGATCCGCCAGGAGGCCATGCCGGTCCAGACCAGGAACCATCCGCCGAACAATGCGGCAAGTGGTGAAGCCAACCCGAATGAACCCGGTTGATCACCCAGAAGTATTTGCCAGAAGTCGTAACCCACCGCCGTGATGACCCCTACTCCACCCTCGTCGGTCACCAACTCAAGAACAGTCGGCTGGTCATACCCGGCAACCGGCACCCACACACCTGGCGCGTACATCATGCCGGGATAGGAAAACACCAGAAAAGCCACACCAAGCAGGGCGGGACTAACGAGGTAGCGTCCGGAACCTCCATAGATCAACTTGCCCACGACAATACCGAATGACATACCCAAAACGACCTGGTACATCGGAACCGTCGCGGGCAGCAACAGGCAGAACAACCAGGTGATCGCCAGCAATCCCTCATCAACCCGCTTGCCCCGCACGGTGGCGAACAGTGCTTCCCAGAAGGTTCCGGTTAAAAGCGCTGTGAAGAATACGGGGAAAAAATACAGCATCCCGTGGGCCATGCAGCCGAGTACACTGTGGTAATCAAAACCGATTCCAGTCTGGCTCAGCAACCAGGCGCGCCAACCGGGAACGGATTCGAGCTGAAATTCAACGATGGCGATGTTGGTCTGGTGGCCCAGGCTCCACATACCCACCAGCCAGGCTGGAATGCTGGCAAACACAAACGTGTTCCAGAGTCGTTGCACGTTATTGGCATCACGAATATGTGGCGCCGCGCGGGTCACCGTACCGGATGACCATAAAAAACGGTCAACCAGGGTAAAAACCGATTTGACAAAGCGTTTCATCACCCTTCCCGTTCGATCTGGTTGAGGTTCAATCGCAGGAAAAGGCCGTAGTCAATTTTTGCCGGGCAGACAAAGGCACACAAGGAAAGGTCTTCTTCGTCCAGTTCGAGACAGCCCAGGGCCTGCGCCTGCTCCGTGTCGGTAACCAGCAGGGCACGAAACAGCGGGGATGGCAGGATATCCAGCGGCATGATTTTCTCCCAGGCCCGCATCGGCACCATGCCCGTAAACCGCCCGTTCTGTGAAGTGGGCAGCGCGAACTTGAAACGATGGCCGGATTTTCGCTTGAACGTCCTCGCGGCGCTATAACGATGGGGGAGAATATCCGTCCAGCCCATAAAGCGCCTTCCGCCACCTTCTTCGATCACCGAAACCTGGTCGTGGTAACGGCCGAGGTAGGCAAAATCCTTGCTGGCCGTTCTGCCACCGAGTACCGAGCCCGAAATTATCCGGCAGGATTCAGGCTCAGGAATCTCTGCCTGCATCAGATCGGTAATTGAAGCACCAAGCCGGGTCGCAACCAGCCTCGGCTTGCCAACCGAGGCACCGCTTAAAGCGATAATCCTCTGGTAACTGATGACTCCGGTACTGAACAATTTGCCGATTGCAATGACGTCCTGATAACCGATATGCCAGACCACCCTCTCCATGCTCGCAGGGTAGAGATAATGGATGTGAGTACCCGGTAGTCCGGCCGGATGTGGACCGGAAAACCGCACTTCACGCAGACCCTCGACAGCCGGAACCGGGATGTCCCACTCCGGCTGCCGTGCACAAATTAACGGTGCCGCGGGTCAGTCTCGAGATGACGTGCAAACCGGCCGAAAAAGCGCCGGTCTCGGCCCGGATAGCAACCATTGGATCGGCTGCCAGTGGCCGGGTATCGATGGCGGTGATAAAAATCGCCCGGGGAGTACTTGCGGAGTGCGGAACCTGGCTGAATGGCCGTGTCCGGAAGGCTGTCCACAAACCGGATTTCAGCAAGCGTTCCACGATTTCTTCACGCAATAAGCGATAAACCCGCTCTTCGCTCAGGGCTTCAAAAGCAGTCTCTTCAACTCCGGAATCCTCCAGTTCGACCACCACGCTTTGCAGCACCCGCCTGGCACCCCGGTTGATGGCAACCACCGTGCCTCTGCCTGGCGCACAGTATTGAACATCCGGATCACGTTTATCGACAAAGAGCGCCTGCAGCGGGCCAACCCGGTCACCTTCTGCGACCTGGAGCCGGGGCTTCAGCCCTGCGTAGTCGAAACCGCACAGTGCGACATGCCTGACCGGCGCCGCCGGATGAACAGACTGCTCCGGCGCACCGGCAAGCGGGATGTCCAGACCCCTGCTGATATGAATTCGCATGGCCGCTGTTGCTATTCATCCAAAACCGCTTGACTCGCTTTCCTTTCAAAAGCTTCGTGCACGTTGTGACAGGTTCCGCAAGACAAGGATTCGAAATCAATGCTCACCTCATCGAAGCGCTTGTGCTTTGCCAGATCCTTGCGATGACAGCGGTTACACAATGCGACCTGTTGGTCTGCATTCTGCATCGGGTCGATTTCGATATGAATGGTGTGACACCTCGTGCAGGTGATATTCTTGCGGTTGTGTGAACTGTTGTACCATTCGATCGCCAACTTGCCACCCTTTTGCTCCTGGTGACAGGCAAGACAGGCCTCAATCTGTACATCCCGGGGTGAAAAGTCTGCACCGCGGCCAAAGTTGATCATTTTAGGAAAACCCGCACCTCCATGCGCTCGCGAAACATGAATGCTTCCGGGGCCATGGCAGGCTTCACAACCCTGTGAAGCGAGCGGAGTGAACATGTTTTCCATGTTGCCGTGAGCGCTGTTTTTAATCGCGCGCATCTTGTCGCCGGAGTGGCAGCGCAAGCAGGCATCGGCTCCACCACGAGTAAAAACCTGCTCTCGGTGGGCAACGGCGTTTTGCTCAGATTCCTGTGCAAATACCTGTCCCAGGAACATGAATACAAGCAAAAGAGACAGATTGAGATACTTCATCAAAGTATGGCCTCCTGTTCGTTCCCTGGCTCTCTGAATTGTAGAGAAAAACAAGTCGATGACACTTGCGCTGGATCAACTTGTGTTCCTGTAATGCAACGTCAGACTACCGCCCGGACATGCTTAGGCCGGGCTGATTGCACCCGTACACATCCCAGCCGCCAATCCAATTGTTTGAAATAAAAAAAACCCCGGAATCCGGGGCTTTTTTCGAGCGTGTGGCTCCTAACTATTCTTTTGTAGGTGTCTCATCATGACATTCGGTGCAATCAACTTGAGGATCGCCGGCCAGGTCATCGTGTTCGAGATCGACAATGTAAGTATGGCAGTCAATACATGAAAAACCAGCATGGTCTTCAACAAAGAAGCCACCTGCGGGGTTATGCACCTGTGGGAGGTCAGGATTGCTCGGTGGCGCCCGTTCGTCGTCCGGCGCGTGACATTCGAGGCAGGTTTCGTTATTACTCAAGTCCTGGGCAAAAGTCGGTGCACCAACGCCAAAGGTCAGCACGAAAATGAAAGTTGCGGATATGAATATTTTTCTTACAGGAACCATGATTTATCCTCTTCCAGCGTTTGTGGGAATCCATGTCAATATAAATCTATTGTATTGAATCAGTCATGATCTGGATCATCATTACCTCCTAAAAGCCAAAAAAGCCAAAAAAAGCCAAGACAGCCACATTTAATCCCCACCCTACAACTCTCATCAAAAAAGCCAAGACAGCCACATTTAATCCCCACCCTACAACTCTCATCAGCTTTTGCCATGGCGCCTGATCCGTCACCTGTCTAAGCTAATCCTATGCCAGAGCCAAGATACCGCCAGGTCTCCATCGAAGACACACCGTATTACCACTGCATCTCCCGTTGCGTGCGACGGGCCTTCCTGTGTGGGTCCGATCCACTTACAGGCTTCGACTTTGAACATCGCCGCCAGTGGATCGTGGATCGTATCAAGTTGATGTGCTCGGTATTTGCCATTGACCTGTGTGCCTATGCAATCATGAACAATCACTACCACATCGTGGTTCGGGTTAACACTGCGCTTTTGGATGGGTGGACTGATGAGGAGGTCGCCCATCGCTGGATGCAAATCTTTTCTGGCCCGCTGTTAATGCACCAGTATCTGGCAAATGCCGATCTGACCCGAACCGAACTCAAATGCATTGCTGACCTGTTCGCCACCTGGCGTAAAAGGCTTGCTGATCTTTCCTGGTTTATGCGCTGTATCAATGAACCCATTGCCCGCATGGCGAACAATGAGGACCACTGTACAGGCAGCTTCTGGGAAGGTCGCTTCAAGTCCCAGGCCTTGTTGGATGAACGGGCACTGTTAGCCTGCATGGCCTATGTGGATCTGAACCCCATACGGGCAGCCATAGCCCCGACACCTGAACTATCGGACTACACCTCAGTGCAAGAACGTATTGAGCACCCCCATAGCGATTACCTCGTTCCGTTTACAGAGCATTCAGAACACGGCAATGAAACTATTCCTTTCAGTCTGAGCGACTATCTGGAGTTGGTGGACTGGGGTGGGCGAGAGGTTAAACGCAATAAGCAGGGGTACGTCCCTGCTTCAACACCGCCGATACTTGCCAGGCTGAAAATGAATGCCGCACCGGTTTTGAAATACCTCGCAAAAGATGATCTGCCTTCGCCCGGTGCATTGGGGCCTATAAGTATGCTACGGGCATTTGCTGCATCCGTCGGCCGAAAGTTTGTTAAAGGACACGTGCTTGGCAACAGGCTTTGCCCTGAAAAGGCATAGCGCCATCCAGCACGCTTCTAGCCCCGGCTTTGGGCTGTCCGCGATCGACCGATTCCAGCCGAGAGCTGATCCAACATCTTAAATCCCATTTTATTTTCCTAAAACCGTCCAAATTCGTTGCATATTTGCAACCGTCAGGATTATACCCGTCCAACTGGTTTGATTGCGTTCGAAAGAATCATGGCTGTCCGCGCTCTGATTGCGTTCGAAAGAATCATGGCTGTCCGCGCTCTGGCGCTTATACCCCATCATTCGATAACCATTTGGTGATCGTGGCGTAAAGTTTGTCCGGTTCAACAGGTTTACCGATGAGTTCTCCCATACCTGCCTTACGACAGGCTTTGTGGTCTTCTTCAAACACGTTAGCTGTCATTGCCAGGATCGGTATATTGCTATTGTGGGCTGCAATACCGTTGCTGGAGCCTGCCATGGCGCGTATTTGGCGTGTGGCCTCCAGACCGTCACATTCCGGCATTTGGATGTCCATTAATATCAATTGGTAGGGTTTGGCACTCACCATATCAACCGCCTGCAAACCGTTTTCGGCGGTATCTACGACCAATCCCACGCGTGTCAGAAGTGCCATGGCTACTTCGCTGTTAACGTCGTTATCTTCAACCAACAAAATTCGGGCGCCCTTGTAACGGGACCTTAAATAAACACCGGTATCCGCGCCACCCGCCTGCGGTTTGGCATCCTTAACCGGCTGACCGCGGGCCAACCACGCAGAAAACCAGAATGTACTGCCTTTACCCGGCTCGCTTTCCGCCCCCACCTCACCCCCCATCAGTTCGGCGAGACGTCGGGTAATAATCAGTCCCAGACCTGTTCCACCATATTTGCGGGTTGTGGATGCATCGGCTTGTTCAAATGGCTGAAACAGATTTTTCAGTCTGTCCGGCTCGATCCCGATGCCGTTATCCTGCACTTCGAAACGTACCAGTAGTTTTTCCGCTTCTTCTTTGAGAACAAAAGCGCGCAACTTAATCGTGCCCAGTTCGGAGAATTTGACTGCATTACTGGCATAATTGAGCAGCGCCTGACGCATGCGGGTCAAATCCCCGTTCAACCACGCTGGCACATCGCCGGATTCGACTTCCAGGCTTAATCCCTTGGCATGGATTTGCTCCTGCAAAATGGATTCGACATGCTTGAACATCGAATTGAGACTGAAATTTTCATTGGCCAGGAACATTTTTCCGGCTTCGATTTTAGAAATATCAAGAATATCGTTGATGATGGATAGCAGGTGTCCGGCAGAGCGATCGATCTTTGACAGGCTTTCCGCCTGCTCGGGGCTTGGTCCGGCATGCTGCAGTAAGTGAGTGAGCCCGATGATGGCATTCATGGGGGTACGAATTTCATGGCTCATATTGGCCAGGAACTCACTTTTAGCCTTGCTGGCAATTTCGGCATGCAGCCGGGCTTCAACCAGCTCCCCGGTGCGCTTGTCTACCAGGTCTTCGAGATGATGGCGGTAACTTTCAAGCTCTTCAGTGACATGTTTTTGTTCACTGATATCGCTATTAACACTGATGAAATGCGTGATGGTGCCGTCAGACTGGCGCAGTGGCGCAATTAACGATGATTGCGTAAATTCACTGCCATCTTTGCGGCGATTGATGAATTCGCCCTGCCAGTTCTGACCCAGGCTCATTGCTTGTTTCAGCAACTGGTAGCTTTGCGCCGGCGTTTTGCCGGACTGCAGAAACTTGGGGTTTTTACCGATTGCTTCTTCCGGCCAGTAACCTGTCAGATCAACAAAAGCCTGGTTGACATATTCAATCTCTGAATTGAGGTTGGTTATGATGATGCACTCCGGACTCTGTTCCACCGCTTGTGCCAGTTTACGCAGCTGGACCGCGTTCCGCTGGCGTTGCACAATTCGCCAGATATCATTAATAATCAACTGCACTGTTTCAACATCCAGGTCAGTGTATTCCTGGTCCTTGTTGCCAACGCCGGTAATCACAACGACTTTATCATTTTCGATGATCGGCAGATTGATGAGCCGCCGTAGCCCCGGAATATCCGCGGGCAGATTCACTTCACCCTGATAACCCGAGTAGTCATTGATAAGCAAAGGTTCATGCTGGGCGATGCTGGCAGCGATCTTGCCAGGCTCTACAACAGGGCGATTTTTTGCAAGTGTCCGTTTTGAAAAAGTGCTGGCTTCGATGCTTTGCTGATCTTCTTTTATAAAATGCAGATAAGAAACCTTGCTTTCGGTAAGATCTTCCAAAATATTCAGGCCGCGCCGGATAAAACTCTCTTCATCCATGGATTCAGCGGCAGTCGGCAGTTCAAGCAAGGCTTCGGCACGACGGGCATGGAATTCGCTGAATGCCTCGTGTTCCTTGCGCTCACTGATATCATGGGCAACGCCCAATATACCGATGACAACTCCGCTATGGCTGTACATCGGTGCCTTGATGATTTCCACCATCTCCTTGTGCCCGTCATCCGCGTAGGTGATTTCCTGCTGGTTGATGGTGGGTCTGCCACTGGCCATCGCAAACCTGTCATCTTCAAGGGAGGCGTCTGCCCGTTTCCTGGAAAACAAATCATGATCTGTTTTACCAGCTATGTCGGACTCCATCATTCCTACCAGGCGTTCGAACTCCCGGTTGCAAGTGAGGTACTTGCCATCAGGACCTTTCAACCACATGGGATCAGGCAGTGTATTGGTGACCGCACGTAACAGTTCTTCCCGGTCACGCAACTCATTTTTGGTCACCTTGAAATCCGTGATATCCATGACCGTGCAGAGCAGTGTCTCAGCTTCTCCCGCGTCACCTACAATCACCTGGGCCCGGGTATTTATCCAGCGTTCCATGCCATCGGAGCGCACAATACGGTGCTCAAATTCAACCCATTCCTGTTCAGTAACCGCATTTTGCAACAATCGATTCACCCGTTCACGGTCTTCGGGGTGAACTGAAGATTCGAACACCGACTTGTCTGCCGGGCACCCGCCATCCGGTATTCCAAAAATACTGAGGAACTCGGCTGACATGGTCGATTCACCGGAATGTAAATCCCGGCTGATAACACCCAGTTTCGCCACACCCAGGGCAAGCAACTGGTCAGCCTGGCTGAGTTGCAATTCTGGTTTTACTTCCGAAAAGTTATCGCGGTGTAGTTTAATTGACATGATGAACTCTTGACATGGCCCCCCAATAAACATGGCTCAAGTCATTTTGGACTTCCATCCCATCGTGCTGTGTAATCTTCTAGGCAGCTTTTTCTTCCTCAAAATAGAACATGCTTATGCCGGCAGTGATCTGTTCGCTGCTGGTTAACTTCCGTTCATATTGTCCGATTAATTTCCCTGCTCTTTCATTTGACCTCAAGAGAAATTTCCGAGTCATATCCCTTAGTGCCCAGCGATCCTGTTTACTCAAACGGGTGGTCCAGCAACCCCGCTGATAAAAGGCCCCGTCTCCCTGGGAATGGGCGTGTAAATTATGCGTGATTGTGTCCAGCAGGTTGCTTACGACAGCCAAACCGACTTTCAGGCTGGCTGTTTCATCCGATGACGCAAACGAGGTGTATTGTGTATCCAACATCCGCACCTCGTCTCCTCCCGGCATAATTTCAATCGAATTGCTTTCTGCCAGGCGCTGCAGGAATGATTCAACCACTACACCGTTGGTTGTAGTTGACTCCTTGATGAGAGTTTCAAAACTGGCGCCCGGTCCATAAATTTTGAGTATCATCGGTTTGCCGGTTTTTACGTCGGTGTACCTTGAACTGTTATCCCAAAAATCCAAAATACACGTTTCTGGCATGAGTTCGCTTAAATAAGTTGCGTCCTGATGAAGCGGTGTACTCAATGCAATATATGAGCGGGCTTTCTTGATCGAACGGGTATCAACATCCGCCAGCATTGCGAGATCGGCCAAGGCCACGTTTTGCTCCGGTCTTTGTTGTTTGAGCCTTGCTTCGGCTTCTTCAACAAAAATAATATGGATCATCTCCTGAATTTTTTTCAGGGATATTCTTCCAATTAATAAGCGAATCAGCTTTCTGAAAACCAATTCGAAAGCACGTATTAAGATTGAAATCTCGCGCAAGGCGGGATCGTTAATTGTGGCCATATATCATTCCCCTTGAACTACCAAGAACACTTCCCGTATGTTCCATACTACTGCAGGTGATGATGAGTCTGGATACCGACCAGGTTAAAGGTGTATTTCCAGAAATCAAAACCAATCTGACGTTTCATTTTCGCATAAATCAGGCAGGTAGATACTAAATAAACTCGGTTTTTCGCCTCAGCCTTAACTAAAGGCCAATACAACAACTAAATCCAAGACAGCCACATTTAGTTCCCGTCCTGCAACTGCCATTAGCTTTTACCAAAAAGCCAAATACGTCAACTGTCTAAACTGCCAGATTAGTAAAGTCAATAAAGTCAAGACAGCCACATTTAGCTCCCCTCAACAACTCGCATCAGCTTTTGCCATCTAGCCTGATCCGTCACCTGCCTGAACTGACCCGCTGCCGAAATCCGGATACCGCCAGGTCTCGAGCGAAGATACACCTTGTAACCACTGTTTCTCCCGCTGTATGCAGCCTGCCTTCCCGTGTGGTTCCGATTCACTAACGAGCTTCACAAAACGAGCACAAAGCGAGGACAAAGCGAGCAAAGCGAGGACACCCAAGTCTTTAATCGTTAAGCGTCAATGGCGTCCTGATTCTTGTAGAGAATCATGGCTGTCCGCGTTCTACCTCTAGAGAATCATGGCTGTCCGCGTTCTACCTCTAGAGAATCATGGCTGTCCGCGTTCTACGCGCTCTGGCGTTTAATGGCTGTCCGCGCTCTTTGTCCGCGCTCTTTTTTTCCTCAGGCGCTCATGGCTGTCCGCACTCTTTTTTGGCTGTCCGCACTCTTTTCCAGGATTACCCTTCAAGCATTTTGATTGCGCCTACTATGGCATCGGATATTTCACAGCTCTTTCCAGCGGCATAATCGTAATACACAATCAGACCGTCGCCTTCTGCAGCAATGGCGCCGTGTCTCTCGCTGAAAACCGCGAATTCCATGCTGAATTTCTTTGCGGATAACAAGCGACTGCGGATACCGATGTGTATGTGATCTGGAAAGTCCAGCGGAATCCTGAAATTGCAGTGGGCGCTTGCAAGGATGGGACCCACCCTCAATTGCTTATCCTCCAGGAGCACGCCGATCCTACTGAAATATTCAATACGCGCATTCTCAAAATAGCGGAAGTAAACGGTGTTATTGACGTGCCCGAAGGCATCCATGTCCCCCCAGGCGATGTCCTGGCTGAGAATCACGGGGTAGTCTTTCTCGAGTTGCTTTAAAGGATGGGCCATTTACATATTCCGTAGATAAACACTTCTGATTATCCGGTAACCGTGTTAAAAATGTAACCATGTACTGAGTACCAGGTGCTCAAACCAGCGCCAAGCGTAGCTTCTCCGGACTGTGTCAGGCCTCAGAATTTACGGTCAAATCACGCACATATTTTTCAATGGAGTAAATAATGAAGAACATTCTTCCAGCTATTGCAGGCCTCTTTCTGGGTGTTTTTTGCATATTTACCGGTACTGCCTTCGCCGAAGTCAGCGGCGCGGAAATCGAAGCCGCGAAAACCACCCTGAAGAATTCCGTTGCCATTCCAACGGTCGCAGGGCGTGGCCGTGTTCCTGAGCTCGCAGCCTACTATGCGGGTGTACTCGAAAACGCAGGCTTTGCTGCCGAAGACATCGTCATTACTCCGATGGGTGAAACCGCCACGCTGGCCGCCACCCTGCGTGGCAGGGAGTCCAGCAAGCCGCCCATTCTTTTGAGCGGGCATATGGATGTCGTCGAGGCAGATCCCGCCGACTGGGTGCGTGACCCCTTCACTCCAGTTGAAGAGGATGGCTACATTTTTGGCCGCGGGGTTTCCGACAACAAATTTGATGTAGCCATGATGATCACCACCCTGGCGAACCTGAAACGCCAGGGCTACCGTCCCCGCCAGGACGTGATCCTGTTGCTCTCGGGGGATGAAGAAACGGGTATGGTCACCACCCGGGCACTGGCTGAAAAGTACCGCGGCGCCGAAATGGTGCTCAATGGCGATGGCGGTGGCGGGACCTTGTCCGATGATGGACAGGCCCGTTATTACGCCATGCAGGCGGCGGAAAAAACCTATGTCGACTTTCAGCTCGAGTTTACCAATCCGGGCGGACACAGTTCCCGGCCATCCAGGCCCAATGCCATCACGCAACTGGCCAATGCACTCGCGCGGCTGGGAGCCTACGATTTCCCGCCGCAATTCAGCGAATTGACAAATGCATCGCTTAGTGGCATGGCCGCACAGGTCGAACCCGAACTTGGCGCCGCCATGCTGCGCATCGTGGAAGACCCCAACGATGCCGAGGCGTTGGCGATCATCCGCAACAGCCCGGAATACATCGGTCAGATCGGCACCACCTGCGTGGCGACCATGGTAAGTGCCGGGCACGCCGCGAATGCCTTGCCTCAACGCGCCACGGCGAATATCAATTGCCGCATATTTCCGGGCGTATCGGCAAGTGAAGTACAAGCGGAACTGACCAGGGTCACCGCTGACCCGGCCGGGAAATTCACCATCACTTATGAGCCTTCCATGAGCCCCGCATCACCATTGCGTGAAGACCTCACGGATGCGGTGGCAGAAGCGGTGTACGCGAACTATCCCGACCTGCCGATTATCCCGGCAATGAGCGCCTATGGCACGGATTGCACGCATTTTCGCGCGGCGGGACTGCCTTGCTATGGCACGTCAGGCCTGTTTATGCGTCCGGCCGATGATTTTTCCCATGGCCTTAACGAACGCATTCCCGTCAGCGCCATCCCGGTTGCGCTTGAGCACTGGGACGTGTTGCTCCGGACCCTGACGCGCTGAACTGTAGGTCATGTAAGTAAGGACAGTAAGTCAGGACACCCATCATTTTTAGACGTAAGTCAGGACACCCATCATTTTTAGGTTTTAGGACATGAGTGTCTCAACTTTTGCTTCTGACTTTCTGATGGGTGTCCTGACTTTGCTCTTCTGATGGGTGTCCTGACTTTACTCCTCCCTGACTTTACTCCTGACTTAACTTCTGACTTTGTTTTTCGTTCGAGAGCCCCATGGCTGTTCGCGCTCTTGGTTTGAAAGAACCGTGATGACGATTAGTTCCACTGATTAATCATTTTATCCGTACGGTTACAGTTGGTGTAACAATCCAAAAAAGCCTCGTGCTTATCGTTGATTCCAGATCGGAATTTTTATCCTGATAAAACGCTGAGACTTTCCTCAGGCAGATTCATGCAATTTCGACCAATTGTTTAGTGACGGTAGCCCGGCCATCCGGCCTGGCGCCGGAACCAATTGGAGAATACGCATATGAAACACCTAAACAAAGTCACTGGAATTGCCATCGTTGTCCTGATAGGAACGCTCTTCATGTCATTGAGCGCATCCGCGCAGGTCGGTTCCGAACCGAAAACCAGAGCCCGCGGGGATCGGATCGTCGGTCTCTGGGACGTCCAGGTGTCCGTCGCCAATTGTGCCGGCGGTCCGACGTTCGCCACGTTTCCAGGCCTGCACAAGTACGAACTGGGCGGCACCGGGCAGATCGTCCCGGGCACCAATCCGTCCGCCCTGTCCGCGCACATGATGGTTTGGACGCACCTCGGCGGCAATGACTACCTGTCGCGGATCAAGATGTATCGTTTCGATGCGTCAGGCAACAGGGTCGGTTGGACAGTCATGACCAACGAGGTATCGATCAATGAAGACGCCAACGAGTACACCGGCACCGGTGTCGCGGAATTTTTCGACAACGCTGGCAACTTCCTGTCGGCAAGTTGTCCTTCCTTCACCGGCACCCGCTTTACCGCGGAGCCGTGAGACTTATTTAAGTCCACCGCAGGAATCTGAAATCGATTGACGCATTTTGCGCACTGGTTAGGTCAGAAGAAGAAAGTTGAAAGAAGAGAGTCTGGACACCCATGTCCTAAAGCCCAAAAAGCGATGGGTGTCCGGACTTTATTTTGGTTTTCGACTTTACTCAGGACTTTACTGACCGTAGGTGCTAGCAATACGGTTTTAATTTTGCCTATACTTTGGTCATATTTAATGTGCGGAGAAAAGTGTTATGGCAAATGCAGAAATGATGGCGAAAGCGAATGAGAAGCGGATAAACGCCCTCGAAAGGAAGCTCGACTCGTATGAAAAGGAATTCCGCAAAAGCGGCGACATGTCGGGATTGATCAAGCGTATCAATACCTTGGAGACCGCAGTTAAGGCTTTGGCAGTAACCGCAAAGTCTTCTGGATCGAGCGATGATAAAGTCCAAGACGAACTCAAAGATCTGAAAAATCTAATGACCAAACGAGATGATAAATTAGAAAAACTAAAATATCTGAAAAATGTCGGTGATCCTGATGCGGACAAGAAAATCGCCAATCTGGAAAAACGCAGAGAGTTACTGGAAAAAACCATCGCCGCATTGAACGGACGAACCGAGCGTGAACATAAAGAATCAATGGCTCAGATAGAAAAAATGAAAAGTGACATGGATAAGCAGAACAAAAAGCTGTTTGAAACAATCAAATTGGAATCACGATTGAAAATACTGGAATCGCAGGTGCGCGCCGCATTGAGCAAAAAGTGACTGCAACCGGTCTTGTATAAAACCAACACACCCATACGGACGCCCATGTAAAAAAAGCCCGGACCGGTTGAGCATCTTGGATACTCGCTCGCCCGGTCAGGGCCTAATTAGCACACTGGGAGTGTGCGGTGGGACTTGTCTCTTAAACCTATTTCAATTCGGCAGAAGAACGTTGTCCACAACATGGATGATGCCATTACTGGCTTCAATATCTGTGGCGACGACCCGTGAATCATTAATAAAAACTGCGTCATCGACAACCGAGATGGCGACATCAGATCCATTAACTGTTGACGCCGAAGTCATGGTAATCACTTCAGCGGCGCTGACTTTGCCCGGAACCACGTGATAGGTCAGGATAGCGACTAATTTGTCCTTGTTTTCCGGCAGCAAAAGCATTTCTACCGTACCAGCCGGCAATTTGGCAAAAGCCTCATCAGTCGGGGCGAAAACCGTGTAAGGGCCATCTGCTTTAAGCGTGTCAACCAGGTCACCAGCTACCAGTGCCGCAGCCAGGGTATTGAATGTACCTGCGGCAACAGCAGTATCAACGATGTCAGACTGCTTCTTGCCGTAGTTGCCTGCAAGCACCTCTGTAGCCAACAGCAAAAGCGCTGCAGCCAAGGCGATGTATATCGAAATATTACGTTTGCGTTTCATAATCATAGTAGTCATCTCCAAATTTTGAAAATAAATAATATAATATTTGTATAGGTTATGCAATACCAATAAAGCTATTTTTAGTAATATATTTGTTGTTACGCACAATTTATGTATAGATATTATGAGATGTTGATTTTGACGGATTTGAGATTCTCGCCCGCAAAAGGAGGGGGAATAAGCCAAGACAGTCACATTTAATCTGCTGAACCTATTCATCTAGTCGAAATTTCGTAGGAATTTAGCAACTCTTTCGGTACTCCATCTAACGCGTTCGCTTAACTGTCAGAAAAGGAAAGACGAACTTGCAGGTCTGCTCTATTAGCCGCTTTCCTTTCCACCCCGCTAATCAATTTGGAGGAACTGTTATGAGAGTTAAAAGAATCCTGTTTCTATTGGCCATGCTCGTCGTTACGTCTGCCGCGCCATTCGCTGTGAGCGCGCAGTTCGTTACTGGCCTGCAAGGCGCTTCGGGCAGCACCGTGGGTCCGGATGGTGCGCTTTATGTCACCGAGGGTGCTATTGGCGAGATTACGCGTATTGATCCATGGACCGGGGAAAAGTCAACATTCGCAAGTGGCCTGCCCACTTCGTGGATTGGAATTGGCGGTGCGGTTGACGTCGCCTTCGTGGATGGCGTCGCCTATGCGCTGGTCACCCTGGTCGCCTCGGACCTCGAAACAATCTTTGGCGCACCGGCTAACGACATCGTCGGTATTTACCGGATCGACGGACCCCAGAATCACACCATCATTGCAAATATCGGTGAGTTTAATCTTGCCAATCCACCGGCCACGGCTTTTTTCATACCGACCGGTGTGCAGTATGCGATGGAACCATTCCGCGGTGGATTCCTGGTGACCGATGGGCACCTCAACCGGGTCCTGTGGGTTAGCCTCAACGGCGAGATTTCTGAATTTAACGTATTCGGCAACATCGTCCCGACCGGTTTGGAAGTACGGGGAAACACGGTGTACATGGCACAGGCCGGTCCTGCCCCGCATGATCCGGAAAATGGGATTGTGTGGTCGTTTAGTCCTGATGCACTTACACCACAGGAAGTCGGCTCCGGCGCCCGACTCCTCGTTGACGTTGAATTTGGTCTCGGTCGCACGCTTTATGCACTTTCACAGGGTCACTGGGATGGAGCCTTCGAAGGCTCGCCGGCAATTCCAAACGACGGTGCGTTGTTGGAGATCAACGAGGACGGCACATTCAGTGTTGTTGCTGATGGTTTGAATATGCCCACTTCCGTCGAATTCATTGGAAATACCGCTTATGTTGTCGGGCTTGCTGGAGAAATTTTCAAAATTGAGAACGTTTCCAACCCGCCTTATGGCAAAGGCAAACGGCATTGATCACCGGGGGGCCGAAAGGCCCCTTGTTTTCAGAGGTCTAAAGCCGTTCGGGCAAACCCGTTTCTGCATATTGCTTAAGTGACTGGACCAATTCAACATCCAGCGGGTCGTACAGGAGTTTTTCAGTCTTTGTCTCCCATTCGACCCAGCGTCTGTCTGTGTGCAGGGACTGCAGAAACATTGATGCCCGCAGTTCCGTGAACCAAAACCCGGCTTCGTCTGCGTTTGACGGGGACATAAGTGCCCTGCTGGCCGCTTCCAGGGAATGAAACGCAGCTTCGGTTTCGCCCCTGAACGCATATACATAGGTGATCCTTACCTGAGATTCTATATCGCCGGTTTGCTTCAGACGATTCAAAGCCGCATCGGATTCGCCGTCATTTCCAGCCTGGTAGTACAGCATGCTCCAGACCGCGTCACGCCTGGGCCCCACCGGCAGTAATTCCGCCAGGGCCTCAGCATTCGCGTAATCGTGTTGATGAATCGAAATCCACGCCTGTACATCGTTTCCTTCATCCTGCGACCCGGGATTGATCTCATAAGACTGCCGAAAAAGTGCCGCGGAATCGTCCAGTTGGCCCGCCCAATAAAGATAAAAGGCCAAATTAATGCTTTGATTAAAGCTGATGGGTTCGAGCCGGACTGCCCTACGCTGAAGCTTTACCGCGGTAGCCGTATCCGATGCCCAAAACGCAATACCAGCAAGCATCGACTGGACCAGGGCGCTATTACGACCATATGGCATGGCCTGATAAATCAAATCATATGCCCGTTCAACGTTGCCCGCGCGTAAATTGAGGCTTGCCAGGCGCATCAACGCTTCCGGATTTCGTGGATCAAGTTCCAGAGCTTTCTCGACCGCATACTTCATCAAGGGCTGCGCCTGGTTGGCCGGGAGTCTCTCGTCCTCGGGCAGATCATCCTCAACCCAGCGCAGATTCAGCACACCAGCCAGGCCAATCCACGCTGCCGCCAAATTCGGATCAAGTGCGAGCGCTTCCTCGAAATACTGCTGTGCGCGCAGCACGTCTCCGGGAGAGCGGCGTCCATTGAAATACTTTCCGCGTAGGTAAAGATTCCAGGCATCCATATTCCGGGCGGCGGGTGTGGACTCTAAATAGGAGGTGGCAGACGGGTCTGTATCCAGCAGCTTTGATGCCAGGACACCTGCCACCGCACGCGCGATCCCTGTTTGCACGGCAAAGACGTCATCGAGCCGGTCGTCATAGGTCTGCGACCAGAGATGGATACCGCTGTGCCCGTCCACCAGTTGCGCAGTTACACGTATCCGGTCACCCGACTTGCGTACACTCCCCTCCAGTACATGGGTCACGTTGAGCCGCTGCGCAATGGTGACGATATCGAGATTCTGATCCCGCATGGAAAATGACGAAGTGCGCGCTATCACGGTCAGACCGGACACCTGGGTCAGCAGGTTGAGAATTTCCTCGGAAACACCATCGGCCAGATACGCCTGGTCTCCTTCTTTGCTAAGGTCAGCAAAGGGCAGAACTGCAATTGCCACCTCGTCCGACATATTAACAGCCGTCTGTTCGCTTACGGACTGCTGTGGCAGGAATCCAGGGCGCAGCCAGGTGAAACCAATCGCGACAGCCAGAACCGCTATGGCGACGAGAGTCCAGAGTGACGGTTGTCGCCATCCTGGGCGGTCCGGTTGCGCATGACCAATGCCGGCCGGCGCAGAAACTGAAACCGGCAGATCAAACAGGTATCCACGGCGCGGCACGGTTTGCACGATCTTTTTTGATCGTCCCCCAGTGATTTGCGTATCTCGATCAGGCATTGTGTCAACGAATCGTCGGTCACGATCACATCCGTCCAGACGGCCTCCAATAATTCCTTGCGGCTAACCAGACGTCCGGTGTTTTTTAACAGGTAGGTCAATACGTCAAAAGATTTGGGGCGCAGGAGGATATTAACCCCGTCGCGCGTCAGAACCCCTCGACCTGCGTCGAGAGTGAAGGAGCCAAATGAAAAAATGCGCTGTTCGGCAACATCTTCCAACACCTGGCTGATGTTATTTTGAACCAGCAACCGCCCTCTCTTTTTTCTAAAAGTACCTTTAAAAATATAGCAGCTGATTGACTGTCCCGCTTGATTGACACCTTGGCCACTCTTGTCTGGAACCCAGCACCAGAATCGCAATTACAGTGCAGGGGTTACACATCCGGCAACTCATTCAACCGGGCAGATCGAACGAACAATGCAGGAAAGCCGGGAAGGAAAACTGGAGAGGAAAAGAAAAGCCGAGAAAAAGTCGAGATAAGAAGTGATGGGTGTCCTGAGATTTCTGAGATTTCTGCTACTGATTATTGCCAGTCGCAGTTAGGCTTCTTTCAGCGCGCGTCTATCTGCAGGTCGGTACCCACCGCGTCGGCAATTTCGAGTGTCCGTGCAAGTTCCGGATGACGCACGATCAGGTAACCATCTGACAAGAGTGTCTGGCGCCAGTTGCGGCGTGGCGCGCCAATGGGCAGCAGGTCTTCCACCACGATGTGCTCACCGAAACGATGCCGCAGACCGTCCAGGCCGTGGATGGCGCAGATATGTCCCTGGCCGCGGGCCCGCTTGAATATCGCCGCCGCGTTATAGCGGCGGTGGGCGGTCTGGTTGAATTCGCCGCGGGTGACGGCCTGCGCCCAGCCCGTGTAGATGTCGAAATCGTTGCTGTAGTTCATCAGGTCAACCGAGCGCCCACCCGGTGGACGGCCGCCGATCTCACCGAACACCGCTTCGCCCGAGGGCGTCAGAAAACCACTCCATGTGCGTGAAGCCGGTGCGAAACCCCAGCGTCTCGATGACGCGCCGGCCGAGCTCACGCCCTGCGGCAAGCTCCGGGCGGTCGAGGTTACGCAGGTTGACCGTCTGCATGGATATCCACTCGACGTTGCGACCGATGATCGGCTTGGGGCGGTACCAGGCGATGTTCTCATAGAGGATGCGGCCGTTCGCGCAGACCGTATCGAAGGTGTATTCCTCGCCCTCGATGTATTCTTCGACGCTGACCTCGCGATGCTCACCGACATCGGCGATGGCGGCCTCAAGGGCGTCCTGGTCGCGCACCTCATGCGTATGCGCCGAGCCGGCGCCGGCGATGGGTTTGATCACCAGCGGCAGACCGATGGTTGCGGCCGCGGCGCGGATCGCGTCTGAACCGATTGCGGTGCTGTTGCGGGGTGTGCGCAGGCCGGCAGCATCGAGGGCATCTTTCATTTTTTTCTTGTCGCGGAAGAGCTCGGTCTGGGCCGTGTGCATCCCGCCGATGTCGAGCATCTCGCGCAGTTGCGCAGCGAGGCGTCATGAACGGTTCCCACAGGCATTCGACACGGTCGATCGGAGTGTGGGCCGCGCTTTCGCGGACCGTGGCAAGCACCGCGTCAGTGTCGACCAGGGACTGTACGCGAAGGTAATCCGACAGGCTTTGTTTCACGATGCCACGGCAAAGCGCCAACGGGGTGCTCGCCGAGCCCGATGACCCGGGCTCCGCATTGCGCCAGGCCGCGTGTGAAGTCGGCCATTTCCGCGGGATAGCCGGGAGAGATGAAAAGAACGTTGATGATTACTGCCTCTTGGTCACGTGTTACATCATTAGTAACCGCTATTGGTTGGAAGTATAGGTCGTCTAAAAGCTATTTTGCCAGAAATACCGGGCTGGAGCGGATTTGCACGGTGAACAATCTGCCTAAACCTCTTAACTTCTTTCGCCGATAATCTCCGCGGCATACAAAGATCGCCCAATCTGCATCAAAAGGGTCGAATTGCAGCAGGGGTATGGACGGAAACGCAGTGTCAGTGCAGGGTGTTGTGACTTTCTCACGTTGATGATTACCCTTGCCGGCTATTGATTGCGGGAACCATACGGCGTACAAACACTCTTCTTTGTCACACGAATTTTGGAAACAGACGCATGACTGATATTCAAACTGTAGACGCCAGGGGTTTGGCCCTGACGGGAATCGACGCCCGGGCGGCGGAAGAATTTGAATCGTTTATCATCGATACGTATTACTACAGGCTGGGTGTACAGGATCGTCTGGACCGCTTTTTACTGGAACATCCGGACTTCGGTATGGGCCACGTGTTTAAGGGCTATTCACTGATGTCGGAGTGGCTTTGCACCTCACATTCGAAGGCCGCAATGCACTTGCAAGAGGCCGAGGCTTTACCCGCCACACGCCGCGAGCGCTTACACCAGGAAGCCCTGCGCGCCTGGATCGATCAGGATTGGCGGGCCTGCGGTTTCGCCTGGGAAAAGATCCTGGCGAATTGGCCGTTAGACCTGCTGGCCTTCAGGCAACACACGGGAACCCTGTTCTGGCTGGGCGACAAACGACTCCAGGCGCAAGTTTCAGCAGGTGTCGCGAGTCACTGGAACAAGGAGATTCCCGGTCACCCACACTTTCTTTCCGCCTTCTCTTTCGCGATGGAAGAAATCGGTCACTATGAGGAAGCCGAGCGGGCGGCGCGGGAAGCCCTGGAATGGCAACCCCAGGATCTGTGGGCCTTGCACGCAATGGCCCACCTGCTGGAAATGCAGGGCCGTCAGGCGGAGGGCCTATCGCTGCTGGAAGCATCCGGCGACTTTTTGAACGATTACAATCTCTTCCGTGGCCACCTGTGGTGGCACCTGGCCCTGTTCAAATACTCGGCAGGTGCATTTGATGAAGCGCTGGAATTGCTGGACCGTGAAATCTACCCTAAAAGTTCGTCATTTTTCCTTGATATCCAGAATGGTGCATCGCTGTTGTTTCGACTGGAACTGCAGGGCGTTGCGGTAGGCACGGAACGCTGGGAACGCATGGCCCAGGGCGCCTTACAAGCGGCAACCCAAAACACGGTCTGGTTCACGACCGTACACCAGGTACTGGCCCTGCTGCGCAGCGGGCGTGTTTCCGCCGTCAACGAAGTGCTGGATTATGCAAACCGGCAGGGGCATTCCGGTTCAAGCCGGGCCTTGCTGGCCGCGCGGATTTCAGAAGCGGTTGTGGCCGCCTCCCAGGGGCAGGCGCAACGTGCGCTCGATTCGCTTTTGGTACTACGACAGGAGTTTGGTTTACTCGGGGCCAGCCATGTACAGCAGGATCTTTATCAGCAGATCATGATCTCAGCTGCGCTGCAACTCGGTGATTGGCCGCGCATACGGCAGCTTTTAAAAGAACGCAGAATCGTCCGCTTCTGGAACCCGGCAAGTCTCGATCAATTCGATGTGCTTGCGCGGCAGATAGACGGGTTCGAAAACATGGAACAGGTTAAAACCGAACTCCGTCATTGACGTCTTGACCTCATTTATTGCGCGCCTTAATCGCAAAATGTCCTTATCCGTTCTCGTCGCATTGCCCTATTTGAGATTTGAGGGGATGTGGGTGTCTTGGTTTTCATCCTGAGATTTGAGGGGATGTGGGTGTCTTGGTTTTCATGCATCCATTTGGAGTACACTAACGAGAGAAATGAGGCAATGGATCAAGCAAAACCTGGTGTTGATAAGCGGCATCATATTGCCCGTGTTGCTTGTCGGCGGTTTTTTTGTCCTCAGTTATTTGCCCAGGCAACTGGCCGATCCACCGAAGTACGACTTTATACTGGTAGGATACCGGTACGATTACCAGCATGCGGGTGACTACTACCTTTCCTTCGAGGTCCGGGATGGCAGGCTGACCGGCCGGGTTATTCCGAATGATGAAAACCAATCCAACTATAATCGGCATACCGCAAGTATCTTCCGTTATATCGCCGCTGCAAATACCTTCGAAGAGATCAGCTACGATCTGCCGGCAGACCTGGAAGACCTCGAGAAAGCCGTTCCGCTGCCATTAACGCAAACCAGCGCACTGAAACTCGACAAACGTATCCAATCACCCGATGGCTACACTTTCGAGTTTCTCGGCTACCGCGGGCGCGGCGGGCTGCTGGGTGAGATGTTTGGCATGAGGCACCGATATCGAAAGCAACTATGTCCTCAAAAAAGACAGCGCATACTTCGACCTGCCCGTGCCGACCGGCGACAGCAACTACCAGGACGACCTGCATTTCATGGGCTGGATCATCGAAGAGGCTGGCACACCGTGAACAGCCGTGCCAGGGCGCTGCAGAAAATTGTTGAAATTGCGACCCGTCACCAGCTTCAAGCCAAAGAAATCATCGACGAGTTGAACAAGGCGCCGTCAGCCGACCAGGCACAGCGTTCTACCGGAATCCTGGCAAAAGTAACGGCTTACCTCGGTGGTGTATTTGTGCTGGCGGGCATTGCCCTGTTCATCGGCTATGCAATGGGATCAATTCGGTTCCGCGGTGCGGGTGGTGGTCACACTGGGAGTGGGCTTTGCCATCTACCTGTTTGCCCTTGCAACCATGACGGATACCCGGTTTTCCGGTGTCACGACCCCGACATTATTGATTGCGGCCCTGTTACAACCCACGGGTATCGTGGTGATGCTCAATGAATACTCGCGCGGCGGTGACCCGGAACACGGCTTGCTTTTTATGTGTGGGGTCATGTTCGTGCAGCAGTTTCTGACCTTCCTGGCAAAACAGCGCACGGTATTGCTGTTTACTTCGCTGTTCTTCGGCGCTGCCGGCTTCGGCACGCTGGGTGAAATTCTGGATGTCGATTTTGAAATCGTTTCGCTGGCGCTTGGTATCGGGTTGACACTGATCTCTTACGCCATCGACAAGACGGAGCACCAGGTGATCACACCGTTCTGGTACTTTGCCGGGTCAGTATTCTTCCTCTACGGCGCCTTCGATGTGCTGGAAGGCTCGGCCATCGAACTATTTTATTTTGGTATTGCCGCTGCATTCATGTACCTCGGCACCGTCGTTCGCAGCCGGACACTTCTATTCTCCAGCGTCATCGCGCTCATGGGTTTTACAGGTTATTACTTCCGCGAAAGCCTTGCCAACGCGTTCGGTCTGATCATCCTGGGCTTCCTCCTGATAGGCCTGAGCGCGCTGGCCATGAGCCTGAATCGAAAGTACATCCAGGGTAAAACCTGAACCGGGATTCTCAAGTTGCAGGAAAAGGCTTGAACACCCACCTTTTTTATCCTATCAGGACGTGGCTGGCTTCACTTTTTATGTAAACGTCTCTGGCTGATAACTTCTGATCCCATAACTTTTTGCCCTCTCCCTGTTCTGTCGGGGTCTGGCCGGTTCTGTGTGCAACCATCTGCAAATACTCCACTCGTCCCGATAAATAATGCCCTCATCTAAACCGGCTTAGTTTCCGGGTATTTAGGTGATAAAAAGAAAGATGCTCTATCAAAACAACGAGGCCAGGATTCGGCGACCAAAGAAGCCAAAATTTCACTCGTACTAGGGCCTGTTAACTTTGAACTGTAGCCCGGCTCCATCGAAACAGCCGGGAAACAAACGACAATTTTCGGGAGGCCAGTCAATGAGCTATCAAAATCCAAAGTTCAATTTTCATCCTCGTTGGACTTCTGCTGTCCGTATCAGTCTTAGCGGCTGAACCGGCTAGATTGACGTTTCCCAGGTTCTCTTATCCCAATTGGTCACCCGATGGCACGCGTATTCTGTATGAGAGCAATGTCTCCGGGAACTGGGAAATTTATATGATGGATACCGCGGGAATTACAGATAACGGTGGCAATGTTACCCAACTTACAAACAATGACTACCTGGATCGAATGCCGTGCTGGTCTCCGGACGGGAAGTACATCGCCTTCATCTCCGACCGTGATGGTGATTTTGAGGTGTTTGTCATGCACCCGGACGGGTCAGAGCAGACTCAACTCACGTTTAATGATACCGCTGAGATTCATCCCTATTGGTCTCCCGATAGCAAGCGCATTATTTTTAACTCCCAGGTGGAGAAGGGAGTGAGAATCTATTCAATTTGGGCCATGAATCGGGACGGTACCGATCAGGTGGAGTTACTCAGGGATGAAGAACTCAACAGTTACGCGCAAATGTCACCCGATGGAACGCACATTGTTTTCGATAAGTGGCAGGATAACGATGAAAAAAACGGCGAGATTTACCTGCTCGACCTCAAAACGAAGAAATTGACGCGTTTGACGAATAACCAGGGTATTTATGATGGCTATCCGACCTGGTACCCCGACGGTGAATGGATTGTTTATGCATCAGAGGTAGACGGTCTGTTTAAACTGTTTCGGATTCGACCTGACGGCTCGTCAAAGGAACAGATTACATTCGGCCCCGGAAACGACGCCAGAGCCGACGTCTCCCCGGACGGCACGCAGCTTCTATTTAATCGGGATATCGATGATAACGTCAACATTGTAGTTCTCCCCTGGCCGGCGAAAATGAGGTAAACGCTGATGGTGGTGATCAATTTACCTGGTTAAGAAAAAAATGGGCCAAACCCGCGCCGGTGAAAAACCAGCGTTCGGGCCAATCAGAGTGTCTCCTCACCGCGGCATGTATCCACTCGGAACAAGGTCAAACATGCTCTCACAACCGGCCACTTGACAGGGATCGCATAATAGGTAACCATATAGTTACATGTCAGATGATAACTACATGGATGCGGTATTCCAGGCGCTGGCCCACGCAAGCCGCAGACGTATGCTCGATTTGGTTAAAGATTGTCCCGGGATCGGCGTCGGCGCCCTTGCCAGCAAGTTCGATGTCAGTCGAATCGCGGTGATGAAGCACCTGGGCGTACTTGAGCAGAGCGGCCTCATCGTGTCCCAAAAGGACGGCCGCACACGTCGGCTATATTTCAATGCGGTTCCCATTCAGCTGATCCACGATCGCTGGACGACCGAATACAGCGCCTACTGGAGCGACAAACTGATTCGAATCAAGTACCTCGCAGAAATACGCTCGCGCAACGACACGAAAGACAAAAAGACAGGAGCCAAGTAATGCCAAACAAAACCTTCGCTGATCGAGAAATATATAAAGTGTTTATCAACGCGCCGATCGAGACTGTCTGGTCGGAACTGATAAAGACAACGTCACCCCGCCCTTTTTTTTGGAATTCGAGTTGGGACGCAAAGCGCATGGCGCCCGGCAACACCTACCGTATGCTATCCAACGGCGGCAAGACGGTTGCCGTGATTGGCGAAATCCTTGAAATGGAGCCTCCGCACCGGCTGGTCCACAGCTTCCGCCTTACGTCACTTGAAGATCCGGCCTCGACGGTCACGTATACGCTAAAGGAGCGTGATGGCGGCACCGAGTTCTGTCTCATCACCGAGAATATTCTCGCTGGCTCCAGGAGTGAGAAATCGATGGCTGATGGTGCGATGTTCATCGTTAAGAATTTCAAAGCCTTTGTTGAAACCGGCAAAGTCACCTTCGGCGCCAGGTTGATGCTCGCGATATTTAAAATCATGGCGCCCTTCACACCGAAATCAATGAGTGCGAAAAATTGGCCCGCTGAATAACAAGGCATGGTTAAAAGAGTACGACAATGTCCAAATCAGCCAGTGAACCGGCAGAATAAGGCCCGCTAGCAGGGGCGACGAAGGTGTTGGAGATCCGGGGTTATTGATTTGATACGAACCTGACAGTCATACCAGGCAACCTGGTATCAACCAGGATTCCGCCTTGCGAGACACTTGATCCCATGCAAGGTTCCAGTCGTCGCAAGACATGATCCCGTCAACTGATCGCCCGTCATCATGGCTCTATACTGTAGGTAAACACCGGAGTCACACATGAAACCCTTGCTACGATTCACAGTACTCATAATCCTCACTTTGCTGTCTCAGTCATCATTCGCCGAATCGGCAACACCGTCGAGCGGCATGGAATGGTATGCCGGGGCCCGCGCCTTTCAGGATCAGAAACAGTACGATGCCGCGCTCGACGCATTCCAGCACGCTATCGATTTGAATTTTCAGCCTGCGGGCGCCTTGATGCGGATGGCCCAGATAGCGGCGGCACAGGGTCATCTGGATGATGCCGTAGCACGGTTGCAAAAAGCGTATGAGTTGAACCCAATGGTATTTGGTGTGCTGTCACAGATTGGCGGTGTACCGGAACTGGTTGGTGACGAACGTTACACAGCACTGCTGCAAAAGGCGGAAAAGGCAAGATTCCCGTGCAGATCGAGCATTGAAGCTGCGCAGTTTGATTTCTGGCTCGGCGAGTGGCAAGTGACGAGTCCGCAAGACCAGGTTATCGGGGAGAACCAGGTGACCCGGGATCTGGAAGGTTGCGTGGTACGCGAATCATGGACGAGTGCTTCTGGCAACCATGGCACGAGCGTCAATTTTTATGATCCTGCAACCAGACAATGGCATCAGGTGTGGACATCAGATAGTGGCGTAATCACGCATTACGTGGGGAGCCTGGTGGCAGGCGAGATGCGATTCGAGGCGAACGGATTCGGTGATACGAACGGCAAGTCCAAATTCAGGCGAATGACCTTCACGCCAAACCCGGATGGCACCGTGAGGCAATTAATTGAAGATTCAATGGATGGACAGGAGTGGACCATCAGTTTCGACGGCCTGTACACCAGGCGCAATTGACAATCGTCGGTTCAACGGAAATGCCAATCGGTCCCGGACCGGAGCAAGCTAGCCGCACAAGTGGCTAAACTGGTTGGTCCTTGGAATTGGCGAGAATTAAGCGCATGCCCGGCTGGCGTGCAGTCCGGTGGCAACGTGATAATGTATAGATTCGGCCTGTAAGCTGTCCATATTGCCTTCCCCCATAACTCTCTCCAGGGGACTTTTTGCCTCACTTACTTATGCGAATATCTATTTAATCTCAACGGGAAGTAGATACTCATCAAACTTGCGCCTGGCCCGGAGCAGATCGATATTCCTTTTACCGTCGGCAATTTTTACGATGATATCCAGTTTTTTATAGCGCGCATAAATGACACCGTTACGCTGGTCTTTGTCGATGACCCCCTTGGCGCCCAGCTCGATATTGTTCGAGTCCATGGATGCAGTTGGAATGGTCAGCCTTGGGTTGACAAAATCCAACGTCATGGTGCCATTGACATCTTCGATCGTGAGCATCTTTTTTGCCCACCTGGGCCTGTTTTTCTGATTCCCCAGCATCGCCACGATCGGTCTCGAATCGGTCATATGCAAAGCCGCTTCTGCCTTCAGTCGAAACGGATTGGTCAGGATCGTTTGCGCGCGCGTCAACGTCAGCGTGGTGGCCCAGTTCTTCTGGTTAAAACTTTCTGCTTCGCCGATTACCTTGACATTATCAAGACGTAGCTCGGACCCGCCGATATCAAGCATCATCTCACCGAGCGCACCGTCCACCACCGAAATGTCGGCACTGAAGTCGGCATGGATCGATTGCTCATCAACCTGCGCCTGCATATCCCTGGCGTTGAGTCTCAGGAACCCATCAGCGCCCCCCCGTTTTAGCGAAATATTCGCTTCCAGCTCAGCGGTTCCACTGGTAAACGACGCGGGAGCACCGGGCGGAATGTAATAATTGAATACCGACATATCAGCAACGCGTGCAGTGGGTATTATCAACTCGAGCTCAAGTGGTTTTAATTTATTTTTAAGCCCGGATTGTTCTGGGGTCGCACCGTCATCCGTGGCTCGTATCAGTTCGTTGTCCGAACTTCCGTTGAGCACCAACCCATGACCGGTCAGAAGCTCGTCTCCGCCAATCTGCCCGACCACCATGTCGTCGTAGCGGACATTGAGGTCAAGTTTGTTTCCGGGATCCCGGTCAACCTTCATCCGTAGCGCGCCATTGCCGTTTATATTGTGCGAAAGCAGGTTCACTTTGAGATTTTCAGCATCGACCGAAAGATCGGTACCAGCGAGTACCTTGCCCTCCTCCATATGCAAATGACCGTCAATAAACCCCGTCCCGTCTATCTGCAGGTGTTTGAATTTACGCGTAAATGGTTCAATCAGATCAAGGCTGTTCAAATCGATACCCAGGTCAGCATCGATCAACAGGTAGCGTAATACCCTGATCCCCTTGTTTTCCCTGGGTATAAAAGGTGTGAACTCCAGGTCACCGGAAATCACACCATGCCGGAACAATTCCAGCGACTCACCGGAAAACTGCCGGTCAAGTTCGAGTTTGAATTGCGTAACGCGCATTGAAAACAAACCACCACGTGTGACCGCATCGAGATCGGCCCGCAACGTGCCACGGGCCTCACCCCGGAACCGGTGGACCCAGTAGCGGTACTGCCCGTCAAGCCTGATATCTTCAATGTCAACGTGCCAGGGTTCTTTCGTATTCTTTGGCGTAGTGTCCGCGTCCGCAATTTCACGTCCGCTGATCGGCGGATAGAACGGGATCAGTGCAGTGTAGTCCCTGTCGGTTTTCAACCTGGGTCGCTGGTAATAGCGGGTATCCGCCAGGCGTACATGATTGATCCATATCCGTTTGGAAAAAAGCGGCAGTACATCGATGGATGCCGAAACGGCCTGCGTTTCAAATTCCCATTGCTGCGACCTGGACTGGCCGTTACCTGAAGCATTGCGAAAATAAAAACGAAACGGGTACGGGGTCCAGGCGCTTTCCCAGCTGATGTAGAACTTGTCGGGTTTGATCTGGTTGAGCCATGTCCGGGTTAGCGGCAACTGTAAAACCAGGTTGAACGAAACGACATAGGCGAGTTCTGCGACCAGGACGGCAATGATAATTTTTTTTACCCAGGTTTTTACAGCCATCCTGTTTTCCGATGTTGATTGCAGAATAAATTGCAATATACGCTATGGGAGTATCAGATCAAGACTGGCGATCCTGTTAAAGCTTTACCAAATAATTCAGTCAATGTTAAAAAATACAACGGCGACATCAAAAAGCTCAATGCCATCCTCGCGAATACCGTCGCGGGGACAGCCGATCTGCTCGCCAAGGCCGTTGATGGGTTTCCTGACTTTTTACTCCGACCGGAAACCGCTGGCTTCCGGTTCGCACAGGCTGGTTATGCTCAGGGAACTGCCACCACCCTCGCCAGCGGCGGGACGACTGCGAACTCGGTCGACCATAGCGTGCCATCCTTGCCGAAAGTGATAGCTGTCGGCAGCACCAGGCTGGTTTCGACCTCGATACAGGTCAACGTGTCGATGTCGCAGGCGTTGATCGTACCGGTGGTCGGGCTGTTCAGCACCTCGCCGGCAAACCAGCTGGCCTCGTCGAGTTCCACCACATACAGCAGACCTTCCGGGCCGAACGCGAGGTCGATGATCGATGTGAACCCGCCATCGAATACGAGCTCGCAGTCCGCACTGGTACCGCAGTCGGCCCATGAGGCCCACGGCGCAACGCGCCAGATACGGGATGCGCCGGTGGGTGCGGGAAAGCCTTTCAGTTCGCCAACGTAGTACCAGCCGTCCGGGCCTATTGCGATGGATGTGGGTACGGGCTGGGCGGGAATCATAGCGGGCAGAAAACAAATATCCGGCGGACCTGCCGGACAACCGAGCAATGACTTGATGTTGTCGGTGGATACCAGCGCATTCGGAAATACCGCCAACACCTCTACAAGACCTTCATTATTCACCCGCAACAAATCGTTGGCCGCGGCATCCGCCACCAGGGCCGTTTCACCATCAAGCGACTGTACGTCAAACGGGTTCGATTCCGGGCTGTCCGCAGGGTGCGGGTCATTCAATTGCTCAAATGCAAAAAGGTCGGCGACGAGGCGAATCCTGCCCTTGGAGACGCGATACAGACCCTGACCGGTGTCGTTGGCAGGATCGGTACCGGTGCGGGTAACCCAGAAGGAACCAGCGCCGATGGGACTGATGTCGGTGATGCCGGGCAATGGCGGTAACAATTGCTGCTTGCCATCGAGTTCAATCACACCGGCTCCGGTGTCGGCAACCAGCAGGTCGCCGTTCGGTGCGGTGGCCAGGCCGAACAGCGGACCGCTGAATCCCGTTGCGGCGTCGGCACTGCTTACAGTCGTTACAATGCAAAGGGCCAGTGCGATACCGGATGAAATTAACGAAGGGTGATTCATGTTGGCCTCCACAAGCCGTTGTTGTTGCGGCAAGCTTGGCATAGCCATATAAATATTAATAATGAATTGTTTCTATATGATATATTTGTTTTATGAATATATTAAGTTTTGACCTGAATCTGCTCCGCGTGCTGGACGCACTTTTGCGCGAGCAATCAACCATCAGGGCGGGCGAACGTCTGCGACTTTCGCAACCGGCGGTGTCCGCCGCGCTGAGGCGGCTGCGGCAGGCCCTGGATGACCCGTTATTCGTACGCCAGGGGCAAGGTCTGGTGGCCACCAGTTACGCCAGGTCGCTCGAGCTACCGTTGCGGCACCACCTGGATGAGTTATTTGAGTTGTTGGCGGGACCCGGAGAATTCGCTCCGCTCAAAGCCGAACTGAATTTCAAGATCGCGGGCTCGGATTTTTTTGCAGAAATGCTGATGCCACCCCTTGCCCCACTGCTCAATCGCCTGGCACCCAAAATCCGGGTGCAACTGGTAGAACTGGAACCGGCCAATCACATTGCGATACTGCAAGATCACGAAGTTGATCTGGCGCTCATACCGATGGGAGAATTCCCCGGTTGGGTGGATGCCACGCCGGTATTTCAATCCCGGTTCATGGTGATCGCACGCACGGGTCACCCACGGCTCGAACAGGCGGGTCTGGCGCCTGGCGATACGATCCCGATCGACCTTTTCTGCGATCTTGGTCACGTCGTGTTCTCGCCCGAGGGCAAAATTAGGGCAATGGGCGATGCTTTCCTTTCACGCATCGGGCGGGAACGGCGTGTGGTCATGACCATGCCGGCATTCAGCGGTATCTGTAACACGGTATCCGGCAGTGACCTGGTCGCCCTGATGCCGGAACCGCTTGCACTTGAGATGGCGCCGCGGCTGGGCCTGGAAATCTATTCGGCGCCGATGAGCATCGATCGAGTTATGATCTGCATGACCTGGCACATGCGCAATACGGGCCATCCTGCACATCGCTGGCTGCGGGATTTGGTGGTGCAGGTGCTATCACCACTGGACACCAATGCCGTTATTGCCAGCGAGGAAAAACCGTTGTAAATGACTCCTGCCCGGCAACAGTTGCCAAGCCCATACCAACCTGGGTCCTGTGATCAATAAAGCTCAGTCTGTTTTATGTTTTTCCTGCTCAATTCTCTGTTCCCAGAACTCAGCATTTTTGATACCCAGCGCCTGCGGATCAAAGTGGTATTTTTCGACGCCGGCAGCTTTTTGGGCCTCGTAGTCGCGCAAAGCCTTGATCGCGGGTTTTGCAGCCAGGAATATGATCAGGATACCGACGATATTCAGCCAGGCCATCAGGCCGACACCAATATCGCCGAGGGCCCAGGCCAGGCTGGCGGTCCTGATGGTGCCGTAAAATGCAGCGGTCATCAGCCCTAATTTGAGTAGGATCATCAGGCCGGGAATGTTAAAGGTCCTCTTGATATACGCCACGTTGGTTTCGGCGATGTAGTAATAGGCCAGCAGCGTGGTAAAGGCAAAAAAGAACAACGCAATGGCGACAAAAGGCCCACCCAATCCCGCTGCCACGCTTTCAACAGCAAGCTGGGTGAACGCCGGGCTGTTGGGGTCAACGGTCATCGCCAGCGTGCCGCCTGAAACCGCGCCTTCAACGCCCGTGACGTGGTAGGCGCCCGTGATCAGGATCATGAAAGCGGTCGCGCTGCAGACCATCAGCGTATCCACGTACACGGAAAAAGCCTGCACCAGGCCCTGTTGGGCGGGGTGCTCGACCTCGGCGGCAGCGGCGGCATGCGGCGCAGTGCCCTGCCCCGCCTCGTTCGAATAGACGCCGCGTTTTACACCCCAGCCTATCGCTGCCCCGAAACCGGCCATCGGTGTGAAAGCATCGTGGATGATCATGGCGAAAATACCCGGTACGGCGCTGATGTTCATACCGATGATCACCAGGGCGCTGATGATATAGCCCAGCGCCATGAGCGGCACCACAAACTGGGTAAAATGTGCGATACGCTTTACGCCGCCGAAAATGATAATGCCAAGCAACAGCACGATGGCGCCGCCGACGGCCAGCTTGACCTGGCTGACCTCGCCAAACGGGCTATGGATCAACGCGCCGCCACCGAGGGCCATATCGGTTGCATTGCCAATGGCGTTGGCCTGCACACCCGGCAACAGGAACCCCGTTGCCAGCACCGTGGACATGGCGAAAATCCATGCATACCATTTCTGCCCCAGGGCTTTTTCAAAATAGAACGCCGGTCCGCCCCGGTATTGCCCCTCGTCCACTTCCTTGTAAATCTGACCCAGTGCCGCCTCGACATAGGCAGTGGATGCACCCAGGAACGCCACCATCCACATCCAGAAAACCGCACCCGGCCCGCCAAACCCGATCGCGGCGGCGACCCCGGCGATGTTGCCGGTACCCACGCGACCGGAAAGCGAAACCGCCAGTGCCTGGAAAGTCGAAATACCCTCAGCCGACGCCTTGCCCCTCATCAGCAGGCGCAGCATTTCCTTGAACAGCCTGACTTGCGCGAAACGTGTCTGGATTGAAAAAAACAGTCCGGCTCCCAGGCACAGATAGACCAGGGCACTGCTCCAGACGTAAGAATTTATGCTTGCTACGATTTCATGCATTTGTAGACTTCCTGAAGGTTATTAGAATGTTATCGTTTCTCACCGGCCCCATTTCATCGGCGTGGCCTGATCCTAAATGAGTTCACTTGCCAATTCAGCTTCCAAAACATTTCCGGGCGCGTTTTTTTCATCCAGGTAACGAATAACACGACCATAAATGATCAGCGCAACGGCCGCGAACAACGCAATTGCCGCAAAAATGTACCAGATGTAATGCGCATTTGCCGCCGCTGCCTGCCATGCCTCGTGACTGGTGAATTTTCGCGGATCGGGGCAAAAGGCATCCAGCAAATAGCCCGACAGGCCAAAGCCCAGGATGGAACTGATAAACGAGTGCAGGTGTGAAAACCCAAGGTACATCGCCTCTTCGCCCTTTGGCGCCTGCAGTGAAAAGAACTCCAGGAAACGCGGCGATATGAATGATTCCGCCAACCCCTGGAAGACGATGCCGACGATCATCATCAGCGCAATCGGATGAACGCTCATGAATCCCAGGTCGACATTGCCATGAATCAGGTTGCCACTGGCCATAGCCAGTGCCGAAACCGGCATGATAAACATACCCGTTGTCATCGAAAACAACGCACTTTTCCGTCTCATCATCGAGGTGACGAGAGCGACGGTCAGGACCACCACGAGGGGATTGACATTGGCGTACCAGGAAGGTGATGCGCCCTCGCCTGCCATTCTCAAAACGTACTTGGGCATCGTCGCATAGAGTTGGTGCTGCACCATCCAGAAACCGGTAATGATCAGGATCAATGTGATCAGACGGCCATTGGTCAGCACCCGCCACAGTGCCTGCAAGATCTGCTGCAACGTTTTGCCCTGGGTTGTTCGCTCTGCATTTCTGAAGAACAGGAAGATACTGACAAATGCCAGCAAGGTCATACCCGCGGCAAAGTAATTCAGGTTGATCAGACCCAGGTCACCCATCGATTCACGCAATGGTTTGACGATCGTCTTGCCGGAAAACGCACCGACGTTGACCATCATGTAGAAGATTGAAAAACCCTTCGCACGATTCGCTTCGGTGGTCGAGGTCGCCACCGTGCCGGTGATCACCGCCTTGATGAAGGAACCGCCAATCATGATGACGACCATGATAGGTACGATTGACCAACGCACAGCCGCCTGCTGCAGACCGGTAAATGTGACCTGTCGGCCATACTCGACGAGTCCGTGCTGTTCCAGCGCCAACGGCAACAACGCCAGGCTGAGATAACCGATACTGAGCAGGGCAAAAGCCAGCAACAGGGCCTTGCGAAAACCTATTTTGTCAGCCAATGCGCCGGAAAATGTTGGCAGAAGATACAGACCCGCCGAAAACCCGCCGGCGAGCCAGGCGGCCTGGACATCGTTAAAACCAAGGATTCTCGATAAATACAAAGTGATGACAATGAACACGCCGTAGTAGGCGGCCCGCTCCAGCAATTCGACTGAATTGGCAATCCAGAAAACACGCGGAAAGCCGGCGAAGCCGACGGCGGATTGATTATCCCTCATGATGATTCTTCAAGTTTTTTTGCAGGCCTAAACATAAAAGCAAGCTTGCGCAAATACAATGTATATCTGCCTGGTTTGATCAATTTATTCATGCCGGGCATCCAGGTGCTTTGAGCCATTGCACTAAAATAAAAAGCACTTACGCAACTCGTTTTCGCGAGCAAAAAAAAGGCGGCTCCGATGAGCCGCCTTCTTGATCTGACTGCAGACCAGGTTTAGTAGTTGGACTTGTACTGCAGCGGCAGATCCGCCTCGCACATGCCCAGGGTCGCACCCTTCTTCAACTGTGAAGCAACGCCGGTCGGATAACCAACCTGCATTGATTTACCGTTGCGGCAAACCCAAAGCTGATCGAACGTCAGGCTGAAGCTGACCGTTTGATAGTCAGTTGCGGTCCAGCCGGTGATATGCCTGCCGTTGCTCGAGATCTTTCGTGCAGCGGAGGCAATTCCCAGGTCGGTTGCGTTGATCACACCCTGCGCCTTGAGGAAATCAACCAGCTTCTGGGTGCCAAGCACGTCATTCACCATCATCGCACTCGAGGACCCGCCGCTGATGGCGCCGACGATCGTACCTTCATCCGAGATGTCATACGGGTTGAATGGATTTTCACCAAAGCAGAACCAATCCCACGGCGAACATTCCTCGTAGATATCCAGGATTTTGAACTCGGACGTACGGGTGTTATAGGTATAACCACGCGCGTTATAGAACTCGTTCAGGGCGTCGATACCGATGACCATTGAGCCGTCGGAGGTCACGGCCATCGCCTGGCCGACTTCAGTGAAGTTCGCCGGTGCAACGTCCTTCATGCTGGTTTCGACACCGTCTTTCCAGATGCGGCCTTCCCACCAGCCAGTCTCTTGTTCAGACCAGCCAACTGCGGTGCCGTCGTTGGCTATACCGTCAACGCGTGAACTCTGATTGTCATAGTGGTCGTTGAGTATCGTCCAGCCATCTTTGTCACTGTAGGTTGCAGCGGACGGCGACAAAGTTACGCTGTCCTTCGATATTGTCGCAGTTGTACAGGAATCCACCCATGATGCTGCCATCCGGTGAGATCGCAAAGTTGTTGTAGTAGTCATCGTAGCCACCACCCTCATCACAGGCATTATTACCCGGGGTGGGGATGATTTCGATTTTCTTGCCGGGTACCATGCGCGCCGGAAGATACTGGTTCTGGTAGAAGACACGACCGGCAACCACCGAACCATTGTCACTCATCGTGATGCCGCCCATCGGCAAAAGGGTATATTCATCACGCCCGGCATCGTACAACCAGCTCAGCGCATCACCATACCAGTTGACAACGGTGCCACCCATGGTCTGGCCACTCTCGGTGATATTGTTGGCATCGGGTGCGGGGTTGATCTCCAGCCTGGGGGTCTTCTTCATACCGTTGACATGAATATCGACACCCGTGCGGGTTGCACCGGCGGCCACCACGATTTCCTCGTAGTCGCAGGCGTCGTCGGTAGCAGCGTTGTCGCTCTCACCGGCGCCGTTGTAATACTCCGTCGGTCCGGGCAAAAACATCGTTGGCGTCGGAAAACCGCCGGCGAAGATGTTCTCCACGGAAACGACATACCGGGCACCGGGTGTCAGGCCATGCATGGTGAATTCACCTGCACCCTGGGCAGCACCGGGAACACCGTCGTTCCAGTCACCGCTCATCACGGTGATGGCGTCTTCGAAGGGGTTGTCGATGTTACGCGCAACGATATTGATACCGATGATTCCATTCGTGCTGAACGGATAGGTGACGGAGCCCGAGATGGAGCCGCTATCCGAGGCAAAGTTTGCTGCGGGGTAAAGCGTAGATATGCCAGCAAAATCTTCGGCCGTGTTGACCGTTGCCTGGTACTCGCCCGTTGAATTGGCCCACTCGTTCGGATCCGTGTTGATGTACGGATACATCACGGCTACGTCTTCTGCCGTAGGAACCGTGTCCTGGGGAAACGGCAACCGGTAGTCGCCACCCACGGCCCAGTGGGCGGAGCAGTCAACCGGACCCGTTGTCACCACGGCCTGATTTTCGTACAACACCACGTGACCATTGGTCTGGGTATGCGCCAGGTTGAAGGAGTGACCCAGTTCGTGCGTGATAACGCCGGCCATCTGCTGCAGGTCGGTATCATTGTAGTAGGTGTTAGCGCCGCCGATGACGACCCAGCCTTCGGTAATGGTGCCGGTCGTCTCGTCAGCCCATTCCGGCGAGGCAACACCCAGTACACCGTAGGGCGCACCCAGGACGTTGGCCATGACCGAACCGTCTTCGTCAAACACCACGTGGACGCCGCCGCCGTTATCGGTTCCGATGATTTCGTGAATGGTATTGCCATTTTCATCGGTGCTGAATTCTTCAGGGGCGCCGGTGATATCACCATCATCACCACCAATACCGATGTCTGCAAAACTGCCAACACGCTCGGCCTGGAAGGTGGAAGTTGGAACGGCGGACCAGGAAGCCAGTGCGTCTTCAACGCGGGCCACACCCTGCTCGTTGGTGAACTCGACATAAGAATCTTCGTAGTGACCACAATTCCAGCCATCGGCCTCGTTGCAGGTTTCCGGCGTATCTACATAAAGTGATACCGTGCCGGAAGCGAAGTTTCCACCGTCGGTATAGACCGGTACCGGATTGCTTACATCCCAGCGATAGGGTGTGCCGGTGGCATAATCAAAAATATACAGCGGGCCGTAGGCCTGCGCCGCGATGCTGGTCAGACCTGCAACTGCAATACCGGCAGCCAGGGACTTTTTCAAAAAATTATTTTTCATTGGTCATTACTCCGTTTTCGATCCATTTCTCATTGACGGCGGTCTTGACCAAATTGAAAAACGCCTGTGTTTGAAATGCCCCACCGGTCTGTTTAACCAGGTCCTGCTGAGCCGTACTCAGTTTTCCGGTGATCTTCACACCATCAAACAGGGCGTCATTGTCGGTGTCATTGGCAATACGATTGCCCTGGATGGTGAACTTGCCCTGGGTCAGGCCCGCGGTGGTCTGAAAGCCCGTCTCAGAAGCCGGTTTGGCCAGGAACAACATCACCTGCTCGCCTTTGGCGTAGGTCGGCCAGCCAGCCGGGGTGACCATCAGGTTGACGCGGCCGTCACCCATGGATTTGGGTTTGATCAGGCCAAACTGGCGAAAGGTGTACTTCGAACCCGGATTACCCTTGATGCTCTGACCGACATCCAGGGTGATTTCGGTATAGGGCAGTCCCATGTAGAAACCGTCCGTTTTGTTTGTAACCGTGCCGATCAGTATCGAATCGGTGTGTGCCATCAGATCCAAAAGGTTCTGCTTTTTCATCATCTTCGCCTGCGCGACGCTCATGCCCGACGCCAGGAAGGCGATTGAGGCGATAATCGTTACGCTGCGAAAAATCTTATGAATGTATCTATTCACAATTTTGCTCCCGTGTTTCAGCTGTTTCTTGATGTTTCCGTCTGCGTGTCCGTAGACGGATTTTTGGAATCACCGGGTACGGCGAACCGGATCCGATGCGGTGGCGCAGACTAACGATTTGCGGGTCAGGCCGCATTGCAAATCGAGTCAACCGTTTGACGATTTCAATTTATTTAACGAGAATGAGCCATTCCCAAAGCAGGAGTTGATGATTTGACGGTGTATGCCCCAGCACTAGGTATCCTGTGGCGAACGGTCGAATCTTATGGTCTCGACCCGGGTCCCGCCATCGATGCTTCGCTTTACCGGCCGGACAGAAAGACCTTGCTCGTTGAACGTGTCAGTTTTTCCGATTTCGACAATGCGCTGGCACGCGTGTCCAGGCTCGTCAAGGATCCGGCAGTCGGCGTGCGTACAGCACGCGCCTTGCACCCCTCGTACTTCGGCGCGCTCGGTCACGCCTGGCTGGTGAGTTTCAATCTGCGTTCCGCGCTCAAACGCCTGGAACGGTTCCAGGCCTTGCTCGATGAAAATTCCAATATCCAGGTAAGGGAGTTGCCCGATCGCGTCCAGGTCGCCTACCAAACGATCCGTGAGCAATCCTGCCGCGAAGTACTCGACGATCTGCACCAGGCCCAGTTGCTGGCGATGTGCCGGTTGAATTTCGGCGCAGGTCTCGAACCCCTCGAAGTCAACCTGAGGAGACCGGCGCCGCCTGACCCGCAACCCTGGCTGGAGTTTTTCGGGCCGATCGTCAAATTTGATCAGCCCGAAGTCACCCTGGCCTTCAGCAACGAACAGGCGGATATCCCCCTGCCCGTCGCAAACTCCGAACTTGTCGCGCTTCACGACGCGTCTATCCGGCGACATCTGTTGAAACTCAATCAGAACAATATTCTCAATCAGAGCCGCATGCGGTTGGCGGAACAATTACCCTCCGGCCGTGTCACCGAAAACGACCTGGCGCGCGCGCTCCACATGAGCACGCGAACACTGCACCGCAAGCTGCGTGAAAAAAATGAGACATTCCGCACCTTGCTCGAACAGGTCCGGACGGACCTCGCCGGGCGCTACATCAGGAACCGGAACTACAACATCACGGAGATTGCTTTCCTCCTCGGCTATACGGACATCAGCTCCTTTTCGCGCGCGTTCAAGGGCTGGTTTGGTCATTCACCGACCGAGGCGCGTGAACACCATTGACGGCTCGGGTGCCGGTTTGGCCTGTTCGGCTTCATATTTCTTATCCGGATACTTTTTGCTCGCGACCATCGCCAAGTTCCACTATCCTTGAAAAATGACCCGACTCATATTGGTTCTTATGGCAACCCTGCTTCCCATCTCCGCCCTACCCGCGCAAACCCGGGGCTTCGATGCCTACGAATTGACGATTCCGGAATTGCAGGCGGCGATGCAGCATGGTGAAACGACCTCGCGGGAACTGGTAGCGCAATACCTCGAACGCATCGAAGCGTTTGACCACAAGGGTCCGCAACTCAATGCCGTTATCTATATCAATCCACGTGCACTCGAAGAGGCCGCAGCGCTCGATCGTGAACGTGCTGAGAAGGGGCCCCGTGGCCCCCTGCACGGCATACCGGTCCTGCTGAAGGACAATTACGACACCCATGACATGCCAACCACGGCCAGTGCGGTGGCCTTGACCGGCTTTGTGCCACCCGACGATGGTTTCCAGGTACGCAAACTGCGCGAAGCAGGTGCGGTGTTTATCGGCAAGACCAATATGCACGAGTTCGCGCGCGGCATCGAGACAATCAGCTCACTCGGCGGGCAGACGCTGAATCCATACGATCCCGGCAGGAATCCCGGTGGTTCAAGCGGCGGCACTGCCGCCGGGGTGGCGGCCAACTTTGCCGCGGTCGGCATGGGTAGCGATACCTGCGGATCAATCCGTATCCCTGCCGCGCAAAACAACCTGTTCGGATTACGCGTCACCCAGGGTCTGTCCAGCCGTGATGGCATCATTCCGCTTTCGCATACGCAGGATGTGGGCGGGCCGCTGGCGCGCAGCATGATCGACCTGGTGACGGTGCTGGATGTGACCGTTGGTCCGGACCCGGCCGACCCTCAGACGGCCGTGGCAGCCGGCCATGTACCTGAAAGCTATACGGCATTTTTGCAAAAAGACGCGCTGAAAGGCGCCCGCCTCGGTTTGCTCACGGGTTACCTCGATACGCAAGCACCATTTGGCGAGGTATCAAAAGTGGTCCGGGAGGCCGTCAAGGTGATGGCGGATAATGGCGCCGAAATCGTCGAACTGAACATCGACGGCCTGGATGCGTTACTCGCCGACACCAGCGTCATCGACATCGAGTTCGGGCCTGACCTGGCGAGCTACCTCGAGCAATCGAATGCACCGGTCAAATCCCTTTCAGAAGTGCTGGCGTCCGGCAACTACCATGCAGCGCTCGAGAAGCGTTACCGCCGCTCGCTCAAAACCGATGAGGACTCGGACGATTACCGCAACGCTCTGGCGGGCCGCACAGAAGTTGCACGTCTTTTGCTTGAAGCCATGACAACGCAGAAGCTGGACGCACTGGTCTACCCGGCGCTGCGGGTCAAGGCCCAACACGTCGGCGAACCCCAGTACGGCAGCCTGTGCCGGATTGCTGCTCATTCGGGTATGCCGGCGATATCGATACCGGCAGGCTTTACACCCGATGGTCTGCCTATCGGTGTCGAGTTGCTCGCAAGACCGTACGAGGAGGGCCGCCTGGTGGCACTTGCCTACGCCTGGGAGCAACTGGCCAAACCGCGGCAGCCGCCGGCCAGGACACCATCGCTGCTGAGCGATCAACTGGTTTACCCGTTTGTGCTCGACGCAAAGACAGCCAGCGGCGAACTGCGTTTTGACCGGCCAGTCCAGACGCTTTACTACGCGCTTGCAAATTCCAGATCTGGATCAGCCGGACATCATCGACATAAAAGTGCATCGCGGCGCAGCCACTGAAAACGGCCCGATCATCGCACTGCTGGGCAATGCGCTGCAGGGCTCACTGGCGATCCCGAACGCCGAGGTCGACAACCTGCTTGACGGCAATCTCTACCTGGTCGTGTACACCCGGCAGTCACCGTTAGGGGCAGTCCGCGGGCAGATTCAGCGGCACTGACACACGCGGTCGAGGTGGCAGAAAAAATGTAATGGCGACATAGCCGACAGCTATGGGGAATGGTCAAATGGCTATTTGTTCCAATGGCTTCGCGTCATTAGGATATCTGCCAGGAAGTTTTTTGGAGATGGATGATGACAACCGGGGTTCCGAGGTACCTGGCAATGATGATCCCGATGATGGTTTTGTCCGCCTGCAGCGTCGCACCGCCTGCCTATGACATGTTGATCCGCAACGGCAGCATCGTTGACGGCACGGGTGCGCCGGCCTACCAGGGCGATATCGCGATTGCCGGTGGAAAAATTGTAAAAATCGGCGATCTCGCTGGCGCGGATGCCGGGCGTGTCATCAATGCAAAGGGTCTGACCGTCACGCCGGGCTTTATTGACCTGCACACCCACGCGGACCGGAACATCCGCGAAAACCCCGGCATCGAGAACTACCTGCGCCAGGGGGTCACCACGGTGCTGGCAGGCAATTGCGGCATTTCACCGGTACACCTCGATGACTACTTCCGTTCGGTTGAAGACACCGGTATCGCGCTCAACCTCGGGATGCTGATCGGCCACAACGACGTGCGCGCCGAGGTCATGGGCAATGACAACCGGGCGCCTACGGCAGAGGAACTGGGGCAGATGAAAGAACTCGTCCGGCAGGCGATGGATGATGGCGCTTTCGGTCTGTCTACCGGCTTGATTTACCTGCCCGGAACCTATTCAGAAACCGACGAGGTCGTTGCGCTCGCGCGGGTGGCAGGTCAGGAAGGCGGCATCTACGCAACCCACGTGAGGAATGAGTTCGACAAGATCATCGAAGCGATCGAAGAGGCGATCACGGTTGGCCGCGAGGCGCACATTCCCGTGCAAATTTCCCACTACAAGGTGGCGGACAACAGCATGTGGGGCGACAGCACCATCACCCTGGGCATGGTCGAGGCTGCAAGGGAAGAAGGCCTGGACGTGATGGTCGATGAGTACCCCTATACCGCCGGCAGCACCGGGCTTGCCAACGTGTTGCCCGCCTGGGCGAGGGCCGGCAGCAGGGAGGACTTCCAGGCCCGCCTGGATGACCCCGAAACACGCGCCAGAATCAAGGCCGATACCATCGGCAAACTCAACGGCGCAAGGGCCGCCGGCGACCTGTCGCGGATCACGGTGGCCTCCTTTTCAACCCACCCGGAATATGCCGGCAAGACCCTGGCCGAGATCACCCGGATGAACGGTTTTGAACCCACCGTTGAAAACGGCGCCGAGGTGGCGATGGACATCCTCTATGACGGCGAAGGCTCGGCGATCTATTTCATGATGGATGAGGGGGATGTACAACGTATCATGCAGGCGCCATTCACCAGCATCGCCTCCGATGGCTCGGCCGTAACGTTTGGCAAGAATGTTCCGCACTTACGTAACTACGGAACCTTCCCAAGGGTATTGAGCAATTATGTACGTGAACAACACGTTTTAAGCCTCGAGGAAGCCATCCACAAGATGACCGCCCTGCCCGCCAGTCGCATCGGTCTCAAAAACAGGGGCACACTGGCGGAAGGCATGCTGGCCGACATTGTTATTTTTGACCCCGACACGGTGGATGATAATGACGACTGGGCACACCCCCACCAGTATGCGACCGGTTTTGCCTACGTGATCGTCGACGGCGTGCCGGTGATCGATAACAACACCCGGACCGGCGCGTTCCCGGGAAAGGTGCTCAAGAGAGACCGTTAGCAGCATGCCAGACCCAAAGCCGGTTTTCATTGCCGATACCTGTGTTTGCGGCCTGTCGGTCATAAAGGCCATGTGGAATTCGGGCAGCGCGGGTAACGCGGTCTTTATGGCCGATTACGCCGTGAACCCGATCGGGGTGAAAAGTGACAGCGAAATTACGGCGGTGGTCGAAAGTTGGCTGAGAACTGCCGAGGAACACTCGGACACCCTGGTCATCGCCTGCAATACGCTTTCGATCCGCTACCAGCAACTGACACGCTCCAACAAGCCGTCCTCCAGCCTGAGACATATCGTTACCATGGTCGATTGTTTTGCGGCGATGGTCAAAGCCGAGACCGCCCGCCTGGCCGGCAGCAAAGTCCTGATCATCGGCACGGAGTTCACCGCCAGGCAGCAGGTTTACCCGGAAATTCTCGCCTCCGCCTTGCCCGGAACCCGCGTCAGCACCATCGGGGCGACGGAACTTGAACGGAAAATCGCCCGTTTCCAAACCGGCGAAAATGGCGGGGATGCCATATTCAGTGCTGCGCTCGAGCAGGCCATTGGAGAAACGGATGTCGCGGTGCTCGCATGTACCTGCTTCCCGTTGGTCAGGATGCAACTGGAATCGCAGTTCCCGCAGGTCATTTTTCTTGACCCCGGCGCCTACTGCTCCGGTCTCCTGCAACCGGATGAAATGACGCACAACCCCAAGCTCGCGATCAGGGTCAGCGGTGACGTAGTTGCAAAAATCCGTGTCATCGACTTCGCAAAGCAGTATCTTGGCAGCGATGCCATCACCTGGTTTTGTTAGCAGCGGGGTTATCCGTTGAAAAAGCTTTAAAAAAAAGAGGAGTCAACATCATGCTGCATATCGCAATCGCTGCGGGTCTCGTCCTCGGCTTGCTCGTCGGTCTCGGCGCAGCGGCCACAGGCAATGAATGGCTGCTGGCGGTTGCGAAGGGATCTGCGCCATTTGGCGTGATTTTCATGAACGCGATCCGGATGATCGTCATACCGCTGATCGTCACGGTCATCTTCACCAGCATCGCCAGGCTCGGCGACCCGCGCAAACTCGGTCGTATCGGCGGCCTGACACTGGCCTGGTACTGGCTGACCCTGGTTCCGGCGATCGCCATCGGCATGGCGACGATGAAAGCGGGTTTGCAGTTCGCCGGCGAAATCACGATGCCGCAGACAACGGCCATCGAGGTTCCGCACATGCAGGGGATCGTCGATTTCATCATCACGCTGGTGCCGGCCAATCCGTTTGCCGCGGCGAGCAGCGGGGCAATTCTGCCGTTGATCGTGTTTACCGCGCTGGTGGCTGCCGCCACCGGCACGCTGCCTGTTGAAAGCCGCGAGCGCTTGATCAATTTCGCCGATGACATCAGCAAGGCGCTGATCAAACTGGTCTGGTGGATATTGTATGTAGCCCCGATCGGTGTATTTGGCCTGACCGCGCCGGTCACGGCCGAACTTGGCTGGAGCCTGTTGCAGTCACTTGCCATCTTCATCGTCTGCGTGTTGCTCGGACTGCTGATCTTCCTGGCCGTCATCACCCTGCCGTTCATGTATTTCGTGGCAGGTATTGGCCCGATCCGCTACCTGCGAGGAACCCTCGGCGCCGTCTCCGTTGCCGCGTCCACCACCAGCACAGCTGCGGCGATCCCGGTGACACTCGAAGAGACCACGGAAAATCTCGGTGTTTCAACAACCGTCGCGGATCTGCTCATACCACTCGGGGCTTCGATGCACCGGCCCGGCAGCGCGCTCTTCCAGGGGGCTGCAATCGTCTTCCTGGCCTGGCTCTACAACGTGCCGATACCCCTCGCCATGATCGGTGCAGCGATGCTGGCAACCTTCCTCGTCTCGCTGACGGTGGCGCCGGTGCCCTCCTCCAGCATTGTTACGATGGCCCCTGCCTTAGATGCCGTCGGTGTCCCGCTTGCGGGTCTCGCCTTGATGCTCGGAATCGACCGTATCCCCGACATGATGCGTTCTGCCGTCAATGTACTCGGCCAGATATCAGCGGCGGTGATCGTGGATCACTGGACGGGTTCCGGCAAGGACTGAAGCTGTCTGCCTAGACAAACTGGTACGGCATATTTCCGCCGAGAATACGGTCCAGGCTGCCGCAGGCGGAAACCGGTGTATAGCTGCCGGTCACGCCACCCATTGAAAACGAACTGATCTCGAGGCGGAAACTGATGCCGTCACCTTCAACAATGATGGTGTGTGCGTTGGTGTTGACCGCGGGATCCGAGACGATCCTGGAGAGGGTCCTGTCAAAACCAAGTCCGGCCAGCGCGACCTCGGCGTGCACGTTGACATTGCGCGGGTACAACTGGCAGGCCTGCCGCGTGGGGCCTTCGTAGACCACGGTTCGCTGGGTGTCTGCACGTCCGAGGCTGGCGGGACTCTTGGTCGTTTCGATGCTGACACGGCTTAAAATACCGCGGGCGTCAAAAATGCCGTCGAGGCCCAGGATCGCACCGTGCGGGAAGAAGAGACGCGTTTTATGCGCCTTGCACAGGGCATAGGCCTGCCGTTCAAAAGCGTCGTCGCTGAAGGCCGTCACCGAAAACACCAGCATGTCCGCCTGCCGGCAATAGTGCTCATAGTTCTGTTTCAGCACATCGGCAGTGGCGCACTCCACCACCAGGTCCGCAGTGCAAATGCTTGCGTCAAACTGCGCCACCACCGGGCTTTCCAGCCCACAGTCGTTCAGAAACAGGGGATCATGTACAAAGGCAACGCGGTGATGGGTGTGGGCCTGCAGATGACGCACCATTGCCTTGCCAATTTTTCCACAACCCAAAAAACCGATACTGGCCATTGTCTTCTCCCGTTGAAGTATTTTTTCCGTCTGTCAATTAAACCCGGTAGCGGTTGACGATTTCAATCGTACGCCGGATGGCCGCCACCGCTGCCTGGTGATCCTGTGAGAAATTGATACGGAAACTGTCGGTAAACTGCGGACCGAATTCCGTTCCGGGTGTGACGATAACACCCGCCTGCACGCGCAAGGCCGCGGTGAAGTCGAGAATGTTGATGTCAATTCTGGGTATTGTCGGGAACAGGTAACTGCCCCCCTCGGGCAAACGCACGTTGAAGCCGTCGGCTGCACGCAGCACATTGTAGATGTCGTCACGGATGGCCTGGTGCCTGGCGACCCGTTCCGCCATCCAGCCCGAGGGCTCCGAAAACCAGTTGGCCAGCACGGCCTGGCAATAACCGGCCGCGCGCAGCGATACGATGGCCTGCAATTTCTCCATGCGCCCGATCATCGCGGCGGAGCCAAATGCCACGCCGAGACGGAAACCGCTCATCGACTCGGTCTTGGAAGGACCGATGATGGTGAGGAGATTGTCGGACTCCAGCAAACCCAGGCCACGCAGGTGCGTGTATTCATGCGCTTCGAAAATCTGGCGGGCATACAACTCGTCAACGATGACATTAACGGCATACTTTTCCGCGAGCCTGGCGATGGCCGTCACTTCGTGGCGCGCGTAAACCGCGCCGGTCGGGTTGTTGGGATTGGAAAACAGGAACAGGCTGACGCCGGAGCGGAAAGCCTCCTCCAGCGCGCCAAGGTCCAGACCGCTGCCCTTGCCGTCTTCAAGGTAATTCATCCGTACAGGTACCAGTTCGGCATCGAAGAACTCGACCAGTTTGCGGTTGGCGAAGTAATCCGGCTCGACTATCGCGACCTTGTCGCCCCTGCCGATATTGGCACCCATCGCCAGGAACAGCGCGCCCTGGGTCCCGGGTGTCAGGATGATTTCGCGGTCGGGGTCAATCGGCGCACCGGTAAAGTCCGCCAGTTTCTTCGCCAGTCTTTGACGTATGGCCCGCTTGCCGCGGTAAGAGGTATAAGCCTGCTCTGCGCCGACGTGAAAGCCAGCCTCGAAGGTATCCAAGGACCCCGGTATGGGTGGAAATGCGTTGACATCCCCGTGGGAAAAGTCGACCGCTACGCCCTCGAGTTTCTCGCCGCGCAGATCGACCGAACGATGCTGCTGCAATGACTCCTGTCCCGGTGCACTTGCCACACCCAGTTTGGCAAACTTGTCACTCAATATGCTCATTTTTATACATTTTTCCCTTGTAAGTTTGAGAACACGGCGACCGGGATGCATCCCGCACCGTACGGCAATTTTATGCGACTCACGCAATAACGAGTATAAGGAAAACCAGGGTCGAATTGTTAGCTTGTCTGAAATCTGGTTTAGTATATAGCCACGTATCATCATTGCAGCAAAGATGTCCCCGTGGAGATCATCATGGCTACCGAACCCGCGCCAACCGTCATCAAGCGAATCAAACTGTTTTTTGCAGGCAGCACGGCAAGCGTGCAAAGACGCCGCTCCGGCGCCGGTCTGCTGCTGACCCTGGTTTTACTCCCCGTGTTGCTGGGTGTGCTGGCCTGTCTGCCGGTGCCGGTAGGCGACCCTGAGAAAAGTCATATTGACCCGGCCATGTCGGGTGTATGGACCTTGAGCGCTGCCGATGGCGATCATATGCTCATGGTGCTGGACCCCTACGACAAACGTACCTGGCTCATGTCATTGATCGACTTGGGCGGTGTTGCGGATAGCGAACCCGGCGCGTCTGCTGAAGCGGGGCAAGACGGTTCTGAGCCGGAAGACTTGTCGCAAGAACGGTTCAGCACCGCCAATGCCGACCGTTTCAAAGTGAAAAGCGTGGGTCTGTATAAATGCTGGCTGACCAGCATCAAGGGTGAAACCTTCATGACCTGGGAATCAAAGAATCTGTCAGAAACCCTGCCAGCCATGCTTGCAAAAGAATGGTGGGTATTCCGGGTCAGAAAGAGTGCTGCTGATAGCTTTTACCTGGACGGTTTTGATGAAGCGGTTGATGGTCTCAACGAGGTCAAAACACGCAAAGAGGCGGAGAAAATCATCCGCCGGCATATTCGCGACCCCGGGTTCTTCGGAGTGGAAGATGCTCTGCGGCTTGACCGGGTCCCGGAAAGCGATTTGGACGCCCTGTCCCGACTACTCGAGAATTTCGGAATCTCGGATAGCCAGTAGTCCAGGTACGCCGTGTATCCCCGCTTTGGCAATCTGACATTCATAACACCTTATGGCCTGATGCTGGTCATTGGTCTGCTCGGTTGCTGGCTCTATACGCGTAAACGGGCGCTAAAATCCGGCGTCGATGCCTCGCATATCGATCTTGCCATGCCACTTGTGTTTGCGCTGAGCGTGCTTGGGGCGCAATTATTGTCCCTTTTCAACCCTGGCGAAGTCGAAATCGCCGGCTCATTGCTCACGACCCATACGCGTTTGAGCGTGTTTGGAATGTTGTTATTTGCCATACCCGCACTGTATCTTTACAGCCGCCTGGCCAGGCTGTCATTTCGCGTATTGCTCGACTTGTTCGCGCTGCCGGCGCTGGCTTGCCTGATGTTGATCAGGCTGGGCTGTTTCATGGCGGGATGCTGTTGGGGTGACCTGGTTCGGATGCCGCCGCAACTGGCTGATCTACCCGCGCCGGGGCTCGACCTGCAGGTGTTTACCCTGCCCTGGCTTTCGGTTGAAAACCTGTTCAGCGCGGTGAGTTTTCCAGCCGGAAGTTTTGCCTACCGCCAGCACCTTGCGCTGGGTCTGATCGATCCGGGTGCATCCGGGTCATTACCCGTTCATCCGACACAGCTTTATGAGTTCGTGTTGCTAGGTGTCTTACTCTTCATTTTGCGGCGTCTGGAAAACCGCTGGGTCTTACCCGGCACCACCGTACTGATAACCCTGGGAAGTTATGCCGTGCTGCGGTTTTTTATCGAATTTCTGCGCGCTGACAACGCCCTCGTGCTGGGACGCCTGACATTTGCCCAACTGGTCAGTGTTGCCTTGTTGATCGGATGCGCCGCGGGAATTACGGCGACCAGGCGGAGCACTTGATGTAGTTAAACGATATACTTCTTGGTACGCTGCAACCACGCATTGAAAGGCTCGCCAGGTGCGGTTGGTCATGAACGGTTTTCGTCGCGAGGGAGGGCTTGTATGAACTGGGATTCGGCTGAGTTTGTAGTCGTCAATGATTTGATGCAGAAGGGGTATGTCTATGAACGCTCCGAAGCGGTTGGCAGTAATTTCGGCTTTGGCTTCCAGCCGCAACTGACGCCGAAAAAGTTGCTGTCCATGGGTGTCTTTGGCGGCAAGTACATGACGGACTGCACGGCGGAATTTCCCGCAGACTGGTTCGAACACGCCAAGCTGAGTCCGGGCGGTCACAATGCGAAACTGAATTTCTTCCAGGTCAGGGCCTCGAAGCCGCTATCGTACTGGCGTGAAAAAGGCTGGATCCACGACGATGACCCACGCGGCTGGTTTCAATGGTACTGTCGCTATTACATGGGTCGCAGGCACGCGGATGACGAACGGCAGATCCGCCGCTGGAAGGCCATGACCCGGCACATTGCCCAGATCCGCAAGAACTGTATCAAGGGCGACCTCCTGTGCCGTCCCAGGCAACGCCAGGCGCTTTTGCACTGGGCCTACGATTCGAGGGATTTCTGAGCGGACAGGCTCCTGGCCAGCAAGGGCTTTTCCGCCGTCAGGTGTACGTCGCTGATCGCCTTTTCGAGAAAACCGCCTTCACAGTAGCAAAGGTAGAATTCCCACATCCAGATAAACTGCTCAGGGTAGCCAAGCGCGATAACTTCATCGATACGGGCGAAGAAATTATGTCGCCAGTGGTTGAGCGTTAACGCGTAGTCCTCGCCGATATCCTCGATGGTGGTGACCACCATGTCACTGACCCTTGCGATGGTCGCCGTCATGACCCCGAGGCTGGGCAAACAGCTACCCGGGAAGATATAACGCTGGATAAAGTCGACATTCTTCTGTGCATAGTCATATTGTGTATCGGCGATGGTAATGGCCTGGATCAGCATGCGCCCGCCGGGTTTCAACAGCCGGCTGCACTGGCTGAAATAGGTATCGTACTGGTCGCTGCCAATCGCTTCGATCATCTCTATCGAGACCAGCTTGTCATAACTTCCGTCGAGGTCCCGGTAGTCTTCGAGCAGCAATTCGACACGCTCCTGCAGTCCCGCCTGCTGCACACGCCGCCATGCCAGTTCGTACTGCCTTTTCGAAATGGTCGTGGTGGTTACGCGGCAACCGTAGTTTTGCGCGGCATGGATGGCAAAACCGCCCCAGCCGGTGCCTATCTCGATAACGTGATCTCCCGGTTTAAGCTCCAGCTTCCTGCAAACCACGTCGAGTCGGTTGCGCTGCGCATCGGCCAGGCTTTGCTCCGCGTGTTCGAACATCGCCGAGGAATACATCATCGATTCATCCAGCCACAGGGCAAAAAAATCGTTGCCAAGATCGTAGTGGGCGGCGATGTTACGCCGCGCGCCTTCGCGGGTGTTACGGTTGACCCAGTGCAAAATCCGCTGTATGGAGGTTTTAAACCACGCCGTGCCTTTTTCCATGTCATCCAGAACATGCCGGTTACGCAGCAGGATACGCACCAGGCTGACCAGGTCCTCGCACTGCCACGCGCCGCGCATGTAGGCTTCGCCGGCGCCGATGGAACCGGCGAAAGCGATATCTGCGTAGAAAGAATTGTCACGCACCTCGATCCTGGCTGTCAGTTCAGCGCTCACCTGGGCTTGACCGAAAGTGGTTCTGCTTTCACCATCAATCAGCACCAGACAACCGGTTTCCAAACGGGCTAGCTGTTTGAGCACCAGACGGCGTGCCAGCGCGTCCAGTGCACGGATTTTCGTGCCGGTGGCAAGATGCCGCGGGGAGGCCAGTGTCCTTTCACTCATCATATCTCGTTCCTCTTAATCAGCTTGTTTTTTTCGGGATGGTCGTAAACAGGCACGCGCTTGAGCCACAAGCGAAGCGCCTGCCAGTGGATGGCAACAATGACTTTCAATGTCATGAACGGGTAAACCAGCAGCACGCGGGCGAGTGACCCGCTTGATATTTCGCTGCGTTCGAATTCCAGCGTGGCATCAAATACCTTCTGCCCGTCGCACGTGTTCTGCATGTGCACGTTCAAGTGTTGTGCCGGGTTTGAAAATCGCCAGTCATATTCCACGTCCATCGGCATAAAGGGTGAAACATGCATTTCTTTGACCGGCGCATAGCGTTTGTGTGAGCCCGTTCCCTGGTTCATGGCTTCACCGAGCACGTAGCAGTGGCGTTCACCCCAGGGCGTATTGTTGACTTCGGCAACGATGGTCTCGACCCGCTCACCCGCGGCATCAAAACAGTAATAAAAGCTGACCGGGTTAAAGCAATAGCCAAAATAACTGAGATTGGTCAGCAACCTGACCGGCCCCTGCGGATAACTGCCCGTTTTGTTCAAAACCAGTTCACGCACGGCGGTATCAAGGGGCATGGCGGCATCACCCAGGTGGTCTTCCCTTCTGAAGCGCGCCAGAGCAGCCCGCTTGCAGGACCAGAACCAGCGGCGCGCAAATACGCGGTCCAACTCGGCAAGATCCAGGTACACCATGAACAACCGGTACACGAATTCGTGACCGGTTGGCTGCATGCGCCGGTGTCTAACCCGCCCGGAGAAAATCGCGCTTTTCATATTCTGCCTGGCTGTTGAAATGTTGCAGTGCGTTGAGCGCGCTGACCACGCCGTCCTCGTGAAACCCGTTGCGCCAGTAGGCGCCGCAGTACCAGGTGCGATGCGGACCGTTGATGTACACCTGCTGTCCTTGCGCCGCAACCGCCTCCGGAGTAAACACCGGGTGGCTGTACTGGACACGCCGGATGATCTTCCCAGGGTCGATCGCCTGCGTATGGTTGAGGGTGACGCAGAACTGCACCGGCGCCTTGATCCCCTGCAGGATATTCATGTTATAGGTCAGCGCGACACGCTCCTGCGCAGCGGCGGGAATGTGGTAGTTCCAGGCGGCCCAGGCAAGCCGGCGTTTTGGCATCAGGGTTTCATCCGTATGCAATACGGCTTCGTTCTGCTGGTAACGGAAACTACCAAGCACCTGCGCTTCGCTGGAACTCGGGTTGGCCAGTATTTTCAGGGCCTGGTCAGCGTGACAGGCGATGAAAACGTGGTCAAAACGTTCGCTTTGCTGGCCCCGGACTTTCACTTCAACATGGTTGTTAAAGCGCTGCACGGATTCGACCGGCGTATTCAGCCTGATACGCTCGCGGTGACCTGCCACCAGTTTTTTGACATAGGTATTGGAACCGCCCCTGATCACCCGCCACACCGGCCGGTCGTTAACGCTCAGCATGCCGTGATTGTGAAAGAAGCGGACAAAAAACCGCGCCGGCATTTTGCCCATGACCGCCGGCTTGGCCGACCAGATGGCCGCACCCATTGGAATGATGAAATGATCGATGAACTCGCGTGAGTAATTCCCGGCTTGCAAATAAGCTTCCAGCGATATATCGAATGAAGCCGGTTGCAGCAGACGCGGCGCGTCGCGGTTGAAACGCAGGATATCACTGATCATGCGGTAGAAAGACGGCCGCAACAGGTTACTGCGCTGGGCGAAAAGCGAGTTGAGGGTCGAGCCGTTGTACTCGAGCCCGGTCTTCTCATTACGCACGCTGAAACCCATGTCGCTGTCCTGCCAGGCGACCCCCAGTTCATCCAGCAACTTGATGAAATTTGGATAGGTGCGTTCATTGAAAACGATAAAGCCGGTATCGATGGCATAGTCCCGGCCGGCGTGTTCCACCGCTACCGTGTTGGTATGACCACCGATGCGGTCATCCGCCTCGAATACGGTGATGTCGTGTTCACGCGCCAGGTGATAGGCCGCGACATTGCCGGCAATACCGGTGCCGATGACTGCAATCTTCATCGACCAGGTCTCCTGCGTGACGGGTTGAGCCGGTTGGATTCCCTGTGTTTGACCGGCACCGGCTTCAAATCCCAAACCAGGCCCAGCGATGCCAGCAAGCGCAAAATGTAATAGGTCATATCGATTTCCCACCAGTAGAAACCCTGCTTCACCGAAACCGGGTAGTGATGATGATTGTTATGCCAGCCCTCACCCAGCGTCAGCAGGGCCAGCCAGAAATTGTTGCGGCTGTTATCAGCGGTGGCATAACGCCTTGTGCCCCAGCGATGCGCCAGGGAATTGATCGTGAACGTGCCGTGGTACAGGACCACGGTAGAAATAAAGAAACCCCACACCAGCATCTGCCCACCACTGGTGCCCAGTTGCGGCGCATGAATTTCAAGAAAGCTGCCGGTCAGCAACAGGCCGAGGGCCAGCAGAACCGGTACGGCGATATCGAAACGGTCCAGGAAGCGCAGTTCCGGAAAGCGGTGCAGGTCACGGACCCGTTCTGCGTGAACCCTGAAATGTCCCCGTGAAAGAAACCAGCCGGTATGGCTCCACCACAGACCATGGTGTACCGGTGAATGCGGATCGTCCTCACGCTCGGTGGTCGCATGGTGATGACGGTGATGCGCGGCCCACCAGATCGGACCACGCTGCACCGAGGCGGCGCCGATCAGTGCAAAGATAAACTGTATCGCACGCGAGGTTTTGAAACTCCGGTGTGAAAAATAGCGGTGATAAAAACCGGTTATGGCAAACATGCGCAGCAGGTACAGGGCAATAGCCATGCCGACCGCGACCGGGCTCCAGCCCACCCAGATCACCGCAAGGCAGGCCAGGTGCATGGCGATGAAGGGCACGGTGCGCAACCAGTCGATACGCCGGGCATGGCTGTCTGCAGGCAATTCCACAGCTGCGCTGTCAAACCAGGCCAACAGTGAGACCCACAATTGGCGCCAGGCGGAATTTTTCACCACTGCTACCATTTTTGCGGCACCAGCTGAATTTTAGCGGGGTCGTAACCGACGACTTTTCAGCATCTCCAGCAGACCGGCATATTCCTGCGCGGGGATCTTTGGCTCGCGCGCCATGATCCAGACATAGTCGCGCTTGTTGCGGCCGATGACGGTGACCGTGTAGTCCTCATCGAGGTAGATGATGCGGTAGTCGGCCTTGATCGGCCAGACGAACTGCATACCCCAGACGGCGTTCGAATCATCCCGTATGAACCCCCGTGGCTGGTAAGTTTTGGGCTCGCCATCGAAACTGCCGTCCCTGAATGTAAAGGTGGTGGCGATACTGCCGTCATCATCCAGACGGTAGGATTCAACCGCGTTGTGCGCACCCTTCTCGATCGCCGTCGGAATGTTGGCGATCACGTACCAATCACCCATGAAGCGCTCGATGTCGACATGCCCGACTGTCTGCAATGGCTCCACGTGGCTACAGGCCGAGACGGTGAAGGCAAGCGCTGCATAAACGACCGCGCGAAGTAGAGTTTTTCAATTCTGATTCTCCAATATTCAAAGTAACTGGTAACGAAGACGGCGTCCGCCGCTGGCTTCGGTTTCCAGCGCAAGCCACTCGTGGTCTTCCGAGTACCAAAGTTCAATTTTCATCTCGCCGGCGCCCAGCTGGTAACGCCAGGCGGGCTGCATAACGCCACGCACTTCGAGCTCAACCCGTTCGGGTTCGCTGACTTCGATATCCACTACCTCGCCGTTTTGTGTATTGATCAGGCGTTCCTGTTGCAGGAAGACCGGGTTCCAATAGGCAAAGCTCATGCTGCATGACGGCAGTTCGACCTCACCTGAAGCACCGTTGAGCACGAACCGGTCACCCTCGATAGACCCACTGACCCGGTAGGGTTTGCCATTGGCATCGGTCCGTGATTCGATACCGGTGAGGCAGTTACCGCTCCAGGTCTCGGTGTTTTCATGTTCATAGCCGTACAATTTCACGAACAGCAGGCGGTACTCAAAACTGGCTTCACTCTTCAGTCTTTGCCGGTTACCAGCTTCCTCGAGCGTAAAATCGTGATAACCGATTTCCTTGTCATCGAGGTAAACCCGAAAGCGCCATGCCTGGTCTGCCGCAACAGCGAAACCTGCCTGTGCCACTAACATGATGGTTAAAATGATTCTGTTGAACATGGCTCAAATTGCTCCTGTGTCCTGGCGCGGCGAAGCGGGGAAAAACGCATTGGTGCGTCGGATGTAGCGCTGATATTCGGGTCTGCGCGCGCTGATATCTTTTTCCAGCAATGCGACACCGGATACCTTCAGCAGCAGGAAGCTCATCAGCAACGGTGAAACGATGCTCCACCAGCCACCGGCCGACAGTGCGATCAGGTAAAAACCCCACCACAGTGTGAAGTTGCCAAAATAGTTGGGATGCCGCGTATAACGCCACAGACCGGTGTCCAGCACCTTGCCCTTGTTGGCGGGATCCTTGCGAAAACGTGAAAGTTGCAGGTCACCCAGCGCTTCGAAAACCACGCCCACGACCCACAGCGCAATGCCCGCATAATCGAGCACACCGATCTGCGCCGGTCCGCTGATGGCCGCAGCCAGCGGCAGGCTGATAATCCACGCCAGCAGCGCCTGTAAAATAAACACGATGTAGAGGCTCTTGTAACGGAACCCGGGCTGGTTGTTGGAACGGATTTCCCGGTAGCGGTAATCCTCCGGCTGTCCATGATTACGCCAGCTGATGTAAGCCGACAAACGCAGCGCCCAGATGGCGACCAGCACCAGCACGACAAACGTTCGCGGACCGTTAGTATCACCCAAGCCGGCATATACACCTGCTGCCAGCAGGAACATCAACGACCACAATGAATCGACGATACTGACGTCATTGCGCAGCAGGCTGACCAGCCAGAAAACCACGGCTACGCCGAGCAGCGCGGCACCCGAGTACAGAAAGGCGATCCAGTCGATCATCACGCCTCAGCCCTCGACGAGGCGCGTTGCGACAAGGCCTGCTGCGACTGGCGAATGCCGTTAAAACGGGCGGCGGCCAGCATCAGCAACGGCATCGCCAGCGCCCAGGTGAACATCAATGTGATGATGGCTGCTTTGAAGTCAACAAATACAAGTGCGCCCAGACGCTGCCCCGCCATGTAACTCAGGGGACCGAAGATCGCACCCATCAGCACCGCCAGACCGGGCTTGTTTTTTAGCCAGCCCATGGATACGTTCAGGGTGGTTGCAAACAGGGCCCACATCGCCAGGATCCAGACCGGCGCCATGCCCGCAAATGCCGCGCCACCGGCGTATTGCAGCCAGCCACTCATGACCAGCAGGCTGTCAAAAACCAGGCCCATGACCAGCGCCACTAACACCAGGCGTAATTCCTGTCGCGGACCTGCGGCGATTGCCAGGTGCAGGCCGATCACCAGGCCGGCAACCAGCACACCCGCCCATGACATACCATTGGCTGCGCCGACTACACAGGCAAACCAGCCCACCTGGAAAGCGATAAAATTGACCAGGGTGCGCATCACGAATTCACTGCCCCGGCGGTTTCACCATTGCGTTCAAACAGGTAATGGCTGACGTACCATTCCTGGCCGTTTTCATGTCCGAACAGCTCGGCACAGGCCATGAAAAAGATGCGCCAGCGCATGAACCATTTTCCGGCATCCCGGTTTCCGTAAGTCGCGGCCAGGATCGGCATGATCCGCTCTTTATGCGCATCCATGTTCTGCAGCCAGGCATTGGCCGTCTTCTCATAATGCCGACCGTTCCAGCGCCATTGCCTGAGCAATTGCAAATGCTGCTGAAAACGCAACGGCAGATCATCGCTCGGCATGATTCCGCCGGAGAAAAAGTGCCGGCTCATCCAGTCGCTGGGACCCTGGTCGACAAACTCGTAGACACAGTTACGGTGGCAAAATATGTGTTTGAAAAACTTGCCACCCGGCTGCAGCCAGGTGCTGATACGGCGGTAAAGTTCCCGGTAATTGCGCATGTGTTCGAACATTTCGACCGATACGACGCGATCGAAACGCAGTTCCGTGTCGAAATCATTCATGTCGCAGGTAATGACCGAGATGTTGTCGAGGCCACGTTCTGCGGCCTGCGCCGTGATGTACTCGCGCTGGCTGTTTGAATTGGAAACCGAAACGATCGTGCAGGCCGGATATTGTGCCGCCATCCACAGGCTCAGCGAACCCCAGCCACAGCCGAGTTCAAGCACCTGCATGCCATCTTCAATTTCGGCGTGCAGACAGGTCAGCCGCAACGCTTCCGACTCGGCCTGGGACAGGCTCTGTGTGGCGTCCTGCCAATAGCAACTGCTGTATTTACGGTGATCACCCATGACCAGGCCGAAGAAGTCAGCGGGGACCTCGTAGTGTTGCTCGTTGGCCAGTTCCGGCAACGGCGCTATTTCCGCTACATTCATGCTTTCGACAAAGTCCGTCAACCCGGCACAAGATATTTCCGGGTCATCGGCATGAATATCCTCCAGACGCTGCCGGTTGAGGCGCCGTATGCCGGCACGGATGACCCGGTCCGGCACCAGGCCCATCTCGGCCCAGCCAATTGCACCAGCTGATTTTTCCGGCTTCAGCTGCCCGGCTTTTGTTGTTTGCTGCATGTTCTCTACATTCCTTTATTCAGCGGGCACGGCGTCGAGTAAACGCGCCAGCCCTGTGTTTAAATCGGATCCAAGCGATGTGATTCCGGCTCGTTTTAGCGCATCGTGTACCTTTACCGATGCAACCCCACCCATGAAAAGCGGTACATCAGAGCGCCTGGCCAGGTCGGGAAGTGCCTCGTTTAGCAACTCCGATCCCGGCAGCAATATTCCGGACAGAACGATGGCACGGCAGCCGGTTTTGCGCGCCACGGCGGGCAGCTCATCAAGTGGCATATCAGCGCCTAGCAGGATGGTGCGATAACCGGCAATATTGGCGCTCAGCGCAAACAGCAGAAGACCCGTTTCATGCCGGTCGCCCGGCAGGCAGGACAGTAACAGCCTGCTGCCGGAATTCGTCTTGGGTCTGTGGTGAAACCGAGCACCCAGCTTGTTGCGCAGATAAAAGCCAAAAAAATGTTCTTCGGCGACACTGCCCTGGCCCTGCTCCCACCTGCGACCAAGTTCCTGCAGCAGTGGCATCAGCAGCCTGTTGGTCACCTCGTCGGCGGGATACAGCGAAAGCGCGTTTCCATAAGCTCGTTCGAGCCCTACCTCATCGAACTGGATGACGGCGGCAATCATCCGCTCGATTGAGCGTGTCCAGCCATCGCTGGTTGTGGCGTTATTTCCTGCAGACGTTATCTTGGCGCCGGCTTCGGCTTCGAGTTGCGCCTTGATCTGCCCGATGCGCATTCCCCGATCAAGCAGCCCGACCACGCGCGTAATCAGGTCGATATGTTCCTGGGTGTACAAGCGATGACCACTGGCCTTGCGCACCGGCTCGAAAAGACCATACCGCCTCTCCCAGGCACGCAGCGTGATGGCATTGACGCGGGTCAGTTCTGAGACCGTGCGTATCGGGTACAGCGCAGTCTCTGTTGCTTCGGTGATCCTTTCACGCTTGCTCATTCAGATATTCCTAATGATGCTTTGCTGTTAAAGTTTCCAAAAAGATAATCTTATACATTTCCATTTCACACTAAGCCGTTCAAGATCGCTGACCGGTCTCGTGTTACTTTAAAAAAGCCCCGGGCGGGCCGCGCCAATTGGGGTTGCAACACACAGAAAAACCAGTAATTACCCAAATTAACTCAGTGGGGGAGTCAATATAGAGGCTCCGTCACTCCAAAACGTACAAGAATTCGTTTCATCTGACGCATATTCTTGTACAATACTTATACATTGTCAAATATTATTTTTGGGAAGAAGCAAAATGAGCAATTCAGCAATGATGGAAACAGCTACAGTTATGCAGCTGTCAATCGAACCCTGGTATGCCATCAATGATGGCGTGATGGGCGGCATGTCATCCGGCAACATGGTGTCGTCAGACGAAGGCTTGAATTTTCAGGGGGTGTTGTCACTGCGCAACAATGGCGGGTTCTCGTCGGTTCGCAGACCGGTCAGCGAGGACTTTGCACACTCCCGCGGCATCAGGCTGACCGTCAAAGGTGATGGCCGCCGTTACCAGTTGCGCTTGCGCCAGGAGCATAATTTTGACGGCATAGCCTGGCGACATGAGTTTTCCACAGACGGATCGATACAGGTAATCGAACTGCCCTACGCCGAATTCGAGGCCGTTTTGCGGGGCCGTATGGTTAAACACGCGGGTAACATCAATCCCACCATGATCAGGCAGGTCGGCTTTTTGATCGCCGATAAAATTGAAGGCAGGTTTTCGCTTTCGGTGCTGAAAATGGAAATATTGAAGAACGCTGACTCAATGAACGAATGACGGTAAAATTTTCAAACTGAGAAGTCCGGAGGATCAGTAAATGAAACATAGATTTTTGAATATTTTTTCCGTCGTCATTCCGGTGTTAATCTTGTATGCCTGTGCCAGCAACCCGGCCGACTCGGTTCCGCTGGAAGAAAAACTGGCGAAACTTGGCTATACCATCGGCCAACCCGTCAAGCGCATCAATAACTTCCAGATCAATGGCTGGAACAGCGTTGACCTGAAACACGTGGTGTTTAATTTCGGTGCATCACGCAACTACCTGGTGACATTGCGTACTTCGTGTAACGGCGTGCTAAACGCCAGTTTGATCAGCTTCAGCACCACCATTGGATTATTGACCGACAAGGACAAACTGCTGGTGCGGGATAGTTCCAGGCACCTTTCACAGTGTTATATCAAAACGATCCACGAACTCGAAAAAAACAAAAAGACCGACAAAGATTAATGGCCGGTCGGCATGTCCGTGAATTGGCGCGATCACGGCGTTCGCATTGCACACATCACATCCCGAACCGCGTCGCCAAGCTTTTTAAACGCTCCCTTGACCCATTTGCTTACTTGAAAGCTCAGCCGCCGGCTGGATATTCCGGTTCAACCGGAACAGATTTCCCGGATCGTATTTACCCTTGATTTCTGACAGCCGTTCATAGGCCGGACCGTAATTCTTACCACCGGATCCGGCCTCGTCGAAATCGATATTCCAGTAGTAGCCGCCGGTAAACGGTTCGAGTTGGTTGAACCACTGGCGCGCGGTCGCAATCAGCTCGTCATCCATGGCAGGATCCATCCATACGCCAGCCACCGCGATCATCGTTTGGGCGTTACGGTGTGGAAACGCCGTCGCCAGTTCGGGAACACGGCTGACGGCGCCACCGGATGTATGGGTGAAAAACATCAGGTTTGGATTCGGGACAAAGGATTCGATCATTGCGTCCACCAATGCCGGTGTCACTTCTTTTGCCATCCCGTTCTTTGCATAAGACCGCACACCGTGCGCAAGCGTACCGTCTTCCTGGGTCTGCATGACCATGTAATCCTGCATCTTGACGCCGTCTTCCATCGGGTGTTCCGATTGCGCGCAACGGCGCCAGTTCTTTTTCGCCGGCAGCCGGGTCACCCGCATACACCACTTCCATTGCGAACTACCGATCCGACTATCCGGCAATGGTCATCATGACCGGGCCAACGTACAGGTCATCTGACAAGCCCGACATACCACTGGTATAGAAATCGAGCACCTCGCGGGCCTGCTCGATGGGCCACATGATCGTGCCGGAAAGTACGTTGCGGTCGAAGGGGTGCAGTTGGTATTCAAACTGGGTTGCAACACCAAAATTGCCGCCGCCACCACGTACGGCCCAGAAAAGATCCGGATGCTGCTCCGGCGTTGACGGTGCGAACCTTGCCGTCTGCGGTCACGATCTGAACTGAAACCAGGTTATCGATGGCCAGCCCGTACTTGCGGTTCAGGCGGCCAAAGCCACCGCCCAGCGTGAAACCGCCAACGCCGGTGTGTGATACCACGCCGGCGGTGGTGACCAGGCCGTGCTGCAATGAAGCCATGTCCAGTCCATTCAAAAGGGCGCCGCCCTGTGCATAGGCCCGCCGCTTGACCGGGTCGACCGTCACCGTGTGCATATCGGCCAGGTCGATCATCAAGCCGCCGTCACAAACCGACTTGCCGGGCCAGCTGTGCCCGCCGCCCCTGACCGCAGACCAGGAGATTCCGCCTGGCTGCAAAGGTCACCGAGTTGCGAACGTCTTCGACACTGGCGCAACGGGCGATCAGCGCCGGGTGCTTATCCCACATGCCGTTCCATAACTTTCGCGACAGTGTCATATTGCATATCGCCCTGCATCAGCAATACACCTTCCATCTTTTCTGCGAGCCCCTTGACGGCCGCCTGTTCGAGTTCGATCGCAGCGCCATCCAGCGAGACGGCGGCGATGTTTCTTTGCGCGAATGCGGCATTGATCATGAACGGATAAGCGGCCGCCACGCCGGCAGCCAGTGAAGTCTTGCAAAATTCTCTTCTTTTCATAAGGATACCTCTGAAAATAGTTTTTGATCGATTTCTTTAATAATAGGTGAAAGCGGGATTTGTGCAACCCGGGTTGCGGGGTTAACGGCCTACAGAAAGTCTCAAACCCGGTCCTCTTTGAGAGTTTAAACAACTGTCCAAACGCGTCGGATGCTCAAGAAATAAATAATGACAAATGCAATACACGCGATTTAGATCATTGCTTTTGCCGCCATGCGCCTCGTTTTGGGGGTGTTGAATGTAATCACGTATCAACCTGCAGGCACCGCGAACAGTGTAATAAAACCGAGCGCAAGCGCGACCAGCGCCATGCCTGCACGCTGCAGGCTGGACTTGCTGACGGTGATCGCAACAATACACTGCAGCAGGTAGTAAAAAGCAAACGCACGCGAGGCGAGCGCCAGGATTCCGAGCGTGCTTGACGACCAGGTCAAGGCCGCAGCACCGGCGCCAACCAGTGCACAGCCCCAGCGCAGACTGATGTGGCCATTCGTGGCCTCCTCCAGGTTGCCGGTGGCGGCCAGGGTGTCGGCTACCGCGGCCGAGAACTGGCTCAATGCGGCGGCCAGCACCAGAGGCATCGCCAGTAACGCCACCGAGTTTCTGACAAGCGTGATCAGGCTGTTGTCGTTGTAGTGACCATTCAAGGTGTGAACCACCGGCAGCGCCAGCGCCACGAAGGCGATATATACCCCGGTGGAAATAATCTGCGACCAGCGGGAGGCGCTTATCCGCGTGTCCGTATCGAAGATGTCAGCGAGGTAACGGGGCGTCTCAAAGCCCTGTACGACGATGAGTGTTCCCGCGACGATGGTCAGGACCTCCCACGGTGTATGGGGCAGCGGGGTGGGTGGCACGATACCCGTCGTCGATCGCCACGCGCCCCAGTCATACCAGGCAAACCCCAGCAGCAGCAGGGCGATGATCAGCAGCGTAACCCACAGACCCCACTCCTCCAGCACGTCGAGGGTCTTGAGCCCCCTGGTCATACCAATGGTCGTGATCACGGTGATCACCGCGGTCGTCAACAGGTTTTCGTTGAACGCCGTATCGAGGTGAAGACCGCCAAGCACGAAGGACGACAGGATATGCAGGTACAGACAAACCGAGATCACGTAAGCGAGGATGAGTGCGAAATCGGACGAACGTTCGAAAAAAAGCGTTTTCTCGCCGGGATTGTCAGCCAGTACCGGCTCGACATGCCGGATATTGAAGCGGATGACGCTACCGACCGCGTAAGCCAGTGCGCAAACTGCCGTCATCGCCAGAACCGACCACGACCCCACTGCACCGGCCAGGACCGGCACAATGATCAGGAACCCGCTGCCGAAGATCGAGGATAGCGGCGAACTGGTCGCATCCAATAGCTTGTTCATCGATTTGTCTCCTCCAAGAACGCCCTCAAAGCCACAGCTTGACATCCGGGCCGGAATTGCTGACCGGCTTCAACATCAGGCCAGCACCGTGCCGCTCGTTTTGGAGTGCAGTTCACGATGCCGGGAGAAAAAACCCAGGTCAATCGTCCGGTTCAAAGTCGCCAGGTGGAACGTGACAGGATCGTCATCATGATTTTGCCCGGTCTCGCAGGCACTGATTAATCGGGCCATCATGTCGCCGATGACCGGCGCATTCTTGAATTGATTGCCGCTGCTGCCGATCGCCATGTAAAAACCCGGTAGTGACGATTTGTCATAGATCGGAATCCAGTCGGGTGTCGCGTCGTAGAGCCCCACCAAACCTTGTGCCCGGTTGGGAATGGCAAGTGCCGGGAGGCGTTGCGCGGCGCGCCACACCTGGCGGGTCCATTGCTCGGTAAGCTCCGTGTTGTAGTCATCGGCATCCACGTATTCATGGCCGTCGCAGGGCGGATCAAGTGAACCGATCAGCAGGTTGTCGCCGATATCCGGACGCAAGTAGACACCGGCGTCGCCATCACCGACGACACAGCGATAATGATCCTGCATCGACCCTGCAGGTGCGGGAACATGGGCGACTTCATGCCGCATCGGCCGAGTCAGCACACGCATGTCATCCATAACACCCGCCAACCGGTTGATCACGGAAGAATGCGGACCGGCGGCATTGACCACGACCGGAGCCGCAATCACCTCGCCAGAGTCCGTGGTGACACCCGCCACGCGGCCACCGGAACGGTTGATCGTGACGATTTTTGTATTGAATCTGAATGTCGCACCCCGTTCTTCGGCAGCCCGCTGCAGGTTGTGGGCCGCCAACTGCGGATCGCCCACGTAACCCGCGTCTGCAATGAAAATGCCACCCGTCAATGGCGTCTCATTGGCGACACCGAATGCGGGGTCATCGGGCGGCTTTGGCGGACCGAATGAAGCCAGTTCAAAAGCGGGGAACTTTTGCACAAGCTCATCCGCTGACAAATATTCAAAGGCCACGCCGACCTCTTGCATGGCGTTCAGACTGTTCTGGAAAAGTTTTTTATCACCCTCGGCCAATAACATCAGCATGCCGCACTCGTCGTACCTGGCGTACCCCCTTTCATCCGGGCTGGCCAAAAACGCTGGCCAATCCAGCCAGCGCGATCGCGCCTCGTGCGCCAGCGCACAACTCTCAAGGGCCGAATAGAAGGGCCTCACGATTCCGGAAGAGTTGGAGGTCGATCCAAACCCCGCCGCCGGCAAGGCGTCGATATTGAGTGTTTTGAAACCCTTTCGCGAAAGTCCCAGTGCAAGCGATGAGCCAATTACACCAGCACCGATGATAATAACGTCCACTGTATCGCTCCAGCCCGAATCAAATGTCATCCTGCCGAGACTACACCCTGTGCATGGCTGACTCAATTGCGATTTCGCCGGGGCTTGGAAACTTGCTGTTGAGCGGCTTTAAATCGCCGCATTGAAATGGAATGCCCGACCGGTGCGGCAGGTCTTTAAGAGTCTAGGGGTAAACTATTAATCCGAGCCGCGTTGCCGTCAATCGTCAATGCAACGCCGAGGGGTTCACTCAGACCGGCCAGCCTTTCCAGAATCTGCCTGCCACGGAGACCCGTCGCAAGTCTCGGACGGCCACGTGTCTGCAAATGATGTTCGGGATCATCACCCGTCTCGTTCAATAACACGGGAACGATCTCCACTTTACCCAGGACGCCAGCAGCAAAATCACAATGCACGATGGCGCTTTGCCAAACCTCTGCCGGGTAGTGACCGGTTTCGGTCCTGGATTGAAATACCAGGCTGCCGAGTCCGTGCAGCAGCACCTTGCCCCGGTAGATTTCGATACCGTGCAACAACGGTGCGCCGTGACTTACGAATATGTCGGCGCCGGCGTCGACGCACTTTTGAGCATACTCCCTGGCCCAGGGCCGGGTTGCGCGCATGTCATCACCCCATTGGTGGTTATGCAGGCAGGCAATGACGAACGCGGCCTCTTTCCGCGCCGCAGTGATGGCTGCGAGGTTCCTGGCCACATCATCAATGTCCAGTTGACCCGGGGACTGCATCCTGATTTCATTGATGCCCGCCGTATCGATACCGGCGGCAGCGCCTTCACGTATCTTGCCGGTGGCAGCCGCCACCAGTGCGACCCGCGGCCGGGTCCCGGTCAGTCCGGCGCTGCTCGCCTGGACGATATCCGCCCCGCTACCCGCGCAGAAAAAACCGGCACGCATCACCTCCGCCCGCGTCGCCAGCACACCCGCGGTGCCGAAATCCCAGGCATGGTTATTTGACAGGGCCAGCAGGTTGAAACCCATCTGGCGAACACAATCGAGCACCTCGGGACCGGTACCGTGTAGAAACAACTCGTCCCGGGTTGGCGCGCCGGAAACGGCCGTGCGAATGGCGACCTCCAGGTCGGTAAATACCACCTGGCCTTTTTTTAGTTCCAGCACCAGATCGGCAAAACCGTCATAAGGATCATCACAAAGGGGATATTCCATCAGCAACTGGCCGCTCAGCGTAATGCGGAAAATGCTGTCAGGATCCCCGGCGTGGCTCCCGCGTGTGTAGGCAATCAGAGCTGGCAACGGCAAACCGGCCGCCAGTTGTAGCAGCCGGCGGCGGCTAATCCCCTTCATCTTCGGGTCCCGGGGATTGCATGACAGGTAAGTTCACGTACGACGGATACTGCCTGCTGCAATGGATGCGGTTGGTCGCATTGCGGAATCCAGTTGCCCTGCCCTCCGCCTCACCGGTGTTGGGGTTGAGGTCGAAATGCGGGTAATTGCTGCTGGAGATGTCGACACGCAGACGGTGACCCTTTTTAAACAGGTTGCTGGTTGCGAACGGCCTGATGCTGATCTGATATACCTCACCAGGCTGCATGAAGACCTCGCGGTCCCAACCTTCGCGGTAGCGCACACGCAATATTCCATCGGTAATATTCATCGCGAAGCCGTCCGGCCAGTCTTCGCCCGGGGGATAAACATCGATCAGCTTGACGGTGAAATCCGTGTCCGGACAGTCGCTTGAGACCCACAATTCAGCGCTCATGGCACCGCTCACGACAACATCGTCCTCAAGCGGCGGGGTTTCGAATACCAGTACGTCTTCACGCTCCGATAGCGCGATTTCCGGGTGGTTTTCCCGATAACAAAACACCTCCGCTGTCACCCGCTGATCATAGGCACCACCGGTCATCACCGGCTCGCCCGAAGTCACCGCGCCACCGATGGTCGGCACCGGGTTTCCGGGCTCGTAACGGAACTCGAGCGACGTCGGTTTCCAGTTCCGGTGCGTCACCCAGCAGGCCGCCACCGGAATGCAGGTAAAGACGGCGGGCGGTCGTGTCCGGCGGCGGCCAGCGATCGGCAGTCCTGCCAGCATCCACCGTGCTGCAGACGTCCGTCGCCGTTGCGTGAGCCGTCCCCGCCGCCCATTTGAAAATAACGCACGGGCGGCTGGTATTCAGGTTCATTCCGCACCGGTTTAAGCCATTGATTAAACCATTCCAGGCGGTAATCCAGGTAGTTGTCGGCGATGTTGTCATCGAGCGTGGAAGCAATACCGAAATCAACACCGCCCACCCAGGTCTGCGAACGGTTACCGTGTGTCCAGGGGCCCATCAGCAACTGCACGCGCGATTTTTTCAGATGGGACAGATGCGAAAAATTATCGGTGCAGGTCAGTACGTAGGGGTCATACCAGCTGCCGACGATGGCGATAGGTATATCGGGTATCTGCGCGTAAAAACCCTCGGCCCACAATCCGGGCTGCCGCCAGTATTCCGAGAAACGACCTTCCTGCCACTGCCGGAACAGGGTTTCCTCGTATTCCGGCGCAACCGACAACGGCGAATGCCCCGGCTTCCATGGCATGTCGCGAAACCATTCGACGATATTCGTGTTTTCCAGGGCGACGCTTGCGCGCCGGATTGTTGCGGGTTTCCTGGCTGACCAAAGCGTGCCTGAAGGCCCAGGTCGCCTGTTTTAACTCGAACGCCCCACCCTGCCTGATACCACCATGAAAGGCGCTGGAGAAACCGCCGGAGTCCATGAACATGCAGGACAGGCCGGTTGGCTGCAGACAGGCTAACGCGAGTTGTGTGTGCGCGCCATAGGATAGACCCATGGTGCCGACCTTGCCGTTACACCAGTTTTGCCCGAGTAACCATTGCAGGGTATCGTAACCATCCTCGGCTTCATTCAGGTACTTGGTAAAAGTCCCCTCGGAGCGGTACCTGCCACGGCAGTCCTGCATAATGACCACGTAACCGTGAGCGGCGAAGAACGCTGCAACCTCGGGCCGCGTCGCCGATTGCTGCCGCTGCAGGCTTCTCTCGGAACGGCTCTGAGCCGATTTGCCGTAGGGTGTGCGCTCCATCAAAACGGGCCACGGCCCGTGCCCCGGCAGGATAATAAACATCGGTTGCCAGCAATACGCCATCGCGCATTGGCACCATCACGTCCTGGTCCACGGCAAATCCGTTCATGGGCGCGTCCTGCATCGCTCAGAACCCGATGTTAACCGCAATCGTGAGCATAATCAGTGCGAGCCCGATAAACGTCAGCCACAGCCAGAATACGAAACGCGCCCATTCCACCCAACCGACCTGGGCCGTCGCCAAATAGGCCAGCAGGGTGCCGGACGTTGGTGTCAGGATATTGGTAATACCATTGCCGAACAGGAAGGCCAGTACCGTGGTTTGCGCCGGCACACCGGACAACTGCCCCAACGGGCCGAGGATCGGCATACTGACGGCCGCCTGACCCGATGTGGACGGGATCAGGAAATCCAGCATCAATTGTGAGCCGAACATGCCATAGGCGGCTACCCGTGCACTGCCCTCTCCGATCAGCCCGGTCAGTCCGTGTACGATGGCATCCAGCACCTGGCCATTTTCAAGCGTCACCGCCACCGCCGATGCAACACCGATCAGCATGCTGGCCATCAGGATTTTCTTCATGCCGCTTACAAAGGCCTCGGCGGCCTGGCTCGCGCCGAGCCCGGCAACCGCTGCCAGCAGCATGCTCAGGGCGATATAGTAGGCAGACAGCTGGGGGTGTCCCCAATGCCAACGGTTGGACGCATAAACCAGGAACGCGATACCGGCGGAGACCAGCAGTATGATCAGCTTGTGACGCACAACCAGGGGCTTGCCATCCACTTCCCAGGTTTTGCCCGGATCAAAACCCTCCCTGCGTATCATGATCAGGACAAAACCAATACCAACCAGCGTAAATACCAGGTAAAACCAGAACCGCACCCCTGCGCCACTGAAAATCTGCAAACCCACCAGTGGCTGGGCGATACCCAGCGGCACCGGGTTGCTGACCGACGCAATGTAGCCGGCCTTGACGGCCACGGCCACGATCGCAAGACCCACGACATTCGACAAACCCAACCGGTTGGCCATGGCCACCATCAGCGGAATGATCAGGAGATATTCGGAAGCGAGACCCAGGAAGGTGCTGCCCGCAGAGAACACGACCATCAGGGCCGGAACCAGCACATAGATATTGCCCCGTACACTGTGCAGCAACTTTTCCAGCCCGGCGTCGATGGCGCCGGATTCGTGCAGGACACCGAACATGCCGCCAATGATCAGCACCATGAAAATCAGGCCGGCCATACGCTCCAGACCCTCGGGGATCGCCAGCAGGGCGCCGCCGACGCCAACCGCCCGGGCCTGGCCGGGAACCGCTTCATGCGGCATTTTGAACAGGTCGCTGAAGGCCGGGTGTTTTTCCAGTACCTGGTAAGTACCCGGAATAACCAGGCGGCCGTTGCGTTGATACTCACCGGACTCGAACAGGTAGGTCATCAGCATGGCCAGCAGCAGAATGCCGAGCATGATGATGATCGGGTTGACATGCCTGACTGTTTTGCTTGTTTCGCCGGGTTTCATATTCTATTCATCGCATCCGTATTCGCCTGCGTCATTATGCTACGTCCCCTCCGGTTTGCCATGCGCAACAAAATGCCGCGGGAACAACGGCGGAAACACACCCCCCCGCTCATACGAAGCGTATGGGCGGGGGGTGTGCAAAAACGAGACTACGCGAGCCCTTCTAGAGATCGAAGTCCCATATCAATTGCGCATACATGAATCGTCCGACCGCGTCGTAGGTGCTGATATCGAAATTGATATTCAGGTTGGTAAGTGACGATGGCGGTTGCACATTGAACAGGTTGTCGACACCCAGCTTGAGACCCCAGCTGTCGGTGAACTGGTAAGTTCCGGCGAGGTTCTGGTAGACACGTGAAGATATGTGACGCGGTGAGCCGCTGACCATTTCATCGGTACTGCCGATATAACGCAGGGTATAAGCGGCGTTCCATTTATCAGCGATATAGCGCGTCACGAACAGGCCCCTCCACTCGGGATAGGATTCGCGGCTTGCCGAGGTTCCGACCTTGTCTTCCTTCAATACGCTGCCGTTGGTCAGTGTGGACTCCACCTGCAAATCGATCAGGTAGGACAGGGACAAGGAGAAATCGAGCGTGCCCTTGCCTGCATCGGTGATATAACGCGCAACGATATCGATGCCTTCCACGTTGGTCTTGTTCAGGTTGATCGGGCCATCCACCACCGACAGGATCTCCCCGCTTTGATCACGGAAAATATAATTGCAGCGCTGACCCGTGGTCGCACAAAGGTTCAGCACGTTTTGTGCGCCGTAGGCGCTGATGGTGTCCTTGATATCGATCTTGTACCAGTCAACCGTCAGGCTGGCGCCTTCCAGGCTGGTCGGGGTCAATACCATACCGAACGAGGTATTAACCGAGGTTTCCGGCTGCAGATTCGGGTTACCACCGACAATAGCGGGAACGTTCGAACTTGGCTGGACATAGCCGGCGGGCACACCCGTACATCCGGGCAGACCCGCGCCGCCACCGTTGCAGGGATCGATGACCGGGATCGAGGTTTCCCTCAGACCTTCAAACATTTCAAGAATGGAGGGAGAGCGAAAACCCTGCGCCCAGGTGCCACGAAACATAATGCTGTCAGCCGGCCGGTAAAGCATACCGAGCTTGCCATTGGTGGTGCCGCCAAAGGTACTGTAATTGGAATAACGCACGGCGGCCTGCAGGCTTAAATCCTCGACCATCTTTTTGCCGGCAACCAGCGGCACGTCAAACTCCACGTAAGCCTCGCTCAAATGGTACTTGCCGTCAGTGCCTTCACGAGGTGCGGAAGTGGTGGTGCGATAGGTGTTCACACGCGGTGCCGCGTTGATGTAATCATCCGGGACATCGAGTCCCTTTTCTTCGCGGTATTCGACACCCGCGGCAAAGGCCACGGTGCCGGCTGGCATCTCGAATAAATCGCCGGTAAAGTTGTAGGTGAAGTCGAACTGTTCAGCCTTGTTGTAATCACGCCCGATATAGTTGACGTAGTCGACCATCTCAGGTGTCATCGGGTTGAACAGGTTCACGGGTACACAACCGGCGGTCAGGTCGGAAATATCGCCCGGGATGCCCGAACTGTTACACGCCAGCATGCCCAGCGCCAGTTTGTCCAGGTCGATCTGGTTCACCGAGAGGAAATCAGCCTCATTTCGCGCCCAGGAAACAAACGTGTCCCAGGCCCAGCCGTTATTGAATTCTCCGGTAAGACCGGCACCGAAACGCATGGTCTTCACGTCCTGCTGATTGTCACGCTGACCGTTATCCTCGAAGAAATTGGTGAGTCTAAAATCGCTGCCTGAGAAGGTGATGCCAAACGGATTGACACGCGGGTCATTGGCAATCACGAATCCGCGGCTACCCTGGACAACCGGGGCGGCACCGTTAAACAGCTGATCCGATTTGCGTTCCGTGTACAGCGCTTCAAGGTTGAAGGTCAGATTTTCGCCAAACTCGGTGGTGTTCTGCAGAAACACCGAGGTACGTTCTGACGGACCGACCAGATAGTTGTTGGCGTAACGGTTGAACACGTCGGTCGCGCTGTTGACAGGACGCCAGCTGTTAATATCATTACCGTCTGTTCCCGGGTCCCTGGTGATACCCGCTGACGGCACCGGGAAGTCGACCACGGCTGCCAGTCCGTTCTCGCGAAACAGACCTTCGGGCGTACCCGTTGCCAGCCCGTTGAGAGGAATCGCACTTATTTTCCTGTCCTGTGTATAGATCGGATCCTCCTTAACGTAACTGGCCGCAAGGGTCCAGTTGCTGGTGCCAAAGGTCTTGCCGAGCAATACATCAATACCGTAGGTGTCGCGATCACCTTCGCTGCTGACCCCGTAATAGGCCTTGGCACGGCCGCCTTCATAATCCTGGAATGTATGCATGTTGACGACACCCGAAATAGCATCGGCGCCATAGATGGCGGTAGCGCCGTCCTGTAAAATTTCGACCTGTTCAATCATTGCCTGCGGGATCGTATTCAAATCGACGAAATCGCGAAAGCCACGTGTACCTGCGCCATTCACCCAACGATGTCCGTTGACCAGTATGAGGTTGCGGTTTGGGTCGAGGTTGCGCAAATTCAGGCTGCGGGAACCATGGCTGGTGCCCGCCGAGCCGTTGGAGTTCAGGCTCGGCCCAACCGATGGCAGTTGCTGCAGTGTTTCACCGATCGACAATGAACCGTCGATACGCAGATCCTCTGCGCTCAGGGTTTGTACCGGACTGCTTGATACCTCGTCCTGGCGCCGGATTCTTGAACCGATGATAACAACCTCTTCCAGGACGCCGTCATCATCCGTGTCGACGCTTTCCTGCGCCATCGATGCGACTGGGTGACAGGTAAACAAAACCGTCAGCACGGGTACGCCCAGGGCGCTGACACGACTCAACAGACTGGCCAATTTGATCATTTTATATTCTCCACACAGATGTTTTTTAGGGCCGTTGCAGTAAGGGCACGGAGATTTTTAATTGATAACCGCGCCGCAAAACTTCCGCGATTATGCTGTGCAGTTTACTTCCATGCAATATGATGGTTTTTTACTATTAGTTCATAACATTTTGTTATAGGCTAAATTACACGACTGCGATCCATGATATTCCCGTCAGTCACCCGGCAATGGAGATTTTACGCGATGGAATATTCCGCCTTTACGACCAACCTGAAGAGTCTCGAATGTTTCCGCACCATTATTGACGCGGGCTCAGCAACGGCTGCCGCCAAACGTCTGAACCTGACCCAACCGGCGGTCAGCCGTTTACTCGGACTGTTGGAAGCCCGCATCGGTGTCGCCCTGTTCAACCGCAGGAACGGACGCCTGATCCCAACGGAGGAGGCACTGGTGCTTTACAAGGAGGTCGATGTCGCCCTGCAAAGCATCGAGCGCGTGTCACAACTGGCAGGCAACCTGCGCAACGGAGATTTTGGAGAACTGACCATCGTTGCACCGCCCAGCCTGGCCGAGGGAATCCTGTCCGACGTCATCTCCCGGTTCCTCACGCAACACCCCAACCTGCGTATCCGGCTTGATTCGCAAAGTGTTGAAAAGGCGCGGGATATGGTGGCCTTGCGCGCCGTCGATTGCGGCTTTATCAAGCTGCCTGCTGATTACCCCGGTATCGACTGCACAACCATGACCCGTTCCGGAACCGTTTGCGCACTGTCGGTGCGCCATCCGCTGAGTGGGAAGAAGATCCTCAACGTCAAGGACCTGCAAAACGAACCCCTTATCCTGCTCGGCATGGGTCGGGTTTCCCGCTTGCAGATTGACCAGGCCTTCCGCGAGGCATCGGTGAAGATGAACGTACGTGTTGAAACCCACACGGTAGGCGCCGCCTGTGCCATTGCACGTCATGGCATCGGCATCGCCATCGTCAACAGGATGCTGGCGCTCCAGTATGCCGACGACGAAATGGTGCTGCGGGACTTCTCACCACGCATCGAACATGAATACGCTTTCATGACCAGCACGGAAGCGCCCATGAACAGGGTGACAAGACGGTTTTTCGAGCATTGTCAGGAATACTTCAAGAGTTAGTCACCGGAATGGCTTCAAACGAATTTGGCTGGCAGGTTGATGTCGAGCTGGCCGGTTTTCGCAGGCCGGCTTTCGCGATTAAAGGGCCGGAGAAAAATGATCCAGAAAATACCGCGACCGCTTGCCCCATAGCGAATTTTCATCATGCATGGTCAGGATCGCTGCCTGAAACGAAGTGTGAAAAACCGTGGCCACCGGCAGAAAAGAATCCCCTCCGGCGCGTAATTGTGGATAATATCGTGCATGACCATGACCGATGAAAGCAGTAGAGGCGATCTGCAAACCGCACTACGGAACGCGCTGGAACTGCTCCGCCGTGACCCCGCCCTGGCCCGCGAACAGGCGGAAGAAATCCTCAGGGTTTACCCCGACACGCCAAAGGCAAAACGCATTTTGGCCAGCGCGTTGAGTATGCAGAAGCAACCGCAGCGTGCGCTCGAGCTCCTGGCACCCATGCTCGCAGGTTTCCGCGATTCACCCGCATTCCTGCATGAAATTGCCCAGTGTTACGGCGCCGTTGGCCGCGGTGATGATGCGATCGAGGCCCTGCGTAGGGCCGTATCGCTGGACCCAAAATACGCCGCCGCCTGGCAAAGCCTCGGTCACCAGTTAAAAGTTGCCGGCGACGAGACCGGCAGTCAGTATGCGTTCGAGCAGCATTTTGCACTCTCCACACAACACCCGGAACTGGTGGAAGCCGTTAAACTGTTGCGCGAAGGCAAGTTGGGTAAGGCCGAAACCATCGTCCGGGAACTGCTCAAGGAATATCCCACCGATGTTTCGGCGATCCGCGTACTGGCGGATATCGGAATCAAGATCGGGCATCCGCAGGACGCCGCTCATTTGCTGGAACGCTGTTTGCAACTGGCGCCCGATTTTCATGCGGCAAGACACGCCTATGCGATGGTCCTGATGCGCTTGCAGCAACCGGAGGCCGCATTGCTCGAGGCTGAACGGCTACTCGCGCAGGAACCGGGCAACCCCAGCTATCTGACCCTCAAGGCATCCATCCTGGTGCGCATAGGCAATCACGAGGAAGCACTCGATATCTACGAAACAGTATTGCGGGACTATCCCAACCAGGGACGGGCGCAGATGAGCTATGGCCATACACTCAAAACCGTCGGCAGGCTGGAAGAATCGATCGAGGCTTATCGCAAGTGTATCCGCATGAACCCGGAGGTGGGTGAAGCTTACTGGAGCCTTGCCAACCTGAAAACCTTCAGATTCGGCGATGCGGATATCGAGGACATGCGCAAGCAGGTGACCGCCGAAGGTGGCGATGCAGACGACCAGTCGCACCTGGCCTTCGCCCTTGGCAAGGCGTTGGAAGACCGTGGCGACTACGACGAGTCGTTCCATTTCTACCGGCGTGGAAACGCCATACGCCGCATCGAACACCGGCACAACCCGCAGGTTAACGTCCTCGACTCGGTACGCCAGGTCAGGACCTGTGACAGGGATTTTTTCGAGCAGCGCAAGGGCTGGGGCTGCCAGTCGGCCGAACCGATTTTTGTGGTCGGCTTGCCACGTGCCGGTTCGACCCTGCTGGAACAGATCCTGGCCAGTCATTCGCAGGTCGAAGGTACCACGGAGTTGCAGGATATCATCGCCATCTCGAGAAAACTCGGCGACAAATCGCGGGAAAATCCAGCGGGAAAATATCCGGAAATTCTCAGGGAAATGACCCGGGAGCAATTCGCTGAACTGGGTGAGGGTTACCTCGAAACCACCCAGATCCAGCGCACCGGCAGGCCTTTCTTTATCGACAAAATGCCCAACAATTTCCGCCACATCGGCCTGATTCACCTGATACTGCCCAACAGCAAGATCATCGATGCCAGACGTCACCCGATGGGTGGTTGTTTTTCCGGTTTCAAGCAGTTGTTCGCACATGGCCAGACCTTCACTTACGGTCTCGAGGACATCGGCAAATACTACCGCGACTACGTCAGGCTGATGGACCACTGGGACGCCGTGCTGCCCGGCCGGGTGCACCGGGTACAATACGAGGAGATGGTCGCCGACACCGAGAATCAGATCCGCGCGCTGCTGGATTATTGCGGACTTGAATTCGAAGAGCAGTGCCTGAGGTTTTATGAAACCGAGCGGGCCGTGCGCACCCCCAGTTCGGAGCAGGTGCGCAAGCCGATCTACAAGGAAAGTATGGAGCAGTGGCGCAATTACGAAGCCCACCTTGAGCCCCTCAAGAAGGCCCTTGGGCCCGAGATCAGGGCGCGTTACTCGATAGACCTCTAGTTCAGAACCCGGCCGGAGCATGGCGAAAATATTATTCATGCGGAAATTGCTCAAACTCGCCTGCATTGCGAGTTGTGCAACCGGCCTGCTTTCAGGCACCGCGCCGGTTGCCGCCCAGTCCGCATCCGGCAGCCTGAAAATCCTCGTCTATGGTGCGTCGGGCAAGCTCGGCACACACATCGTAGATGAGGCGCTGATGCGCGGCCACCTGGTGACAGCGGTGTCACGTAACCCCTCCAGCATCACCCGCAGCGATCCACACCTGTCGGTAGTGAAAGGCAATATCCTCGATGCCGAAAGTGTCGCCAGCCTGGTGGCGGGTCAGGACGTTGTCATTATCTCCGTCCGGGGTGTCATCGGTAAATCCAAGAATCCTGAAGACAGCGTCGCCCGCATCGGTGTCGAAAAAGTCGTCGATGCGCTGCGCGCTGAAGGCGATGGCGCGGCGCGGTTGATCCATGTCGGTGGTTCCGGTTCACTGCAGGTCGCAGCGGGAAAACTCTATGCCGATACGCTGCCGAATATTTTCATCCCCAGAGAGCTTCAAACCGAGATCGCCGGACAGGTTGCGGTGTTGGAATACCTGCGCACGGTGACCGATGTAAACTGGAGCTATGCGACGCCGCCGAAGAACTTCACCAATGGCAAGCGCACCGGCGTTTTCAGGATTGGTGGTGACCAGTTACTCGAGGACGCAAGGGGCAGGAGCAGGGTTTCACGCGCGGACTTTGCCGTCGCCCTGATCGACGAGGCCGAAACAGCCGAGCACCCCCGGCAGCGCTACTCAGTCGCCTACTAAAACCATCCTTGCCAACTGCTTCCCCACTAAATCTGAATTCCCAAACTCAATTCAAGGCCCGTTTCGGATTGGCTGGTGCTGACCACAATTGGACCTTGTTTGGATTTCAGCATGGGCGCCGAGGCCATGCAGTACCTTACTTCAGGACACGCCACAAGCACGTCCCTGTGGGCTCGTTCTCGACTCCTGTCTCGCACGGTCCTGAAGTAAGGTACTGCATACCCTCGCCGCTGTGCGTAAACATGGGTCAATGGTTCCTGACAGCTTTGCACGGCGGTTGCCGGACGCTGGGGCGGGTGGTTATTACCAGGACCGTACGAGGCAGGAAGCCGAGTATCGAGCCCCCCAGGGATGGGTTCATGGGCGTGTCCTGGTAATAACCACCCGCCCCAGTGTCCTCACCAGATCAAGTCAGACAGCAGTGAACCTGACCACTATTTTTCTTGGTTTGGGTGCCAGTAATTCAATACGGCCTGTTGTTCCCAGCGGGCCGTGTCGTTGAGAAAGCGTGACATACCGCCGCTGAACGGATAATTGACCCACAGCGAAACACCGAAAAAATCAAAGTAGGCCACCTGTGTAACACGGGTAGCGGAACCCACGGCCTGCAATTGAATGCTGCCGTGATGGAATGCCTCACCGCACTCCTCCGGGTTCAGCAACACGAACTTGAGCATGTGCTGATCGGGAAACAGCGTGGTTTTCCACCTGAACACCAGTTTGGGCTTATTGGAATAAACGGTTTCCGTAACGACTTCATTACCATTGCGGCTGACAAGACGGTGGGCGTTTATCAACTTGTTGGTCAGCAATACCTGGCTGTCAAAATCGGTCTTGAAACTCCAGGTCACCTCGAGCGGTGCGTTTATCGTGTAGACCAATTGATAACCCCGGCCATCCGCATGTTTCGGTTTCAATTTGGAAATAACCGGTTCGTCGTCTGCGGGTATTTCGGCGGCGGGTGCGGTTGTGGGTGTTTTTGCTGACAAAGCACCGGAAGCAATGATCATCGCGGTCACGAGACCGCCAAATCTGCGCAGGTATATGCTCTTGAACACCCTGTTCCCCGGTAAAGTCAGGAGTATAGTACAGCGCCCCGGCCAAGGGCTAACCGCCCGTTGCGTGACGTGGCCATCAATGTCCGACTATGAAGCTGCCGCGTCGCGTTGTATTCTTACGGGCAATGACCGTATGGAGACCGTAATGAGACAACTTTCCCTGATTGTGCTGCTGTATCTCGCGAGTGGACTGGCTGCGGCTGATTTTGAATTGACAGACCCGGCAGCGGGTTACGACAAGGAAACCATCAACATTGATGTCGATGCCAATGCCGACTTCGCGGTCGAAGGCGCCGGGGTCACGTCTTGTAGCAATTACCTCGGCGACGAGCAAAAAAATGGCGCGATGCGTTTTATCAATCTGAACTGGGTGAAAGGTTTTGTCACCGGGGTGAATTATGTGCGCATGGAAGAACAGAAAAGTTCGCAGCTTGGCGCGGGTCTGGACCTGGATGCCCTGACGCTCTACATCGATAATTACTGCGGCCTACACCCGAACGCCAACTTGTCTGACGCCAGCACAGCACTGGTTAACGAACTGAAGAATTGAAACTGGCCTGGCCGGCGTCAGGACTTCAGGAAAACGCCTTGCGGAAGTTCGATTTCGACGCAGATCGGCAGATGGTCGGAATGGGTGTGTTCCAGCACCTTTGTTTTCTTCAGTTGCAGTGATTCCGATAACAGGATGTGATCGTACTTGCGATTGGGCCGCCAACTGGGGAAAGTATTCAAGGCTTCGACCGGCAGCCTCAGGTGCGTGTTGGCAACCAGGTTGCTTAATTCCCCGGAATCCGTACCACAATTGAAATCACCCATCACCACCAGGTGCGAATATTCCTTGACCAAATCACTGATATAACCCAATTGAAGCCGGCGGGCGCGTTTTCCCAGGGCCAGGTGCATGATGCAGATGAGCAGCGACTCCTGGTTGGTCGGCAATTCCACCAGCATGGCCCCGCGCCCCCTCAGGCCGGGCAACTTGTGTTCATCGACGGCGTGTGGCCGAACCCGGCTCAAAACACCGTTACTGTGCTGGGCAATTTTCCCCAGGCTGCGGTTCACCTGCCGGTACCAGTACGGAAAGCGCGCACGGTGCGCGAGGTATTCGGTCTGGTCGAGGAAACCGGTGCGAAGGCTGCCGGAATCCACTTCCTGCAGACCGACGATGTCATAGGTCTGGATCAGGTCTGCGATCCGGTTCAGGTTCGATATCCGCTCCCTCAACGGCAGCAGGTGTTTCCAGCTCTTGGTGAGATACTCATGGAAATCCTTCGTATCGACGCCGGTCTGTATATTGAAGCTGAGCAGGCTCAGCGTGTGACGCGCCGACTGCGGGACCGGGTCCGTGATAGCGGGTGATTCTTTGAATTCCATGTATTAGCTGTTAGCAACCTTTTGCGTATTAGATATCGGAGCGGCCCGCAAATGCCGAACCGTATAGCGAAAAACTGCATATCCAGAATATAGCAATTTTGCGTACACCTGGTATTAATCGGGGCCGGTGTAATGCGCCGGCATTTCAGCCCGGCGCGCGACCCTCACCGCAGTGTTCGTCAGCCCAGCAACTCATTCAGACAACGCTCGACAATATCAATTCCCTCCGAGGCCAAATCATCTGTAATGGTCAGCGCCGGCAGGAAGCGGATGACATTGCCACGGGTCCCGCAACTCAACAGGATCAGCCCGTTTTGCCACGCCCTGGTTACCAGCTCTTTGGCCAGGTCCGGGTCGGGTTGATCCGACTGACCGTTTTTCACCAGTTCCATGGCGATCATGGCGCCGCGATTTGCACGGACATCGCCGATCACTTCAGGATATTTTGCCTGCAAGCGCGACAGCCTGTTTGCAAACAGAACACCGATCCGGTTGGCCCGTTCAAGCAGCTTTTCCCCGTCGATGATGTCGATGACGGCCAGCGCGGCGGCACAGCCAATCGGTGAACCGGCGTAGGTGCCGCCCAGTCCGCCGGGTAACGGTGCATCCATGATCTCGGCTTTACCGACCACCGCCGCCAGCGGAAAACCACCGGCCACGCCCTTGGCGACCGTCATCAGGTCCGGTTCAATAGCCGCGTATTCACAGGCGAAAAACTTGCCGGAACGGGCAAACCCGGACTGGATTTCATCGGCGATAAGGACGATGCCGTGTTCGTCGCACAATTTACGCAAAGCCTGCAGAAAATCGTCCGGCGCCGGGTAAAACCCGCCCTCGCCCTGCACGGGCTCAATGATAATCGCCGCCACTTCGGCCGGTGCAATTTCCACCTTGAAGATTTTTTCCAGGGCCTCCAGGGAGTCCTGCGTGCTTATCCCGTGGTACTCGATCGGGAAGGGTACATGGTAAATTTCGCCGGGGAACGGGCCAAACATATATTTATAAGGCGTGACCTTGCCGGTCAGACCCAATGCCATCATCGTCCGGCCGTGGAAGCCGCCGTTGAATGCAATGAGCCCCCTGCGCCCGGTATGGGCACGGGCGATTTTCACACAATTTTCCACCGCCTCGGCGCCGGTGGTGACAAGCACCGTTTTCTTACGCGTGGTGCCCGGAGCGAGTTGATTCAGCTTTTCCGCCAGTTCCACCGCAGAGGTATAGGGCGTTATGCCGAGGGCGGTATGGCTGAAGCGTTGCAGTTGAGCCTCGACGGCCGCGGTGACCCCCGGGTTCGCGTGCCCGGTCGAACACACGGCAATGCCAGTGGCGAAGTCGATGTAGCGCTTGCCTTCTATGTCCCACATCTCCGCGTTTTTCGCGTGATCGATATAGACCGGCGCCAGGTTGCCCTGCGCGCGGGAAAACGCGGCGTCCTTGCGTGCCTGCCAGCCGGCATTGTCCATTGTGAAATTCGCCACCTGTTTTTCCAATTCACTCATTTATCAATTCCACCCATGCACATGTATTTGATTTCCAGGTAATCATCCAGACCGTACTTCGAGCCCTCACGACCCTGTCCGGATTCCTTCACACCACCGAAAGGCGCCATTTCGTTGGAAATGAGGCCCTCGTTGATGCCGACTATACCGTATTCCAGGCCTTCGCCCACCCGCCAGATACGGCCGATATCGCGTGAATAGAAGTAACTTGCCAGGCCGACCTCGGTGTCGTTTGCCATCGCAATCGCCTCTGCCTCTGTCTTGAATTTGAACAGCGGTGCGACCGGTCCGAAGATTTCCTCGCTGAAGACTCTCATGTTATCGGTGACTTCGGTCAGGATGGTGGGTTCGACAAAGCTGCCACCCAATTCGGAGCGGTGTCCACCCGCTATGATACAGGCGCCCTTGCCAACGGCATCCTCTATAAAATCCATGACGTCATTCGCCGCACCCTCATTGATCAGCGGACCGATGTTTACGCCATCGTCCGTGCCGTCACCGACCTTGAGTTGCCTGACGGCGGCCACCAGCTTTTCGGCAAAGGCGTCATACACGCCTTCCTGTACCAGGATACGGTTGGCACACACGCAGGTCTGACCCGAGTTTCGGTATTTACTCGCCATCGCCCCGGCCACGGCAGCGTCCAGGTCGGCATCGTCAAAGACGATAAACGGCGCATTGCCCCCAAGTTCCATCGAGGTCCGCTTGACCGTCGCCGCGCACTCGGCCATCAGTTGTTTGCCCACGGCAGTCGATCCCGTGAAGGTCAACTTGCGCACGATCGGGTTGGAGGTGAGTTCCCTGCCGATCTCCGCCGTCCGGCCTGTGACCAGGTTGATGACACCTGCCGGCACGCCGGCGCGTTCGGCCAGTTCTGCAAACGCATAGGCCGACAGCGGGGTCGCATTGGCCGGTTTGCAGACCACCGTGCATCCGCTGGCCAAAGCCGGCGCGATCTTGCGGGTCAGCATGGCGTTGGGAAAATTCCATGGTGTGATACAGGCGACGACGCCGACCGGTTGCTTGATAACAACCAGGCGTTTGTCATTCGAGGCATGTGGGATCGTATCACCATAAATACGTTTGCTCTCTTCGGCAAACCATTCGATATAACTTGCGCCGTAGGCTATTTCTCCACGCGCCTCGGCCAGCGGTTTGCCCTGCTCGGCGGTCAGGATCTGCGCCAGGTCCTCCTGGTTCTCCATCATCAGGTCGTACCACTTGCGCAGGATGGCGGAGCGCGTCTTGATGGGTGTCCGGCTCCATCCGGCCTGTGCGGCCTGTGCGGCTTCGATAGCCCGGCGTGTCTCGGCCGTACCGCAATTTGCCACGCTGGCGATGACCTCGCCGGTGGCCGGGTTGACAACATCCAGCGTGGTCCCCTGGTCCGAAGGTGTCCAGCGGCCGTTGATATATGCACCCGTCTTAAGCAGGCGCTTGTCGGTTAATGACATACTCATGTTCCAATTCTCCTGTCAAGCCTGTGAACGGCCACGCCGTGGGTATGCCGTCACAGACCAAAAAAGCTGCAAGGCGCCAGTCCAGCGCTACTGGTCAGGCGCGAAGTATCCGCGCAAACATCGCTGTGCTCTATTGTAGCTTTTGTGGCTGGTACTCACAGCAGATAACGCCGTTTGTGGCAAAGACACCCGGACACGGGATGCGTGTATCCGGCTGCCGGCGTAAAATCCCGGTATGATCAGCAAAACTGTCTTGATGGAATCCATTTGTGCCGGACTGGCCGAGAGTACCGGCAGGACGACAGACATGCAGTGGGCCCAGGACCTTTCCGGCGGCGATATCAATCGCGCCGCGCGCATCCGGGACGGCAACAGGAACTGGTTCGTCAAGTACCGGGACAACGCCCCGGCGGGCATGTTCGAAGCGGAGGCCCGGGCCCTGGCTGAAATATCGGCGAGCGGGTGTATCAGGGTACCGGCAGCGATTGCCTGGGGGAACGCAGATGACACGGCGTGGCTGGTACTGGAATACCTCGAACTCCTGTCAAGCGGCCCGGCTGCCTTGCTCGGCGAACAGTTGGCGGCACTGCACGGGATTTCCCGCGACCGCTTTGGCTGGTCAGCGGATAACTACATAGGCACCACCCCGCAACTCAACACACCGTCTGACAACTGGACGGAATTCTGGCGTCAATGCCGCCTGGAACCGCAACTCGCGATGGCCCGCACCGCCGGTTTCGGCAGCCGCCTGATCGACGGGGGCGAGCGCTTATTGGACGGGCTGGCGCTACTGATGCAGGACCACGAACCCTCCGCCTCACTGCTGCACGGCGATCTGTGGGCCGGTAACAAGGCCTATACGCCTGCCGGCCAGCCGGTGATATTCGACCCCGCCAGTTACTACGGTGATCGGGAAACCGATATTGCCATGACCGAACTGTTTGGTGGTTTCGAACCGGCCTTCTACTCCGCCTACCAGTCGGTTTTGCCATTGCCTGCGGGTTACCCAATGCGGCGGGAATTGTATAAGCTCTACCATATGCTCAATCACCTCAACCTGTTCGGCGCCGCCTGGCTGTCCCGTTGTGAAAGAATGATCGGCGCCCTGCTCGCGCAGATTGAATAAGCGTGCAGCCCCGCTAACGGTGAACACCGCCCGTCCAATGCAAACCCGTTACGCCACCTGCAACCTGTGCGAAGCGATATGCGGTCTCGAGATCAAACTCGAAAACGGACAGATCAAATCGATAAGGGGTGATAAGCAGGACCCGCTGAGCAAGGGGCACATCTGCCCGAAAGCCGTGGCCCTGCAGGATATTTATAATGACCCTGACAGGCTGCGCGGTCCGATCGAACGCACGGCAGATGGCTGGCGGAAGATTTCATGGAAGCAGGCGTTTGACACGGTCGCCGGCAAACTGAAGGACATCCAGCACAGCTACGGCAATAACGCCGTGGCGGTTTACCTGGGCAACCCCACCGTGCACAACCTGGAAGCGCTGCTGTTCGGAGCGGAATTCCTTCGCACCCTGCGCACCAGGAACCGTTATTCGGCCACCTCGGTCGATCAGTTACCGGAACAACTGGTGTCCCTCAAGATGTTTGGCCACGGTCTGCTGATCCCCCTGCCCGACCTGGACCGTACCGCTTTCCACGTTATCTTTGGCGCCAATCCGGTGGTCTCCAACGGCAGCATGATGACGGCGCCCGGGGTCGCGAGGCGACTCAGGGCCATACGTGAACGCGGCGGCCGCCTGGTGGTCATCGACCCGCGCAGGACCGAGACCGCCGAAATTGCGGATTTACACCTGTTTATCCGCCCCGGCAGTGACGTGTTTATGCTGCTCGCCATGCTGCACGTGGTATTCGATGAAAAACTACAGTCACCTGGACGTGTTGCAGACTTCACGACCGGGCTGGACGATATCGAAAAGCTCGTCAAGGACTACCCGCCGGAAAGCGTGGCGAGCATCACCGGTGTCGAACCAGAAACCCTGAAAACGCTGGTAAGGGATTTCTGCGCGGCCGAAAGCGCGTGCTGTTATGGCCGTATCGGTGTGTCCGCGCAGCAATTCGGCAGTCTCGCCCAGTGGCTGATCACGGTACTCAATATCGTCAGCGGCAACCTGGACACGCCGGGCGGGACGATGTTCAGCAAACCGGCGTTTGAGATATTAAGCGCCGGTAAAGCGGGTAGAAAGGGCTTTGCAGACCACTTCAGCCGGGTCAGGAAACTGCCGGATTTCAACGGCGAATTTCCGGTCGCGACGCTGGCGGAGGAGATGACCACGCCGGGTGAAGGACAGGTTCGGGCGTTGGTGACCAATGCCGGCAACCCGGTGCTGAGCACACCCAACGGCGAACGGCTCGAAAAGGCACTGGAGAGTCTCGACTTCATGGTTTCCATCGATATCTACCTGAACGAAACCAGCCGTCATGCCAATATCATTTTGCCGCCCTTGACCAGCCTGGAAAGATCGCACTACGACGTGGTTTTCCAGGCGCTGGCGATACGCAACGGCGCCAAACTCTCCCGTCCCGTGTTCAGACCCGGCAAGGGTCAACGGTCCGATTTACAGATTTTCACCGAGCTTGGCTGGCGTATGCAGGGCGGCCACTGGTTGCAGCGGGCCGGCGGGTGGATCAGAAAGGAGATTCTGCAAACACTCGGCAGCGAATGGGTCATCAGGCGCAGATTAAAACAGGGCCCCTACAGCGCACAGGGTCTGGATCTGAATGCGTTAAAAAAGAACCCGCATGGCATTGACCTCGGCCCGCTGCAGGCATGCCTGCCGGAACGGTTGTTCACAGCTGACAGGAAGATACATCTGGCGCCGGAAATATTCGTCTCCGAATTGAAAAACCTGTCCGGATTTCTGGCCGCGGAAGAAATGCTTGCAAGACCGCCGGCGTTTGACCTGCAACTCATCGGCAGGAGGGACCCGCGCACGAATAACTCCTGGATGCACAACAGCCGGAGACTGGTAAAAGGCAAAAACCGTTGCCTGGCGCTGATCCACCCGCAGGACGCAGCAAGCCGGCAACTGGTGGACGGAGACGTGGTGAGGGTCAGTTCGAGGGTCGGCAGCATCCGCATTCCCATAGCCATCAGCGATGAGATGAAACCCGGCGTGATCAGCATCCCGCATGGCTGGGGTCATGGCGCCGAAGGCATCAACCTCGGTGTGGCGCAACAACATGCCGGGGTGAATACAAACCTGCTCACCGACCACGAATTCCTCGACAGCCTGTCGGGCAATGCGGCCCTCAACGGCATACCGGTTTCGCTTGTCAAGGACGGCGGCCAGCAACCCGGCTGAAAAACCGGCTGAAAAACCGGCTGAGCCGGGCATCCGTGCCCTAGTCCGGGTTCTCCACGCTCAGCGACTCGACATAGACCAGTTCACAGGCGCCGTCACCGCTGTCCGTCCGCGACATCGACGAACGCCAGTACCAGCCCGAATCGTGGTCCACGTCGACGAGGTAGCCGCTTATCAGAACGATGTCACCCACGCGCACCTTCTTCAGCGCCCTCTCGATATCCTTCCTGGCCGGTATCATGTGCATATTGCTGCTGTTGGCGATGATCTGCTGCTCGGGTAGCGGTGGCGGCAACTCGTAACGGGTGCGGTACCAGCGACCGCTCTGGGATATGCCAATCTGATCGAGGACCGCGCTGTCCGACATTGGGCCCCAACCCAGTGCCAGGTCGATGGGTGAGAGGTCAGCGGTGCGGCCGAGATAGTAGGGTTCTTTCGACAGCACCCGCGCACGCACCTCGAAGCTTGCCTTGCGCGTGACCTGGTAGTCGTCCAGCATGAATGTCGAGGCTTGCACATCGACCTGGACCGGCGCTTCCCTGACCAGGACGCCGGGCGGGTGTTCAATCGCCCCGCTGTCCCAGTCCCTGTAGCCCAGGTAACAGAGTGCAATGACACTCAACAGAAATATACGCCGGGTCATCGACCCTTAAACCCGGCGCAACGCCCTGAAACGCAATGCAACACCCTAGCTTTTTGCCAGTGCAGCCTTCAGACCATCCAGGCACAAGCTGATATGACGCTCCGAGCTGGATGCACCCATCAGACCGATACGCCAGATTTTCCCGGCCAGGGTCCCAAGACCTGCGCCGATTTCAAGGTTGTATTCATTCAACAGGAAGCTCCTGACAGCGGCCTCGTCGACCCCTGCCGGCACTTTAACCGCATTGAGTTGCGGCAATCGGTATTGCTCCTCCACGTAAAATTCCAGACCCATCGCTTCGATGCCGTCGCGCAATGCCCGGTAGTTTTCCGCGTGTCTGTCCCACGAGTTTTCCAGACCTTCCCGCTTCAGGATCAGCAACGCTTCGTGCAGGGCGTAAAGCATGTTGATCGGCGCGGTATGGTGATAGGCGCGCTTGGCGCCCGGTCCCCAGTAAGCGGTCAGCAGGTTCAGGTCCAGGAACCAGCTTTGCGGAGGTGTCTTGCGTGACTTCACCTTCGCCATGGCCGCCTCATTGAACGAAACGGGTGACAGACCTGGCGGTGCGGACAGGCATTTCTGGGTGCCGGAATAAATCGCGTCGATGCCCCAGTCGTCCACACGCAGCTCAATCCCGCCCAGCGAGGTCACGGCGTCAACGATACTGAGACAACCGTGGTCGCGGGCGAGTCTGCACAGGGTTTTTGCATCCGAACGTACGCCTGTCGAGGTCTCGGAATGGACAAACGCCAGCGCCACGGCGTCGGGGTTGGCCTTGAGCGCGTCTTCGACCCTGCCGGGATCAACCGGTGTGCCCCATTCAAATTCGACCGCCACCGGGTTGGCGCCGCAACGGCGGGCGATCTCGAGCATACGGCCACCAAAAACACCATTGCTGGCGATCACGACCTTGTCGCCGGGTTCAAGCAGGTTGACCAGGCAGCATTCCATACCTGCCGAGCCCGGCGCCGAGATCGGCAGGGTCACGGTATTTTTGGTTTGAAATGCATAACGCAAATACTCATTCAACTCGTCCATGAAGACGACAAACGCCGGATCGAGATGACCGATCGTGGGTCTTGCCATTGCGGCGAGTACTTCCGGGTATACGTCTGAGGGTCCCGGGCCCATCAAGATTCTCTTGGGTAACATTTTGCTTACTTCCCTGCGGTATGTGGATACTCCGCCATTGCCTTATAAAAGGATGTATCGGTGTCGATGGGGTTTCTGTTTGATCCGGTATTAACCAGCTAAGTTTGTGGCCGGTTCCGACCTGATCCCGTGCCTGCCAAGAGTAAAAGCCATTCAGCCGGATGTCCACAAGAAATGAGTGGTATTTGGACTCAAAATAAACAAGACCGGCAAAGCCTGTCGCCCGCCCCGTACCCTATAATGAACCATTGGTGATTTTCATGTCCTCGGGTCTTGTCTTGATAGCGGAAAACGATGAATGAAATTACGTGACCTGATGATATTGATGGTGATTTGCCTGGTCTGGGCATTCAACTTTGTCTCCGGCGCCAAGGGCATGCAGGAGTTTTCCCCGCTGATGTTCATGGTCCTGCGTTTTTCCGTCGTATTAACGCTGACCCTTCCATTCCTGCGTCTGCCGCCGGCGGGACAATGGCCCCGCCTGGCAGCGGCGGCACTGTCGATCGGCTCGATACATTTCTGCTTTCTGTTCTGGGCCCTGAAGCGCTCGGCTGATGTTTCATCGGTCGCCATCGTCCAGCAGACCTACGTGCCCATCGCGGTACTGCTGGCGGTTATCCTGCTGGGCGAATCCATCGGCTGGCGCAGGCTGATGGCGATAGGTCTGGCGTTTACCGGCGTATTGATTCTCGGTTTTGACCCGCATGTCCTGTCGCAACCGGACGCCATGATGCTGGCGCTTTTATCCGCATTTTTCCAGGCCCTGGGTTCGATTTTCCTGCGTGGTATCTTGGCTGTGTCGGCAATGAATTTTCAGGCCTGGACCGCCATTCTTTCGCTACCCCTGTTGTTTTCGCTTTCCATGTTCCTGGAAGGCGGTCAGCTTGAATCGATCCGCAACGCCCAGCCACTGCACTGGGCCAGCGTTGCTTTTTCCGCGATTGGCGCCTCCGTCGTCGGTCACGGTCTGTTCTATTACATGGCGCAACGTCACCCGATCAGCACCATCATGCCCTATATGCTGATGATGCCGGTTTTTGCCGTGATGTTTGGTGTGCTGGTGTGGGGCGACCGGCCGGGATGGCGACTGTTGCTTGGCGGCAGCCTGGTCTTGCTGGGTATCCTGGTGATCACGCTGAGAACACGCCGCACGGTTGAGAAAATACTGAGGTAAGCCGGACTTTTTGAGCCGATCCCTAAAAGGTAATCCAGCCCGCATCTCGAAAGGCGCAGGCCGGACTACCTACAGCCCCCCCGGGCTGTACTCAAGATCACTAATCTGCTTCAACTTCGCGAGAACATGCGCCTGAATTGGCATGAGACTGCGGATCTTTGACAAGACCGCCAGTACAGGAACCCCTTCTTCTCAGTAAGGAAGTTTAAGTTTTTTATATATACGAATCAACAGGAATTGACGCCCTGACAGAAAAAAGTAATAAGCGCGAATATGCCGGTAGGCAGGACCGGCAAGCACAGTTGGTGGAAAGATTCCCGTCACCCCGCTTGCATTACCCGGGTAGATACCAGCTGACTGTCTTATAATGCCCCACTCTCAAAACCACCCATTGACAGTATCACCCGATGCTACAACTCAACCAGATCGAATTGCGCCGCGGCGCCAAACTGCTGTTCGAAAACGCCAGCCTGCAGGCCCATGCCGGTCAGCGCCTGGGTATTATCGGTGTCAATGGCAGTGGCAAGAGTTCGTTGTTTGCATTGATCCTCGGTCAGTTGGAGGCCGATGCGGGGCAGTTGCAGGTCAATCCCAGGGACGTCATCGCCCACGTGGCACAGGAAAGTCCCGGATTCGACAAAACCCGCCCTTGAGTTTGTCCAGGACGGTGACAAGGATCTGCGCAGTCTGCAGGCCAGCATCGCCGAACTGGAAGCCCTGGACGACCATGATGAACGGCTTCACGGCCTCTACGAGCAGATGGATAACATCGACGGTTTCGCCGCGGAAACGAGGGCCGCGAGACTTTTACACGGCCTGGGTTTTGAGGACAGCTGTCATGCGCAAACCGGTGCAATGAATTCTCCGGTGGCTGGCGCATGCGTCTGAACCTGGCACAGGCGCTGATGTGCCGCTCGGATATCCTGCTTCTGGACGAACCCACCAACCACCTGGACCTGCCGACCATCCTCTGGCTGGAACGCTGGCTGAAGTCCTACACGGGTATCCTGCTATTGATTTCGCATGACCGCGATTTCCTCGACGGACTCTGCACCCATATTGCCCATATCGAATTTCAGACGGTTAAAACCTATACCGGCAACTACAGCCAGTTTGAGGCCGTTCGTGCAGAACAGTTGGCACTGCAACAGGTGATGTACGTCAAACAACAGAAAGAAATCAAACACATGGAAAGCTTTGTAGAGCGGTTCCGCTACAAAGCCAGCAAGGCAAAACAGGCGCAGAGCCGTCTGAAAATGCTGGAACGGATGGTGCAGATCGCACCGGCGCATGTCGATTCGAACTTCCATTTCCACTTTCAGGAACCTGAAAAGCAACCACAACAACTGATGCAACTCGAGGACGTTACCGTCGGTTACGGGCAAAAAGCCATCGTCAGTCGATATCCGTCTGCGGCTGGGTGCGGGTGACCGCATCGGTCTGCTGGGTTCCAACGGCGCCGGTAAATCCACGCTGGTCAAGGCCCTCGTCGATGGCAGCACACTGCTGGCCGGTGAAAGGGCCGTCAACAAACACACCCACACCGGCTATTTCGCGCAACAACAGCTCGAATTACTGCGCATGGATTGCAGCCCCTTATGGCATATGCAACATCAGGCGCCCGACGCCAGGGAACAGGAACTGCGCAACCACCTGGGCCGTTTTGGTTTCCAGGGCGACCGTATCACCGATCCGGTCGCGCCCTTTTCCGGTGGTGAAAAAGCCCGCCTGGTGCTGGCGTTGCTGGTACTGCAGAAACCCAACCTGCTGTTGCTCGATGAGCCGACCAACCACCTCGACCTGGACATGCGCCACGCGCTCAGCATGGCGCTGATGGAGTACGGCGGCGCGCTTGCTGGTCATTTCCCATGACCGGCACCTGTTACGCAGTGTCTGCGATGAACTTTATATCGTGCATAACGGCCGGCTACACGAGTTCCGGCAATCCCTGGATGAATACCCCAACTGGCTCAGGGAACAGGATGCCGCGTTCGAAGGCAACAACGCCGGTGATGAACAAAGCCCGGCGCCCTCCAGCAAGAAACAGAGCCGCCAGGACGAGGCCAAACGACGGCAACTGCTCAAACCTTACATGGACAGCGGTCAGGAAAATTGACCGTCAAATGAACCAGCACAGAGAGGACCTGAGCGGGTATCGAGCAACTATTGGGCGACGAGACGCTCTACAGCGATGCCGGCCGCAAGGAGGAAATGACCCAGCTTCTGGTACGCCAGGCCGGTCTGAAATCCTCGTTGGAATCCCTCGAATGGGAATGGCTGGAGGCCAGTGAACAACTGGAAAACGCCGAAAAGGAATTGCAGTAGCGGACAAAACTTTCGGTTCCGGCAACAGCGCGCCGCTAGCGCACTGCATTGCAGGTGCTAGCCTGTGGCAAAAGTATGAATTTTTTCAGATTTGTCCGGGTTTATCGGTTAGGATTGCTCAATGATCAAGGCCAATATTTCCATCGGGGATTTCAAAAACTCAGCGGGTACCGAGCTTGGGCCTTCGGAGTGGCTGTTGATCGACCAGGAACGCATCAACCTGTTTGCCGATGCGACCGATGATCACCAGTTCATACACGTCGACCCCGAGAAGGCGGCAGCCACAACATTCGGTTCCACGATTGCCCACGGCTTCCTCAGTCTTTCGATACTCCCGCACCTGCTCGCGCAGATCCTGCCGATACCCGAAGGCATCGTCATGGGTATTAACTACGGCGCGGAAAAAGTACGCTTTTCACTACCCGTCAAGGTCAACAGCCGGGTAAGGGCCAGGGCCAGGATCGAGAAAGTCAGCGCGCGATCCGGCGGTCAGTTCATGGTGCAAACCAGGGCAACCCTGGAAATTGAAAACATCCGTCGGCCTGCCGTAATCGCCGATCTCCTCTCGCTATACCTCGTCGAGACATTCCTGAAACACCCGCGCACAGCGCTTGGCCGGTCAACTAGCGAACACCAATCGCAAATTCAGACAATACGGGTGCCATTTAGAGCACTGCATGGTGTACTGACGTGCGCTGCGCGGTAAAATAGTCCCATGGAGAAATCCGCACCACTGCATATCCTGCTAACCAATGACGACGGCCACGGGGCGCCCGGCATACGGGAGCTTCACCGCGTGTTGAAACAGCAGGGCCACCGCGTCAGCGTGGTCGCCCCCAGCAACGAACAGAGCGCCACCGGCATGGGTGTGACCAGCCGCAGAAATCTCGCGCTGGAACAACTCGGGACCGACTACTGGCACCTGGACGGCCAGCCCGTTGATACCATCCTCGTCGCCCTGCGCCACTTGCTGGAGGACAACCCGCCCGACCTGGTGCTCTCGGGTATCAATTTCGGACCCAATCTCGGCACCGCACTGCACATGTCCGGCACCATTGGCGCGGCAATCATGGCAACACTCATCGGTTTTCCATCCATCGCCATTTCCGCCGGCATGCGTTTTGAAGAAGTTGGCACCGAGTTTCAGAGCACCCGCGACGTGTTTGAAGCCGCAGCTGAATTTACCTGTTCGGTGATTGAGTCACTGCAATCATCTGCCGGTCCGGGTAGCCGCCTGCTGCCCAAAAAAGTTTTACTCAACATCAATTACCCGGCTTTACCCAGGGATCAGATCAGGGGCGTTCTGCACCCGAAGATTTCTGGCGGCAACATGATCCGCCTGGGTTACCAACGCTGCGCCGAGACCGGCAATGTCATTCCCGGGTTTTATCCCGGTGTGGACCCGCAGCAACCGCAAAACGAAGTGGATGACATCCGTGCGCACATGGAAGGGTATATTACGATCTCGATGATAAAACCACGCTGGAACCCACCCGCCAAACAGGCAAGAAAGCTTGAAAAACGGCTGGAAGGACTGACGCTTGGTTTTCCATACGGGGACCGCTAAGCAGCGCTTTCAAACAGATACCCTGAAGAAGGTGCAAGGACCCGGCAGGTGTTTGCTGTCTGTGCTCTCATGCCAGCGGTCCCGGATCAAAGATCCGGGACTGCCCTCGCAGCCGGCCGGATCTTAACGGCACCGGCCTCACAGTACATCCTGTACTGGTCGGCCTCGATCGGGCATCCCGCCCGATCGTCCCTAATCCGTCCGACTACTCGGCGCTTCAAAGTTCGCCCAGTCAGTAAGCACCTGTCGGGTCTGAACCGGTGTGCACGATCTTTCAGCTGAAGAGCTCAGCAGGCCGGGTGGTTCTAACTGCCCATTTATCCGCCGAAGACGGGATTTCGCCCGGGGCGATTTTCATGGATGAAAATCGAGAGCTGACGGTACAGGATGTACCGCCAGCGCGGTCCCGATCAGGCGGAATACCGGCTGAGGGTAGCCCCGTAGGGCCGGATAAGGCTGGGCAGTTAGAACCACCCGGCCTGTTGAGCGCACGGACTCAAACGAAACCACCTATAGGCATACAACGTTGCTGGAATTGCCAGTCAACCCAGTCCGCTACTCCCCGTACGGAATCCAGATATTCTTGATTTCAACCGCCCTGCGCAGAAAAACTTCGCCTTCACCCTGTGACGGGTCTTCCCAGTCGTGGTAACGGCCGTAGTTCACCCAGGTGCGCTTCATGGTCGCCGCCGCCTCGGTTTCAACCAGCTTGCTGCCCTCGGCGGTGCCCCAGTACCAGAGACCTTCAATGTCATAGTGTTTGGCCAGTTCGGCCGCCAGCACCTGTTGTTCACCGGTGACGATATTGACCGTGCCGCCCGGCAGGTCCGAGGTATCGAGCACCTGGTAAAAATCCGTCGCCAGCAAAGCGTATTGCTGTGACGGGACCACCACCACGCGGTTGCCCATGGCAATGGCGGGCATGATGGTTGAGATCAGGCCGAGCAGACCTGCTTCTTCCGGCGCGACGATACCGATGACACCCAGGGCTTCCTTCATGGCCAGCGTCACCATGCGGAACGGTGTCGAATGCACGGCGCTGTCGTATTTGTCCGCCATCGCAGCGTAGGTGTAAATTCGGCTGATGCACAATTCCAGTTCGGCCGGTCGCCGCTGTTTCATCCTTGCCGCTGAATTGCGCAATACGCCGGCTGAACTCCTGGCCACGCGCCGACAGGTTCTCCGCGATGTAATAGAGCACCTGGGCGCGGTTGTGCGCCGTGGTCTGGGTCCAGCCTTCAGCCTTGCGCGCGGCTTCGACCGCGTCGCGGATATCCTTGCGTCCGCCGCGCGGATATTCACCGGCGGCATGACCTGCCGCGTCGATGGCCAGCAGACTGTAACCACCGTCGGGGCGAACCTGTTTGCCGCCGATATAGAGCTTTGCGGTGCGGTCGATGGCAACGATATTGCCGGGATCCGCAGGCTGGCCGGACGCCGGTTTTACCAACGGGTAGACCGGTTGTTCGTGCAGGCCGGTTTCCCACGCCGCACGCGTGTACTCGTACAGACCCTCTTTACCGCCCTCGCGGCCAAAACCGGACTCGCGGTAACCGCCAAAACCGGCGGCGGCATCAAATACGTTGGTGCAATTGACCCACACGGAACCGGCCTTCAGTTTTGGTGCAACATCCAGCGCCAGGTTGATGTTCTCGGTCCAGACGCTGGCCGCCAGCCCATAGCGGGTGTTGTTGGCAAGTTCGATCGCCTCGGATGGCGTCCTGAAGGTCATCGATACCAGCACCGGGCCGAATATCTCCTCCTGCGCCAGCGTTGCCGAAGGTTGCACGTCGGTGATCAGTGTCGGTGGGTAGTAGCAGCCTTTTTCCGGCATATCGCCCGCAGCCTGCCAGACACGGCCACCCTCCTCTGCGCCCAGCTTGACCAGTTCGGTAATGGTTTTAAGTTGTACCGGGTCGACCACGGCGCCGATATCGATACCCTTGTCGAGCGGGTCGCCGATGACCAGTTTGGACATGCGCAGCTTGATTTTCTCGATCAGCACCTCGGCCACCGATTCCTGTACCAGCAGACGCGAACCGGCGCAGCACACCTGCCCCTGGTTAAACCAGATGGCGTCCACCAGGCCTTCGACCACGCTGTCGAGGTCCGCGTCCTCGTAGACGATAAAGGGTGATTTACCGCCCAGTTCCAGCGTCAGTTTTTTACCGGTGCCGGCCGTGGCCCTGCGCAGGATACGGCCGACTTCCGTCGAGCCGGTAAAGGCGATTTTTTTGACGTCCTGGTGTTCGACCAGTGCCGCGCCAGCTTTGCCGTCACCCAGTAACAGGTTGAACACACCGTTTGGCAGACCGACTTCATCGCAGATCTGCGCCAGCAGCACCGCTGTGGATGAGGTGAATTCCGCAGGTTTCAGCACCACGGTATTACCCATCGCCAGCGCCGGCGCGATCTTCCAGGCCGCCATCAGCAACGGGAAATTCCACGGAATGATCTGACCGACCACGCCCAACGGTTGAAACCCGGGCATTTCGCGTTCCATTACCTGTGCCCAACCGGCGTGGTAGTAGAAGTGCCGGGCCACCAGCGGTATGTCGATGTCCCTGGATTCGCGAATTGGTTTTCCGTTGTCCAGGGTTTCGAGGACCGCCAGCAGACGGCTGTGTTTTTGTACCTGGCGGGCAATGGCGTATAGGTAACGGGCGCGTTGATGACCGCTGAGCGCAGCCCATGCCGGTGCGGCGGCAGCGGCGGCGGCCACGGCACGGTTGGTGTCGTCGGCATTGCCATCCGCCACCTTCGCCAGTTCTTCATTGCAGGCGGGATTGCTGGTAATGAAATATTTGCCGCTGGCGGGTTCCTGCCATTCGCCGTCGATGTAATGCAGCAGCATATTGTGATGCCCTGCATACCACAACTCGGCGACTTCCTTGTCCTCGGGCGCCACGCCGTATTCCATGTGGACGAATATGTCTTGAATGCTCATGTCGAATCCTGTTTCCTTATCAGCTCATCGGGTGACGGTGCTGGGCCGAGTAACTACCGGTCAGACGGTGTTCCAGCTGACGCTCGACATCACCCAGCAGGCTGCTGGCGCCAAACCTGAACAGCTTGGGATCGAGCCAGTCATTACCCAGTTCCTCCTTGATCAGGATCAGGTAGGCGATGGCGTCCTTGGCCTTGCTGATACCGCCGGCGGGCTTGTAACCAACCTTGTAACCGGTCAAACGGTGATACTCGCGGATCGCACGCACCATCACCAGGCTGAATGGCAAAGTGGCGTTGACGCTCTCCTTGCCGGTGCTGGTCTTGATGAAATCGGCGCCCGCCATCATGCACACCCAGCTGGCCTTGGCGACGTTGCTCAAGGTGGCGAGTTCACCGGTTGCGAGGATGGTCTTGATGTGGGCGTCACCACAGGCCTCGCGGTAGGCCTTGACCTCGTCGTAAAGCCCCTTCCAGTCACCGGTCAGTACCTTTGACCGGCTGATAACAATATCGATCTCGCTGGCGCCCGCCTCTACCGACGCCTTGACCTGCGCGAGTTTGAGCGGCAGTGATATCTGGCCGGCCGGGAAACCCGTGGATACCGCCGCAACCGGGATACCCGAGCCTTCGAGTTCCCGGACCGCGGTTTCGATCAGGTTGTGGTAAACACACACGGCACCCGTGTGGATCTGCATACCCTCCAGACCCAGGCCTTTGAGGATGTCCTTGCGCACGGGTTGACGGGCTTTCTGGCACAGGCGTTTGACCTTGCCCGGCGTATCGTCGCCGGCGAGCGTGGTCAGGTCCATACAGGTGATCACTTTCAGCAGCCAGGCGGCCTGGTGGTCCTTCTTGACCGACCGTCGCCTGGGGATCGTGGCCGCACGGCGTTCCACGGCGCTGCGGTTGATACGCAGACTGTTGAACAGTTCCGGCCGGTACTCCATACCCGGATTCCGCTCCAGGCCGTGGTCCATGGCGTGAGTCGCATGTCTTAAAGTTGATACATTGGTCACTGTCAGGCTCCCGCCTTTTCACTCACAATCGTTAAGTATAAACCCTGCAAAGCGGTGTTGGGCGCCAAAATGCGACGCTGAGGATAGTCCGATACTCCGCACAAGCTGTAGGCCGAAACTCTGGCTTCGGAATTTTCCACAGGCGTCATCGGCTTTATGGCAAAATGCGCGCTGCCTCACATCAATCTCTGACCAACTCAATGAACAAATATCTTTCCGGCGGGTTCACTGGCTTTTCCCCTTGCGCTACTCATTAGCCAGGCCCCGCTTCGGGCCGAAGATGATGCCTTCGAAGGCAGCTATGAAAATGATGAAATAGAACAGGTGCAGGTCACCGCGACACGTATCCTGAAACGTGATTTTGACATTGCCGCCGCCGTCACGGGCATCGACGAAGAAACGATACTGAAATTCGCCCCTGATGTGATCGCCGAGATGGTCAGGGGCCAGCCCGGTACGTTTTTTCAGCAAACGACACCCGGCCAGGGGGTTCCGATCATACGCGGACTGAAGGGCTCACAGATTTTGCACATGGTCGACGGCATGCGTTTGAACAATGCCTTGTTCCGCAGCGCGCCCAACCAGTATCTCGGCCTGGTGGATTCCTTTGCGGCCCAGCGCATGGAGATAGTGCGCGGCGCCCAGGGCACGCTTTACGGGGCGGACGCGATGGGTGGTGTGGTCAACATCCTGACACCTGAACCCGACTTTGACGGCACACGCTGGCAGCAGCAAAGCAGGCTTTACGGCAGTTATGACAGCGTCGATGACGGCTGGGTGTTCAACGCCCGCACTGAGGGCGGCCAGCAGGGCTGGGGTTTTACCGGTGGCGCAACCTACCAGGATCACGGTTCACGCAAATCGGGCAGTGGCGAAACGCTTGTTCCATCGTATTTCAAATCAGAGGCCGCCGATCTGAAGTTTGTGATGGATGCCGGTGAGCGTTCCAGCCTGATGCTGGCCGCACAGGTCATGGAACAACCTTCGACACCGCGTTACGACGAATTGGCGCCCGGTTTTGGTGAGCTGGAACCCGCTTCTGAACAATCCCTGTTCAAGCCCAACCGGCGCAGTTTCCTGCACGCACGTTACCGCTATGATGGACAGGGTGATTGGTTTGACCAGCTTGAAGTCCACCTGGCGCGGCAAGTGATTACCGATGACCGGCTGGCGCAGAACTACGGCAGCGCGGAAATTGTCACCGAACAAAACCGCAGCACCCTGGACGGCTTAACCCTGCAGGTGAATTCCAATTTTAGCTCGGGTATCTCGTTGGTGTGGGGCGCTGAATACTATAGTGACGCGATTGACAGCAAGCGCTTCACGCAGCTCGAAGGATCCGGTCTGCGAACCGAAGTGCCAGGCCGTTTCCCGGACGGCTCGGGAATGGACAGCGCGGCGGTCTTCCTGTCTGGTGAATGGATCCAGACGGACAGGTTCAGCCTCGACGCGGGGCTGCGTTACAGCTGGTTCGATATTTATTTGCCGGCGGATGATAACCACGATGTCGTCAGGCTGGAGCCTTCCAGGCTGACCGGTGACATGCACGCGGTTTACACCCTGAGCCCCGGTCTCAGACTGGTGGGCAACATCGGACAGGGTTTCCGCCCGCCGAATATCTATGACCTGTCGGCACTGGGTCCCCGCCCCGGCAACCGTTTCAACATTGCCAATACGGATCTCGGCGCCGAGACCGACTGGAGCTATGACCTGGGAATCAAGGTGGAGACCGGCTCACTGGAACTGGAAGTGTTCGTCTTCTATCTCGACTATAGCGACAAGATCACCTCCGTATATACCGGTGACATAACAGATGACGGTCGCCTGGTGGTGCGCAGTGAAAACCTGAACCAGGTGGATATTTACGGTTTCGAGGCGGGTTTTAACTGGGCCGTCATGACAGATCTACGTCTGTTCGCGGTGGCCAACTACACTTACGGCAAAGAACAGGATGACATGGGTTCGAGTTTTCCCGCCGACCGTATCCCGCCCCTCAACGGGCAGTTGGGACTGGAGTACTACTTCAATGAAAACTGGCGTCTCGAGCCATTCCTGATGTTCGCCGGCCGGCAGGACCGTCTGAGCCCACGTGACCAGGGTGACCCGCGTATTAACCCGCTCGGCACACCCGCCTGGGGCACACTGAACCTGTTGCTGGACTGGCGGGCCACGCCCATGCTGCAACTGGGCTTCAGGCTGGAAAATATCACCGGCAAGGACTACAGGGAACACGCTTCGGGGATCGACGCACCTGGCCGCAATGCCGGCCTGTGGGTGAATTATCAATTCTGATCACGAGATGAACACAAAACATCCTGGCAAAGGCATGAATACCAAACCCGGGCCATCCATCGACTTGCAAGGCCACCGCGGCGCACGCGGCCTGTTGCCTGAAAACACTATCCCGGCATTTTTACACGCCCTTGACCTCGGTGTGACCACGCTTGAAATGGATAGTGTCATCAATGCCGAGGGCCACGTCGTGGTATCACATGAACCGTGGCTGTCCGGCAAAATCTGCTCACACCCGGATGGTTCGGAAGTATCTGAAAACGAGGAGAAAGATCTCCGTATCTACGCGATGAGCGACAGGCAGCTGGCCGCCTATGATTGCGGCAGACGCGGTCACCCTGACTTTCCGCGGCAGCGGCCCATGGCAGTGGCAAAACCCCTGCTCCGTGATGTTTTCCTGGCCGTGGCGGCACATGCTGAAACCACCGGCAGCCGTGCCGGCAACGCTCCCGTGCGCTACAACATCGAAATCAAGTCGCGGCCGGAACACGACGGTATTTTTCATCCCGCTGTCAGCGAGTATGCCAACCTCCTGTACGCGCTTGTGCATGAGTTCGGCCTGGTCGCCAGGACAACCATCCAGTCATTCGATCCACGCGCACTGGAAGCCATACACAGCATTGACCCCAAGATTTCCACCTCGCTGATCGTGGATAACCACGACGGTCTGCACGCCAACCTCGGCCGGCTCAGTTTCACCCCGGATATCTACAGCCCCTATGTCGGGTTGCTTGACCGGTTGCAGGTCGATGCCGCACACACGCTGGGCATCAGCGTCATTCCATGGACCGTCAATGATGCGAAAACCATGCTCGAACTGATCGCAATGGGTGTCGATGGTTTTATTACCGACTACCCGGACCTTGGCATGGACGTATTGAACGGAATTTGAGCATGCCGGGGATTCAGGCAGACACGCACCGGGGATTCCGGCAATGAACAGGCTGCTCAAGCGACTGGGCTTCTGGATACTGCTGCCGGTATCCGCACTCCAGGGTTTGCGCTTGCGCCGCACGGCCATCCGTCTGCCCGAGGCCAGCGGCGCCCGCACGGGTGTCTGCGGCCAGGGCGAAGCGCTTTACCTGCTGGCCCTCGGCGACTCGATCATCGCCGGGGTCGGAACCGGACACATGGCGTTTTCGCTGCCGGTGCAGTTCGCGCAAGCGCTGGCCGAAACCCGGCAGTGTGCGGTGCACTGGCAGGTTAACGGCAAAAACGGCGCCGATATATCCGACTTGCGGCACAGCATCGGGCAGCTTCCGGACGACGTCAAAGCGAACGTCATTCTGATCTCAATCGGCGTCAATGACGTCACCGGGCTCAGCAGCACCCGCCAATGGCGGAGCCGGCTTGAACAACTGGTCGTGGAGATCAGGAACAGGTGGCCACAGGCCAGGGTCATCTTCGCCGGTCTGCCGCCGATGGGATGTTTTCCGCTGCCGCCGCAACCGCTGCGGTTCACGCTGGGCCAACGCGCCGCGAGCCTCGACGCGATTGCCGCCGGGGTCATTGCAGCACAGTCGGGCATGCTGCACATCGCCACGGACATCAACCCGCTACAGGATGAATTTTGCGCTGACGGATTTCATCCATCGGCGGACTCCTGCGCTATTTGGGCAAAGCAACTTGCACAAAAATTTGAAGCTGATAACGTAGGCGGACCAGTTCCAGGCAAGGGGTTCGCATGAACATCCACACCTCGTCCGGCAAGGCCGTTGCACAGACGATTCTCGATGGATTCGACCGGCACTACTTCCTCTTCAGACGTTATGGATATGAAGCGAAATTCTGCTTTGAGCACGCTGACTGGTCACGCGCCTCCGAGGGCAGAAGGGAACGTATCCTGGGCTACGAAGCGCGTGTAAACGAAACCGTCAATGCACTCAATACGCGTTTCCCTGCGGCCTGTGAAAACACCCAGTTGTGGCCGGAAGTCAAGGCTGCCTATATCACGCTGCTATTAAACCATCTACAGGCTGAGTGCGCAGAAACATTTTATAATTCAGTTGTTTGTAGAGTCCTTCATAGAAACTACTACAACAATAAAAATATATTCTGGCGTCCGAGCGTCAGTACCGAACACCTGGAAGGTTCGAGCCCTTCCTACAACAGCTATTACCCACCCAGCCAGGGTCTGCGCGGCTGCCTGCTGAAAACGCTGACGGGTTTCGGCCTGAGCAACCGCTTCCAGGACCTGCGCCGGGACATACGCCGTCTCGAAACCGCGATCCTCGAACACCAGGGCAAAGGCTGGAAGGCCCAGCCCAATTACCAGATCCAGGTACTCGCGGCCCTGTTCTTTCGCAGCAAGGCGGCGTATATCGTCTGCCGTATTATCAATGGCGACCGTACGCAACCGCTGGTAATCCCGTTGCTGCAGGATGACGAAAGACGGATATATGTCGATACGGCGCTGATGCGCCGCAATGACGTCACCATCGTTTTCAGTTTCACACGCGCCTATTTCATGATCGACATGGAGGTACCCTCCACCTACGTCAGGTTCCTGCTCTCGATCATGCCGGGGAAATCCTCCGTCGACCTGTACGCCATGCTGGGTCTGCAAAAACAGGCCAAGAACCTGTTTTACCGGGAGTTGCAATATCACCTGCGTCATTCACGCGACAACTTCCAGATCGCACCCGGTGCGCGTGGCATGGTCATGCTGGTATTTACCCTGCCGTCTTTCCAGTTTGTATTCAAACTCATCCGGGATCGTTTTGATCCGCCCAAGACCTCGTCGAGGGCGGAGGTCCAACAGAAATACCTACTGGTCAAGTACCACGATCGTGTTGGCAGGCTGGCGGATACCCTTGAGTACTCAAACGTGGCCATTGACCTCGACCGGATCGATCCCGAACTGTTGCATGAACTACGCACCAGCGCGGCCGACTCAATCGAGGAAACAGGCGGCAAACTGATCATCAAACACGTTTACATCGAACGTCGCATGGAGCCGCTCGACCATTACCTCAGCCAGGTGAGCGGTAGCAAGCGACGCCATGCGATACGGGATTTCGGTCAGTCGATCCGCGACATGGTCGGCGCCAACATCTTCCCGGGGGACATGCTGAAGAAGAACTTTGGCGTTACCCGCAACGAGCGCGTGGTGTTCTATGACTATGATGAAATCTGTTACATCACGGACTGCAATTTCCGCCGCATCCCGCCGGCGCGCAGTTACGAGGATGAAATATCCGACACACCCTGGTATTCCATCGCACAAAACGATGTCTTTCCGGAGTCATTTGCACCCTTCTTTTTTACCGATGCCAGCGACATGGCCCTGTTCAGGAAAGACCATGCCGCACTGATGACCGCCGAGTGGTGGAACTGTATGAAAGACACCGTGCTCGCCGGCGAGTTGACCGATGTGTTCCCCTACCCCGTCAAACGCCGCTTTTCGGTCCGTTTCGCATCCTGAACCGTTTCCAGTCGGGGTTTTGGCGGATTCTGCCAACAGTTGGATATTCGCACCAATTCCTACCTGATTGATTAATCACAGGAACCGGTACGTGTCCTGCTACAGTACTAAATCTGCAGAACCGCGTGGTGTGGCGCGTTAATTGCATCTTCAATCCCGATATCAGGGCCTCACCCATGACAAATGGGCCAGGAACTTTTACTACAACTGTGTTAGTGTTGTAGTTAAATAACACACCGAGTTGAACAAGATGAATTATCGAGTGAGCGAGCGGTTTTTTTGCAAGGGTCTGGTCACCTTGTTGGCGGTAACTGCGTTGCTGCTGCAGGGCTGCACAAAATCCGCCAATGGTGAGGAGAAAAAGGATGAGGGCGAAGCGGCCCTTGCCATACCCGTCGAGGCGGCGCAGGTTTCAAACCGCGACATGGCCGCGTTTTACTCCGGAACCGCAACGCTTGAAGCCGACAAACGTGCGATTGTGGTTTCGCAAATCACCGGTGTCGTATTAAAAATCAACGCCGAGGAAGCCGACCATGTGGAAGCCGGGCAGGTCCTCGCCGTGGTCGAACCCGATCGCTACGAACTGGAAGTCGAACGTAGCAATGCCTCGTTGAAACGTCTGCAGACCGATTTCCAGCGCAAGAAGGAGCTGTACGCCAAGCAACTGGTGAGCACCGAGGATTTTGAGCGGTCCAGCGCCGAGTACGAGGCACAGAAGGCTGCCTATGAACTGGCCAAGCTCGACCTCCAGTACACCAGCATCAAGGCGCCGATCAGCGGTTATATTTCGGAACGCATGGTGCGTGTCGGCAATCTTGTGAAACTCAATGAACCGGTTTATAACATCACCAGCTACGATCCTTTGCTGGCGGTTTTACACGTGCCGGAACGCGAGCTGCGTGTGCTGAGTGACGGCTTGAAGGTCTCCATGTCGGTCGATGCCTGGCCCGGGGAGTCGTTCGACGGCAAGGTGATACGCATCAGCCCGATCGTTGATATCGACACCGGCACGTTTCGCGTCACGGCGCAGATCTTCGATCATGGCGAAATGCTCAAACCCGGTCTTTTTGGCCGGGTGGAAATCCGCTATGCCCTGCACCAAGCCGTGCCGGTCATCCCCCGCAGCGCAGTCATAACAGAAGACGAATCGAGCCACGTGTTTGTCATCGATGACGGGGGCGTCGCCAAACGCCGCGACATCCAGCTCGGCTTTGAAAACAACGGCCTGGTGGAAGTGACCAACGGACTTGCGGCCGGTGAAACCGTTGTCACGGCCGGCAAGGGCAGTCTGAGTGACGGCATGCGCGTGGAGGTGGTGGGCAGCAATCCCGTCCAGGACACATGAGCACCGAGCCTATAAAAGAGGCCGGTTCGATGAAACTGATCGAAGTTGCGACCCGCAGACGTGTCGCCATCTCAATGCTGGCAGTCACGCTGGTGCTGTTCGGGCTGATCGCCCTCAAAGACCTCAAAGTCAACCTGCTGCCCGATCTTTCCTACCCGACCCTGACGGTCCGCACCGAGTACCGGGGCGCCGCGCCCGAGGAGATCGAAACACTGCTGACACGGCCGGTCGAGGAAGCCGTCGGTGTGGTCAGGAACGTCCTCAGCGTCAAGTCGGTATCCCGTGCCGGCCAGTCGGACGTCATACTCGAGTTCGCCTGGGGCACGAACATGGACCGCGCGGGCCTGGATGTCAGGGAAAAACTGGAAGTCCTGCAGTTACCTTTAGAAGCAAGCCGGCCGTTGCTGCTGCGTTTCAATCCCGCCACCGACCCCATCATGCGTTTCGGCCTGATCTCGGATTTGTCCGATGAGGCCTCGCTCAAGGCCCTGCGGCGTTACGCCGAAGAGGAACTCAAGAAGGTCTTCGAACCGGTGGAAGGTGTCGCGGCGGTCAAGATCAGCGGCGGTCTCGAGGATGAGATCCAGATCGAAATCGATCAGAGCAAGATGGCGCAGCTCAACCTGAGCCTGCAGGATTTGAGTCTCCGCCTGGCCGCGGAAAACGTCAACGTTTCCGCCGGCCGCCTGGAAGAAGGCGCCCAACGTTACCTGGTTCGCACCATCAACCAGTTTGCCAGCGTCGAAGAATTTGGCAACCTGATCGTCAAGCCCGGCACGACCCGCCCCATCTATCTGCGCGATATCGCCAAGGTGCGGGCCGGATACAGCGAACGCCAGGCCATCATCCGCATGAACGGCAAGGAAGCGGTGGAAGTGGCGATTTACAAGGAAGGTGACGCCAACACCGTGAGTGTTGCCAAGGGCATCAAGCAGCGCCTCAAGGAAATGTCGGAATCACTGCCCAAACACATGTCGATCGAGACCGTGGATGATCAGTCCCTGTTCATCGATCGCGCCATCAGCGAAGTGGTCAAGTCGGCCATCCTAGGTGGTCTGCTGGCCGTGCTGGTGATCTTCGTTTTTTTGCGCAACGCCTGGTTTACCCTGACCATCGCCCTGTCCATACCGGTATCGATCATCGCGACCTTTTTCCTCATGGGCCAGGCCGGTATTTCGCTCAATATCATGTCACTGGGTGGCATCGCGCTGGCCACCGGTCTGCTGGTGGACAACGCGATCGTGGTGCTGGAAAACATCTCGCGCTACCGCGGCGAGGGCGAAAGCCGGATCAACGCTGCGATCAAGGGCGCGAGCGAGGTCGGCGGCGCCGTGATCGCCTCTACCCTGACCACCATCGCGGTATTTTTGCCGCTGGCCTTTGTCGATGGTATTGCCGGCCAGTTGTTCCGTGACCAGGCATTGACCGTGACTTTCGCGCTGGCCATTTCACTGGCCGTCGCGGTGACGCTGATACCCATGATGGCATCGATCCGCGGCCAGCATGTAACCGGCGGCAGCGGCGCCAGCGCGCGTGTCGGCTACTGGTTTGCATCCGTTTACGCCCGCCTGCTCGACCGTGCCCTGGATCACCGTATGCTGACCCTCTCGTTGGCGACGGTATTGCTGGTGATTTCGGTTTTATTGCTGCAGCGCACAGGTACGGAACTGGTGCCGCAACTGGAGCAGGGCCGCTTCAATGTCACGCTCGAGGCGGCGCCGGGTACACCGCTGGAGGAAACTGACAGGATTGAAGGTCGAGCTGCAGCACGTGGCAACCGCCGATCCCGCAGTCAATTACGTTTATGGTGTGGCGGGTTCCGGCAACCGGATCGATGCCAACCCGACCGAAAGCGGGGAAAATATCGCCCGCATGCTGGTGGCCATGAAGCCGGACGCAAGTATGGCTGACCAGCAACGTGTCATAGGTAATCTCAGGGCCATGGCCAGGCGATATCGCCGGTCTGGATGCAAACTTTTCGTCACCCGAGTTGCTCAGTTTCGACAAGCCGCTGGAAATCGAAATCCAGGGTTATGACCTGGACTCCCTGCAGAATAGCCAGTGACGAGGTGTTGAAGCGCTTGCGGCAATCAAATCGCTTCGCCGATGTGGAATCCAGTCTCGAACGCGGGCATCCGGAAATCCAGATTTACTTCGACCAGGAACGGGCCGCGGCGCTGGGTCTGACCGTGAAACAGATATCCGACCAGGTGGTCGGCAAAATCCGCGGCACGGTTGCCACCCGCTTCAGCTGGCGTGACCGCAAGATCGATGTGCTGGTGCGTTTGTCAGAGGATGAGCGGCAATCCATCGCCGCCGTGCGTGATCTCATCATCAACCCCGAGAGCGAGTTCCCCGTGACCCTGTCGTCGGTCGCGGAGATCCGGGTCTGCCGAAGGCCCGGCGGAAATCCGCCGCGGCAACCAGGAACGTCTGGCCCTGATCCAGGCCAACCTCGCCTACGGTGATCTCGGTAGCGCGGTCGGCGAGGTTCAATCGCTGTTGGCGGACATGCCCCTGCCCTATGGCCTGAAAATGTACATCAAGGGACAAAGCGAGGAAATGGCGGCTTCGTTCAAATCCCTGATGTTTGCACTGGGCCTGGCGGTCATGCTTGTTTACCTGGTCATGGCGTCCCAGTTCGAATCGTTGCTGCATCCCTTCGTGATCCTGTTTTCCATTCCTCTAGCCGCCGTCGGCGTGGCGCTGGCGCTGTGGCTGACCGACACGCAGTCTCAGTGTCATCGTGTTTATCGGCCTGATCATGCTGGCCGGTATCGTCGTCAACAATGCCATCGTATTGCTCGACCTGATCAACCAGCTGCGGGAACGCGGCATGGACCGGCTCACCGCCATCAAGGAGGGCGCCAGGCTGCGTTTGCGTCCGATCATGATGACCACCCTGACCACTGTGCTGGGCCTGCTGCCGATGGCGCTCGGTATTGGCCAGGGCGCCGAGATGCGCACACCGATGGCGATTACCGTGATCGGCGGCCTGCTGACCTCGACCCTGCTGACCCTGCTGGTGGTCCCGGTGATGTACTCGCTGCTGGACAGGCGTCCCGACGTTACCACCGCCGTGCAGAACGCCAAAAGCATAACGGAGGCATGAGCCGTGTCACCTGCCCGCTTCGCGATGGACCGGCCCGTGACGATCATCATGATCTTTCGTCTCGATGATCGCCGTCGGCCTGATATCCAGCCGCCTGTTGCCGCTGGAGTATTTCCCGGCGTCGATATCCCGTTCATCGTCCTCGACATGCCCTACCAGGGTTCGACACCGGAAGAAGTGGAAAGGGAAATCACGCGGCCGGCCGAAGAGGTCATTGCCACGCTGAGTGGTATCAAGCGGCTCGAGTCCACTTCTACATCCAATGGATCGAGACTCCAGGTCCAGTTTGAATGGGGTACCGATGTCGCGGTCAAGGCGGTAGAGGCGCGTGAGAGGATGGAAGCGATTCGCGACCAGTTACCCGCTGACCTGCGACGTATCAATGTTCTGAAATTCAATTTCACCGACCAGCCGGTGCTGACCCTGCGTATCTCCAGTGACCGTGACCTGTCCACCGCCTATGACATGCTGATCCGCAACCTGGTGCGTCCGCTGGAGAGAATCCCGGGCGTGGCGCGGGTTGAGTTCCAGGGTATCGAGCCGCGCGAGATCCGCATCGAACTGATCGCCGACCGGGTGATATCGCATGGTATCGACCTGAACCGTCTGGAAGCGCAGTTGCGCCAGGTCAATTTTTCCGACTCGGCCGGACTGATCCGTGACGGCGACACCCGTTACAGGGTCAACCCGCGCGGCGAATTCCGTTCGATCGATGACATCAAGCAACTGGTCATCTCGGAGGACGGGCTGCGACTGTCGGACATCGCCGATGTCAAATACGATTCAAAACGCCGTGATTATGCCCGTCACCTCGACCGCAAATACGCCATCGGTGTGAGCATATACAAGGAAAGCGGCGCCAACCTGGTCGATGTCGGCACACGGGCGCTGGCGGAGGTCGACCGTATCGGCAAGACGCCTGAAATGCAGGGCATCAACCTGTTCTTCCTGGAGAACCAGGCCGAAGGTGTGACGGAATCACTCACTGAATTGCTCAAGGCCGGTTTGCTAGGCGCTTTGCTGTCCCTGTTCGTGCTTTACTTTTTCCTGCGCAGCGTACCGACGACCCTGATGGTTTCGCTGGCCATCCCGATCGCGATCACCATTACCCTGGGTGTGATGTATTTTCTCGGCCTGTCGCTGAATATCCTGTCCATGATGGGGCTGATGCTGGCGGTCGGCATGCTGGTGGACAACGCGGTGGTGGTCAGTGAGAGCATCCACACCGAATTCGAAAAAACACCGGATGATGCCAGGGGTGCAGCCCTGCGCGGCGTCAGCGCTGTGGGTCTGGCGGTGGCTGCCGGCACGCTGACCAGCGCAGCGGTATTCCTGCCGATCATTTTCGGCGAAAAGGACCAGATCTCAATTTTCCTGACCCACGTGGCAACCGCCATCGTGGTTTCACTGGTGATTTCACTTTTTATTGCCCAGACCATCATTCCACTGGCTGCGTCACGACTGGAGAAGCCTTCTTCGAATAAGCAGAATGCCGCTGTCGACTTCCTGCGCGAACGCTACGTGCGTCTGCTGCACTGGAACATGCGCCACCGCTGGCTGTCAGCGGGCATGGTGATCCTCACCCTGGTGTCGGCGGCGATCCCCATGTCCATCGTTGAAACCGACATGTTTCCGCAGGACCAGACCCGCAGGTTGTACTTGTCTTACCACCTCGACGGACATTATCCCCTGGCCAAACTGAAGGAATCGGTCGACCGCATCGAAGAATACCTGTACGCCAACCAGGAGCGCTTCGAAATACGCGCTGTTTACACCTACTATTCAGAGCAGGCGGATAACACCGCATCATCGATCCTGTTAACCGACGACAAGCACGCAACCGCTCGGCGGAGGAAATCTCCGCGGACATCCTGGCGGGTCTGCCCAAGATTGCCATCGGTCGCCCGAGTTTCGATTTTGAACGTGTCGGTGGCGGTGAAAAACTCAGTGTCACCCTGACCGGCACGTCCAGCGAGGTGTTGCGCGACCTGGCGGACGATGCGGTGCGCATCCTGTCGGGTGTCAAAGGGCTTAGCGGCGTGGTCTCAGCAGTCGGCGCGGGCGACCAGGAAGTGCAGGTGCGTGTCAACCGAGAACGCGCCAACCAGCTGGGTTTTTCCACCCGCGAGGTTGCGCAGGTCGTGGCCATCGCCCTGCGCGGTATCGATCTGCGCGAATTCAAGGGCGAGGAAGGCGAAATACCGGTGCGTCTGCAATTCCGTGAGCAGGACCGGCAGCAGTTGGACGACCTGCGTGATATCAAGCTCAGGAATTCGCTCGGTGAATCCATACCCCTGATGTCAATTGTCGATTTCGTTGAAAGCACCGGCCCGACCGAAATAAGCCGTCTCGACCGCAAGACCGGTCTGTCCATCACCGCTCAACTGGATGGGATCACATCGGAAAAAGCCCAGGAACTGATCAAGGAGAACATGGACCTGATGCACCTGCCGAGTGGTTATGGCTGGCACTTCGGCAGCGGTTTCACCAACGACCAGGAAGCCATGCAGAAGATGCTCTTCAATATCCTGCTGGCCATCGCCATCATTTATATCGTGCTCGCAGCGCAGTTCGAGTCGCTGATCTATCCATTGAGCATGATCTGCACCATCCTGTTTTCGGTGATCGGTGTCTACTGGTTCTTCCTGTTCACCGGAACCACCTTCACACTGATGGCGATGATAGGCATCCTGATCCTGATCGGGGTGGTGGTGAATAACGGCATCGTGCTGATCGACCATGTCAACCAACTGCGTCTGCAGGGTCTGTCCCGGGACGAGGCGTTGATCAGCGCGGGCCGTGAACGTATGCGGCCGATCCTGATGACGGTGGGAACCACGGTGCTCGGACTGTTGCCATTGTGTATCGGCACCACCCAGATCGGCGGAGACGGCCCGCCCTATTACCCGATGGCGCGCGCGATCGTTGGCGGATTGCTGTTTTCGACCTTTGTCAGCCTGGTGCTATTGCCGACGATCTACACCTGGCTGGACGTGATCCGGCACTGGCCGCGCAAGTTTTTCAGCTGGCTCGGCCGACGTTTGTCCGCTCGCTTCAGGCGACAGCCAAAGCCTGTTCCAGATCAGCAATAATATCCTCGATATCCTCGATGCCGATACACAGCCGGATCATGTCCGGTGTCACACCGGCGGCTTACAGCTCGTCACCCGACAACTGCCGGTGGGTGGTGGATGCCGGGTGCGCCGCCAGTGATTTCACATCACCGATGTTCACCAGGCGCAGGAACATCTGCAGTGCATCATAGAATTTCACACCGGCTTCAAAACCGCCCTTGATGCCAAAGGTCAGCAGGGCCGAGGGTTTGCCGCTGGTATATTTTTTTGCCAGCTCATAATAGGGTGATTCCGGCAGACCGGCGAAATTGACCCATCCCACCTTTGCATGGTCCTTGAGATAATTGGCCACCGCCAGCGCATTGTCGCAATGGCGCTGCATCCGCAGCGGCAGTGTCTGCATACCCTGCAGGATCAGGAAGGCGTTCATCGGGCTGAGCGCAGACCCGGTATTGCGCAACGGCACGGTGCGTGCACGCGCGATGTAGGCCGCCTCACCCATGGCCTCGGTGTAGACCACGCCGTGGTAGGACGCCTCGGGTTCATTCAGCATGTGGAATTTTTCCGGGTATTTGGCCCATGGGAACTTGCCGCTGTCGACGATCACGCCACCCAGCGAGTTGCCGTGCCCGGCCATGTACTTGGTCAACGAATCAACCACGATGTCGGCGCCGTAGTTGATCGGCTTGATCAATGCGGGTGTCGCCACCGTGTTGTCGACGATCAGCGGCACGCCGTGGGCATGCGCCATGTTGGCCAGCGCCTCGATATCGACGATGTTGCCAGCCGGGTTGCCGATCGATTCACAGAATACCGCCGTGGTCTTGTCATCGATCAGCGCCTCCATGGCCGCGACGCTGTCATCGGCGGCAAAGCGCACCTCGATACCCTGGCGTGGCAACATGTGCTTGAACAAGGTATAGGTGCCACCGTACAGCAGCGGCACGGAGACGATGTTATTGCCCTGCTCGGCAATATTCAGAATGGCGTAGTTGATCGCCGCGCTGCCGGCACTGACACACAGCGCCGCGATACCACCCTCGAGTTGCGCACATCGCTGCTCCAGCACATCGGTGGTCGGGTTCATGATGCGGGTGTAAATATTGCCCGGAACCGCCAGGTTGAACAGGTCGGCGCCGTGCTGGGCATTGTCGAATTCGTAGGCGACCGTCTGGTAAATCGGCACCGCGGTGGCCTTGGTGGTGGGATCGGATTTGAATCCGGCGTGGATGGCGAGTGTCTGGTCTTTCATCTGTGATTACCTCTGTTGTACTGTCGTCAGGTTTTCATACCCAACGGGTCGTTCGGGATCTACGTCGTTCATGAACTGCTTTTTACGGTCCAGGTTGGTGACCTGGTAAACCAGGCCGAGCCAGTTGTTGACCAGCGCCTTGGCCGTGTCTCCCCAGGTGTTATCGAGCATGTGTTCGATTTTCTTCTCGTCAATACCTGGCAAGGCTGTGCCGCTGTCACGCGCCTGCTCTGCCTGTTCGAGATACCGTTCTGCTATCCGTGCGGCGTCCGCGGGAAAATAATTCTCAGGAAACGGCGGGGGGCATTCCATTTCGCCCGCCAGGAAGCGCAGCACTTCACGCTTGTATTCCTTCAGCAGGCTGTTTTTGTCGTACTCGGGGTGGCCCTGGAAATAGATCATGCGAAACTGGTCCGGGCTGACCGCCATGTGCACGCCACCGGTTTCACTTTCCACCAGCACGGCCAAGCCGGCATCTTCCAGTCTGTTGCCGGGTGATTTCGTTGTAGCGCGAATGCGGCACATCGAAACGCGTATTGATATCCCGCAACAGCGGGTGCCCGGGACTGGAAATCCGGTGGCTGTAAACACCCCAGCGTTTTCGTGGCAGCGCCCGCCGCTCAATACCATACAGGTACCTGAGCAGGGCGTGCGTGGCCAGGCAGGAACACAAGCGTTGAAGCGACGTTGCTTTCGGCCCAGCGCACCACTTCCATAGCGGCTCCCAGAATGGCTCCTGTTCGAGACTGGGATTGGAGATATTGGCGCCGGTGATGATCAGCGCATCCAGACCCTGTTCCTGCAGATCTTCGAATTTGCAGTAATAACGCTCGATATATTCCTGTGTTTTCGTGCTGCGGGACAGACCGGGCAGCGAGAACGGGTAAACGTAAAACTGTGCGATGCGGTTGCAATTACCCACCAGGCGGATGAATTGCCGCTCGGTGGCTTCAAGTGCCGTGTCCGGCATCATGTTCAGGAAACCGATATGCAGTTCGCGGATATCCTGGTGCACGGCGCGATCCAGCGGCAGCACCTCGTGCCCCTGCTCACGCAGACGCGAAAAGGTAGGCAATTCAAGATGTTCAACCAGGGGCATAGTTTGAGTTTAACTCCTCACCGGCAAAAAAAATGACCGGGCTACACAACCCGGTCATTTCAATACTACTGCAAATTTTCGATTCAGGCACCCGCTATGGATTTGCCCTTCGAACCAAGGTCTTCACAGGCTTCGAGCAGGCGCGCGACGATACCCTCTTCACCAAGACGCAGATAGCCGCGCGGATCGTAGAATTTCTTGTACGGCGTGCCGTCATCCGGATCGATCTGGAATTCGAAAGCGCGGGCGTGTTCCTTGACAAACTCGCCAACTGGCTTGGAAAAAGCAAACTGGGTATCGGTATCGATGTTCATCTTGAATACACCGTAACCGACCGCTTCGTGAATCTTGGCCTTTTCAGAGCCGGAACCACCGTGGAACACCAGGTTCAGCGGATTATTCCCGGTGTTGCAGGTCTTTTGCACCAGCGTCTGCGAGTTTTTCAGGATCTCGGGACGCAGCTTGACGTTGCCGGGTTTGTAAACGCCGTGGACATTGCCAAATGACGCGGCCACCGAGAAATGCCCGATCGGATTCAGCAGTTCGTAGGCACGCAACACGTCTTCAGGCTGGGTGTAGAGTTTTGAATTTTCCGCGCCTTCTTCAAATTCGCTGCCGATGCCGTCTTCTTCACCACCGGTCACGCCCAGTTCGATTTCCAGCGACATGTCGATTTTGGCCATGCGTTCCAGAATCCGCGCACATTCGCTCGAGATTGAAATCGATCGGATCAGCCGACAGGTCCAGCATGTGCGAACTGTACAGGGGCTTGCCGTGTTTCGCGTAATATTTTTCACCCTCATCGAGCAGGGCCTCGATCCAGGGTATCAACGACCTGTTGGCATGATCGGTATGCATGGCGACACATATACCATAATGCTCGGCCAGCAGGTGGGCGTGCTGGGCCGCCGCGACCGAACCCAGCACCTTGGCCGCGAAACGCGTCCTTGAGACCCTTGCCAGCATAAAACTGGCCGCCGGTATTGGACAGCTGGATGATGATGTCAGAGTTCGCTTTGGCCGCCGCTTCCATCACGGCGTTGATCGTGTTGGTGCCGGTCACATTGACCGCAGGCAGCGCATAGCCACCGGACTTGGCCGCTTCAACCAGTGTTTTATAGCCTTTGCCGGTGACGACACCGGCTTTCAATGTACTTTTGCTCATGTTGTTTCCCAGTGTAAAAACCTGCTCCATTCTAGCGTATTCTCATACTGGTTGGTGGGAATGCGACGAAGTTTTCTGAATTGTGGCAATCCACAGCATCATGAGCAGATCTGCCACTCTCGTGGGACCAGAAAACCCTGCTAATTCGTCGGTTTGAGGACAATTCTGTCGCTAATTGATGCCTGCATCACATATCTTGGAAAATCTTCATCACATCCTTGACATAGGTCAAAGCAAACTAAACAATTGAATGTCACATTGCGTGCAAGGTGCAGGAACACGATCGCATCCATTTCAATAATCAGTTCCGTCTATCTCACAGCCGATGAAATGACGGAATAACGGGAGTAAGTCATGAGGATACAAAAAGTTTGGTCGCTCTTGGTCAGCGCCATATTATTATTTAGTGCAACCAACCTTGCCGCCAAGTCGGATGCTGCCGACAACGGTTTTTACACCGCCCAGGACAAGGAGTTCTATCTGTCCCCAGAACTGCTGTTGTATATCAAACCCGGTTTTGAGATAGATATAATGAATGTTGTCATTCCTTCGGATATGCGCCCGGAAGTCACTTATCGCATATCTGATCCCACCGGTCTGGGGCTGGATCACGATGGTATCTACACACCAGGCGTCGTGGACATGCGTTTCACGCTGGCCAATATCCCGATGGGTCAAGAACAAAAAACAAGACTCGCCTACGAGCGTATCGACCGTAACGGCACGCTCACTTCACTCGGAGACGGCGTATACAAGTATAAGTTCGATACCGCCATCAGTTCCGACCAGGACACGACACACACCCTGGTTGCGGGGGGACGCCGCGACCTCGACGAGTTCGAGTTTGGCACCTATTCAGCCAACGACGTCTACAACTGGGTTCCCTCCGGTCTGGGCGAAGCAGTTCCGAGAGACATCGTGACCACCGAAACCTGTAACCGCTGTCATGATCCGCTGCAGATGCACGGCGACAGGTGGCTGTCACCGGCCGCGTGCACACAGTGCCACAATCCTACCGGCAATACCCGCTTCGACGTGCTGATCCACGCGGTCCACTCCGCTGGTGAGGCAGGCGGACATGACTTCTCTGAAGTGATTTATCCGGCCCCGATCAACGAATGTGATACCTGCCACACCGGCGGCATCCCGACGGAGGCCTTCCCGCTGGTCGCCGAACCGAACCCGGTACGTGTATGCGACCAGTCAGGTCTCGGCACGACCGAACTGAACTGGGGTGACCTCGATGCATTCGAGATCCATATGGGCACGGCGGATGGTCCGGTGTTCACCGCAGCGCAAGGCGCGGGATCGGCGATGACAGGCAAGTGGGTTGCAGACGGCACTGTTTTCGTGCTGGTTGACAAGGCAACCGGCGAAACCGTCCAGACATTGCCCGTCAATGCCACGGTACTGGGATGTGTCGGCAACGCGCCCGGCACTTACAGGGGCAAACCGGGTACACAGTGGACCAACTGGCTGGATCACCCGAGCCGCGCGGTCTGCGGTTCGTGCCATTCCAACATCGATTTCGAAAATGGCGTTGGCCATTATGTCATGACCGACGACGACCTCTGTGGAATTTGCCACCAGCCCACATTCGTTCCGGAATTTAGCTGGACGTCGGTCGGCGGTGTCCACCTGTCGACCTACAAATCAGCCCAGTTCCCCGGCGCGCTGTTCCAGTTCGTCGACATCACGAATACCGGTCCCGGTCAAAAACCAACGGTCAGGTTCAAGCTCAGCAGCAAGACGGGGATTCTCGATCCGAATACCGTCAATCGCCTGAGGCTCAATATTTCCGGACCCAACACGGATTTCTATTATTACAATCAGGAAACCGTTTCCGGTGCGGTGCTCAATGGTGACACCTGGAGCTACACGTTCAATAAACCACTGCCCGCAGACGCGGAAGGTTCCTACAGCGTCGGTATCGAGGGCCGCGTCACAGCGAACGTCAACGGTTCGAACCAGAATGAAACCATCGAGGCATCGATGCTGCCATTCGCCGTCACTGGCAATGTTATGCCGAGGCGGACGGTCGTCGAGGACTACAATTGCGAAAGCTGTCACGTTGACCTGGTGCTGCATGGCGGCAATCGTACCAATGCCAATTACTGCGTGACCTGCCACATGCCGTTGGCAACGGATGAAGCACAGGTTCGTCCGGGCAACCCGGAGCAGTCAATCCACTTCAAGTTCATGATCCACAAGATTCACCGTGGCGCCGCACTTGAAAATGGATTCACCGTCGCAGGTTTTGGTCAGAGCATCCATGATTATGGCGAAGTTGTATACCCGGGTGATCTGCGTAATTGCGGGGTCTGCCACGTGGATAATTCCTACCAGTTGTCCGGATTGCCGGCTGGTCTGCTTCCGACCGTGACACCGCAGGAGTGGTGGTCACCGATGCAACCGCAGGCCGCAGCCTGCCTGAGCTGTCATGACGGCGACTCCACGGCGGTCCACGCCTACACCAACACCGCGTTCTTTGGCGAGTCCTGCGTGACCTGCCATGGCGAAGGTGCGGATTTCGCAGTAGACAAGGTACACGCTCGTTAAACCTTGTATTGAGAAGGTTTTCGAGTAAGAAAAAAAGTGCAGGGTGTTCCGGCACCCTGCTCCCTTTTGTAAAAGGTCAAGATTTTGAACCGGTAGTCACGAGCATGGCCGTTGAAAAAATCTTTCCGGGTAATAAGGTATTATTTCGGCATTATATAAAAGCGCGTAATCAGGTAGCGTCGATCACATCATGTGATTAATGAGACTAAAAAAAGGACTAATCTGGAGTCAGTGATGAATAAATCGTTTATACAGCCGCTTTTAATCGGCATGTTATTTTTATTCGGCGCAGCCAACCTGGCCGCCAAATCAGAATCCGCTGAGGGCGGTTTCTACACAACTAAGGACAGCGAGTTTTACCTGACCCCTGAACAGTTGTTATTTATCCGGCCTGGCCTGGTGATGACAATAACCGATGTTGTTATACCAAGCGACAGGAAACCGGAAGTCACCTTCACGCTTGCTGATCCTGCGGGTCTGCCATTGGACCGGGATGGCATTAACACACCCGGCCCTGTCAGTACCTCTTTCATTCTTGCCTACATTCCGAATTTTGAAGAGGCCTACGTCGCTTACACGACCCGCGTCCAGACCAGCCCCAACGGCAACTCCGTTGCACAGGCATCGACAGATTCAGGGGGCAGCTACACAACGCTGAGCGAGGGTATCTACAAGTACAAATTCGGCACGGTACTGCCCGAGGGCTACGACCAGGACGCCACGACAACCCTGGGCGCGTATGCTTCACGTAACCTGTCCGAGTTTGAACTGGGCACCTATTACGCCAACGCACTGGATCATTTCGTGCCGTCCGGCACCAGCGAACCCGAGCCGCGTGATATCGTCACGACCGAAACCTGTAACGGCAGATGCCATAATCCCCTCGCCGTACACGGCGGATCGCGCCGGGAAGTCGGCTTGTGCGTCCTGTGCCACAACCCGACCCAGGGCATCGATCCGGATTCCGGCAATTCGGTTGACATGCCGGTGATGATCCACAAGATCCACATGGGTGAAAACCTGTCCAAGGACTATACGATCATCGGTTACCGGCAAGCCGTGCACAACTACAACTACGTGGTCTACCCTGCACCGATCAACGAGTGTGACGCCTGCCATACCGGTGGCATCCCAACACAAACTGAGCCGATGGTTGCAAACCCCTGCGGCGGCGCTTGTGTGCGACGGTTCGAGTGTCGGTGAAGTCACCCTCAATTGGCAATACACCGACAACGTTAAACTCAGGGTCCATTCCGCCTCTAATCCAGAAGGTTCCGATTTTGGTATCGGTGGTCCGACCGGTTCCATCGCAACCGGTAAATGGGTCTCAGATGGAACATTTTTTGACCTTTACGACCTGAAGACCGGGAACCTGGTCCAGTCGGTGCCGGTCAACGCCACGGTCCTGGGTTGCGTCAGTAATGCACCTGGCACTTTCAGGGGTGAGCCAGGGGTCCAGCACTCCTATTGGAGGATAAACCAAGCCGCGCAGCCTGTGGCGCCTGTCATGACTATATCAACTGGGAAACCGGTGAAGGCCATTCCGAATACAACCTCGTCATGGCGGATGACAACACCTGTAGCAACTGCCACGTAGCCAACTTAGGCGATCAGGAATTCGACCGCTCTGTTACAGGGCGCTCACCTTGTCCTCTACAAGTCTTCACAGTTCCCAGGTATCGCTGGTCAAGTTGATGGAGTCACCAACACCAACCCGGGTGACCATCCGACCGTGAAGTTCTCGGTCAAAAGCAAGTATGGCCCGATCGATCCGGCCAGTATGAATCGTCTCCGGATGTCAGTTATCAGGGCCGAACACCGACTACAGTTTCCTACGCGCAGGAAACCGTGGGCAGCAATGCGGTGTCTGGCCGGGTGACAACACCTGGACCTATACCTTTGACGCCGCCATACCTGCCGATGCTGAAGGCTCTTATACCGTCAGCAGCGAAGGCACGTAACCTGGCTCGACATCGACATGGGTAACACCGTGTCCGAAGAGCGCGATAACGGCGAGAACCCATTGCTCGCGTTCGCAGTCACCGATTCCAATGCCACGCCCCGGCGATGGTCGTTGAAGACTTCAAATGTGAAAGTTGCCACTCCAACCTGGCCTTGCATGGCGGCGCACGTCACAACCCGCAATATTGCGACACCTGCCATATGCCGGAAGCAGTCGCGACCCGCGGCGGTGAACAGCAAACGATCCACTTCAAGTACATGATCCACAGCATTCACCGTGGCGCCGAACTTCAAAAGGGTTTCAGCGATCGGCAGCGCCGACTACAGCGATGTCGAGTATCCCGGCGACCTGCGGATTGCGATACCTGCCATGTCAACAACTCTCAACAGTTGTCGGGCCTACCCGCCGGACTGCTACCGACGACGACACCACAGGCATGGTGGTAGTCCGACGATGCCAGAAGCGGCAGCCTGTCTGAGCTGTCATGATGACGATGATTCAGCGGCACATGCCTTTGCCAACACCTCGTTCTTTGGCGAGTCATGCGCGACCTGCCACGGTGAAGGCAAGGTTGCTGCAGTGGACAAGGTACACGCACAGCATTAATGCTCTGAAAACTGGCTTGATAGCCTGATCAACCTGCAGGATGTCCCAACGACATCCTGCAGGTTTTTTTGCGTATCGGAAAGCCTTAACAGGTTACCGCTGGCGCCTTCACCATTAGCTGTTTTTACCCGGTGCTGTCGCACTTGATCTAAATTCCCCTTACTACAATTGGACAATGATTTCTAATCTGCGTGGGCGCTGAGGGGGTGTAGTGTCCTGTTTCAGGACACATCGTTAACCCATCCATGGGGATTCGGGCTCGACTCCTGTCTCGCACGGTCCTGAATCAGGACACTACACCCCCTCAACTACGTGGTAAATCTTCGGTCAGTGGTTTCTGGAGGTTTTGCACGGCGGTCAGCTGACGCTGGGGTGGGTAGTTATTACCAGGACCGTACGAGGCAGGAAGCCGAGTATCGAGCCCCCCAGGGATGGGTTCATGGGCGTGTCCTGGTAATAACTACCCACCCCGGCGTCCCACGCAGATTAGGTGAAACAGAAGTGACTCGAACATGCTTTTATTCTGGGACTGAAAGTCCGTGAGCGGACAGGTTGAATATACTCGATTCGATAAATTCAAAGATGAAATAGCGCGTACCTTCCGGAATGTTGGCATAGACTTCCGCGAACCTGTCAGGCTGCACCTCCGAACGGTGCACCGACGAGAAATAGCTGTCTATACCGGAGCGGTGCAGCGCATCAAAAAACGAATCACCCATGACCACCAGGCCACCGAGTCGGCCGCGTGCGTCAGCCGTACCGTCATAGGTGTAGGCCCAAAACTCTCCGGCCTTATTAAAGACGTATTGGCCCTTGGGACCTTCCCAGGTCACGTCCAGAAACAGGCCCTGTTCGGTGGGTGTCGAAAGCAGAGGCAAAAAATTGGCCTGGCCACCACTGAAGGTTTTCTCTTCCACTGACAAACGCTGGTCCCAAAGCGGGGCCGATTCGCCGGACTGGAATCTGCCACAGTTTGTTGACCAGTTTCTCGCCAAACAAAAATCCGGCCGGGTCATTCCAGTGGAAATCGGTCTTATGAAAGACACGCGCCTGGTTTTTCCTGTCGTTCATGTAAGCGTAGGCGTCGATTGTCAATATCGAATCATTTGCAGCCAGCCATTGCCGCAGTTGCTGGTAACGGCTGTTTTTTGGCAAATTCGGTGTGCTACTGGGCAGGTACTCGGGGTAGATCACATCCTTCAGCGGTATCGGCAGAACGATGAGCTGGATATCCCTGCGTTGCAGATATCGGCCCAAGGCATCGATCTCGGCCAGAAACCTGTCAAAATCCGCCTCGGGCATACGTTCGGCGACCACTTTTTGCACATCCATGGTACTGCGGTAAAACAACCAGTTATCCCGACCGATGTGAACCTTGTCCGAGGTCGAAAAGACCGAGTAGTCTATTTGTGTTTTCAGTTTTGTCAGAAGATCCCGCGGACGGTAGTTGTCGTTAAACCAACCGTCTATTTTCTTGAAGCATTCATCAAGCTGAAGAATTTCACAGTCTGCCAACTGCGGGAATTCTTCCCTGAGCCGGTTCTCCTCCAACGGTTTGGTCAGTTCCGTGCCGGTCACGGTCAGTACTGCCGGTGTGACCAGGATCAGGAAAAAGATGCAACAGGTGATGATATTCAGGCGGGTATTCACATTCAAAACCTGAAGTAGATAAAGGGGTTGAACGCCTTGCCGGCGAGTTCGATGGTGACCAGCAGCAACACGGCTATCGAGAACGCCCTTTTTGCGGGTTCAAAATATACCGGATCCAGCAACGGGAACCTGGACACACTGAATTTCTCAAATGGCGCCAACGCGATCAGCCAACCGACACAAAGGATGAACAGACGGTCATTGGTCAGGTAATAACCGAGGCCGAAATAGGTCTCCACACCCTCGCCCATGCCCGTCATCGCCAGCAGGTAGGTGCCGCTCGCGGCGATGTTATCGGACCTGAATATAACCCAGCTGATCATCACCAGGACGTTGGTCACTAGCAGTGCGGTCATACCACGGGGGCTGAAACCGGACCGATTGAGCAGGAGTCTCTCGATGGTGAGCAAAATGCCGTGGAACAGACCCCAGGCGATAAAGGTGTAGGCGGCACCGTGCCAGAGTCCGCAGAAGAAGAAAACCAGGAACAGGTTGAAATAGGTCCTGCCGGCACCCTTCCTGTTGCCCCCCAGCGGGATATACAGATAATCCCTGAACCAGGTGGACAACGTCATGTGCCACCTGCGCCAGAATTCCGTGATGCTCCTGCTCCGATAGGGCTGGTTAAAGTTTTCGGGAAAGGTAAAACCCATCATCTTGCCGAGGCCAATGGCCATGTCGGAGTAACCGGAGAAATCGAAATAGATCTGCAGCGTATAGGCAGTCACGCCGAGCCACGCCAGCGCGGTGGTCAACTCGTTGGCGGGTAGCGCGAATATCAGGTCGGCCACCTCGCCCATGGCATCGGCGATGAGGATTTTTTTACCCAGGCCCATGCAGAACCTGAAAATCCCGTCGGAGAAGCCATCCAGGGTAATGGGTCTGTCTTCGATACTCTTTTCGATATCCGAATAGCGGACAATCGGTCCTGCGATCAGCTGTGGAAAATTGGCCAGGTACATGCCAAAACCCACCAGCGACGCCGATGGCCTGACCGTTTTGCGATAGACATCGATCAGGTAAGAGGTCGCCTGGAAGGTATAGAAGGAAATACCAATCGGCAATGTGATGGACAGGATGGTCTGATCCGGCGCCAGGCCGAGGCCGGCCAGGAACGTCGAAATTTCCCGTGTGAAAAAGTTCGCGTACTTGAAATAGCCCAGTAAGGACAGGTTGGCCAGCACACCGATCATGAGGGTGGTTCGTGACTGCTTACGGGCAATCACGTGGGCAAAATAGTAATTCCACACGATGGAAAAAATAAGGATCCAGATCAGGCTGCCCGAACCGGCGGCGTAAAACACCAGGCTTGCCGCCAGTATGAAAATGTTTCGAAACCTCGCCGGAACGATAAACAGCCCGGCCAAAAATGCCGGCAGAAATGCGAACAGGAATAAGTTACTGCTGAAGACCATAGGGCTCAGTTCCGGGGAGCAGATGCGATTTTAAACGTTTATCGGAGACCATCAAACAACCCACTGTCATTTTTATCCGGTTTGTCCTAAATGAATTAGCGGATTTGACACTCATGCTGAACATGCGGACCCGCGTGTAACACCAGCCAGGCATGGTTCTATTGCTGGCGCGGCAGTTATAATGCCATTGCAAGGCAGGTGATCGCAGGCACATACAATAGCAAGAAGTCATAAGGGATTTATATTCAGGTGAAAGCTACGATCATTTCCAACAAATGGACCGGGCTGGTTGTATCACTTCTGGTTGCGCTGGCTTTTGGAACCTGGTCTGTTTTGCTAGGCCAGGACAGGAACTGGGACCTGCTCAATTACCATCTTTATAATCCCTATGCCTTTTTGAACGGCCGTATCGAACTCGACCTCGCGCCTGCCGGTATACAGACATATTTCAGCCCGATGCTGGATATTGCTTATTTCAAGGCAATCTCCCTTCTGAGCCCCAGGACAGTCGGTTTCCTGCTCGGTTTTTTACAGGGCCTTAATTTCTTCCTGCTCTACAGGATTGCGCACAGTGTGCTTAAAGACCAGCGGCAACGGCAGGTTTACGCCTTGCTGCTGGCGCTGGCGGGGGTGCTGACGGTCGGTTTCTTGGCAGAGGTCGGCACAACCATGCAGGACAGCCTGGTCGCCCTTTTCCCGCTGCTGTCGTTGTGGATGATACTTTCCTGTCTTGACGCCGGATGAGACCCGGGATGGCGACAGGCAGCGACCCGTTGTTGCCCTGATCATCGGCGCGGGTGCTGTTGCCGGTATCGGTATCGGTCTGAAACTGGTTTCGGCGATCTACGCGCTGCCACTTTGCCTGTCCATGCTGGTGTTGCCGCTGCCTTGGTTGCGACGCTTCAAATACGCATTGATATTCGGTTTGTCCGTTTTGACCGCCCTCTTCGTGACCGGTGGTTACTGGCTGTACGAGGTTTGGCGGTTGTTCGGCAACCCCCTGTTCCCCCAGTTCAACAACTGGTTTCATGGCGAAATGGCCGCATTCGAGGCCACACGCGATCTGCGTTTCCTGCCCAAGACACTGTTTGACAAGCTTTTTTACCCGCTTGTCTTCACCCTTGATCCACAACGCGCCGCTGAGCTCAGGTACCAGCAATACAGTTGGCTTCTGGCTTACGCCGCGGTGATCGGTTTACTGGTCGAACGGGCCATACGATTTTTCAGGAAGCAGACAGCGCCGGGCCACTGGCAAGCGGAGGCCCGGTATCTGTTGGCATTCTTCTGTATCAGTTACCTGCTGTGGCTGAACATTTTTGGTATCTACCGCTATCTCATCGTCATCGAACTTTTGCTGCCATTGCTTCTGTTTGTCATCATTACCCACGTTTTCTCCCACCGTCTCGCCCCCCGTGTGGCGCTGGTTTTACTGACCGTGCTGACCGTGGTTAACCTGCGTGGCGTACCTGACTGGGGTCATTCGGACTGGGCAAAAAACGTCTACCGTATCGAGGCAGGTGATTTGCAAACGGACCCTGCGCCCGCAGCCATCTACCTCGCAGGTCAGCCCCTGGCGTGGATCGTTGCAGCGCTGGACATACAAACTCCCTTTATCCAGGTCGTGCCCAACATGACCGTGTCGGATGCGTATTGGCAACGTGCTAAAATTCTCACGGCAGATCGGAATGGCCAACGCTTTGTCGTTTACGAATCGGATGACGCCGTCATCGAACACCGTGCCCGCGAAGCACTGGCAAAGCTCGGCCTTTCAGTGGACGGCGAGCACTGCAGACACATCACTGCATCCCTCGGTACCGCCGGGTATGAATACAGGTTATGCGAACTCAAGAACACGGAGACCGAATAATGCAAAAGCAACAACCTACGCTGGCGGATCTGCGTATCGCGGTCATCCTTCCCTGTTATAACGAGGAAAAAGCGATTGCCAGCGTGATCAATGACTTCCAGAAAGCTTTGCCGGAAGCGGCCATTTACGTGTTTGACAACAATTCAACCGACCGGACGGCCGAGATCGCCCGCTCTGCCGGCGCCAGGGTCGCGCACGTGGCATTGAAGGGCAAAGGCAACGTGGTACGCAGGATGTTTGCCGACGTGGAGGCGGACATCTACCTGATGACCGATGGCGACTGCACCTACGACGTCAGTGTCGCCGCGCAGCTGGCCGAAAAACTGCTGGCGGAAAACCTCGACATGGTGGTCGGCAGCCGTGTCGACCGCGGGGAAGCTGCAAACTACCGGCGTGGCCACCGCTTCGGCAACCGCTTGCTGACCGGATCCGTGCGGCGTATTTTCGGTGGTGAGTTCTCCGACATGCTGTCGGGATACCGGGTGTTTTCGCGGCGTTTTGTAAAGTCGTTTCCGGCGCTCGCCAGGGGCTTTGAAATCGAGACCGAACTCACCGTGCACGCACTCGAGTTGCGTATGCCCTGCGGCGAGGTGGAGACTGCCTACGGCTCGCGCCCGGAGGAGTCGGAAAGCAAACTATCCACCTATCGAGATGGATTCCGAATACTCAAAACCATCGGACGTTTGTACATGGTAGAGCGACCCCTCGAATTCTTCAGTATTTTCAGTTTCATTCTCGCCCTGGCATCCATTGTGCTGGCAATACCGGTATTCCAGGAGTACTTTGCGACCGGGCTGGTCCCGCGCTTTCCGACGGCCATACTTGCCACCGGCTTGATGTTATCGGCCCTGCTCTCATTTGTCTGCGGCCTGCTGCTTGATAGTGTGACGCGCGGGCGCCAGGAGGTAAAAAGATTTGCCTACCTGTCGATCCCCGGGGTATCCCAGACAGATTGAAAATGAAAGTTGTCAGGGAACTGGTGCTATTTGGCCTGGCCGGTGTGATCGGCTTCGTCGTCGACTCCGGTGTGCTGTACCTGCTCAAACCGTCGCTGGGTCTGTATTACGGACGTCTGTTCTCATTCCTCTGTGCGGTAGTGACCACCTGGATCATCAACCGCCACCTGACCTTTAACCAGCGCGCCTCGGGCCTGACCCTTACACGGGAATTCTCCCGCTATCTTGGCCTGATGCTGGGCGGTGGCGTGGTCAATTACGTGGTATATGCCCTGCTGGTCTATTTTTTCGAATTTGTCGCCCGGCAACCGGTATGGGGGGTCGCTGCAGGGAGTTGCGCGGGTATGCTGGTCAACTGGTTACTCGCCAGGTATTTTATCTTCCGGGGCAGGACGGCCTGAGCCACGCCAGCGCGCAGGAATTGCAAGTTATCTCCGCTGTCTGAAAAAATCCTTAAGCAGGACCGAACATTCTTCCGCCAGGCAACCGCCGGCAACACTGACGATGTGATTGTGGGCAGGATTACCCAGCAGGTCGAAGACCCCGCCGGCAGCGCCTGTCTTGGGGTCATCAGCGCCGAATACGACACGCGCCAGCCTGGCGTGAATCATCGCACCGGCGCACATCGGACAGGGTTCCAGCGTCACGTACAGACTGCAGCCCGGCAGGCGGTGGTTGCCAACCTTTGCGCCAGCCTCGCGCATGGCCAGGATTTCCGCGTGTGCGGTGGGGTCGTTGAGACCGATGTTGCGATTCCAGCCACGGCCGATGATCTCTCCTTCCCTGACGACCACGGCGCCGATGGGCACCTCATCTTCCTGTCCCGCGCGCTGCGCCAGAAACAGGGCTTCAGCCATCCACCGCTTGTCTTGTTCATCAAATGTATCGGCATAATCGTCGGACATGGTTCAGACTTTTCCCGACAGGATACCCGGGCATTCCGGACAGTTGCTCAGCTTGTAACGGCTATTTATGCGACGCCAGCTCCGGAAAAAACGCCTCAGAGCCGGTAGATATAGTGCTTTACTCATTCCCACTCAATGGTGGCCGGTGGTTTACCGGATATATCATAGACGACCCTGGAGACGCCTGAAATCTCGTTGATGATTCTCAACGAGACCTTCTCGAGGAATTCGTACGGCAGACGCGCCCAGATGGCGGTCATGAAATCGATGGTTTCCACCGCACGCAGGGCGATGACCCATTCATAACGGCGCTGGTCACCCACCACCCCGACCGACTTGACCGGCAGGAAGACGGCAAAGGCCTGGCTGACCTTGTCATACAGACCGTGGTTACGCAGTTCTTCGATAAAAATATGGTCCGCCTTCGCCAGTGGCTCGAGGAATTCCTCGCGGACTTCGCCAAGGATACGCACGCCCAGACCGGGGCCGGGGAACGGGTGGCGATAGACCATTTCGCGCTTCAAGCCCCAGTTCCACGCCGATCCGGCGCACCTCGTCCTTGAACAGTTCGCGCAGCGGTTCGACCAGTTTCATCTGCATGTAATCCGGCAGACCGCCGACGTTATGGTGTGACTTGATCACGTGCGCCTTGCCGGTACGGCTGCCGGCGGATTCGATCACGTCCGGATATATCGTGCCCTGCGCCAGCCACTTGACGTGATCGTCCGAGCGCGTGCAGTTCTTTGCCTGCTCTTCAAAAATATCGATAAACAGCTTGCCGATGATCTTGCGCTTCTGCTCCGGGTCGGACACACCAGAAAGACCCGCGAGGAAACGCTCGCGGGCATCCACGCGGATCACGTGCACGCCCATGTGGCGGGCGAAGGTTGCCATCACCTGGTCACCTTCCCGGTAGCGTAAAAGCCCCGTATCGACAAAGATGCAGGTCAGCTGATCACCGATGGCCTCGTGCAGCAGGGCCGCGACCACGCTCGAATCCACACCGCCTGACAAGCCCAAAAGGACGTGGTCGGAACCGACATCCTGGCGAACATTGCGCAATGGCGTCTTCAATGATGTTGGCCGCGGTCCAACGCGCTTCACAAGCGCATAATTCCAGCACGAAGCGTTGCAGGATTTGCTTGCCGCTGGCGGTATGGGTGACTTCGGGATGGAACTGGACACCGTAAAAACGGCGCGATTCATCGGCGATGGCGCAGACCGGCGCCGAAGCGGTGCGGGCGACCAGTCCGAACCCTGCGGGAAGCCTGGTCACCTTGTCACCGTGGCTCATCCACACATCCAGCAGCTGTTTGCCATCATCGCCCTGCCGGTTGCCGAGACCGTCAAACAAGCGCCGAGGCGGCGGTCAGTTCGACCTCCGCATAACCGAATTCTTTTTCATCCGAGGGCTCTACCCTGCCGCCCAGTTGCGCCGCCATCGTGTGCAGACCGTAACAGATGCCGAGAACCGGCACCTGCATGTTGAAGACGATATCCGGCGCCCTGGGGCCCTCCGCGGTGGTAGCCGATTCCGGCCCGCCAGAGAGGATGATACCCTGCGGTCTGAATTCTTCTATCTCTGACCCGCTGACATCCCATGGCCAGATTTCACAATAGACCCCGATCTCGCGCACACGGCGGGCAATCAGCTGGGTGTACTGGGAGCCGAAATCCAGGATCAATATTCGATGCTTGTGAATGTCCTGTGTCATTTCAGTCCCCGGCCGAATGTCTGTCAGCCCAGCTTGTAATTGGGCGCTTCCTTGGTAATCTGGACATCATGGGCATGGCTCTCACGCACCCCTGCGCCGGTGATGCGTACAAAGCGCGCTTCGTCGCGGAAACGGTCGATCGTCGCGCAGCCCATGTAACCCATCGAGGAGCGCAATCCACCGGTCAACTGGTGGATTACGCCGGACAGCGGCCCCTTGTAGGGCACACGGCCCTCGATTCCCTCGGGCACCAGCTTGTCAGCGGCCACGTCCATCTGGAAATAACGGTCTTTCGAACCTTCCTGCATGGCACCAAGTGAGCCCATACCGCGATAGGTCTTGTAGGAACGGCCCTGGAATAACTCGACATCCCCCGGCGCCTCCTCGGTGCCTGCGAACAAACCGCCGATCATCACCGTCCAGGCGCCCGCCGCAATGGCCTTGGCCACATCGCCTGAAAAGCGTATGCCACCATCACCGATGCAGGGCACACCGGAACCGGCCAGTGCCGTGGCGACATTGTTGATAGCGGTAATCTGCGGCACACCGACCCCGGCCACGATACGGGTGGTACAAATGGAACCCGGTCCCTGGCCGATCTTGACACCGTCGGCGCCAGCTTCCACCAGTGCCAGCGCGCCTTCACCGGTGGTCACGTTGCCGCCGATGACCTGCACCTCGGGGAAGTGCTTTTTGACCCAGCGAATCCGGTCCAGCACACCTTGTGTATGCCCGTGCGCGGTATCGACGATGACCACATCGACATTCGCCTCAACCAGGGCGGTGATGCGCTCTTCGGTATCGCCGCCGACACCCACCGCGGCTGCCACCAGCAAACGTTCGCGTGAATCCTTGGCGGCATTCGGGAAATCGGATGACTTCTGTATGTCTTTAACCGTGATCAGACCACGCAATTCAAAATGATCATTGACCACCAGGACCTTTTCGATCCGGTGCTTGTGGAGCAATTGCAAAACCTCATCCTGGCTGGCATTTTCCTTCACCGTGATGAGGTCTTTCTTGCCGGTCATGATATTGCGCACCGGGTCTTCCAGGCGGCGCTCAAAACGCATGTCGCGGGAGGTCACGATACCGACGAGTTCGTTGCCGTCAACGACCGGCACACCGGAGATGTTGTGACGGTGGGTAATCGCCAGCACCTCTCTGATGGTGGTGTTCGGGTTGACCGTAATCGGGTCCTTGATCACACCCGCCTCGTATTTCTTGACGACCCTGACCTGCTCCGCCTGGTTTTCCAGGCTCATGTTCTTGTGGATGACACCCAGACCGCCCTCCTGGGCCATGGCGATGGCCAGACGCGCTTCGGTCACGGTATCCATGGCGGCTGATATCAGCGGCACATTGAGATTCAGTTCAGTGGTCAGACGGGTGGTGAGTGAAACGTCTTTGGGCAGGACGTCAGAGTAGGACGGAATGAGGGATACGTCATCAAAGGTGAGAGCTTCACCGATTACTTTCATGGCAGGTGTACTCCGTATGGAATAAAGCAACGCCCGGAGCAGGCCGGGCGCGTTAGCAGGGCATTATAACCATCCCACCAGTCTAATAACAGACCGGCATCAGGGGTAGGAATAAACCAACTCACCGTCCAGCCATGTCTGCAGGACCTTTATGCCGGCAATTCCGGCCGCATCAATCTTGAATATGTCCTGGTCAAGGACGATAAAATCCGCACGTTTTCCGGACTCGAGTGACCCTACGCTGTTCTCCATAAACCCTGCATAGGCCGCGTCCAGCGTAAATCCGCGCACGGCCTCTTCACGGCTCAGCCTCTCTTTCGGATACCAGCCACCCGGCGGCCAGCCCTTGACGTCCTGGCGCGTGACCGCGGCGTATATCCCCAGCATCGGGTTGACCTGTTCAACCGGGAAATCCGAGCCCAGCGCCAGCCGCGCCCCGCTGTCCAGCAACGAACGCCAGGCGTAGGCATAAACAACACGCTCCGGACCCAAACGATCCTCTACCCAGTACATGTCGCTGGTCGCATGGGTCGGTTGCATGGCGGCGATGACGCCGAGCTCCGCAAAGCGCGGAATGTCTTTGGCGGTTAAAGTCTGCGCGTGCTCAATGCGGTGCCGTCCGGGATTATCCGGGTACTTTCGCAACACGGCTTCGTATGCGTCCAGCACGACCCGGTTACCACGGTCGCCGATCGCGTGAACCCCGACCTGGAAACCGCAGGCCATTGCCTTATCCACCATGGCCTGTAGTTCGGCGGGCGGCATGAACAGCAGGCCCGAATTGCCTTTATCGTCCGAATAATCCGCCAAAAGGGCCGCACCACGGCTACCCATGGCGCCATCGATGTACAGTTTGACAGCGCGCATGTACAGACGTCCGGAAGGGTCTGCGATGGCGCCGTTGGAACAGAGCCAGTCAAGGGTTTCGCCGGCGCCATCGGTAAATGCATATACACGGGTCGGAAACTGTCCTTCCTCGATAAGCTGCTGGTATAACTCAAACACCCGACGGCTGATACCCATGTCATGCACACCGGTCAGGCCGAGGCTGACCATCTGTTTCAGCGCAAGCCCCAGGGAGGCCCGCAGCAATTCCGGAGAAATCTCGGGAACAGCCTTTTCCACCAGTTCCATCGCCCCGTCGACCAGTACACCAGTGGGCTGGCCGTTTGCATCGCGGTGGATAAATCCACCTTCCGGTTGCCAATCACCGGACAGATCCTGGTCCGCCATGGCAAGTGCCGCGCTGTTGGCCCAACCGGCGTGACCATCGATGCGACGCAGCCAGACGGGCCGGTCCGGGAATGCACTATCAAGGTCCGCGTGGCTTGGAAATTCCTTGACCTCCCAGTCATTCTGATCCCAGCCACGACCCAGCAGCCAGTCGCCGTCAGACAATTGTTTTTCCTGCTCGCGCAACTTCTGGATGATTTCCTCCTTGCTGCCGGTATCGCGCAACTGCGCCTGGCTGAGACTCAGCGCCAGGCCATAGAGATGTGCATGCGAATCGATCAGACCCGGGATGATGGTCTTGCCGTTCAAATCGATTTGTTTGGCGTCGGGAAATGCGTCCAGCATGGCCTGCTCACCACCGACGTTGTGGATTCTTCCTGAACTGTCGAACAGGATCGCATCAGCCGTCGAAAAACCACGGTCCAGCGTATAAATTTTTGCATTGTGAATCAGTGTTTCCGCGTACTGATCCTCAACCGGTGCAGACACGGAAGTCTCTTGCGGCGGCGATTTCGCCCTGGGTGCAGATTCGGTTTGCTGGGGTGTTTCGACATTACAGGCTGCGCATAACACCAGGCTCAGGAGGGCAGGAATTTTCTTATACACGGGTGGCTCCAGGACAATTCAAACAGGACATGGGACAAGCATGAGTTTATCATCTGCGTATGTATTCTGACGATCATACACCGAATAATGCAATGGGTAATATCTACACACCCTCGGAACTCAACCACGAAGCCCGCTTGCATCTGGAGGCCGGTTTTGGACGTGTCTGGGTCGAAGGCGAGATATCCAACCTGAGCCGGCCCGCGTCCGGACACCTGTATTTTTCCCTCAAGGACGACAAGGCCCAGATCAGCTGCGCGCTGTTCCGCTCGAATGCCTCCGGCATGAGTTTCAAACCCGAAAACGGCATGCTGGTGCAGGCGCGCGGACGTGTCAGCCTGTTCGAGGCACGTGGTAATTATCAACTGATTGCAGACTCGCTGGTGCGCTCGGGCGAAGGTCTGCTGCGGGCAAAGTTTGAACTGCTGAAAAACGACCTGGCCAGCGAAGGCCTGTTTGCCGAAGCACATAAAAAGCCCCTGCCGGCCTTCCCGTTGCGCATCGCGGTGGTGACATCCCCTTCCGGCGCAGCCCTGCGGGATATCCTCAACGTGCTCCAGCGGCGTTGGCCGTTGGCGGAAGTACGTGTATACGGCGTACCGGTGCAGGGCGTCGAAGCGGCGCCCGCCATCGTCAAGGCACTGGAAGCGGTTAACACCCACAATTGGGCAGAGGTCATCATAAGCGGACGCGGCGGCGGTTCTCTCGAGGACCTGTGGCCGTTCAACGAGGAAACGGTCGCACGCGCAATTTACGCTTCCGATATACCGGTGGTGTCAGCCGTCGGTCACGAGATCGATTTCAGTATCAGCGATTTCGTCGCCGACCTAAGAGCGCCGACACCTTCCGCCGCCGCAGAGTTGATCTCACCGGACCAGCAGGTTCTCAAGCAGAAAGTTTCATTGCTGCGTGATCGCCTCGGGCAACGCAGCCTGTCACTGCTCCAGCAGCTTGCGCAAAAACTGGATCACCTGGCGCACCGCCTGCGTCAGCAGCACCCCGGCCAGCGCCTCGCGCAGCACCGCAAAATCCTGCAACAGGCCCGTCAGCGCCTGCTGCTGGCGGGTACACGCATCGTTCCCCAACGCCGGCAAAATCTGCAGGACCTTAACCGTAGACTGCTCCATTCGGGCAAACGTATCGTCCCGGAACGCCGACTGATGCTGCAGAACCTGAAACGAACTCTGAACGCAGTTGGACCCCTGCCTACCCTTGCCCGCGGCTACGCCATTGTCACTGACGCCGAATCTGGGGCGGCAATTAGTTCAATTAAAAACGTGCAACCGCAACAGGCGCTGGTCACCCAGCTTCATGACGGTCAGATTCATTCAACGGTCGGTAAATCAAGCAATAAAACGCTCGACGCAAAATAGTAATAACCATTACTGAGCAATTTCTGCTGGCACGCCAAGGTCGGACGTTAACCCACTTCACTAAGCGCTTTTCAGTTTCTATTGATCGATGGGGAAGCCGAGGTGATGTGGTGTCTTGTTCCCGGACATGCCGTGAACCCATCCATGGGGGCGCGGGCTCGACGTCCTGTCTCGCACGGTCCGAAACAAGACACCACACCCCCTCGGCTTTGTGCGAGCGCATAGGTCAATGGTTTCTGACAGGTTTGCACGGCGTATGCCAGACGCCGGGGTGGGTAGCTCATCCAGGACCGTCCGAGGCAGGAAGCCGAGGATCGAGCGACACAAGGATGTGCTTGAGCGAGTCCTGGATTGAGCTACCCGCCCCGGCGGCCCCACTGGTAATCAAATGCAAAAGTATTTCCTGTTAACCCCTTTTTACCCCTGCATGCGTATTAACAGATTACGTAATGAAGTTTTTAACCCAACAGGAGTAAAAAATGAAAATCCAGTCACTTTTAATCACGCTTTGCATTACCACGCTGACGGCCTGCGCGGTCGACAAGAATGACGCCGCCCAGGTGACGGTCGACAAAGATAAACGTCTGAACACAGAGGAACAATTTCGCGAATTGGCCGGGAAACCACGTGAAGACGGGTATGTAATCATCCAGGCGCCCGCACCCGCAGAGAAAAAACCCGGGGATGACCTTAGCCAGGCAAATCCGCAGACAGCGCAGAATAATCCCGGCGTCATACAGGAATATCACATCGCGATGGCCAAGGAGCAGGTGGCGGCCGACCAGGTGACAGGGATGGTCCGAAGCCAGGTTTACCCGGGCACGGTGCTGAACAATATCCGCCAGGCGAATGAACCACTTTATCGCGAGAACTACGAGCACCTCGTGACCCAGGGTTTGCACCGTGTCGTCAGTGAGCCGGTCTCGACATTTTCAATTGACGTCGATACCGGCGCCTATTCGAATATGCGCCGCTGGCTGAACCAGGGCCAGTTGCCACCCGAGGACGCGGTCAGGGTCGAGGAGTTTATCAACTATTTCAATTATGACTACCCGTACCCGGAAAGCCGGCAGGTGCCGTTCCAGGTCAGCACCGAAATTGCACCTACACCGTGGAACAGCAACACACGCCTGTTGCGGATTGGCATCCAGGGCTACAAGGTGCCCAGGGAGCAGGTGCCGGCTTCCAACCTGGTATTCCTGCTCGACGTTTCAGGATCGATGAATTCAGCCGACAAACTGCCGCTGCTGCAGCAGGCACTGACCATGCTGGTGGGTCAACTGGACGCACGTGACAGTATCAGCGTTGTCGTTTATGCAGGCGCCTCGGGCGTGGTGCTGCCACCGACTCCGGGCAACCGTAAGGCTGACATTCTGATGGCGTTGCAGCAATTACAGGCGGGTGGTTCCACCAACGGTGCTGCAGGCATTCAGCTGGCCTACCAGCTGGCGCAGCAGAACTTCATCGAAAACGGCGTGAACCGCGTCATCCTGGCGACCGACGGTGACTTCAATGTCGGCCTGGCCAGCACCGAGGAATTGATCGACCTGATCCAGCGTAAACGCCAGGCCGGTATCGCCCTGACGACGTTAGGCTTTGGCAGCGGCAACTACAACGATCATCTGCTGGAACAACTGGCCGATGAAGGCAATGGCAATTACGCCTATATCGACCGTCTCAGTGAAGCCAAAAAAGTCCTCGCGGAGGAACTCTCGGCGACCCTTCTGACCATCGCCAAGGATGTGAAAATCCAGATCGAGTTCAACCCGGCGCTGGTATCCGAATACCGTCTGATCGGCTATGAAAACCGCATGCTGAACGAGGAAGACTTTGCCAATGACAAGGTGGATGCGGGTGAGATCGGCGCCGGTCACCGGGTCACTGCCCTCTACGAAATCAGCCTCGTCGGCAGCAGCGGACAGCGTCTGCCGCCACGGCGCTACCAGTCTGATTCTTCAGCGCATGAAAGCACAACAGGTTCATTCAACAACGAACTCGCTTACCTGCGTATACGTTACAAGTTACCCGATGAGATCAGTATCTAAACTGATCCAGGCGCCCGTCATGGACAGCGGTATCAACGCACGTGGCAGCGACAGCTTCAACTTTGCTGCGTCCGTGGCGGCCTTCGGACAGAAGTTGCGTGGCGGCACATGGCTCGAAAACTACAGCTACGACGATATCGAGTCGCTGGCTCGCCATTCCAGGGGCAATGACCCGAATGGCTACCGGAGCGAGTTCATGCAACTGGTCAACCTGGCCAAGACCCTGGACCAGACCGCCAATGTGGCGCAAACCGCAACCCGGGAATAAGTCTGCAACTCCGAACGGCTTGATCACGAGAGTCATCCCCGCTCCGGCGGGGCTGACTTTTCACCGGCAAAGCACAGGCATCAGCATGTATGCTCGAATGTACATCCAAACCATGACGGAAAATACAGTCTGCGTACTTGGCGACTTGAAGCGTATCCGCTACGCTGCAGATATGCGGGAGTTGAGCGACGAAAAACTGATGCAACGTTATGCCAGGGGCGATGCAAAGGCTTTTGATGAACTCTATACCCGCTATCGTGGCCCACTCTACCGGTATTTCATTCGCCAGGTCAGTGACAGCGCCACCGCCAATGACCTTTACCAGGGCGCCTGGGAAAAAATCATCAGGGCACGTGACCGCTACCGGGTATCGTCAAGCTTTACTGTCTGGATGTACGCCATCGCGCACAACCACCTCGTCGACCACTACCGCAGCATGAGGCCAACGGAACAGGTGCAAATGGAAGACCTTTCCGATCAACGGCCCGGCCCGGTTGAAGATGTCATCGATGGCGAACAGAATGAACAGTTGCTGGCTGGTATTTGCGCCCTGCCGGAGGAACAGAGAACCACCCTGCTGCTGAAACTTGAAACCGGTCTTAAAATGGAGGACATTGCAAGGGTAACCGGGGTCAACATGGAAACGGTCAAGAGCCGTCTACGCTATGCAGTCGGCAAACTCAAACGGAACCTGGTTGTATGAACAGTACGCACGACAACGGTAAAAATGACCGGTCTTTGCACGAGTCCCTCGACAAGCTCGGCCAGGATTACGCACGGCTGGACAAGGACGAGCCACCGGAACTGCTGGACATGGCCATTCTCAACAGCGCCCACCGCGCGGTGGAGAAGAAGCCGCTTTGGTTGAAATTTGGCTGGCTGCAAGGTCTGACCACTGCCGCTGTATTTGTACTGGCGCTTTCTTTGATCATCAATCAACGCGAGCATCAAGCGGCTACCCCCGGCGGAATGCAAGCGGATAAACTTTCACGTTCTGCTGTTGCAAGTCCGGCAAAAGGACAATCGTCAGCGGCCCAATCCGGTCAATTTCGCCAGGAGTCAAAAAAAGCCAAAGATGAAAGAATGGATCAGCCCGTCCCAGCCGCCGCTCCGCCGGTCAATAGTTCACAGGAGCAGGTGTCCGGTGATGCGATTCGGGAGAGTCGTCAATCGGCAGCCGATGACGCGGGCCAGCAGTTTGATTCCGGCAGCGCCGATACGGATACATTGATCCTGACAAAAACAATAAAAGCGGAAGAGGCTGAAATGCAGGCGTCAAAGCCCGCGGACCTTGCTGCGGAAATCGCCACAGGCAACGAATTTTCAAAACCTGCAATTATTGCTGAACCTCCTGCCCCGGGGGCGGCAGCACGGAGCAAAACTGATACCCGGGCCGAAGCGCAGTTACAGGTGATCATCAACATGAAACAGAGCGGTGATGAACACTGGAAAACCGAATTGAAGGCCTTTGTTGAAAGCCACCCTGACTATCCGTTGCCGGATGCGCTGAAAAACTGATGCTGACCATCAAGAAACCGGTCTCATTCGAGGAAACCATCAAAAAAAGCCGCTTTGTAGGCCATGCAGCCTGTGTCACCACGCAGGCCGAATCGCTGGATTTCTACGAGTCCGTTATTGATTCCCAGGCTACACACAACTGCTGGGCCTGGCGGATCAACTTCCAGGTCCGCTCCAGTGATGACGGCGAGCCATCGGGAACGGCCGGACGGCCCATGCTGAACGTCATTGAGCACCGCGGTCTGGAAAATGTCATGGTCGTGGTGACACGTTATTTTGGCGGGATCAAACTCGGCGTCGGGGGTCTGGTCCGGGCCTATTCCGGAACGGTGGCAAAGTGCCTCGACAGGGCCAGGATTATCGAGTTGTTTCCAATGGCGGAATATACCATCAAGACCGGGTTTGAATGGGCCTCAGGTCTGCACGGCGTACTGGAACAGTTCTCGGCGGAAAAACTGCAGGAAGCCTATGACAGCGAGGGTCTGACCCTGAAAATACGCTGCAGGGAAGCGGACTATGCAAACCTGGTGACCAGCCTGCGTGACGTGTGCCGGGGCCAGGTTACCATTTTCAAGCACTGAACTGCAGTGTGATGCCCGGCAGGCTGGTGGCGTAATCGGCCCCCATCAACAGTGAGGGTGTGTAAAAACCGCCCTCCACGTCGTTTTTCAGCAAATATTCTACGATTCCCAGGCTGGCGGTAACCGTTACATCATAGCCGTTGGGTGTCGTCATCGTCGCCGAGACACTGCGGCCATTTGCGGTAAGGGCTTCACCCCATATTTGCATCTGCGTGTTTTGCCGCTCGATGACTTCCGGGCCGGTTACGGATTTCTCGATGCGTTTTTTCATCAGGTTCTGGACCCAGTGCATGGTCAGCAGGGGCTTTAGCATACGCAGGCGTTTCATATGCATGATGGACGAAGGCGGAGCCGCCATATAAACCTCGATATCAGGCACGCCGGTACTGATGTACGCCGTAAAAACGTCCCCCCAGGGGATCGTAACGGCCAGGCGCTTGCCATGCCCGAAACGTATTTCCCGTGTTTTCCAGGCCAGTGGCACCCATTTCAGCTTACCGTCCTTGCGCACGCAACCGCCGCCTGCCAATCCTTCGATACTGGTTTTCGCGGTTCCCTTGCTCATGTCGCCACCTGCTTCGAATGCGAGGCACAACGCCGTCGCCGCGGGCAATGCTTTGACCAGTTTGGCAGCCAGGCAATCGGTGGGTACAACGTCAAACCCCACACCCGGCATCAGGACGATATCGGCGCGCCTGGCCTCCTCTGATCGTTTGTGCGCGTCCGCAAATACGCTGATTTCACCGGTAATGTCGAGGTAATGACACGCGTTTCTCAGGCATGCTTCAATCATCGGCTGGCTGGTTGCGGAAAACGGACCTGCACAATGCAGCACAATTGAAATGCCCTCTATTGCCTTGTTGAGCGCAGCTGTGTCTTCGAGGTCAAATACCAGGCTGTCAAAGCCGGTTTCCGCGGCAATCGCCGCAATACCTGCACGGTTTCGTCCGGCCAGTATGGGCTTTAATCCCTGTTCCCGGGCTTGCCTGGCAATCAATTTCCCGGTGTAGCCATTCGCTCCATATATCATCCATTTTTTTTTCATTATCAACTATGTCCCTGTTTTGACGCATACACTTTTAAAACAACGATCCCTGTTGTTTTTCAAGACTGTCTGAAGATTTGGATTCCCCGGATCTGCGGTCTTGTCCGCTGCTGGCTTGCCGGCTTTTGGCTTGATCGGTGGTGGCTTTGAAGCAGGTTCCGGAACACGCTCCACGACACGCTCCAAGGGTTCGGACTTGCGTCTCACAGCCGCTTCTGTTTTCTTAACCGAATTCGCATCGGGCAGTTGCGTCCCTGGCGCCTTATTGACTACCTTTATCAGGTCCTGAAGCGTACAGGCAGCCTCGAGTTCGTGGCGCAGGGATTGCTTTTTGTGGATACGGTAACAGTTTCTTCGACCGGATTTTGTAACGCTGATCATGCCACCGTCCTGCAAATCGCGTACAATTTTTTGCACAGCCCGTTCGGTGATGCCAACATCGGCTGCGACATCACGTAAACGCGCTTCAGGATCGCGGCTGAGGCAGACCAGAACATGACCGTGGTTACTGAGGAGTGTCCAGTTGCTCATAAAATCATCATCTGGCAGTGAGTGTTACATGAATTATATTTCGCGTTTATCTATTCTTCAATCAAAATGTTCAGGTAAATAATGGTATTTAAAATCAATGATTAAAAATACAGCTGACAAAGTTACTGCGGCATGGCGTGAGTTTTTACGGCTTGAATCTGCAGGCGGTTTGATACTCGTGGGCGCTGCCGTGCTGGCGCTGGTGCTGGCGAACTCGCCGCTGGCGGATATGTACACGCAATTTTTGCGTCTGAATTTCACCGTCATGGTTGAAAACATCGGCGTCAGCAAGCCACTGATACTCTGGATCAACGACGGTCTGATGGCGGTTTTTTTCCTGTTGGTCGGGCTTGAATTGAAGCGTGAAGTGGTGGACGGCCAGCTTTCGAAACCGGAACAGATCGCACTGCCCGCACTGGCTGCCATCGGCGGTCTGATAGTGCCAGCCGCGATCTACTGGCTGGTCAACCGTGATAACCCGCAGGGACTTAACGGCTGGGCAGTACCAACCGCGACCGATATCGCCTTTGCGCTGGCGATGCTGAGCCTGCTGGGTAACCGGGTGCCCGCCAGCCTGAAAATATTTCTCACCACCATCGCCATTTTTGATGACCTCGCCGCCATCGTCATCATCGCGATTTTTTATTCCGGCGACCTCAGCACGGCGTCACTGGCCGCGGCAGGCGTCGGTATCGTCGTGCTCTTCACGCTCAACCGCATGGGTGTGAAAAGTCTGGCGGCCTATCTCATTATCGGAGTTTTTATCTGGTTTTTCGTGCTCAAATCGGGTGTTCATGCCACCCTTGCCGGCATTGCGGTGGCGGCATTCATCCCGCTGAAAAGTGGTGATGACCATTCGCCATCACGGCATCTGGAACACATTCTGCACCCCTGGGTCGCTTTTGGCGTGCTACCCCTTTTTGCATTTGCCAATGCCGGTCTCACGCTTGCCGGTGTCGGCATTGATGACGTCACCGGGACCGTTTCAACCGGTATTGTCCTGGGTCTGTTTATCGGCAAGCAGGCGGGTGTCTTCGGCATGACGGCGCTGGTGGTGGGTTTAGGGCTTGCGAAAAAACCGGAAGGCGCCAACTGGGCCATGCTGTACGGTATCGCGCTGCTGTGTGGCGTGGGGTTCACCATGAGCCTGTTCATCGGCAGCCTGGCATTCGAACACGGCGGTTTTTCAAATATCGCCGCACTCAAGATCGGTGTTATCAGCGGCTCCGTGGCCTCCGCATTCTGCGGCTGGCTGGTGCTGCACCTGAGTCTTCCAAAAGCCGCCTAGCCCGATTATTCACCAGGGCGGACCGAGTCGCGTAAAAAATTTGACGGGAAAAATTAAAGAATCGCGGCGAGTTCACTGCCTTCACGTATGGCGTACTTGGCGTCCAGTTCAGCCGCTTTCCTGGCACCGCCGATGATATGCAGCGACAAGCCCCTGCCACCCAGTGTTTCGGCAAGGTCGAGATTGCTGACCTGACCGGCGCAGATGACGACATGGTCGACATTCAGCAGCTGTTTTTCGCCGTCGATGCTGATATGCAGGCCGTCATCGTCGATAAGTTCGTAACTCACGTTGCCCAGCATGTGAACGCCACGATGCCGCAAGCTAAGCCGGTGTATCCAGCCTGTTGTTTTTCCCAGCGTTTTACCCGGTTTACCGGCTTTGCGTTGTAACAGCCAGATCTCGCGTGGAGAAGCGGGCGGCTGTGCGGTTACGCCCTCGACACCACCCCTGGCCGTCAATGTCCGGTCAATTCCCCATTCGTTCAGGTAGGCTTCGATTGGATCGGGCGACGAACCCGCGTCTGTATGGCCAGGATGACTCAGGAACTCGGCGACATCAAATCCGATACCGCCGGCGCCTATGATCGCGACCCTTGCGCCGATCTCGATCCTGTTGTTCAGCACCTCGATATAGGAAACGACCTTGGGGTGATCGATTCCCGGCAGATCGATTTTCCGCGGATGGACGCCGGTCGCGAGTATGACTTCGTCGTAGCCGGCGAGGTCTTCTGCTGAAATACAGGTGTTTAGCTGTACATCCACCTCGTTGCGCTCGAGTTCACCGCGGAAATAATCCAGGCTTGCACTGAATTCCTCCTTGCCGGGTATCCGCTTTGCCATGTTGAACTGCCCGCCGATTTCTTCCGACCTGTCAAACAGGCTGACCCGGTGGCCACGCCGGGCAGCAACGCTGGCAAAGGCCAGTCCAGCCGGACCCGCACCGACCACGGCGATGGCCTTGATATCCTTCACGGGCAGATAATTCAGCTCGGTTTCACGGCAGGCGCGCGGATTGACCAGACAGGAACAGGGCTGACCGGTAAAGGTATGATCCAGGCAGGCCTGGTTACAGGCGATGCAGATATTGATCTCTTGCGGCCGTCCGCGACGGGTTTTTTTGACAAACTCTGCATCCGCAAGCAAGCGGCCGCGCCATCGAAACCATGTCCGCATCGCCGCGGGCAAGAATTTCTTCAGCCACCTGCGGGGTATTGATGCGGTTGGTGGTGATGACAGGTATATCGACCTCCGTTCGCATCCGCGCGGTTACCCAGCTGAATGCACCGCGGGGAACCATCGTCGCGATGGTGGGAATACGCGCCTCGTGCCAGCCGATACCGGTATTGAGCAGCGTGGCGCCCGAGGTTTCGGCCATTTTTGCCTGCTCTACGATCTCGTCCCAGCTATTGCCATCAGGTAACAAATCCAGCATCGACAGACGGTAAATGATGATGAAATCCTCGCCCGCTGTTTCACGGCAACGACTCAGTATCTCTTCCGCGATACGGTAGCGGTTACGCGTACTGCCACCCCACTGGTCGGTTCGCTTATTGACATGCGGGGTGGTGAATTCGTTGATGAAATAACCTTCTGACCCCATGATTTCCACGCCGTCATAGCCTGCCTCACGCGCCAGTCTCGTGGCACGGACAAAACTTTGAATCTGTTTCTCAACACCGCGGGATGACAGGGCACTGGGTTTGAAGGGTGTAATGGGTGACTGGATCGCGCTCGGAGCCACGCTCAACGGGTGATAGCTGTAACGACCACCATGCAGGATCTGCATACAGATTTTCCCACCTGCGGCATGCACCTCCGAAGCCACCAGTTTATGCCTGGGCACCTGCAAGCGATTGAACAAGACCGGAAGGCGGCAATGGCGTCAGCGAGCCACGCAGATCGGGTGCAATACCGCCGGTGACGATCAGCCCGACTTCGCCTGCCGCACGCTCGGCAAAATACGCCGCAAGTTTTGGAAAGTCCTTTTTATGATCCTCCATGCCGGTATGCATGGAGCCCATCAGTACACGGTTTCTCAGCGTTGTAAAGCCCAAATCCAGGGGCGCCAGCAGGTAAGGAAAACTGGGTTTACCGGGCATCGGAGCACTCCTCGAAAAATTGAGCCAAGCAAGTGTGGACCTTGGTCATGGCAAGCGCAAGCGTGGCGTCGATGGCGGCCATGGTCACGGGTCCCTGCCCCAGCCCGGCCGCCCAGTTCGCCGTGACGCACAGACTGGCGTAATCCAGCCCCGCCTCCCGCGCCAGCGCCGCTTCGGGCATGGATGTCATACCGACGAGGTCACAGCCATCCTGCCTGAACCGTTTGATCTCCGCAGCGGTTTCAAGTCTTGGTCCCTGGCTGACGCCGACACAACCGCCATCGATCACATCGATTGCGGCACTGGCGGCAGCCGTGAGCACCGCCGGCGTAAGCCGGCCGTCAAACGGCCGTTCAAATTCAATGTGCGATAGATCATCAGTAGCGGTCATGCTGAAAGTGTGCGCCCTGCCCCAGGTGTAATCAATCAACTGGTCCGGCAGGCACAGGGTTCCCGGCGGATACGGGCGCGAAATGCCGCCGACCGCGTTGACCGCAATGATGCCCTCGACTTGCAGTTGCCTGAATGCATCAATATTGGCCCGGTAATTGACGGCGTGGGGCGGTATTTGGTGTCGTTCACCATGACGCGGCAGAAAAAACACCCGGGTATTTTCCAGTGTGATATTCAGCCAGTTCGGCCGAAGGCTGGCCGAAGCCGCTGTCAATAGCATGCGATCGGACCGGCGGGCCAAACTGGTCAAGACCCCTGCCGCCGATCAGACCCAAACGTCGCATCAGTCGTCTCCCGGTTCAGTGACGACCCTGAAATGTTTCAAGGTTATCACTCCCCCAGCACCAGTATTTCATCCAGGTGTCGCCATTCCTCGTAGGCGTCCATACCACAGCCGAAAACGTAAACATCCGGCACATCGAGACCGATGAAATCAACATAGTCCCGCGGCAGACCACGATCATGGTCCTTGCGCACCAGCGCAGCCATCTTTACTGAACGGGCCATGCGTTTTTCAACCGAGCCCTTGATCGCCGCCAGCGTATTGCCTTCATCGAATATGTCGTCGATGATCAGGACATCCCTGTCTTCGAGATTCAATCGGGGTGGCACCCGGTATTCCAGTTCTGCGCCATACAAACCGCCGCGATATCGGGTTGCGTGTACGAAATCCATCTGCAGTGGCATTTTCAGCTTGGTAACCAGCCAGGCTGCCGGGATGATTGCACCGGTCAATACGGAGATCACGATCAGCGGTGTATCGGCGTAAAAAAGGTTGATTTCATCCGCCATCTTTTGCACAGCGGCCTGCACCTCTTCACGTTTGAAAAGCACCCGTGACTTCTCCAGCAAGGCCCGCGGATCCGGTGTGTTGCTCATACCCATTTTGATTGCTCCAATTCCAATTGTGTGATGGTTTTTTTCCATTGCCGCCATTCGCTGACACTCTCCACCTCTTCACGTGTCGCGGTCAGGCGGCCCTTGAGCCTTCTCAGCGCCCTGTCCGCATCGGCCAGCGCCAGTTCACCCTGCGCCATGAACTGCCGCACATCCTGCGGATCGCAGATCAATACCGCATCGCAGCCCGCGAGCAGCGAATCGCGGACCCGCGCCACCAGGCCGCCTGCGACCTTTGCAGCATACATGCCGAGGTCGTCGGAAAAAATCGTACCCTTAAATGCCAGTTTCCCACGCAGCACGGTCTGAATCCAGAATGATGAGTAACCCGCGGGTCTTGCATCCACTGCCGGATACAGGACGTGCGCCATCATCATCGCATCCAGCTTATCAGCGAGTGCTGCAAACGGTTTCAGATCGGCCGCCTCGATCATCTCAAATGGCCGCGGGTCCTTGACGTCATCGGTGTGCGAATCCGCCTCCACCGACCCATGACCGGGGAAGTGCTTGCCGGTCGCGGCCATCCCGGCGTCATGCATACCGCCAATGTAGGCTTTGGAGAGCTCGATGATAAGCTTGGGATCCGCTGCAAAAGCCCGGTCACCGATCACCACGCTGCGGTCACCGAGATCGAGTACCGGGGCAAAGCTCAGGTCAACACCACACAGCAGTAGTTCGGTGGCCATCACACGTCCGTGCCGATAGGCAAAGTCCAGTGCATTTGGCGCCGACTCAAGATACATTTTGCCCAGCACCGACAATGGCGGCAGACGTGTGAATCCGTCCCGGAACCTTTGTACGCGCCCGCCTTCGTGATCAACACAGATGAGCAGGTCGCGGCCGGCAGCCTGCGAAATTGAAGCGGTAAGTTCCGCCAGTTGTGTAAGGTCATGGTAGTTGCGGGTGAAAAGCACGACACCGCCGACAGCCGGATGACACAGCCAGGCGCTTTCTTCGGCGCTGACCTCAAAACCGCCGAGACCTATCAACAACGGCCCCAATAGCCGCTGAGCGCTGGATTGGGGAAAGTCGTGGTCATGTCAGTGCTCCATCGGTATTTCGCTCAAACAAGGCAATAGCCTCACTGTGGTGGGTGTGTGGAAACATATTCATGATGCCGGCACCCGTAAGCCTGAATCCGTATTGCTTGACGAGGATGCTGGCGTCCCTTGCCAGCGTATCCGGGTTGCAGGAAATATACAGCACGCGATTTACCTCGCTGGCTGCAATCCATGGCAGTAATTCCAACGCACCCGAACGCGGCGGGTCCAGCAGGATTTTAGTGTAAGCTGCGACCGGCCAGGGTGGCTCAATGACGGGTTTGTATAGGTCTGCAACGTGAAATTCTACGTTTGCCATAGCATTGAGATCCGCGTTGGCACGGGCGCGTTCGACCATCTCGGCGGACCCTTCCAGACCCGTCACCCGACCGGCGCTCTGTGCCAGCGGCAGGGTGAAGTTGCCCAATCCACAAAACAGGTCGAGTATGTGGTCCTCGGCCCGGGGTTCCAGCAAGCCGAGCGCGCGCGTCACCATCTGTTGGTTCAGCACGCCATTGACCTGGATAAAGTCGAGCGGTCCAAAGCGGAAACGCAACTCCCTGGGCTGCAAGGTATATTCCAGTTGAAAATCTTTTGGTTCCAGCAACTTAACACTGTCCGGCCCAGCCGGCTGCAAATAAATCCCGAGCCCTGATTTACACGCGAATGCCCCCAGTCGATCGATGTCACCTTCTGACAGGTCTTCGAGATGGCGGATGATCAGTGCACAGCGTTCGTCACCACAGGCCACCTCAATCTGGGGAATGGTTGCGCGGGCGTCGAGTGTACCGAGCAAAGCGGATAACATTGGCAGGGCGTCCGCGATCAGTGGATGCAGTATGTGGCATTCATTCATATCCGCCACGTAGCGGGCGTTACGTTCACGAAAACCGATCAGCACCCTTTCTTTTGCGGGCACATCGCGTACTGAAAGCCTGGCCTTTCGACGATAGTTCCAGTGTGTTGAGTCCAATGGCGTATATATCTGACCTGGCTCGACACCACCGGCTGCATGCAGCGCTTGCAGCAAGGCAGACTGTTTTCTTTCCAACTGGGCGCGCATTGACATGTGCTGCAGACTGCAACCACCGCAATATCCAAATACGGGGCATCTGGCCACTACCCGGTCTTTGGATGCCTGCAGGACTTCCAGGGTTTCCGCCCTGCCCCTGTTGCTGCGGCCAACGAGGTTTCGCGCGATGATTTTCTCACCCGGTAAAGCATCAAATACGCGCAGTTGCTTTTCTTCATGTATGGCCAGGCCCAGACCCTTCGCATCGAGCCCGTCGATGTCCAGCTCAAATGGCTGATCGGATGGTTTCTTTCGGCTACGCCCCATTATCTGAATATCCCGCTTCGAACAAGCATTTATAATTTTTCTTGAAATACACTCTACTGTATTGATTATTTGTATTTTTTATTGCATCAAGGCAAGCATGTCAGCAACCGCCTTGTGCAGACCTACAAACAGGGCCTGGGCCACGATCGAGTGACCGATATTGAGTTCCACCAATTGCGGGATACGTACGATGGGTTTCACATTCTCGTAATGCAATCCGTGTCCCGCATTGATTTGCAGACCGATCGAATCACCGTATTCCGCCGCCTTGACAATACGCTGGTATTCCATCTCAACCGTTGTTTCACCGGCGTCCGCGTAACTGCCCGTGTGCAATTCCACCACCGGTGCGCCACAGGCCAGCGCGGCGTCCAGTTGTGCGATATCGGGATCGATAAACAGCGACACCCGGATACCTGCCTCACCCAGGCGATGACAGGCGTTCCTGACGGCGCCGAAATGGGCCAGCACATCCAGACCGCCTTCAGTGGTCAACTCCTCGCGCTTTTCCGGCACCAGGCAAACATCGGCCGGCCGGTTCAGCTCCGCAATCGCCAGCATTTCATCTGTCACAGCCATTTCGAGATTGACACGTGTCCTGACCTGCCTGCATAAGGCGATCACCTCATCATCCTGGATATGCCGCCGGTCTTCCCTCAAATGGACGGTAATGGCATCAGCACCCGCATCTTCGGCGACCCGGGCGGCCGCCAGCACACTCGGATAGCTGGCGCCACGCGCCTGTCGAATGGTCGCAACATGATCGATATTGACACCCAACAACAATTTTCCCGATCGCATAATGGTTTACCTCACAAAACGTCAACAAGGTCAGGTGGAAAACAGGGACAGGCTTGCCAGTGGCTTGTCACCCAGATGATAGCCGATTACCTTGCGCATCAGCACGCGTAATTCCGGCAAATGTTCAGCTTGCAGGCTTTCACTGTGCAGGGCAAGTAATGCAGCGCCGGAAACCCGGCCTTTACCCGGTCCGGATACCGCCAGGGGACCGCGCTGCGGGCTGGTAGTCGTACCAGCGTTGGGGCAGGATTTCAACGCCGCTGTCATGCTCCCGATCCAGCAACATCGCGTAACCGATTGCCTCCAGCAGGTGTTTTTCGAATAACCTCAACAGCGGTTGCGGCGGAGACTCTGACGCCAGTTCGGAAAGTGCGTGCCGGTAACGTTCAAACACCTCTGCATGCGGGTCACCCCGGTGTAACAGACGCATCAATAACTCGTTCAGGTATAAGACCGCAGTAGAGCGCCTGGCCCTGCAGTGCGGGTGGCGAGGCCACCTGGTCAACATCCGTCAGTGTACCCAGGTCACTTTTCAGGTTCCAACCAAGTAACAAGGGCCGGAATGGTTGCAACACATTCCGCCAGCGTGAACGGGCGATTTCGCACCGCGCGCCACCACCGCTACGCGACCGTGCTCACGGGTGAATGCTTCAATAATGAGGCTGGTTTCACGAAAAGCACGGCTGTGTAAAACATAGGCCGGTTCCAGTTGTATTCGACTCATCGCTATCGCCTTGAACCCGGTGCAGTGCTTCGCGATCAATGATGCTTTCCATTAATTGCGATGCACTGAACTAGTCGGTATATCCAAACCTTTCAATCAGTTTTTCGTTGTCCGACCAGTCCTTGACTGACCTTGACCCACAAACGCAGGAACACCTTTTCGCCGAACAGTTCCTCCAAAACGATCCTTGCACCGGTTCCGACCTGCTTTAGCACTGCGCCGTTTTTACCGATCGTTATCTGTTTCTGCGATTCACGCTCCACCCAGATGATGGCGCCTATCGTCAACAGCTTGCCCTTACGTCTGAATTCCTCGATCTGTACGGTCAACGCATAGGGCAATTCCTGGTGCAAACGCTGGATCAGTTGTTCGCGGATCATTTCCGCGGCCAGGAATCGTTCACTGCGGTCGGTGAACTGGTCCTCATCGTAAAAGGGCCTGGAAAAAGGCAACCTGCTCAAAACCTGCTTTTCCAGTTCTTCAACACCACTGCTGTTTTTGGCTGAAACCATCATGATGCCAACGTAATCGTCATCGCGGAAATTCTTTTCAATAAACGCCAGCAATGTCGCCTTGTCAGGAACCAGGTCAATCTTGTTCAGTACCAGCATTACGGGTACATCCACGCTCTTCAATGCCTTGGCCACAAAGTCATCCTGACGGGTCCAGTTACCGGCCTCGACCAGGAACAGCACCAGGTCAACATCATGGAATGACGCCTGCGCGACCCGGTTCATGTAGCGGTTCAGGGCGCGCTTGGCGGAATGATGGATACCCGGAGTGTCAACGTAGACGACCTGGCCCTGCGGCGTTGTCTTGATACCTGCAAGTCGCTGCCGGGTGGTCTGGGGCTTGGCGGTGACGATACTGACTTTCTGACCCAGTATCTGGTTCAACAGGGTCGATTTGCCCACGTTCGGCCGGCCGATGATGGACACGTAACCAAAGCGGAAATCCTTGGCTGATGGGGTCTCATCCGTCATTTACGCGCAGCCTTCTTTTTCGGTATCGTGTCGATGTGATCGAGTGCCGCCAGAGCCGCCACCTGCTCTGCCCTGCGTCTGCTGCGGCTTTTTCCTGTGACGTTAATACCTGCGTCGAGGCTGACACACTCCACCAAAAACGTCTTCCTGTGGGGCGGCCCCTCATCACTGAGCACACGGTATTCCGGTAACGCAAAACCACGGCCCTGCAACCATTCCTGTAAACGGGTCTTCGGGTCGCGCAGTTCATCGGCATCGGGAAGTTCGGCGATAAATGGATCACAGACGTGGCGTATGACCTTGGCGCAGGACTCGAATCCGCCATCGAGATAGATCGCGCCGAATATGGCTTCCAACGCGTTTGCGAGGATTGAATCCCGCTTGAACCCACCGGATTTCAACTCCCCTTCACCCAGCCTGATGTAATCGCCCAGTTTCAGAGCGACCGCCAGTTTTGCCAGCGTGTCGCCACGCACAACGCGCGCCCTCAGACGTGTCAGGTCACCTTCATTGCTGCTGGTTTTCAGATCAAACAGACGTGCGGAAACGACGAAATTCAGGATACTGTCGCCGAGAAATTCGAGCCGTTCGTTATTGAGACGCCCGACACTGCGATGCGACATGGCCAACGCAAGTAATTCAGGGTCATTGAATCGATAGGGTATACCTGGAATTTCCCTCATTTCACGAGCATTCAGCCAGCTGCAAGATTTTCAAACAAACTCAATTTGACAGACGCACGGTTCTGTCAAACTTGGCAATTACGTCGAGATTCCCGATCACCGGTTTGCGGACTTCATAGGCGATACGCAGGTTGACACCGTTGTTACGCACAAGCTTGATATCTTTTTCCTTTACATTGTCGTCAGAATAACTGACATACAAGCGGTTCAAAATCCTGACACGTATATCGTAGGGGGAAAGCCTTGCACTTCCCCTTTCAGCAGCAACCCCGTTCATGGCACTGACCACCGAATAATACTCCATGTAAATCGGCGCGATCTTCATTCCAATATAGGATACGAAGACCACGAAGCTGAGCACAATGATAAACCCGATCAGGGTCATCCCGCGTTGTTTATTAATTTTCATCGTCCGCATCCGTTCATCCGTGTGGGTACTTTTACTATAGCGTGTCTTTTTGATCGTGGCACTAGTGTATGCCATTTCCCACGCGTGATAAATCCGCACAACCCTTTTCAAAGTCAAAATTTAGCCAGATGCCGATCGCACGGCCAAGGATGTTTTCTTCCGGTACAAAACCCCACTCACGGCTGTCGTTGCTGCGGTCGCGGTTATCACCCATCATGAAATAGTGCCCTTCCGGCACAACCCACTGGCCGTTGCGGCTGCCACTGCGGTCATGTAACAGGATATTGTGGTTCGCATCACCCAGTTGCTCCCAGTAAAGCTCGGCATCGGCCGCCGGCACGGTGCACTTGATGTCATCACTGCCAAACCGGCCTGCGGAGGTCTCTTCAACTTTTTCACCATTGACGAACAGTTGTTTGTCGCGGTACGCAATCGTGTCGCCGGGCAGCCCCACCGCGCGCTTGATGAAATTCACACTCGGGTCTTTCGGATACCTGAAAACCACGACGTCGCCACGTTTGGGCTCGCCGATGCTGATAATCTTCTTGTTCAAAACGGGTAAACGGATACCGTAGGCAAATTTGTTCACGACGATAAAATCACCCACCAGCAATGTCGGTATCATTGAACCGGAAGGAATCTTGAACGGCTCGAACAGGAATGACCTGAATAGCAGCACGATCAAAAGAACCGGGAAAAGGGAACGGGCATATTCCACCATGACCGGTTCGCGCGGGGCTTCGACACTTTTTTGAACTGAGCGGTCCATGCGTTTCTGTCTGAACAGCAAGCTGTCTACCAGCCAGATAAAGCCGGAAAGTGCGGTCAGCACGACCAGTACCAATGCAAAATCAATATTCATCCTGTTTCCCTGTTTTTGGTTGCACCCACCGCGGGCCCATCCTATTTTTTACTATCCTGCTGCAAAACAGCCAGGAATGCTTCCTGGGGTATTTCAACACTACCAACCTGCTTCATGCGTTTTTTGCCAGCCTTCTGTTTTTCCAGCAACTTGCGTTTGCGTGACACATCGCCACCGTAACATTTTGCCGTAACATTCTTGCGCAGGGCCTTGACCGTGGTCCGGGCGATGATCTGCGCACCGATGGATGCCTGGATTGCGACATCGAACATCTGTCTTGGAATTAGTTCTTTCATGTTATCAGCCAACTCGCGACCACGCCGCTGAGCCTGGTCACGGTGCATGATCAGGGACAAGGCGTCCACCCGATCACCATTGATCAGAACATCAACACGGACAAAAGGTCCCTCGGTGAAACGCAAAAAATGATAGTCAAAAGAAGCATAACCCCGACTGACGGATTTAAGCCGGTCAAAAAAATCAAGCACCACTTCCGACAACGGTAATTCATACTGAATTGAAACCTGGCCGCCCAGGTAATGCATACCTATCTGTTTGCCGCGTTTTTCCTCGCACAAACCAATGACGGAACCCACGTATGTCTGCGGTACCAGGATGTCTGCCTGGATGATGGGTTCACGTATTGCGATGATTTTATTGACGGGTGGCAACTTGGCGGGGTTTTCGAGGGTTAAAATTTCACCACTGGTCAACTCGACTTCATATATAACCGTTGGCGCGGTGGTGATCAGGTCAATATCGTATTCGCGCTCCAGTCGTTCCTGGACGATATCCATGTGCAACAGACCGAGAAATCCACAACGGAAACCAAAACCGAGCGCTTCGGAGGTTTCAGGCTCAAAACCCAGGGCTGCATCGTTCAATTGCAGCTTTTCAAGTGCTTCGCGCAGGTCGGGATAGTCATCGGCGTCGGTCGGGAACAGACCGGCAAATACCCGCGGTTGCATCTTTGCAAACCCAGGCAATGGCTCGCTGGCCGGTGATTTTGCCAACGTGATCGTGTCGCCAACCGGTGCACCGTGGATGTCCTTGATGCTGGCAACGAGAAAACCCACTTCACCCGCTGCAAGCGTATCCCGGAGCACCCGTTTGGGGGTAAACACACCCAGTTGCTCCACCTGGTGCTGGTTGCCGGAGGACATCAGCTCTATCTTGTCACGCCTGCTGACCATACCATCAACCACGCGGATCAATGAAACCACGCCGAGGTAATTATCAAACCAGGAATCGATGATCAACGCCTTGAGCGGCGCATCCGGATTGCCCCGTGGCCGTGGGACATCACGCACCAGTCGCTCAAGTATCTGTGCAACCCCTTTACCGGTCTTGGCACTGACGGCTATCGCGTCAACCGCGGCAATACCGATGATGTCTTCGATTTCCTGCTTGACTCGCTCGGGTTCGGCCGATGGCAGATCTATCTTGTTCAGTACCGGGATGACTTCCAGTCCAAGTTCCACCGCGGTGTAGCAATTTGCAACGCTTTGAGCCTCGACACCCTGGGCTGCATCCACGACCAGCAAAGCGCCCTCGCAGGCGGCCAGGGAACGCGAAACCTCGTAGGAAAAATCAACGTGTCCTGGTGTATCGATGAAATTCAGATGATAGGTGTGACCGTCTTCTGACTTGTAATCCAGGGTGACGCTCTGGGCTTTAATCGTGATACCACGCTCTCTCTCAATATCCATTGAATCAAGCACTTGCGCTGACATCTCGCGCTCGGTCAAAGCACCGCACAGCTGGATGAAACGATCGGCCAGCGTCGACTTGCCATGGTCGACATGGGCAATTATGGAAAAATTTCGTATGTAATTCTGATCCATATAATGCTTCAGCTGCGGTTCTTCTTGCGTATTTGAATGCCTTACAATCGAAGGCCACCCGTTGTAAACAACGGATGGCCTCCATGTTTCCAACCAGTAATTATAACTGACTACTGGCTATCCCTCATCTTTATCGCGCGGTGTGTAGGCAATAAAGCTGGCGGTGCCGTTACGCCACACACGCAAGGCGACGGCGCGGTCGGGCTCCACTTTTTTAAGTTGCTCATCAAAATCGTCCATATCTCCGATAGACTGATTGTTGATCATCAGGATCACGTCACCCGGTCTGAGACCGGCACGCCAGGCGTCATCGCTTTCAACCTCGGTAATGACGACACCACCTTCGGGGTCGCCGAGTTCACGTCTGCGGTCGCTATTGATGCTTTCCACTGCCAGACCAAGGGCATTTCCCGCGTTATGCTTGCTGCTGTTTTCTGCCAATGCTGTCGCGCTGTCGCTGTCCAGTGCATCCAGTGTGACATCAAATGTTTTTTCCTTGCCTTCCCGGCTCACCTTGATGACTGCCTTGGTGCCCGGTGGGTTTGCCCCGACCAACGGCGGCAAATCATTCCAGGTTTCAACCGGTGTGTCATTGAATGCCAGGATCACATCACCCGGTTTGATTCCGGCCCGATCCGCTGAACCGTCGGCGGTAACATCATTGACCAGTGCCCCCACCGGCCGGTCAAGACCAAGGGCTTCGGCCATTTCACGCGTAACGGCGCCAACGATAACACCCAGCAGTCCGCGTTCAACCTTGCCTGTCTCGCGCAACTGTTTCGCCGTGCTTATCGCCACTTCGATCGGGATCGAAAATGACAGGCCGATGTAGCCGCCACTCGAACTGAGTATCCACGAATTGATACCGATGACTTCACCGTCCATATTCAACAGTGGCCCACCGGAATTGCCACGGTTGATCGCGACATCGGTCTGGATAAAAGGTACGTATTGTTGCGCCCGGTTGGTTCTGCCCTTGGCGCTGACGATACCCGCGGTAACGCTTTGTTCAAAATTGAATGGTGAACCGATGGCTGCAACCCATTGGCCCGGCTTGACCGTCTCGGAATACCCAGTTTCAGAAACGGCAGATCCCCTTTCGCCTTGATCTTGAGCACGGCAATATCGCTCGACTCGTCCGAACCGATCAACTCGGCTTCAAACTCGCGGCGATCGGCCATGCGAACGATGATCTCGTCGGCGTCTGCAACAACATGATGATTGGTGAGAATATATCCTTCCGGATCATAAATAAAACCTGACCCGGTCCCCTGACGGTCCGGCTCCGAAAACTGGGGATCGTTGGGCACGTTGAAGTAACGTCTGAAAAATTCCGGGATTTCGGGGTGGTTCTCGCCCGGGCCACCGCGCATCCCGTCATTCTGGTCGGATGACCTCGGGGTGCGGGTACCAAACTGCGTGACCTGGATATTAACAACGGCAGGAGCCGTCTTTTCCACCAATTCGGTAAAATCCGGCAAACCGCTCACTTTTCGCCATGCGGGCAAAGTCATGAATAACATTAACAGCACCGCAAATTTCAGTCTCATTTTGTTTCATCTTTCTGCTCCAGGATCAAATAAAAACATCTAGGGCCTGATAACTCAATGTCGATGGGTATCCGCATAGAGTTAACAGTCACTGGTTAAAAGTGTTCAGGCTTATTCGCTGTGCCATTACACATATTGGGGGTGTCTGAAGGAAAACAAACCGTCATGCTCCAGGAATTGAGTATGATCTCCACCGTTTTCTGCGCTCCTGACGAAGCGCAAGAAAATCCATGCTGCGAAACCGCCGGCGGAAGTGTCGCTAAATCGATAATAACGGACCGAATTGCAACCATGACCCAACCGTACCCGGCGAGCGCGCCTGCAAGCGCAGCCAGCAACGGCCAACCATAAGACGCGAAGACCAGTTTCATGTAGAACTGCTCCGGAAATGCCAGGGTCAGCATCTGCCCCGCCTCCACTTCCACATCTTTTCGCGCCAATTCCAGAACAACCGGTTTGCGCTGTATCATTTTTGCAAACAATCCCGCACCACAACCCTTTCCATTGTCGCAGGCCGTACAACCGGTTTGTGAACCCATTCGTACCCACAACTGCTCATCGCTGCAACGCAATACCTGTACATTCTGTTCGATCATGTCCGGGTTAAAGCCTTTTTTAGGGCCCGTTAGCACTAATTGGAAGCGACTGAAAGCGCCATTTCATTTGCAATAGTTTTACGGTTATCGCCGGCACTTCACCGATGACAGTGATCTGCAGGTCACCCTGCATTCGTGCTGTATGCATTGTTGGTACCCAATTGGCTTTCGCCCGGGCTCTACACGCTGAGTCATCGCCCTGCTGCTCAACATAAACCGATACGGCTGCCAGACCATCGCTGTATACCATGTGTTCATAAACACCATCGGTACCGGTCTTGTGGCTGTGTGACGCGAGGTGAAAGCCTGGCGGCAATTTTGCCGGCTGCCAACGGGGGTTCGACTGGGTAACCACGGTCTTTTGCAGGCTGAAAGTTTTCATTTCAACAAAATCTTCGGCACGTGAATCCGATTCAAGCTCACTCATATTAACCGAAGAGCCGATTGCAAAATCCGTAAACATCAATTTGGCAATCGGCTTGTGCCCGGCGTCAAACAGACACCCATTTCAGCAACAAACCGGTTTGCTCCTCCAGCCAGAAATCATAACCGTAACGGAATTTGTCTTCGGGTGATATTGTCACGCGACGGGCCGTGTGACCCGGCAATCCTCGCTTCACCGCCGGTCTCGAGCCGGTAACCGCTGGTTATCGCCGTCGATGATTGACAAGGGAACTTCGGGAAAATAAGAACTGGCTACGACCTGGTCTTCCACGACGGACGCGGAATCCTGCAACACACAGCGAACACCTTTCCTGTCACGAATGACTTCACGGTGTGGACCGCTGATCGAATACAAACGTTCACGCACACCGGTTTCATCGGTGACGTGTGTAATCCGCATGGTTTCAACCGCGCCATCACGAACATAGACAAAGGTTCCCTGGTAACTCATCTGGCTCATGGCCGTTGTCATGCGTTCCAACCATTCGCGGGCCTGTTGGGAATCCCCGGCAAGGGCCACTCCGCTGATGCTGATCGAAATCAGAAACAACACGGCCTTGCGAGGCGAAACGCTTCATTTATTTTCAGCAGCTTCCAGTCGAGTGCGCGGACTTTATCAGATTCGGACGGGTTCCGGTTCATCTGTTACTGAATCTCATGGGGGTGGCGACGATGGGCACAAAAGAAACGAATCCTTGCCTGCCTGCGGTTCTCGCCATCTGGTTATGACGCAGAAGATAGGCGTTCATGCGATTGGAATTCGACCTGTTGTACCGGGTTAAAACTGACTGCCTGCGATACCGGTGAACGCGCCAAAATATTTGGACTGACAAAAGGTTGTCTGGCCGGTGTACCGACAGCTGTCTCAGCTTCGCCCGGCGTTCTGCCCGGTTGCGGTGCGGTGACCATGATCGCCATCAATGCAACACTGGCAGCGATGGCCAGTCCGGAAACCGGTTTTAACCAGCGACTTTACGCCAGGCGGATACGGACGGGTACGTCTTCCGCATCCAGGTACGCACTGAGTTTTACACTCATCCCGGTGACCACCTGTTTGCTGCCGGGCTGACGGATGCAATCACGAATCAGGTGATAACGTTCCCATGTTTCACACATCGCTTCGTCAGAAAACAATCGCGTGTCAGGAACAAACCGGCTTCACGGGAAAGCTCACCATCCATTAGGCTGGAAAGATGTTCTAAAGATTCCTTACTCATTTTATCTGTTACCTGTGCCGGATATCTGTTTCAGATATCACTTTCTATCCCCACTGTTGGTGTGACCACCAAGAAGGGGTTTTAGTTTCTCATCAATTGCTTCGCGGGCTCTAAATATTCTGCGAACGTACCGTACCGATCGGACACTCCATGGTGACCGCGATCTCCTCATAGCTCATACCATCCATCTCGCGCAGCATGATGGCGGTGCGTAAATCTTCAGGTAGTTTGGCGATGGTGTCGAAATACCGTATGTTCAATTTCCTCACGCAGTAATTCACTTTCGGGCGTGCTGTTTTCTCTCATACGGTCACTAATGGCGTATTGCTCCGCATCAACCGCATCAATATCACTGTTTGGCGGACGCCGGTTTTTTGCAACAATCCAGTTTTTCGCAGTATTGATCGCTATTCGATACAACCAGGTATAAAAGGCGCTTTCGCCGCGAAATCGCTTGACTGCGCGGTAGGCCTTGATAAATGCCTCCTGCGCGACATCCTGTGCTTCTGAAGGATCAGACACATAGCGCGAAACCAGGCTGACGATGCGGTGCTGATATTTCTGAATCAACAGGTCAAAGGCGCGTTTGTCACCTTTTTGCACCCGCTCAACCAGCAATTGATCAACATTGGCTTCGCTCACTTCGCCCTGCACTCCACATGTTTGCACTGGTCCTCCACTGAATGGCAGTTCGCACCTGATGAATCCGCAGGTGATTTACCCAGGTTTGATTATTTTAACAGCCTGGAGCATTGTCATTCGCCCATTTCCTTTAAAGTTGAGCATAACATGATTAATTTCAATCCTGAGTTGCCAGGTTCGTTGCACGCTATGACCTGTTCTTTATCCGGCGGTTCCCGTTTTTTTGAAATTTGTGATCGCGCGTGTCATTGCCGTCTAGCGGGTAGTCTGAAGCACTCAATCTGCTATATGCATCAGCTGCCTGTGCAATGCGATAATATCGGGTTCAAACATGACACTTGATAGACTCGGTGTAAACCTCCCCGGCAAACACCGTTCTAAACCGAAAAGGCAAAAATTAACATGGAATTTCTCAAATCCCTGGGTATAAAAGAACTCAACCCCGGCGCCTATCTTGGCGACGGTAACTGGTCAACCACGACGGATGCGGGCATCAAGAATGCCATCAATCCCTCAACCGGCGAAGTCATTGCAAAGGTCACGCTGCCTCATCTGATGATTATGAAAAACTGGTAGCGCGCGCGAGCGAGGTTTTCAAGGAATGGCGGCAGGTGCCGGCGCCGGAACGTGGCAACGCCATCCGTTTGTGCACTGAAGCCCTGCGCCAGCACAAAGACGCCTTGGGCAGCCTGGTGAGTCTGGAAATGGGCAAAATCAAGGCCGAGGGTGACGGTGAAGTCCAGGAAATGATCGATATCGGTGACTTTGCAGTCGGCCAGTCACGCATGTTGTACGGCTACACGATGCATTCGGAACGTGCCGATGCACCGCATGTACGAGCAGTGGCACCCGCTCGGTATTGTCGGTGTGATTTCAGCCTTCAATTTCCCGGTCGCAGTGTGGGCCTGGAATGCATTTATTTCCGCCATCTGCGGCAACACGACGATCTGGAAGCCGCGCCCACAGCGGTATCTTGTGCTGTATAGCCGTGCAAAATATCTGCAATGAAGCACTGGCAAAGGCTGGCTATCCCTTCCATTTTTTTCAGCTTTATCGAACGCGGTCATGATCTGGCGGAACGATTTGTCAACGACAAGCGCGTCAACCTGATTTCATTCACCGGTTCGACCAAGATCGGCCGCCAGGTCGGCGCCAAGGTGGCCGCCCGCCTGGGACGCAGCATGCTGGAACTGGGTGGCAATAACGCCATCATCATGGATGAAACCGCCGACCTGGAAATGTGTATTCCGGGCATCGTCTTCGGTGCGGTGGGGACAGCCGGCCAGCGCTGCACATCCACGCGTCGCCTGATTGTCCATGAGTCCATCCTCGACCGGGTTACCGATGCCCTGGTCAAAGCCTACAAGCAGGTGAGGATCGGCGATCCGCTCGATCCGCACACGCTGATGGGCCCAATGACGGATGAGTCAGCGGTCCGGTATTACGAGGCTGCGATTGCATCAGCCGTCAAAGAGGGCGGCAAAGTTCTCACCGGCGGTAAGCGACTGGACCGTCCGGGATGTTTTGTCGAACCGACCATTATCCTCGCCAAAAACGAATGGCAGATCGTGCAGGATGAAACCTTCGCACCGATTCTTTACGTCATCCCGTTCAGTGACCTGGAAGAAGCCATCGCGATACATAATGGTGTACCACAGGGTCTGTCATCGGCGATATTTACGCTGAACGTACGCCATGCTGAACGATTTCTGTCGGCCGTGGGTTCCGATTGTGGCATCGCGAATGTCAATATCGGCACCTCCGGCGCTGAAATTGGCGGTGCTTTCGGTGGTGAGAAGGAAACCGGCGGCGGTCGTGAATCGGGCTCGGATTCCTGGAAGGCTTACATGCGCCGCCAGACCAATACCATCAACTGGGGTACTGCCCTGCCCCTGGCGCAGGGTATCAAGTTCGACCTGTAGCCGAACGCGGGTTGGAGAAACAGGCTGACCATGTATTCATTGATACGCAAAGCCCTGTTTTTATCCGACCCCGAGACCGCACATGGTCTCGCACTGGAGGGCCTGCGCCTGGGATATGGCGTGGGCGCCACCCATCTGCTTGGCCGATGTCGAAGCCTGCCGGTCACGGTGATGGGTCTGCAATTTCCGAATCCCGTGGGTATGGCCGCGGGAATGGATAAAAACGGCGATTATATCGACGCGCTTGGCAGCCTCGGATTTGGATTCATCGAAGTCGGCACGGTTACCCCGCGCCCGCAACCCGGCAATCCGAAACCGCGTATCTTCCGCATTGAGAAAGCCAATGCCATGATCAACCGCCTGGGTTTCAACAACAAGGGTGTCGACCACCTGGTGCAACAGGTCAAAAAGCGGCGCTTCAATGGCATACTGGGTATCAATATCGGCAAGAACTTCGATACGCCAATTGACAAGGCGGCCGACGATTATCTCGCCTGCCTCGAAAAAGTATATCCATATGCGGACTACATCACGGTCAACATTTCCTCTCCAAATACCCGTGGTTTGCGTGATTTACAGGGGGTGGATCAACTGGATACCCTGTTGAAGACGCTTAATGACAAACGCCTGGAGTTGGCCGGCACGCATAAGAAACGCGTACCACTGGTGGTTAAAGTCGCACCCGACCTCGAAGACGGACAAATCCCGGGCATGGCTGAAGTTGTTGTCCGCAACGCGTTTGACGGTTTGATCGCGACCAATACAACGATCTCCCGCGAAACCGTCAAAGGCATGCGCTACGCTGACGAACAGGGCGGACTCAGTGGTACACCGCTGAAGGAAAAGGCCAACCATGTTTTGGCGGAGTTCCGCGCTCACCTGCCAGCGGGAATTGCCCTGATTGGCACCGGTGGTATTGGCACGGGTGAAGATGCGGCCGAAAAAATTCGACTCGGCGCCGACCTCGTGCAGTTTTACACCGGGTTTGTCTTTAGTGGTCCGGACCTGGTTGGAGATTGCGTCGACGCCATAGAAGCAGCAAGGTCCTGATGAAGCGATCACTCAACGCTTCGCTCAAACATCTCAACAGCTTTTCAGTCGAAGCCCGCGCCGCGCAATTGATCGAACTCGAGTCCGAGAACGATTTGATCAAGCTTATCGCGGAACACCGATTTGACAGGACACGCGACCTCATACTGGGTGGCGGCAGCAATATCCTGTTTACCACCGATATCGAGGGTACCGTCATTCTGAACCGGGTTCCCGGAAAACGCATCATCGAGGATTCCGGTGATGAAGCGCTGCTGGAAGCCAGCGCCGGGGAGAACTGGCACCAGCTCGTTTTATATTCCCTGGAGCAGGGATTGTCGGGTATCGAAAACCTGTCCCTGATACCAGGACAAGCAGGCGCCGCCCCGATGCAAAACATCGGCGCCTATGGAGTGGAACTGGCGGACGTTCTCGACTCGGTCAGGACCATTGATCTGAAAAGCCTGCAACCGCGCGAATTTCAAAACGGGCAATGCCACTTCGCATATCGAAACAGCCGTTTCAAATCGACGGATGCCGGCAGGTACCTGATCACCGGTATCCGCCTGCGTTTGCAGCGTAAATTCACACCAAATCTGTCGTATAAAGGCATTGGAGAAGAACTGGCTTCGATGGGTATCGACACACCGACCGCGCGGCAGGTCAGCGATGCCGTCATACGTATCCGCCAACAAAAGCTCCCCGATCCCAGGGTTACCGGCAACGCCGGCAGTTTTTTTAAAAACCCGCTGGTGAGTCGTTCAACCGCGGACCTGCTGCTCAAGGAATTCAAGGAGTTGCCGGTATATTCCGATGGTGACCAGGCGAAACTCAGCGCGGCCTGGATGATTGAAAAATGTGGATGGAAAGGCCGCTCCCTGGGTCGGGCCGCGGTTTCCGGGCAACATGCATTGGTGCTGATCAACCGGGACAACGCGTCCGGTAGCGACATACTGAAGCTTGCCAATGCCATTCGCGAATCGGTCCGGGACCGTTTCGATATTGAACTGCAGCCCGAGCCACTTATTATTTAATCGCATCAGCCGTGTTCACGGGGCAACTGTGACTGTCCGGCCCGGTGACCTGGAGCGGAGGAGACTGCTGCAGGCTCCGGAGATTGCCGGCTCCGGCTCAAAAGGCGTTAATGCCCGTCAACTCCCGGCCAATCACCAATTGATGGACGGTTTCCGTGCCTTCATAGGTGATGACGCTTTCGAGGTTCAGCATGTGACGGATGGCGACGTGTTCCACGGTGATGCCGGCGCCGCCGAGTATGTCCCGGCAATCACGGGCGATATCCAGTGCCATGCGGACATTGTTCCATTTTGCCAGGCTGACCTGCGTGGGTGACATCTTGCCGGCGTCCTTCAGGCGACCCGAGTTGCAATGATAATAGTTGCGCCGTCGTGATCCGCCGGGCCATGTCGGCAAGACGAATCTGAATCGCCTGGTTGGCTGCCAGCGGACGCCCGAACAGTTTACGGTCGGCCGTGTAGTCCAGCACCTCGTTGAGACAGGCGATCGCCGCACCGATAGGACCCCAGGTAATACCGTAACGTGCCTGGGTAAGACAACCTAAAGGTCCTTTCAGACCCACGACATTCGGCAGACGGTTGGCTTCCGGCACACGTACGCTGTCAAAGAACAGGCCCGAGGTCACCGATGCCCGCAAGGACATCTTGCCGTGAATCTCCTGTGCCTCGAATCCGGCCATGCCTTTTTCAAGTACAAAACCCATAATGCCTTTATCGGTATTCGCCCAGACAATGGCAATATCGGCGATGTTGCCATTGGTAATCCACATTTTCGAGCCATTGATGATCCAGTCATCGCCATCACGTTTGGCGTTGGTTTTCATGCTGGCGGGATCAGAACCACCATGCGCCTCTGTCAGGCCAAAACAACCGATGACCTTGCCGGCCGCCATATCCGGCAGCCAGCGCTGCTTCTGTTCTTCCGAACCATAGGCATGGATCGGATACATGCACAGGCTCGACTGAACCGAGGCAAAACTGCGCAAACCGGAATCGCCACGCTCGAGTTCCTGGCAGATCAGTCCATAGGAAACGCCATTCAGGCCGGCGCAGCCGTAACCTTCCAGGCTTGAACCCAGCAGACCCAACTCGGCCATCTCCGGTATCAGTTCCATCGGAAATTGTGCCTTGTCAAACGCCGTGGCCATCAGCGGCAATGCGCGCTCATCGACAAATCGGGCAACGGTGTCCTGGATCATTTGCTCTTCTTCGCTAAGCAGGCTGCGGACATCGAATAAATCGGTCGGATTCAGTTTGGCCATGGGTACTCCGGAGGTGATTGTGACGGGTTGATCAGAAAGGGCTTATTCTAAATTGCGTAGCGTCCTCAGTCACTAGCTAATATGGTCAACAGCGGATGCGGCGGCGTGCGGGTCTACGAATTGCGGATGCCGTTTGGCACATGCGCGGTCGCGACGTGTTCCCTGGCCGAATCGCAATGTATTTGTTGGTCATCGAAAAATATATCAGCCCCAAAGGCTGCCAGGAACGGTCCCTTCGACTTGCCACCGAGGAACAGGGCCTCATCGATGCGTATGCCCCATTTTCTCAAGGTCAGAATGACACGCTTGTGAGCGGGCGCCGACCTTGCCGTGACCAGTGCCGTCCGGATGGGGTTGTTTTCAATCGGGTAGGCTGACTGGATATTCTGTAAGGCCTGCATTAGCGGTTTGAACGGACCATCCGGCAAGGGCGTCTCAGCGCGCGCTTTTTCCTGTTCGGAAAATGCCTCCAGGCCTTCGGCCTGGTAGACCCGCTCGGCTTCGTCACTAAACAAAACCGCATCACCGTCAAAAGCGATACGCAACTGCGCGCGATCCGGCCGGTGTTGCGCACCGGGCAAAATCATGGCCGATGCAAATCCCGCCTGCAGGGCCTGGCGAACATCATCGGCATGACCGGATAAAAACAAATCGGTACCGATTGCGGTCATGTACGGGAACGGACTCTCACCATTGGTAAACACCGCGCGCTGGATATCCAGTCCATGGTGCTCGATGCTGTTGAAGATGCGCAGGCCGGAGTCGGCGCTGTTGCGGGAAACCAGTATGACCTCGACACCCTGGTGTTTGGGAATACCCGAATTGAGCGCAAGCAATTTTTTAACCAGTTGAAAGGCTTCACCGGGTTGCAGAACTTCGTTTTCCCGGCTGATCTGGTATTCCGCGTAGGCTTCAAGACCCTGCGACTCGAATACCGAATGGCTCTCGTTCAGATCAAACAGCGCACGCGAGGAGATTGCCACAGCCAGCGGCTTGCCGTCTGTGCGTTTCTGCGAAATTTTATCCCGGGTCCTGATCTTTGCCATACTCACAGCTTAACAGGGTCTTTATCAGAACATGAGAAAGCCGGATAGGACAAAATGTGACGCGTTATTTTCTGTAAGATGAGCAATAGCTTCTGATTTATACATACATGTGACCAAACGGTCCGCCTTGGTGACATATGCGGGTTAAAGGAACTGTTCGTTGAGGATCCTCTCTTCGAGTGAATGGGCCGGATCAAACAACAGCTTTAACTCGATCTCCTTGTCTTCAAACGCCTCCACCTGGATGACATCCCGTACTTCGTAGGCGTCCGCGGTTGCGCTTACGGCCCGCTTGTAATGGTCAAGGACCTCGAAACGGACCCGGGCGGAACTCGGCAGTATCGCCCCATTCCAGCGTCTTGGCCGGAACGGACTGATCGGCGTCAGTGCCAGGGCATCAGTACCGAGAGGCAAAATCGGACCTCGGACTGAAAAGTTATAGGCGGTACTGCCGGCGGCGGTCGCCAATAAAACACCGTCGCAAACCAGGTCTTCGACTTTTATGGAATCATTGACGGTCACACGTATGTGGGCGGCCTGGTTGGTTTGACGCAAAAGCGATATCTCGTTGATGGCCAGGGCGCTGGTCTCGGTGCCCGATTCGGTCAAAGCCACCATGCGCAGCGGGTTTAGACTAACCGGACTTGCAGTCGCCAGCCGTTCCACCAGGTCATCTTCGCTGTAGCGATTCATCAGAAAACCGACATCCCCGATCTTCATGCCGAAAACAGGTATGTTCCGGGGGATCACCCGATGCAGGGTGCGCAACATGAAGCCGTCACCGCCCAGCGCGACGATCACGTCGGCATCCGCCAGGGCCGCTTGCCCGTAGCGCTTTTGCATAAGCGCAGCGGCAGCCCCGGCGGAATCTACCTGGCTCGCAACGAAATGAATATGCGCTGTGGTCATTTTTCTTGCGTTTGTGTTAACAATGCCTCGATGGCCCGGACCGCGACCGATACCGTAGCATAGTCCATGGCGGCTAATGCCTGCATGCTGTTGAGCATTAACGTAACACGTTCAACCGTATCATGATTGGCAACCATCCAGCTTTTAACCGGATCTTTTTCATCCGGGAATGTTTCCAGTACCCTTCCGGCAAGCCTGCGGTGCTGCGAATACAGCTCATCGCGAAGGTTACCACGTGCGTGCGCATGCCATTGACCTTCCACGGGTAACTTTTCCACACTTTCGCGTAACCATTTCAGCCTCAGGCTGTCGCCCAGTCCGAAAAATACCGTGGCCACGCTGGTCACATCAGCGTTGCGCCGGGCGGCGGTTTCAACCACATCGAGGGCCGGATACAGAAAATGCAGGATGGCTGCCTGGGTAGCCAGTGTCTTTGGCATGCCATCTGCAATCAGCGGCTCTGCGAAACTTTGAACCTGCTCCTTTTCCACGGCATTCAGGCTGTGGGTAATTTTCTTCTCCAATATTTCCAGTCCGGGCATCAGACGCTCGATGCTGGCGCGAATATCCAGCTTGTGGCCGGGCTGGTTGAGGATCCAACGGGTGGCCTGGCGTAGCAGGTTCCACATCGACAATGTCGCGCTGATCTGTGACTTGCACCCGACCTTGTTGTCCAGTGACTCAATCCGGCTCCAGTATTCGCGCGCCCTGAAAATTTCCCTGGCGATCGTATACGCCCTGGCCACTTCCGCGGCGCCGGCACCCGTGTCTTCATGCATACGCAAGGCAAACGAAGCACCCATGCGGTTGACCAGGCTGTTGGTCACCTGGGTCGCGATGATTTCGCGTTTCAACCGGTGCCCGCCCATGTAATCGCTGTATTTTTCCTGCAATGGCTTCGGGAAATAGCGCTGCAACTCCTTTGACAGCCATGGATCTTCGGGCACGTCTGATTCCAGCAATTGACGATAAAGCATGATTTTGCTGTAAGACAGTAACACTGACAGCTCCGGCCGGGTCATACCCAGCCCGAGACCACGGCGCCGCGTCAGTTCATCATCATGCGGCAATTTCTCCAGGTCACGATCCAGAATGCCTTCGCTTTCAAGCACTGAGATAAAGTGCTGCTTGGCGCCGAGGCGCGCGCCGGTCAGGGTTTCCATCATGGAGATGGTCTGGGTCTGTAAATAATTATTACGCAAGACCAGCTCGGCAACTTCATCGGTCATTTCAGCCAACAGCATGTTCCTGTTGGTCTGTGACAGTTTGCCCGCGCGCATGACCTGGTTCAGCAGGATCTTGATATTGACCTCGTGGTCCGAACAGTCCACACCTGCTGAATTATCGATAAAGTCGGTATTGAGCCGGCCGCCCGCCTGCGCGAACTCGATACGCCCGAGCTGGGTGAAGCCGAGATTGCCGCCTTCACCAACCACCTTGCAACGTAGTTCCCGGCCGTTGATACGCAGCCAGTTATTCTGTGCGTCACCCACCTCGGCGTTACCTTCGGACGACGCCTTGACATACGTGCCGATGCCACCGTTCCACAACAGGTCAACATCCGCCTTCAGCAGTATCCGGATCAACTCGTTGGGCGCCAGTTGCTTTTCATCCACAGCCAGCCATTCACGCACCTCCTTGCTCAGCGGGATGCTCTTTTCGAGCCGCGAGAAAATGCCGCCACCCTTTGAAATCAGTTCACGGTTGTAGTCTTCCCAACCGGATCGCGGCAGATCGAATAAGCGTTTGCGTTCCTTGAAACTCGTTTTGCTATCCGGGTTTGGGTCCAGAAAGATATGCATGTGATTGAACGCGGCCTTTAGCTGGATCTGCGTGGAAAGCAACATGCCGTTGCCGAACACATCACCTGACATATCGCCGATACCGACAACGCTGAAAGGCTCTTTCTGAATGTCCCTGCCCATTTCGCGGAAATGGCGCTTGACCCCTTCCCAGGCACCACGCGCGGTAATCGCGATGGCCTTGTGGTCATAGCCGACAGAACCACCGGACGCGAAGGCATCACCCAGCCAGAAACCGCGCTCCAGGGCGATGGCATTGGCCGTATCCGAGAAAGTTGCGGTGCCCTTATCGGCCGCCACGACCAGGTAAGGATCATCTTCGTCGTACCGGATCAGTTCGGGCAGCCGGGATAATTTTATCATGATCCAAATTATCAGTAACATCCAATAAAGCATTGATAAATATCTTATAACACCTGACAACCTCAGCCATTACCTCGTCACGGCTTCCGTTTTTCGGCAAGTGTTTAACGACAAACCCACCCTTGGCGCCAACCGGCACAATAATGGTGTTCTTGACGTTCTGGGCCTTCATCAGGCCGAGCACTTCCGTTCTGAAATCCTCTTTACGATCAGACCAGCGCAAGTCCACCACGGGCAACCTTGCCACCACGCAGGTGGATACCTTCCACCGCGGATGGAGAATACCCAGATCTCCCTGAATGGCAGCGGTTTTGGCAGATGCGGCATTTTGGACGAATCGAGCTTGAAACTCATGTATTCGTGCAATTCCCCATCTTCACCACGTTGATAGAAATTGGTTCTCAGCGTGCCTTTTATTGCCTCGTAAAACGAAAACAGGATTCGGTCTTCATCGATGCTGCTGACCCTCGACAGGGCCAGCTCTGAAACTTTCTTGATCGTCGCGACCTGGACTTCACGCGATTTCCGGCGCGCGGCAACGACACTGTCCAGCAACTCCAGCAGGACCTTGTCAGTGCAGTGTTTCAGGGTTGACAGACTGGAAAATATCCGCGCAGGTTCTTGACCGCCAGTTCCTTGCGGAATTCACTTTCACTGTCCCGCGCCGGGTTGAACATGGCATCGAACAATTCCACCAGCAAACGCGCCATCAACGGATGCTTCGCCAGGGTTTCTTCCATGTAGGCCTGTGAATACGGTGATACCGGTCTGCAACAGGTACTTGCAATAGGCGCGTATGCCCTTGACCTGCCGCCAGTCAAGCTGACAGGCGAGGATCAGGCCGTTGAAACCGTCACTGACGGTAATCCCGCGCCAGGTGTTTTCAAAAGCCTCCTGGAATTTTTCGCGCACCATCTTCGATATCCAGATCCTTGCCATGGCCATACACCATGTCAAAATCCTGGATCCAGATGGACTCCTTGTTTTCAAACTTCAGCTTGTAGGGTCGTTCACTGACGATGTGCAATCCCAGCTCCTCGAGCATCGGCAAGACATCGGACAGTGGAATCGGGCGCCTCTTTTTGAACACCTTGAAGCGGATGATATCGGTTTCTTTCGACTCCGACTCCGGTTGCACTTCCGTTACCCGTGGCCGATACAGACTCAACTGCAAGATCATTTTCGTCTTTCAACAAGTCAATTTTTTCAACGTCGGACGCCGCGACCCACGGGGAGACATCTTCCATGTAAGCCGCCGGGAAAGCCTTGCCAATACTTGCGGCCAGGTGCAAGCCGGTCTCCTCACCATGATTTTGATTGAGAATATTGGTCAGTTCTTCATTCCATGAACGCAGGGCATTGATGATCTTGTTCTCGAGTTCATGCACGTCGGGCTGGGGTTCTTCTCCTGCTTTGGCCGGATGATGACGTGCAGACGGGCAAGCGCTGAATCCGAAAGTTGTATCATGTAATCCAGCTTTTCGCCTTTCAGGGCGCGTTTCAGGATGCGTTGAATTTTTTCACGGTTTTCCGTATTCCAGTAATCTCTTGGGATATAAACCAGGCAGGAGAAGAACCGTCCAAATCGCTCCCTGCGGATAAACAGGCGCACCGTTTGGCGTTCCTGCAGGTCAAGCACGCCCATTGCGATGGACAGCAACTCGGTGCTGCTGGCCTGAAACACCTCATCCCTCGGCAGTGTTTCAAGAATATGCAGCAACGACTTCCACGCATGACGGTTTTCCTTCAGGCCGGAATTTTCCAGCACTGTCTTGACCTTCATCGCAATCAGGGGCGTATCCGCGATCCTCTGCTGATATGCCAGCGATGTAAACAGACCGATAAAGCGGTACTCACCAACCACCTTGCCCTTCTTGTTAAATCGCAGTACGCCGATATAGTCCATATATCCGCTGCGGTGCATCGGTGAGCGGGTATTGGCCTTGGTCACGATCAGTGGCGCCTTGGGGTTGAAACGGGATTCGTCACTGACGCTGGCGATAGGACGGCTCAATACCGTCTTTCCATCTTCGCGCAGCAGGCCCAGGCCGGTGCCATCAACCACTTTCAACGAGGCAATATTGCCTTTCTCAACGATGTCATAGGTGCGTGCACCGATGAACATGAAATGGTCATCATTCACCCAGTTGAGGAAATCTACGCACTCCTTGCGGACCGATTCGGGCAGGTCCGGCGCATTCTTTCCAAATTCGGAAATTACGTTGTCGAGACTGTCCTTCATGGGCTGCCAGTCCGCGACAGTCTTTCGAACCATGGTCATGCGGGTCTTGAGTAATGTCTTGACCGATTCCAGTACCGTCGGGTCGGTTTGCTTGTCGAAATGTATATGGATAAATGATTCTTTTACCGAGTTCTTTGTCGACCGGGGATGGAATGACTTGAGTTTTCCACCCGTATCGCGTTCAACATTTAACACCGGGTGAATGATCAGGTGCACACCGAGGTTCAGTTCGTGCAAAGCCATGCTCGAGGTATCCACCAGGAATGGCATATCGTCGTTGGATAATTCCACCACCGTGTGCTGACACTCCCAGCCATCACGGTCTTTCTCGGGGTTGAAAACACGGATCGACAAATCGCCGTTAACTTTTTTGTGCAGAAATTTAAGCTGGCTTACCACCATGGCGGCGACATTCTCAGGTGTGTCTTCGCTCATCTCTGTTGTCGGAACACGCTTGAAAAACGCATCACAAAAAACTGCAGCACGCCGGGCTGCCGCCGCGTCCATACCACTGGCTATTACAGCCTTGATTTTACTCAATAATTCCTGTTTATTTTTTTCGCTATTGGCTTTCATCAATTGACTCCACCCTGTCGGTGCATACGTTTGTCAGTTGGCCAAAATGGCCGCCCGGAAGTAGCTGCGAATTATAAAGGCTTTGCCTACGCGAAACATTCTTTATATGGGTCTTTTCAGCCACTTTCCGGGTTTCGACAAATGAGTATTTTTGCCACCATATGCTGCTACCGGTTGACCTGCCCTACACGACTGGTTAACCTCTATATATCTTTAAATCAGGATAGAAAGATATATGCACGCCAAGATGGATTTGTTACATGCTTCACAGCATTTCCGGCTACTTTCAGACAGCACCCGATTACGCCTGTTGATGCTGGTTGACCGCGAAGAGCTGAGTGTTGCTGAGCTGGCAGCCATCACGCAACTGGCGCAGCCAAGGGTTTCAACACACCTGGCAAAGCTGAAAGAAGCGGGCCTGGTGTGTGACCGCCGTGAAGGCGTGTCGGTTTATTATCGCATGGCCGCGACCATCGTCGATCCCGGTCTGAACACCTTGTGGGAATTGTTACGCTCGAATACATCTGACCCGTTAATACAACAGGATTCCGAACGCATACCACAGGCATTGAACGCACGCGGTGGTGACTCCAGCTGGGCTGACAGTGTTGCCGGTGACATGGAGCGGCATTACTCGCCCGGCCGGACCTGGGAAGTCACCACGCGCACGATCGTACAGATACTCGAACTCGGGGATGTGCTGGATGTGGCTTCCGGTGACGGCGTTCTGGCAGAGTTGCTCGCACCCAGGGCACACAGCGTTCACTGCCTGGATATCAGCAAAAGGGTGGTGGACGCGGGTAGAAAACGCCTGCGCAATTATTCAAACGTCAGTTTTGCCGAGGGTGACATGCATGACCTGCCGGTTCCAAACAACGCGTTTGACACGGTCCTGCTGATGCATGCTTTGACCTATACGAACGAGCCGCAAAAGGTCTTCAACGAGGTCAGTCGGGTATTCCGGCCTGGTGGCCACCTGCTGGCAGCAACGCTGCATAAACATCCGCACAAGAACGCGGTCATGGCATACAACCACATCAACCTGGGCTTCACGGAATCACAGTTACAGAAATATTGCACCGTTGCGGCACTGGAACCGCAGAATATCCAGATTTCGGCTGTGGAGAAGCGCTCGCCCAATTTTGAAGTTCTGACACTGATGGCAGGAAAGCCCTGCTAATCATGCGATATTTGAAATATTAACCGGTAAAAAAATATGTATTCTCAAGCCTACAAGGATCCGCAACGCGCCGCGCTCCTGCAGAAATTGCTGTCCGAACAGATACTGATTCTCGACGGCGCCATGGGGACCATGATCCAGGCGTTTGAATTGGGCGAAGCTGATTTTCGCGGCCAGCGGTTCAAGGACCACCGGTTGCCACTGCGCGGCAACAATGACCTGCTGACGCTGAGCCAACCCGGTAAAATCGCAGCTATTCACCGCTCATTTCTGCAGGCCGGCGCGGACCTGATCGAAACCAATACCTTTAACAGCACGCGTATTTCGCAGGCCGATTACGGCATGGAGCACCTGGTCAGGGAGTTGAATTGTGCCGCCGCACAACTGGCGCGGACTGAAGCGGATGCCTTCAGCACGCTCAATCCAGCCAAACCCCGTTTTGTCGTTGGCTCGATGGGACCGACCAACCGCACGGCCTCGTTGTCACCGGATGTCAACCGTCCGGATTTCCGCAATGTCAGCTTCGCACAATTGCGCGAGACCTATGCAGAAGCCGCTGCAGGTCTGATCGAAGGCGGCGCGGATATCCTGATGGTGGAAACAGTCTTTGACACGCTCAATTGCAAGGCCGCACTGATCGCCATCGACGACGTTTTCACCGAATTTGGTTACCGTGTCCCGGTGATGATCTCGGGCACGATTACCGACGCCAGTGGCCGTACACTGTCAGGACAGACCGTTGCCGCTTTCTGGCACTCGGTGAGACACGCAAAACCGGCCTGTATCGGCCTCAATTGCGCCCTGGGCGCCACGGAACTGCGCCCCTGGCTGCAGGAACTGTCCCAGGTTGCCGAGTGCCCGGTCAGCGTGCATCCCAATGCTGGTCTGCCAAATGAACTGGGCGGCTACGACGATACTCCCGAACACATGGCCAGCGTCATCAAGGAATTTGCCTCAGCCGGCCTGATCAACATGGCCGGGGGTTGCTGCGGAACGAGACCGGAGCATATCCGGGCCATTGGCGATGCCCTCAAGAACCAGAAAACACGGACCCCGCCGGCAGCCGTTCCTTATTGCAGGCTTGCCGGCCTGGAGCCATTGACACTGACGCCGGAGTTGAACTTTGTCAATGTCGGTGAGCGTACCAATGTGACCGGCTCGGCGGTATTCCGCCGCCTGATCCAGGCCGACGATTTCGAAGCCGCCGTCGAGGTCGCCCGGCAGCAGATCATGAACGGTGCGCAGATCATCGACATCAACATGGATGAAGGCCTGCTTGACGGCGTCGCGGTGATGACCCGCTTTCTGCACCAGATCGCCTCGGAACCCGACATCGCCCGGGTGCCGGTCATGCTCGATTCTTCCCGTTGGGAAGTGCTGGAAGCCGGGCTTGCCTGTTTACAGGGCAAAGGCGTGGTCAACTCGATCAGCCTCAAGGAAGGTGAAGCAGCTTTCATCGCCCAGGCGCGCACCATATTACGCTTTGGGGCGGCCGTGATCGTTATGGCATTCGATGAAAATGGCCAGGCCGACAGCCTGGAAAAACGTGTCAGTTTTTGCCAGAGGGCCTGGAAACTGCTGACCGAAGTGGTTGGATTTCCACCTGAAGACATCATTTTTGACCCCAATATTTTTGCCATCGCCACCGGTATCGATGCGCATAACAGCTATGGACTTGATTTTATCGAAGCCACCCGGCGTATCAAGCAATCCTGCCCGGGGGCCCTGATTTCCGGCGGGGTCAGCAATATTTCATTTTCCTTCAGGGGCCAGGACAGGGTCCGTGAGGCCATACACAGTGTGTTTCTTTACCACGCGGTGCACGCCGGCATGGACATGGGCATCGTCAACGCAGGACAGCTCGAGATTTACGATGAGATTGCTCCGGCCTTGCGCGACGCGGTCGAAGATGTCGTGCTGAACCGCAGGCCGGACGCAACCGACCGCCTGCTTGAAATGGCGCAGGCTTTCCAGGGTGCCGGCAAGAGCGAGGAAATCGATGAGGCCTGGCGCAAGGGGTCGGTGACGGAACGCCTGAAGCACGCCCTGGTCAAGGGGATCAATACCTATATAAAAGAGGATACCGAGGAGGCACGGGCCGCTTCGTCACGTGCACTGGATGTTATCGAAGGCCCGCTCATGGATGGTATGAACATCGTCGGCGACCTGTTTGGTGATGGTCGCATGTTCCTGCCCCAGGTGGTCAAAAGTGCACGTGTTATGAAGCAGGCCGTGGCAGTCCTGGTTCCCTACATCGAAGAGGAAAAGCGTCTCACCGGCCACGGCGGTGAGCGCCTGGTGCGTGTCCTGATGGCAACCGTCAAGGGTGATGTCCACGACATCGGCAAGAATATCGTTGGCGTCGTGCTGGCCTGCAATCACTTTGATGTGATCGACCTTGGCGTCATGGTATCCGCCGAAACCATCATTGAAACGGCACTGCGCGAAAAAGTGGACATCATTGGTCTGTCAGGTCTTATCACGCCGTCACTCGAAGAAATGCGCCACGTCGCGAGCGAAATGCAGCGCCGTGGCCTGCAACAGCCGCTGATGATCGGCGGCGCGACCACCTCGCCGTTACATACCGCCTTGCGTATCGAACCCGAATACGCCAACGGTGTGTTCTGGGTCAAGGACGCGTCACGTGCCGTTGGTGTGGCGAGAAAACTCAGCGATGGCGAGGCACGCAAGAAACTGGCGGCCAGCACGGCAAGGGATTACGCGGAGATGCGTGAGCGCAGGGCCGCGGGTAGTTCCAGAAAGCCGCCGGTCAGCCTGGAGGAAGCCCGCCGCAATGCGTTTTCACCCGACTGGCCCGCCACGGGTGTGAGCCAACCTGCCAAACCCGGTTTGCACGTTTTTGACGACATCGATTTGGCGGAACTGGTGCCACTGATTGACTGGACGCCTTTTTTCCAGACCTGGGAATTACAGGGTCGTTACCCGGAAATTCTCGATGACCAGGACAAGGGCGAAGCCGCACGCAGCCTGTTTGCAGATGCACAAACCATGTTAAGGCAGATCGTTGCCGGGCGGTGGCTGAACGCGCGTGCCACGGTGGGTATATTTCCCGCCTCCGCAGAGGGTGATGATGTCGTGATTTACGCGGATGCAGAGCACCGCACCGAATTGCGGCGTCTCAATTTTCTGCGTCAGCAAAAACCAAAGGCACCAGGCCGCTACAACCGCTGCCTCGCCGACTACATCGCACCATCTGCAACGGGTCTAAAGGACCACATCGGTCTGTTTGCAGTTACCGCCGGCCTGGGCATTGAGACAAAACTGGCTGAGTATGAGAGCGCCCACGACGACTATGCCGCGATCATGCTCAAGTCGCTGGCCGATCGCCTGGCCGAGGCGCTGGCCGAGCACACGCACCGGCGGGTGCGGATGCAACTCTGGGCCTATGATCCGCAGGAATCGCTGGATAACCAGGCGCTGGTCAACGAAGCATACCGCGGAATACGTCCGGCCCCGGGTTATCCCGCCTGTCCTGACCATAGTGAAAAGGAAAAAATCTTTGCGCTGTTGGAAGCTGAAACCAACTCAAGGATGGAACTGACAAGCGGATACGCCATGTTACCTGCATCTTCGGTTAGCGGGTACTACTTCGCCCATCCCGAGAGCAGCTACTTTGTGCTCGGCAACATACTTGAAGACCAGTTACTCGATTACGCTAAACGCAAGGACATCAGTCCGGAACGGGCGCGTAATCTGCTCGCGGCGAATATTGCGTTCTAGTGCAATGTATCCCCTAAACCTTCGGATCAGCGAGCTCACAAGCTGTTAGCTGCAAGGCAGCGGTTTGAAGGCATAGTGGTTCTATGTCGAGAAGCGCTAACGCAACAGATGACAGCTTGTGAGCTCGCCCTGAGGGTGGACACCAGAATGTCCATCACTGTGTTACACTCGCTTGACATAGAACCACTATGTCTGCGCGAGCGTGCCTTGTGCTGAACATTCTGGTGTCCACTGATCCGAAGGTTTAGGGGATACATTGCACTAATCAGGCAATTCAACACCGGCCTTTTGACACTACCAGATCAGATCGTCCGGTACCGGGTGATCCTCTTCATCGGGACTTTCGGCGCCTTGCAGGTCGGGGATATGGTCGGCGGCAAATTGACGTATCTGTTCAATCTTGTCGGCCGGCAAAAGGTGATAATTACCACTTAGATAGACGACTCCAATCGAACCTGAATTAATTTCGATGATCTGTTCACGTGTCGCCAGAACACTGCGAATCCGTCCCTTGTAAATAAAATTTCGCTTGTTCTCAGCCGCAGGATCACGCATTGCACATTCATTGATCAAGGCCTGGATTTTCTGATTGGTCTCGCGACGCTTGCGTTCCTGTTCGCGCTTGAGCTCAGCCGCTCTTTCCCGCTGCAGACGTTCCTCCCGGATGCGTATTCTGTAAGCCTGATCGAGAGAAATCTCGTCGCTTCTTTTATGACTTTTAACAGATTTTGGCCGGACCCTATGGGGCTTTTCAGGCTTGGGTTTGCTTTTCTTTGGCGCCAGGCCGAGAGCCAGCAATTGATCTTTAAGGCTGTTACTCATGATGCTTCAAATATGCTAGGGCCTGTTAACACTATGCGGATGCCCAGCGTTGGCTCTCCAATTGAGCCAGGCAAGGCGCGCAGAGCGTAGTTTGGTTGCTCCAAATGAGCGATAAGCAACGCCGTATGGCTCAATTGGAAAGCCAACCCTTCGGGACAAGGCCATTTTTCCGCATGACGACGTTGCATTTTCGCTCATGTACCACGGGTACACTTCACTCGATACGCCTTGTCCTGCAAAAAAATGACCGCTGTCGATGGGTATCCGCATAGTGTTAACAGGCCCTGGTAAAATCAGTATCGGGGGATTCAATTGCATTGAACTGAAGCGTGGCCAGGACATTTCCTTCCCGGCATCGGATATAACAACCGGACTGGAAAGATCGCGGCCACGCCTTTGTCTGGATCAGCGTGCCAACGATTTGGCACGCTGTTGAGCAGAATTACTCCGGCTTCTCAATGTCCAGCAATTCCACTTCAAATTTCAGTGTCGAGTTGGGCGGAATAGGACCGCCACCGCCTTCACCGTAGGCCAGGTCCGGCTTTACCCAGAAAATGAACTTACTGCCGACAGGCATCAGTTGCACGCCTTCGGTCCAACCGGCAATTACGCGGTTCAGACCAAAGGAAATGGGCTCATTGCGGGCGTAAGAGCTATCAAACTCGGTACCATCGAGCAGGGTGCCGCGGTAATTAACCTTGACGGTATCCGTGGCAACCGGCTTGGGCCCCGTGCCCATGGTTTCAACCTTGTACTGTAATCCGGATGCTGTAGTCTGCACGCCTTCTTTTTTTGCGTTCTCGGCCAAAAACTTCTTGCCTTCTGCGAGATTGGTCGCACCAATGGCAGCGGCTTCCGCCTTTTGTTCAGCCTGCCGTTTTTCTATGTAATCCTTGCGAACCTGTGCAGCCTCTTCGTCTGTCATGGCCAGGGGTTCACCATTGTAAGTTGCACGGATGGCGATGATCAGGGAGTCGAGGTCAACTGCCGTACCCTGTTCTTTCAATGACTTGCCGATATCCATACCGATGATGTAACCCAGTTTCTTTTCTTCCGTATTCAATTCAGTGGCCCATGCATTTATTGTGATAATTGATACGACCAAGATCAGACCGCAACGCTTTAAATTGTTCATTCCGTACTTACTCCTTATAAACAGATTGCGAATTGTCCAACTATCTGACCCCGGGCGCAAACAAAATGTTTCATTCTTTAATGTGCGTTATGCTTTGCGCCATGAGTGTATTAATCGCGACCCTGATTCTGTACCAGTTTTTATTGCTGTTTATCGGCTGGTGGGCCAGTCGGCGCACCGCTGATACAGAAGATTTCTATCTCGGAGGACGTAAACTGGGTGCAGCGGTTGCCGCACTGAGCGCCTCGGCGAGTTCATCCTCGGCCTGGAGTCTGCTCGGTGTATCGGGTGCTGCTTATGCATGGGGCCTGCCGGCAATATGGCTGATTCCCTCAACCCTGCTCGGTTTCTTTATCAACTGGTATTGGGTTGCACCACGCCTGTGGCAGCGAAGCCGTGACCACAACGCCCTGACACTGACTGAATTCCTGGCAGGCCCGGAGGGTGATGCAGGGCGTAAAAACATCATGAGGATCGGCTCAGCGGTCATCCTTTTCTCATTCACCTTCTATGTTGCTGCACAATTCCAGGCCGCCGGTCACACCTTCGCCAGCGCCCTGAATATCGACCCGGTTACGGCCATCGTGCTCGGCGCCGCCATCGTGCTGGCCTATGTCATGCTCGGTGGATTCTGGGCCGCCAGTATCACCGACACCCTGCAAGGTGCATTGATGGCATTGAGTGCCGTGTTGCTGCCGGTGATCGCATTGATCAGCGTTGGCGGTCCGGGCGTCATGCTGGCCAGTCTCGATGTGAATGGTATTTCAACGATCGCCTTATGGACGCACCAGGAATCCCTCGCAGCCGGGATCGGTTTCGTGATCGGCCTGGCCGGCATCGGTCTTGGCTACCCCGGTCAACCCCACGTGGTCAACCGCTTCATGGCAATGGAGGACCAGAAAGCCATTCCGACCGCACGCCTGATAGCGATTGGATGGGCCGTGATCATATACACCGGGATGGTGGTACTGGGGTGGTGTGGAAGAATCCTGGTTTCGACGCTCGGCAATGGCGAGCAGGTTTTATTCGCAATGGCCACCCTGCTGCTGCCAAGTGTGCTTGCCGGTATCATGGTCTCGGCAATCCTGTCCGCCATCATGTCCACGGCCGACAGCCAGTTGCTGGTCGCCGCATCCAGCGTCAGCCACGACCTGCGCAACGGCAAAACCGCCACCCGCGAAAGTCTCAGGCAATCACGCTGGGTCGTATTATCGATAGGAATAGCCTCCATCCTCTTGGCGATATACTCCCCGGAAGCCATTTTCAGCCGTGTCCTGTTCGCCTGGCAGGCACTGGCCGCCGCCTTCGGCCCACTGCTCATCATCACCCTGTGGCGCGGACCGGTAAAGCCCAACTGGCGCATCGCCGCCATGTCAACCGGCTTCGTCCTCACCGTCATCCTCAACTGGACCACCGACACCCCGGGTGATGTCGCCGAACGCTACGTCCCGCTGCTGGCCGCATTGGCATTGGCATGGCTGGGAAGTAAAAAAACACCCGGTTTCGATTCTCCAAACACCCAAAAAGAACAGCCCTGAACCCCAGTCCAGTAAAACAGAAATTCAAGCCACACCCGCAACAATCCCAATCCCCTGCCCCTGCCCCTGCCCTTGCCCTTGCCCCTGCCCTTGCCCTTGCCCTTGCCCTTGCCCTTGCCCTTGCCCTTGCCCTTGCTTTTGCCCTTGCCCTTGCCCTTGCCCTTGCTCTTAATCTCCCCTTTGAAGATGCCGAGGAGTGAGGCGCGACTGTCAGAAATGGCCAGGGATAGACCATTTCAGTGAGGCCCAGCGCAGGAAGCGCTGTGCCGATCGGTGACACTAAGCAACGAGTAACGAGGGAAGTCGCGCAGCGACCATCTGACCGGGGTGCACTTTCTTTTGGTTACTTTTCTTTGTGCAAGCAAAGAAAAGCAACTCGCCCATAAGGGGCGAAACCAAAAAAAATCCAACAACCAGTTGTAATTACTTTTTATAGTGTTATACTTCACTACAACACTACATGAGAATCATCATACCCGTGAGATCACCAATGTTGCATTTAACACCACATCACAGAATTCATATTCCCAACAGCGTGGCGATTTTTGCCGTCCTGTTGCTACTCATCAGTTCAGCCGCAGGCGTTGAAACCCGGCAAAACGAGGTTTCTTCGGATCAAAAAAGCAGCATCTCAGCAAAAGTTGACGGTGCCGGAAGTGACAGTGTCAGTAACACGGCAGAGAAAAAGTCCCGCGGACTCAATCTCAGTTTATTGCTGTTTCGCCGCGGATAAACAGACCAGGCCCTGACATGACAACCCAATGGAATGACAGCCAGCCAATTTACTGGCAATTGAAAGAACGAACCATTGCCATGATCCTCGATGGTACGCTTGAGGAGGGTGTTGCCCTGCCCTCGGTCAGGACGGTGGCTTCCGATTTCCAGCTCAATCCAATCACGGTATCCAAGTCCTACCAGGCACTTGTCGATGAAGGACTCGTCGAGAAGCACCGTGGACTGGGTATGTTTGTGTGTGAGGGTGCAAGAAAAAAACTGATGGAAAGTGAACGCGAAAAATTTCTCAAGGAAGAATGGCCGGCAATGGTCACCCGTATACGGCAACTCGGTCTTGATACCAATAAACTACTCCAATCTGCTACAGAACAAGAAGGCGATTCCTGATGAACAATGTCATTGAAGCGCGAGGACTGACCAAACGCTACAGAAGCACCATCGCGGTTGACCATATCGACCTGCAAATTCCTTCAGGCAGAATTGTCGGCCTGATCGGTCCGAATGGCGCCGGAAAGACCACGGCACTGAAAGCCATCCTCGGTCTCGCAAACTACGAGGGAGAACTGAGTGTTCTTGGTAAAAACCCCTCCAAGGACAGGGCGGCCCTGATGGAGGACGTGTGCTTTATCGCCGACGTCGCCGTCTTGCCCCGCTGGATACGGGTTGGACAACTGGTTGAACTCACCGAAGACATACACCCGAGATTCTCGCGGGAAAAATGCCTGAAATACCTGGCTTCAACCAAGATCAAACTGGACAACAAGGTCAAGCAGTTATCCAAGGGCATGGTGGTACAATTACACCTGGCCATCGTCATGGCAATCGACGTGAAACTGCTGGTACTGGACGAACCGACACTGGGTCTTGATATTCTGTTCCGCAAAAAGTTCTATACCAACCTGCTGAATGATTATTTCGATGAAGAACGTACCATCATTATCACCACGCACCAGGTTGAGGAGATCGAGCATATCCTCAGCGACCTGATCTTCATCCAGGATGGACGTATTGCCCTCGATTGCAGCATGGAAGAGGTTCAGGAAAGCTATGTTGAGTTGATCGTCGCACCCGACAAGGCCGCTGCTGCCCGCGAATTAACGCCGCTGTACGAACGGGAGCTGTTCGGACGGTTCATATTCCTTTACAAAAACTCGAACCGCGAGCAACTCAAGACCCTGGGTGAACTGCATACACCGAGCGTCGCCGACCTGTTTGTCGCCACCATGAGTGGAGGTGCCGCATGAACCGCCTGCTGGCCCTGGTCAAACGCGAGTACTGGGAAAACCAGGGGGCGTTCCGCACGACACCACTGGTGATAGGTGGCATCTACATCGTATTGACCCTGATGTTCATTTTCACTTTCAGTCACTTTGACAATGAGTTCCAGTCACTGAGAGAACTGACCCGGTTCCTGTCGCAAACGGATGCCGGTCTGCGCAGCAATGTCATCTACGGTGTCATCATTGCCGTTTTCCCGGGCCTGTTTACCCTGGCCCTCGCCTTCGTGGTGTTTTTCTACCTGCTGGGCTCACTCTACGATGACCGCAAGGACCGCAGCATCCTGTTCTGGAAGTCACTACCGGCTTCGGACACGATGACGCTGGGATCAAAACTGCTGTCGGCCATGGTGGTTGCACCGGTTATCTTCTGGGTCATCTATGTCCTGACCTATATCGTCATCATGCTGATTTTCTCGGTTGTCGTGTTGTCACTGGGTGAAAACCCGTGGACGCTGTTCCTGAGTCTCGGCAACCCTTTCAAGGCCTGGAGCATGGTGCTGCTGAGCTACCTGGCGCAATCGGTCTGGGCATTACCGCTGTACGGTTGGCTGATGCTGGTGTCTTCATTTGCACCGCGCATACCACTGTTGTTTGCCATCCTGCCGCCGGTGGTGGTTGCAGTGCTGCAGGTCTGGATCGAGTTCCTGCAAACCTTCACACTGAAGAAACACCTGTTCGGTATTATCGGCGAATGGTTTGCCAACAGCCCGTTGATCATGTCAGCCAATGACCACGGCAATAACAAGCTCGAAGTATCGCTCGGCATCCCGTTGACCGATACCTTTAGCCACGAGGTGACAGTCGCCAACATACTGCACCGTTTGTTTTCCACCCATATGCTGATCGGTCTCGCCGTTGCCGCAGTATTCCTGGGCATCGCCCTGTGGTTGAGACGCCGCGCGACCGAAAGTTAACATCATCAGGCACTGACCATGCCTGAAGATAAGGCTTGAACCCCGCTCAGTGAGGGATTGAGCATGCCGGGTAACGTACCTCTCAGCCCTTGGTACGTTACCCGGCTTTTTTATTGCCAGGGGTACTTCAAGGGATCAGGTGAACTGCTGTCTCACTTAATACTTGGTCAGGCCAGACTTTCAACCGGTTTCCGGTCTGGTTTTCTCTCAATTGTACGGTGGGGCCGCTGGGGCGGGTAGTTGGTTCCGGGACTCGGCGCAAGCCATCCCTGGGGCCTCGATACTCGGCTTCCTGCCTCGTACGGTCCCGGAACCAACTACCCGCCCCAGCGTCTGTCAACCGCCGTGCATATCTGTCAGAAGCTATTGACCTATGCACTCGCACAAAGCCGAGGGGGTGTGGTGTCTTGTTTTCGGACCGTGCGAGACAGGTAGTCGAGCCCGCGCCCCCATGGATGGGTTCACGGCATGTCCGGAAACAAGACACCACACCACCTTGGCTTCCCCACTGATCATTAGAAACTATCCAGACTGTAATGAAGCAAGGCACTGCATGCGCTCGGCCCCCATTTAAATAATTTAAATGCGAGCAACATACGCCACGAACAAAGGGGCTTTACTTGAGCAAGGAGGACTCATTTTTTAAGTGAGACAGCAGTGCACCTGACCCCCCTTGTGCTAAAGTTAAGAGTTGAGTCGTTACTTTTTACATTCTCGTAAATAGAGAATCGTTACTGACACACTGTAGTCATGGCAACCAACGAACACACCAGGAAAACACCCCAATGGCTGGCCCTGCGCTTCCCGCACCTGGCGCTGGACCAGTACGGCCGTGGCCTGGGCCGGGAGAACCAGTCCATCCCCCGGGCTGTCAGCGACAAACTGAATGGCCGGCAATGCATCATTGACCTGAACCCGGCGGCGGAACGTGCCGGTATCGGCATCGGTATGCCAGCCGGCGCCGCCCTGGGCATCGCCGAATCATTGCAGTTGTCGGTGCGTGATCAACGCGCGGAGCACGCCGCCCTGAAACGCCTCGCCAGTTGGTGTTATCAATACAGCAGCCAGGTTTGCATCGACCCGCAACGCAACAGCCTGCTGCTCGAAATTGGCGCCAGTCAGCGTTTGTTCGGCCCTGCCGAAACCCTGGCAGTACGCATCCATTCGGGGCTCGAACAACTTGGCTACCGTGCAGCCTTCGGTATTGCACCGACACCGGAAGCCGCCCACCTCGCCGCGCGGCACGGTCTGCTTATCCACGTACCCGGCGACATACGCAAAAGCATCGGCGCGCTCGGTATCGACAGCCTGAATCTGAAAACCACGGAGATACAGGCTTTGCAAAAGATGGGGTTTCGCAGCATCGCCGAGATTCTCCGCCTGCCACGCAAGGCACTGGCCAGACGCATGGGACTGGCGGTCAGCGACTACCTCGACCGCTTGCTGGGCCAACGCCCCGACCCCGGTAAAACTTTCCGGCCAGCGGAGGGTTTCTCAGCCGGTATGGATCTACCGGATACGGAACATACGCAGGGCCTGATTTTTCCGTTGAACCGGCTGGTACAGGAATTATGCGGGGTACTGCGTGCCCATGACCGTGGCATACAGGTAGTGCAGGTCCGTCTGCAACTGGATGAAGGCGCGGAAACCCTGCGTCTGACGCTGCAGCAGGCGACACGTTCCGAAGCCCACCTGAATACTGTTGTTGCGTGAGCGCCTGGAGCGTCTGCAACTGCCGCGACCGGTGCGCCACATCCGTTTACAGGCAGCGCATTTCCTGCCCTGCGAGGTGGTCCAGGCAAGCTTGCTGAAAGATACGGCCAGCAACTCTGCGGACATGGGCAGCCATGTCATCGAACGTCTGCAGGCGAGACTGGGCGGGGAATCCGTCAAGGGTATCACGGGGCTGCAGGATCATCGCCCCGAATACAGCTGGTCGTTACGGGAACTGGATGAACCGGCGGCCTACACCACGCAGCCAGGCCGGCCGGCCTGGCTGTTACCCCGGCCACAGCCCTGCCGGATCGATGACTACCGCATACTGACGGGTCCGGAGCGTATAGAGACCGGTTGGTGGGACGGCCGGGACTGCCGCAGGGATTACTTTATCGTGCGTGATTCGAATGGCAGCACCCTGTGGGCTTTTCATGAATACAAACCCAGCCCCGGCTGGTATTTGCACGGTCTGTTCGCATAACACTTCGTTCAATTCATGCGGTTTCGAAATAGCCAGCCTGCCAGTGACAGGGTCACGATGGCAATAATCACCATTGGCCAGTACTGATTCAGCAGCAGACCGTAGGTATCCCCTTCCAGAAATACCCCCCGCAGAATCACCATGAAATAGCGTAAGGGATCCAGGTAGGTCAATAGCTGCACGAATTCCGGCATGTTGGAAATCGGTGTGGCAAACCCCGACAAAATGACTGCGGGTACCAGAAACAGAAATGACCCGAGGATACCCTGTTGCTGGGTGACCGCCAGTGAAGAAATCATCAGACCGATACCAACTGCCGATAACAGAAACAGGAACATACCCAGGTAGAGGGCTCCCAGGCTGCCGCGCAACGGCACCTCAAACCAGAGCACTACCATCAACAGGATAAAACTGCCCTCAAGCAAGCCGATCAGAATACCGGGAACGGACTTTCCGATCAGGATTTCAACAGGCCGAAGGGGCGTTACCAGCAACTGGTCGAAAGTCCCTGCTTCGCGCTCACGCGCCACTGACAAACCGGTAACGATGGTGGTGATGACCAGCGACAACAAACCTATGATGCCCGGAACAACAAACCAGCGTGAAAGCAGATTTTCGTTGTACCAGGCGCGTATCTGCAGTGTGGCGGGTGGGCCGGACCCGCCATGCTGCCGGGACCACTCCATGTTGTAATCGGTCAGGATAGTGCGTAGATAACCCTGCGCCAGTAATGCTGTATTGGAGTTACGACCATCAATGATCAGCTGGACATGGGCAGTTTTACCGCGTTTGAGATGCTCGCTGAATTGCGGCCCCAGGCGTAGCACCATCAGTGCATCCTTGTTATTGATCAATGGTGCGATCTGGGCATCGTGGTCAATATACCCCACCAATTCAAAATTTGGCGAACCAAGCAGTCGTGCGACCAGTTCACGCGACGGTGCGCTACGGTCCTGGTTGTAGATCAGGACCGGGATATGATTCAGATCGAAGGTCGCGGCATAACCAAAAACAATCAATTGGGCTATCGGTGGGCCTATCAGCACAAAACGACTTTTTTTATCCCTGAGGATGGCCAGCAGCTCCTTGATTGCCAATGCAAAAATGCGACGAAGTGTATTCATGCATCCAGCCTTTTATGTAGCTTGCGACGGGCCAGACCAATAAAAATGATCATCATCAGCAACAGTGCGGCACTGTTCGCCAAAATAATCGGCCAGATATCACCCGCCAGGAAGAGTGTTTGCAGAATTGCCACGTAATAACGGGCCGGAACGACATGGCTGATAAGCTGTATCGCCTGTGGCATGGAACTGATCTGAAAAATAAAACCGGACAGGATAAAAGCCGGAAGGAAAGTGGTGATAATTGAAATCTGGCCGGCCACGAACTGGTTTTTGGCAACCACTGATATCAGCAAGCCCATACCAAGCGCTACCAGCATAAAAAGTGCCGAGGCTGCGGTCAGCACCCAAAATGAACCACGTAATGGGACACCGAACAGCCAAATGGCCATAGCCACACTCAGTAACATGCCACCCATGCCCAGGATGAAATACGGCGCCAATTTTCCGAACATCAACTCAGTAATGCGGATCGGCGTCACCATCAGTGACTCCATGGTACCGCGCTCCCACTCACGCGCGACCACCATCGAAGTCAGCATTGCACCTATCAGGGTCATGATCACGGCGATCAGTCCAGGCACCAGGAAATTTCGACTGCGTACTGCCGAATTGAACCAGATACGTGTCTCCAGTTCTACCGGAATTGACAGTTCGACACCCTGGGAATGCGCATAGTTGACCAACCAGACCTGCCATGCGCCCTGGATATACCCTTCGGCTATACGCGCCTGGTTTGCATCGACACCATTGAGGATCACGCCAATCGGCGCATCACCCTGTGATAACAGGCGTTTGCTGAAATCATCACGCAGCCAGACAATACCGAATACTTTGCGCAGGTCAAACGCCTTTTGCGCCGCCTTTATGCTGTCAAAGGCTTTCGGATCAAAATACTCTGATTGTTCGAAGACACTGATAAAACTGGCGCTATTGGTATCCGGCCGGTCCACCACGACAGCCAGTGGGATGTTTTGCGCATCCAGCGATACGCCATAACCAAACAGACAGCAAAAGCACTACTGGCAGAATGAAAGCAATGGCGATGCTGGATGGATCACGGAGGATTTGCAGGCTTTCCTTACGGATCATACCCTTGAGTCGCATACGTGATGCTGCAGCCGCTTTCATGCCGTCGCCTGCACTTGCTTTTCATGTGTCTCGATCAGACCAATAAAAGCATCTTCCATGGTCGGGTCCGGGTGTTCGGAATCGCGAAAGCGTGCCTTCATGTCCGCCGGTGTGTCTTCAGCCAGCACCTCGCCTTCGGCCATAATAACCAGCCGGTCGCAATAGTTGGCCTCATCCATGAAGTGGGTGGTCACCAATACCGTTACACCCGAGTTAGCCAGCGCGTTGATGCGCTGCCAAAATTCGCGCCGCGCCAGCGGATCGACGCCCGAGGTCGGTTCATCGAGGAACAGGATATCCGGTTCGTGCATCAGCGCGGCTGCCATCGCCAGGCGTTGTTTGTAATCCCAATGGCAGGTCGGACTGCTGGTATTGGCGTAAGCCTGTCAGTTCAAATGCTTCCAAAGCCCAGTCAATACGCTCTTTACCGCGGGCCCGATCGAGACCGTAGGCACTGGCAAAAAAGCTCAGGTTCTGTAGCACCGTGAGATCGACATATAGCGAAAATCGTTGAGCCATGTAACCCAGGCGCCCCCGTACACGGGCCGCAGAGTGCCGCAGATCCAGGCCGGCCACATGCACTTCGCCAGCGGATACCGGCAATAAGCCACATAACATGCGGAAGGTGGTTGACTTACCAGCGCCATTGGATCCCAGCAGACCGAAAACCTCACCGCGTTTAACATTAAAACTGACATCCTTTACGGCATAAAAATCGCCAAAACGACGTTGCAGGTTTTTCACCTCGATGACCACGCCATTGTCCGTGGCAGTACGCGGCAACTTGTGAGTAACATCCGCAAATGCCAGGTTCCCACCTTGCTGCTCTTTTTTAAGCCTGGAAATAAAGGCATCTTCAAAAGTTGGTTTGGCGGCATGCGCCTGCAATTGTCCGCCATCAGTCATATCGGCAGGCAGGTCCGGTAATCCCTGGCTGATCGTCACCACCCGCACCTGTTCGCCTTCGATTATGGCGTCGAGAATACCCGGCACGGCACTGAGCGCGTGTCTGCAGGGAACGCTTACCGAATTGGGGAGCAGTAATGTGAAAGGTCCGTCCCCGCATCGGTTGACTGAAACTTTCCGGACTGCCCTGGCCAAGACATGCGCCCTGGTGCATTAACACGACGTCAGCGCAACGTTCCGCTTCGTCCAGGTAGGCCGTGCTGAGCAGCACACTCATGCCATGCTCATTGACCTGCCGATACACAATGGCCCATAACTCACGCCTTGATACCGGGTCAACACCCACCGTAGGTTCGTCCAGCAACAACAGACGTGGTGGTCGCACAAGGGTGCATGCCAGTCCGAGTTTCTGCTTCATGCCACCGGATAAACGTCCGGCCAGACGACGCTTGAACGGTGCCAGACCGGTCATATGCATTAATTCCTCGTATCGTTGCGGGCGCTCGGTTATGGCAACCCCCTGCAAATCGGCATACAGGTCAAGGTTCTCCTGCACACTCAGATCTTCATACAAACCAAAACGTTGTGGCATGTAACCTACCGATGATTGAACCTCCAGGGGTTGTGTTACCACATCGATATCCAACACGCGTATCGCACCTTCATCGGGTCGCAGCAGGCCCGCCGCCAGACGCATAACCGTGGTTTTACCCGCACCATCAGGGCCAATCAGGCCGGTCACTTTACCAGCGCCGATAATGATGTCCACCGAACTCAATGCATTAATCGTTTTGTCGCCTGTCAGAAATGTCTTGCTGACCCCTTCAAAAACGAGAGCCGATGTGTTCACCACTTCAGCCATTATCCTGTTGTGTACAAATTGAAGTGATATCACCGGATTTCGGTTTGGGCTGGTCGAGAGAAATGGAAACCGTAGCTGGCATTCCAAGCCGTAATTCGCCCTGTGGGTTACAAACAAACACCCTCAGTTGGTAGACAAGACGGGTACGCAGTTCAACTGTTTGCACACTCTTGGGTGTGAACTCAGCCGTAGGCGAAATAAACCCGATCCAACCCGAATAGGTCTTGTCCGGATAACTGTCCGTAGACACTTCGGCCACCATCCCCGGCACCAGTGCGCCGAGATACGTTTCGGGGGCATAGGCCCTGACCCAAACCGGGTCACTCAACGCCAGTGTGAATACGGGCGTCTGCGGTGTAACCATGTCCCCGGGTTCCAGTATTCGGTTGCGAATGATACCGTCGGCGGGGGCATATAACTCGGTATCCTTCAATATTTCAAGCGTCAGTGCCAACTGCGCCTCACTGCCTTTCAGAGTAGCCCTGGCCTCTTCAATATCCTCTACCCGAGGTCCTTCAAGGTATAACGCCAATGATTCCTTTGCCACATTCAGGTCGGCACGAGCCATATCGATATTTGCCTGCGCGTCATCCAGGGCCTGTTTGGAAATGCTTTGATTGTTGGAAAGATTCTTGACGCGATCGAAGGTCGCACGAGCATCGACCAACTTTGCCGTGGCAGCAGCAACATTTGCCTGCGCCTGGCGAATCTCCTGGGGACGGCTTCCGCTTTCCAGTCTGTCAACCACCGCTTTCTGCGCGGCGACGCGAGCCTCTGCGGCGTCGACTTCAGCCTGTGTACGTTGACGATGCAGTGTGGCCAGTAACTGACCAGCGTGCACCCGGTCACCCTCCTGCACCAACAACGCATCAATGTGCTCACTATTATTGAACGTCAGGTCGGTTTCCCGAATATCCACGTTGCCGTATAGCACCAGGGTGTTTTCAACCTGATTGTCCTGTTTATTGAACAACCACCAGGCACTTCCAGCGGCCACAATCAATACAACCAGTAACAGGCGGATAACTTTTTTTCTAGGCATCATTGACTCCTGTACGAAAACTGAATCCCATCTGGCAAAGCTCTGGCAAGTGGCCACACATGACCGGTGAAGTCACGGTTTCAGACTGTGTGCACTGTCACCGGCTGATTTTTGCCCTGCGGCAGACACAATCCAATACGCCAAAACGGCTGCCGAAAGCCAGATCTGACGCGTGATTGTCCATCCGGCAAATTTGCCCACACGGGCACTGAAGAAATTTTGTTTGAATACGGGATACCGGTCGATAGCAACGGTGAACCGGCTAACGCGCCATTACAGAAATTGTAATGCAGCGGGTCCCTGGTCATCTGTGATCACTCCTTTCGGTCGACTCCAATAACTGGAACGCAGGTGCGATTCAGCTAATGTTTGAGCAGGTCGGGGCTTGTGTGTCCAATTCGATCAAGACACGGAGGTGTAGCAAATCCCAGCCACCTGCATCACACGTCATTCAATCACTTGCACCTGTATTTTATAACGGTTGGAACACATAAAACAGGATAATAAAGACACACAACAGTTGGGTGTCCAGGCATGACAGGCCACACGGTTGCTGATGCAGTCCGCCAGCTCAGAACCTGATCTGTTGGAATAGCTGAAAAAATTCTCATATTATTGTTATTTAAGGTTTTTTTACAGAACAAGCCATATATATATGTACTGGTTTTACCTCTGTTTTCATCCTAATCGCCCGGGATCAGCTTCTCACCGCTACGCTTGTACCACAACTGCAAACCCTGCCATATGTCCTGCGCCGATTCTGCATACCAGAACAGATCGCGATCCTCAATATCGATGACGCCTTCATCGACCAGGAAATCCACATCGAAGGCCCTGCGCCAATATGCCTCGCCGACCAGCACCACTGGCAACGGTTTGATTTTCCGGGTCTGGATCAGGGTCAGTGTTTCAAAAAGTTCATCGAAGGTGCCAAACCCGCCGGGGAATACCACCAACGCCCTAGCACGCAACACGAAATGCATTTTGCGCAAGGCAAAATAGTGAAACTGGAAGCACAACTCGGGTGTTATGTAGGGGTTTGGATATTGTTCGTGCGGTAAAATGATATTGAGTCCGATGGTTTTTGCGCCTTGTTCCTGCGCTCCGCGGTTTGCGGCTTCCATCATGCCCGGCCCGCCTCCGGTCATCACCACGAGACGTGAATCGCCAGTGCTTTTGCCCGCATCGGCCACGAGGCGTGAGAACTCGCGGGCGATTTCATAATAGTGACTCTTGTCGACAATGCGTTCCGCCACCGCAAGCCGCCGTTGTAACTCACCATCCTGCGGCTCAACTGCCAATGCCTCGCGTAATTGAGCGACATTGTTTTGCGCAGCCTGGGGTTCGATGATGCGGGTGCTGCCAAACACGACGATGGTATTTTGCACGCCGTGTTCCCTGAGTAGCATTTCCGGCTTCAGGTAATCAAGCTGCAGACGCACACCGCGTGTACCGTAACTGTTGAGTAACACGGCGTCTTCAATTGCCGGCAAGTAAGATGGGCTATCGAGTATCGCCCGAATTTTTTTCATGCAGCCGGGGTCTTCACACTCAGGCTTGGGTTTGTGCCATGGTAGCGGTTGCTTTCGTTGGTGTGCTTGCGCCGGTTCCGGCACCTCAGGTTTGCGGTGTTTGTTACTCATGAGCAGGCTCTTTTACAGTCTGATTGGACTGTTGTTATTTTATTGCAAACTGGATGACAACAGAAAAGTTAAATGCCTGAATATTCTGTGAAGTTCCTGTCAGCAGCCTGAAGCTGGAAACCGTGGACCTACAGGCATTGTGAGTAATGGGGTTGGTATTTAAATGGTTTATTCGCATAATGGTGAAATCAATAAGCAGGGTATAACAGAACACCATGAATGCATTGGGTAAATTATTTCTGAAGGGACTAGCGGTTGTCATACCGGTCGCCCTGACGCTGGCTATCTTGTGGTGGATGGCCGCGGGCGCGGAACGAATTATGGGCGCGGTGCTAAAATTCAGCCTCCCAGAAGGCTGGTATCTGCCGGGCATGGGGCTGGTATCCGGACTCGTGCTGATCGCATTGATCGGTCTGCTTTCGCATGTCCTGATTATTCAAAAACTGTTCAACCTGGGCGAGACCATCTTCAACCGCCTGCCACTGGTCAAGACCATTTACACCGCCATCAAGGACTTTATCGGTTACCTGAGCCCGGAATCGGGCAACGCGATGGGTAAGGTCGTGATGGTGCAACTGCCGGGTCAGTCATTCCAGTTGGTCGGCTTTGTTACGCGTGAGCAATTTGATGACCTGCCAATTGCGCCGAACGCCGAAGACGCGGTTGCTGTGTATATGCCCATGAGCTACCAGATCGGTGGTTATACCCTGTTCCTGCCGCGCGAGTGCCTGACACCACTGGACATACCGTTTGAACAGGCCATGCGCCTGGTCGTGACCGGCTGGGTCACGAAAAGACGCGTTGAAGACAGCACGTAAAAAATGAAAAAGCAGTTCTGCCGTAAAGGCGCCTTCAGACAGTAAGCCTCGCGGCATTCAATTCCAACACCGCCAGCAGACCACGCAGGACCAGATCCTGCACGATCTGATCAAACAGACCCGTGCCGCCAAACAGGGTCGCAAATCCGCCGGTTGCAATGACATATGGACGCTCACCGTCGAACTCTTCCAACTGAATCCGGTGCATGATCTCGCGTAAAGCACCCAGTTTGCCAAAGTACAAGCCCGACTGAATACTGGAGGCCGTCGTACGTCCCAGGCAGACATCCATGCGGATGATTTCGACCGAACCAAGTTTCGAAGTGCCACTCTCGAGCGCCTGCATCGACATCTTCAAGCCAGGCAAAATGACTCCGCCCCTGTAGGAGCGGTCTTTACCAATGGCACACAGCGTGGTTGCAGTGCCCAGATCTACGATTATCAGATTCTTTCCGGGAAACATCTCCACCCCGGCAATGGCATTGGCAATACGGTCAGCGCCTACTTCAAGCGGATTTCTATATTGAATTTTCAAGCCGGTCTTGACCCCGGCCTGCAGGATAAAAGGCCGGATATTGAAGTATTTCTGACAGGCTGCGGAGATCGCGTAAACCGTCTCGGGCACCACGCTGCACAAGGCGATTTCATTTACCTGGTTCGGGTCAATGTCATTTTCGCGTAAGACGGTACGAAAAAACAGACCATACTCATCAGAGGACGATCCGGGTTTTGACGCTCTGCGGAAAGTCAGCAATACGCGGCCAGACTCATACACGCCGCCATAAATGTGGCTATTACCCACGTCCAAACACAATTTCATGCGACTGTCTCCATTAAATTATTAATTGTTTTGGCCAGTGCCTGGGCATCGCTGCAGGCAACCGGTGCCTGCGACGGTATATGTAACCAGAACGGGTGCGCCACGCCACTGATATCCGTCAGATCATTATGCACCACGGCATCAACATCGGAATCATCAAATTGTTTTTTGACCGCGGCATATCTTTGCTGCAGGTCGCTGGTATCGGTTAATTTGAACCCGATCACGCGTACCCCGGGGTTTTTTGACCAGGCCCTGATCCGGTCCAGTAGTTTTGGATTGGGTTTCAGCTGCAACAACAGGTCCGATCCGGATGAAAGTTTACCGCTACGGTTGTCGAGTGAATTCCCTGCTGAGGTCAGAACCGAGGCCACGCTGAAATCACTTACCGCAGCTGCATGGATAACTGCATCAAAATCATTTGCAGTGAGCAGTGTTTGTAACTGCATAGCGAGATCATCAAAGCTGTAGTACCGTGCCATCGCACAGGGCAGCCTGGGGGTAACCGCGTCTTCGGCACCAAGCCACGTCACCTGATGTCCGGCACCAGTCAGTTCGTCCGCCAGGCGCGATGCCGTTCGGCCGCTGCTCAAATTTCCGATATAACGTACGCTGTCTATGGGTTCGCGTGTGCCGCCTGCAGTGATCAGGATACGCTTACCGGGCTTTTCTTATCAACAGCCAACAGCCAGTCAACCGTTTGTAAAATTTCGGCGGGCTCCAGCATACGGCCCTCGCCCTGCCTCACCACAGGCAAGCTCGCCACTGGCAACCGGTAAGACGTGTATACCCCATTGCCGCAGACGGCTGACACTTTCCTGCGTCGCCGGGTAACGCCACATGCGGGTATTCATCGCTGGTACGATGACCATGGGTTTCCCACTGCCATAGGCCGCCTGCCACAGAGTCGTCACGGCATCATCCGCGATACCCGATAACAACTTGTTGATCAGGTTGGAGGTTGCAGGGGCCGCGACGATTATGTCCGCCCATTTGCCCAGTGTAATGTGCGCCATGGCATGGCCCGGCGCGAACACGTTATCGAACACCATCTCGGCGCCCAGACCCTGAAGGTGGCAGGACCAACAAACTCAGCCACGCTGCGGGTGCAGGCGACGCGTACCTTGTGCCCCCGCCCGGTCCATTCCGATATCAGCGACGACGCCTTGGCGCAGGCGATCGAACCCGACATCAGCATCAGTATATTGGCGGAATGGCTGGCGGGATGTCCCGTGCCTTTTCCAGTTACTTCAGATTTCAACATTGTCGATCAGCCTCGTGCTACCCAGTCGTACCGCCGCCAGGCGCCGGTTTTTCATATCCTCGACGTAATCCACTTCAAAGCCCTTGGCCGGTAAGCTCCCGCCTGGCCTCATCCGCTGTGTGACTGTTTTTCAGTGCAGCATAAAGCGCCGGCGCCAGCATCCTTTGGCTGGTATCCAGAAGCTGGTTTCGTGAACTCATGGCCAGGCCATCGGCCTCGCGAACCGTGGCACAGGCAACAATATTCACTGGCATAAAAAATGCGCTGACCATATCGCGGATCAATTGCAGTTGTTGAAAATCTTTTTCGCCGAAGTAGGCATTGTCGGGTCCGACCAGGTTCAACAGGCGCATGACCACCGTCAGTACACCGTCGAAATGACCCGGGCGATAGGCGCCGCACAGAACGCCGGCTGAAATCGCTCTCCGTGATCTTGAAGCGATAGTCGTCGGCGTAAATCTGTGCAGCGTCCGGCATCAGCACGACATCCACGCCGGCGGTTTCGAGACGTTCCAGGTCCGAGCGGTAGTCGACGGGGTACTTTTCAAAATCCTTTTTGTCATCGAACTGCGTGGGGTTGATGAAGATGCTCACCACGGTCAGCGCGTTGTTTTCCGTGCTTGCCTTGACCAACGACAAATGACCCTGGTGCAAGGCGCCCATGGTCGGCACGAAACCCAGTGGTCTCGCCTCGAGCGCTTCTCGGCAGACTTGCCATTGCGCGACAGACTTGAATACTTTCATTGGCCGTAACTCTCGTCAGCAGCGGGAAACTGTCCGCTTTTCACATCGCTGGCATAGGCGTTGAACGCATCCCGCCACAGACGCTTGCCATCGAGGTAGCTGCGCACGAACTTCGGTTTGAAGTCACTGGATAATCCCAGCAGATCCTGCATGACCAGCACCTGCCCGTCCGTATGGGCGCCTGCACCGATGCCGATGGTGGGTATGCTCAGCATTTCCGTTATTTCAGCGGCCAGTGCCTCGGGTACACATTCGAGCACCAGTGCAAAACAGCCGGCCTGTTCACATGCCAGCGCCTCTTTCCTGAGTATTTCCGCCGCCTTGTCACCGCGACCCTGCACCCGGAAACCGCCAAACCGGTTAACCGACTGCGGTGTCAAACCGAGGTGACCCATCACCGGAACACCCGATTTGACAATGTGAGCAATGGTTTCAGCGTTGCCTTCAATGCCCTCCAGCTTGACTGCATGTGCGCCGGCTTTCATGACACTGGCAACCGCGCGCATGTTGTCCGAGCGGGACTGTCTGAATGACAGGAATGGCATATCGCCGACGATGAATTTACTTTTCGTGCCGCGGGAAACACTTTCGATATGCCGGCACATCATCTCTATGTCGGCTGGAATCGTCGTTCCGTACCCATGCATGACCATCGCGGCGCTGTCGCCGACGAGGATGACATCGATATCGGACTCCTGCACGATGCGAGCCGAGGTGTAGTCATAACAGGTCAGCATGACGATTTTTTCGTGACGCGCCTTGCACGCCTGGAAGTCGAGTACGTTCATATCACCTGCTCCATTTGAACCCGCTCCAGTTCCGGCAGCTGAGTGTTATCCTGTTCATAAAAGTGAATAAAGGCGGCGTACAGGTCCTGTAGGGGATCAGCCGAGAGGGAATTAAAATTCTGCTCGATCGTCTGCCGGTCGTTACGTGTCAGTGGTCCGGTCAATGCCGATTGCGGCGTCCGTATAAAATTTTCCGCAAGCTGTTGAATATACGGATTAAGAATCGTCGCAGGCAATGCAAATTGCCGTTCAAACCGGTCTGAAATACCTTTCCACATCAATTGGGAAAAATTGCCCGCCATCACACACATGGCGTGATAACGGCCCTTGTCTTCGGCGTCGATCACAAAATGGGGGTTGGGCAGATCCGGGAAACAGTTGAGCAAAACTGGAACCTGTTTCCAGCACGAACGGTACACGCCGATAGGTATCAAGCGGGTACAGATGATCGGAAAACGTCATCAACGGGTGGGCACCGGCAACACCGGGGACGCAAAGGGACCCGCTACAGTGGATCAATTGCTTTTCGTGCAGGAACGGATACTGTTTCAGCACGGTAATGAGGCTGTTGTCCGCAACCAGCAGCAGCACACGGTCCGCTTCGCAGACGGTAGCCTTCAGACGCAGCGTGGGGTCGGGTGATTCAAAGGTGTTGAATGCAGACCGGCGGTCACGGGTCCAAAGGGTGTGGGGAATTTCCAGCAGACGGAAATACTCGGAAAAGTGGCGCGCGAGCCTGCCGCCACCAACGATAGCGTAATTGGTCATAGTGGTACCTGTCCTCCTCGGATCAAGTCCTGTTTGTTACAAACCTGCAATGCAGTCCAGCCCTGCTGCCTGACCTTCCCGGATTGGTAACCGCCTGTGTCAGGTCGATTCATCTATACCGGATATGGCAATGCAGCGTGAGTATTATACTTCATCCATCGTCATTTGGACCAACGTCAAACCCGGCAAATGGACAAGAATAAATTCACGGGAACTGGCCCGGAAAATCCAAGTGAACCGGATGATCGTTCAACCACCGGCTTTGCAGTACATGTATTTGTTGCTACTCCGTAAACGTTTGAAAAACCTTTACATCGCTGTTGTTCTGTATGTCTCCCACGATTTCCATCTGATCCAGTTCTATGTTGTAGCGCAGACAACCTATTTTTCCGTTGTTGCGGGTGAAGGTCATCAGGCAAACGCTATCCGGCACCTGTTCAAGATCGATCAGGGTTTTGAAGTTGCGCTCAACCGACGTGCCCAGTCCGTAACGCGATACGTATATGCCCGTTTCCCAACCATAGTGTTCACCTTTTATCGGTGGAGTCGCCGAAATAAAGTGGGCGCGGCTATTCACGTTATATTGATCTGATCCAATACCGGAATCATCGTCACCGTGCGCCGTATACAGCACCGTGTCGATACCGACCTTGGGAGCATTGTTCTCACTGTTACGTGAATTTACCTGGCTTTCGGTCGCAACCATGGTCGTCAATGCATCCCCTTCCGGGGTGTTCACGGTCTCAATTGCTGCACCAAACAAGTTGTGTATACCGGATCGAACCAGTGACCAACCGTTAATCTGTGCGGCGACCGTAAAATTATATTGGTCTGCATCAAGTTCCGTGATCGTGTTGGTGGCAAAGCCATAGTTAAAAAACTTACCGGTGCCGGCGTTGTAATAGCTGGCATCTTCAGGTCGGTTGATGTAATTGAAAACATAATGGCCGCAATCTGTATTCCAGAGCTTGTAGTCCCCTGGCGCAATCCATTCCTGCGGTATGTTGGAGTAAAGATCGGTCGTGAGAGGAGAACAAGGACCTTCGGCGGCACTTCCAATTGAGGGCGTGGACAGCACGGTCAAGACGAAAATAAGCTTTAGCAGATTCTTCATGGCTGATTCCTGTTTGTTACGCATTCGAGAGCGCTTGTGTTGTATCAACTCTATCATGGGATGACTGAATACCGACTTAACTCAATACCCTGTTTTGCCGGCCGGATTTAGCCTGTATTGGCCGACGGTCCAATACCTGGATGAACCGTCGCCGATTGCATTGAGATTTGCCTTTTACTGCATTACTGTATATATATAAGGGATATCCCCTTAGCTCCAGTAAAGGTAAAATAGCTGGATGGATGTACAGATATTAGCGCCAGTTGCGGGACAAGACTACCCTCAAACCTGGAACGAATTTCTCGATTGGTTTCCCACTGAAAAGGCATGCCTTACTTTCCTTGAGCGGTTGCGATGGCCCAGTGGATTCGTGTGCGTTCGTTGTAATTGGAGCGGTGAACCCTATCGCGCCAGTCGTAACCGTCTGATGTGCCAGGCCTGCCAGCACCAGAGTTCGGTAACTGTGGGAACTATCTTTGAAAAAACCCGAACACCGTTACGCACCTGGCTTGCTGCTGCTTGGTACTTGACCAATCAGAAACAAGGCGTGAGTGCCTTGGGCATGCAGCGAGTACTGGGTCTGGGTAGTTATCAGACTGCCTGGACCATGCTGCATCGATTCCGTTGTGCCATGATTCGTCCAGGACGCGAAAAACTCAAGGGACTCGTTGAGGTAGATGAAACATACCTGGCCATTACTGACAGGCAAAGCCCTATTCCACGCAAAAGCAAAAAAAGCCGTACAAATAAGGTGTTAATAGCTGTGGCAGTAGAGATGCTGCAACCCAAAGGCTTTGGACGTATCCGCCTGCGGCGCATACCCAATGACTCCGCCTCCTATGTTGTTCCGTTTGTTCAGGAGGTTGTCGAAGCTGGGGCACGAGTACACACGGATGGCTCGGCAGCCTATCTGTCATTGTCTGAGTTGGGTTTTGAGCATCAGCGCACGGTCATGCTGGACTCCGAAGTGCCAGCCCATGTATCGATCGCCGGGGTGCATCGAGTGGCCGCACTAGTGCAACGCTGGGTGTTGGGTACACACCATGGCTCAATACAACCTGAGCATCTGGATGCCTATCTGGACGAGTTTGTGTTTCGCTTCAATCGTCGTAAATCCAAATCTCGTGGAATGTTGTTCTATCGACTTTTACAACAAGCAGTCGTAACAGCACCTGTGACTTATCAGGATATAACGAAAAAAACTTGAAAATTTCGGGTGCGGTACTAGAATGTAAATAGTACTGGACATATGTACAGTACTGGAGCTAAATAGATACCCCATATATATATACAGTATGAACTCAAGCCACGAATCCAGCCCCTATGCAGAACTGGTCTGTACCAGCAACTTTACCTTCCTGCACGGCGCCTCGCATCCGCAGGAACTGGTCGCGCGTGCTGCTGAACTGGGCTATTCCGCCATTGCATTGACCGATGAATGTTCGCTCGCCGGGATCGTACGCGCCTTTGAAGAGCGCCGGCGCTGCCAACAGCAGGGACAGGATATTCAACTCATATGCGGCAGCCTGTTCAGGCTGGAAAATGGTTCACGGCTGGTATTGCTGGCCGAGGACAGCACCGGTTATGCACAATTGTGTACGCTGATCACACGCGGACGCCGCAATGCGCCCAAGGGCCGTTATGAATTGCCTGACAGGGCCTTTGAGAACAATCTCGACCACTGCCTGGCCCTGTGGTTGCCGGAAGCCCGGACAGGCAAATCTGGGACCGCTGGCTCGGAGCTCGATGTACTGACCGCGCACTGGGTGGCCGCACATTTTCCCGATCGAAGCTGGCTGGCGGCCAGTCTCTGCCTGGGTTTTGATGACCGATCAAGACTGGCGCGCCTGGTTGACACCGCAAATGCCGCCGGTTTGCCGGTGACGGCCTGTGGTGATGTGCAAATGCATACCCGTTCACGGCGTATATTGCACGATGTACTGGCCGCTATCCGCCTGGGTTGCACATTGCCAGAACTGGGTTACCGCGCCCTGCCCTGCGGCGAACGTCATCTGCGCAGCCGGCAGCGCCTGGCCACGTTGTACCGGCAGGAACTGCTGGATGAGTCAGTGCATATCGCCCGACGCTGTCATTTTCAGCTGGATCAATTGCGCTACCGCTACCCGCGTGAAGTGGTACCACAGGGCACGAGCAGCGCCGCCCACTTACGCGACCTGACCGAGGCCGGTATCAGGCAGCGTTGGCCGGCCGGGATCGATGCTGCACTGCGGCAACAGATCGAACGCGAACTGCGCCTGATTTCAGAACTGTGCTACGAGTCCTATTTTCTGACGGTACACGACATCGTCCAGTTTGCCCGCAGCCAGGACATCCTTTGCCAGGGACGCGGCTCGGCTGCAAATTCCGCAGTCTGTTATTGCCTGGGTATCACCGAGGTGGACCCGGCACGGATGAATATGCTGTTCGAACGTTTCATATCCCGCGAACGTGATGAACCACCGGATATCGATGTTGATTTCGAGCATGAACGCCGCGAGGAGGTGATCCAGTATATCTATCGGAAGTACGGCCGTGAACGGGCGGCGCTGGCGGCCACCGTGATCAGCTACCGGCCACGCAGCGCCATCCGGGACGTGGGTAAGGCGCTGGGTTTCAGCCCCGGCCAGGTCGACCGGTTGGCACGCAATATGTCGTGGTGGGATGAACCGGAGCGTTTTGCCCAACGTCTCGCCGAGCAGGGATTTGCAGCAGGCAACCTGAAAGTCCGGCAACTGTTGTACCTGGTGCAAAATCTGATCGGTTTCCCCCGCCATCTGTCCCAGCACGTGGGCGGTTTTGTGATTTCCGAAAATACGCTGGCCTCGCTGGTGCCCGTGGAAAATGCTTCGATGGCGGAGCGCACCGTCATACAGTGGGACAAGGACGATCTCGAAACCCTGGGTTTGCTCAAAGTCGATTGCCTGGCGCTGGGGATGCTGACCGCCATTCACCGCTGCCTGGACCTGGTAAATGATTTTTATGCCACCGACATGGGTCTCGCGGATGTACCGGCCGAGGATCCTGAAACCTACAGCATGATCCAGAAAGCCGATACCATCGGCGTCTTCCAGATCGAGTCACGTGCACAGATGGCCATGTTGCCACGTCTGAAGCCCGCCTGTTTTTATGACCTGGTCATCGAGGTGGCCATTGTCAGACCCGGCCCCATACAGGGCAATATGGTTCACCCCTACCTGCAGCGGCGGCGCGGAATGGAAGCGGTGAACTACCCATCCGACGCGCTGCGCAAGGTGCTGCAACGCACGCTGGGTGTACCCATTTTCCAGGAACAGGTCATGCAGATCGCCATGGTCGCGGCCGGCTTCAGCGGTTCGGAGGCCGATGTTTTGCGCCGCTCAATGGCCGCATGGGCACGTCGTGGCGGCATGGAGCACATGCGCACACGGCTGATCAACGGCATGCTCGAACGCGGCTATCAACGCAGCTTTGCAGAACAGATCTTTGAACAGATCAAGGGTTTTGGAGAATATGGGTTCCCGGAATCACACGCCGCGAGTTTTGCGTTGCTGGTATATGTATCCGCCTGGTTAAAGCGCCACCACCCTGCGGCGTTCACCTGCGCCCTGCTCAATTCACAACCCATGGGTTTTTATCAACCGTCGCAACTGGTGCAGGACGCGCGCCGCCATGGTGTCACGGTGTTGCCGGTAGACATCCGTTACAGCGATTGGGATTGCGCACTGGCAAATGGAAATGAAAATACCCCACGGCTACGCCTGGGTCTGCGTCTTATCAAGGGTCTGGGGCAGACGACTGCCGAACGCATCAGCAATGCCCGGGGTGAGCAACCGTATACCTCTGTACAGGATCTTTGCAGCCGTGCACAACTTGACCGGCGTGAGCTTGCCGCATTGGCGGAGGCCGCAGCACTCAGGGGAATCGCAGGCCATCGTCACCGCGCCCGTTGGGAAGTGGCCGCGGCAGAAAAGCAACCCGGCGATTTACTCCAGGGTATCACGCGGATGGATGATACTACCGCCATCCGTCCGGCTTCAGAGACCGATGACCTCAGGGCTGATTACGCCGCTACGGGTCTGACACTTGGGCGTCATCCTGTCGCACTGATACGGGATGTCTTGCGCCGGCGGCGGGTCAGGACCGCACAGCAACTGCTGCAACTGGAACACGGCACCACCACCCGGGCCTGTGGTCTGATCACCATGCGTCAACGGCCCATGACCGCTAGCGGCACCATCTTCCTGACCCTCGAGGACGAAACCGGGCACGTCAACGTGGTGGTCTGGCAACGACTGTGGAAAACCCAGCGCAGCACCATTCTCAATGCGTCACTGATCGCCGTGGATGGTGTAATGGAAAGCGACGGCGAGGTTTACCACCTGATCGCCCGGCGGGTGCATGATTTTGGCGAGCTGATGAAAGGTTTGAATACCCGTTCACGCGATTTTTGCTGACGCTTGGTACTGCGGCCCAGATCATTAGGTCACTCCCTCCTGAGAAGCAGCCATGTAAACCTGGAAGGCACCACTCCTTCTCATCGTATTTTTATATAGATAATTGGTTTGCGTGTAATCTGCGGTTATAATCGCCCGCTACCGATAATCTCGCCTGATGTGATCACTGATATGCGTATGAAAAATATTCTGTTTACCCTGTTATTGTGCATGGCATCCGTCAACGCTTTTGCCGACGGCAACTACGAAGCCGGAAAGGTCAAGGCTTACACATGTACCGGCTGCCATGGAATCGTGAACTATCAGAATACCTACCCGACTTACCATGTTCCCCGCATTGGCGGACAAAACAAGGAATACCTGGTCATTTCACTGAAAGCATTCAAATCGGGTGAGCGTCAGCATAAAACGATGAGCCTTCAGGCCGAAGCCCTGTCCGATCAGGACATTGAAGATATTGCCGTCTATCTCGCGGCGCAAACAAAGAACGGGGATGCCGAATAAAATGAACAAGACCTACATTGCACTCGCCGGCGCCCTGCTTTCATTGGTTCCCGCCATCGCATTCTCGGCTGGCAACGCCGCTGCCGGACAAAACAAGTCCGCGGTATGCCAGGCATGTCATGGGCCAACAGGGAAAAGCGTCCAGCCGATTTATCCCAACCTGGGTGGGCAACACGAGGATTACCTGGTCAAGTCTTTGAAAAGCTTCCGCGACGGTAGCCGTCAGAATGCCATCATGAACGGCTTTGCCGCCAACCTCAGCGATACGGATATCGAAGATATTTCTGCATGGTACGCGAGCCAGCAAGGCCTCACTGAGATCCAACACCGATAGCAGCGGACAGACAATTGCGGCACGGGCACATTGCCCGCGCCAGCACCTTTGAATTTCCACCCCGCAATTCTTACCAGGCCTCGTTGCGGGACCTGGTGAGATGTACGGGTTAAAACCGGGAATTACTTGTAATAAGGATTGCTGCCACTGGCATGATCAGTGGCATCGACAACGGCCTTGATTTCGGGGAAATATTCTTTCAGGGTTTTTTCGATGCCGTCCTGCAGCGTGACGTTGACCATACCGCAACCGTGACACCCACCCCCAAAACGTAAAACCACTTCATTTTCTGGCGTAATCAGTTCCAGTGAAACCCTGCCGCCGTGAGAGGCCAGCCCGGGATTGATTTCCGATTGTAATACCCAGGCGATTTTTTCCTCCAGGCTTTCGGAATCATCCGGCTTGTTACCCTTGATGCCCGGCGCCTTGATCGTCAACTGGCTACCGGCATCGGTTTTTTCGAAATCAATTTTTGCCTGTTCCAGCCAATGTTCGCTGCCGGCAGGAATATAAAGATTGAACTCGTCGTATTTGAACTCGATTTCCTCCTGATCCGACTGTCCCGGGACGTGGAACTGCAAATCACAGGAAGCAAGAGGGGTTCCTGGTTTAAGCACCGTCAGGTATAGACCAACGTCATCCATTTCCTGTTGGGCAATCAATCTTGCAAAATATTCCTGGGCGCTTTTTGTAATCTCAATCATCAAGTTTCCAATTATCTACAATGTCATTTATCAACAGGGTGGTCCACCCTGCAGGCCGTATACAAGGCATTGGCCAGTTTTGGCAATGAAACATCCAAACGCCAGTCCATGCCAGAATGGGTACCATCGAATTCTTCGAAATGGTGTTCGACACCGAGCATTTCAAGACGTCTGCAAAATGCACGGGTTCCATACTGTATGTTGTACTGATCACGATTGCCAACATCAATATAGAGCATGTTCTGCGAGGAAAGTTGCTCGGCATACGAGTCAAGCAGATTCAATGGATCATGCGACAACCACTTGTTCCAGCGTGTCACGTCCATTTCACAAGTATACAGGTCAAATGGAAGCCGGATCGCAGTTTCCGGGCTATCGCCCGGGTCATAACTGGCGGCCATCGCCAGCGTAATAAGCGTGGAGTAGTCCGCCGCTCCCGGTGAGTTATTGTTCCAGAAGTGCTCCAGAAAACGGTAGGGACTCCCGCCGAATGCGGACAATACGGCAGCCGCCCGTGGGAAATCGGGCCGGTAGACCCAGTCAAAACCCATATCGGCGGCATGTGCGGCCAACCCGCCCCAAGTTTGAGGGTAATACATCGCGTGCACCAGGGCACCATAACCACCGGAAGACTTGCCAAAGACCCCTCGGCCGTCACGGTGATCTATGACGTTGACATGCCTGGACAGAAATGGAACCAGTTCATCTACCACGTAGTCGGCGTATTGACCCACCGCCGGAGAATTCACGTATTGGTTACCCCCCAGCGAACTATAACAATCCGGCATGGGGACAACCACGGGTGGCATTTCACCGCTGCCGATCAAACGATCCAGCCGTTGCGGAAGATTTTCGCCCTGGTTCCTCCAGTTCAGATGACCCGGACCGGAATTACTAAAGGCAGCAAAGTCCCACAACGCAACAAACGCTGCGCCCGACTCGGAATAAACCGGGGGCAAATATACGTGGAAATCACGCTCCGCCGGATCAGACCAGATATTGTCCTGCAGAACTTCCGAACGGTGTCTGAAACAGACAATCTTGCCCTTGGGCCATTTGGATCGGGATCGTACCGCCATCAGTCCGGCGAGTGTTTCATCGTTTCAAAATAACTCAACAGGTATTCGCGCAAATCGTCATGTTCAAGCGCGTAATCGACCGTGGCGCGGATAAATCCCTTGCGACTACCGCAATCATAGCGCACACCCTCAAACCGGTGCGCCAGAAGCGGATGTGTCTTGAGTAGCAAAAATATTGCGTCGGTCAGTTGGATTTCTCCACCAACCCCGGCTTGCACAGATTCGAGCAGTGTAAATATGGCACCGGGCAGGATGTAACGACCCACCACACCGAGGTTGGAAGGTGCCTGTTCCGGCGAGGGTTTCTCCACGATTTGGCGGATGTAATTCCGCCCGGAAGCATCAGCCTGCACCGAAACGATGCCATAGCGGTTTGTCATCGAAACAGGGATTTCCTCAACGCCCAGGCTACCGGCCCCGGTCGCGTGGTACTCATCGACCATCTGCCTCAGACATCCGCGTGCAGGGCTGCGAATCAGGTCATCTGCCAACAATACGGCAAAGGGTTCATTACCCACCAATTTTTTTGCGCACCAGACTGCGTGCCCCAATCCCAGCGCCTGTTCCTGGATCACATATCGTGTCGAAACGTGCGCGGGGATGATGTTGTGTATACGGGAACGGAGTTCATCATTGCCTTGCGCCAGTAAATGGTTCTCCAATTCCAGGTCCGGGTCGAAATGGTCAAGAATTGCTGCTTTTTTATGGCTGGTAACAAAGATAATGGTATCAATACCCGCCTCGACTGCTTCTTCCACCGCGTATTGGATCAGGGGCTTGTCGACGATTGGCAGCATTTCCTTCGGAATCGACTTGGTGGCCGGCAGAAAACGGGTACCGAGACCGGCGACAGGAAATACGGCCTTCCTGATGGGTGGCAGTTCAGTCATCGATTATCTGCTTTTATAAATTGGAGTGACCTTTGTCGGCTCGGTATTCAAACCGGCCTTGGCCAGTTCTGGCACAAGTCGTACCAGTGCCTGTTGGAGGTATTTGGTGTCGTAGCGCCTGACTGCCATTTCGGAGCTCCTCAATTCTGCACGTAACTCATCCCAATCGGCCACACGCGGATGGGCCAGCAGGATCTTTTCATGCGAAGTCCGTTCATAAGGTTCGAGTTCATGAAACAACTGTTCAAATAGCTTTTCGCCCGGACGTAGACCGGTATAGATAATTTCGATATCACGACCCGGTTCTTTACCCGCAAGACGGATCAGGTGCTCAGCAAGATAGGTTATATTGACAGGTTCACCCATGTCGAGGACGTAAATTTCACCACCACTACCCAGGACGGCCGCCTGCATGATCAATTGGCTGGCTTCAGAAATCGTCATGAAATACCGCGAAATCTCCGGGTGCGTAACGGTGACCGGGCCACCCTTGGCAATCTGTTCCTGGAAAAGCGGAACGACGCTACCGTTTGAATTCAGGACATTGCCAAAACGTACCGTAATAAAGCGCATTTCCGAGCGCGCGTTCATATTTTGACAGTACATTTCTGCAACGCGCTTGGTCGCACCCATGATATTTGCCGGGTTGACCGCCTTGTCAGTCGAAATCAACACAAAGGTACCGACGCCATGACGCTCCGCCGCCTCGGCGACACGCATGGTGCCAAACACGTTATTGCGAAATGCTTCACGAATTTGTGTCTGCAGGATGGGCAGGTGCTTGTATGCGGCAGCGTGAAACACCACGTCTGGCTTGTAATCCCCTATGACTTTTTCAACCGTCGCGGGATCACAAATATCACCCAGCACCGAGTGGAACAGAAGGTCATGGTAATCACTGTGCAACTCGTGGTCGATCTTGTACAGTGAATATTCGCTGTGATCCACAACGATTAACTCGACCGGATTCAAACGAGCGATCTGGCGGCACAATTCTGAACCGATCGATCCACCGCCGCCGGTTATCATGACGCGTTTGCCCACCAGGCCCGCACGAATTGACTCCCACTCCAGGGAGACCGGATCACGACCCAGAAGATCGTCAATGACAACCCGTTTCAGATCACCGATATTGGTCGCCTGGGAACCCAGATCCTGCAATGTTGGCAAGGTACGGAACTCGATTTCGCTAAGTTCACAAATCCCGACAATGCGTTGCATCTGTTGATTGCTTGCGGACGGCATCGCGATGATTGAAAGATCAGCTTTGTATGAAGACCCGATCCCCGGCAGATTGTCGATAGGGCCCAGCACCGGGACTCCATGGACCTGTGCGCCGCGTAAACGCTCATCATCGTCCAGGAATCCAACCACTTCGAAACCGCCACGCCGGCGTAATTCCTTTTCCAGCATGGCGCCGGAACGACCGGCGCCAATGATCAGAACACGTTTGAATCCTTTTCCGGGCGTAGCAGCCACAGTCTGCGAGTCCTTCCAGAAGCGGAAACACATTCTCGGCAGCCCTAACAACACGAACAACAATACGGGATAAATCAGGACCGTCGGCATCCATTGACTGATCGCAGGCCCTTCCACCAGTGCAAGCACGGCTACAATTGCCACCGTACCGTAAGTGCTGGCACGAGCGATATTCCACATATCCGGGAAGCTGGCGAAGCGCCACAAGCCCTTGTAAAGACCTGTCGCCCACAACACTACTCCCTGTAGCACGAGTACGACGGACAGACCCATCAAGGTCTCGAGATTGCTGCTGATAGTGAACGCAGAAGTGCTTTCGATCAACCAGACAGCCACGAACCATGCAACGGCAACCATACAAAAATCATGCACAATTACGGCAGCACGAGGATGGCGAACAATATCGATAATTCGTTTCATTTCACCTGAACTTCAGCAGTCATGCTGAGCCTCCAATTTGCAATGTGCCAGCACGCTCCGAGGAATAACAGAATTAGCGCTACTGTCACTAAGGCATATTGCGGGTAAATTTTTGCCAACACTATGGCTGGCAACACCAACACCACGTTAACGGTCTGATAGACCACCAATACCCGCCGGTGCGACCATCCCTTGGCAATCAACCGCTGGTAAACGTGCCGGGCGTGCGCAGTATACCACCGCTCCCCTCGGAATGCCCTTGAAAGCAGTGTCAGGGTCGCATCAACAAAGAACACCGACATGATCAAAATAGACAGTGGTAAACCGATGCTTCCAGTCCGAACTCCGTAGATCGCGAACGCTGCAAAAACGAACCCCAGTGGCACGCTGGAAACATCGCCCATGAACACTTTCGCGTGTGGGAAATTCAACGGCAGGAAACCAGCACATGCCGCCGCCACAACCAGGGCAACAATGGCCATTGAAGACTCGCCGCCAAACTGGAACAAGGCCGCCATAGTCACACCTGCAAAAACACCCTGAAAACCTGCCATGCCATTACTTCCATCCATGAAGTTATAGAGGTTCATAAGCCAGATCACTGTCACGGTAGCGCATAACCAATAAACCATATCCCGCCATGGAAAATCCCACCAGCCAAAGCCTATCAGCCATATACTGACCACAAACTGAATCAGCAGGCGCAACACTGGGGAAACGGGAAATTTGTCATCACGCCATCCAACGATGGTTAACAACAGTACACCGGGAAGCACGTTTTGCCACCAAAAAAAAGGTAAAGAAACAATTAATTCCAGGCATAGCGTTGTCATTACAATGCTGAAAATCAAGCCGAGGCCACCACCGGTCGGGGTCGCGCGCTGATGGCTTTGACGCTCACCCGGAAGCGCGATCATGCCTGACTTTTCTGCCAGGGCCATTGCTTTTTTACAACTGAAATAACTCAAAAAACCCGCGAACAAAGACACGGCAGCCCAGTCAACTGCGGTATGCCAGCCCTGGGCAAACTGGCTCACGCTCTACTCACCCAACACACCGCGAATAATTCGCGTGGTACTCCAGTTTTTGCAACTGGGACACTGCCAATGATGGCTGTGACCGGCGTAGCCGCAATGCTTACAACGATATGAGGGCTGTCTTGCCAGAAGCTTTTGCGCCACGGCACGGAGTATTTCATCATCGGATTCTGTTTCAGGTCCGCCTTCGAGCTTCAATTGGATCAGGTAATCCAATCCCTGCACCGATGGCCGACGTGTCAATGCTTCAGCCAGGTACCGGGTGGCCGCATCGAGACCCTGTTCTCTGCGTTTCACATCCGTCAGGGCAATCAGCAGGCTGATGCCATCATAATGTTCAGCCCACTTTTGCATGCTGGTTAACGCCCGCGGGAACTCGCCGGCCTTCTGCGCGCTGCTCAGGTACTGATCCAGAATATCGTGGACATATTCCATGTCCATTGCAACAATTTCTTCGTAAACATCCAGCACCTCGACATACATCTCCTGCTGCAGCGCAATCTTTGCAAGTATGAGCCTTGCACGAATACTTTCCGGGAAATGGCGTCTGGCCTGACGCAGGTGCTTGCGTGCGGCAGCCGGCTTATTTTCGGTCAGATTAATTTCTGCCAGTTCACAACAGAAATGCGACTTGACAAGACCCATATCCTCATCGGTCACGGCCTCGAGCCGCTGGGCCTGTTGCAGCGCCTTATCCCAATCCTTTTCCTGTTGATAAATATCCAGCAGGTGTCGCAGAGCGGGCGCGTGTGATTCACGCTCGATGAGTTCATTGAAAAGGTTTTCGGCACGGTCAAACAGACCCGCACGCATATAATCTTCACCCAATTCAAGCAAGGCGCGGGTTTTCTGGCGTTCGTCCAGACCCGGTTTCGAGATGATGTTCTGATGGATCCTGATCGCCCGTTCTACTTCGCCGCGGCGCCTGAACAAACTACCAAGTGCGAGGTGGGTTTCAATGGTGTCTGCAGTGACCTCGGCCATTTCGATAAAAACCGCGATGGCCTTGTCCGGTTGTTCATCCAGCAGGTAGTTGAGACCCTGGAAATAGCGGTTGCTGAAATTGAGATTTCGCTTGCGTTCACCCCGACGGGTCGTGCTTTTGGCCAGAATCCAGCCGCCCCAGGCAGCCGCCGGAATCAGCGCAAGCAACAGCGTTTCAATCATCAGGCAGGCTTAAGTCAGTGTTGTCTTGTTTTGATAATGCAGTGCGCGCCTTGCGCAACTGGTGTCGCAATGGCAGGACGCGCGTTATGTAAATCGCACCCAATCCCAGTACGATACCCACGGAGAAGCCGAGCAGTATGGCCAGGCCAAGGGGAAGTTCAAACTGCACCCAAAGCAAGTCCAGTTGAACGCGACCGGAATTCAGGGTGCCTATCAGCAACCCCACTGTGACGGCTGCGATCGCCATCAGGATAAAGCCCAGCTTTTTCACAATAAACTTTACCCTTTCAAAAAGATCAGGCCTTGTTGTTTACCCGATCACGCAATGATTTACCTGGTTTGAAATGCGGTACGTGCTTGCCTGGCAATGCAACTGCGTCACCCGTTTTCGGGTTACGGCCCATTCTGGGTGCACGGTGATGTAATGAAAAACTCCCGAACCCACGGATTTCGATACGTTCGCCGGAAGACAACGAACTGCTCATTTGTTCCAGTATGGATTTAACACCCAGTTCAACATCCATATGCGCCAGGTGTTTTTGTGTTTCTGAAAGACGGTCAATCAATTCTGATTTAGTCATTTGCTTTCTCACGTTCCTTTTCGATTTTTCTTATATCAGCCAAAAAACGGGCGGTCCACGTTGGACCGCCCGTTTCCCGAATCAATCATCCTGCTTGAGTTGCTCCTTGAGCAATTCACCCAGTGAGGTCGTACCACTGGCAGCATTTTGTGAATGATAATCCTCTAGTGCTTCAGCAAGTTCGTCATCTTCCAATGCTCTGATAGACAGGGCCAAAGTACGGTTCTTCCGATCCAGGCTGATAAATTTAGCCTCGACTTCATCACCCACACTGAGTACCTTGCTGGCATCTTCAACACGCTCTTTCTTGATGTCAGAAGCGCGAAGGTAACCTTCAACACCGTCCATCAGCTCGATGACAGCGCCTCGGGCGTCCACTTCCTTGACGATACCCTTCACCTGGCTGCCACGCGGATTCTCAGCCATAAAAGTTGCAAACGGATCCTGATCCAATTGCTTGAGACCCAGGGAGATGCGTTCACGCTCAGGATCAACAGCCAACACGACGGCTTCAACTTCCTCGCCCTTGGCGAAGTTGCGAACAGACTCGTCACCCGGTGTGAGCCAGGAGATATCAGACAGGTGAACCAGTCCGTCAATACCACCATCAAGGCCAATAAAGATACCGAAATCGGTGATCGACTTAATTGCGCCGGTAACGCGGTCGCCCTTGTTATGGGTGGCTGCGAAAGTTTCCCACGGATTGGACTGACACTGCTTCATACCCAGAGAGATGCGGCGCCGCTCTTCATCGATCTCGAGCACCATCACCTCGGTCTCGTCGCCGGTCTGGACTACCTTGGCGGGATTGATGTTCTTGTTGGTCCAGTCCATTTCGGACACGTGTACCAGGCCTTCAACACCATCCTCGATTTCAACAAAACAACCGTAATCGGTGATGTTGGAAACATGGCCGAACAGACGTGAACCGACCGGATAACGGCGGGCAAGATCACTCCATGGATCATCACCCAGTTGCTTCAGACCCAATGAAACACGGTTACGCTCACGGTCGAAACGCAGTACCCGCACTTCCAGTTCGTCGCCGACGTTGACAACTTCACTGGGGTGACGGACTCGCTTCCAGGCCATGTCGGTAATGTGCAGCAGGCCATCGATGCCGCCCAGGTCAATAAACGCACCATAATCGGTGAGGTTCTTGACCACGCCCGTGACGATGGAGCCTTCTTCCAGACCTGCCAATAACTGCTCGCGCTCTGCGCTGAACTCGAGTTCAACGACGGCGCGGCGGGAGACAACTACATTGTTGCGTTTACGGTCCAGCTTGATGATTTTGAAGTCCAGATCCTTGCCTTCGAGATAAGCCGGATCGCGAACCGGACGCACATCCACCAGTGAACCTGGCAGGAAAGCACGAATATCGTTGATATCGACCGTAAAGCCGCCTTTGACTTTTCCGCTGATTTTGCCCTGGATGGTTTCTTCGCCCTGGAACGCATTCTCGAGCTTGTCCCAAACCATGGCACGCTTGGCTTTTTCCCTTGACAGTCGGGTTTCACCATAACCATCTTCTATGGCTTCCAGTGAAACTTCTACACTATCTCCAACTGCTACTTCCAATTCCCCGTTCAGGGAACGGAACTGGTAAATGGGCACGATGCCCTCTGATTTTAATCCTGCGTTGACGACAACTACGTCGTCCCTGATTTCTACTACCGTACCGGTAATGATCGTTCCCGGTGTCAGGCTTTGTGACACGAGGCTTTGTTCAAATAATTCAGCGAAACTTTCAGTCATTGGTTTAATCTCAACAAATATACCATTTAACAAGGGTATGTCCACCTGGTTAAGGGGCACATGATTGTGCCGGTTATTAAAACCATCATCCACCATGGATGAAGGCAAGATTTCTTTTACAAACAGTCGCTTGGAACGCAGCATCAAATCAAAGAAACGATCCTGTTGAACACTTCATCAATGCTCAATTCAGTCGAATCTATAATCACTGCATCCTCAGCCGGTCTTAGCGGTGCAATGCTACGCGACTGATCACGTAGATCACGAGCTTTGATCTCTCTGAAAAGGCGCGTGAGGTTAACACTTTCTCCTTTTTCTTTCAACTGCTTATACCTTCGTTCGGCACGAATCTCTGCACTTGCGGTGAGAAATATTTTGAGTTTTGCGTCCGGAAATATCACGGTTCCCATATCCCGGCCATCCGCGACCAGTCCCGGGGGCTGCCGGAAGCGGCGCTGCCGTTGGGTCAGTGCTGTTCTGACGGCTGGTATCACCGCTACCCTGGAAGCCATAACGCCGGTATCCTCCTGACGCAAACGGTCGCTGACATCTTCGCCGTCAAGCCAGGAGACCACTTCACTTTCCTTTGTTTCAAAGCGGATATCAAGATTGGCCGCAACTTTGCCCAACGCGTCTGCATCCTCCAATGGCACCTGATTTTTCATCACCGCTAACGCGGTCAGGCGGTAAAGCGCGCCACTGTCGAGGAAATGCCAGCCCAGATAACTGGCGAGTCGCGTCGTAATGGTACCCTTGCCGGAGCCGCCGGGACCGTCGACGGCAATGACGGGTACATCAACACCTCTAACAACCGGTTTTTTCACCGGTTCCTTTCCATCTGCATGCTGGCGCCCAGACGAATCATGTCGTCGGTAAAACCCGGATAAGAGGTTGCAATGTATTGCGCCTCTTCGATTAAAACCCGACCTGATGCAACCAACCCCAGCACCGCAAAAGACATGGCGCAACGGTGATCACCGGCGCTTTCAACGTGACCGCCGGAAACCCGGCCACCCCGGATGTCAATTCCATCCGGATACTCCTCGAGCTCAACACCCAGATTGCGCAGACCGTTGGCCATGACAGCGATGCGGTCACTTTCCTTGACCCTGAGCTCCGCGGCGCCCCTGATCCGTGTCACACCCGACGCCGTTACCGCCAGCGCCATCAGCAGGGGCAATTCGTCAATCATGTCCGGAACCAGGGACTCGGGTACGTCAATGGCCCGCAGGCGGTCGCTGTAAACAAGATGAATATCACCGACAGGTTCGGTGCTTTCGGCTGTTTGGTTGGTGATACTGAATTGTGCGCCCATGGCCTCAAGACAGCGAATAAATCCGGTACGCGTGGGATTCAGTCCCACCTGCCGCACCGTGACCTCCGAACCCGGGGTCATGGCCGCAGCTGCCAATGTGAACACGGCGGATGAAATATCCCCCGGAACCGCAAACCGGTTTGCTTTAAGCCTGGAGCCACCGACAACGGTACAGGGTGAAGGCAGGTCAACGCCAAATATGGGTAACATGCGTTCGGTGTGATCCCTGCTCAGGTGAGGTTCCTCGACATGGGTGGTGCCAGACGCAAACAGGCCGGCAAGCAATACGCAGGATTTGATCTGTGCACTGGCCACGGGCGAGACATAGTCGATACCATGCAACTCGCGGCAGGCGCGTATCAGCAGGGGTGCGGTACCGGTTGCCGTTGCCGTAATGTCCGCTCCCATCAGGGTCAGGGGTGCGACGATTCGACGCATCGGCCGGCTGTTCAGCGATGCATCGCCGCTCAAGGTGCAATCAAAACCCTGTCCACTCAGCACACCCGCCAGCAGACGCATCGCCGTGCCCGAATTACCCATGTCGAGAAGTCCACCGGGCGGCGGGCTGAATGAACCGCCGGTACCGGTTATAAAAATCCGTTCCGGACCATGTTCCACGACCGCACCAAGTTGCTCGCAGGCCTTCATCGTCGCCAGGGTATCCCCGCTTTCGAGCAGACCACTGAGCTCGGACCGTCCTGTCGCAAGGCTGGAAAATATCAGGGCACGGTGGCTGATGGACTTGTCACCCGGTGGAGTAATCTCCCCCCGCAATCCTGACCCAGCAGGGTCAACGTTGAGAATCATGCTTTACCCCGGTCAAGCGAAAGAACAACGGTCAATACGTTTGCTGAGCCGTCCATGGAATCACTCTTCGACTTTACCGTCAGCCACGGGCGAATTGCTGATGGCCTTCGGATAAGAACCGAGTACACGGGTAAGGCTGGCCTGCTTTTGCATTTCGGACAGTGCTGTTTTCAGCGGTTCGGTTTCCGCATGGCCGTCCACGTCAATAAAAAATACGTATGACCAGCGGCCTGCCCTCGCGGGACGCGACTCGATCCGGCTCATGTTCAGCGAATGGCGGGCGAGTGGTGACAGCAGGGAATGCAGGGCGCCGGGACCCTCATCGCCTGCCAGTAACAGCGTGGTTTTATCATCGCCGGAAGATGCCAGCAACTGCCGGCCGATCACCAGGAAACGGGTGGCATTATCCGGCCGGTCCTCGATACGTGCAAACAGGATCGGCACACCGTAAATTTCAGCCGCAGACTGGCTGGAAATAGCTGCCGCGTCGGGTGAATGCCGCACACGTCTCGCGGCTTCTGCATTACTGCTGACCGCAATACATTCCACTTCGGGAAGGTGCTGTCGAATCCAGTGTTTACATTGGGATAATGACTGCTGATGGGAATAGACACGTTCAATTTGCGTCACGCTCTTGGCCTGACTCAATAAATTGTGGTGAATGGCCATTTCAATTTCACCGCAAATCTTCAGGTCCGAGTCAACAAACCTGTCCAGTGTATGACTGACAATCCCCTGGTTGGAATTTTCGACAGGGACCACGCCAAAATCTGCCTCGGAGGATTCTACCTGGGAAAAAACGTCATCGATACCGGTCACGCCGAGCGCCTGCACCGAGTGTCCGAAATGCTGGTTGACCGCCTGTTGGGTAAAGGTTCCTTCCGGACCCAGGTAAGCGATTTTCAGTGGTTCCTGCTGGGCCAGGCAAACCGACATGATTTCCCGGAAAAGACGTAACATCTCGGCATCGCTGATCGGACCCTGATTTCGCGCTACCACGCCCCTGAGCACCTGCGCTTCGCGCTCAGGCCGGTAATAATCAACCGCGTGATCGAGTTGACCTTTTGATTCGCGAACCGCCTGCGCCAGGCGGGCGCGGGCGCTTATCAGGTCCTGAATCTGCGCATCAAGCGCATCGATGTCCTGTCGCACTTCATCCAGCGTGGCGTGATTTTTGTGTTCCATCAACCTGCTTGTCTCTCAAAATTCTGCATGAATCCGATCAAGGCCCTCACCCCCTCTATGGGCATGGCATTGTAAATACTGGCGCGCATACCACCCACTGAACGGTGTCCCTTCAGACTGCTCAGACCGGCCTTTTCGGCTTCGGCGATAAAACGCCCGTGTAAGGACTCATCGACGATCTTGAACGGGATATTCATATGCGAGCGAAATTCCGTCGGTATGTCATTCAGGTAAAACGAACTCTGATCGAGGTAGGTGTAAAAGGTCTCCGCCTTTTGTTGATTGAGCAGCGCCATGCGCTCCACGCCGCCACTCGCTTCTATCCAGTCAAATACCAGACCCGCGATATACCACGCATAGGTAGGTGGCGTATTCAGGCGTGAACTTTGCTGGTGCTGGATTTTCCATGACTGGAGGTCCGGCAGATCGGGCGGAAGGTCCTGCAACAGGTCTTTTCTGACGATTACCACGGCCAGACCGGCCTGGCCGATATTCTTCTGCGCACCGGCATAGATCACACCGAACTTGCTGACATCCACGGGTCGCGAGAGGATGTCGGAGGACATATCGGAGACCAGCGGCAGGTCGCTTTCCGGGGGCTGTCTGAATTGCACACCGGAGATGGTTTCGTTGCTGACGTAATGCAGGTAGGCGGGGTTGCCTTCAAGATTCCATTCAGCTTTTGCCGGAATCGATTTGAAACCGGCCGTCCTCGCTGCTGGCGGCAAGCTGGGCCAGACCCATACGCTGCGCAGTACTGAAGGCCTTTTTGCTCCAGCTGCCATCGACGATATAAGCACCCGGACGTTCACTGCTGGCCAGATTCAGCGGCACCTGGGCAAACTGCGCGGTCGCACCCCCGGCGAGAAACAGGATCGCGTAATCATCCGATATGGATAACAGCCTCCTCAGGCACGCGTCTGTTCTGTTTGCCAATTCATCAAAGGCGGAACTGCGGTGTGAAATCTCCATCACCGACATACCCAGACCTTGATAGTCCAGCATTTCATCGCGGGCTTTTTCCAGGACTGGCAGGGGTAATGTTGCCGGTCCGGCGCAAAAATTGAAAATTCGTGTCATCGGGTTAAACCACTCGTAAAAAAGATTGTTTCATCGTTGCATGATAAGGCCTGCAGGACCCATCTGCCATAACACATAAAGGCGAATCAACCGATCAGGCGCGCCCTTTCGGCATGACTGTTTTCCCGCTTGGCCTGATCCGACCGCCTGATCTGCAACTCCTCAAGGTAACCATCCTCCACACCCGTCACGTATTCACCCGAAAAGCAGGACGTATCAAACCGCGTGATCTCGCTATTGCCTTCCCGGCAGGCTTCGATCAGATCATCCAGTTCCTGGTAAATCAGGCGGTCTGCGCCCAGCACTTCCTGGATTTGCTGCTCATCACGACCATTGGCGATCAGTTCGGATGGTGCAGGCATATCGATGCCGTAAATATTCGGGTAGCGCACCGGCGGTGATGCGGAAGCAAAATAGACCTTTTTGGCGCCGGCATCGCGGGCCATCTGGATTATCTGCTTCGATGTTGTCCCCCTGACAATGGAATCATCCACCAGCAGGACGTTCTTGCGGCGGAACTCAAGGCCAACGGCATTCAGCTTATGCCTGACTGAACGCTTGCGCTGTTCCTGTCCCGGCATGATGAATGTGCGGCCAATGTAACGGTTCTTGATAAATCCTTCACGGTACTTGACGTTCAGATCGTAGGCCAATGGCAGGGCCGCCGTTCGGCTCGTATCGGGAATGGGTATGACCACGTCGATATCGTGATCGGGCCATTCTCTCAATATCTTCCGAGCCAGTGCCTGGCCCATGCGCAAGCGGGCCTTGTAGACTGAAATCTTGTCGAGCATGGAGTCGGGGCGGGCAAAATACACGTACTCAAAAATACATGGACTGGCGGTTTGCGCATACTGGCTCTCATGAGTGTGCAGCTCGCCGTCCAGGGTTATAAATACGCATTCGCCCGGCTTCAAATCACGCATCAGGGTGAAGTCCAGTGTATCGAGGGCTACGCTTTCGGACGCGATTGCATATTCCCTGCCCTTGTCGGTGTCTTTATAACCCAGTACAGCGGGTCGTATGCCATGCAGGTCACGAAAACCCAGGATACCCTTACCACTGATCATCGCGATAACGGAATAGGCGCCTTTGCAGCGCTGATGCATCCCGTCAACAGCCGCAAAAACATCTTTCGGCCGCATGCCGGCCGGACCAAGACGGTGTAACTCATGCGCAAATATATTCAGTAACACTTCGGAATCCGACTCGGTATTGAGATGGCGGCGATCGCTGGCGAATAATTCCTTTTTCAGGACCGTCGCATTGATGAGGTTGCCATTGTGTCCAAGCACGATGCCGTAAGGCGAGTTAACATAGAACGGCTGTGCCTCATCAAGATTGTCAGATCCCGCGGTGGGATACCTGACGTGGCCGATACCGACGTTACCCTTCAGCTTTGCCAGTTCGGTATGCGGAAACACGTCGGCGACCAGGCCATTGCCCTTGCACAGGCGTATCTTGTGACCGTCGAGCGTGGCAATGCCCGCTGCATCCTGACCGCGATGCTGCAATATGGTCAACGCATCGTAGAGTAAGGGCGTAACTGCCTGCTTACCGACAATTCCAATGATTCCACACATCCAGAATATCCTTGCTTTAACGAGGTTGATAGCGCGCGCATTCTAACATGCCAGTGTCGCGCATCGTAATTAATAGTACCTATCAGTGAGTCGAAAAGTGGTCAGGCGTAAGGCATGACCCCGCCCGCGTAGCCACCGGGCACTAGAGGCCAGCAACGGCGACTTTTTTGTCCGTATTCACATCCGGGTTCAATTGCAGGTGCTCCAGGATGTAATCGGGTAGAAATTGGGTTGACCACTCGGCCAGGGGCATCAGGCTTTGTATGCTTCTCGATTGGTGCCACCAGGGATCCTGGGGCACCGGTGTCAGGCCTGCAACGAGCATCAGGGCCAAAACCAGGGCCAGACCCCTGGCTCCGCCAAACACACCGCCCAGCAACCTGTCTGTGCCGCTGAGCCCGGTTTTTTCAACCAGTTTCCCGATCAGGTACGTCAACAGTCCTCCGACGAGCAGAACCGAGAGAAAAAGACCGGCAAAGGCCAGCGAGGTACGCGCCGATGGCAGTTCGATGTGACCCTCGAGCTGCAGGGCCAGGGTTCCGGAATACTGAAAGGCGATCAAAAAGGCCGCGGCCCACACAAGCAGCGAAAATGCCTCTTTTACAAACCCCCTGAGCGCACCTACCAGTATGGAAATGACAACGATGGCAAGCACAGCGTAATCGGCATATTGCATCGGCTTTCCGTTTATTCCTGTGTGGTTACGAAAGCGTCGAGTCCCTGTTCAGCTTTTACTTTAAGCGCCAGCTCCGCCGCCTTGTCACGGTCGAGTTCAGGACCGATACGAACCTTGTAAACCGTAGCGGTCGCCGAGCTTACCTTCTCTGAAAATGCGCTGAGGCCTGCGCCGCGCAATTTGGCGACCAGCTCTTCAGCACTTTTTGAGCTAGCGAAACTGCCCACCTGGACAACCCAGCGCACCAGCGGGTCCGAAGGTGTTGAAACCGGTGCGCTGTCATCCGGTCTCAAGTCCAGAACGCGCGGGGTCAGGTCAGTCATTTTGCTACCCAGGCTGGAGACCAGTGCATCGGCCTCGGCCCGCTTGGCATACGGACCGACACGAACCCGGTACATGCGGCCTGCAGAACGGTCAACGACGTCCATCAGCACGGGTAAATGATCAGTTTTCAGCAGGTCAGCCAGGGCATTGGCATTTTTCTCGTTACTGAAACTTGCCACCTGTACCAGGTAGCGTGGCGCGTTATCATCCGCTTCAACAACCGGGGGTACATCCACCCTCTTTTCTATCTCGGTGTTCAAATTGATCGAAGCCACCTCCGGTGCGTGTTCCACGTTATCCTTTGCCATTTCGGTTTGAGTGGACTCATTTGCGGCGGGCAGCACTTCTTCCGCTGGCATTTCAGCCGCTTGAGTCTCCCCACCGCCCGTCTGCGGTTGCGCAATGGAAACCGGCTTTTCAGCCCCGGCGGAAGCCAGCTCATTGTTTCCAGTTTGTGCTGGTTCCTGGTTTTCCGGTTCTGCAACTTCGACTACGTCCTGTGTTGCAGCAGGAGCAGGCCTGGTTGATATTCCAACTGGAAAACGGCGGGTCTCGATGGATAATTCATCGGGTTTTGGCGGCAGCTCGATCTGGCTGGACTCCTGTTTAAGCGTGTCTGAACGCCCGCTCAGCAGCATCGGCAACACGATAACCGCAAGAATGATCAAGACGCTCGCACCGACCAGTCTTTGTTTGAGAGCTTTATCCATTTGGTTTTTCCCGGCTAGCCATTCCAGATTCGTCGTGGGTGATTCTATCAGCATCATGCCCGTCGTGCTGCACGCTCATTTTCAACCATTGGGCAGCAGCTGCCACCGTTGTGAATGAGCCGAATACGAGGATGGTTTCATCTTCGTCCACATTCGAAATTGCGGCTTGCATGGCATCGGCCACGGGACCGAAAACGCTGACCTCGGCATCCGGCAAAGCAGTTTTTAATCGTTGCGCGAGACGCTCCCCGCTTTGCCCCCGGGTGCCGGGTGAGTCAGCGCATAGCCAGCGTTTACACATGTGACCCATGGCGCGCGCCACCGCCTCGGCAGATTTATCCGCCAGCATGGCCAGCACGCAGCTAGTCTTTAAACGTCCGCTGTCTCGCAGAAATGCTGCCAGTACTTCCGCGGCCAGTTCATTGTGCCCCACGTCCAGCAGAATTTCTGGCGAAGTGGCTACCCTTTGAAGACGGCCGGGCACTACGCAGTTTCGGATTGCAGCAGAGATTTCAGCGGCATTGTTCACGCTAACCGGGTTTAGCACAACCAGCGCGGCCAACGCCGCTGCGAGGTTATCCAACTGGTGTGTCCCACCCATTGATGGCGGTAAAACATCAATCTTCATTGCGTTCATCGAAAACTGCAGCGTCCCGCTTCCCGGGTCCGGCTTGCCACTCAGATCAAAGTCCTGGCCCCGCCGGTATAGCGGTGCGTGCAAGCTCGCGGCGGTCTGCAGAATCGGTGCCGGCGGGTTCATTTCCGTGCAAATGACGGGGGCGCCGGGACGGATAATTCCGGCCTTTTCAGATGCGATGGATTGCAAATCAGGCCCCAGGTACTCCTGGTGATCCAGGCCGATGGGCGTGATGACCGCGCAATCGGCGTCGACCAGGTTAACCGTATCCAGGCGGCCACCCAGCCCGACTTCCAGGACAGCACAGTCCAGTTCTGACTGGTTCAGGATCAGAAGACCGGCCAGTGTCGTAAACTCGAAATAGGTCAGCGAGACCCCCTCGCGCGCAGCCTCAACCTGTTCAAAGGCGCGAATCAGGCAGTCATCACTGACCGCTTCGCCCAAAATGCTGATCCGTTCATTAAAACGGAAAATATGCGGGGAAGTAAAAGCGCCAAAAGACTGGCCCAGGCTACCGCTCATGGCGGCAAGGTAGGCGACCGTCGAACCCTTGCCATTGGTGCCGGCCACCGTGTAAACCTTTTTTGCCGGCCTGGGTGAACCCATGCGCTCATAGACTGAACCACAACGGCCGAGACCCAGTTCAATCGCCTGCGGGTGGCGCTTTTCGAGTAGACCCAGCCACGCGTCGAGATTCATGATGTTTGCTTTATTTTAAAGGGACGATACCGGTTGAAAATCAACCTCTCATCAGTTGCCCGCTAACCGGGCGTGGCAGACGTCCGCCGCACATAAGTGCCAGCAATGCGGCGACTTCATCACGCATATTGCGCCGGTCCACGATCATGTCAATGGCGCCTTTTTGCATCAGGAACTCGCTGCGCTGAAAACCCTCCGGCAGTGTTTCGCGAACGGTCTGTTCAATCACCCGGGGTCCGGCAAAACCGATTTGCGCCAGCGGTTCGGCGACATTGATGTCGCCGAGCATTCCCAGGCTGGCGGATACGCCGCCGGTGGTCGGATGGGCCAATACCGAGATAAATGGAATACCCTGCTCGCTCATCCTGGCCAGCACCACGCTGGTTTTGGACATCTGCATCAGTGATAGCAGTCCTTCCTGCATACGCGCACCGCCACTGGCCGAAAAACACACTAACGGCGCCTTCAGACGCAGACTTTCCATCCCGGCACGGACAAATTTTTCACCTACCACCGAGCCCATTGAGCCGCCCATGAAGTTAAATTCGAAAGCGCATGTGACTATTTCGGCGCCCTTGAGCTTACCGGCCAGCACAATGAGTGCATCTTTTTCGCCGGTTTTCTTTTGCGCGATGGAAATCCGATCCTTGTACTTTTTGCTGTCCTTGAAGCCCAAGGCATCCACCGATTCCAGAGCGGCGGCAATTTCACGATGCTCACCGGGATCAAGGAATTGCTCGAGACGGATACGGGCGCCGATGCGCATGTGGTGACTGCACTTGGGGCAAACCTGCAGGTTTCTTTCCAACTCCGGGCGATACAGGACGGCCGTACATTCGGTACACGTGGTCCACAGACCTTCGGGCACGTTGCGTTTGTTACCGCCTTCGGTGCGGATTCTTGATGGTCTGAATTTCTGAAACCAGCTCATATCAGTCTCTTTGATCCTGTGTGTGCGTCCGCTGAATCGGGCGCGGTCAGGCTATATTGTCCAATGCCAGACGCACCGGCGCAACAAATGCGCTGGCAATGGCACAGGCGTCAGCCATTGATTCAGCCTCCGCAAGCACTTCGACGAGGGCGCTGCCAATGACAATGGCATCGGCATATTCTGCGACACTGGCGGCCATTTCAGCGTTCTTGATTCCAAAACCAACCGCCACCGGCAGATCGCTGAACTCCCTGATCTGCCGGACCGGTTCGGCCAATTCGGACGATTTCAACTGTCCCGCACCGGTGATGCCCTTCAATGAAACATAGTAGATAAAACCACCGGCAAGACTGCAGATACTCCGCACACGATCGCGGGTTGTCGTCGGTGCAACCAGGCAGATCCCATCGAGACCGGCCTCGTCCATCGCCACGCCCAGGTCACCGCGTTCTTCCGGAGGACAATCCACCAGCAATAGACCATCGACACCCGCCGCCGTTGCATCGGCAGGCAAAAGCGTGCGTCCGTAATGTTCAACCGGGTTCATATAGCCCATCAACACGACCGGGGTGCGGTTATCCACCTGGCGAAACGCCGTCACCATTTTTAAAACACTTTTCAGGGAAACCTGCTTTTCTATGGCCCTTTCACTGGCCAACTGGATGACGGTTCCATCGGCCATCGGGTCGGAAAATGGCACACCAAGTTCGATCAGGTCTGCGCCTGCATCCACCAGCGCGTGCATCACCGAAACATTCCATTCCGGGTCAGGATCGCCGGCGGTAATAAACGGTATCAGGACCTTGCGCCCGGTTTTTTTAGCGGCCGAAAAGCAATCTGCTATTCTCTGGCTCATAAGCTAAGCCCCTCGAGTTCTGCAACTGTCTGCACATCCTTGTCCCCCCTGCCCGAGAGGTTGATCAGTACGCGTTGATCCGGACGCATGGATGCGGCAAGTTTGAACCCGTAAGCGAGCGCATGACTGCTTTCCAGTGCCGGCATGATACCTTCGAGACGGGTCAACTGGTGGAAGGCGCTCAGTGCTTCCTCGTCCGTGACACTGACGTAGGTGGCCCGGCCGGTATCTTTCAACCAGGCGTGCTCAGGCCCGACACCCGGGTAATCGAGTCCCGCGGAGACCGAATGCGTATGCCGGATCTGGCCTGCATCGTCATCCAGCAGGTAGGTACGGCAACCGTGCAAAACCCCGGGATGCCCGGCGCACAGCGAGGCGGCATGCTCGCCTGTTGCCAGACCACGCCCGGCGGCTTCGACACCGAACATCTTCACGTCTTTGTCCTGCAGAAAAGGATGGAACAACCCCATCGCATTGGAACCACCGCCAACACACGCCACCAGGGCGTCCGGCAGACAGTCACAAAGCGCGAGCATCTGGCGGCGGGCCTCGCGCCCGACGATGGCATTGAAGTCCCGTACCATTTCAGGATATGGATGGGGTCCCGCGACCGTACCGATGATATAAAACGTGTCATCGACATTGGTTACCCAGTCGCGCATGGCCTCATTGAGCGCATCTTTTAACGTCGCTGAACCGGATGACACACCACACACCTCCGCACCCAGCAACCGCATTCTGAAGACATTGATCGCCTGCCGCTTGATATCCACGTTGCCCATGTACACCCGGCAGGACTGGTTTAACCTGGCCGCCACCGTTGCCGTCGCAACGCCGTGTTGGCCGGCGCCGGTTTCAGCTATGACGCGTTTCTTTCCCATGTAGTGCGCCAGCAGACCCTGACCCATGGTGTTGTTGATCTTGTGCGCGCCGGTGTGGTTCAGATCTTCACGTTTCAGGTAGATTTTTGCGCCACCTGCCGCCTGCGTATAGCGCTGCGCATAATAAACAGGTGACGGACGGCCGACGTAATTGGCCAGGTCTTCATCCATCCTGCTGACAAATTCTTCATCATGACGCCAGCGGCCATAGGCCTCGCGCAATTCATCCAGCGCATGAATCAGCGTTTCGGAGACAAAACGCCCACCGAATTGACCAAAGTAACCCCGTGCATCGGGCCAAATCTGTTGCTCTTCACTCATAACTTATTACCGTCTGTAGTTCACTTTCGGCGATTCTGACCGCCTTGATAAAAGCATTAATCCTGACTGCATCCTTGATCCCGGGTTCGATCTCCACGCCACTGGAGACATCCACTGCATAGGGTCTGACAGTCTTAATGGCGTTTCCGACATTGTCCGCATTCAATCCACCGGCAAGCCAGATATTTTTCACTGCCGGTGTCGATAATGACCAGTCAAATTTCCTGCCACTGCCACCACGTGTGCCTTTCGAGTGGCTATCCAGCAACAGGCCTGCAGCGTGTGGAAAATCGCGCTCCGCCCGTTCGACGGACCCGGCATCTTCCATTGCCACGGCTTTCAGCCACGGCAGATCGAACGCCGTGCACTCATGCTCGGGTTCGGATCCATGAAACTGCAACATATCGAGCGGCACGGAACTGACGACCTGGCTGATTTCAGACTTTGGTTGGTCCAGGAACAAGCCTACACGCAAAACGCCGTCGGGAACATAGCCACACAAACGCACAGCGGTATCAATTGCGATGCGCCGCGGGCTGGCGGCAAAAACGAAGCCAACTGCATCGGCACCGGCCGCAACCACCGCCTGTACGTCTTCAACACGTGTCAGGCCACAGATTTTGACTTTAACCCTGCTCATGGATATGGAAAGGCTTCCTCGCGGTCCGGCAATTCGTATCGGGGGTCGTAACGCACGTTCATAAAGCACAGGCCCTGCGGTTCTGCCGTGACCCCGGCAAGGTTACGATCCTGTCCGTGAAAAACGTCGGCGAACCACTGGATCGATCTTTCACCCTTACCCACCGGAATGAGACTGCCTACGATATTTCTGACCATATGGTAAAGGAAAGCATTGGCCGAGATGTCGATTTTAACGATATCAGATTCACGCCTGACGCCGATGGCGGTCACCTCGCGGATGGCATGTTGTGCGGAACAACCTGCTGAGCGAAAGGCACTGAAATCGTGTCTGCCCTGCAACACCTGGGCTGCCTCATGCATCCGCCCTTCATCGAGCACTTCCCGGCACCAGCCAAAATAGGTCACACCGATGGCCGGGCGTACCCGGCGATTCAATATGCTGTAACGATAGCTTCTGGAAAACGCGCCAAAACGTGCGTGAAAGCTGTCGTCTACCTGACGGACCCATACCACGCGGACCGCATCAGGCAGGTTTGAATTGATACCGAGTAGCCATTGCCGTTCCGAACGCTCGGAGGGGCTGTCAAAATGGGCGACCTGACCGCGTGCGTGCACACCGGTATCGGTTCGGCCTGCACATATGACAGATACGGCATGATTGGCGACCGCCTCGACCGCTTTTTCCACACTGTCCTGGACCGACGGAGAATGATTTTGCCTTTGCCAACCGCAAAATCCAGCGCCATCGTATTCGATTCCGAGTGCATAACGCATGCATTAAACCTGCTTTATATAGAGACTGCGTAAAGCCAGGCTCAAATGCTCCGATTTTTGCAGTATTGGAAAGCCGGCACTCAGAGTTCGTCCAGCATTTGCCGCGCTTCTGCCTTCTGCGTCTCGTTACCGCTCTTCAAAACCTCATCCAGCATTGATTTTGACGCCTCCTTGTCACCCAGTGACAGGTATGCGCGGGCCAGGTCCAGCTTGATCTCGGGATCGTTCTCACCCTGGACCGGCTCATCTTCCGGTTCATCCTCCGGTTCTCCAAAATCAATTTCAGGCTCAGCTTCGGATTCATCATCCATCCCGTCCTGATGGAAGACAACGGTCTGGCCCTCGTCTTCTTCAAGGTCCGCCAACTGTCCGGGTTCTTCGAGTCCAGGTTCGAATACCGGCTCGGGTTCAATGACAGGCTCCGCTTCAATTTCCAGCTCGGGTTCGGGTTCGGGCATTCTTTGCACGACCGTTGCGGCGTCAATGTTTTCGCTATCGAGTGTCCGCTGGCTATCCTGCGCATCGCCGCTGATGTCCTCTGCTTCTGCATCACCTTGCACGAGCAGCGGTTCTGAGCTTCTGCGGCGCAGGGCCCAGGTGATCAGTGCGATCAAAACAATGGCGATACCGAGTATCAACGGTGTCTTGCCGGCATACCAGGCCTGTTTTTCGCCGCCCGGGGTAATCGCCAGCGGTGGTTCAGGCTGGTCCGAGGCACGATCCTTCGCCAGCTTTGATTCCATGTTTGCCAGATTTGAATCCTCGACATTGACTGCCTGCTCTTCGCGGGCTGCGGCCTCCGCCTCCAGTTCCTTGATGCGCTCGGTCAGGTAGGTATTCTCCTGCCGGGCATTCGCCAGTTCTTCCTCGGTGCGGGACAGGTCTTCCTGCAGGGACTCAACCACGGGGGCATCCTGTTCAGGAACCTGCCCCTCCGCTTGCGTGTCCTGGACTTCATCTTCAGCCGGCGGCACCAGTTCAAGGTGCCCCTCATCTTTATTCAGCTCGGGCTCGGGTTCCGGTTCACTGGCAGATTTCTGGTAGTCACCGCTGTCCGCCACGGTCGGTGTGCCGAAATCCGGTGAAGCCGTGCGAACACCGGTATGGATTTCCGCTTCCTGCCTCAGGACCTCGAGCAAAGCCTCCCTCGAAGTCAGTTCCCCCAGCTCGTTGAATGCGGGTAAACGCAGGATGGCGCCACGCTTGAGCGAATTGATATTGCCCTTGATAAAGGCGTCCGGATTCTTGCGCTGCAGTGCGAGCATTGCCTGGTTGATCGAGTAACCACTACCCTTGCTGTAGTCACGGGCAATACCCCAAAGTGTTTCTCCGCGGGCCACCGGACCGTAGACTTCATCCCCGGAATCCTGCTCAGCCGATAGTTGCTGTGCCTGTTCTTGCTTTTGCTCTGCGATTTTCCCAGGCTTTGATTCGCTTGCAGCTTTGTCAGCCGGCGGCTCCACAGCTGCATCGGGTTTTGCCGCAACGGGCGCCGCTGTTTCCGCTTGTTCTGCCCGGGGTGCGATATTCTTTTGAATCGGCGCAACAGGCGCGCTGTTCGTTTCTGCCGGCGACGTTTTAACCGGCGCGGGTTTCAGCGTAACCTGCGGGGCCGGTGAATCGATGGTTGGCGGGTCCAGGAACAGGGTATATTCACGCAACATCCTGCCGCTCGCCCAGACGACTTCCACCAGCACCTGGACAACCGGTTCGCTAACCTTCAGCTGGCTGGTGATATGCACATAGGGTTTGTCCGCATCCGTGACCACCTCGAACTGCAACGGCACGGTGATGGCCGTAAGGCTGAGACCGAGTAACTCGAAGTCGTCGGCGGATGCGAGACCCGCAGTGATACTCTGCAATTCATCCTCGTTCTGGCTGATGAGTTCGACCCTGACGTCCAGCGGTTGGCCCAGGTACGATTCAACGACCGCCCCGCCCAGACCCAAAGCCAGCACCGCCGGGCTGAATAAACTCAGTAAGGCAAGCATTGTCCAGCGCATTTTTTTGTTCATGATTTCCCCGTCACTCCCCGACAATCAGCTTATTGTGTTTGCCACCGACTCTCAAGAGTGTACTTTTGCTGACCTCATGTTTCCACTGGCATTTTGCCCGTGACCATCATTTTTAATATCTGCACCGCATTCAATGCGGCGCCTTTCCTGACATTGTCACTCACGACCCACATATTGATTCCACGCGGATGGGTGTAATCGCGGCGCAGCCTGCTGACAAACGTCTCGTCTTTTCCTGCAGCGTGTGTAACCGCGGTCACCTGCGCCTTTGGCGCGGTATCATCGATCAATACCAGGCCCGGCGCCTTGTGCATGGCCTCACGAACTTCCTCTATGCTGATATCACGAACCGTTTCAAGGTGTACCGCCTCGGAGTGTCCGTAAAACACAGGTACACGCACCGCCGTCGCGTTGACGCCGATGGAGTCGTCGCGCATGATTTTACGCGTTTCCCAGTGCAGTTTCATTTCCTCACGCGTGTAGTCATTGTCCTGCACTGTGTCAATCGACGGAATACAGTTGAAAGCGATCGGCAGTGGAAATACCGAGGGCGTGACCTCCTTGAAGCTCAGCCGGTCCGCGGTCTGACGGGCCAGTTCCTCCAGGCCTTCGCTGCCGGCGCCTGAAACCGACTGATAAGTCGCAACATTGATACGCGTTATACCGGCGATCGCGTGGATCGGCGCAATGGCTATCAGCATCTGGATGGTTGAACAATTGGGGTTGGCAATGATGCTGCCGGGCGGCAGGCTTTCGAGCAGATCACCATTGATTTCCGGAACGACCAGTGGAATTTTATCGTCGAGCCGGAAGGCCGAGGTATTGTCGATAACCGTGCAACCGGCCTTGGCCGCCCTCGGAGCGTGCTTCAGGCTGATAGCCGCGCCGGCTGAAAACAGGCCGAAATCCGTGCCGCTGAAATCGTAGTCGTCCAGTACTTCCACCGGCAGTTTCCGGTGACCGAAATCCACGACTTTACCGAACGATTTTTCGCTCGCAAGCGCATGCACCTCGGCATCTCCGAAACCATATTCTGCCAGGATAGATAACATGGCCTCACCTACAGCGCCGGTTGCACCGACCACTGCTATTTTTCAATTTTTTGCCCATATAAAATTCAAACCCTTCAAATTAACCGTTCTGTGCCCGTTGCCTGAGCACGTGATCCATTAAAACGAGCGCCAGCATGGCCTCGACGATTGGTGTTGCCCTGATCCCCACGCAAGGGTCGTGGCGACCCTTGGTGATCACTTCCACTGCGTTGCCATGGATATCGATACTCCTGCACGGGATACGCAGGCTGGATGCCGGTTTGAATGCCACGCTGACGCGCACATCCTGACCGCTGGAGATGCCACCCAGGATGCCACCGGCATGATTGCTGAGAAAACCATCGGGTGTGATCTCGTCCCGATGTTCCGTCCCCAATTGCTCGACGCAGTCGAAACCGGCGCCGATTTCCACTGCCTTGGCCGCGTTGATACCCATCATCGCAGAGGCCAGGTCCGCATCCAGCTTGCCGTAAACGGGCTCGCCGAGGCCAGCCGGCACATTGCGCGCCAGCGCTGAAATCCTCGCGCCGCAGGAATCACCGGACTTTCTCAGGCTGTCCATGTATTTTTCCAGTTCACCCAGGACACTGGCATCCGGGCAGAAAAAGGGGTTGTTTTCTATGCAGTCCATGTCCATGACACGGTCAGTGCGAATCGGTCCGAGCTGGGCCAGCCATCCCTGTATTTCGATGCCAAACTGCTCATGCAGGTATTTTCTGGCAATGGCGCCCGCCGCAACCCGCATGGTGGTCTCGCGAGCCGATGAGCGCCCGCCGCCACGATAATCGCGAAAACCATATTTCTTCCAATAGGTAAAATCGGCGTGGCCCGGCCTGAATTTCTCCGCGATGTCAGTATAGTCCCGGGAGCGGGCATCGGTGTTTTCAATCACCAGGGCGATGGGCGTGCCGGTGGTACGTCCTTCAAATACACCCGAAAGGATCTGTACGTCATCTTTTTCATGACGTTGCGAGGTATGTCTGCTCTTGCCGGTGGCACGGCGTGTCAGTTCATGCTTGATGTAGCCGGCATCGATTTCCAGCCCCGGCGGGCAGCCGTCAACGATGCAGCCGATGGCCGGCCCGTGACTTTCGCCAAAGGTCGTCATTCTGAATATCCGTCCGAAGGTATTATCAGACATTTTTCCTTTGCTCCAGAATCGCCTGCACGTCCTCACGACATGCGATCAATTGATCATACTCCAGCAGGAAAATACCGTCGCCACCCGTATGAAATTCCAGCCAGAAAAATGGCACCCGGGGTAAGATTTCCTGCAATGCCTCCGCGCTTTCACCGACTTCAACGATCAGGATACCCCGCTGTTTCAAGTACCCCGGTGCAGCATCCAATATTTTCAACACAATATCCAGTCCGTCTTCACCGCTGACCAGTCCTGCGGAAGGCTCGGCCTTGTATTCCGCCGGTAATTGTTCAAACACCGCGGCGGAAACATACGGCGGGTTGCTGACAATCAGGTCGTATGCTGTGCTGCCGAGCGCAGAAAAGAGATCCGAGTGAATCAACCGCACGCGGTCAGCGACCGCATGACGCGCGGAATTTTGCGCAGCGATTTCCAGTGCTTCGGTCGAGATATCAACCGCATCCACGCTACATTCCGGCATGTAAACCGCCGTCGCGATTGCGATGCAGCCACCACCGGTACACATGTCAAGAACCCTGCTTCCCACATCCAGTTTCAACCACGGCGAAAATTTCTCCACGATCAACTCCGCGAGTGGCGAACGTGGAATCAGAACCTGTGGAGTGACGATAAAATCGAGGCCGCAAAAACGCGCTTCACCCGTCAGGTAAGCGAGTGGACGCCGCTCGTTGATTCTGCGATTCAGCAATGCTTTCAGTTCATCCTGCTGGACCTCGTTGAGGACCACGTTCCAGTGTTCAAAACTGCCATCCAGTGGTTGCCTCAACACATGCAACAGCATCCAGGCGGCCTCATCAAATTCATTATCGGTGCCATGACCAAAGTACACGCCCGCACGCTTCATTTCACCGGCGCAATACTCAAGCCAGTTTTCGGCAGTTTGCATAAAAGTCCTGTTAAACCTGCTAATCCATGGTGCAATATAGTGTACTGCATCGTAAACAATGGTCTGCCATTCGTTACAATGCGTAGCGATACACAAGCCGGAAGGCATTATAGTTGACTGTCACAAACGTCGTAAGATTCTTCGCACCCAAAGGTTTGCAAAATGAACTCAGCCATTGAACGCATACTTGCAGGCTTTCAATACATCCTGCCCCAACATTTTCTGTCGCGCATCGTTTACGCCCTGATGCGCTGCCAAACCCGTTGGGTCAAAAACCTGTTGATAAGCCAGATCAGCCGTATGGCGGGTATCAATTACAGCGAAGCACTGTCCCCTGACCCCGCGGATTACGTCAGTTTCAATGCCTGGTTCACGCGCGAATTGAAACCCGGTGCGAGGACCTTCGATGCCGATCCCGGGGCATTTCTTTCACCCTGTGACGGCAGGATCAGCGAATCCGGCCCGCTGCGGGAAAACCTTATATTGCAGGCCAAGGGCAAAGACTATTCATTGCAGGACCTGCTCGCCAACGACCCCGTTTGTGAACATTTATCAGCTGGTCATTTTTTCACCATTTATCTCTCGCCAAAGGACTACCACCGTGTCCACATGCCCGTGGGCGGCCGTCTTCAACGCATGATCCACGTGCCCGGCAGACTGTTTTCTGTCGCACCCTACACGGTGCGGCAGGTGCCGCGTCTGTTCGCCCGCAATGAGCGCGTCATATGCATATTTGAAACCGCTTTTGGACCGCTGGTGATGGTGCTGGTAGGCGCGATGCTGGTTTCAAGTACTGAAACCGTCTGGGCGGGTGAAGTGACGCCAACAAAGAACAAGGAACGTAACCGTCAAGGACTATCTTGAAGAAGATATCACGCTGGCAAAAGGTGATGAAATGGGCCGCTTCAATATGGGGTCTACGGTGATCATGTTGATGCCGCCAGGGGCGTTGAAAAGTCTTGTTGAATTGGATGCAGGCGATGCGGTTAATTGGGCAGAAGTTAGGCGGCGTTTGAAAGTCTGCACCATCCGTCAGCGGCGCTGCGGATATCTGTTTCTGAGACACGCCGCGAGTACGTCCCTGTAGGCTCTTCAAAAACATCCCTGTTTTTGAAGGTCTCAGAAACAGATATCCGCATCCCCGCCTTAGCTCAGTGGATTCTAAATTAGGCAGATCAAACGCGGGTGCTCTTCACTTGCAGAATCCGCCAAATCAAAGCGGGGGTATGGGTAACTCCTTCAGAGACCGTAGCCGGCAGGGAGGCCGGCTCCGAGCCTACACGGACGTACTCGCGGCGTGTCTCTGAAGGAGTTACCCGTACCGCCGCGATCAGTTGGTGCACAACTCAAAGAATCCGAAAAAAACTGAAAATAAATTGCACCTGGTTCAAATCAAATATCCAATCGGTCAACGCTCCAGACATTACCGGACTAAAGTATCACCAACCGCACTGCCGCCCTTGATTCTGCTCGTCCAGCCAGACCTTCAGCGGTGCGAAATAATCGAGCATGGCGGTCGCATCCATGCTCCGTTGACCGGTCAGGGCTTCGAGTTCATCGGGCCACGGTTTGCTGCGTCCCATTTCCAGCATGGCGTTCAGACGTTCGCCTGCCTGCTTGTTGCCGTAAATGGAACAGCGGTGGATGGGTCCTTCGAAACCTGCAATTTCACACAGGGAACGGTGAAACTGGTACTGTAAAATCCGTGCCAGGAAATAGCGCATGTACGGCGTATTGCCAGGCACATGGAACTTGGCGCCTGCGTCAAATGCATCGGCAGGCCGTTCATTCGGCGCTTTGACACCCTGGTATTTTTCACGTAACTGCCACCACAGCTCGTTATAGTCATCCGGGCCCGACTTCACCGGCAAACACCTGCCAGCGCCACTGTCCACCACCAGTCCAAAGGGCAGAAACGCGATCCCCTCCAGCGCCCGCTTCATCAGCAGGGGCATGTCGCCGGACGCATCCGGCACCGTCTCAATCAGGCCGATTTTTTGCAGATACTCGGGGGTGATGGAAAGTGCGATCGTGTCGCCTACGGCTTCGTGAAAACCATCATTTGCACCGGAACGGTAGAAGTAATCCTGCCCTTTGTAGGCGCGCTGGTAGTAGTTGTGTCCGAGTTCGTGATGGATGGTTTTGAAATCCTCGGCATTGACCTTGATACACATTTTGATACGCAGGTCATCCTTTTCATCCACATCCCAGGCCGAGGCATGGCAGACCACCTCCCTGTCTTCAGGCTTGACGAACAGTGATCGCTCCCAGAAGGTCGCCGGCAATTGCTCAAAACCCAGCGAACTGAAAAATGCCTCACCCGTCTGCACCATGCTGATGGCATCAAAACCCTGCGCCCTCAGGTTGGCCGTGAGATCGTAGGAAGAAGCGGGCTCCGGGGGCGCAACCAACGGGTATATATTACTCCAGTCCTGTGCCCACATATTGCCCAGCAAATGCGCCGGAATCGGCCCATTCTGGCGGCACGAGGTCTGTTCCGTACTGTTCTCCGAGTTTTGCGCGCACATGACAATGCAGGGCTTCATAGAGTGGCTTCACCTCCGCCCACAGCCGTTCAATTTCCGCTGGAAAATCTTCAGCCGGCATGTCGTAGCCGGAACGCCACATCGCACCGAGGTCGGTAAAGCCCAACTCAACCGCGCCTTGATTTGCCAATTCGACCTGGCGTGCATACAGGTCTTTCATCGGCGGAGAAACTTTTCTCCAGCCCTCCCAGGCTTCGAGCAATGCAGCCGGGATCGCGGGACTCCGCCATGATGTCGCTCAGGTGCCCGAGATCGAGACACGCACCATTTGCATAGCAATACTCACCCCTGCCATACATGCCACCCAGTTTGGCGCCGATCTCCGACTGTTCCGCTATTTTGTCGGAATCGGAAGGGGCCGGGATGTTGATGCCGCTGCGTAAAATGTCCAGCTTGCGCCGGGTATCATCATCAAGCCCGGCAAGCGCTGAATACCTGGCTGCCTCGACGGCCAGTTCCACCTGCCTGGCGGTAAACTTTTGTGTGGCCAGGGCCGCCAGTTGCTCGGTATCCGGGTTATGAAATTGCTGTAAACCCAGGCCATGCGCTCGTTTTCCGCCAGCAAGCCTTCCAGTTCACTGCCGCTGCGGACGACGAATTCAACCGCATCCTTTGCCGTCAGGCCGGCCACGCCGCGCGGCTGGGCATGCGTGGAATCATCCGCCGGGTTACAGGCAAGTAGCATCGATGACAACAATACTGCTGGAATATGCCTGGTGCTAATCAACATTTTGGGAATCGTGTTTATATTTGCTTCATTCTGGTGGAACAATCCGCAGTGTATTTTTATTCCTGTCCGCAGCCGGCGGGCTGAAAACCGCAAGGACTTGGAGATCAGCGCGTCAGGAAGCAATCCGGTAACACGGGCTATAGGTCGCGCCCGGCAATTTCATCCGTTTTTGCTCGATGAACGAAGCCAGCAAGCTATCCAGCGCCTGCATGATTTCCTTTTCGCCATTGATTTCGAACGGACCCTAGCCGGCGCACGGATTTTATCGTTTCGGGTTTGACATTACCCGCGACAATACCCGAGAACGCCCGGCGCAAATCAGCAGCCAACAAATGCTTGGGTTGGTCACGGTGCAGGTGCAGGGCCGCCATATTTTCATGGGTGGGGTTGAAGGGTTGCTGGAACTCCGGTTGAATCTGCAACAACCAGTTGAAATAGTAGGCGTCCTTGTATTCCTTGCGGTAATTTCTGACCTGCGACCAGACCCGTGCTCATGGTCTGGGCGACTTTTTCAGGCTCATTGATGATGATCTGGTATTTTGCCCTGGCCTCTTCGCCCAGTGTCAGACCGATAAACGCGTCGATCTGTTCAAAATATTCAGCGGATTCGGCGGGTCCGGTCAGCACAAAGGGAAACGGCATGTCTTCATTGGCCGGATTGAGCATCACACCCAACAGGAACAGTATTTCCTCGGCGGTACCAACCCCGCCGGGAAATACCACAACACCATGACCCAGGCGGACAAATGCCTCCAGGCGTTTTTCAATATCCGGCATGATAACCAGTTGGTTAACGATGGGATTTGGCGATTCCGCGGCGATGATACCAGGTTCTGAAATACCGATATAACTGCCGCCTGTAATACGCTGCTTGGCATGTGCAATGGCTGCACCTTTCATCGGTCCCTTCATTGCGCCCGGTCCGCAACCCGTGCAAATATTCAGCTTGCGCAGACCTGTTTCATAACCCACTTTTTTTGTATAGTCGTATTCGAGCGTTCGATGGAATGCCCACCCCAGAACACCACCACGTCCGGTTCCCGTGAGGGGTTCAGTGTATTTGCATTACGTAAAATTTCGAATACCGCATTGGTGATGCCTTCCTGGCTTTCCAGGTCAGTGGAGGGACGGCGGCATATTTCCGAGTCAAAATAAACCAGGTCACGGATCACCGCGGAAAGCAGTTCGCGAACACCCTGAACCATGATGCCATCCACAAACGCCGAACCGGGAGCATTGCTTAACTCGAGACGTACACCGCGATTAACCTGTTGTATTTCAATCCGAAAGTCTCTTGTAACGCTGCATCAACTCTTCAGCATCATCGCTTACATTACCGCTATTGAGCACCGCCAGGGAGCAACGGCGTAACAGGCCGCCCATCTCCCCCCGGCTGGCCTGCTGTAGACGTTCGACTTCCATGCGGCTTAGCATGGTCAAAATTCCGGCCGGATAGATCCGGGCGCTAATCGGTTCAACTGACAAGGCAAACTCCGTTTTATTACAAGACTATTGATAGCCCGGTGTTAGACCGGGTCCAACACCATGCCATGGGATGACGCCAGGGGCAATAACAAAAAAGAGAGGCCAGCTAATAGCTGGCCTCCCGGTCACTCCCCCAATAATCGCAGATCAGATCAGAAGGTGTACTTCAGACCAATACGCATTTCCCACAGGGACGGATCAGTAACCCGGCTCTGTCCACCTGGCTTGTTATATGACTGGTACAGGTACTTGTCATTCTCGATGGCCATGTTGACGATATCATCGGTGCGCGGGAAGCTCATTTCCTTCAAAACACACCAGTTGTCGTTAAGCAGGTTACAGAAGTTCCTGATCACGACAAAGGCCGAGAACTTGTCCTTTTTGAAGAACCCCGGAAATTCCTGCTCAAAGCGCAGATCCAGGCTTCCCCACCAGTCGCTCAGCTGGTCATTACGTTTTTGGATACCCGGCTTCAGACCTTCCTTCTGAATGAAGTCAAAAAAGGCTTGCTGGTCAAATCCGGGAGCATAGACAACATTCGGGTCATTCGGGCCATCGGGCACATACAGCAGGTGACGGTAGTCAATTTCATCACCAAACCAATCGCCATCGTCGCAACAAAATACATAGGAGTAAGGACGACCCTGGTTCAAGGCACCAAACAATGTAATCATGCTGCGGTTATCCCCCCACCAGTAAGCTTCATAAGCGACACGCATGGTGAAACGGTTTGGAATCTCGTAATTGGAAACTGCCAGGCCCGGATTGTTGGGGTCGGATACGGCAACGTTGCCATAATTAGATGAGGAAACGGAACTCGTCATCGGGTTCACATCCTTGGCCTTGGTGTAGGAATATCCCAGTGACCAGTCCCAACCATTGTCATAGGCCTTGTTCAGACCGATTGACCAGTTGAGCGCCTTCGCATCACTACCCTTGACGTTGGTCAAAACCGAGTCGTTCAGGAAGGTACGGAAACCACGTGTATTTTCATAAATTGGGCGGCCATCCGGTGCAGTTCCAATCTGTACAAGATTTGGCCGCACGATAATCGCAGAATCCTCGGACATGGTGTAGAGCAGATCACTTTGCAGAACATAGCCGTCACCCAGCTTGCCCAGATCCAGATCATAGGTCACGCCGATGTTGAATTTCCAGTTGCTGGGTAACTTGAATCCCGGGTCGATGGCATCGACGTTGCCATCGCTTGAACCGCTGGCTACGGCATCATACATATCTTGCGGCACATTCCACATAGGACGGCCGTCGCCGGTCCAGGGTATGGTCGTAAGGTCCCAGTTGCCCACGCCATAAGTTTCGTTCAATACCTGCTGGTTGACCGCAATCAAAGTCGCACCATCATTGGAATAATTATTTGACAGCCAGACATTTGGGTTGCCGCCGCTGTAAAGGCCGGCGCCTGCACGGACACTGGTACGGTCGTTGACATCCCAGTTAAAACCCAAACGTGGTTGCAACAGGTCCATGCCATCGAAGTTGGTCGCGTTGGTATAGCCGTTACGCTCATAAAATCCCGGGTTTGCACGCGGCAGGTCATTACTTGTATACCACTCGTAACGCAAACCAGCGCTCAGAACCATGTCGCCGCCGTAGAATGTGAACTCGTCCTGAGCATACAGCGTATTGATGTCATAGGCCCATTCAGCAGCGCCGTCGTTCGGATCATTGCTCGGACGGGCATTCTGATAGTTCGCCTGATCTCCGATAGAAATAATTCCATTCCTGAAATTATCAATACACCCATTTGGATTAGAATTACTACAACCATCAGAAAAAATATACTGGCCTTCGGTTCTCTGGATGAACAGGTTATAAATATCCAGCTCATCACGTTCATAACCACCTGTTATCACGTGGTCACCGGTGACATATTTACCGGCAAATTTGTAATTATTCGTCGAGTAGTTCAAGACGTTTGACTGGCGGGAATCATCCACACCCAGGTAGACGGTCGCGCTGCTGCCTTGGTTATAGGTACGAACCTGTACTTCACCGAAACCCGGTTCACCGATATTCTGCTGAAGGTTATCGAGCTTGAAGTGGCCGCCACGGACTTCCGTGGAAAAATGGTCATTCCAGTCGGAGAAGATGTGTAGCGTATAGGCGTGCAGCGTGGCGCCACGTTTATAGTAGTGGTTGGAATATGAAAGTCTTGAAGAACCGTTGTCGCTTTCAGACAGGCTGTAACCATCGTTGTAGTTATAGGTAAATGCAGCACGGTGATTGTCGTTGATCTGCCAGTCCAGTTTTGCGACCAGTTTTTCATCCTGCAACCGGCAATGTGGCCGGGAACCCGCCAACATCGTAACCATAGACCTATTGTGCGATATCGGCGATTTCATTGAGCTGCGCAACGCTGACACCATTTACGACGTCACCGGCGCCTGAATCGGCACCGCCGCGATTGAACTGCTGTACGCCATCCAGTTTTTCATAGGCCAGGAAGAAGAACAATTTATCCTTGATGATCGCTCCACCAAGTGTGGCGCCATAGCGCTTTTCCGAATAATTGCCATTATCGATCTTGTCGCCCTGCAGTTTGTCACCCTTCATGGAATCGTTGGTGTAGTCATAAAAGGCTGAACCGAAAAATTCATTACCCCCGGACTTTGTCACGGCGTTGATGTTACAACCGGTAAAACCGCCGTACTGCACGTCAAAAGGTGCCAGTTCTACAGAAACCTGCTGGATTGCGTCGTACGGGAAAGGCTGTCTTTCAGTCGGGTAGCCATTGCTGTTCAAGCCAAAGTTATCATTCATTCTCACGCCGTCAACCGTCAGGCTGTTGAAACGTGAGTTTGCGCCTGCGCACTGGATCGCGCCCACGAAGGCCGACATCCTGGTAAATACGCGGATCAAAACGAATCACGTCGCGGATATCACGGTTGATGTTCGGGTAATCCTGCAGGTCCTCAATATTGAACGTGGATGCCGGTCCCAGGGCAACCTGCTCAGTCGAAACCGCCGCAGAAGTAACCACGACCTCTTCCATGTCGGCCAGGCCGAGCGTCATGGGCAGCACGTAGGTATCACCCAGGCGGACATAAACATCGGTAACCGTCTGGTCCGAATAACCCATCGCGTTGGCCTTGACCGTGTAAGGACCCCCGATACGCAAGCCCGTGAATGTAACGGATCCGGACGAGGTTACAGTGGCCGTGCGGGTACTGCCCGTGCGCGTGTCGGTGACGCTGACAACCGCATCGGTCGCCGGCATTTCATTGGGGGCAGCGACATTCACCCTCAACGCAGATGTCGTTTGCTGTGCCAGGGCGGTCATCGGGATGGTCAGAATGAGAAGAAATATCAGGAAAGCAAATGAATTTCGGATTCTTTTGTACATTGTGTTGTCCACCTGTAAATCATCAAGGAAATGTTGAATTTCAGGGAGTCAGGAAGAGGTAGATTTGTTTTACCCGAAATGGAAACAATAAGCGCTTCCAACTGGCCCAACGATCACGCCCCTGCGAACACTGCCTCCTACACATTACTCTCGTAATGATCGGAGCGATTGTAGCAAGGTTTTATTACAAAATCTTAACAATTGACGATTTATTTCGCGCCGGATATGCAGCAATTTGTAGCTTGTCTCCGTATGTGATTGTTGACAGGTGTGTTTTCCATTTCAGGACTGTTAAAGGCTTGTAAAAAAATATTTACAGGTCAAGGCAATCGTTCCTTTCAAAGCAGGGTCTGCTTGGGTAGAATACGCGCCTTAGTCGGGGTGTAGCTCAGCCTGGTAGAGCACCACGTTCGGGACGTGGGGGTCGTGAGTTCGAATCTCGCCACCCCGACCAATATTTGCGACTTCACTTCCCGGGTGATGTTCAGACCGACAGCCGCTGATTTTGTAAACCCGGCCCGTCAGGTCTTACCCAAAGCAGTCGAAATTTCATCCAGCACTGCCGGATCGTCGATAGTAGCCGGCGTTTTGTATTGCTTGCCATCGGCTATATTCCGCATCGTGCCACGCAAAATTTTTCCCGAACGTGTTTTGGGCAGACGTGCAACGACGTAAATATCCCTTGGGGTGGCAATTGCCCCTACCTGGGAGCGTACGATGGCCTTCAGACTCTGTTTCAGTTCCTGCTCGTCAATTGTGCTGCCGGCGTTGATCACCACGAAGCCAAGCGGCATTTCACCTTTGAGTTTGTCCTCAACACCGATCACGGCGCATTCGGCAACATCGGGGTGTGAGGCCAATGCTTCTTCAAGCGCCCCGGTTGAGAGGCGGTGACCGGCGACGTTGATCACATCGTCGATCCGGCTCATCACCCACAGGTAGCCATCTTCGTCCATCACACCTGCGTCACCCGTCAGGTAATAGCCTTCAAAACGCGTGAGATAGGAATCTCGGTACCGTTTACGGTTGCCCCAAAGGGTATTCAGACAGCCGGGCGGCAATGGCAACTTGACCATGATGTAGCCCGACTGACCACGCGGCATCTCGTTACCCGCGTCGTCGAGCACCCTGATGTCATAACCCGGTACGGCTACCGTGGGGGAACCGGCCTTGACCGGCAACTGCTCGACACCCATCGGATTGGCCGCCATCGGCCAGCCGCTTTCAGTTTGCCACCAGTGATCGATAACCGGGATTTTGAGCTGGCTTTCCGCCCAGTGCAGGGTATCCGGGTCACAGCGCTCACCCGCCAGGAAGAGCGTCTTCAGGCTGCTGATATCGTACTTGCTTCAGAAGTTCGCCCGCGGGGTCCTCGCGGCGAATGGCGCGGAAGGCTGTCGGCGCTGTAAACAGGCAGTTGACCTTGTGTTGCTGGATGACCCGCCAGAAAGCGCCTGCATCGGGCGTACCGATGGGCTTGCCTTCATACAGGATGGACGTGCATCCATGCAGCAATGGCGCATAAATGATATAGGAATGCCCGACGACCCAACCGATATCCGACGCCGCCCAGTAGACGTCACCAGGGTCGACGTTATAGATATTCTTCATGCTCCACTTGAGGGCTACGGCGTGCCCGCCGTTGGGCCGGACCACGCCTTTTGGTTCACCGGTGGTTCCGGACGTGTAAAGAATATAAAGCGGATCCGTGGCGCTGACCGGCACACAATCCACCGCGTGTGCCTGTTCGACGGCATCATCCCAGAGCACCGCCGCCGGATGCGGATCATCGATCGGCAACTGTGGCCTGGAAACCAGGATGCGGGGCAGGTTTTCGACCCCGGCAATCTGCAACGCCTCGTCCAGCAACGGCAGATAGGGAATGACTCTTTTGCCCTCGATACCGCAACTGGCGCTGATGACCAGTTTCGGCGTGGCATCCACGACCCGCGTGGCGAGTTCCTTTGCAGCAAAACCGCCGAATACGACCGAGTGGATCGCACCGATCCTGGCACAGGCCAGCACCGCGATGACCGCTTCGGGAATCATCGGCATATAAACAATCACGCGGTCACCTTTTTCAACCCCGTGTCTTTGCAGCACGTTGGCAAACACCGCCACCTTGTCACGCAGTTCGGCATAGGTGAAAGTGCGTACCTGGCCGGTGACCGGGCTATCGTAAATCAGTGCGGCCTGGCCGGCCCTGCCCTGTTCGCAATGCCGGTCGAGGGCGTTGTAGCAGGTATTGATTTCACCACCGGCAAACCAGTCGTAAAAAGGTGCATCCGAGTCATCGATCACCTTGTCCCACGGTTTCGTCCACACAAGTTCTTCGGCAGCGCTGCCCCAAAACTCTTCCGGGTTTTCCATAGAATTACGATAAAGTGTCCGGTATTCCATCATCATGCTGTCCTTTTTAGTCAGGCTGTAAACAAATGGATTATTTTATGGCCCGACACAGTGGTGAAAATATTCGACTTTAGTGAGGGGTTGATTAAAAAATCCTCATATGCGGTTTGAGTTCGATCGATCCCGACGGGTTCATTTTCGAGGCGATTGCCAGCATCAGTTCAGCCGTCGCACAGGCGTCGATCAGGGCGTTGTGCGCCGTGTAGCGTGGCAGGTTGTAAAGCGTGCGCAGTGTGCCCAGTCTCAACTCTCCCTGTCTGACCGGTTGATCACGGCGCTTTCTCATTGCCAGTTCCATGTGCATGGTATCGAGGACCGCAAAAGGCGGCACAATGCCGGCCCAGGCACGACAGGCCTTTTGTAAAAATGCCACGTCGAGACCGGCATGGTGAAACAGCCAGATACGGCCAGCAGCCGCTTCGAACAGGTTCTGCAAGCCGGCTTCCAATGGTACGCCACTGGCCACTTCGGTATCCGTCAATTCGTGGATTGCCGCACTTTCCCCTACCGATTGCTGCGCGTTGACCATGATATGGCGGTTCGAGCCGAGGTGGATACGTCCTTGATCGACATGTGTCCAGCCAATGGCGATGATCTGGTTTTGCCTGGCATCCAGACCGGTCAATTCGAGATCGACCGAGATCAGGGGTGTATTGTCAAGCGTCCCTGCTTCGAGCCCGCCACAGGCTTCGATGTAGGTTTTCAGACTGGCCTGCCTGCAGTGTTGGGCAAGGTTCCGGCAGCGTCTGCTAAGGCGCCAGCGCCGGAACATCAGTGAACCTGGTACCTTAATTCCAGTGCATTCTGAGCCTCGAGGACCAGCATGAAGGCTGCCTTGAGGTTGCGTCTCATCAGGGGCGAAAGCTGCTCCGGAGGTACGAAGTTGCTGGGCTTTTCACCCGCGGTCATCTGTGACGACTGGTGGGAAATGCGGATCCGGTTAATCAGTATCAGGGCATCGCGCAAACTGCTGGCATCATTTTCATTCATCACACCCGCTGCCGTCGCCTGTTCGATCCGGCGAAACGTGTTGGCAACCTTTATACCTCCTTCGAGCGCACGGATTCTGACCAGGTCGGTAATCGGTACGATACCGCGATGCTTCAGGTTCAAGCCTTCGCTTTGACTGCCGTCGTGTTCCTGTACAAAGCGGCGGAAGAAACCAAGCGGCGGCCGATGACCCAGGGCATTGCTGGCCATGAATCGCAGGAATATTCGATTGTTACGGGTGAGTTCGATAACGTGCTCATGGAGACTATCTACCAGTTCGTTTGCACCGTGTACGCAGCGGATATCGAAAAATATATTGCTGTGCATCACGGATTTCGGATTCGGCTCTTCCACCCAGCTATTAAAATAACGCTTCCATTTGACCAGTGAGACCCGCCACTTGACGTTGAGGGCCATGATCTCGCCCGGGCAATAAACATAGCCAAGCTGGTCCAGGCCATCGCAGACCATTTCGGCAAACCTGGAAAAGTACCGGTCCTCCTCTTCACTGGCGTCACGCTCGAGAACAAGACCGTTATCCTGGTCGGTCTTGGCCGTTTGTTCCTCGCGCGCCTGCGATCCGAATACGACCCATGCATAGGTCATTGGCGGCGGCCCCAGCTTCTTCTCGGCGAGCTGAATCAGCCTGACCGTAAACGCATCGGTAATATGGGTGACCATGCGCCCGATCTGACCGACGCCGCGGCCGAGGTTGACCATGCGTTCAAACAGGGACGGCAGACGAAGACTCAGTTCCAGCAACTCTTCGATGCTTTGCCTTTTATAAATATCACGCACCAGTCTCAATGGGTGCTCGGACTGGGCCCGCAGGATATCGCCGGCGGTCACCAGGCCCAGAGGTTTGCCGCCATCCACGATCGGCAGGTGGTGATAGTTTTTCCGCATCATCATCAGCAGGGCCGCGTCCACGTCCGCGTCCGCGGGTATGCTCATCGGATGCACGGTCATCACCTGTTCGATGGGCAGGCTGGAATCAAGACCTTCCACCAGCACCCTCTGACGTAAATCCTTGTCGGTAACGATCCCGCACAGTTCACCGTCTTTTACCACCAGGATACTGGATACGTTTTCCCTGCTCATCTCCTGGGCCGCTGCGCGAATGCTCGTATCGTTGGTGACCAGCACCGGCTCACGATTCAACAGGTCGCGGACCTGGGTAACCGTGTTCTGCGCCTGGGTGGCGGCACTCAACCGGGACTTGAGTTGGCTGCTGAAATACTCGCCTATCAACGGATGTTTATGGCAAAGTTCTTCAAAATCCTCGGCGTTCAATTGCCATATCAGGCAATCTTCCTCAGCCTCGGCTGTGTAGTCTTTCAGTTCGCCGTGAAAATAGATTGCGTGCCCGAACAGTTCGCCTTCGGAGCGTTTGTCCAAAAACCTGTGTTTGTCATCCAGCAGCCTGGCAGCACCCTTGCGTATGATCGCGAGACCGGGCGCCGGTCGGGACGAAAAAATGAATTTCCCCTGCGGGTAGTAGACCACATCCAGTTTCCGTGCAAGCCAGTGCAGGTCCTCACTGGACAATGCGTTGAAGGGTTGGACCGTATGCAGAAATTCGGCTGCGAAACTTACATCATTGAATTCGGTGCTCATGGCTTCATTCTAAGACCAATGTGGATACAAAAAAAAGGGCCAGCGAAATGCTGGCCCGGAGTGGTATGCAAACGCTCTATCTCAATGTTGTGCAGTAGCTTTGGCTGCACCCATCGGTACGCGGATATCTTCCACCAGGTGCTGGATGTGCTCCGGTGGCGGCGGCGTAATCTTGGATACAACATATGCTGCAAGCAAAGTTGAGCATCGCACCTACCGCACCAAATGATTCGGGTGAAATACCCATGAACCAGTTGGCCGGGGTGTTTGCCGCCATTTCCGTTCCCGGGACAAAGAACCAGCCCTTGAACCAGAAAATGTAAATCAGCGTTGAGAGCAGACCCACCAACATGCCAACGATCGCACCGATGTTGTCCATGTTCTTGTTAAAGATACCCATCATCAATGCCGGGAATATCGAAGAAGCTGCCAGACCGAAGGCCAGCGCCACCACCTGCGCCGCAAACCCGGGTGGATTCATACCCAGGTAACCCGCCACAACAATGGCACCTGCCATCGCAATACGGCTTGCCAACAGCTCTTTTTTCTCCGAAATATCCGGAGAAATCATACCCTTGATCACGTCATGCGATACGGCTGTGGATATCGCCAACAACAAACCGGCAGCAGTCGACAGCGCCGCTGCCAGACCACCGGCGGCGACCAGCGCGATAACCCAGTTGGGCAGTTTGGCGATTTCCGGATTGGCCAGCACCATGATGTCACGGTCGACCGTGACCATCTCGTTGCCTTTCCAACCGAAACTCGCGGCCTTGGCGGCAAACGTCGGACTCTTGTCATCGTAGTACTGTATGCGGCCGTCACCGTTCTTGTCTTCAAACTTCAGCAAACCGGTGGTTTCCCAGTTCTTGAACCAGGTCGGTCTTTGCTCGTAAATCAGGTTGCCGTCCGCGGAACCAACCGGACCGGTCTGGATGGTTTCCATCAGGTTCAGGCGGGCCATCGCGCCAACTGCAGGTGCCGTGGTATAGAGAATGGCGATAAACACCAGCGCCCAACCGGCTGAAGTACGTGCATCGGCCACCTTGGGCACGGTGAAGAAACGCATGATGACGTGCGGCAAACCGGCCGTTCCGATCATCAGCGACAGGGTCAACAGGAAGATATTCAGTGTTGTCCCCTTCTGCGCCGTATAGGCCGCGAAGCCAAGATCATTCACGATCATGTCCAGCTTGTCCAGCAATGCCAGGCCCGAGCCATCTGCCATTTGACTTCCCAGACCAAGTTGTGGAATCGGGTTACCGGTCAGGTTCAGCGAAATAAATATGGCCGGTACGGTGTAGGCAAAAATCAGTACGCAATATTGCGCGATCTGGGTATAGGTAATACCTTTCATGCCACCCATAACCGCGTATATAAAAACGATGGCCATACCCACGAAAACCCCGGTTTGAAAATCAACTTCCAGGAAACGTGAGAACGCAACGCCGACGCCTTTCATCTGGCCGATTACATAGGTGACTGAAGCACACGATCAGGCAGATCACAGCCACCATTCGCGCAGTCTTGGAGTAATAACGCTCGCCGATAAACTCCGACACTGTGAACTTGCCGAATTTGCGCAGGTAGGGTGCCAACAACAAGCGCCAGCAGAACGTAACCGCCGGTCCAGCCCATCAGGTAAACCGAACCGTCATAACCCATGAAAGCGATCAGGCCGGCCATGGAAATGAACGATGCAGCCGACATCCAGTCAGCAGCGGTGGCCATACCGTTGGCGACCGGGTGTACACCCGTACCCGCCACGTAAAATTCCTTGGTGGTTCCCGCCCGGGCCCAGATGGCAATGCCGATATACAACGCAAAAGTGGCACCGACGACTATAAAAGTGAGTGTTTTAAGATCCATTATTATTCTCCATCAGTCTTCGTTTACGTTAAATTTCTTGTCGAGTTTTTTCATGCGGGATGCGTAGAAAAAAATCAGAACCACGAAAATGTACATTGAACCCTGTTGGGCAAACCAGAAGCCCAGCTTGTAACCGCCGATCCTGATGGCGTTAAGCTGGTCAACCAGAATGATTCCAAACAGGTACGACACGACGAACCAGATAGTCAGACACAATGCCACCAGCTTCAGGTTTGCCGACCAATAAGCTTGTCTTTGTGTTTGTTGACTCATGCGGGTAGCCTCTCTGTAGATGGTAAATTCCCGAGCGCTATGTTACGTTGAGAACACAAGCATAACGCTCCTACTTTAGTCGTAGAGCGTCGTTCGAATTCTAGAATGGTCCGTTGAAAAACACAGAAAAACTTCGTGACATATGCTTAATCCCTGGAAACTGACCCTGATCGTACTGGCCTATATGGGCCTGTTATTTGCGATTGCATGGTACGGTGACAAGCAACGCATCGGGCGTGACCGGCGCAAGTTCAAGGCGATTATCTACTCGCTGTCAATGGCGGTCTATTGCACGTCCTGGACGTTTTACGGGGCCGTGGGCAGGGCAGCTTCGAGCGGTTGGGGATTTCTGCCCATTTACCTCGGACCGGTGCTGATGATGCTGCTCGGCTTTGACATCATCCGCCGAATTGCCATCACCAGCAGGGACCAGCGGATCACGTCCATCGCCGATTTCATCGCCTATCCGTTATGGCCGCAGCCATACCATCGCCGTGCTGGTCACGTGTGCCGCGGTGATCGGTTCGGTGCCCTACATCGCCCTGCAACTCAAGGGCATCACCACCGGTATCGAGGTGATCAGCAAGTCCACCGACAGCGCGTTTGTACGTGCCCGATCAATCTGCCCTTGTACCTGGCATTGACACTGGCGGTGTTTGCGATGATGTTCGGTACCCGCAACATGGATTCCAGCGAGCATCACCGGGGCTTGATGTGGGCCATCGCTTTCGAGTCACTGGTCAAGTTGCTGGCTTTTATGGCCATTGGCCTGTTTGCAATATTCGGTGTGTTCAATGGTCTGGGCAGTGTTGCGCGAAACCATGCGGGAAAATGCCACCTACCAACAATTGTTTACCCCCTGGAGATTGCCTGAAGGTTTTGGAATCCAGTTGGTACTGGGGATGGTGGCCATCCTGTGCCTGCCGCGCCAGTTCCACGTGGCCATCGTCGAATTCCGGGACACCACCGACCTGCGCGTTGCGCGCTGGATATTCCCGGTCTACCTGTTTATGTTTGCCGCGCTGGTCGTGCCCATTGCGCTGGCCGGTCTGACACAGTTTTCCGGCCAGAACGTCAACCCGGACACCTACGTACTATCACTGCCACTGGCCTTTGACCAGCCAGTGCTGACCCTGCTGGCTTTCCTGGGCGGATTTTCCGCAGCGACCGGCATGGTCATCGTATCAACCGTCGCGCTGGCGATCATGGTCAGCAACGACATCGTGATGCCCTTGTTGCTGCGCAGCGGCGTGACCAGAAACCGTGGCCAACGGGATCTGTCACAAACGCTTTTACGAGTCCGGCGGATATCCATCCTGCTGCTCGCGCTGGCAGCCGTCGCCTATTACGAGGCGATCGAGGCCGGTGTTCCGCTGGCAACCATCGGCCTGTTGTCCTTCTCGGCAGCCGCACAATTCGCGCCGGCCATGTTGATTGGCATCTATTGGCGGGGCGCCAGCCGGACCGGTGCCATCTGGGGGCTTTCGCTGGGTGTCATCAGCTGGGTCGTTTGGTTGTTACTGCCTTCAGTTACCAACATTGACCAGCTCAACAACATGTTGTTCATCTTTCCTTCCATTGAGCTTCAACCAGGGCGCGATGTCTTCACTGGTGCTGAATGCATCGGCCGTCATTCTGGTTTCCCTGTTCAAACCGGACCGGGAATCTTCCTCGTTAACCGATTCACTGGCCTGAAAACCAGCAGCGGTCTGATCACGCTTGAGGAACTGGAAAACACCATCGGCCGTTTCCTCGGCATGACACAAAACGCGCAATGCACTGAGCACCCACCTTGGACTGACCAAACTGCAGCCCGGCGCGCTGGCGACACCCGAGACGATCCAGTTTGGCGAGCGCCTGCTGGCCGGCTCCATTGGCTCCGCTTCCGCACAGGACCGTGCTGAGTACCGCCTTGCACCACCAGGGACTGGGCCGGAAGCGGTCATGGAACTCCTGGACCGCACATCGCAAGCCGTGCAGTTCAACCGTGAATTGCTGGAGTCCACCCTCGATAACATGTCACAGGGTGTCAGTGTCGTTGACAAGGGCATGCGCCTGGTGGGCTGGAACCGCCGCTACGTGGAATTGATGGATTACCCGGAAGGCACGCTGCATATTGGCAAGCCCATCGCAGAACTGATTCAGCTGAATGCAAAACGGGGTTTGCTCGAAGACCACAAAAGCGAGATACAGAAACGCATTAAACGTTTACGCAGCGGCGAAATCTATCGCTACGAACGCAAATGGCTGGGTGACAAGGTTCTTGAAATCCAGGGCAACCCCCTGCCGGGCGGCGGTTATGTCACGACATTCACCGACATCACGCACTTCAAGGATATCGAACACGAATTGCAACTGGTCAACGAGACGCTGGAACAACGCGTCCAGCAACGCACCTCGGAACTCAGGGAAGCCAACACCCAACTTGAACAGGCCAGGCTGGTTGCCGAAGAGGCCAACCGCAGCAAGACCCGCTTCCTGGCCGCTGCCAGCCATGACCTGCTGCAACCGATGAATGCCGCCAGCCTGTTCGTTTCCATATTGCGCCAGCAACAGGAAGGCTCCGATGATGAACAGTCACAACTGGTCAAACGTATTGACCGCAGCCTGAAAGCATCTGAACAATTGCTCAGCGCCCTGCTCGATATTTCCAAGCTGGATTCGGGTATGTATGACCCGGAACCGGAATCCATCAGCGTGCCCGAACTTGTTCGAGCAACTGCGCAGGCGTTTCAAAGCCCTGGCCGGCAACCACAATCTCATCTTGCGGGTCCATCCAGCGGGACTGCGTCATTCGCAGCGACCGGAACCTGTTATACCGCATTCTGCAAAACTTTCTCGCCAACGCCATCCACTACACGGAAACCGGCGGCGTGTTGCTGGGCTGCCGTCTGCGTGGGGACAAGCTGCGGATCAGTGTCTGGGACACCGGTGTTGGTATAGCGGAATCCGAGGTAAAGGCAATTTTCCAGGAGTTTCACCGCCTGGATTATGCCCGCCGCCTGGATGAAAAAGGACTGGGGCTGGGACTTGCGATCTGCGACCGCATCGCGCGGATGTTGAATCACAAGATCGATGTCAGTTCGAAGACCGGGACATGGCAGTTGTTTTTCCGTCACCGTACCCCTGGCCCTGGCGACGGATCAGTTGCCAGTCGGTTACTCCGGTTACCGTCCATGTCGAGTCGGCCGGTCTGAAGGAACTGGTCGTGCTGTGTGTGGATAACGAACCCGACATACTCGAAGCCATGAACCTGCTGCTCGACCGCTGGGGTTGCCCAGCCGTCATGCTGGCCGAAACACAGGCACAGGCCGCACAACAGGTACTCATGCACGGCGCACCCGATTTTGTACTGGTGGATTACCAACTGAACGACCAGAGCAATGGTCTGCAGGTGATGCAACACCTCGACAACATCCTGCGGAACCAGCTTACCGGCGATCGTCATAACAGCTGACCGTTCCAGCGAACTGGAAGAAGCCGTCAAAGCGAAGGGTTATGGCCTGCTGCGCAAACCCATCAGACCGGCAGCACTGCGGGCCCTGATGACCAACATGATGAAAACCAAGGCCTGATGCACTTACTGCGCCGACTTGTCGGCTGACGAGAGTTCTGGTGCATGCACGTCCAGCTTGCTCGCCGCCAATACGGCCTGTGTCCGGTTACTGACACCGAGCTTGTTCATGATTGCAGTTACGTGGGCCTTGACCGTGGCCTCCGATATACCCATGTCGTAGGCAATCTGCTTGTTCAACATGCCCTGCGAAACCATCATCAACACCTTGAATTGCTGTGGTGTCAATTGCGCCATGCGTTCTGCCAGTGCCAGTTCGGAAACATTTTTCCCCGGCAGATTGGGTTGTGTCGAAACCGGCGCCCAAATTTCCCCCATCAGTATGTCATTGATCGCACTGGTAATCGTCTTGATATTGGAAGACTTGGGGATAAAACCGGCGGCGCCGTGATCGAGTGCGCGCTGGATGACGACCGGATCCTCGTTGGCGGAAATGATCACCACCGGCACGCTCGGATAGCGTTTGCACAGATACACGAGTCCGGCAAATCCGCTGACACCCGGCATGTGCAGATCGAGCAGTACCAGGTCTACGTCCTGGTTTTCATCGACCAGTACCTGCAGGGTTTCAAATGAATTGGCTTCCAGAAACGTCGTTTTCCCCTGGCTGGCCTGCAGGGCTTCCTTGATCGCAGTACGAAACAACGGGTGGTCGTCGGCAACGATCACCTTTTCGGCATGCAATGCGATAAGTCGGTTTGCCATCAGCGTTTCATTCTTGGTGGAAGCCTTCACGGAAGTCAACACGCATGTGCCGTATGGCGCATGCTGAACCCTCCGGCCGGCGCATCTGAGAGACAACAGCAGCTGTCAGAGAAATAGTATCCATACGTTGCACCATGCCTGAACTTGTCTTTGATTCTCGCATTCCAGCGGGGACAACACACATTAGACCATGGTCGAAACCGCCAGTAACAGCATTTTCCGGCTAAGTTAAAACCCGCTGAAATTGCGGGTCATTAGACCAAAGACTAATACATTCTGACACCAAACTTACGCATCATTGCGGACGCACACACCCATTAGATTAAAGGAGAGGCTATCATGGCCCAAAAATCTTTAAGAAAAACCTTCTGAGCTTGTCTATTGCAGCGGTAATAGGCTGTAGCGGGTCTGGAAGTGCCTTTGCAGACGGGGACAGCGTCGAAGCACTCGAGGCACGCATTGCGGAACTGGAGGCCCTGGTTCATCAGTTGTTGCAAAAAGAACCCGATTGCTGCACAGAGTCAACCGTTGATACAGCAGCGATCGAGGCGAAAGCGGCAGAGGCCGCCGAAGCCAAGGTTACCGCCATGCTGGGTGAACACACAGCGGGCATCGCAGAAGCAGTTCACAACCATAGCTATAAGTTTGGTGGCTACATCAAACTGGACACGATGTTCAGCGACTTCAACCATGGCTCATACAGTGGCGCAGGCAGGGAGTTCTATATTCCCGCCACGGTTCAGGTAGGTCCGAGTAGCGCCAATGGCGAAAGCTACCTGGATTTCCAGGCCAAGGAATCACGCATTAACTTCCGTACCGATCACGTACTCGATAACGGCGCCAAGCTTGGCACATTCTTTGAGATGGACTTCATGCTGTCCGGCCAGGGTGACGAACGTATTTCCAATTCCTACTCGCCACGTGTCCGGCATGCGTTCGTAACTTATAACAAGTGGTTATTCGGTCAGACATGGATGACGTTCTTCAATGTTGCCGCACTGCCTGAAAACCTCGACTTCGTAGGTCCGGCCGAATCGACCATATTCGGTCGCCAGGCGCAGATCCGATATACCAACGGTAACTGGCAGCTCGCCTTTGAAAATCCGGAAACGACCATCACGCCCTATGGCGGCGGTGTCCGGCTCGTTGGAGACGACAATACGGTTCCCGACACGGTATTGCGTTATAACATGAAGGGTGACTGGGGTTCATTCTCAGCTGCCGGTATGTACCGGCAACTGAGGTACGATGGTCCATCAGGCGGCATGGACATCAACGACTCCGCGAGCAGCTTCTCCCTTAGCCTGTCCGGAAAATTTACTTTCGCCAACAAGGATGATTTTCGCTGGATGGCCAACTGGGGCAAGGGCATCGGACGCTACATAGGCCTGAATACCTCCAACGGCGCCGTTATTGATGCAGATGGTAATTTGAAAGCCATTGATCAGACCGGTGTTTTCGGCTCCTACCGTCATCTCTGGAATGATACCTGGCGGAGTAACTTGACCATTGGTTACCTGGCGATTGACAACAATACCGACCTGACCGGTATGAGCGCCACCAAGAACGTGATCAGTTATCACGCCAACATCATTTACAGCCCACAACCCAAGCTCGATTTCGGCTTGGAATTTTTGTACGCCAATCGTGAGATTGAATGGGGTCTTGACGGCGACTTGACACGTTTGATCTTCTCAGCGAAATACGCTTTCTGATCGCCCTGTAAATCCGGTTTTCACACCGGAAAAAAAGAAAACGGACCCTTAAAGGGTCCGTTTTCTTTTACAGTGATAAAACATTCGAACGCTTGGTGCAATTCACCGAACCAAGTTTGGACTTTGATTCACCCGCTGTGTGGAAGCCTAGGTGGTCTAGTGGTCGGGGCGCCGAGGTCGCACAGTGCCCGAACAAGCCAGGGCCGGGACACGGGTGCAATACGGCTAACCCTCGAGTTGTTCCCGGGTTCTGGAACCTGGCGCAGGACAGGTGCAGCTGGGCGCCGGACTGGAACGAAATCAATAGCAGCGCTATTGGTTGAGGGAAGTTCAAGTCCGGCTATGCCTGGACAAGCCAGGGCCGGGACACGGGTGCAACTCGAGGGTTCCTTACTTATCTATGGTATAGGAGACATCCAGGCCGGTTTCACGCTGACCGGAGGTCACCTTGACACCCCAACCCTTTTTAAGGTCATACCGGGCGCTGATGACATTTTCATTTTGAAACAGGCTGATGCCATAACTGACATACAGTTTTGGTGCGATGTAGGTGCCGAGATCGAACCCGCTGACCCCCTGCGACTGGTCAAAATCGTTGCCGGTCACCAGCAGCGCCCAGGCCCGGTCCTCGTTGGTAACCGGGACGGTATAGGCTTCCAGATCCGGGCGTTTGAGAGTGCCAATGACCTGGACACCGGCGGAACGGATCTGTGTATTGCCGTAAATATCCCGTCCGGCGCGGATGTTCAGCAGTGGGTTATCAGCCGGCACATCAGGGAAACTGACCGTCCCGTTGTTGATCCGCAGCGTCGGTCCGTAAACGTCCACCTTGCCTCGTATCCTGTAACTGCCCTTGGCCATCGGTACACGTTCACCAGTCCAGTTGAACACCGTACTACCGGTGATTTTAGCTTCAATATCAGGTACCTTGACCAACACATCCTTACCCAATGTGACCTCCAACTGGCCGAAAATCCGGTTCTTCGCAGGTGCTTCAACTGCAGCAGCGTCGGGCTCGGTCCCGACGTTTTCGATGACCAGGTCTTCGCTGTCCCTGACCTCTTCGAGCTCCAGTTTTTCCGGTGTCAAGCTTGCTTTGGGAATCGTGATACGTCCGTTGATATCCATGCGGTTGGGCGCAAGGGCAATTTTAAGCTCCGGTTCAGCGAAGACTTTTAGCTCGTCCGTATTGATAAGCAGGAGCTGATCACCCGCCAGTTCAACATCCAACTGTGCACTTCCAGCCTCATCAAAGTGAAAATCTCCGCTGATGGAAGCAACACCCTCACCTGCCCTGAAACTGCCACTAAAATCACCCCGGTCACGGTTCTGCACCTGGCCGTGAATTTCAATATCTTCCAGCTTTAGACCGATCGGGGCATAGTCGATCAATCCATTAGAAATCTTGAAGCCACCGTCAAACTCCGGATTCGCAAGGCTTCCGCCGATTTGTATATCCGATTCGAATTGACCGTCGACGGCATCCACACCGGGCAAGGCCACTTGACCGGCGAGCGTGAGTTTATCCAGACGTGTGACCGCCCGACCCTGTAGCATTTGTCGGCCACCCGCAGCGATGTCCAGGACATCGAAATTCACGTCGATAAATCCGATTCCAGGCAACTTAATATCCAGGACTCCTGACTCCAGATTGCCATTTTGCAGGGTGAACGCGAACCTGCCTTCATCTGTCCTGGCCAGTACTTCATCATCGAGAAGATCCAGTATCCGGCCGGCAGTAATGCGGAACTCGGCGCCACCGGTCGGGGCCTGGCCATGCAACTGATGCCATTCCAAATGGCCATCGAGCAACTTGTTCGAACTGGACATCCAGCTCCAGGATATCCCTTAAATAATCAAGCGGAACGGCCGTGGCATCGGCAACCATTGACCAGTCACCATTGGCTTGATAATCAATGTCGACACACAGGGATGGGCCGGCGCTTTCTGACAGGCACAATGGTTCCATCGAAATCGAACCTGATGACCAGGCAAAAGCTGCCGGGTGCAACAGCCCGAAACTGTAGGCGGGCCCGAGATCCACATCAAGTCCGGTAAGCACGCCGTGCCAGTCGCTGTTTAAATCGAAGTTCCTGTTTTCCGGCGTCAGCGTCATCACGCTGTTCATTACGATGTTCTTGTCCACCAGCATGAGCCGCAGTTCAAATGCTTCGTCCACCGGGTTGACGGTCAGGGAAAGTTCATCCAGCAGCACATCCTTCCAGGCCAGCGAAGAGGCATCCAGTTGCAGAACCGCTGGGGATTCCGCAGTCCCTGCTGCGGCAGTGCTGACGGTGAGGTCACCGACACTGAGTCCGTCCCAGCTAAAGTCAAGCGCATGCATCTGTAATTCCAGCAGGGGGTGGGCAGCTAAACTTGAATATCGCCCTTGCAACTGAACCTGGCCGCGGGCGTCCTGTAACAGCATGGAGGGCAGATTCCCATTGAATTTGAACGCCGCACCGGCAGGATCAGACATTGCCCCGTCCAGTTCCAGCACGGCATCATCCGTGTGCACTTCCATGGAATTGAAGACCAGGCCGGACTCCGTCATCTCAATACCGCCACGGGCATTAATGGCAACCCCGCGTATAACACCCTGCAATGCGGCAATATTGATCTGAACCTGCTCCGGCGCGCTTTGGGCCACGATTTGAATCTCACCGTCCAGCCGCCCTGGCCAATCGGCGAGGAGTGGCCCGGGATCGATACCCTTGGCGTGGATAGCGGCTTCCCAACTCAATCCGTCGGACCAGTCGGCGCCCGCTTCGCCGCTTACGACACCCCCCAGTATCTCGCCGCTGGGAATATTGAGCCGCGTGGAGGTCCGGTTGCCGCCACCCTTTATTTCAAACCGGCCCTGCGGGTAATCCCCCAGTTGTATGTCCAGCTGACCACTGGCTAGCCAGTCATTGATACTGCCGCTGACATCCAGGTGGCCCGATCGGCTTGAGAAGGTTTTTGCAGCACCGGTCAGGGGCCACGCCAGCTTGCTCCAGTCCAGCCGGGCGCTGACGGTATCTGCCTCGATATCGATATCAGCTTCGATATCGAGTGTTGTCCCGGTGCCTTCAAAAACCAGCCGGCCGGTCGGAATTTTCAGACTTTTATCCGACCAGTTCAGCTCAAGTACACCCGCCAACCCTTCACCGGCGGGCCAGCCGGGCAGCCATGGCGATAAATCCAGTTGCCTGATCTCCGTTTTTAGCGCAGCTACCGTCTGTGCCGACCAATCCAGTTTTCCACTGACCCCCAAATCCAGCCCCGGCCCGGTCAGGGTCGCATCCGTGATTTCAATACCGCCGTTGCTGCCCGTGCCGGAAATGACCATCCGGGCATCCTGCAACTGGTCCGCCCGCACTGCCGAATCAAGGCCAAAAGACCACCCGTCTAAATCGCCCCGGCTGACCAGCTTGATTTCAGACAATGCAATACCCTGCTGGTTGATTTCTTCCGGTAACTTCAGGAAATCCAAGGCCGCATTGAGGTTCCAATGAAGGTGATTAAGCGGATCAAAGATTTCTCCGCCGAATTGCAGGCCATTTTCCGCACTGGTCAATTTCAACGTCAGCCTGTCCAGGTCACCGGAACTTTCCAACCTGAATGGCAAGGATAAATCCGTTGCAAAGGCTCCCACGGGATAATCAAGTCGACCTGCCGCTTCAACGGATAGTTCGTAAGGCGGAGTGAGCGCCAGGTATCCCTTAAGACCCGTCTCAAGCGCAGCCGACAGAATGTCCAGGTGGTCCACGACCAGCCGCTTGTCCAACGCCGCCCCAAACCTGATTGATTCAACCACCATGACCGCAGGATCATCTTCCTGCCTGAGATTGATATTGGTCAGGACCGCATCCCTGATTTTCAGCGGCACCGGCAGTTCAAGCGCGCCCAGCACACTGCTGGTTTGAGTGATGTCACTTGTCTGTTCTGCAGCGGATTTGCCCGCATGGATGAAAACATCGGTATCCAACATGGTCAGTTTTTGCACCTCGATCGACACTGGCCACCAAGCGGCACTCGCCTGGATTTCCACGCGGCGGACCGACAGGTCAAGACCGTCAGAGCGATATTTCAGATCCTGGATAGTAAAACCGCTGGCCAGGTCACCGTTGACCTGCGTGTAAGTCACATCGATCGCCTCCAGCCCTTCAACCCTGCTCCACAACCAGGCTGCGCCTGGCGATGTATGCAAAAGCCAGTAGACAGGAACCGCCAACAACACGATGAGCATGAGGGGCAGACCCACCAGCATGGCTCTTTTGCGTGAAATTGCGAATAGACGCTTCATAACAGCGTGGTCCCGATTGTCAGGTGAATCCGCCAGGGATCACCTTGCAGATCCCACCCCTGTGCGAAGTCCAGACGCAGGACGCCGATAACCGAGTACCAGCGCAATCCAACGCCTGTACCCAGTTTCAGCTTGGGACTGCTCCAGCTTTCGAAGGCATTGCCGACGTCGACAAACGCGGCCACGCTCCAGTGTTTATGAATTTGATACTCAGCTTCAGCACTGGCTGTCAGGATGTTGTTGGAACCCAGTCCGTTGGTATCGAGGCTGTTGTATGCGTAGCCGCGAACACTGCGGCTACCGCCTGCTTTGAAGCGGTACAGGGTGGGTAATTCGGTGACGGAAATATTCAACAATGTATCATCCGCCGGCACCTGCACAGTTGCACTGTTTGCGTTGCTATAACCGGCCTCGGCCCTAAGCAGTATTTTCAATCGGTCTGTGGCCAGGAAATTCCAGCGACTGGACAGGTACACCTGGGTGAAATCACGGTCCGAACCCCAGGTTTCATTCGAGGTAAATATCCAGGCACGCTCATGGTGACCGACGGTCTGAAAACTGCTGTCCCGAATTTCCGGCCAGTCCCAGTCCAGGCCAAAGATCAGTGTGTCGCTGGTCTCCTTCAGCAGGTCATAAAAATCTTGTGACCCGGGAAAGTCACCTGTTTCCAGGTTCAGGTTATTGGTCGGTTGAAAATCACGTTGCTCGTGCAGGAACTGGGCATAGGGTGTTTCGAATAATTGCTGAAGACCGCCGCGCATGTTCCGCGCCCTGGTTATACCAGCTTTTAACCAGTAGTCGTTAACCGTGCCACGGGCAATATTGAACTGGTTCTCAAGGTTATCGGTGGCCGAAACTTCCATCGTCTGGTCTTCCGCCTTGAGACCCGCCGAAGCAATCCAGAACTGGCGGATTTCCGTTTCACGCGGCAGACGGTAATTGGCCAGCAGACTGAATTGATTATCCTGCTGTTGCCAACCCAAACCCACATCGAAATCATCGCCACGGGGTGAAAGCAAGTGCCGGCCCCAGAAAAACTGCAGGCGGGCGAGCGTATCGGTGCCAAACCCGAGTGTGCCCTGGTAGGTGTTCTTTTTACGGGGTTTGAAATTTACTTCGAGGTCAACACGCGGCGGATCCGCCGCCAACTCGCGGCGTTCAACCACCTCGATATCCTCGAAATACCCGGATCTCCACAGGTCCAGCCGGAATTTTTCGAGTAGTAATGAATCGTATGGATCACCCTGTTTGAAATCGCCGCAGACCGGCCAGCACCTTATCGCTGACGATATCCTGTTTGAATGACACATTGCCCATCACGGCGCGGACACCGGTGTCCACTGCCAATTCCAGACGGGCCGTATTGGCCAGCGCGTCAACGCGGATCTCGTGGCGGCTGAATTCCGCCTTCAGATAACCCGCCTGCTCGAGTATATCCATCACCTCGATCTTGGCTTTATCCCAGGCCTGCTGATTGAGTACACTGCCTTCGGCGAGGGGAAAATCCTTGTACCACGTCTGCAGCGCTTCAAGTCCGGCGCCCGGTCCGGTCAGTTCGAGTTGCATGTCCTGCACCAATACCGGCGGACCGGCCTGCAGACTGACACTTAACAACCACACACCGGCTTCCTTCCTGGCAATATCAGCATCAACAACCGGGTGAAAATAACCATAGGGACGCATCGCGGCAGTTGCCGCCTCCACCGCGTCCTTTGTCAGTTTACGTCGCAACCTCGCATTGAGCCTGGCGCTGTTGCCAATACGAAAAGCCTCCACGCGGTTACGTACATTGCTCAGCATGGGTTCATTCACGCCGGATACCACGTATTCAATCTGATCAGCCACTGCTCCGGCGCTGAACAGCACAAGGCAAAGACAGAGGGATTGAAGAAGACGGTCAAATCGCATATTACACAAACCAGGGGGTGTTGCGCTGTAATATATAAACAAGCTGTAATATATAAACAAACATGTCGGTATTATCGCACGCCGGTCGGGCGAAACCCTGATAATTAGTGATGGTGACTTGCGCCGTGATTTCGATGTATCAGGCTGTGGACCAGCATTCCGATGATCAGGGCCTGGATGACTGACGTGGCGTATTGCCCTTCCAGAGCTACGAGCACCTCCGAAAGCAGGTATCCAGCCACGGTCGCCAGTGAGGCAAACACGAGCACCGCGAAGGCCATTTTTTTGCCGAACAGGGGTTGAACCATCATCCAGATCATCATGCCAACGCCCAGCCGGTGTAATACGACAGCCAGCGAAAGATTACTTGCGGCCGCCCCGTCACCGCTGTTCAATGCAGCGCCGTCCAGCATTGCGTGCAGGGCCAGACCCGTCAGGGCCAGCAACAGGCTCACCAGGTGCAGCGTATGCGCAGCTTTCTTGATCATGTGCTCGAGCAGACCCGGTACGAGGTAGCCGGCCAGGATCAGTGCAACCGACTTGTAGCCAAGCTCGGCCCATGATTCAGGGATCAAAAAAAAGGCCATCAGCAGAATCAGCACGGCAATGATCAGGGTATCAAATGCCTTGGCCGCAAAACCGCCCCTGCGTATCCACTGGTACAATACCGGACCGATAAACAAAGAAATAATGGCAAGAAGTAGCACTGAACAATCCCAGACCTGTCGGAAAACGGCAACCTTAGCGGACAACTGCCAGAATTACACGCACTGAATTCGTTTGGAAAACATACAGCACTGACTTCATCCACCGCAAATTGCTAAACTAGTTGGAAAATAATTCCAGTCACACATGGAAAACCAGTATAAACCATTGATTTAAAGACGCATGGATACCGCACAAATCCAAAAAATTATCGCCAGGCAGTTCGCCGATCACCGCTCGGCGTCTGACCTGCAAAAGCTTCTGAAAAAGGTCGCCAGGCAGCACGGCGCGACACCGGATGCGGTGGAACTGGCCCACGGTGCGAGTTTCATTTACAACTACCTGGAACAGGTTCCCTATTTGCTGACCGTGGCCTGGACTTCAGCCAGGAATGTCGGGCTGGAAACCGAAATCACAGTCATCCTGCAAATGATCGAATCCTACTGGATTGAAGACGATGACGTCATCCCGGACAACCTCGGCATCTTTGGTTTGCTGGATGACGCCTATTGCTCTTTATCTTCCATGCAAACATTGTCGGATCTCTACCGGATGCAATCCGGAAAACACCTGTTTCCGGACGACCTGACCGCCGCCAACAAGGTCATGCGCAAAATCATAGGCGAGCCCTATATCACCAAACTGGATGAATTGGTCAGCAAGACGATCGCGGATGCCAGGGTCGAGGAAGCCGTCGAAAGACTGGCCAGCCCGGAAAAGCAGAAATTGATCGATAGCCAGGCAACCATCTGGAATCATGGTCCGGTGAGCCAGTTACCGGTGAGCCAGTTAAAAGGACTGGGGCTGGTTAACGACTGAAGCTGCGCAATGAATTACGCAGCCTGCAGCGACGCGAAAGCCTCCCTCGTCAGATTCCTCGGCGTACCACCGGTAACCACCATATTGTCTTCAATACGAATCCCCCCGTAGGGTGCCAGTTGCTCAACCTTGTCCCAGTTGATGGCGCCCGACATCTCCATTTTCCCGCCACTTGCGCAGCAGGGGTTCAATGAAATACAAACCCGGTTCGATGGTCAGCACGTTGCCGGCCTCAAGGGTGCGGGTCAGACGCAGAAAGGGGTGACCCTGAGGACGCGGAATCGGCGTGCCTTCCGCATCTGCGATCAATCCGGCGACATCATGTGTTTGCAAGCCGAGGTAGTGTCCCAGGCCATGCGGGAAGAAAACGGCACTCAGGCCGGACGCCACCGCGTCTTCGGCGGATGGCCTGATCAGGTCGAAGTCCTTCAGATATCCCGGCAATATCCAGGTGAGCTCGTAAATGCAGGTCACGGTAATCGAGACCCGCAACCACCGCCGCACATAATGATTGCTGTACAGCGTCCATCGCCGCGATCAAATCCGCGAACTCACCCGCTTGTGCAGCATAGGTACGCGTGATATCGCAGGCATAGCCATGCACGGTTGCACCGGCATCGATCAGGAATGAGCGCACCGTCTCCGGCACATGTTGCTCGTGACCGTGGTAATGCAGGATGGAACTGTGGTCATTCAGTGCAATGATATTGCCATAGGGCAGTTCCGCATCGACCATTTTTATAGACATGCAATAACGCTGATGGATGTCATACTCGCTCAGACCCTGCCTGAAGGCCTGCTCTGCGGCGGTATGCGCTATGGCCCCCAGGCGGGCAGATTCCGCCATGCAGGCAATTTCATAAGGGGTTTTACGCGTCCTTTCCAGGTGAATCCTGTTGAGCAGACGCGCAGGGTTCAGCTGGGCGCTGTCAACGGTCTCCGCAAGCGCTGGCGCATCACCGATGCAGGCGGTGCGTGCATTGATTCCCGCTTGCTTCCAGGCATCGGCTTCGCGTACAGACACGACTTCAAATTCATCAGCCCACCAGGATTCGGGATCCGCCGGCGGCGAATACCAGTAGTCATCCGGCTGGTAATAGAATAGCTTCGGCCGCCGTCCGGGACGGATCAACAGGGCGCTGTCATGGTGATGGGTCAACGGCGCCCACCACAGCAAATGAGGGTTGCAACGGAACGGGTATTCATAGTCATCGAGGAAGCTGGCCAGCATGCTGCCTGCGTGGATCAGGGCCGCGTCAAAACTCTCGGCCTGGAGTGCGTTTTCCCAACGCCGCTGCAACTCAGCTACGTGGGCCCGATAACCTTCTGAAATAATTTTACCTGCCGTCATTGTGATTGCCTCTTTACCCGATAATATTGCTAAAATGATTAATTCATTTTCGTCGAAACAGAACCCAGATCAAAACCATGGCCCAAACTGAACCACTCCTGCTGTACAACACACTCCAACGTGAAAAACAGGTCTTTGTACCACAGGATCCCGAACGTGTAACGCTGTATGTCTGCGGACCGACCGTCTATAGCTATGCGCACATTGGCAACGCGCGGCCAGCCGTGATATTCGACCTTTTGTACAGGATACTCTCGACCCGCTACCCGCTGGTTGTCTATGCGCGCAATATCACCGATGTCGATGACAAAATCAATGCGGCGGCGGCCGAGCAGAACGTACCGATTGAAGTCATATCCAGACATTATACGGAAATCTATCACCAGGACATGGCCGCGCTGGGTGTCGGCACACCGACCATTGAGCCACGTGCCACTGCACATATACCGCAGATGATCCGCATGGTTCAACGACTGGTCGAAAGCGGTCACGCCTATGTAGCCGACGGCCACGTACTGTTCTCGGTTGAATCATTTCCCGAATACGGGGCCTTGTCCGGTCGGGACTTCACCGACATGATCGCCGGGGCCAGGGTCGAAGTTGCTGATTTCAAGCGTCACCCGGGTGATTTTGTCCTTTGGAAACCATCGGTGGATCCGCAGCCAGGCTGGGACAGCCCCTGGGGCTGGGGGCGGCCCGGTTGGCACCTGGAATGTTCAGTGATGTCCGAGTTTCATCTCGGCGAAAGCATCGATATCCACGGCGGGGGCCAGGACCTGGTGTTTCCCCACCACGAGAACGAGATTGCACAGAGCGTCTGCGCGCACGGCGGAAAGATCTTTGCCCATTACTGGATGCACAACGGGTTTGTCACGATCAACAGGAGCAAGATGTCGAAATCGCTTGGCAACACCCTGGTGGTTCACGAATTGCTCAAAAATAACGCTGGAGAGGTTCTGCGTTACCTGTTGCTGAGCGCCCATTACCGCCAGCCGTTGGATTGGTCCGAGGAAGCGCTGGCCCGGGCGCAGCGTACCGTCAACCGTGTTTACGGGGTGATACGCGATGCCAATGAAAAATTCGGCCCGCTTGAGCCCTCAGCGACCGTGCCCAAAAAGTTTATGGCCACGATGCTGGACGATTTGAACACACCCGATGCGCTCGCAGAACTCAACAGCGAAGCAAAAAAACTGGCCAATGCTGCCGATGCGAACGCAGCCCGTGAGTCGGCAGGCAACCTGCTGGCTGCAGGCGCGCTGATCGGTTTGTTCCAACAGGACCCGGCGGAATGGCTCGCAGGCGATACCCGGGGACTCGATGATGCCCTGATCGAACAGTTGATCGAGGAGCGCAACGCCGCACGCAAGGCAAGGAACTTTGCCCGGGCCGATGAGATCAGGTCGCAACTGCAAGCGATGGACATCACCCTCGAAGACGTCGCCGACGGCACACGCTGGCGCCGCAGTGATAAGTAGTGGTCTGTAACAGGAAAAAGTAATGCACGACCCGCGACAAGCACAGCAGGACATCATCAGCGACTTCAGCCTGTTTGATAACTGGATGGATCGCTACCAGTACCTGATAGACCTCGGCAAGACGCTCAAACCCATGGCCGATGGCGAAAAAACAGATGACATCCTGTTGCCAGGATGCCAGTCAAAAGTCTGGTTGATCATCGAAGGTGATGCCAATGAGGTCAGGATACGCGCCAACAGTGATGCAGCCATTGTTTCCGGTTTGATCGCCCTGTTGATCCAGGTTTATTCAGGCGCCTCTGCTGAACAGATCGTCAATACCCAAGCGGATTTCATCGGCGCCATCGGTTTGCAGCAGCATCTTTCAGCCACACGCGCCAATGGCCTGCACGCCATGCTGCAAGCCATCAATAACGCCGCGAGTGCTTATCTGGAGAAAAAGTGAAGAGCCGGTATTGTGCCGGATGATGCAAGGGTGTTTATGCGCCTGGGTCGCCCAATTGCTTTTGACGTATTTCCCAACGCTCCTGGGCGTCCAGACACAGGGTGGCGATCGGACGTGCTTCCAGTCGCTGCAAACCTATTTCTTCCCCTGTTTCCTCGCAGTACCCGTATTCACCATCATCGATACGCGCCAGCGTCTTGTTGATCTTGTTGATCAGTTTGCGATAGCGGTCACGGGTACGCAATTCAAGACTGTTTTCCGTTTCCCGCGTTGCGCGTTCGGCTTCATCACCCACATCTCGCACCTCGGTCTGCAAATTGCTGATGGTTTCACGCGACTCTTCAACCAGTTCATCCCTCCAGGTAAGCAATTTTTGCCTGAAGTATTCTATTTGCCGGGGATTCATGTACTCTTCGTCAGTGGATGGCTTGTATCCTTTGGGTAATTTTACCGTTTTAACAGTCATATCGGTTTAATAACTCCTTGAAAATCTGATCATATATAACGTAATCTATTGATTATTATATATTTTTATTAAAATCAAGCCATTAGACGACTCGATCAAGGTGCAGTTTTATATCTTAACTGGGAAGATACGGCAAGTGTTTTTTATCCGCGACCGGTTTTTGCCGGGTTAGGGTCTGCCAACACCACGCGGATACCCATCGACAACGGACATTTTTTTTGCACGACAAGGCGTATCGAACATGGTGTACCCAGGGTACATGAGCGACAATGCAACGCCGTACTGCGGAAAAATGACCATGTCCCGAAGGGTTGACAGACCCTTGATGCAAAAATGAAGAAGATTCTTCTCGCCATGATACGCATGTACCAGCTGGTTTTAAGTCCGTTTTTGGGACAGCATTGCCGGTTTACGCCAAGCTGTTCACAGTACACGAAAGAGGCGATTGAAAAATACGGTGCGGCCAGGGGCAGCTGGCTGGGTCTGAAAAGAATTCTTCGCTGCCAGCCTTTTTGCGAAGGCGGACATGATCCGGTGCCGTGAGTTTTTACCGCGAGCGGCTGTGGAATCTGCTGATGACTGCCACGCACACGCCGACGATAATCAGGATCAACAGGTGTTCACCCGTGAAAATGTGTGGCAAAACGCCGCCGGGCTCGGTGATATGCGCCAGGGCCGGAGCCGAAAGCAGGAGTGCAAGCACACCCGAAATCGTCAGAAATTTTCTTGCTCGCATGTCGTGTTTTCCTTTGTGATTGGTACCCATCCTAACGTACTTTGACCTTGATAATTTCCTGTCCATCCGCATCGCTCAAATGTACTGCACAGGCAATACAGGGATCAAAGCTATGGATGGTGCGGAGTATTTCTATCGGTTGATTGACGTCGTAAAGCTGGTGGTTGTCTTCGAGGGCTGCTTCATAGGCGCCCGCCTGGCCATTGGCGTCACGCGGCCCCGCGTTCCAGGTGCTGGGGACTACGGCCTGGTAGTTCTTGATGGTCCCGTCTTCGATCACAATCCAGTGGGCCAGACCACCACGGGGCGCCTCCATGAATCCGACACCCTGGGCCCGCCTGGGCCAGCTTGAAGGTTCCCAAAGCGCATCATTAAAGGTACGCGTGTCACCTGCCCTGACATTGGCGATCAGGCTGTCGTACCAGCCTTGCATGGCATCGGCGAAGATCTTGGTCTCCAGTGTGCGTGCCGCCGTGCGCCCGAGTGTTGAGAACAACGCTTCAACCGGGACATCAAGCGTAGACAGCGTCATATCGACCAGTTCCCTGGTCTGCTCGTGACCGGTTGCATATAACATCAGGACCCGGGCCAAAGGACCGACCTCCATCGCGTGACCTTTCCAGCGTGGTGATTTCATCCACGAATACGACTGCTCCACGTCAAGAAAGTCATAGGGTGGTTTTGGACCGGTGTAATTCAAACGGGTCTCACCCTGGTAGGGATGCAAAGCGGTATTCTTGCCGTCCTGATAGTCGTACCACGAATGTGAGATGTACTCCTGGATCTCGTCGGCGGCATGCATGTCAACATCGTGTATGGTGCCAAGATCGCGGTTCAGAATGGCGCCGGCCGGGATCATGAAAGCCGTTGGATCATCCATGCCGTTGGCAGGAAAGTCACCATAGGTCAGGAAGTTGCCAAGACCTTCACCGCGGCTGCCCCAATCCTTGTAAAAGCCCGCAATCGCCAGTGTATCGGGCACATAGACCTGCTCAACAAAGACCTTCATCTGGTTGATGATATCCTGGACCTGCGAGAGCTTTTTCGCATTGATGGCGGAATCGGAGTTCAGATCGATTGCACACGGAACACCGCCGACGACAAAATTGGGATGCGGGTTCTTACCGCCAAATATGGTGTGCAGACGCGCCACATCACGTTGCCAGGCCAGCGCCTCGAGGTAATGGGAAACCGCCATCAGGTTCACCTCCGGCGGCAGTTTGTATGCGGGATGGCCCCAGTAAGCATTGGCGAAAATACCCAGCTGCCCGGATTCTACAAAGACCTTTAGTTTCTTCTGCATATCGGCAAAGTAACCGGGCGACGATTTCGGGTAATTACTCAGGGATTGCGCGAGTTCCGATGTCGCCTTCGGGTCGGCGCCGAGGGCCGACACAACATCGACCCAGTCGAGGGCGTGCAGATGGTAGAAATGCATGACGTGGTCGTGAATGTATTGCGCGCCCGACATCAGGTTGCGGATTAAATCCGCGTTTTTTGGCACCGGGTAATTGAGTGCGTTCTCCACCGAACGAATCGAGGCAAGACCATGAACCAGCGTGCACACACCGCAGATGCGTTGTGCAAACGCCCATGCGTCACGCGGGTCACGGTCACGGAGTATGATTTCAATACCACGCACCATGGTGCCGGAAGACCAGGCGCTGACAATCCTGTCGCCCTCCATCTGGGCCTCAATCCGCAAATGGCCTTCAATACGGGTGATGGGATCAACTACGATGCGCTCGCTCATTTCACTCTTCCTGCTTAGTCGTTCAGGTAGTCGGACAAGGCCTGGTACTGCCATTCACATTCGCTATGTGCTGACTGGCCGGAGGCATCTTCTATCAACATGCTGGTGTGGGCCATGCGTGCACTCATGGCTGCCTGCCAAGCGGGTCCGCCTGCCCTCGAATGCATCGAGGGTGTAACCGCCGCGACCGCCGCACGGGCGACAAAATAGCCGGCCTGGTCAGACCAGTGACCTTCGGCCCCGCACCTTGCATGGCTGTCAAAGGTTACGGCATGGGCGGATTTCAGGGCGCCTGCCAGTTCCTCCCCGGTGGCTTTTTCATCCGCGGCTGTTTTCAGCACGCGCTCGAGACGTTTGTCCGCACTCAGCGGAAGAACGTGTTGCACGAATAAGGCAGCGACCTGTCTTTGACGCACGTCATCCAGGGGCTCAAGTGCTTCTCTGAAATCCGTTTCATTGCGTATTTCATTCATTTTATCCTGCTCCTGCGCAATCAGTTTTCTGCCAGGTGTTCCGCAATTGTTTCCGTCAGGCTCAACAACGGGATATCCATGTTGTATTCCTCAAGGCCGTCTTCGAGGTGAATCCTGCAGTTGGAACACGCACTGACGATGGCATCCGGCTTGACGGTGTCAAGCTGAGCTTTCTTGCGTTCAAAGACCTTCAGACGTATCTCATCGGCGCGCTCGTTTGCGCTGACACCGCCACCCGCGCCGCAGCACCAGTTCATCTTGCCCGCATCCGGCATTTCCACGAAATTGTCGGCGAACATTTTGATCAGGTTGCGTGGTTCGTTGATGACCCCACCACGCCGCGAAATCTGGCACGGGTCGTGGTAGGTCAGTTTGCGGGAATCCTTGCCCGTGATTTTCAATCGGCCCTCTTTTCGCAGGTCATCCAGTACTTCCAGTATGTGACGCACCTTGAAACTGAATGACTTGCCGACCAGGTTGGGTCCATCCCAGCGGATGGCCATATAGGCGTGGCCGCATTCCGGGCTTATAACCGTCTTCACCCTGAGTTTTTCAGCCGCATCGACAATACGTTGCACCAGCACCGCCGCTATATCAGAAACCCCGATCTGGATACCGCTGTTGGTGGCTTCAAACGCCTCGGAGGATATCGTCCAGCTGACACCGGCCTTGTCGAACACTTTTGCAACCGCTTCGATAAATTCCGGGAAATTCATGATTTCCATGGACGACAGTAGCAACATGTAATCCACGTCGGCGACATCGACCGGAACTTTCAAACCCGTGTCTTCCTCGACGTGTTTGATCTGTGCCTTCAGGGCCGGCCACTTCACACCCATCGGACTACCAATGGTCACCGCGCGGGTGGTCGCACCAATCAGACCCGCGGGCGCCTGGCCTGCCGCCGCCATGCCCTCGCGGGTCTTGCGGATCATCAGTGCAATGTCATTACCCACCGGGCAGACCATCGAACAGCGTCCGCACAGGGTACAGCTGTCGTAGACCAGTTCCTGCCACTCCTGCAGGAATTGATCATCGACCTTCTTACTCAGGCCCAGTGCCTTGCCGACGCGGCCCATCAACGTGAATTCGGATTTCCAGATACGACGCAGTGGTTCCGTCTTGTTTATCGGTGTGCGTTTCGGATCACCCGTTTCGGTATAAAACAGGCAGGCCTCGGCACACAGGCCGCAATGCACGCAACTGCTGAAAAAAGCCGCAACTGTCGAATCCACCTGCCGCTTGAGGGCATTGATGCCCTTTTCGATCGAGGCGCTCATGACGCAACCCCCTTGTAGCCGGATATCGCGCCGTTGTACCAGCGCGCCAGGAAAAGGGTAAATGCATGCATCAGCTTGGTGAAGGGAAATATCACCAGTAATAATTCAACACTCAACAGGTGAACGGCCAGCAACGTCGGCGCAGTCAGGCCGATCCGGTGAAACGCTACGTATCCGGTAATGACAGGCAGAAAGGTCAATCCCCAGGTTAACAGGTCCTCGAAATTGGTCAGGAAACGCATGACCTTGTTGGTCAGGCGGTTTACCAGGGTTGCCAGCAGTGCAATGATGGTGATGACCGCGAAAGCATCGATCACCGGTGTCGGCAACGACGGCCAGCCAAAACCGATGATGTCCTTCAGAAACAGGATATGTGGCGCGGACAGGAAGCAAACGACAAACAGACCGATATGGAATACATAACCGGATACGATCGTTACGCTGGACCGTCTGAAGGTCGTCCGGTCGGGAATGGTCCGCGTGAATATGGTGCGCAGACCGCTGGTCATCTCCCTGCCCTTGGCTTCGGCCAGGTTGGCCTTCCTGCCCAGTGCCAGTATCTCGAAAATCCGGATCACGACACCGGCTACAAAAATGATGCTTGCGATCTGCAATCCCGGTCCGCGCGCCCAGCTCAGAAGTTCGATTTCGGTCATTGTCTCTTCCTCATCTTTCCAGGCACATCAATCATCACCAACGGTTTCTGCTTTTTTCAGATCTTCGATGGTGGTCCTGATATGGATCTTGTTACTGGCTTTTTTCTTGCCGCGATTCAGGGTGCCGATCACAGCCCCGGCAGCGACCGCACCGGCAGCCGTGTACACGGCTGTTCTCGAAATGTTTTCAGTGGGCATGGAAAGCGCCCTGTAGAAGCCGCCGCCATCCCAGAAATCCGGTTCGGAACAGCCCAGGCAGGGATGTCCGGATTCGATCGGGAAACTGGTGCCGTTATTCCACTTGGTCGTCGCGCAGGCGTTGTAGGTCGTCGGGCCCTTGCAACCGAGCTTGTACAGACACCAGCCCTTCTTCGCGCCCTCGTCGTCAAAGGTCTCGGCAAACTTGCCCTTGTCATAGAATGGCCGCCGGTAACAGCGATCGTGAATGCTCTGGCCATAAAAAGCCATGGGCCGGCCGATATGGTCCAGTTCAGGCAGGGAGCCAAAGGTCAGGTAATGCGCCAGCACGCCGGTGATGACGACCGGGATCGGCGGGCAACCGGGTACATTGATGACGGGCTTGTCCTTGATGATTTCCATCACGGAAACGGCACCGGTCGGGTTCGGCTGTGCGTGCGGAATCCCCCCGTAGGTGGCGCAGGTTCCGACCGCGATAATCGCCGCGGCCCCCTTGGCGCTTTCTCTCAGCATGTCGAGATTGCTGACACCGGCAATGGTCGAATAGCCGGGGTTATCCAGTGGAATCGAACCATCGACGATCAACAGGTATTTGCCGTAATTCTCTTGCCATCGCCATTTCGCGGGCGGCCTCTGCGGCCGTACCTGCAGCAGCCTGCAGGGTGTGGTGGTAATCAAGTGATATCGCGTCGAATATCAGGCTCTCGATGGTCGTGGTGTGCGCACGTGTCAGCGACTCCGTACAACCCGTACATTCCTGGAACGACAACCAGATCACCGACGGTCTCCTGGCCTGCTCCAGCGCCCTGGCGATCATTGGTATCATGGCCGGTGGCAGGGCCATCATCGACGCCGTGGTTGCACAAAACTTCATAAAGCCGCGGCGGGAAACACCCTGGCTGCGCAAAGCTTCACCGAGGGTGCCTTTTATGCCGGTTCCACCTTGCGGAGATAAATCCTTCTTCATGTGTCCGTCTCCGCAAACAAATACGTGTCATGTGTCAGCAGTTCCCGGGTAAGCTCAGATAATGCATTCGACATATCCTCATGCTGAGACTTGAGGATATCCGGCAGTTTTGTCACTTCGATGAAACGGCTGACGATTGCCTTGTCCACGTTGTAGTGCGTAATCAGCCAGACGCCGGCATAACGGGTTTCCTGGATTTCGCTCGGACCCAGCGCATCCAGGCGGGCAAGGACCTCGCCTTGACCGAGCGTCTGAATGATGGTTTCTTCCTCTCCGGGCGCCAGTGGAATGCTGCGCAGGTCAATGATGCTGGTCTCACCGCTTTCCACCAGCGCTTCGAGGGCATGCCGACCTCGAACAGGATGGGACGTGCGTTCCAGGTAAGCTCATCACTGGTGTGTATATTGAATGCTGCAGTGCTCATTTGACTCATGTCACTTCTCCGGCTGTCACTTCCTTCCTGACGGACTTTGCAAATCGGCAAAAATGGTCTTCAGTTTCCTGCCCCCGCGTTTTGAGCCACTGTCCGAGCAGGTTGACGGCTTGTTCAACAGCTTGCGGCAACGCCTTTTCAACCTCACGGGTCGGTGACATACCCCAATCGATAAGTCCCGGTTGAATACCGATCAGTGCGCGGTTATCGGGCAAGGCCCCTGTCAGGCGTGCAATGTCGAACAGGTCGAGAAGACCGACTTCGTGGGGGCTGCGCCTGGCTGACCCCAGGAACGCGTCCATGTCCGCACCCGCCATGGTTTTTACCGTACCGGGTGGTGCTTTTAATTCAGCGGCATCAAATACGATCAGGTTGTCGCAATCTTCGATATAGGCGGCCAGGGTGAAACTCAGTGTGCCGCCATCGATGCAGGTAAGGTTGGGTATATCTGTATGTTGAGACTGGAGCAGGCTCAGGGCATGTATACCCGCACCTTCGTCACGCAGAAGCGTGTTGCCGATACCGAGTATGAGCGTGTTGGATAATTTCACACCTGCTGCTCTTTTGCCGTGTTTTTATCTTAAGGTAGGGCCAGCAGTGGCAAATTGACGCAGATCAAGATTATGTTAAGGATCGCTAATGTATAGCGTCCTGAGGACACTGCGATTCGGCACACGATTGATTCAGATCAAGGGCGTCGCCGGCCACATGCATTAGTGTAAGTGCATGAATTTCCAATCTTGACCGGACGGACTGACGATGTGTCTTGGTATCCCCATGCAGATTTGTGAGATCAATGGCTTCGTAGCCAACTGCGAGGCGAAGGGTGTTTTTCGCGATGTCAGCCTGTTTATGCTGCAGGATGAATCCCTGCAAGTGGATGACTTTGTAGTGGTTCACGTCGGCTATGCCATTCAGAAGATCACCCCAAAGGAAGCACAAACTGCCTGGGACCTATATGACCAGATGCTCGCAGCCGACGACGCAGCGCTTGTTTAGACAGACCATGTTTTTCGGAGTTGACGATGTGTGATACATGCGGATGCAATATTACCCCCGGGAACGAACACCTGCTTAAGCCCGGCGGCAGGCTGGAACAAACCGAAAGCGGCCGCGAAGCGATTACGGTACTGCATGGCCTGTTGCACGAAAATGACCATGCGGCACTGCACAATCGTGAAAATTTCAATGCCCATAACGTGGTTGCCATCAACCTGATGTCATCACCCGGCGCCGGCAAGACAGCATTGCTGGAAGCGACCATCGAGTCCCTCGGTGATGAGTTTCGCATGGCGGTCATCGAGGGCGACCTCGAAACTGAAAACGATGCCAGGCGTATACGCGACCACGGTGTGACGGCAATCCAGATCACGACCGGCAGTGCCTGCCATCTGGATGCACACATGGTGCACGCGGCGGTCCACCAACTCGATCTTTCGGCGCTTGATATCGTTTTTATCGAGAATGTCGGCAACCTGGTATGCCCGGCGAGTTTTGACCTCGGCCAGCACAAAAACATCGTGCTGCTATCCGTACCTGAGGGCGATGACAAACCGGCAAAATACCCGGTCATGTTCCGCACTGCCGACATGGTCATGCTGAGCAAGGCCGACCTGTTGCCGCTGCTGGATGATTTCAGCCCGGACCGCGCGGCAACATACCTCCGCAACCTGGCCAATCCCGCGCCGTTGATCCGTGTCTCCGCAAAATCCGGCGATGGCATGCAGGACTGGCTGCAGTGGTTGCGCGAGGCCGTCCGGCAGACCCGGCGGGCGGCAAAGGAAGCACCGCACACACACGCGCATACACATCACCATCATCATGCTGCCGGCCCGCACAACGACGCGGGGATTTCCTGAACGCAGCGGCGATGAAATTGACCGCTGAGCAATGGCTGGAGCGGATACGTTCACTGCCGTTCGAACGCAAAATAAAGGTCATGAATGTCTGTGGCGGTCATGAACGCTCGATCAGCATGGCCGGTCTGCGCAGTGCCCTGCCCGCTCATATCGAGTTGATTCCCGGACCCGGCTGTCCGGTTTGTATCTGTCCCGAGGAAGATGTCTACGAGGCCATACAACTGGCGTTGAACGAAAAACTGATCCTGGTCGCGTTCGGCGACATGCTGAGGGTACCGGTCAATGTTGCAAAAGGCCGGGTGCGGACACTGGCGGAAGCAAAGGCACAAGGTGCAGATATCCGGCCGATCGCCACCCCCGGGGAGGCCGTAAGGACGGCTAGGGAAAATCCCTCAATACCGGTCGTATTCTTTGCCGCCGGTTTTGAGACAACCATGGCACCAGTGGCCGCCATGCTGATCGAGGGTGCACCGGACAACCTGTTTATCCTTTTATCGGGACGTCTGACCTGGCCAGCCGTCGCCATGTTGCTCGATTCGGGCCAGGCCGGATTTGATGCCCTGATTGCGCCGGGTCACGTGGCAACCGTGATGGGACCGGAAGAGTGGCAGTTCGTGGTAGAGCGACACCAGATACCCGCCGCCATTGCAGGGTTCACGCCGGAAAGCCTGCTGGCAGCCCTGTATTCCGTCATGCGTCAACTGATCGATAAGCAGCTTTTCCTGGATAACTGTTACCCGGAACTGGTTCGTGATGGCGGCAATCCATCGGCCCGGCGATGCCTGCAGGAAGCATTTGTGGTCGGGGACGCAAACTGGCGCGGGGTGGGCAAAATCGCCAAATCCGGCTATGAGCTGGCGAGCCGATACCAACAACAGGATGCGCGCAGACGTTTCCCGGCCCAGGCCTGTGAGGCCCGCAAGCATGCCGGAGAGATGCCGCCGGGTTGTGACTGCGCAAGCGTCGTGCTGGGCAGGATTTATCCGAACCAATGCCGTCTGTATGGAAAAGCATGCGTGCCACGCAATCCGGTCGGGCCGTGCATGGTATCGGATGAAGGTGCATGCCGGATCTGGTGGGCTGCCGGTATGCGTGAAGCAAACGCTGCTGCCGGCAAAAGGGCGGCCGGTTAAGGCCTGCCGGACTTCACATGTTCCACCGGGATAACAGCTCCTGCATCGTCCTGTCACCGGCATGGTCCAGAGCATTGAAACCGGCACGGCTCCCCGGCCGGACCAGCCTTCCCGACCGTCCATGAACGCTTCAACGCCCAGGCAAGCAAGGAAAATCATACTGAGTGGTGTCGTACAGGGTGTCGGTTTCAGACCATTCATATACCGGCATGCAAAAGCCCACGGCCTGCATGGTTGGGTACGCAATTCATCGGGCCGCGTCGAAATCCACGTACAGGGGCAAGCGCAGGACCTGGAAGCGTTTACCCATACCCTGATCGGTGCGGCGCCCGTGCTTTCCCGGCCCGTGTTGCAGTCCGTGTCTGAAACGCCATGTGCAGATATCGGGGAATTTCTGATCCGGCCCAGCCTGGCCGATGCCGATGCGGATATCCACCTGCCTGCGGACCTGTTCACCTGTGAAGATTGCCTGCGCGAATTGCATGATCCGGGCAACCGCCGCTACCGCTACCCGTTTATCAACTGCACACAATGCGGACCGCGTTACACGCTGATCGAGGCGCTGCCCTACGACCGTCCCAACACCAGCATGTCCGGCTTCGATCTGTGTGACGACTGTCTCGCCGAGTACACCGACCCGCTCGACCGGCGCTACCATGCCGAACCGGTTGCCTGTGCCCGTTGCGGACCTGAGCTGAGCTACAGCGAAACCGGCAAGGTCATTGAACACGGGAATGAATCCGCATTGAAAGCCGCGCTCGCGACGCTGCGTGCGGGAAAAGTGCTGGCGGTAAAAGGAATCGGCGGTTATCACCTGGTCTGTGATGCCTGTAGCGACGACGCGGTCAGGCGCCTGCGAAAAAACAAACCCCGACCGCATAAGCCACTGGCGGTGATGTTTCCATCTGTCCCCGGCGATCGACTTGGCACTTTGAGGCAATACCTGCTGGCCGACGGGGTCGAGACCGGACTGCTCGAATCAGCGGCACGGCCAATCGTGCTGGTGCGGAAAAAGCCGGGTAACGGGCTTTCCGAAGCCATCGCCCCGGGTTTGAACGAGGTCGGCGCGATGTTGCCTTACAGCCCGTTGCATCACATGCTGTTAAATGATTTTGGTACACCGCTGGTCGCAAGTTCGGCCAATATCAGTGGTGAACCCGTATTGACTGACAACCGGGATATCGAACAACGCCTGGCGCATGTCGCCGATGCCTTTTTGCACCATGACAGGAACATCGTGCGGCCAGCAGACGACCCGGTGGTGCGCGTGATCAATGGCCGGGCGGCGCCGGTTCGCCAGGGCCGTGGCCTGGCGCCACTCGAACTCGAATTGCCCTTCAGACTGGAAAAACCGCGTGCTGGCCGTCGGCGCCCACATGAAGAACACCATTGCCCTGGCCTGGGATAACCGGGTCGTTGTTTCACCGCACATCGGTGAAATGGACAGCCCGCGCAGCCTGCAAACCTTTGAGCAGTGCATCCGGGACCTGGCCGCGCTTTACCAGGTTGAAGTGGCGCATATCGTATGCGACGCACATCCACGCTACACCTCAACACGTTGGGCGCGCCGCCAGGAATTGCCGGTCACTGATGTCTACCACCACCACGCCCATGCCTCGGCGGTATATGCCGAAGCCCTGGCAATCAACAGCGCGCTCGATGACATGCTGGTATTCACCTGGGACGGTGTCGGACTCGGACCGGATGGCTCCCTGTGGGGCGGAGAGGCGCTGGCGGGCCGGCCCGGACAATGGCGGCGGCTTGCGAGCTTCCGGTCTTTCCGCATACCCGGCGGTGAACGCGCGGGGCGTGAACCCTGGCGCAGCGCAGCGGCAATCTGCTGGGAATCCGGGCAGGCTTGTCCGCTGGAGGAAGCCTCTGATCCGTTGTTGGCGAGCTTCTGGCGGCAGGGAAAAAATGCACCGCAGACGACGGCTGCCGGACGTCTGTTCGATGCCGCAGCCGCGCTTTGCGGTGTATGCAAAGTGGCAAGTTTCGAGGGCCAGGGACCTATGCTGTTCGAAGCCCTGGCTTCCAGCCACGGGAATTTTGATCAGGGGCGCGTGACACGGCTGGAATTAACCAGCACCGATGGTGTTTACCATGCAGACTGGACGGCGCTGATCCCGATGCTGTTGGCGGAATCTGTGCCGGTAGCCGAGCGCGCAGCCCACTTTCATTTTTCAATGGCAGCCTCCCTGTTGCAGCAGGCGATACGGATACGCGAGGATACAGGTGTACAGCAGGTCGGACTGGCAGGCGGTGTATTCCAGAATCGCGTGTTGACCGAACAATGTATCGAACTGCTGCTAAAAAACGGCTTTGCAGTAACATATCCATCGATGCTGCCGGTCAATGACGCAGGCATCTGTTTTGGACAGATCATCGAGTACGGCTACACGGGCAGGTAAAAACCATGCAGGACACGCACATCACACTGGCGCACGGCAATGGCGGCCGCTACATGCGGGAACTCATCGATGAAGTATTCGCCAGGCATCTTGCCAACGACCGGCTCGACGTGCAGGTCGACGCCGCCAGCCTGTCACTGGATTCGACCGATGTGATCTTCACCACCGATGGCTTTACCGTGCAACCACTGGAATTCCCGGGCGGCGATATCGGCTCGCTGGCGGTACATGGAACGATCAATGACCTGGCGGTCGCAGGCGCCGTGCCACAATACCTGTCTCTGAACGCCTTCATAGAGGAGGGTCTGGAGATTGCGCAACTGGAGCGTATCATCATCAGTCTTGCAAAGGCTGCCGGCCAGGCCGGTGTCAAGGTCGTGGCCGGTGACACCAAGGTATTGAGGCGGGGCGAAGGTGGTGGCCTGTACCTGGCAACGACCGGTATCGGCAGCCGTGATCCGGGACTGAGCCCAGGCCTCGACCGGATTCGCGACGGGGATGCGATACTGGTGAGCGGTCCGGTCGGCGACCATGGCACCTCCGTGTTACTCGCCCGTGAACAGTTTGGCCTGCGCGGTGACCTGAAATCCGATTCCGCAAGCGTACTGCCGCTGACCCAGTCGCTCAGGGGTATGGACGGCCTGCACTTCATGCGTGACCCGACACGTGGCGGCCTGGCGACGGTCTGCCATGAACTGCTACGCATAACGGGCATGGGAATCCGCATCCGGCAGGCGGACATACCCATCAATGATCCGGTCCAGTCGGTGTGCGACATGCTCGGATACGATCCGCTTTTCCTCGCCTGCGAAGGCAGGGTCGTGGCCATCGTCGACCCGGACGAGGCAGCGCAGGTACTGGCAAAGTGGCAGTCGCTGGCCGATGGCAGGGACGCCGCCGTGATTGGAAATATCGATGCCGGTCTTTCCCAGGTGGTATTGCAGACCGCACTGGGCGGTGAGCGATTTCTAGAGGAACTGGAAGACGACCCGCTGCCGCGAATCTGCTGAAAACAGCTTATAAACGGTATATACACACTTTCGCAACCTGCAAACTTCTCGTGAACTGTATCCGGGTTATCGGTACAGTTCTCATCTTCTTTTTAATACCCTGGCCTTTTGCAGGTGCTTACACCGATGACCCGGGTTGGAATTGCAAAGTGCAGGGTTTGAAATAGCGCTACAATAACCATTCGTATAATCAACTCAACAAGAACAGCAAAAGCAATGAACAAAACCACCGTCATCCGCAATGCCCGTCTCGTAAACGAAGGCACCATTACCGAATCCGACATCCTCATCAAAGCCGGCCGAATCGAGAAAATCGCTGCCGACCTGCCAGCACCCGCAGGCGCCGAAGTCTTCGACGCCGCGGGCCGTCACCTGTTGCCGGGAATGATCGATGACCAGGTGCATTTCCGTGAACCGGGGCTGACCCACAAGGGGGATTTCCATTCGGAATCACGTGCCGCGATCGCCGGCGGGGTAACCAGTTACATGGAAATGCCCAACTCAAAACCACCCACTACCAACGTTGAGCAATTGATGTGGAAATATGCGCGTGCCGCAGAAACCTCGGCGGCAAATTACGCTTTCTATTTCGGTGCGACGAATGACAATATCGATGATATCAGGGCGCTGGATCCAAAACTGACCTGTGGTTTGAAGGTATTTATGGGTGCATCCACCGGCAATATGCTGGTGGATAATGAATCGACCCTGGCCGCCATTTTCCGGGATTCGCCGGTGCTGATTGCCACCCATTGCGAATCGACACCGATGATCCAGGCCAATATCAAACAGGCCATGGAGAAATACGGGAAAAACATACCGGTCACGGAGCACGCCCGCATCCGCAGTGCCGAAGCCTGCTACGCGTCCAGTGAATTGGCCGTCGCACTGGCAAACAAGTACGGGGCGCAATTGCACATCCTGCACATCTCGACGGCGCGGGAACTCGAGCTGTTCAAACCGGGCCCGCTTGCAGGTAAAAACATCACCGCCGAGGCCTGTGTGCACTTTCTTCACTTTGATGACTCGCAATTACGCACAGTACGGCAACCTGATCAAGTGTAATCCGGCGATTAAAAGCGCGGCAGACCAGGCTGCACTGTTCGCGGCCATTCGCGATGGCCGAATCGATATCATCGCCACCGATCACGCACCACACACACTGGCGGAAAAGAGCAGCGATGACTACCTGACGGCCCCGTCCGGTCTGCCGCTGGTGCAGGATGTGCTGGTTGCCGCCCTGGAAACTGTTCACGATGGCAAACTCGATTTGCATACCGTCGTGCGTGGCGTCACCCATAATCCGGCAACACGTTTCGGTGTCCTCGAACGCGGATTCATCCGCGAGGGTTATCACGCCGACCTGGTACTGGTGGATATGAACGGTACGACCGATGTGACCCGCGAACGGGTGCTTTCACGCTGCGGCTGGTCGCCTTTCGAAGGCCGCCGCTTTCGCAGCAGCATTGACGCGGTGTGGGTCAATGGCGCGCTTGCATTCGATGGAGAGCAGGTTATCGAGCATGGCGCCGCCGAACAACTACAGTTCAATCACCTTAAGCGTTGAAACAAGCTTTTTGCCAAAAAGCAATTCTGCTGTTAACCTGCGATTCTTTTCAATCATGTAATTTCACCGGGAGATAATCATCCATGGGATTTCTGCAAGGAAAACGCGCACTGATCGTCGGTGTCGCCAGCAACCGCTCCATCGCCTGGGGTATTGCCAAGGCCATGCACCGTGAAGGCGCCGAACTGGCATTCACCTACCAGACCGAAAAACTCAAATCACGTGTGGAACAGGTCGCCGAAGAATGTGAATCAAACATCATTATTCCCTGTGACGTGGCATTTGACGAACAGATCACCGAGACATTCACACAATTGCGTAAGCACTGGGATTATTATGACATCCTCGTCCACGCCGTCGGTTTCGCACCACGTGAGCAACTGGTCGGTGACTACATGGACGCGGTTACCCGCGAAGGCTTCCAGATCGCCCACGATATCAGTTCCTACAGTTTTGTTGCATTGGCCCAGGCGGGCCGCAGCATGATGACAGGCCGTAACGGTGCCCTGTTGACTTTGACCTACATGGGCTCCGTAAGGGCCATGCCGAGTTATAACGTCATGGGCCTTGCCAAGGCCAGTCTCGAGGCCAACACGCGATACATGGCGCAAAGCCTCGGTCCCGAAGGACACCGGGTGAATGCAATTTCCGCCGGGCCGATCAAGACACTCGCGGCCGCCGGAATCTCCCAGTTCAGGAAGATGCTCGACCACGTCGCGGGCACAGCCCCGTTGCGGAGAACGGTCACAACCGAGGATGTAGGCAACGTCGCTGCATTCCTGTGCTCGGATCTGGCCGCGGGAATTACCGGCGAGATCACCTATGTTGATGCGGGCTATAACATCCTGGGTATGGCGGAACTTGGAAGGGACGCTGCACAGGAAGGACCGACATTGCACCAGTCGGCGCTGGTGCAATGTTCGGGCTAACGACAACCATCACAAAAAAAGGGTGCGTTTATCGACGCACCCTTTTTTATTTCTGTTTCCAGCGTAAGCGGAAAGACAGTGCCGGAAAGACAGCAATTATAGCCGGCTTATTTGATCCGGTCCTCAAACACCTCGACCTTGGCGGCCGCCCGCAACTGGGCCATTAAGGCGGCATTCTCCTGGCTGGCGTTGCCGTTGGCAATGACCCGTTCATACTGCTGCTCGGTCATCAGGCTGTCACTGTCCAGTGAACCCTGCACGACCGATTCGAGCTGAACGACGGCAAAACCGTTGCTGGCTGGTAGAACGGCCTCGACTTTGGCATCTCCTGCAGGCTCCGGCAAGCGGAATACTTCCTTGACCAGCATGGCATCGGGCGCGGTTGCACTGCGTTTGACCAATTCGTTGTGCGCGTATTCCAGACCGGATTCAGTGGCCAGCGCTTCCAGTCCAACGTCGCCATTTTGTGACGCTGCAAGCAGGTCATTGGCCCTGACTTTTGCTTTTTCGCGCGCGAGGTTGTCACGCAGGGTTGCGATAATTTCATCACGCACCTCGAGAACCGGTTTCAACGCCACCGGCAGATGCTCCTTGAGTTTGATCATGACCAAACGGTTCTCATCGAGGTTGATCGGATCACTCACAGAGCCCTGCAATAGCACCAGGTCGGAAAAGGCAGCCTCGACAACTTCCGGGTTGGCAGCTATGCCCTCTCCACCAGAACGCGGGAAGGGCCCCGCCACCTGCACCGGCAGATCCATGATCGACGCCGCGCTTTCCAGCGTGGTCGGGTCTTCGTAGATGAGGTCTACAAGCCGGTCCGCCTGCTCCAGGAACAATGCGGGCCTTGTTTTCTTCTTCATATTCGCTGACCAGAGTGTCACGGGCTTCTTCAAAACTCATGCCGGCGGCCTCGCGTATTCCCTCCAACTCGATGACGTGCCAGCCAAAACCGGTCTGCACCGGGTCGGAAATCGGTGAATCCATCGACAGCTCATACATGGCTTTTTCGAAAGCCTGCACCATTACACCCGGTTCTACCCAACCCAGGTCACCACCCGATGCTGCCGAACCTTCGTCCTGCGAGTATTCCTTGGCCAGCGTGGCAAAATCCTCACCTGCACGCGCGCGCTTTGCAAGGTCCTCGGCAGTTTGCCGGGCGGTTTCAATCTCGGCTTCACTCGCGCCGGGCGCAACCTTGATCAATATATGTGCAACCTGACGCTGTTCGGGCGTAATAAAGCGCGCTTTCTGCGCTTCAAACTGGTCACGCAGGTAGTCTTCATCAGGTGGCGATCCTGCCGGAAGAGCAGATGCATCCAACTCGATATACTCAATACTGACCTGCTCTTCGGACTGGTAATCCTCGCTGTGTGTATCATGCCAGGCAGTGATTTCCTCCTCACTGAACTGGACTGGAGGATCCGCGACTTCGGCGGGTACCAGGACCGTATTAAAGGTCCTCATCTGGTCGAGCAAACCGACGAATTCATTCACTTCGGCAGTGGTTGCAATACTGCTCTCGGCAATGTTCTTGGGCAACTCGGTTACCACGAAATTCAAACGCATTTCGTTCTGAAATTGTTGGGGTGACATCCCCTGGGCGAGCAGCCTGGCCTGGTAAACGTCGGCATTGAACTGACCATCGACCTGAAAAGCCGGTATCTTGCGTATTTCTTCGGCCAGCGTAGCGTCATCCACGTCAAGCCCCAGTGATTGTGCAGCCTGTGTGATCAGCTCCTGATCGATCAGATTGTCCAGGTGCTCACGGCGAACCACCAGCTGGTCGAATTGCACCGGATCGTAGGCTGCACCCATGATCGACTGCATTCGCCGACGGTAATTTGAAAAACTCTGATTGAATTCATTTGTTGAAATTTCTTTGTCATTGACTTTGGCAACAATATTATCCCCACTAGAAGTGAAGTATTGATTAACACCTACCAGGGCAAAAGGAATTACCAGAATGCCAAGGATGGTGAAGGCAAGAACCCCGGTCAGTCTTTCACGAATCGATTGAAGAACCATGCTTTAACAACCTTTTCAATTCACATATCACATAAGAAAAAGGCGCCTTGAAGGCGCCTTTGTCTTTCATTTGGCGGAGTGGACGGGACTCGAACCCGCGACCCTCGGCGTGACAGGCCGATATTCTAACCAACTGAACTACCACTCCACGTACTTTGGTGGGTGCTGAGGGGATCGAACCCCCGACCCTCGCCTTGTAAGGGCGATGCTCTACCAGCTGAGCTAAGCACCCCCGCTTGAAGGCGCGCTAGTTTACGGCATCCTTAAGGGCTTTACCAGCCTTAAATGATGGATTATTGGACGCTTTGATCTTGATGGTTTCACCCGTGCGCGGATTGCGTCCGCTACGTGCGTCACGACGTTTTACAGAGAAGGTACCAAAGCCAACCAGGGACACGGACCCACCGCTTTTCAGCGCTTTTGTTACTGCAGCGGTAAAACCGTCAAGGGCGCGACCGGCGTCCGCTTTGCTCAGGCCGGAATCGGCCGCAATTGCATCTACTAAATCAGATTTATTCATTTATGCACTCCATTTTTTTCAAGTGTCGATTGTGTATGATGAAGACTTGAACATGACCTTCAGCGTCTAACCCCCACTGAAAAATCCGCTGATTGCGAAAGTTGCGTAAACTCCCGCAAGGCCTTACAAATAAAGGCCTGCAAGCCGAAACGCCATGTTAATACACGTGTCTGCCAAGACGCAACAGCTATTAACCGATAAGGCAACTTTTTGCATTAATATCGACATCCAAGCAGTTCAAATAACTCAGAAGATTATTTTTTCGGCTTGACAAAATAAAGTTTAAAAATTCCAGCCGGATTCAAGTCCAACCAGTTCCAACAGAAAATCGTCATGCTGGGTTCAGTAGTGAAATGTGCTGTCCCGCGTTTCGCCGCGGGACAGTTGGTCAATGTGGCCTGGTTTCCGATTCTGCCACTTTTGCGAGGGAGGTCTCCCGCCCGACGGCGCCGGGTAAAGGCGCCGGAAATTCAACCAGTGCAATCTTGAGGACTTCATCGATGGTTGTCACCGGACATATATCCAATTTACGCAGAATATTTTTTGGAATATCGGCCAGATCCTTCTCGTTTTCGGACGGGATGATGACGGTTTCAATTCCACCGCGATGCGCCGCCAGCAGTTTTTCTTTCAAACCGCCGATCGGCAGCACGGTTCCACGCAGCGTAATTTCACCGGTCATGGCAACCGTGGCGCGTACCGGGATTTTGGTCAGGGCCGACACAAGCGCCGTGCACATACCAACACCCGCACTTGGACCGTCCTTGGGTGTAGCACCCTCCGGAACATGGACGTGCACGTCAACCTTCTGATAGAAATCCGGATCCAGACCCAGGTCCTTGGCCCTGCTCCTGACTACCGTCATCGCAGCCTGGATCGACTCCTTCATCACGTCACCCAGTTGACCGGTTTGCTCGAGCTTGCCTTTGCCCGGCATCAACATCGCCTCGATCTGCAGGAGTTCACCACCCACCTGTGTCCAGGCAAGACCGGTTACCTGACCGACGGCATTGTTCTCTTCTGCCAGGCCATAACGAAACTGTTTGACCCCGAGGTATGTCTCCAGGTTACGACCTGAAACATTAACCTTGCGGAGTTTTTTATCAAGCGCGAGTTTTTTCACCGCCTTGCGGCAAATCTTGGCGATTTCGCGCTCCATGTTGCGCACACCCGATTCGCGTGTGTAATAGCGGACGATGTCGACCAGCACCTTGTCGCTGATCTGAATCTCGGTCGCACGTAACCCATGCTGCTCCATCTGTTTGGGTAACAGGTAATTGCTGGCGATGTGCAGTTTCTCGTCTTCGGTATAGCCGGGAATGCGTATGACTTCCATACGATCCAGTAACGGGCCGGGAATATTCAGTGTATTGGCGGTGGCCACAAACATCACGTCGGACAGGTCAAAATCCACCTCGAGATAATGGTCATTAAAGGCGTGGTTCTGCTCCGGATCCAGCACCTCCAGCAGTGCCGAGGACGGGTCGCCGCGAAAGTCCATCGACATCTTGTCAAGCTCATCGAGCATGAACAGCGGGTTGCGTGTACCCACCTTGGCCATGTTCTGCAAAACCCGGCCGGGCATGGAACCTATATAGGTTCGCCGATGACCACGGATTTCGGCCTCATCCCTGACCCCGCCCAAAGACATGCGGACAAATTTACGCCCGGTGGCCCGTGCAATGGATCGTCCGAGACTGGTCTTGCCGACGCCCGGGGGGCCGACCAGGCACAATATGGGTCCTTTAATCGCCTTGACCCTTTGCTGTACGGCCAGGTATTCAAGAATCCGTTCCTTGACCCGCTCAAGCCCGTAATGATCGGCTTCGAGTATGGCCTCGGCGTCCGCCAGGTTCTTGCGGATGCGGCTGCGCCTTTTTCCAAGGCACATTCAACATCCAGTCGATGTAATTTCTGACCACGGTTGCTTCAGCCGACATCGGCGACATCATTTTCAGTTTATTGAGCTCGGACGTGGATTTCTTCTTCGCCTCCTGCACTCATGCCGGCTTCTTCGACCCGGCGTGTGAGATCGTCCATATCATTGGGCGCATCATCCATGTCACCCAGCTCTTTCTGGATCGCCTTCATTTGCTCGTTGAGATAGTATTCCCGCTGGCTTTTCTCCATCTGGGTCTTGACCCGGCCACGGATACGCTTCTCCAGTTGCAGCATTTCCATTTCACCATCGACCAGCGCCATGAGTTTTTCCATGCGCTGTGCGACACTGCCCATTTCCAGCAATGCCTGCTTTTCCTCGAGCCGGATACTCAGATGTGCCGCCACGGTATCAGCAAGCCGGCTCGGATCTTCTATACCCGCCAGCGTCGTGAGCAATTCGGGTGGGATCTTGCGATTCAGTTTGACGTATTGCTCGAACAGCGACACCAGCGAACGCATGGCCACGTCGAGTTCCTGCTGGGTATGGCTGTCATCGACCGGCAACAGGTCCCACCAGGCTTCAAAATAACCATTCTCATCGATGAATTTCTTAATCCTGACCCTTTCTCCACCCTCGACCAGAACCTTGGTGGTGCCATCGGGCAACTTGAGTAACTGCAATACGGTGGCGAGTGTTCCCACTTCAAAAAGGTCGGATTCTGACGGATCATCGATTTCCGCACTGCGCTGGGTCACCAGCACGATACGCTTGTCAATATTCATGGACTGATCAAGTGCCAGGATCGAACGGTCACGACCGACAAACAGCGGAATTACCATGTGTGGATAAACCACCACATCGCGCAGCGATAATACCGGTGTGGGTTGCATACTCCCCTTCTGTTCAAGCACAGGTTTTTCAGGAGTAACAGATTCAGATCTTTCTTTGTCGGACTTTGCCATCGTATTCCTTATCATCGTACCGGTTTCCGTATCTGGTAACCGGTCATGCAGACAAATGTAAATCAGGGCGGAGCGCCCTTCAAGTTGGTTTGTGAAAATATGGGCTCGGGAATTGAAAAATCAATCCCGGCTGATGCAGTAAATATCGGCAGGAGCCGTATTCAGCTGGAGCAATTTGCGGACTTATTCGCCAGAAGCAGCGCTGGCGGGCTTGTTCGCATAAACGATAAATGGCTCTGACTCACCATCGATGACACTTTCATCGACCACCACCTTGGAAACATTTTCCAACGACGGCAATTCATACATGCTGTTGAGCAACATGCTTTCCATAATGGTGCGCAAACCGCGGGCACCGGTTTTGCGGGCCATGGCGCGCCGGGCGATAGCCTTCAATGCTTCTTCGCGGATATCCAGTTGTGTACCTTCCATCACAAACAATTGCTGGTATTGTTTGACCAACGCGTTTTTAGGCTCGACCAATATACGCACCAGCGCCGTTTCATCCAGTTCCTCGAGCGTCGCAACGACTGGCAAACGACCAACAAACTCGGGAATCAAACCGTATTTGACCAGGTCTTCCGGTTCAACATCCTTGAGCAGTTTGCCGATGTTTTTCTCGTCCCGGAGACTACGTACTTCAGCAGAAAATCCAATCCCCGACGCAGCGGAGCGTGACTGGATCACCTTTTCCAGGCCGGAAAACGCACCACCACAAATGAACAGTATCTGGCTGGTATCAACCTGCAGAAATTCCTGTTGCGGGTGTTTTCGTCCACCCTGGGGCGGCACCGAAGCAATCGTGCCTTCGATCAGCTTCAACAGAGCCTGCTGTACACCTTCACCGGAAACATCACGGGTGATCGACGGGTTTTCCGCCTTGCGGGATACCTTGTCAATTTCATCGATATAGACAATCCCGGTCTGCGCCTTGTCGACATCGTAATCACATTTCTGCAATAACTTCTGAATGATGTTTTCAACGTCTTCACCGACGTAACCGGCTTCGGTCAGCGTCGTGGCGTCCGCTATGGTGAACGGTACATTGAGCATCCTGGCCAGGGTTTCAGCCAATAGAGTCTTGCCGGAACCGGTTGGGCCAATCAGCAGGATATTGCTCTTGGAAAGTTCTACGTCATCCTTTGAGCGTTTCGGCTCGAGACGTTTGTAGTGGTTGTACACAGCAACGGAAAGGATTTTCTTGGCGTGTTGCTGACCAATGACATAATCATCCAGAAAGGCGTGAATGTCTTTGGGGGTCGGCAGTTTTTCGCGCTTCTCCGTTCCGGACTCATCCAGCTCTTCGCGAATGATGTCGTTACACAGCTCAACACATTCGTCGCAGATGTAAACACTGGGTCCGGCAATCAGCTTGCGAACTTCATGTTGGCTCTTGCCACAGAAGGAACAGTAAAGGATTTTACCGTCGTTGCTAGTATGTTTTTGGTCGGCCATGGCTACTTTTCCTGCATCCCGCGGAAAATACTACTATTTATTGCTGCCGGAGTCATCCTTTCGACGTTCAAGCATTTCATCGATCAATCCGTACACCTTTGCCTCAACCGGTCCCATGAAGTTATCACGTTCGGTATCCGTTGCGATGGTCTCTACCGATTGGCCGGTGTGAAACGCCAGCAAGTCGTTCAACTGTGAGCGAATCTTGAGAATTTCACGGGTATGGATTTCAATGTCAGTTGCCTGTCCCTGGTAGCCACCCAACGGCTGATGGATCATGACCCGGGAGTGTGGCAGACAATACCTTTTACCCTTGGCGCCAGAGGCGAGTAACAGGGCACCCATACTGGCAGCCTGCCCCACACACATGGTGCTGACGTCTGCCCTGATAAACTGCATGGTGTCGTAAATCGCCAGGCCTGCGCTGACCGAACCACCGGGGCTGTTGATATACAGGTTGATATCCTTTTCCGGGTTCTCCGACTCCAGATACAGCATCTGGGCCACAACAACATTTGCGGTGTGGTCATCGACCGGCCCAACCAGGAAAATTACCCTTTCCTTGAGCAGACGTGAGTAAATGTCATAAGCGCGTTCACCACGGGAGGTCTGCTCCACCACCATGGGGACAAGATTCAAACCACGTGTTTCACTATTCATAATTATTGACCCGCCGCCGCTGTTGCTGCATTGATCACTTCCTGGAAGCTCATCGGTTTGTCGGTTACTTTAGCGTGATCAACGACCCAGTCAACCACCTGGCTCTCGAGCACCGAGTTTTCCACCGACTGTAACAGGCGCTCGTCACTGTAATACATCTGCACGACTTCCCTCGGCTCCTCGTAAGTTTGTGCGATCAACTCGACTGCTTCACGCACCTTGGGACCATCGATCTTGATTTTATTCTGCCGGGCCAGTTCAGCCAACAACAATCCGCTGCGAACACGCTTGGTGGCGGGCTCCCTGAAATGATCCAGCATTTCCTTGGTGATATCCAGCTTGGCTCCGCGCAACATATGCTGGAGCATGCTGTGAGCCTCTCCGGTTACGATACTGGCGGGCACTTCAAGATCCGGATACATCTCCAGCAGACGCTCTGCCAGTTGTGATTTGAGCTGACTGCTAAGTGCCTGGCCCAGTTCGCGTTCCAGATTTTTGCGAATTTCAATCTTGAGTTCTTCAACGTCACCGCTGTCCACGCCAAATGATTTGGCAAATTCCTCATCGACCTCGGGCACTTCACTTTCCTGCACCTTGGCCAGTGTGAGGGAGACATCGGCTTTCTTACCGGCCAGTGCTTTTTCACGGAAATCGTCCGGGAACTGGAGCTTGGTTTCCTTTTCATCTTGCGGGGACATTTTCCGGACTACTTTTTCAAGCGCTTCGAAGCCGGAATCACCGATGATGATGGCCAGGCGGAGTTTGCCCTGCTCAGGCAAGGTGCTTTCGTCGGTCTTTGCAGTGTATTCGACCAGCACCTGGTCGCCGTCCTCCGGCTTGCGCTCGACGTCGTTCCACTTGGTCCGCTGTTTCTTCAGCGTTTCCAGCATTTCGGCAACATCGTTATCCACAACACTGACTTCCGGACGTTCGATGATGATATTCGAGACGTCGATTGCATCGAGTTCCGGATAGGTTTCGATAACCGCGTCGAATTGCAGACCGGCTTCGTCATACACCGGTTCGTTTTCCACCCTCGGGTTCGCCGCAATACGCAGTGATTCCTGCTTTAGCGCCTGCTGCAAAGCAGACTGCGCGGTTTGCTGGATTATTTCCTGCTTTGCCTGTTGGCCATAGCGCTGATTCAGCACGCTGAATGGAATACGGCCGGGACGGAAACCCTTGAGCCGGACCTGCTTGCCAATTTCACGCAAGCGTGCGTCGATCTTCTGTTTGACTTCCTCTGCGGGAACCTGAATTTTTAGCCGCGTTTCAACTGTGCTGATATTTTCAACTGAGACTTGCATGAATTGTGTCAACCTCTTGGTGATGTCTCGTCGTGCCGAGAGTGGCGGGTCACATGGTGCGAAAGGGGAGACTCGAACTCCCACGGGTTACCCCACTGGAACCTAAATCCAGCGCGTCTACCAATTCCGCCACTTTCGCTAAACGTTTTCCGAACTGATATCCCGTCCAGGAGCCTTTGTTTGTGGTGGGCCATGTAGGAATCGAACCTACAACCTGCGGATTAAGAGTCCGTTGCTCTGCCAGTTGAGCTAATGGCCCGTTAGCCAAAACAGATTCCATAGATCTGTTTCAAAAAATGGGGTGGACGATGGGGCTCGAACCCACGACCGTCGGAATCACAATCCGATGCTCTACCTACTGAGCTACGCCCACCATTGTTTCTTACTGCCGTCCACTATACCAAATGTGCATCAAAGCTACATTGGCGCGCCCGGCAGGAATCGAACCTGCAACCCTCAGCTTAGAAGGCTGATGCTCTATCCGATTGAGCTACGGGCGCATCGTCCGGCCCTACAAATTGGTCGGGGTGGAGAGATTCGAACTCCCGACCCACTGCTCCCAAAGCAGTTGCGCTACCAGGCTGCGCTACACCCCGAAACCGGTTAACCTGCCGATGTTACGGACTCAGCTAAATTGCGTCAATCCATTTCCACCGATTGGGCAGTCAAAAACCCAATAAATTCAAAAGGCCACCCTTGATTGGATGGCCTTGAAATACTTCCGCGCCCGGAGAGACTACTTCGGGCCTCCTGCCCTTCTTTCTGGGCTCCTTCAAATTCGCTCATTGTGCAAGGATGCACTGGTGCCGTGAAGCACATGGATGTGCGAGAACGGCCCCGGCGAATTTGTCGAACTCTTACCGTTCGAACTCTCCGGTAAGATGCTTCTGTGGTGGCCCCTGACGGGGCCAACTGAATAATGGCGCGCCCGGAGAGATTCGAACTCCCGACCGCCCGGTTCGTAGCCGGGTACTCTATCCAGCTGAGCTACGGGCGCGCTGTGTCCCCCATGCAAAAACTAAGCTTTGCGGGGGCTGCGAATTATCCGTGCGAGACCCCTGATTGTCAACTGTTACCGCGGCTCATTTTGCATTGAATTGAGTTGTACGGTTCTGAGAATGGCGACCTGTTGGTAAAAGCCGCCGATCCCGGCGTTGATACTGCAACAGTGTCCCTCTTTGGTTGACACAGGGCCCCCACTAAACTGATAATCCGCTGCCTTTTTTCAAGCACGCCCAACCTACTTTCCCATCAGGCGGGATTAACCGGCGCTTAGCTGATAAAATGGCGATCTTCCGGAGAGGTGTCCGAGTGGCTGAAGGAGCACGCCTGGAAAGTGTGTATACGTTAATAGCGTATCGAGGGTTCGACAAATTTGTCCGGAACAAATTTGGTCGCTGCAGCGAAGCGGGAGCGCCCGCAGGGTCAAAACCAGGATGGTTTTGAACAATCCCTCTCTCTCACGACTCGAAGAGTCGTCAGGGTCGTTAGTCAGTTCGACTGTTTGCAACAAACAGGTGTAATTAAGATTTTAGGAGAGGTGTCCGAGTGGCTGAAGGAGCACGCCTGGAAAGTGTGTATACGTTAATAGCGTATCGAGGGTTCGACAAATCTGTCCGGAACAGATTTGGTCGCTATAGCGAAGCGGGAGCGCCCGCAGGGTCAAAACCAGGATGGTTTTGAACAATCCCTCTCTCTCACGACTCGAAAAGTCGTCAGGGTCGTTAGTCAGTTCGACTGTTTGCAACAAACAGGTGTAATTAAGATTTTAGGAGAGGTGTCCGAGTGGCTGAAGGAGCACGCCTGGAAAGTGTGTATACGTTAATAGCGTATCGAGGGTTCGACAAATCTGTCCGGAACAGATTTGGTCGCTATAGCGAAGCGGGAGCGCCCGCAGGGTCAAAACCAGGATGGTTTTGAACAATCCCTCTCTCTCACGACTCGAAAAGTCGTCAGGGTCGTTAGTCAGTTCGACTGTTTGCAAGAAACAGGTGAAAATAAGATTTTAGGAGAGGTGTCCGAGTGGCTGAAGGAGCACGCCTGGAAAGTGTGTATACGTTAATAGCGTATCGAGGGTTCGAATCCCTCTCTCTCCGCCAGATATAAAAAACCCCGCAAACGCGGGGTTTTTTTATATCTGGCGAAGAGGTTGGTCAGATGCAGAACACCGTGCGAAGCACCAGGGTTCGATTACCGGGCAGGATAGCCCGGGAAGACGTCGACGCAGGAGACGCCCGCAGGGCGAGGGCCATGGAAGGCCCGAGTCAATCCCTCTCGATCTCAAACATAAAGCCCCCTGCAAAATAACGGGGCCTTTTTTTATCAACCTATCGAAGGACGCCCTATCGCATGGCAGGTAAAACCATGCTCCAGCGCGGTGTCCTGCGGCCAGATATTGCGGCCATCGACGAGGACCTTCTGACGCATATTGGCCGCCAGTTTTTCGTAATCGGGTATCCAGTAAAGTTTCCATTCTGTGACCAGCACCAACGCATCCGCGCCCTTGGCCGCATCGTACTGGTCGGCGTGAACTGAAAAACTCTCCCTGCCGGAATATATTTGCATGGCGACATCCATGGCTTCCGGATCGTGTGCGCGCACCGTTACACCGGATTCAAGTAACGCGTCTATCAAAACCCGGCTGGGCGCCTCGCGCATGTCGTCGGTATTGGGTTTGAACGACAAACCCCAGATTGCGATGCATTTACCCTGAAGTTCGCCGTTGAAATCCCTGTTCAGCATTTCAAACAGATGGATCTTCTGGCGGTTGTTAACCTCTTCCACCGCGTCGAGGATTTTCGCTTCAAAGCCGTATTCCCTGGCGGTGTGACTCAGTGCGCGGACATCCTTGGGAAAACACGAACCGCCATACCCGGGGCCGGCGTAGATAAAGGCATAGCCAATACGCGGATCCGAGCCGATACCCTTGCGTACGTGCTCGATATCAGCGCCGACGCGTTCAGCGATACCCGCCAGTTCGTTCATCAGGCTTATCTTGGTCGCCAGCATGGCATTGGCGCTGTATTTTGTAAGCTCCGATGAGTGGACATCCATAAACAGCATTTTTTCATGGTTGCGGTTAAACGGTGCGTACATGTCCCTGAGCAGGTCTTCACTCTGCTCATCCTCTACCCCGCAGACGATCCGGCTCGGTTGCATGAAATCCTTTACGGCGCCGCCTTCGGCCAGGAACTCCGGGTTGGAGGCAACACTGAAGGTGGTCTTCTCACCACGAATATCAAGCTCTTTCTGTATCGCCGCACGGACACGGTCACAGGTGCCCACCGGCACGGTTGATTTCACAATCACAAGCAGGGGTTTTGACAAAATCCTGCCAATACCGGTTGCAACGCCGAGTACGTGGCCCAGGTCTGCGGAACCGTCTTCAGCGGGTGGTGTACCCACCGCAATCAACAGGGCTTTGGCATGGTTGACCGCAGCCTCGAGCGAAGTGGAAAAAGCCAGGTGGCCGCGCCTGGCATTATCGACCAGCATTTCTTCGAGACCGGGCTCATAGATGGGTGACTTTCCCTGTCTCAGGTTTGCGATGCGATCAGCATCGACGTCCATGCAAATAACGTTGTGCCCTGCTTCCGCCAGACCTGCGCCGCTGACAAGTCCGACATAACCACTACCGATAATCGAGATTTTCATTTAGCTGGATTCCACTCACTGAATTCGGGTGAAGACCCTGAATTTTACAACCTTTGTTAACCTTAATGCACATATCGACCCGGGTCGGGAATGTCGTAAACTATCCGCCATGACAAATAAAACCCGTTATTCCATGTTCTTGACCCTGTTCGTCGTGCTCTTTCTCAGCGCATGTGCCCCGGACGGTCATTTGCTGCGCAGCGGCGAGGCCATTCAGAACCTTGACCGGGAAACTGCCGATCTGGCGGACGTGACGGCTGACACCCTGAAGCTTATTGAGCAAACCGGCAGAGAAAATGTGCTGGTTGTCTTTGATATCGACAATACCATCCTGGCCATGGAACAGGACCTGGGTTCGGACCAATGGTACGAGTGGCAAAAAGCCCTCGCCAGTGAAGATCAATGCAGTCCGCAAAACGTAGGTAACCGTTTTGCCGTCCAGGGTGCCGTTTATTTTGCCAGCGCCATGCGGCCCACCCAAACAGACGGACCCGAGCAGGTAAAAACCATCCAGGACCAGGACGTCGCGGTGATTTCGGTATCGTCGCGTGGACCGGATTACCAGCTACAGACTTTCCGTGAACTGCGACGCAATCATTACAGCTTCAGCTTTTCCGCCATCGGACCAAGAGGCGGCTATGATGCGCCCTTTATACCCGTTGAGAACGGACGTGTTTCACTCTATCAGGATGGCGTGTTTTTGACCGCCGGCCAACACAAGGGTCAAATGCTCCAGGCCCTGTTAATCAAGACGGGGACGCGCATGCCCGCCGTCATCGTCATGGCCGATGACAAGCAGAAAAACCTGGACGCCGTCAAAGAGACTTTTTCGGCACTGGAAGTTCCGGTACACGCCTGGCGCTATACCGCCGAGGATGACATTGTCAGGGCTTTCGATCCCGCGCAGGCCGATAGCCAGTGGAGGTCGATTGAAGGTCCGCTGCGTCAAATCCAGAAGGTCCTGGGACCGGACAATTATGATTTGAGCAGCGCCGTGCTGCCGCCGGAATGTGACCAGCCACAGCCATCGTCCCCAGTCAGCGGCGATTGACACGGTATTTCGCCATCGGTGTTGACCCCCGGACCTGAAACCCTGCGCCTCGCGCGGGTGGACCAGTCGCCAGGTTTGCGTACCCGGGTACCGGTTCACCCCATTTGTATTATCATACCGGCTTTCAAAGCGAATCAATCATATGCGCCTGACCCGATCACTTTTAATCCTGCTATTAAGCCTGGGTTTTTCTCACGCCGTGCTGGCAACGGATAACGGTCCGCAGAAGATTCGGATTGCGACTTTCAATATTGCAATGGGCCTGACGGCGGAAGGCGATTTGTACCAGCGACTGCAAACGGGAGATGACGAAGCTCTTAAAAAGGTCGCCGCCGTTATCCAGAGCGTCAGACCGGATGTGCTGCTGCTCAATGAATTTGACTGGTATGAACTCGACTCATCCGTGCTTTTCATAAAGAATTACCTCGATAAACCGCAATTCGGGAATGAGCCCATCAGCTATACCGCCGCCCTCAGCGGTGCTGTCAATACCGGTTCGGACAGCGGTCTTGACCTGAACAGCAATGGTGTTTCCGGGGAGCCGGAAGATGCCTGGGGTTACGGCACGTTTCCTGGACAATACGGGATGATGGTATTGTCCCGATTTCCACTTCAACTTGAGCGAAGCTTCCGGTTTTTTAAATGGAGCGACATGCCGGATGCGCTGAAACCATCGAACCCGGACGGCTCCAGCTATTATCCGGACGCCATATGGAAAGCACTGCGTCTCAGTTCAAAGAATCACTGGGACATCAGTGTTAACGTCAACGACCAGACCTTTCATTTTCTGGTCTCGCACCCGACACCGCCGGTTTTCGATGGTCCGGAAGACCGCAATGGCATGCGCAACCACGACGAGATCAGGTTGTGGGCGGATTATCTGGATCCGCGGCGCTCGTCTTATATCTATGACGACGCTGGCGCCAAGGGCGGCCTGGCACCCGGTGACCGGTTCGTCATTGCGGGCGATCTCAACGCCGACCCGGTCGATGGCGACTCCAGTTCAAAGGCCATTCGCACAGTTACTTGAAAGCCCGTTCATAGATGCCAGCTGCATACCGATCAGCGAGGGCGCTGCCCAGGCCAGCACCGAACAGGGTGGGAAAAACCTGCAACAAAAGGGTAATGCGGCGGCCGATACCGGGGATTTCAATGACCAGTATACGGGTAACATGCGTATCGATTACGTGTTGCCGTCAGCGACGCTGAAAGTCGTCGGCTGCGGTGTTTACTGGCCGGCCGAGGACCAGCCCGGACACGACCTGGTCGATGTCTCGGACCACCACATGGTGTGGCTGGACATCGAGTTGTGATCTGGTTACCGCACAGATGGCACTTAACCCGATGCGCCGCTCAATCTCCTGGTTCTGAGGGATTCCTAGCGTAAAACCTGCTCTCTGAGTCGTTTGATCTGGTCTCTTATCTCTGCGGCCTGCTCGAATTCGAGCATCTGCGCATGCTGGATCATCTGCTTTTCCATCTCCGCGATGGATTTGCCCAGTTCGGCAGGCCGCATATGTTGATAAATTGCGGCAGTCTCGGCCACTTTGCGCTGCTGTTCCCGCTCTGCCGGTGTCAGGGATACGCGCATCTTCCATGATGTCGCTGACCGCCTTGATGATGCTCTTCGGGGTTATTCCATGTAGCTTGTTGTATTCCCTTTGGCGTGCTGCGGCGCCGGTCCGTCTCGGCGATGGCCCGTTGCATGGAACCGGTCACCTTGTCGGCATAGAGGATGGCCTTGCCCCTGAGATTACGCGCAGCACGGCCGATGGTCTGGATCAGTGATGACTCGGAACGCAAAAAACCTTCACGGTCCGCATCCAGAATCGCAACCAGCGAAACCTCCGGCATATCCAGGCCTTCCCTGAGCAGGTTGATACCCACCAAGCACATCAAACTCACCCAGACGCAGGTCACGTATGATTTCCACGCGCTCGACCGTTTCCACATCCGAATGCAGATACCGCACCCTGACGCCATGGTCAGCCAGGTATTCGGTCAGGTTCTCCGCCATGCGCTTGGTCAGGGTCGTAATCAGCACGCGGTCACCCAGGGCGGTGCGCAGCGTGATCTCCGACAGCACGTCATCGACCTGGCCACCCACCGGGCGTATCTCGACTTCCGGGTCGATCAGCCCGGTCGGACGCACAACCTGTTCAACGACTTCACCGGAGCGCTCCAGTTCATAGGCCCGCGGCGTGGCTGAAATAAATACGGTCTGACCTGCCCTTTGTTCCCATTCATCAAACCTGAGCGGCCGGTTGTCCAGCGCGGAAGGCAGACGGAAACCATAGGTCACCAGGTTTTCTTTACGCGACCTGTCACCTTTGTACATGCCACCCAGTTGCGGAACCATGACGTGGCTTTCATCCAGGATCAGCAACGCATCATCCGCCAGGTAATCGAACAGGGTCGGCGGCGCCTCACCTGCGCCCCGCCCGGTCAAATGTCTCGAATAGTTTTCGACCCCGTTGCAGTAACCCAGTTCCAGCATCATTTCCAGGTCATAGCAGCGTACGTTGCTCAAGCCGCTGGGCTTCGACCAGTTGCTGGTTTTCGCGTTGATAGGCAAGCCGCTCTTTCAACTCCGCACTGATCGCGGCAACAGCATCGATCACGGTTTGCCGGGGTGTCACGTAATGCGATTTGGGAAAAATCGTAACCCGCTGAAGTTTGTTCATCACTTCACCGGTCAGCGGATCAAACTGGGAAATCGATTCGACTTCCTCGTCAAACAGCTCGACGCGTGATGCGCTGCATTTCCTCGTCACCGGGAAATATATCGATGACCTCACCGCGCACACGGTAGGTGCCCCGGCGCAGTTCCATGTCATTGCGGCTGTACTGCATTTCCGCCAGGCGCCGCAGGATATCGCGCTGGTTGATGATTTCGCCAACAGACAATGTGCAACACCATGCTCAGGTACTGGGTCGGGTCGCCCAGTCCGTAAATCGCAGAAACCGTCGACACGATGATCGTGTCACGCCGTTGCAGCAGGGCCTTGGTGGCCGACAGGCGCATTTGTTCAATGTGTTCGTTGATCGATGCGTCCTTCTCGATATAAGTATCCGACGAAGGCACGTAAGCTTCGGGCTGGTAGTAATCGTAGTAGGAAACGAAATACTCAACCGCGTTTTCCGGGAAATAGTTGCGAAACTCACCATACAGTTGTGCGGCCAGTGTTTTATTGGGTGCCATCACCAGGGTCGGCCGCTGCAGGTTCTGGATGACATTGGCGATCGTAAAAGTTTTGCCTGAACCGGTCACCCCCAACAGGGTCATGCTCTGCATGCCGTCACGCAAACCGGTGGTCAGGGCACGAATGGCTTGCGGCTGATCACCGGTCGGGTTGTATTCGCTGCAAAGTTTGAAGGGTTTGTTTTTCAAAGTTTGTTCTTCGTGTCAGGCCAAACTTGTTATTATAGCGCCCTGTCAATTTAAGCTCGCGGAGAAACTGGTGCAGAGATAGCATTGACACGGTAGGCAAATAAAACAAGCACCAGTGTCAGTCTTCTCATTCCTGGCAAAATATTGCTATGATATTCATAATTCGCGAGTGTGCATCGCCTTGTACATCATCTGTCATCTTTAGGGTAATGTCTTAAATGAACGCACCTTTTTGCATCGCAAGTCGGGGGACTAAGCAAGTGTCATTCAAGATTTCCAATCGCGTCACGCAAATCAAACCGGCAGCAACCATCATGGTCAGCATGAAAGCCATCGAACTCCGCGCACAGGGCCGGGACATTATTTCGCTGGGTTTTGGCGAACCGGATTTTGACACCCCCGATCACATCAAACAGGCTGCGGTTGATGCCATTTGGCAGGGTAAAACAAAGTACCCGCCGGTGGATGGCACGAAAGACTGAAAAACGCCATCGTGCGGAAGTTTCGCAGTGAAAACCAGCTCGAATTCGACACCGGCCAGATCATCGTCTCCAACGGCGCCAAGCAAAGTCTTTCCAATCTGTTGGTTTCACTGCTGAACCCGGACGATGAAGTCATACTGCCGGCACCTTACTGGGTATCCTACCCGGATATGATCAAGCTGGCCGAAGGCCAACCGGTCATTTTGAATGCCACTGCCGAAAGCGAATTCAAGATCACTCGCCAAGCAACTGGAATCATCGCATGACCGACAGAACCCGGCTGTTGATCATCAACTCACCCTCCAACCCGACCGGCAAGGTTTACAGCGAGGAAGAATACCGCGAACTGGCAGAAGTTCTGATTGAGCATCCCAAAGTCATGATCGTCTGCGACGATATTTACGAACATATTTACTGGGGTGAAAAACCGTTTCGCACGCTGCTGAATGTCTGCCCGGAGCTGGCCGGACGCACCGTCATCATCAATGGCGTCTCCAAGGCCTATGCGATGACCGGCTGGCGCATCGGCTACGCAGCAGGACCGCAGGAAATGGTCTACCGCGATGCGCAAGGTCCAGGGTCAGAGCACCTCAGGCGCCTGCTCGATTTCCCAGGCCGCCGCAACCGCAGCGCTTGAAGGCCCACAGGATTGTGTTGCGGAAATGCGGGCTGAGTACAAACGCCGTTATGAATACCTGCTCAATGCACTGAACCGGATTGATGGCATTGAATGCGAAGACTGCGATGGCGCATTTTATGCATTTCCTTCGTTCAAAGCCGTCATCGATCGTATGCCGGATATCCGCGATGACGTGGAACTGGCCGCGTGGATGCTCGAAAACGCCGGTGTGGCCATGGTCCCCGGAACCGCATTCGGCGCACCGGGACATCTGCGTCTGTCTTACGCCACCAGCATGGAAAATCTTCATGCCTGTGTATCCCGCATCGGCGAGGCACTGCAGAAAACCATTTAAACAATCCAGCTTGATCCGGGCTCGAAATCGCCCGGCTGACGGCTGCTTGCCCACAAGTTATGGAACCCGGCCCTACACGCGTGCGCCGGGAATTGCCATTACCCCACTTTCCGGCTTTAAATTAATCTCTGGCCATGAAGAACCGGCAATACAATGGTTTTACCGCACTCGAACTGATGGTCACCATGGCCATTATCGCAATCCTTTTAACCGCGGGAGTCCCGGCGTTCAAGAATTACGCCTGGAACCTGCGAATGAAAACCGCAATGGAGACGCTGCAATCAGACCTAAAGCTGGCGCGCGGCCGGGCAATCAGCCACAACGCGCAAACTGTCATCTGCCCGGCGGCCAGCGCCGATGACTGCTCCGGGCTCAGTGCCTGGCAGGATGGCTGGATCGTTTTTACCGACATCAACAGTGACCACCGCAAACAGGCTGGTGAGCCATTGATCAGACATACTGACGCCACTGCGTTTCTGAATATCAGCAGTTCAGGTTCACGCAGCTACTTACGTTTCTATCCAAATGGCAGTGCACCCGGAAGCAACGCCTCGATCCTGTTCTGCGACAGCAGGGGTGCGAGTCACGCCGGTATCGTCACGGTATCCAATAGCGGCCGCATCCGAAGCCGCACAGATGGCACCCGGCCAGCCGAAAATTGTCCTTGACTCACTCACCTAAAGTCAGCAAAATACCGCGCCTTAAGATATTCCCCGGTAGCTCAGTTGGTTAGAGCGGGTGACTGTTAATCACTAGGTCCGCGGTTCAAGTCCGTGCCGGGGAGCCAATCCAAAAAAGCCCGCATTTATGCGGGCTTTTTTCTTGCCCGAAAAAAGATTTTGAACTTTTAATGCTTTGTATCTATCTCAGTACTCACGTAACATTGATGCATTATCTGTCTATTTTTTTCACCCCACCCTTGAGAGAACCCATGAAAAAATTAATTTTTGCGTTAATTACAGTAAATCTGCTGCTGGCCAGTGTAACGGTGTTTGCAGAATGGAAGCCCAATACCAATGACAAGCAGGAACTGGCGGTTGCCAAGGCGATCATCACCGCCAAGGAAAAAGATCCGACCCTGGCGAAATGGTTTGATGCAGCTTACGCCTACGCCGTGTTTCCCAACGTAGGTAAAGGCGGCTTTATTGTTGGCGGCGCAGGTGGTAAAGGTATTGTGATCCGTGGCGATACCACCGTTGGCACGACCTCATTGTCACAGATATCGATCGGTGCGCAGGCGGGTGGCCAGGTCTATGCCGAATTTATCATGTTCAAGGACAAGACGGCTTTTGAAGACTTTACCCGCGGCAACTTTGAAATGGGTGCCCAGGCATCTGCGGTCGCGGTCACCGCGGGTGCATCTGCCGACGCAGCATACAACGGCGGTGTTGCCGTATTCACCATCGCAGACGGCGGCTTGATGTTTGAAGCTTCCGTAAGCGGCCAGAAGTTCAAATACGAAGCCAAGTAATCATACGATTACCGCACATATCCGGCTTACTTGCAGTTCAGAAAAGGCGTCGTTTACGACGCCTTTTTTTGTATCCCGGATAATTAAATTCGTTACGCCTTGCAATACCGTACGCTGAATAAAAAACAAACTTTGTAACTGCTGGGTACATCGGATATATTCAGGTACCCTCTTCGTATATTACGACTGAAATCCCACACGAGATTACTATGCATAAACTGTTGGCCGTCCTGATTACCCTGAGTCTGTCTTTAACCAGCACCCATGCGCTGGCGTGGAAACCGGATGTCACTGACAAACTCGAACTGTCGGTTGCCGAAGCGATATTAAAGGCGAACGATAGCGACCCGACGCTGACGATGTGGTTTGAATCGGCGTATGCCTACGCGGTATTTCCGAGGGTTGGAAAAGGTGGTTTTATATTCGGTGGCGCACATGGCGATGGCCTGGTCATCCAGGGCGACAGGACCGTCGGCAAAACCTCGCTGACACAGATAACGTTCGGTGCGCAAATTGGTGGTCAGTTCTACGCGCAATACATCATGTTCAAGGACCAGGTTGCATTTGAACATTTTACCCGTGGTAATTTCGAAATGGGCGCACAGGTATCTGCAGTCGCGGTCACACTGGGTGCATCGGCCGATGCGAGTTATAACAGCGGAGTGGCCATATTTACCCTCACTGAAGGCGGTTTGATGGCCGAAGCTTCGGTGGGCGGACAAAAATTCAAGTACCATCCCAAGTAGGTTTCCACACGCTGCGGACACCGCGTTACGGCGGCGCTTCCACCGCTTCTACAAGCGGTAGGCGAATGTCAGCACCACGGACAATACCACCCACATCAGCAGGGTAAGCGGGGTTCCCACGCGGACAAAATCATTAAATTTGTAACCGCCTGCATTCATCACCAACAGGTTGGTTTTGTATGCCATGGGTGTGACAAAACTCAGGTTGGCGCCGAACAGGACCGACAATACAAACGGCTCCAGGGGTAATCCGAGCTCCTGGGCGATACTGATGGCAATCGGTGTTCCGATGACAGCCGCGGCATTATTGGACACGATGTTTGTCATCACCGCCATTAGCAACATCAAAAAGGCCAGTATCCACGCCGGCGTTAACCCTGAAGTCAGAAAAAGGAATACCTGTGCCAGGTATTCGGCGCCACCGGTTTTCATCAGTGCGGAACCCAGCGCCAGCGATGAGACAATGATCATGATCACCTGTGCGCTCAGCGCGTGACTGGCCTGCTGCCACTTGATACAGCCGGTGCCGATGAGCACCAGACAGCCCAACATGGCGCTCATAGCAATCGGCATGATGCCAAAAGCCGCCAGGGATACAATCGCCACCATGATCAGCAACGCGAGCGGCGCCCTCGCCGTATGCGGGAGGTCCGCGGTGTTATCAAGGACCAGCAATTCGCCACCGACTTTCAGGGTGCGGATATGCTCGGACCTGCCTTGCACGAGCAGAACATCACTGGCCTGTAACTGGCGTTGATCAAGTCCAGGCGTACTGGCGCTGACAACATCACCGCCGCAATGAACCGCCAACAGATCCAGGTCATAGCGTTCTTTTAAGCGGGCGTCCGCCACCCTCAGGCCACGCAACCGGGAACCCCCTGTCACCGCCACTTCGGCAAGCTGAAAATCACCATCCAGCGGCGCGTGCGACGCATCGGGGCCCGCCGTCAGCCTGGCGCCCAGCATTGCCTGGTATTCCTTCAGCATGGCGACGGTCGCGGACACCTGGATCCTGTCCCCGGCCCGGATCTCAACATCGGGCAGAGGTGAAATTAACAGGTGTCCTTCCCTGCAAATCCGCGTGACGTTGATATCGTCCCCGGCCTTGTGAATCAGTTGCGCGAGTGTTTTCCCCACCAGTGTGTTACCTTCTGGAATCAGCAGGTGTGCGTCGAATTCCCGGCTGGAAAGATCCTCCATCGGCGGTATACGTTGCGGGATCAGGAGCGGCGCCACCAGCCACAGGTACAGGATGGCGAAACCCGATGCAATGGCGACCGGCAGCAAAAAATCAAACATCGCAAATCGTTCCATGCCCATGTCCGCAGCCACCGAGACCACGAGCAGGTTGGTCGATGTACCGATGGTCGTACCCATGCCGCCAATCAGTGTCGCCAGGCCCATCGGCAGCAACACACCGGAAGACGAAGTGTTGCTGCGGACCGTCGCCCCGATCAGCATCGGCAGCATCAGCACCACGATGGGCGTGTTGTTCATGAACGCGCTGAGGATGGCGCCGACAACAAGCGTCAGCAGCAGGGCGAATTTCGGACTCCATTTCCAAAGTTTGGCCAGGCGCCTTGCCACCGGTTCAAGCGCACCGGTCCTGACCAGTGCTTCGCCTGCAATCATCAGGGCACACACTGCAATGAGCGCCTCGTGGCCAAAACCGTGAAAGAAGCTCATCGGTTCAATGGCCCCGCGTGAATTTTCAAACGGGAATAGCTGGAAACCAACGACCACCATCACCAGGATCGCAAGACTTGAAGATTCAAGGTGGATCTTCTCACGGGAGAACAGGAACAGGGCCAAACCGGTCATTAACAACATGGCCAGTGCATGCATATTGGGCACTTGGGGAAAGTCCATCCGGGAAGCAAACCTCGTGTTATTGGCGATGCCCATATTAGCAGTACAAAAGTGCGCTTGTAATGCATTTGTCTGTCGGATCAACGCCGTTCTCACGGATCACCGGCGCTTCCCCGGATATTTTTCCTGCACGCCGTCTTCATCGCACAGGCATTGCCAATTACAATGGGGCATGCATAGCAAAAACACCTTGGTACTGATCGTTTTAACCTTCCTCCTGCTCAACGCCTGCGACCCGCTGACCGGTCATCCGGACACCGCTACAACGCCGCCATCTGTGAGCATGGTCAGGACCGGTTGGCTGGCGTCGGATCAGATCATGGAGGCCAGCGGGATACAGGCAAGCCACACGCGTGAAGGTGATTTTTTTGTCCACAATGATAGCGGCGAGGCGGTTTTGTATGCCATAGACGAAACCGGTGCCGACCTCGGAAGCATCGAAATCGTACCCGCCAAAAACAGGGACTGGGAAGACATCACCTCGGTGCCTGTCGCCGCTGAGCGCTGGCTCGTGATCGGTGACATTGGCGACAACATGGCAAAACGTGAATCCATCAAGCTGTACTTTGTGGAAGAACCCAAAACCGGTAAATTCGACCGTTATTCGGGTGAGCAGATATTGAAACACGCACTGACCCTGACCTATCCCGATGGGCCGCGTGATTGCGAATCAATGGCCTATGACCCGGTGGGTGAGCAGATATTGCTGCTGAGCAAACGCGACAAACCACCCCGTCTGTATGCCGTTGCGCTTGAAACAGCCTTGAGCGAAGGCCAGGCGGAACTCCAGTTCCTCGGCGAGATGGCAAAATTGCGGCCACCGACGTCCCGTGACCATTCCCAATTTGGTGGAAGAACGGATTTCATTTCGCAGCCGACCGGCATGGATATTTCCACCGATGGCAGCGAAATGGTGATCATCACCTACCGCAGCCTGTACCGTTATCGACGCGACCCCGGCGAGGACTGGTTAAGCACGCTGCAAAAGAAACCCCAGGAAGTCGTCGGCCCACCCGCTGTGCAAAATGAAGCGGTGGGCTACAGCACTGACGGACGGGCCATATATGTGACCACTGAAAAACTCCCGGCGCCGGTGTACCGTATCGAATTTACACAAGACCAATAGCGCAGGCACGCAGTCCCCAACACCCTGCGCCGGTTCGACTTAAGACCAAACCTTCCCGTCCACGACACCTGCCGGCATACCCGGGTTCAGGAGACCGTGATGCCCTGGCTTCCCAGGTATTCGATAAAGTCGGACTCTGAGACAATTTTTACACCCAGCTTTTGCGCCGTGGCGAGCTTGGAACCCGCCGCTTCCCCGGCGAGCACGGTACTGGTCTTGGCGGAAACACTGCCGCTGACTTTCGCACCCAGGGATTCGAGCAGATTTTTTGCCTGTATCCTTGGCATCGACAAAGCACCGGTCAACACCCAGGTTTCACCTGCCAGTGGCTGTTCCCCATCTGTCTTTTCCAGTGGTTGCCAGACGACACCGGCATCATTAAGCGCCTGGATGACCCGGCGGTTTTTTTCCTGTTGAAAGAATGCCGCCACGTGGCTTGCGACCACCGGCCCCACGTCACTGACTTCTGTAAGCGTCTCCTCGGTGGCTTCCTGCAACGCCTGCATCGAACCGAAATGTGCCGCCAGGGAATGTGCTGTCACCTCGCCCACTTCGCGGATCCCGAGTGCGTAGAGCAAACGGTCGAGCGGCGGCTTCTTGCTGGCTTCAAGGGCCTTCAGCAGGTTGTCGGCAGACTTGCCGCCCATGCGCTCCATGGAGGCGATCTGTGCATGGCTCAGGTGGTAAAGATCGGCCACCGTCCGCACCATGTCATGCTCGACCAACTGGTCAACCAGCTTGTCACCCAGGCCCTCGATATCCATGGCCTTGCGCGTGGCAAAATGACGGATACCGTGTTTGATCTGGGCAGGGCAAACCAGGGCCCCGGTACAGCGGGCCACCGCTTCACCTTCCACCCGTTCAACGGCCGAACCGCAAACCGGGCAACTCGTCGGCATGTTAAATTCCGGCAGGTCGGTGTCACGCCGCTCGTGAATCGCGCGTGCGACCTCGGGAATCACATCCCCCGCCCTGCGGACCACGACCCAGTCACCAACCCTGATATCCTTGCGCCGGATTTCATCCTCGTTGTGCAATGTCGCGTTGGTCACCGTTACACCACCGACAAATACGGGCTCCAAGCGCGCAACCGGTGTCAACGCTCCGGTTCGTCCCACCTGTACATCGATATCCAGCAAGCGGGTCAGTTCTTCCTCGGCCGGGAACTTGTGCGCCAGTGCCCAGCGCGGCGCCTTGCTTATAAAGCCCAGGAAACCCTGTTGATCGAAACGGTCCACCTTGTAAACCACGCCGTCAATGTCATACCCCAGTGCGGGCCGCAGTTCCGCCATTCGCCGGTGGTAACCGAGACATCCTTCCAGACCATTGACGCGCCTGATCTCGGGGTTGACGGGAAATCCCCAGTCGCGCAATCGCGCCAGTGCATCAACCTGGGTGTCCGGCAGGTTATCCCGGGTCGCCGTGCCATAGGCAAAAAACGCCAGTGGTCGTTTGGCGGTCAGTTGCGCATCAAGTTGACGCAGGCTGCCCGCGGCGCCGTTGCGCGGATTGACCAGGGGTTTCTCACCCTTCTCGAGCGCCCGGCGGTTAAAGGCTTCAAAACCGGCCCGTGGCATGTATATTTCACCCCGTACCTCGAGCAGTGGCGGCCAGCCATCAGCACAGAGTTTCAAAGGTACGGCGCGTATCGTACGGACATTGGAAGTGACGTCCTCGCCACGCTCACCATCCCCGCGTGTCGCCGCGGTTGTCAGCAAGCCGTCCTGGTAGGTCAGTGATATGGCCACGCCATCCATCTTGGGTTCCGCCGCGTAGATGATGTTTTCACGCTCGAGACCCTGTTCGACACGACGATTGAAGTCGGCCACCTCTTCTTCCGAAAACGCGTTGGCCAGCGACAACATCGGTACGCGGTGCTGAACGGTCGAGAAACCTTCCTGCGGCGTGCCGCTGACGCGCTGGGTGGGTGAGTCGGATGTCACCAGTCCGGGGTAACTGGCTTCGATCCCCTCGAGTTCACGCATCAAGCGATCGAATTCGGCGTCGGGGACTTCCGGGTCGTCGAGGACGTAATAGCGGTAATTGTGGTGTTCGAGCAAGCGCCGCAGTTCTTCAGCACGTTTTTGTGCCTGCTCCGGTATCATGACCCTGGTTCTTTCTGCCGTTCGTATTCGCGCAATTCCTCCTTGATCTGCAGGGAGCGCTGGCGTGTGAAGACCTCGTGTTTATCGTCCAGCAAATCCGCGTGCAACAGTTCTGCCAGCCTGCGACTTGTCGCCAGCATCGAATCCCATGCGTCCAGTGCGTTCCTGGGTCCGGGCAGTGTCATGAACATCGTCACACCGCGGATTTCCATGGTATTCCAGGCGCTTTTATCAAACGAACCCGGCTTGGTCAGGTTGGCCATGCTGAATATGGGTTCGACATCCTCCTCGTGGATACGGTGAAAAATGTCATGGGCGCCGAACACCAGTCCCGACTTCAACGAGGAATCCAGCAACTCAATCCCGCTGATCACGTGGTTATCGCGGGCCTGAATGAACAGGGTGACAATTTTATCCGGAAGCGGGGCGGCGGGTGCTTTTGGCTTACTGTCCAGCTTTGGTTCAATGCGTTTTTCAATATGCGCAGGTGCTTCATTTCCATTTTCATCGGGCAGACCGATTGCCAGTTCCGTCTGCCTGGCCTCGTCACCTTCCGCAAGTTCATCCATCTCATGTCGATCCGACTCAAGTGCCGGTTCACGTCGTATGCGTTGCGCGTGAACCCGTTTTCGTGACGCGCGTGGTTTGCGTTTCCTGTCAGGGTTGCCAAACAGGAAAATACCCACAACGATTGCAATCCCGACAATGACTAAAATCCATCTGAATGTTGGAGCGTCCATTTCAATATCACCTTTAGAACTTACCAGGGCCTGTTAACACCAGTCTAGACTCCCGCGAATTTGGCGGCTTCATCGATATCCACCTGCACCAACCGGGAAACGCCCGGTTCACGCATGGTGACACCGCTGAGTTGGTGCGCCATTTCCATGGTTATTTTATTATGCGTGACGACGATAAACTGCACCGTTTCGGACATTTCCTTCACCATCGCCGTGAAGCGGCCAACGTTGGCATCATCCAGCGGTGCATCGACCTCATCGAGCAGGCAGAAGGGCGCCGGATTCAGACGAAATATCGCAAATACAAAGGCAACGGCCGTCAGGGCCTTTTCACCACCTGACATCAGGTTGATGCTGCTGATGCGCTTACCCGGCGGGCGCGCCATGATCGAAACACCCGTGGTCAACAGGTCGTCACCGGTCAGTTCGAGATAGGCATGACCGCCGCCAAACAATTTTGGAAACAGATCCTGTATACCCCTGTTGACGCTCTCGAATGTGTCCTTGAAGCGGGTGCGGGTCTTGCGGTCAATTTTCCGGATCGCCTCTTCGAGCGTGCTCATCGCGCTGACCAGGTCCTCGTGCTGGGCATCCAGGTACTCCTTACGCTTCTGTTCTTCCTCGTATTCGGAAATAGCCGCCAGGTTAACGGGTTCGAGCCGGGTGATACGTTCACGCAGGTGCTCCAGTTCATCCTCCCAGGCGCGGGGATCGGCGTCTTCTGGAAGCGCTTTTGCCAGTTCATCCACCTGGTGTCCGAGTTGTTCGACCTGCTTCTGCAAACTGCGTGCGTTCAACTCCAGTTCCTGTTGCTGCAAACGCGCTCTTTCCAGTGAGCCGCGTATTTCCTCGACCTGGCCGACACTGGTTTGCCGCATCGCATCCAGCTTGCGGTAATCGTCTTCCAGTTGCTGCATTTTTACCCTTGCGGCAGTCAGACGCTGCTCCACGGTCACCCTTGTTTGTAACAGGGTATCCATGGCCTGGCGGTGTTCTTCTTCCGGATCCTCATTTTTCGCCATTTGTTCACTCAACTGCAGATAACGCTGTTGCAGATGACTGAACTGGGTGTCCATGCGCTGCAGGGAATTGCGCAGAGAATCAAGGCTTGCCCGCCGCGATCCGGTTTTCAATGCCAGTTCGTGACGCTGGTTACGTGTTTCACGGGCACGCGCACGAGCCTTGTCCCTGCGTTCCAGCAAGGATTGTCGCTGCGCATCCAGCGCGGCGCGTTCCTTCTCGGTATCGGCCATTTCATTCAACAGTGTCGCCAGGCTGGCGCGCAGGGATTTGATCTGGGCCTGGTCATCATCCTGCCGCTTTTGCAACATGCCGGATTCTTCAATGACCTGTTTCTGACGCCCGCTGAGATCTTCGATCCTGGCACGCCCGGCACGCAAACGGCTGGCCAGATCCGAGCTTGACCTGTGCAGTTCATTGACCTTTTGCTGTAATTCATCAACGGCTTTTTCCGCAGCCGGCAGCGCATCGCGTTCCGCCTGGTTTGACGCATTCAGGCTTGACCACTCACGCTGCAATTCATCAAGCCCGGTCTGCAGGGTTTTGATTTCCTGTTTCCTGGCCAGCATGCCGGCCTGACCTGACTGACTGCCCGCAACCCGGATCCAGCCCTGCCCGATCCACTGACCCTGCGTGGTAATCGCGGAAGCTCCATCCTCGCGTCCCGCGACAAATTTGAACGCAGACGCCAGTGAATCCGCGATCTGCACACGGTTCAGTTGGGCGGTAATTGCATCCGGTGCAGTGACTTTTTCGGCCAGGCTGCCAGCAACCGCCTTCGCACCGGAGGAGCGCTTGCCCAGCAAGGTCAATTCGACATCATCACCCTGACCGGTGGCCAGCTGTCCCAGCGCATCGGATAGCGCCGCAGGATCGTCCACCAGAACCGAGTCCAGCCAGAAGCCCAGGACGGTTTCCACCGCCGCTTCCCAACCCTTGGCGACATCGAGATATTCCACCAGTCGCGGGGCGGATTTGAGACCGTTGCTCTCGAGCCACGCCGCGCCTTTACCGCCCTGCCTGGCGGCCTGTTGCAACGCTTTGAGCGACTCGAGCCGGCCTTCGCGGCGGTTGATTTCACCTTTCAATTCATGTTGCCTGGCGATGGAATCGCGCAATTCCTGGCGTTGGGCTTCCAATTTTTGACGGCCTGACGCCAGGCTTTTTTGTTCCTCGACCAGCTGGGCCGCAACTGCAGATTCCTGCTTTTCAAGCCCGGCAAGCTCTTCGCTCAAGGTGGTTAAATCCGTACCCGCGGATTCGGCAGCGAGGTTCTGCAAACGCGCTGATGCGTCCTGCATTCGGCCATCCAGCATCGCAATGGTTGCGCGCTGGCTGTCCGCTTTGCGGTTCAATTCGTTATTTTTGAGGTGGTGCTTTTCCAGGCGTTCCTGCCATTGTGCCACCTCGGTTTCCGCCGCCTGCATCTCGGTATCCGCAGCGGATTCATCCTTCTGGGCCTTTAGCAGCGCGGGTTCGACCTCCGCCAGCTTGCTGGTCAGGTCCTCCACCTGGGCCCGGTCCAGCACCATGTGTTTCTCCATATCCTGCAGTGCATTGGAGGTCTCGTCGTATTCCTTCTTTTGCCGGACCTGCAGTTCACGGCTGTGTTGAATCGTTTGTTCGAGCCGGGCTATGTCACTGCTGATCGAATACAGTTCGCCCTGCACCGTGTTAAATGATTCGCTGGCTGCCGCCTGCTCCTGGTGGATCGATTCCATGCGTGCTTCCGCGGCACGCTGCTCGGCGATTTGCTCCTGCATCGCGGTTTCCTGCACCGCCAATCCGGAACGGCCGACTTCCGCATCATTTTTCAGCGACGACCACTGCAGGGCAAGCAGGTTAGACTCCAGCTCACGTTGCTCTATCTTGAACTTCTTGTAACGTTCCGCGGCATTGGCCTGGCGCTTCAGGCGGACCAGGTGATTGGCAATTTCATCGCGCAAATCGGTCAGGCGGTCGAGGTTGTCACGGGTATGCTGGATACGCCGCTCGGTCTCCCTGCGGCGTTCCTTGTAGCGTGATATCCCGGCAGCTTCCTCGAGGTGTGAACGGATTTCCTCGGGGCCTGCATCGACCACCTGGGAAATCATGCCCTGTTCGATGATCGAATAACTTTTTGAGCCGATACCGGTGCCCAGGAACAGGTCGCGGACGTCTTTGCGCCGGCAACGGGTGCCATTGAGCGTGTATTGGGAGACGCCATCGCGGCCGATCATGCGTTTGACCGAAACTTCGTTGAAGGCGGCAAATTCACCCGTGATGCGGCCGCTGGTGTTGTCAAATATCAGCTCGACACTGGCCGTACCCACCGGTTTGCGCCCTGATGATCCGGAAAAAATCACATCCGCCATGGATTCGCCACGCAGGACCTTTGCGGAACCCTCGCCCATGACCCAGCGGACGGCGTCGATGATGTTTGACTTGCCACAGCCATTGGGTCCGACGATACCGGTCAGGTTGGTCGGCGCGGCAAACGTGGTCGCATCAACAAAAGATTTGAAGCCAGCAAGCTTGATTGCAGTCAGTCGCATAGATTGAATCTGTGGTCAGAGATGAGTAAAGTGCCCATCCAATTTTAATTATCCGGAGCGAAATTATGACGACCCAGCCCAGTCGGGAACTGGAACTGTTTCCAAACCCCCAGCCAGCGCGGGATTATACCATTCGAATCGATATTCCGGAGTTTACCTGTTTGTGTCCGAAGACCGGTCAGCCGGATTTCGCCACGCTGACGCTTGAGTATATTCCGGACCATCATTGTGTTGAACTTAAATCTCTCAAATTGTATGTCTGGAGTTTCAGGAACGAAGGTGCATTTCATGAAGCGGTCACCAATGCAATCCTTGACGATCTCGTCAAAGCCACCGCTCCCCGCTTCATGCGGCTGACCGCGGTTTTCAACGTTCGCGGTGGTATCGGCACGACGGTTGTGGCAGAACACAGGGCTGAAGGCTGGCAGCCACCCATCAAGGTCGAATTGCCATAGACCGGACTACAATTCATCGCTGGCGATGGCCTCGATTGCGAGGGCGTGGATGTCGGTTTTCATCATGTCATCCAGGGCGGCATAAACCGCCCGGTGGCGGGCCAGCACCTTCATTCCATTGAAGTGCGAACTGACGATAGAGACGCTGAAATGTCCCAGGCCACCTTTCGCGCCTTCGTGACCCACGTGTTTGTGGCTGTCGTCCACCACTTCCAGTGATTCCGGTTCAAAGGCCCGTTCGAGCAACAGACGGATGCGGTCAACACGCCTGGCGTTCACGTCCGCAGCCTCACGGCAAGGCCTTGATAAACGGCCTGACATCGACATCGGCATAGACGCCGGCTTCCGCATAGGGGTCACTGGCCGCCCATTGCCGCGCTTCCTCGAGTGAGTCGAATTCGGCGATGATGGTAGAACCGCTGAAACCGGCAGGACCGGGGTCCGGCGAATCGATCGCAGGCATTGGACCTGCAACCAGCAAGCGTCCCTGCCGCATCAGTTTCTGAACCCGTTCCAGGTGCGCTGGCCGGGCCATTTTACGTGCCTCAAGACTGTTATCACGATCAGACGCGTGAATGACATACCACATAAAAATTCCTCTATCGTTAGCGGAAGTGTACCTGACTGTAACAATTGCTCAAGCTCCACAGTTAAATTTCCGTCTTTATTATTGAATTCATTGAGTAGATTGCAACATGACAGGTAAAATAGCCGGCATATGAGCGAGCGTATCGAAATCAACCCCTATGGCGCCAATCCGCGTCAACTCGATCATATTATGGGTGTCCTGGTTCGTGGCGGTTTGATCGCCTATCCGACCGATTCCGGTTACGCACTGGGCTGGCGTTCGAACAACCGCAAGGCCCGTGACCGCGTGATCAGGTTGCGCGGACTGGATCGCCACCATCATTTCAGCTACTGCTGCCGCAGCCTGTCCGAGGTCGGAAAACTGGTTCACGTCGGAAATGCCGAACATCGCCTGATACGTCAACTTACACCAGGGCCGTACACCTTTATCCTGCCTTCGACCAAAAATGTATCACGTAATGCACAGCTGGATAAAATCCGCACCGTCGGTGTACGTATACCCGATCATCCATTGGTCCAGGGCCTGCTGGAAGTACTCGACGAACCGCTTTTGAGTTCGTCGCTGATACTGCCTGACCCGGAGGGCCGGATCGTTGACAGCGAGGACCTTTACGACGAAATTTACGGGCAGATCGACCTGTTTGTGGACGCCGGATTCTGTCCGCTCGAGCCAACTACCCTGATTGACATGACCAGTGGACATCCCGTGGTCCTGCGCCGCGGTCGTGGCGTGATAGACTTCCTCTGAAATGGAGCTTGAAAAACACCAAACCAGCTTTTCAACAAACAGGGAAGGCGACCAGAAAGAAATGCCCTTTGCACTGGTCCAGGGCGTCCCGGTAACCGAAGTTCCCCATGACCTGTACATCCCGCCTGACGCGCTGGAAGTCATACTCGAAGCCTTTGAGGGTCCGCTTGATCTGCTGCTGTACCTGATCCGGCGCCAAAACCTCGATATCCTCGACATACCGATTACCGAAATCACCCGTCAATACATCGAATATATCGAGATGCTGCAGGACATGCAGTTTGAACTGGCTGCGGAGTACCTGGTGATGGCCGCGATACTGGCCGAGATCAAATCCAGGATGCTGCTGCCAAGACCCGCCCTCGATGACGGTGAGGAATCCGACCCCAGGGCCGAACTTGTCAGGCGTCTGCAGGAGTACGAGCGCTTCAAACAGGCTGCGGAAGACCTGGATGTACTGCCGAGAGAAGGCCGTGACTTTACGCTCGTGGAAGCATTTGTTGAAGACAAGACCGTGATTCGCATCCCGCCAAAAGTGGAATTGGGTGAAATCCTCGCGGCGCTCAAGGACGTAATGGGCCGGGCCGAATTGTTCACCCGGCATCAAATCACCTCGGAACCCCTGTCGGTACGCGAACGGATGTCGCGTATTCTCAATGCGCTGCGCGACAACCCCTTCATCGAGTTCCACCGCCTGTTTGACCCGGAGGAAGGCCGCATGGGTGTAGTTGTCAGTTTCCTGGCACTGATGGAATTAACCCGTGAACAACTGGTTGACATGGTACAAAATGAGCCCTTCGGGCAAATTTATGTAAAAACGCCTGAATGAATATCGGCTATCATCAACCAACGTACGCGCGGACACCGCTGAATCCGCGCGCTGACAACTATGACTGAACAAGACGACATGCAATCAGACTCGATTATCAAGGGTGAACAGCTGCAACGTATCCTGGAGGCAGCGCTGCTGGCGGCGGGACAGCCACTGTCGACCGCGCAGTTGGCGGAATTGTTCAACGATGAAGAGCGCCCGTCGAACGGAGATATCAACAAGACGCTGGAGAAGATTGGCAACGATTTTTCCAGGCGTGGCGTTGAATTGAAAAAAGTGGCCAGCGGCTATCGCTTCCAGGTGAAACAGGACCTCAATGAATGGGTCTCACGGCTGTGGAAGGAACGGCCCCAGCGTTATTCGCGTGCACTGCTTGAAACCATTGCCCTGATCGCTTACCGGCAGCCCATCACCCGTGCCGAAATCGAAGCAGTTCGCGGGGTTTCGGTGAGCACCAATATTATCCGCACCCTGCAGGAGCGGGAATGGATACGTGTCGTCGGTCACCGTGACGTGCCCGGCAAACCGGCATTGTTCGGCACCACGAATGCCTTCCTGGACTCGTTCGGTCTGCAGAACCTCGACGACCTGCCGACCCTCGCCGAGATCCGCGACATGGAAAGCCTGGTACCCGAATTGCAGTTCGAAGTTCCACAGGGAGCCGTGCTCGCGTATGGCGTGGCTAAAGGTGATGATTCAGACGCGGAGTCAGACGCGGGCGAGGACACGGCTGAAAACAACAGCGTTGAGGAAGACGAAGACCTGAATCCCGGGCAAGAAACAGCACAACCATGAAGCAACGAAAACAACCGCGGCACGGCAGGGAAATCAGCTGCCGAAAACCCGCCGCCGCAAGTCGAACAGAAACCCGAGCGCTTGCACAAGATCATGGCCACTGCCGGCCTGGGTTCGAGACGCATGCTCGAACAGCAGATTAAAAACGGCGATGTGCTGGTCAATGGCAAACCCGCCAGCCTCGGCCAGAGCGCCAGCGCGGGTGACCTGATCAGTTTTGCCGGCAAAGCCTGGAAGGTGGTCGACCTGACCGGCGTCCAGCGCAGCCTGGTTTACAACAAACCGACCGGCGAAGTGACCACCCGTTCTGACCCGCAGGGACGGCCGACTGTTTTTGACCGTCTGCCAAAATTGCAGGGCGGCCGCTGGATAGCCGTCGGCAGGCTCGATATCAACACCAGCGGCCTGTTGCTGATGACCACCGATGGTGAACTGGCCAATGCCATGATGCACCCTTCAAGCCAGGTTGACCGGGAGTACGCCTGTCGCATTTTCGGTGAAGTTGACGCTGAAAAAATTGCCCGGCTTAAAAAGGGTGTGATGCTTGACGATGGCATGGCCCAGTTCAGTGACATCCAGGCCGCGGGTGGTGAAGAAGGCAATCGTTGGTTTCACGTTACCCTGCTCGAGGGCCGCAACCGCGAGGTCAGGCGTCTGTGGGCTTCCCAGGATGTCATGGTCAGCCGTCTGAAACGGGTCCGTTACGGCGCCGTTTTTCTGCCAAAGCGTCTGCGCATGGGTGACTGGTCCGAACTTTCAGCCAGTGACCACCGGACCCTGCGTGAAGACGTGGGCCTCGGACCGGTGCCGCTGCAGCTTGCCCTGAAGCCGGTAAAAGTACCGCGGGAAGCTGACCGGCGCCAGGCGACCAGGAAATCCGGGCCACGCAAGAAACCAACACGTTACAAGGACGTTGACCGGCACTAGCGGCCTGCCTGGTTATGACGCTCGATCAGTTAGAGAAACTGTGTCTTGATTACCTCGGGGAGGTCATGGCGGCCGACCCGGCGCACGACATCACCCACGTCAAACGCGTGGTGCAAAACACGCTCATACTGACAGAGGCCGAGAATGGCAACGCCGCCGTCAGCGTGCCGGCAGCCTGGTTACATGACTGTGTTTCCGTCGCCAAGGATTCGCCTTTGCGCAAACAGGCTTCACAACTGGCCGCACAGGAGGCCGTGCGCTTCCTGGAGTCTATCCAATACCCTGCCGACTTATTACCACCGATCTATCACGCCATCGAAGCGCACAGTTTCTCGGCCAATATACCAGCAGAAACCCTCGAAGCCCGTATCGTACAGGACGCCGACCGGCTTGAAGCGGTGGGGGCCATCGGTATCGCGCGTTGTTTTTTGACCGGCGGCAGTATGGGAACACCGCTGTACGAGCCGTCTGACCCGTTTGCACGAAATCGCGATCTGGATGACCGCCGTTTTACCCTGGACCATTTTTATTGCAAGTTACTGGGACTGGCCGACACGATGAAAACCTCAGCCGGTAAAGCCGAAGCCGTCAAGCGAACGGACTATATGAAGTCGTTCCTTGAAAAACTGGGCACGGAGATCGGCCACTCCCCGCAGGGTGCGTAAGGAGCTACCCGCCACCGTGTATCATTGTATGCGTCACCATTTATGCACCCTGTGCCAACACCTGGACTTCAAATTGAAATATTGCGGGTTGCGCAGCCCAGCTTAATCCTTGAAAGACACGGTTGATTGCCGGGTCCGGTCGACCACCAGACGCGTTACATCCGGACGTGAGTAATGACCGGCCGGATCGAAATTCTGCCGTTCCCTGCGGATCATGTTCATATCCAGATTGGCAGTGAATAAACCCTCCATCTCCACCTGCGGTTCCAATAGCCATTGTCCATCAGGCGACGCAATGCACGAACCACCGTCGGCCATCCATCCCGATGCGGCCTGCTTAACCTTTGCTGCGTGTGGAAATCTATCGTCTACCCAGTCGGCATGCATCAGGCTGGAAACTGAAAGCACGTAAGAGCGGGACTCGCGGGCAATAAATCGGGTGATGTCCTGTGTGTTTCTGCGGTTGCCGGGCCAGGCCGCAACGTGCACGTTTTCTCCCTGTGCGTACAGCGCGGCCCTCGGCAACGGCATCCAGTTTTCCCAACAGTTAAGCCCGCCGACGCGGAAGCCGTCCAGATCATGGACCTTCAGCCCATGACCATCACCGGCCGACCACACCAGCCGTTCTTCATAGGTCGGGCAAAGTTTGCGGTGCACGGAGCCTATCTGACCGCCTGCATCGATATAGACCAGGCTCGCGTACAGACTCTGGCCGCCGCGGTCGGCCGCTTTTTCGATACAACCGAGATAGATGGCAATCGCGTGGCGAGCCGCTGTTTTGCACAATGACGCGAGGTCACCGGCATCAATGTCAACGGCCTGTGAAGAATAAAATGCGAACAGGTCTTTTTGCAGGCTGGATTCAAACCGTGCACCATCGGTCAGTTCCAGCCAGAACGGGTAACCGGGTACCAAACCTTCTGCAAACGCAACCAGCTGACTTCCCTGTACGGCTGCCTGCCGGACAAAGTCCTCTACTTTCTCCAGCGTCGCCTTGTGATCAAGCCAATGCGGCGAAATTTGCGCCAACGACACGCGCAGACTATTTGCATCCGGCATGTTCAAGCCCCGTCGTGCCCATGTGTAGCGTTGTAAATCGGACCGCCGATGTCATGGTAGTAAGTCAGCACAGCAGCCGCTTCCTTGTGTAAAATTCCGCACTGCACATCGATGCCACGCTGTTCCAGCGATTTGCTCCAGCGTGCCGGTTTGTCGCCTTCATCAAAACCGGCTGCCTCGGCATCCGCTTTACGCGCACCGCAAATAAGACTTTTGATACCCGACCATGGCAATGCGCCAAAACACATCGCGCAGGGCTCACAACTGGTGACCAGTTGCAACACGCCTGCGTGGGACAGGTTCCACTGCCCTACGGCGGTTTGCGCAAGGGACAATGCAACCATTTCGGCATGCGCGATGGACAGGCCCGCTGTGGTCACGAGATTTACACCGACCGAGACCAGTCTGCCGTCCCGTGTATCGACGACCGCGGCGCCAAATGGGCCACCGGTTTTGTGTTGGACACTTTCCCTTGATAACGCGATGGCGAGTTGCATACGCAGGCTGGTCGACAACAGGGGTTGTTGCCAGTCAGCCAGGAACGGACCAACCCAGGCAGGAAGTGCGAAAGTACATTGGCTGCTGATTGTCATGTTCGTATTCCGACCGGTTTTTCTAACTGTTATGCCGTTGCCGGTTGATTTCATACAGACAAACACCGGTGGCCACCGAAACGTTGAGACTCTCCACATGACCCGCCATCGGAATCCTGACCAGGTAATCACAGAGTTCGCTGGTGAGACGGCGCAAACCGCTCCCTTCGCTACCCATGACCAGCGCCAACGGTCCGGTCAGGTCGGTCGCATACAGGCTGTCGCTGGCCTCGTCACTGGTACCGGCCAGCCAGATGCCATGTTTCTTCAGTGTCCGCAGCACCCGCGCCAGGTTGGTGGCCTGGATGATGCTCAGTGTTTCCGCGGCGCCGCTGGCCGCCCTGCGCACAACCGGAGTTATGCCCACGGAATGGTCCTTGCAAATCACCACCAGCTGCACGCCGGCCGCCTCTGCGGTGCGCAGACAGGCGCCGAGATTATGCGGATCCTGGATACCGTCCAACACCAGGATCAACGGTGTATCCGTAATGCTATCCAGCACGGACTCGAGGCTGCTTTCCGGGGCTACGTTGCTACCCTTGAAACCTGCTATGACACCCTGGTGCCGTTGTTGTGCAGATAACCTGTCGAGTTCGGAAAGCGGTGTCCTGATGATTTCAATACCCGCTTTCCGTGCCAGTGATTCAATTTCCAGCAGACGCTTGTTGTGGCTTTCGGCAAGCACACGCAACCATTCGACATCCGCGGCCGCCGTTTTCAATGCCGAGGTTACGGCGTGAATACCAACAAGCAACTGTTCGTCCGCCGCTTTCATCTAAGCCCTGCAAAAAATTGACCGATGTGGATGGTTATCCGCATAGTGTTTAATCAACCAGTTCAAAATCGATTTTCCGTTCATCCAGGTTGACCGCGAGGACCCGTACCCTGACCCTGTCAGCAAGCTGGAAAACCCGGCCCCTGCGCTCGCCTTTCATGCGGTGCGCAACCGGGTCGAAATGGTAATAATCATTTGGCAACCCGGTTACATGGACCAGTCCGCTGATACGGCCATAATCCAGTTCCACGAACAGACCGAAAGAGGTAACACCACTGACCAGACCCTCGAATTCCTCGCCAATACGGGTTTCGAGATAGGCGCACTTGAGACGGTCGACCACATCGCGCTCGGCTTCTTCGGCACGGCGGGCGTTGAAAGAACAACGCGCACACAACTCGGACATCTGCCCGGTATTGTAGGGATAGTCCGACCGACCGGCGCGTTGCAGCAAGTGGTGAATGGCGCGGTGCACCAACAGGTCGGGGTAGCGTCTGATCGGCGATGTGAAATGGGTATAGGCCTCCAGCGCAAGTCCGAAATGCCCCTCGTTGACCGGCTGATAGGCTGCGAGACTTTGTGAACGCAACAACACCGCCATGATCAGGTGTTCGTCGGGTCGGCCCTTTGCCTGCTCGCACCACCCTTTCAAAGTCTTTTGGTTGCGGATTGTCCCGCCACGGGACACGTATGCCCTGCCCGCGCAGGAACTCGCTAAGGGCCGTGAGCTTTGCTTCCGGCGGTGGGGCATGAACCCGGTACGGCGCCGGCAGCTTGTTCTTGAGCAAAAACCGGGCGGCTTCGACATTGGCCAGGATCATGCACTCTTCGATCAGCTTGTGTGCATCGTTGCGCTCCTGGGCGATCAGGCCGGCGACCGCTCCACGCTGATCAAACTGGAAGCCGTACTCGACACTTTCGAATTCGATCGCACCCCGCTTTAGACGCGCCGCGTATAACACCCGGTACAGTGAGTGCAAATCATCCAGGCTCTTTTTCACATCGGCCAGATCGTCATGATGTTTCAATTCGCCACTTTCGAAGTAGTCCGCAACCTGTTGATAGGTCAGACGTGCCGACGATTTCATCACCGCGGCGACGAACCGCGAACGCTGCACGGCACCGTCATCGGCAACGGTCATTTCACAGGCCAGGCACAGGCGGTCCACCGCGGGTTTCAGTGAGCACAGGCCATTTGACAGCGCCTCCGGCAACATCGGGATGACCCTGCCGGGAAAATAGACCGACGTCGAACGCTTTACCGCCTCGGCATCCAGCGCGCTGCCGGGTTTGACGTAGGACGATACTTCGGCGATCGCGACGATCAGGCGCCAACCCTTGGCCTGTTTGCGGGCAAACACGGCATCATCGAAATCCCGCGCATCAGCGCCGTCGATGGTAACCAGCGGCAAGTCGCGCAAGTCCTTGCGCCCGGCTTTCATTTCTCCGGTACCGATTCGCCAAATGCCTCTGCTGCCTCCTCAACACCTGCAGGCCATTCGATGTGGCAGACCATAAGCTGCGGATGGCGATTTCGGTGGCCATGCCCGGCGCGCCGGACTGACCGAGTATTTCGATAATTTTGCCCACCGGTGGCTGACGCTCGGTTGGCTCGCTGACGATCGTCTGCCACCACGACCTGGCCGGGACGGGCGCCGAGCGGTGTCCTTTAACGGCATCATCACGTCCTGGTTGATACGCGGATCATCCGGAACCACCAGGGCGATTCCATTTTCTTCGACAAAACGGCCGACAATACTGTCATTGGCACGCTCCAGTACTTCCGCGATCTTGCCCTCCCGGCGGCCCTGCTGGTCGGTACCGCGTAACCGCGGCCAACACCCTGTCGCCGTGCAGCACCTTGCGCATTTCGCGCGAGGAAATATACAGGTCGGAACCGCCATCATCCGGGATCAGAAAGCCGAATCCATCGCGATGGGCACTGATGCGGCCCTTGACCAGGTCCATCCGCGCCGGCAGACCAAAGGCTTGCGGCGGGTTTGGACCAACTGGCCATCGCGGACCATGGCATGCAGACGACGGCGCAGGATTTCCCGGCTGTCATCGGACTCCACCTTGAGCGCATGCGACAATTTCCTTGCGCTGCATCGGTTGTCCGTGTTTTTCCAGCATCGCAATGATGTCGATGCGTTCGGGCGCAGTGGCGTTTATTTCCCTGCCTTCGGTCCGGTTTTTTCCACCGGGTTTAGATTTTGTCACGTCATATTTCTCATTGTATTTGTACTTTCTCATTGTACCCCGAATATCGCGGATGGCTCAGGCGAAATGCCAGGAATGAGCCTGTTTTTTAACCTCGCCAGGTGCTTGCGCTCTGCGGCGCATCAGCAGCTTCGGCATGGAATTCTATTGACAGTTCAAGGCGAAATCGGTATAGTCCGCACCGGCTTGGAAGTTCCCCCTTTACTTCCAGACCACCGGGCTGTGGATCCCCCTTTCCACAGCCCACTGCCCAGGTGGCGGAATTGGTAGACGCGCCAGCTTCAGGTGCTGGTTATCGCAAGGTAGTGGAGGTTCAAGTCCTCTCCTGGGCACCAATTACGGAATAAGAAAACCCGCCTTTTTGGCGGGTTTTTTTATGCACTGGTCTTAACCACATCCATGGCAAAGCCGTTTTTGCCCGGATTATCCCATCGGGTGCTGGATGATGATGTTCTCTTTGCGGTCCGGGCCGGTTGAAACCATGTGTATCGGCGCGCCGCACAGAGCTTCCATTGCACCCAGGTAAGATTTTGGCATTGGCCGGCAGATCTTCAAAACGGGTGATCCCGCGGGTGCTTTCCTTCCAGCCCGGAAAGGACTCGTACTCCACTTCCAGATCATCCCAGGCTTCGGCGTTCTGCGGCGGTACATCAAGTAACTCTCCGTTGAGACGGTAGGCGATGCCGACCTTGATGGTTTCGACACCATCGAGCACATCCAGCTTGGTCACACAGAAACCGCTGACACCATTGGTATGTGCCGCCCTGCGCAGGGCCACTGCATCCAGCCAGCCGCAACGGCGTGGCCGTCCGGTGGTGGCGCCGAATTCGGCGCCGCGCTGTGGCAATCCCGGCGCCGACTATCATCGAACAACTCCGTTGGGAAACGGCCCGGAACCGACACGGGTGGTATAGGCCTTGGTGATACCCAGAACGTAATCTATCGCACTGGGGCCCGACACCCGCGCCGGTGCATACCGCACCGATGGTGGTATTGGATGATGTCACGTACGGGTAGGTGCCGTGATCGATATCCAGCAAGCTGCCCTGCGCACCTTCGTACAGTATGCGTTTGCCCTCGGTCCTCAAGCGGTGCAATTCGCCGCTGACATCCATGACCAGTTCGGAAAAACAGGCGCCCGAGCTGCAGTGCATCATCCAGCACCCGGTCATAGGACCATGCGGTTGCATACCGAAATACTTTTCCAGCACGAAATTATGGATAATCCATGGCCTCTTCGAGCTTGTCGGCCAGCAGACCGGGATTGTACAAGTCTGAAATCCGTATGCCGCGACGTGCAACCTTGTCTTCGTAGGCGGGGCCGATACCGCGGCCGGTGGTGCCGATGGCCTTGTCACCCTTGGCCTTCTCCCGCGCCTGGTCGAGTAATTCGTGATAGGGCATGATGACCGGGCAGGCAGGCGAAATACCCAACCGCGAACGCACATCCACACCCCATGATTCCAGCGCTTCGGTTTCGCTTTTGCAGGGCTTCGAGTGAAACCACGACACCGTTGCCGATCAGGCACTTGCGCGCCCTCGTTCATAATCCCCGAAGGAATCAGGTGCAATACGGTTTTGTGACCGTCAATCACCAGGGTATGACCGGCATTATGCCCACCCTGGAAGCGCACCACGGCATCGACGTCCCTGGCTCAGCAGGTCAACTATCTTGCCTTTACCTTCATCACCCCACTGGGTGCCCAACACAACGATGCTTTTTGTCATTTCAATGGTAGTCTTTGGTTAAGTGGATTCATGTCAGAATAAATAATAAAAGCGCACCCGAAAGCATGCTGATTATGCCGGCAATCCGGATGCCCTGCGGGCCCATTTTGGCCGCATCGTGCATGACCTTCATCCACAGTCGATGGCGCAATACCGGGCAACAGACCTTCGATGATCAGCACCAGCGCCAATGCTGTCAGCAGGTCGCTACCCATGGTCGTCACCGAACTCTGTCAGGTGTCTCACCAGATTTGCTTCTATTTGCGTCCGTCCTGTCCGAAGTAATCGAAAAATTCGGATCCCGGATCGATCACGAGCGTATCCCTGCTGTCGCCAAATGCCGTGCGGTAAGCCTGCAGGCTTCGGTAAAACCGGTAGAACTCCTCATCCTGCCCATAGGCCTCTGCATAGGTGTTGGTCGCGATCGCATCACCTTCACCACGCACTTTCTGTCCTTCGCGCTCGGCTTCCGCGAGCAGTACCTGCACCTGCCTGTCGGCATCAGAACGAATTCTTTCCGCTGCTTCCCTGCCTTCGAAACGGTAAAGATTTGCGGCTTTTTGCCGGTCCGCCGGCCATCCGGCGGAACACCGATTCGCGCACATCATCAGGTAACTCAATACTCTTGATACGCACGTCAACCACTTCGATACCAAATTCCTCCGCTGCCTTGTTGGCGGCTTCGGCTACGGCTTTCATGGTGGTAACACGTTGCTCCGATACGACTTCCGCCAGCGTACGGCTGGCAATCTGGTTGCGGATACGGTCACTGACGATGCCGTGCAAACGGTTCAGCGCGATGGCTTCATTACCCTGGGTCGAGGTATAAAAACGTGCAACATCAACGATTCGCCATTTCACGAAGGAATCCACGTTGACGTATTTCTGCTCCGAAGTCAGCATCAGTTCGGCCACGGTATCCAGGGTCAGAATCCGCTTGGTCAAACTTGCGGATGTTATTCACAAACGGCCATTTGAAATTCAGCCCCGGCTGGTAATCAACATTTGACAATACGGCCCAACTGGAACCGGATTGCATATTCAGTCTCGTTTACCGTGAATACACTGGCAAGGCCCAGACCGCCAAACACCAGCAGTAAAATCAATAATACCGGTCTGCTCATCGTCTTGCCTCCCTTGATTTGCCACGGGCCTGGGCGCTGTCATCCTTGCTGTCCTCACCGATGGGCGCGGTCCCCTTGATGGGCGGCAAAATACTCGAGGGACTGTTTCCGGTACCCGGTTGGTCGATCGGCAGGTAGAGGATATTGCCACTTGAGTCCACATCGAGAAATACCTTCCTGTTTCTGGACAGGACCTGCTCCATGGTTTCCAGGTAGAGCCGTTTGCGGGTTATCTCCGGCGCCAGCAGGTACTGGGTCAGTACCTGTGAAAAGCGGCTGGCCTCACCTTCTGCAAGCGCTATGGTGGAGGCCTTGTATCCAGCGGCTTCCTGTTCGATACGCGCCGCGGTACCACGGGCTTCCGGGATAACACTGTTGGCGTGCACACGGGCTTCCTCGGTGAACCGCTCGCGATCCTCACGTGCCCGGATAACATCGGAATAGGCTTCCCTGACCTGCTGGGGTACATTCACATCCACCAGGTTGAATTCGGTGACCTGCAGACCTGCCTGGTAGAAATCCAGGGTTTCCTGCAATACGCGCTGGGTTTCAATACGCACCTTGGTCCTGGCGTTACCTTCCAGGATGGCGTCCAGTGCGTTGGTACCGACGGACTCCCTGAGCGCGCTTTCCGCCGCCTGGCGCAGGGTCATTTCAGGATCACGCACCTTGAACAGGAAAATGCTGGGCATTGTTGATGCGGTATTGGACCTTGTAGTCAAACTCCACCAGATTTTCATCTTCGGTCAGCATGTGACCGCGGTCTTCAACGACCCTGACGTTGTTGATATTGACCTTGGTCAGGGTTTCAATCGGCCGCGGCAGTGTCAGGTTGAAACCCGGTAGCAGGGTACGTGAATATTTTCCAAAACGCAGAACCACGCCGTTTTCGGCCTCGTCGATGACATGCACCGAATCCCAGCCAACCCAGAAGATTATCAATAACAGCACCAATGAAAACGCACCGCCGACACCGTTGTTGCCTCTGCCTTCGCCACTTTCGGAACCGGAACCCTTACCACCCCCCAAAAAGGGACTGCAAACGGCTGCTCACGTTGCCAAATATTTCTTCCAGGTCAGGCGGCTGTTGACCGCCTGATTTCCAGGGATCTTTATCTCCCTTTCCAGGTTCTTTCCAGGGCATTAATTTCTCCAGTAAAAGACGCTTTATCGCGTCTTAGATTAACTATAAAAAGGTATCTGTAGGCGGGTTTCAAATCCGTGGACAAGTTAATCAATTCATGTATTTTAGGGCCCACCCTGCTGCGCCACAAGTGCTGAAGGTGACAATATGACTATCACGTACCAGCAAGCCTTCTTCGCCCGGCATCCGACCCAGTCGCTCGGCATCCTGCTGCGACAGGTTGATATGCAACATCCAGTGGCCGTCATCGGCAATTTTCTCTTCCTCGACCGCACCCAGATCAAATAATTGCGAGCGCAATTTTGCATGCCGGCCTTCGAGGCTGATCCAGGTGTCTGAATCCGCTTGCCTTTAAGCCGCAGGGCAATGGTTTCCTTCAATTCATCAAGCCCGGTGCCATTGCAGCGCGGAGACATCAATCCGCTCCACCTGCCCGTCGGCATTGCAGCGGGTCGATGCCGGACGATCAACGCAGATCAATTTTGTTGAACACTCGCACGATGGGAATCTGGCCGGCATCCACGCTTTCGAGCACATCTTCAACATCGTGTTCACGTTGCTGATGAAACGGATCCGAAGCATCGATCACGTGCAACAACAAGTCCGCTTCACGCGTTTCCTGCAGGGTGGCATGAAAGGCGGCGACCAGTTCGTGCGGCAGATCACTGACAAAGCCTACGGTGTCCACCAGCAACACGTTACCGGTCGGTATATTCGGCAACTGGCTGACGGTTGGATCCAGGGTCGCAAACTGCATGTCCTGTGTGCCCACACTGCGAGTCGGTCAAGGCATTGAAAAGCGTCGATTTACCGGCGTTGGTATAACCGACCAGGGCAACGGTAAATACGTGCGCACGCTCACGTTTGCGGCGGCTTTGTGCGCGTTGCTGACGAACCCTGTCGAGCCGCGCCCTTCAGATACTTGATTCGCTGCGCCGATCAGGCGGCGGTCGGTTTCGAGCTGGGTTTCACCCGGTCCCCTCAGACCGATACCACCCTTTTGGCGCTCGAGGTGGGTCCAGCCCCTGACCAGGCGGGTTGAAAGGTGACGCAGTTGCGCCAGTTCCACCTGCAATTTACCCTCGTGGGAGCGGGCGCGTTGCGCAAAAATATCCAGTATCAGCGTCGTGCGGTCGAGAACCCGGCACTTGCAGCGCTTTTCAATATTACGTTCCTGGATGGCGGACAGCGGGCGGCTGACCACGATCAGGTCGGCGCCGGTTGCTGCGACCTGCCCGGCCACTTCTTCAATTTTTCCACTGCCCACAAAAAACCGCGCGTCCGGCCGGTCGCGCGGTGCTTTTAATACTGCTGTAATTTCTACACCTGCAGAGCGGCACAGTTCCTGAAATTCATCCAGCTGTTCCGGCCCTGTATCCGCAAAAAGCGGATGTAATATTACTGCGCGGTTTCCCCGCTCTGCCCGTTCAAACAAAATCAGAGGGCCTTTGTTTACCCTTCGTCCTCCTCTTCAAAAACGCTGACGTTCCTGGCGGGAACGACGGTTGAGATGGCGTGTTTGTAGATCATTTGACTGACTGAGTTCTTAAGCAAGACCACGAACTGGTCGAACGACTCGACCTGGCCCTGCAACTTGATGCCATTGACCAGGTAAATAGCAACAGGCACGCGTTCACGCCGTAAGCGCGTTCAAAAATGGTTCTTGTAATGATTGACCCTTTGGCATAACTGTTCCTCCTAGATTTTTATTAATGTCCGACTGGTTACGGAACAGATTATATGGGTACGGAAGTTCTAAGCTTCAAGGAACCCCCTAAGTTGCTTCGAAAATTTCCTGCTTTTCCCCATCTGCCGGCTAAATCATACCATATTGATGCACTTTCTCGCCTTAACCAGGTTAATTGTCTTTTTGCCAATTGCCGGGTCGCCGCAATGGCCTTTTCACGCATCTCCTCAAAGGTGCATTGACCCTCTAACCATTCCCATGCCTGGCGATAACCCACGGCGCGCATGGACGGCAGGTTCGCATTGAGATCAGACCGGGAAAAGAGTGCTTTGCATTTCATCCATAAAACCTGCTTCCAGCATCATATCAAAGCGCTGTTCGATTCGCCTGTGCAAAACGCTGCGGGGCTCGGGTGAAATGATAATCTTGTGAAGCCGGTAACCGAGCGTATATCCATCTGTCCTGCCGTGAATCTCGCTCATACTTTGGCCGCTGAGCGCAATGACTTCCAGGGCACGCTGGATTCGTTGCGGATCATTGGGGTGTATGCGTTCTGCAGCCTGTGGATCCTTTTGCGCCAGTATCTCATGCATGGCCGGCCAGCCAATCCTGGCTGCTTCCTGTTCCAGTTGTTCGCGTACCTGCGGGTCGGCGGCCGGCAATTCCGAAAGACCATGTTCGAGGGCGCGGAAATACAGCATCGTTCCACCCACCAAAAGCGGAACTTTACCGTCAGCCGTGATCGACCTCATTTCCCGTAATGCATCCGCGCAGAACTCCGCCGCCGAATACGGCTCAGCAGGGTCACGGATGTCGATCAACCGGTGCGGCGCCAACTTGAGGGTCTGCGCATCCGGTTTGGCCGTGCCAATATCCATACCACGGTAGACCAGGGCCGAATCAACGCTGATGATTTCCATCGGAAAGCGCTGGCACAATCTCGACCGCCAGACCGGTTTTTCCGGAAGCTGTCGGCCCCATGAGAAACACCGCTGCAGGCAATTGCGAAGATTTCACAAGGTTTGACCCAAGTCTAGCGACCACGCAGAAACAGGCGGTCGAGGCTTTGCATATCCAGTTGCACCCAGGTGGGTCTGCCATGATTGCATTGCGCCGCGCGTTCGGTTCTTTCCATGTCACGCAACAGGGCATTCATTTCCGCAACATTGAGCTGGCGGTTGGCCCGCACCGAACCATGACAGGCCATGGAAGACAGCACCTCGTCCATTTCCGATTCGATTTTCAGGCTTTTGCCATCCGCAACGAGTTCCGCAAGCACGTCCTGGAGTAACCGCGTCATATCGGCCTGCTGCAACAGGGTTGGTACCTTTCGGACCACCACGGTCTGGGGACCCGAGCGATCACAACTGATACCCAGTTCCTCGAGACGGCCGGCGTGATCTTCTACCATATCCGCCTCACGTTCGCTGACATGCACGGTTACCGGCACCAGCAGGTTCTGGCTGCGGATTCCATCCTGCGCCAGTCCGGCCTTGAGACGTTCATAGGTGATGCGTTCATGTGCGGCGTGCATGTCCACCAGCACCAGGCCATGCTGGTTCTGGGCGAGGATATAAACACCGTGCAGCTGCGCAAGTGCAAAGCCCAGCGGTGGGAATTCATCGCCGGACTCGTGCGGCAGGTCAACGCTGCCGTTTGCCGTGCCGCCTGCGAACCTCTGCGGAGCGGAAACCAGCTGCGCGTAGTTCTGTATCTGCTCCGCCACGCTGATCGGCATCGGCGGTTGCCGAGCAGCCCAGTCACCGCCGCTGGCGGTATTTCCGGACTCCTGTACTTCCGCGCCCGGACGCAGTGCGCCGGCGCCGACACCGGCAGCTGCCAGGCTTCGATTGAGGGTGGAAAAAATAAAATCATGTACGGAACGGGAATCCCTGAAGCGCACTTCGTGTTTCTGCGGATGGACGTTCACATCCACCGCGCTGAACGGCAATTCAAGGAACAGGACAAATGCGGGATGACGGCCGTGAAACAACACGTCGCGGAAACTCTGCCGGATGGCGTGTGCAACCAGGCGGTCCCGAACGACCCTGCCATTGACGAAAAAGAACTGGCGATCGGCCTGCGACCGGTTGTAGCGGGGCTCGGCCACCCAGCCACGCAAACCAAAAGACCCACGCTGTTCATCCACCTCCAGGGCATGTTCGACAAACTCCGGGCCGAGCACCGCTTCGAGTCTGGCGAGCATCTCCTCGTCGCTGCGCACCGGTGGAAACTGGCGCACCATGCGGTTGTTATGCTGTAGCTGAAAACCGACATCGGGACGTGCGAGCGCAAATCGTTTCAACAGTTCATCGACGTGTGTGAACTCGGTCTGATCGGTGCGCATGAATTTCCTGCGCGCGGGTACGTTGTAAAACAAATCACGCAATTCAACCTGCGTTCCGGGCGCGCCGGCGGCAGGAACGGCGGCTTCAATTTCACCATTTGCAGTCTTGACCTGCCAGCGCGTACTCCGCATCCGCGGTCCGGGAGGTGATGCTCATCCGGCTGACCGATGACATGCTGGGCAAGGCTTCACCCCTGAAACCCATGGTCGCGACCTCTTCCAGGTCAGGCAGGGAATTGATCTTGCTGGTGGCGTGGCGGGCCAGCGCCAGTGGTAATTCGTCATCTGGCAATGCCGCAGCCGTCATCGATGACGCGAACCAGGCGCTTGCCACCCTGCTCCAGCGTAACCTGGATCGACTGCGCACCGGCATCCAGGCTGTTTTCAATCAGTTCCTTGACCACCGAAGACGGCCGTTCAACCACCTCACCGGCAGCGATCTGGTTGATCGAGGAGTTCTGGGAGCTGGTGAATTGGCATGTGCACTCTTTTAGCGGTTCTCCGGCCTCGATTTCAAGCACGGAAAAAATCACAGGTTACACCGTTTGGGTGAAAACAACAGGGATTGGATTGACGGGTGATGAGACGGGCGTCGCCCGGACGGCGGTCTAACTGGTGGGAATGACCAGTTCGCTGCCGACGTGAATTACATCGCCGTTGATATTATTTGCACTGCGAAGACTGCTCACGCTTACGCTGTAGCGATGGGCGATCCCACCGAGGGTATCGCCGCGGGCAACGATATGTTTGAAGCCTTCGCGGTTGGCGGCAATCCAGGTGCCGGGAGGCGGACTGGAATAGAAATAATCCCTGCACCCCGACGGGTGATGGTCCTTGCCATGTGTTGCTGAAATTCTTTTTGGGTCAGGCGTTTCTCTTCACCGGGATTGCTGATGAATGCGGTCTCAACCAGCACCGAGGGCACATCCGGCGATTTGAGCACCATGAAATTTGCGCGTCCGACATAGTTCTTATGTACCGTGCCGTTGCGTTTCATCGCCTCCAGTATGTCAGTGGCGACCTTGTTGCTGGCTTCCCGGGTTGCGCTCTGTGAAAGATCCAGTAAAACCGAGGCCAGCATGTCATCCTTGTCACTGAGTGTCACGCCGCCCACCAGGTCGGATGCATTTTCGCTGTCGGCCAGCAGCCGTGCGAATTCACTGCTCGCACCCCGGGCGGATAATACGAATACCGAACTTCCCTGCACGCTTCGCTTGGTAAATGCATCCGCGTGGATCGATACGAACAGGTCCGCCCGCGCCTTGCGTGCTCTCTCATAACGCTCGCGCAACGGGATATAGTAGTCCCCGTCACGGGTCAGAACGGCCTGCATACCGGGCTCGGCATCGATGGCCTTTTTCAGTTCCCGTGCAATCTGCAGGACAACGGCCTTTTCGCGTGTCCTTTTCTGGCCGATCGCGCCCGGGTCCTCACCACCATGCCCGGCGTCAATGGCAATAACGACTTCGCGGTTCGGCTTGCTGATATCCGAAACGTGTTTAACCAGTGAAGATGCCTGGCTGTTTGACTTGGAGTACAGGTCAATCACCAGCCGATGGCTGTATTGCGCGGTCGGATCCAGCAGGAAACTCTTTAAGTCGGCGCTTTCGCTGAGGTCAAAAACCACCCGCAGCGTATTGTCATCGGGTTTGCCGTAGCGAACAGCGGTGATCAGGCCGGCGTGTTCCTCATCGAGTTCCATCGGGATATCAATCGAGGAACCCTCCAGGTCAACCACCACCCGGTGCGGGTTTTGCAGGGTGAAAAGCTTGTAGGCGGTTTTTTTGTCAAGATCAAGAACTGCGCGGGTTTTAACGGGATCCGCCCAGACACGGAAACCACTCACCTCAGCCGCCAATACCGGCAGTGAGCTGAGTAAAAACAGGACTGCTATGAGAAAGCGTTGCTGCACTGGCTCCCTAACCTTTCGGTTACTCCCCAAAATGTAAATATAATGATGAATTGCTTTTCGCGAAATTGCAACAGTTTCTGATTAAAAACCGCAAGATATGATAACTAGCTAAGGAAGGTAATTAGGTATTAAGCAAGCTGGCGGCAAATTTTACTGCAGCTGGTGAGCAGGCAAACAGGTGCAGTTCACGACCCTCAGCGGCATAGGCAAACCTGAAAATGAAGTCCGGCCCGGGCACCCATAAGCCCACCCTTGTCCGGCCATTCGATCAACAGGATGGTCCGCTCATCCAGCAGGTCTTCAACACCCAGGAATTCAAGCTCACCCGGATCACTGATGCGGTAAAGGTCCATGTGCAGGACCTGCAGTGTTTCAAGCTGGTAATGCTCGAGCAGACCATACGTTGGACTCTTGACGCGACCCGTGTAACCCAGGGCCTGTATCAGGCCCCTTGCGAATGTCGTTTTGCCCGCACCAAGATCACCTTCCAGCCAAATGATCAGTGGTCGTGGCAAATCACACGCAAATTTTTTCGCGAAATGAACCAGGTCATGCTCGGTTGGAAAAACATATTCACCGCAAGCAGCGCCGGTAACAGAACCGCTCATAGACCCGCCGACAACCAGACTTCGGGCAAGGCGTCAATGATATCGCCGGCGATCATGCCCATCTCGCTCAGGCTGGCTGCTGCGAGGTCACCGGCCATGGCGTGCGCCAGCACGCCGGCCCTGGCGGCGTCAAAGCAGGACAAGCCCTGACCCAGAAGAGCGGCAACCAGGCCCGTCAACACATCGCCACTACCAGCGGTCGCCATACCGGAATTACCTTCGGGACATATGGCATATTGGCCCGAGGGATCAGCCACGACGGTGCCACAGCCCTTTAATACGACGCTGGCGTTATATCGCCGCGCCATTTCACTTGCTGCATGGACCCTGTCCTGCTGCACCTCATTGACGCTACAGCCCAGCAACCGCGATGCCTCCGCGGGATGCGGTGTCAGGATCCAGCGTTCACGGCTGACCGTACCCTGCTGTGACTGTTGTGCCAACAGGTTCAGACCATCGGCATCAACGACCAGCGGCGCGGTTGAATCCATACAGGCTTTTAACAGCGCCCTGGACCAGTCCGCCGTGCCCAGACCCGGTCCGACAGCCACGGTTAAATCCCCGTCGAGCAGCGACATCAGCGCGGCTGCACCGTCAATGGCCTTGACCATCAATTCCGGCCGGCTCTGGTTGACAAAACCGGCGTGCGCCGGGTCGGTCGCGAGGGTGACCTTGCCAGCGCCGCTACGCAAAGCCGCTTCACCGCACAAACGGACTGCGCCGCTCATACCCTTGATACCGCCGACTGCAAGTACATGCCCAAAGCTTCCCTTGTGGGTATTCCGCGGTCTGGGCCTCAGTATTTCGGTGAGAAAACCTCGCCTCAACAGGCTGCCGGCAGCTTGTGAACGCTTCAACGCAGCCGCGGCCGGTATTGCCAGGTCGTCAAATGAGATGTGAGCACAAACGTCAGGGCCATCGGCCGTGTACATTCCACGTTTGCGCCCGACAAATGTCACCGTTTCCGCCGCCTGCACGGTGCAGCCCATGGGACATCCGGTATCGGCATTCAGTCCGGACGGAATATCGATGGCAAACCGGGGGCAATTGAGTTGGTTCAGCCAGTCAATCGCAGCGCGGAATTCACCGTGCACGGCACGATCGATACCGGTCCCCAGCAAGGCATCCAGCGCAAGCTCATACCTACCGTCCTGCTCAATAGGCCAAAGCAGGACTTCACCACCCTGTGCCTGCCAGTCCTTGTAGGCGCGTTCGGCATCGCCTTTGAGTTGCCGGGGGTCGACCAGCGAGCATAGCGTGACGTCGATACCGGCTTTCACCGCCAGCCTTGCCACCACGTATCCGTCGCCCCCGTTATTGCCGGGACCACACATGATCAGCCAGCGGCGCGCGTCTGGAAAACGATCGATTGCGACGTCAAGGATGGCCCGGCCCGCGCGGTTCATCAGCTCATAACCTGCGATGCCCAATTCATGAATCGCGGTGTAATCGATCCCACGAACCTGCGCGGCGGTATACAATTTGTCACAAGCATCAGACATGGCTCTATTATAACGGCGAATCCACCAATGAAGCTCCCCATTCATCCTGAAAATAACGGCAAGGCACAGGCGCTTGCAACCGACATGGGCGAGCTGGCCAAACACATCCGCGCGTGGGGCCGGGAGCTGGGTTTCCAACAAGTGGGTTACAGTGATCTCGAACTCGCAGAACACGAGGTCCACCTCAACAACTGGCTGTCGCAGGACTTTCATGGCGAGATGCATTACATGCAGCGCCACGGCACTCGCCGCAGCCGGCCACAGGAGCTCGAACCCGGGACGCTGCGGGTCATTTCCGCGAGGATGGACTACCTGCCAGAAACAACAACGGATATTGAAGAACTGCTCAAAGATCCTTCAATGGCTGTTGTGTCCCGCTACGCATTGGGTCGCGATTATCACAAACTGATGCGTAAACGCCTGCAAAAGCTTGCACAGCGGATTGAAAGGCACGCCGGGCCGTTCGGTTACCGCGTGTTCGTGGATTCAGCACCGGTGCTTGAAAAAGCCCTGGCCGAAAAAGCCGGTCTCGGCTGGATCGGCAAACACACCAACCTGATCAACCAGAAGGCCGGCAGCTGGTTCTTTCTCGGTGAGATATATACCGACCTGCCATTGCCGGCGGACACGCCCGCAACCGAGCATTGCGGGGCCTGTACCCGTTGTATCGACATCTGCCCGACACGGGCCATTGTTGCCCCGTTCACGGTGGACGCGAGACGTTGCATCTCGTACCTGACCATTGAACTCCGCGGCAGCATCCCGGAAGAATTTCGCGCGCTGATGGGTAACCGTATTTATGGTTGTGACGACTGCCAGCTGGTGTGTCCCTGGAACCGCTTTGCCCGGCCCACCCTGGAAGCCGATTTCGCACCCCGTCACGGACTCGACGCAGCGCAACTGATCACCTTGTTCGGGTGGGACGAAGAACAATTCCTGCGGCGCACCGAGGGCAGTGCAATACGCCGTATCGGTTTTGAATGCTGGCTACGTAATATTGCCGTGGCGCTTGGAAATGCGCCGACATCTGCTGAGGTCATCGAGGCGCTTGAGAACCGTTCGCAACACCCTTCCGCGATGGTGCGTGAGCACGTTGAGTGGGCACTCAAACGGCATGCGAAATTATCGTAACCATATGTATAAATGGAATATTTTTCTGTAACCACCAAGGCTGCCCCAACAGCTCGACGGTGCAGGGGGTTACGGCCCATACGGGGTGTGTGATATTCTTGTAAGGATCAAGTGACAGACCCCAAATTCAAGGAAATCATTCAATGAAAATGCTGGAAAAGCTCAATGCAATGCGCGCCCATGGCGGACCAATTCAAACCCACGGTCTGGATGATGAAACCGTACTGAGATTTGCACAACTGGATGAACGGCTCGGTGAGGCGGTGGATGCTGCCTATACTGATTTTCTTGCCTTGAAAGAAGAAATGCCGGAACTGATGGCCCTGCCGGAGAATGAACTGGCCGCCGGGTCCAGGACGGTTTTGTCAATTTTTACCCGGTCGATGCGATCAACCCCTACGTGGCGCTGGCAGGCCGTGGGCCCTGGGTCGTATCTTCGCGCGGCGCGGTGCTTTTTGAATGCGGTGGTTACGGTATGCTCGGTTTTGGACACGCGCCCGAAAGTGCGCTCAAAGCCATGAACAAGCCGCACATCATGGCCAATGTCATGACACCGTCATTCAGCCAGAAACGCCTGATCGACGCACTCCGCAAGGAAATTGGACAGTCCCGGGGAGATTGCCCATTTGAACGCTTCTTCTGTCTGAACAGCGGTTCGGAAGCGGTCACACTGGCGGCACGCATCGCCGATATCAATACCCGGATCATGACCGACCCGGGTGGCAAACACGCCAGCAAGCCCGTGCGGATCCTGAGCTTGAAAGGCTCTTTTCACGGACGCACCGACCGGCCAGCAAGGTTTTCAGACTCCACGCGCAAGTCCTGCTGCAAATACCTGGCCAGTTTCCGTGATTACGACAACCTGCTGACGGTTGAACCCAACAATATCAGCCAGCTCGAACAGATTTTTGAATACGCCGAAAAACACCAGTTATTCATTGAAGCGTTCTTCATGGAACCCGTCATGGGCGAAGGCAATCCCGGCCAGGCGATTACGCCCGAGTTTTACGCCCGCGCCAGGGCCCTGACAAAGGCCCATGGTACCCTGCTGCTGGTCGACTCGATCCAGGCGGGCCTGCGTGCGCACGGCGTACTGTCGATCTGTGATTACCCGGGTTTCGAAAACCTCGAAGTGCCGGATATGGAGACCTATTCCAAGGCTCTCAATGGCGGACAATACCCGCTTTCGGTGCTCGCGTTGAGCCCCGAGGTAGCCGATCTTTATCGCACCGGTGTTTATGGCAATACCATGACCACCAATCCGCGCGCCCTGGATGTCGCCGTTGCGATATTGAACGACATCACACCGGAATTGCGTCAGAACATCCGCGACAGGGGCCGGGAGCTTTTCGACAAACTGACAGAACTGCAAAAGGAACTCGGCGGGCGTATCACCAAGGTACAAGGCACCGGACTGCTTGTCAGCGCGGAACTGGATTCCATTCATTTCAAGAATTTTGGTGCCAACTCAACCGAAGAGTACATGCGTAAACACGGTATCAACGTAATCCACGGTGGCATTAATGCACTGCGCTTTACCCCGTCATTCGACATCACCAGCGAAGGCGTGGAGCTGATTGTCAAGTGTACCCGTGACGCGATCGTCAACGGTCCGGTCAAGATGGTCGATACCGCAAGCGAAGCGGCATAACACGGTCTGAACGGCGCTACACCGGGACGGGCAACAGCATGGCGCATATGAAACCGTTGCCGGCAGAAACCACCCCTGAGTTAAGGGATGATTTTGAGATTTTCGAAAAAATCCTCGGTTTTGTTCCAAACAGCCTGCTGACCATGCAGCGGCGGCCCAAAATGGTCAAGGGTTTCGGTGAACTGACCAAGGCTGTCATGGACCCGGAAGGCGCTGTCGACCTGGGCCTGATGCGTCTGATCGCACATTTCTCAAGCCGCGCCGCCGGCTGCCAGTACTGTGAAGCCCATTCACTGGTCGCTGCGAAGATTCATCATGTTTCCCAGGAAAAACTGGATGCGATCTGGGATTACCAATCGAGCCCGCTGTATTCCGAGGCCGAGCGTGCGGCGCTTGATTTTGCACTGGCTGCCGGTTCGGTACCCAACGCGGTCGATGCGAAACTGTTTACACGCTTACGTCAGCACTGGTCGGAGGAGCAAGTCGTCCAGATCCTTGGCGCCGTCTGTCTTTATGGGTTTCTCAACCGCTGGAATGACTCGATGGCCACCGACCTTGAAGACGCACCGCGGGAAATGGGCGAACGGGTATTGGCCAGTGGTGGCTGGACTGGCGGCAAGCACGTTTGAAAAAGCCGCGGACAGGCAGGAGAGGTTAGCCTGGCCGCGGACGCTCCCCCGTGGTATCAATCAATCAGTTTTGACATGATGTGTGGCAACAGAAAAAGAACGGAGAGCAAAAACGTTCCGCCGATGACGTTTCCCAGCACTGAAATTACCAACCAGTAGAAATTGTTTTCATCTTCATAAAGTTCATCATTGACGGCCTCAGCCTGCACACCGGTGCCATGACCGGGTAACACGCGGCAAGCCTGTGAATGAATTTGACTGACATCCTGCTGTTTTAAAACTACCGGTTGCATAGCTGTTCTCCTGTTTCTTGAAGCATAGGAAAACATGAACCCTTCTCAATTCATGAGAAGACAACGAATATAGGTTTCAAGCGACCGAATGGTGAGGAATTGGTGGAATTAATTGTGAATTTCAGAGGGTTTGTTGACAAAAGGGATGGCAAGGCCCGGATACAGACAATCTGACGAAGGTGCAAGGACCCGGCAGGCGCCTGCTGCCCGTGCTCTCCGGCCAGCGGTCCCGGATCTCTGAACCGGGGTGCACAGCTTTCAGCTGAAGAGCTCAGCAGGCCGGGTGGTTCTAACTGCCCATTTATCCGCCGAAGACGGGATTTCGCCAGGGACGATTTTCATGGATGAAAATCGAGAGCTGACGGTACACGACCACAGGGATGTGGGAGGTAGAGCCATGCCGGGAGCAATTGCCGAGGATGTACCGCCAGCGCGGTCCCGATCAGGCGGAATACCGGCTGAAGGTAGCCCGCAGGGCCGGATAAGGCTGGGCAGTTAGAACCACCCGGCCTGTTGAGCGCACGGTCTGTAGTGAATCCTCCAGAGTGTTTATAACATTGCTGAACTTCACGGCCGACCCTTGACTTCCTAATTTTTAACCCAAGACATCGAAACCAGCATCGCTTATCAGTTGTAGATTGCAGCGGCCTTGCGGGCGGATTCAGCGACCGCGTCACGCAGGAAATCCGGTGACAGGACTTCAACTTCGGGGCCGTACCTTAGGATATCCATGACCAGTTCGCGGGCACTGCTGAATGGCAGTTCCAGTGTCCAGGCACCCTGCCCGTCCCAGGCGCCCTTCTGATCCGGGTGCCATTGCTCTTCTGCGATCCAGCGGGACATTTCCGGTGTGAATCTCAGCTTGGCCGTGTTCTCGGCCGGTCCTGAAAAGATACCGTAGGCGCTGTCAAAGTGTTTGCCGAGTTCAGCTGCCGGCACTTCCCTGGCTTTCTGATCCAGCAGTTTCTGGTCCCTGATACGCTCGAGCGCAAAACTGCGTAAGCCTTCAGCCTTGTGGCACCAGGCATCGAGGTACCAGGAGTTGCGGTATTGCGTCAGCCGTTGTGGGGAGATATCCCGTTCACTGATGTCGTCCTTGCGTCTGCCGTGGTAGGAGATATGCAAGCGCTGACGGCCGATCAGCGCACCCATCACGTCCTGGAACAGGTATTCGGGCACCGGCCTGCCGGCCACCGACTGGATATGGATACGTGACTGGCTTTCCTCTGCATCAACACCTTTTTGCTGCAGCAGGAGGAAATACGCCCCTGCAGTGACTCCAGTTCCCCTTCCAGCAGTCCGGGCTGGACATTGCCCAGCACCTGGCGCGCGGTCAGCAGCGCCTGTAACTCTGCCGGGCTGATCCAGATACCGGGTAACTCAAATGGCTGGTCGTAACTGCGGTCGTAATAGAACCCGCGGTTTTCGGCATCCTGCTCAAGCGGCGCGCCGAGGAAATCACGCAGTTCGGCAACCAGGCGGTAAAGCGTGGCCTGTGAACATTCCAGGCGCTCCATCAGTTCCTGCCGCGAGATCGGTGTGCGCCGCTGGCTGAGGATATTATGCAGGTGGTACAGACGTTCGACTTTGGACATGTTCTGCTCCCCTTTCCGTTCACTGCGCGGCGATACGCGCCTCGATAAACTCCAATGCCTTTTCGATTCCTTGCAGGCTGCGTTGCTTGCCCATCAGCCACAGGGTTTTGTCGATCGAAGGTGATATACCGGCACCGGTCAATGCCACCCGTAATGGTTGCGCGACTTTGCCCATTCCCACTTCAAGTTCTGCGGCGACAGGTCTATCACAGCGTGCAATGGCACGGGCGTCCAGTCTTCAAGTGACTGCAGGTTTTCCATGCATCAACCGCAGCGGCTCAGCGGCGACCGGGCGCAGGTGCTTTTTGCGCCGCACCCGGGTCGAGTTCATCGTAGCCTTCATAAAATATCCGGCTTTGCGCGGCCATTTCTTTCAGTGTTTTTACCCGTTCTGCCTGCACCTGACACGATGTCCGCGAGTGAGGGTCCGTTTTCCGCAGCTGATGCCCTGGTCCGTCGAAATGCCAGGCCAGGTGCTTTGCGACCTCGTCCGCCGGCAGGTTTTTCATATAGTGCTGGTTCAGCCAGTCCAGTTTGTCGGTATTGAAGGCCGAGGCTTTGCGGTTGACGTCCTTGATGTCGAACAGCGCGATCATTTCATCGATACTGAAAACTTCCTGGTCGCCGTGCGACCAGCCCAGCCTGACCAGGTAATTCAACAATGCCTGCGGCAGGTAGCCGTCATCACGGTACTGCATCACACCCACCGCACCGTGACGTTTGGACAAACGCGCACCATCATCACCCAGGATCATCGGCACATGCGCAAATACCGGTGGTTCAGCGCCCAGCGCCCGGTAAATATTGATCTGCCGCGGTGTATTGTTGATGTGGTCATCACCGCGGATGACCAGCGTGATATGCATATCCATATCATCGACCACCACGGTGAAATTATAGGTTGGCGAACCATCCGGGCGGGCGATAACCAGGTCATCCAGTTCGTTATTGGAAATGCTGATGCGGCCCCGCACCAGGTCATCAAAAACCACGTCACCGCTTTGCGGATTGCGGAAACGCACCACCGGTTTGATGCCTTCGGGTACTGCATCGAGGTGGCGGCATTTGCCGTCATAGCGGGGTTTGATACCTTCTTTCATCTGCCCTTCGCGCAGGCTCTCCAGGCGCTCCTTGCTGCAATAACAATGGTAGGCCTTGTCCTCTTCCAGCAACTGCTCAACCACCTCGGCGTAACGCTCGAACCTGTCGGTCTGGTAGATGGGCCCTTCATCGTAATCCAGCCCCAGCCACTCCATGCCGTCGAGGATCGCCTGTACCGATTCCGGTGTGGAGCGTTCAAGGTCGGTGTCTTCGATGCGAAGGATAAAAGTGCCGTTGTTGGCACGTGCCTGTAACCAGCAGAACAAGGCCGTGCGGGCGCCGCCTACGTGCAGGAAGCCGGTCGGACTGGGGGCAAATCGGGTTCGGATGGTCATATGGTTGTTTTTGCCTTGCTGCGATTACAAAGAAAACGATTGTACCTTGTATACGCGACTACAGGCAGTATCAGAATGCTCACCGGATGATCCCAGCGCCCCTGGTCGCAATGATTCCGTGGTGGGTTAATGAGCCGGGAAAACCAAGCCGGCTACGGGGTTACTGTGTATTTATCCTTATATTTAAACAGCGGAACCAGTTTTGTAATGTGTCTGAACAAGCCGTTTTCATTCATCCATAGGGCGTAGGAAACGTAGGTTTTATCCCATGAAAGATGACGTTCCTCGGTCCAGGCCCTGAGATAATAAATCAGGTTTAAACCCAGCAGCATGACACATTGCTTAAGGGCCTCGGTCCAGCCATGCACCGGCAGGAAGGGTACAGCAATCAACCACCAACTCAGATTCTTGGCAATATAGGCGGGGTGCTTTGTAAACCGGTATGGACCATTGGTCAGGATTCCCCGGTGGGTCAGGTTGGAAAAACGGATACCAAAGGTAATCGTTGACCAGACGTAAATCAGGTTTAGCAAGGAGATCATGACCGCCCAGGTGAGCAAAAGTCCGTTTGACCCGGATAACCATGCACCCCAACCGTAGGCATCCTCGTAAATCAGGTAGTGGGATGAGAAATACGACCAAGCAGGCTGATAACAGACGATGGCTACGGACCAGCCCAACAATGTCGGCTCGGTGGACCGTATGTGCGCACCAAATAAACGCAGTGTCATCAGGTATCCCATGGCGGCGAACAGAACATCAACGCTGAAGGTCAGCAAAAATATAAAATCATAGACGTGCGACTACATCTTGAGACTTGATGGTGAAAACGCCATCAAGCTTGGTGAAATCCATTGACCAGGTAGGTAAACATCAGGGGAAAGAAAAAAGCTTTTACCAACCAACCGAGCGCATATTGCCTGAATACCGCCTTGTCACATTGACGCCATCGACCAAAAAGCACACAACCGGCCTGCCAGTAAGCGTCTTCAGGTTCACGCATCCTGGCATCGACATAGAAAAAATAAAGCACTATCAGGCCAACAGGTAAGGCCAGTATATTGCCAGCAACTGCCAAAAATGGTTATAAAACGTACCCTGGTATTCGGGCAATACCCAGTATGCCGAATGCGACCGTTTCAATAGTAATAGCCAGACCCATCAGCTTGATGAATACACGTTTCAGGTTGAGTTTTAGTGGACGGTTAAAGTCAAGCCCTGAATCTGTCCGTTTGTGAACGTTCAGAAAAAGCATATCCAGTGAACCAACGCACAGTGCCAACAGCGACATACAGCCCACCGCGACATGGAGCGGCAGCAATCCCAACGACTTCAGCGTAAAAAAAACACCGACGGAGACGCCGAAGCCTGTAAAACAAATCCACTGAGTTGTTGCTGATTCTGGTCTACTAAGGATCGTATTCACCTATGGAAAAAGAGCGCACCTGAAGAAAACAGGTGCGCTCGTCCTTAGTCTGCCTACCAGTCTATCAAGGTACTAAAGCGCACTGATAGGTTCCTGTGTCACCATCTGAAGGATTAGGCATAGCAATTTGACAGCCTGACACTGTACAACAACCAAGTTGGTTTTTCCCGTCGCTAATCTTTGCACCACTCACTTTCCATGCCTCTTTCCCACCATTAATACTAAACTGGCATGAGCAGTTATGAGTGTATGCTGGCCCACCTGAGCTTGAGCTGGAACCTGAACTTGAGCTGGAACCTGAACTTGAGCTGGAACCACCACAAAAATTCGGAAACGGGTGAGTATAATTAACATTGGTCGTTGCTGGCAACACCACGTTGACGTCATCTACACCAAGGTCCCGAATAATATCAGTGTCCGGAATTTGATCCAGATTGGGATCAATTGCTATCCCGTAACCGGTTAAAGATTCAATCAGCTTAGAGCATCCTGTAGGACTCTCTCCTGAGATCAACGTGTCATAACAAACAAAGGATGTATTGATACCTTCTCTTTCGTACCCCGTAGTTGAACCCGGATTGTCTCTTCTTGTATAAAACAATCGTGCAGACGCAAAACCCGCATCAATGTAGTCACCTGTGCATATTGCGGGAAACTTCTGTGCATTACCCAAATCTGGGAAAAAATCGCCAATCTTACCGTACCAACCACCATTCAGGTTCGTTGGTAACGCTGCCATCTGCGCAGATGTCAAAGCAGAACAACCATCTCCTCCGTTGGAACAATCCCCACCCGCATAGCAAACGTACATAGAGCACTCAATTGAATTCTCGTTGGGTGGAAGCGAGCAGTTGGCATTTGATTGTGGAAAAGTAGCGCAAAATGCCGGAGACGTGGCTTTCACGAGCGGTTCAATACTATCGTTTTCAAGTGTGTAGTAAACCAAACCCGAAAATTTGAGTATTTTTCCGCCATAAACAGTCAGTCCATTGTCAAAAATGCCTCCATTCGCTGCGCCCTGATAAACAACCAAATTTCCATTGTTGTCAACCCCGGTATAAATATTGTCGTTTGGATTACCTGCATCCACATCCAGAACCGGAGTCCCTGTTACCGTTCCCGGGCCTTCTGATGCAGATGCGGAATTCGGGACTGGTGAACCAATACCACCATCAACAAGCCCACCTGTCTCCAGGGAGGCCAATCTAGAGGCGTCACTAAATGCTATTATGCTGTTCAACACCACTTGTGAATCTTCTGCTTTAACTTGATTGTCCGTCCAACTCACTATCACTTCAAGCTTCGTCAAATTATCTGAGGTCGCTCCATTGACATCCTGATTTGTTAACCTCCAACTACGCGAAAATGTTGCGTTTACGCCTTGAACAGTCTCGACGGCTGACATTCCTCCTGTATCTGCCAACATAGTATTATACTGACCTTTTTCAATAGTATTTCTCATCTCCTCGGTCTTTTCTCGCGCAAGTTCCAACGCTTCATTCCTGGCCTTGGAAAGACTGGTGCCCGACAACAGTGTACCCTGAAGCGCAGCTATTGCTGCCCAGCCAATGACAAGAACAACAAGCACAATGAGAATCTCGATAAGTCCTACGCCACTTTCTTTATGACTTTTGCCTGATATTTTCATAATTTAACCTTTGCTTACTGTAAGTTAAAACCTACCAATCTTTCCAAGTGCCTGCATTTATCGCGCCAAGCCCGCCCGGGGGGTTTCCAAGCGATCCATCATACAAAGCATTATCAAAGACTATTGTCGGAGTGCCTGTATTTTCTACCGTGCCTTCAACAATCGCTCCACCCTGAATACCAAAATTACCCTTGCTGTCCCAAGCCGGGGGTCTGTCGGATCGCCAATAACGTATAACAATCCGATAAGGTTGATGGATGTTCCTCCTGAACCTTGAGTTGAAAGGTTACCATTCACAATCAACGTCACAGGGTATTCTTCTGATCCCAATTGCCCCAATGTTGCCACCTACCGACCATACACCACCATCCGGCACATCCACCCATACCAAGCCTCTTGTATTATCTCGGCTACAAGTTGATCATAGAGACCATTGCTTGCATCAAACCTTTGTCCATTACCCTCTGCAAACGCTTTAACAACTTCTTTGGGTTCATTGATAAAACTTTGGAAAAACTCATCATTGGTCATGTTCGTCAAATTGTCATCACCTCAATGACATCAGAATTCAAACCACTCTGAGAATATGAAGCATGTAATACCGCATCCGGATCTGGGTGACCGATCCTATACTTACCCATTCATCATGATCACTGGATCTGGCGGATCATTGGGGATCTGCCACATAAGTTTCTGCTGAACCAACTGTAGTTGCGTCTGAACCGGTCCATATGGTGGCGTGTGAGAATCGATTGATAATCGAGAAATTACCTCCGCACTCGCTAAACCCTTCGCAATTAACGGGAAACCCGGGAAACCACCATCTGGTGTCAGGCCGAATACATCAACTTGAAAGTGACGGTCCTCGTTGCCGATCTGTCATCACTATATCCCTTCGATGTTATGGTATGGGGGCCATTAAAACGCATCTGTGCCGCCAGCCGCATCGGTAAACGAGACTTCCGGAACAGGCATCGTCTGACCCAACCCACCAAAGACAACGGCATCTAAACCTATATCCGTATCTATTACATCATCCCCATCTGCATCAGGACCGCCGTATTTGGCATAATAGGCCTGCGCATAATCCAGTCCGGCATTAGCATTAGATAATGCCTGATCTGCCCGGTACTGGTTTGCGGAAACCTGCTGCTCTCTCAGCGCAGAATTGGCTGCATAAAGGGTCACCATTGTTGCTACAAACAGCAAAAGCAAAACAATCACCAGTGTTGACATGCCCTTTTCACGGTGCAATTTTCTGAAGCTTTGTTTATTCATTAATGTTTACCTTAATCCTCAAGGGTGAAAACATGGTGGTTTCTGACGTTAATACCCACCCTCTGGCTCTTCTGCATTGAGTCGTCGTTTGCAAGTTCACCTGTAACTTGTACATTGACCTGTCGAAATTCAACCAGTCGATCTTTACTCGCCGGCAGCACAAACGTTCCAGTTATATAAGCATCTTCGTCACTATTTAGAACATACGTAGTGAGTGCACCCGACTGCGCCAAGTCGCCAAACAGGGGAACTGGGTTGTGTCGCTTGTGGTGACCCAAAAGTTGTTTTTATTAGTTGCGCTTGCACCTCCAGGTTCTACTACATTGTCTGGGTGAGTGAGACTCAGGCACTTGGAATCGATTGAATTAAAGGTCAGCCCTGTGATATCAATCAAATCGTTATCAGTAAGCGCTGTCCACGTGCCTGTGCTACAATCGGTTGCACAGTTTGCTCCAGAACAGGTGGTTCGCATTTGGATTGTCGGAACCAACAAGTTTGAATCCAAACTTCTCATCGTCATCCGTGACGCCATTTCCATTCGCATCGTAGGAGTAAAGAACACAGCTACTAGACACGATATTTATATCTTCATTGTTCGCAAAAAAATTGGCACACCACCGGTAAAACCTGCTCGGCGAATGTCATTCACCATCACCTGTATGACTGAATCCAGGTCCTGATTCAGCTGCCAGACACCAGGGTATCGGTGTTTATGACCATGCTTTTTACGGTCATGGCCGTTGCGGCTGACAATATCAATAATCCAAGAACGATGGATATCATGAGTTCGATGAGCGTCAAACCATTTCTGGTAGTGCCTTTTTTGGAAATGTTTTCTAACCAGCATTTTCATATAGCTCCATCAACCGCTAGCAATCCTTGTAACCTGGAATCTTTTTTTCGCCCGCAGGAACACATATTTTTACATTTCCCAACATGGTCACCTCGACCCGCAGCTTGTAATTGGCCGAGTCGAAATCATAAGCACCGGTCCTTGCCAGGCCACGTCTAAAATCAAAGCACGCCTGCTCATCGTTGCTGGTGGTACAACCACCGGGAGCAACCGCAGGGTCGGCAAAACCGGTTGCCTGGCTCATGGTGATGTTTTTGTAGTCACTGCCTACGATGCGCATCAACAAACGATCGTTAGCAATACCATCATTATTATATTCAATGGTACACGCAGTCAGATGACGATGTGTGCTTTCCGCATTGCAACCGCTCATTTTATCCGTGAACCCTATCGCCCAATTTGTTCCATTGACATTAAAATCCACCAGTATCGGTTTGGACCGTTTCAGTGCCTGTGACCTGGCCCGCTGCAATTGTTCGTAGGCCGCCTCGGCCGCACCACCCACCGCCTTGCGTTCAATCATATCCTGGAACGAAGGCACAGCCAGCGCAACGCCGATGCCGCCACACCGATAACAATCATCAGCTCAACCAGGGTAAAACCGTTATTCTTGTTCATTGCAAAAGATTCTCCTCACATACCTAATTATATACTTGGGCGTAAGGCATAGTTCACCCACTTATCAAGGAAATGGTACCATTTGTCTGATTTCGGAGCATTTATTGATGCTTTTTCCAAGAATCAGTCCTAGGATATAGCTATACAGACGGAAGGAACCCCGATGGTTAATTTATCGAGAAAAAAAGGATTCACCCTGATTGAATTAATGATGGTCCTGGTAATTGTGGCCATATTGGTCGCCTTGGCCCTGCCTTCTTTCCGGGATACATTGAGAAAAAGTCGCCGCTCGGATGCCATGGAAGTCATATCCAGAATTCAATTGGCCCAGGAAAGATGGCGTGTCAACCACGCGGCGTACACAACCACTTGTCGGACTGGGTGTAGCGACCGATCCCCTGGCGTCATCCGATGGTCACTACAGTTTGGCAATCACGGCCGCTGACGCAACGTCCTACACTCTCACGGCAACAGCACTGGACGATCAGGCCAATGACGCATGTGGAAATTTCACACTAACCTTTAACGCCGGGATAATCACCAAGACCACTTCTGCAGGTGTCGCCGATCAATGCTGGAGAAAGTAGACAGGACACGCTCCTGTTTCCTTTTTTCTTAGAATTCCGCTATAACTGAGTCGATCCAGAAATCGTTATTAAGCTGATTGCGGAATGAGGCAATGTCTTTTGTACTTCTTAATGACCCGCGACTGAGACGAAATGCAAAAAGGGTTATCGCTGCGTTAATTACGCTTCCGTTCCTATATTCCGGCCATGATGACCTCAATCAACTGCAAATGGCCCAACAACGCGGCAGCCTGACCCTGCTGACCCGCAACGGCGCCAGCAGTTATTTCATCGGCCCGGATGGCCCGGCCGGTCCCGAATATGATATCGCGGCGGCGTTTGCCAACTACCTCGGTCTTAAAATTGAAGTCAAGGTGGCGGATGAGTTCGGTGAACTCGAGACCCTGCTCGACAGGCGGCAGGGTGACTTGATCGCCGCCAACCTGACCCGCACCCCGGCGCGTGAACAACGGTTCAGTTTTGGTCCCGATTACGCCGATGTCGATACAATCGTGGTTTACAAGCGTGGCCAAAACCGCCCACGCAGCATAGAGGACCTGCTCGGCAAGCGCGTGTCAGTCATTGCCAGCTCAAGCTACGAAAACCTGCTTGAAAACGCAAAGGAAACGCTGCCCGACCTGCAGTGGACCTCCGAGAGTTCAATGGGTATGGAAGACCTGCTTCTCGCCGTCGCTGACGGCAGACTGGACGCGACCCTGGTGGATTCAAATATATTCAAAATCAACAGCCAGTTTTATCCCCGCCTGAAACCGGGTTTTATGCTTGCGGACCACCAGCACCAGGCCTGGGCATTTGCCCGTGGTGATGATGACTCGCTGCTTGAAAAAGCCCGCACGTTTTTCAAGCTTGCCGAGGACAATGGCAGGCTGGCAGCCATACAGGACCGTTACAACGTAAACGGCAACCGCCTGGACCGGGTTGGCATGTTCCAATTCATGAAACAGGTACGCACCCGATTGCCCGCACTGATGCCGGTATTCCAGGAGGTCGCCGTGGCGCACGGTCTTGACTGGCGTCTACTGGCAGCCATGGGATACCAGGAGTCTCACTGGGACCCCGATGCCGCATCACAAACCGGTGTTCGCGGCATCATGATGCTGACCCAGAAAACCGCCACTGCATTGGGTATCACCGATCGCCTGGACCCCGAACAGAGCATAGAAGGCGGTGCACGTTACTTGCTTAGAATGCGTAAACGTATACCCAGCCGGATACCCGAACCCGACCGGACCTGGATGGCACTGGCGGCCTACAACATGGGTTGGGGGCATCTTGAAGACACGCGCAAGCTGACCCAATTGCAGGGGGGCAACCCGGACCGCTGGCAGGACGTGAATGAACGCCTGCCCCTGCTGAGCCAGGAAAAATGGTACCGTCAGACCCGTTTTGGCTATGCGCGCGGTCTCGAGGCCCGGCAACATGTAACAAACATCCGCAGTTACTTCGATACGCTGGTCTGGATGGAGACACACGCCCACCCGATGCTGGTTACTCAGCTGTAAGCATTTAAAATCCTACGCAGAGTTTGCTTTCCTGTACAAACAGTCGCCGGACTGTTTTTCGATGTCGTTCAAACGTAACTCGTGCTGGGCCAGTTCTTCATCGCTGGCTCTTAACACGAACTAACGCCGGGTGCCCGGCGTGCAAATGCCCGTCATCGTCCGCGTCAACGGCATTTGACGGACTTTCAAGACTCAGACCGAGATCGACCTGACCACCGGTCATGGCGAGGTAAACATCGGTCAGAATTTCCGCATCCAGCAAAGCGCCGTGCAGGGTGCGACTGCTGTTATCCACCTCGTAACGCTTGCACAGGGCATCGAGGTTGTTACGTTGCCCCGGATGCAGGTCGCGCGCCAGTTCCAGTGTGTCCAGCACGCTCGCTACTTCCGTAATGGAGACGTGTTTGTGGCCTGAGAGTGAAAGTTCATTGTCGATAAAACCGATATCAAACGGTGCGTTGTGTATGACCAGTTCCGCGCCGTCGGCAAAGGCCAGCAGGTCATCCGAAATCTCTGCAAAGCGTGGTTTGTCGCGCAGGAATTCCTCGCTAATGCCGTGCACTTCAGGGCGCCCTGCTCGATGTCCCGCTCGGGGTTGAGATAGACATGAAACTGTCTGCCGGTCAGTTGCCGGTCGATCAGTTCCAGCGCACCGATTTCGATGATGCGATGCCCCTGCCTGGGGTCGAGACCTGTGGTTTCAGTATCGAGTACGATTTGACGCATGCTTACCTTCGGGTTTGCTGTGGTTGATTTTAAGATCCACCAGGTTCGACAGATTGTGACACGACAAGTGTAGCCATGTCAATGCACATTCCGCACATTATGGAATGGCGTTGCGCGCCAGTTCATCCGCACGCTCGTTTTCGGGAATGCCTGAATGGCCTTTGACCCAGTACCATTTAACTTCATGTCGATCGAGGGCGCGCTCCAGGCGTTGCCACAAATCCACGTTTTTGACCGGTTGTTTCGAAGCCGTACGCCATTTGCGTTTCTTCCAGCCCTCCAGCCACTCGGTCATACCTTTCATGACATAGGTGGAATCCGTGTAAATATCGATACTGCAACCCCGCTTGAGCGCTTCGGCGCCGGCAATGATGGCCATCATTTCCATGCGGTTATTGGTCGTCTCACGCTCACCACCAGACATTTCCTTGCGATGCATGCCGGACATCATGACCGTACCCCATCCACCCGGACCGGGATTACCGCTACACGCGCCGTCGGTATACATCACAACGTTGCTCAAGACACAGCTTCCCGGCTGCTGCATCCATCCAGCGCCGCCGGCGCCCGGCCAGCGGTTTCCAACTTCCTGAATCGTAAAATACGGGCATTTTGAATATTGGGCTGATGGTGGCCATGTAACACCACCCGGTCGGCAAATGGTAAACCAAGACCGTGCCAGGTGGCTTTTGCGGTCGGGCGTGAAAATCCGCCAAAACCCATCAGCAGGCATTGCTCGACGTTGAACGATCTTGATTTCAGAAACCTGCAAATCCTGTCCAGTTTAAGCGCCGGCACACCGTATTTACGGTTGACGATACGGTTGCGTAAACCGGATGAATTCAGTCCGCTGATGACGATGTCCCCGCCTGCGGCAAGCACCCTCAGCGCTTCAGAAAAATACATCTCTGTGCCATCCGTCACCAGGTGATGCAGAATGACGAGATCGAATGCGGCCGCTTCAAAAGGCAGCGCCTTGATCCGGCAACGCAGTCCGGCATCACTGCTGGAGTCGTCGGTACTCAGTCGTATAACCTGTGCGCTGTCGACCAGATCCAATGGCAGGTCGCCCGCACCGGCAAGCTTCAGCACCAGTGTTCGCGCCGGTCTTCGCCGGGCAAGCAGCGGCTGCAACACCTGCACAGCCAACTTTTGCTGGGCTGAAAGCGCTGATTGATACCGGGTATAATCAATTTCCATCGCGACAGTATGGACCTGACGATAAACAGGCGTAAGCATAAGGGTTATGTCAGGGGTGATTCAACCATCAATTGCAGGAATCTCACATGCCGGAAACCAAGCTCAAAATTACCGCCATTCCAGCCTTTCAGGACAACTACATCTGGCTGCTCAAAGCGGAGGGAAACGCCTGCGCAGTGGTGGACCCGGGTGATGCAGACCCTGTTCTGGAAGTCCTGGAGAAACAGGGTCTGAAGCTCACCTATATCCTGTTGACCCACCACCACTACGACCATGCAGGTGGCGTGCCGGCGTTGCTTGAACGTTACACGGCGAAGGTTTTTGGACCCGGGGATGAAAGGATTCCCTTTGTCCACCAGGTTTGTCGCGAGGGCGATGAAATTCAGCTGCCCGATATAGGAACCCAATTCCGTGTGCTTGAAGTTCCAGCGCACACCCGCAGCCATATTGCGTTCTACAACCAAAACGTGCTGTTCTGCGGCGATACCCTTTTCAGTCTCGGCTGTGGCCGTTTATTCGAAGGCTCCGCCGCCGACATGCAAACGGCCCTGGACAAACTGGCGACACTGCCAGCCGGAAACCAGGGTTTACTGTGCGCATGAATACACGCAAGCCAACAGCATCTTCGCGCTGGACGTGGAACCCGAAAACACCGCATTAAAGGCCCGCGCCAGCGAAATAGAACGATTGAGGAAGGCAGGCGAAATCACCATTCCAAGTTTGCTGGGTGACGAGATGGCGATGAATCCGTTTTTACGCACGCGGGAAAGCAGCGTGGTTGATGCCGCCCGCAGGATCGACCCAGAGGCAGAGCCCGGGATCGCGACGATGGCGGTCATTCGGGCCTGGAAAGACCGATTTTAATCGGTTTTTTTCTTGACCCTGTCCCCACATACCGCATAATAGCCGGCGATTACAATAATTAATGGAGCCCTTTGTGACTTCACGTCTTATTGCGCTCACGCTGTGCCTTGTTCTTGCTGGCTGCGCAACAACAAAAAATACCAGTCCGGAGCCCGATCCGGGTGTTGCAACGGTCCAGGAAGACCTTCCCAAAGGCGAAGGCGATTCCATTGACGAACACCTGTTTATTCCGGAATGGATTGGTGATGAAACTGATGTTAGCGGTGAAATAAGACCGGAATATGACAATGTCTGGTTGAAACTGGTCGATAATTTCAGCCTGCCGGCCTGCGACTACCACAAGGAATCCCTCATGTGGGCCAGTTGGTACGCGGACCATGGCGAATACATGGCGCGTGTCATGAAACGGGCAAAGCCGTGGATCTATTTCATAGCGGAAGAATTGGAAGCACGTGACCTGCCGGGCGAACTGGCGCTGCTGCCAATTGTTGAGTCGGCCTATGACCCATTTGCCTATTCCAGCGGAAGGGCGCTCGGAACATGGCAATTCATATCCGAAACCGGCAAGTATTACGGTCTCAAACAGGACTGGTGGTATGACGGGCGCCGGGATGTCTGGTCCTCGACCCACGCGGCTCTGGACTATCTCGAACATCTCAACAGCAAATTCGACGGTGACTGGCTACTCGCCCTCGCAGGATATAATTCGGGAGAAAACCGGGTCGAGCGCGAAATTAACAGGAACCTGAAAAACGGCAAACCGGCAGATTTCTGGAATATTCGTCTGCCAAAGGAAACCAAGGGTTACGTTCCCAAACTGCTTGGCCTGGCCTGTCTGTTTCAGAACCCTGAAAACTACGAATACGAATTCCCGAAGGCACCCAACCAACCGGTCATTACCGTGGTTGAAATGGAGACACAAAGTGACCTGGTGCTGATCTCCCAGTTTAGCGGTGTCGGTATCGATGTATTATTCAGCCTGAACCCCGGTTTCAGCCGTTGGGCAACTTCACCCGATGGCCCCTGGCATGTCATCCTGCCCGTCGAGGGCGCGGAAAAACTGCAGCATTATTTGCAGTCCAACCCAAACGCCTCGCTGATGAAATGGGACCAGGTCCTGGTGGAAAGCGGTGACACGCTTTCTTCGCTGGCAGCGCGCCACCACGTACCGGTCTCGGTATTGCGCAGCAGCAATAATCTGAACAGCGACATGATCCGCGTCGGTCAAAAACTCCGCTTGCCGCGTGATGAGCAATTGCTGGTAGATCCGTATTATGTGGCCGCCGCAACCGAATTGCAGAAACTTCAATCGGGTCTGATCGCATCCGAACGTGTCACGCACAAGGTGCGTCCGGGTGAAAGCCTCTCGGTGATTGCGAAACGTTACAAGGTTAGCGTCAAGGAATTACAGAGTTGGAACAAGATTTCCGATCCGCGCAAATTGCGCGCCGGCCAGACCCTGACCCTGTTTCAAAGCCCCGCCCCGGCTTCCCCTGTCGTCAAAAATGGCGCGATCAAGCATACCGTACGCAGTGGTGATTCGTTATGGAGCATTGCCAGGCATTACAAGGTCAGGGTCAGCGACCTGATGCGCTGGAATGACCTGAGCAAAAACACAGTCATCCAACCGGGACAATCCATCAAAATCAACCTGTGAGAACCCCCTGATTCCATGCGTTACCTGCTGGCCTCAGTGCTGTTTTTAATCCATGCCGCCGCATACGCCGTTGAACTGACCGGTAACGTTGTGCAGGGCGGTCTGATTTTTGGTCAGGCTGAACCCGACAGCCGTGTGTTGCTGGATGGCACAGGTGTCGCGATTTCTGCGGACGGGCGGTTCGTCATCGGTTTTAGCCGCGATGAAACCGGGGTCCGTGTACTCGAGGTTACTTCACCCGGCGGTGACGTATTCAGAAAGGACCTGAAAATACAAAAAAGTGAATATGATATCGAGGTCGTCAACGGACTGCCTCCGAAAACGGTTACGCCCGACCCTGAAGCAGCCGCCAGGATCAGGGAGGACGCCCATATGGTCGCCACGGCGCGTCAGCACCGCGATAACCGTGATTACTATGCCAGTGGCTTCAGCTGGCCCGCCAAGGGTAGAATCAGCGGCGTTTACGGCAGCCAGAGGATTCTCAATGGTGAACCGCGCAGCCCGCACTATGGACTGGATATCGCGGCGCCCGAGGGCACCGCTGTCTATGCACCTGCGGACGGACTGGTTACCCTGGTCCATCCGGACATGTATTACTCAGGCGGCACTCTCATCCTCGACCACGGCCAGGGCCTGTCATCGACATTTTTACATCTCAGCAAGATACTGGTTGAAGCCGGCACCTTCGTGAAACAGGGCGACCTGATCGCCCGCATCGGCGCGACCGGGCGCGCGAGCGGTCCGCACCTCGACTGGCGCATGAACTGGCTGGACCGCAGGGTCAATCCGCAACCGCTCGTTGCAGGTACCAGCAACTCAGATACTGACTGAGAACAGGATGAGATTCCCGCGCAAACCGGCACTATTATTCCTGACAACGCTATTGGTTAATTGCGCCACAGGGCCCGATTCCCCGGATACCCCGGTATCCGCTGAGACCGAAAGTGATATAAAAATCCTGCAGAACCTGTTGCCGGGCACATACAGTAACTTTGCCCAAATTTATGCACAAAGCGGGGACGACGCAGTCACGGATATCAGAATCCGTCAGCTTAAGACCATGGGTGAACCGGTATTTTTGTTCGAAAAGGAACTGCGTGATCAGGATACATTCAGCAATGACCTTTACTGGCTGAAATTCAACAACAAGACCAGGCAGGCGGAATTCTATTTCACGCATCTTGATGAAGACGAACTTTCACTTCCCATGCAGGAGATCCTGTCGATTGCATGGCAGCGCGTTTTACCTGGATGTGTCATACCGTTAAACCGTGCTGGGGACCGCTTCGCAGGTCAAACCAATCCCGCCACCTGTGTATTTGAGAATCCGTTGCAGGGTGAAACTCGGATTACCCGTAGCCTCTCTATCGGCGGGGATACGATGACCATCAAAACCGGCGTACAGGGTCCGGGAAACCGGAGCGCAAGCGATGACACGCGGCTGGAACTACAAAAACATCGCGTCTTTTTGGGTTGGGCGAGCATCCGTACTGAAAGCGTTGAGCAGCAGGACAAACCGGGCGCGTGGCAATTGTCCCAGGTTTTTAACGTGCGGGATGATGGTCGCGTGAACCACCTGTTCGACCAGAACATGGCCCTGATGGATTATGCTCTACAACTGGCGAGACTGCATCGCTACGATGGACAACTACCCTACTACCAGTTGTCGGTCATCAACCTGAAAAACGGTCAAATCCAGGCCTACAAATGGTTCCAGCCCGAATCCGAAAGTCTGAATCTAAACCTGGACTGGTTTCAAACCAACCTTGAACCTATTAACCCGGAAGCTGGCCGGCTGAATGCCCCAGGCGAACCGGTGCGCCCGCGCCCGCAACATAACCACCCTTGACACCCTTGGTGATGACTGAAACGGCGTTGTGCGGATGCAGACTCTCGTAGTGTGTGCAACGCGCCCAGAAATCGAGGATGCGTTCATCCTTGTTCAAAGCTGTCTGGATACGTCTGCCGGCATCTTCACAAAACATCAGGTTGCGACCATTGAGCAGCGCAAATGCCTGCTCATCCTCGCGCTTGACGGTCGCCTGGACCGGCGTTTTCAGCGAGTTTTCCACCTCGTCGATCAATTCGATAATCGGGAACATCTGGAACGTGGGTGTCAAACGCATGCGCAGTTCCGCGGCGCTGCGCTGGCTGTGTGGTGTGGCGAGGATGCCCTCTTCCGTTCCCAGCCACTGATACACCTTTTCGAAATCAAGCTTCTTTTCCGGGTCAAAATCCTTGCTGAATTGCTCCTGGATCAATTGACGTGCCAGGGCGGCTGAACAGGGGCAGGTACTCGAGTAAAGTACTTCCAGACCCATTTCTAGTGCGAATTCCTGTCCTTCGAGTATACCGATCATGGATACCGGGTAGCGGCGCCAACCGACGTTGTCGCTGACCAGCGCCTTGCGGCGGATAACATAATCAAAATCAACCCTGACCAGTGCGCGGTCACTCAGGCCTTCGTGTGAATCGAGAAATGAGCGCAGCAACTGACGCAGGGTAGCCGGTGTCAACGGCCGGTCCCCAAATGCCTGGTCGAGGTGTAAATACAGGCGCGACATGTGTATGCCGCGTACATCGGGATCCTTCAGATTGACATAAGCAGTGACACGGGCCGTTGACTGGATCAGGTTGCCCTGGTCATCTTCGATACGCACCGGTAGCTCGATATCGTTCATGCCGACCCACTCGAGCTTGCCGGCTACTGAGGCACGCTCCTGGTTGGCGATATCCGGCATTTCGCGTAATACATTTTCGAATGGATTCATAATTTAGGTCCGTGGAACTGAACAATTCATATCGGTGCGGAGTTGTTCAAATTCAAGCGATCTCCTGATGTCATGTGGCAATTATCGTTGATTATTCTGCATATTGCACCAATCCGGAATAGACGGAATCCGTAGCTCATACTAAGACTCGCGGCTTCGGTCAGAATTCACTACTTTTATCAGAAAAACCCGACTGTCAATTCTATCAGTTGACCACTGTAAATTATTGCTCCATTATTTGTACAATTGCCATATTTAGTAATATAAATAAAAAGCACCAATATTCAGTAATTACCGGAACTTGGAGTTTGCAGTTTAGTTTCACTATGGCATACTCTTGTTTCCAGGGAAGAAACAAGCGTCCAAGGGGTTTGAGACGCAATTCAAGACCAAGGAGAGGCCACCATGTCTACTACTCGCAATATAGGCGCGCGTCTGTGCGCCGCACTTTTCGTTTTACTCTTTTATTCGACTGCATTTGCAGGTTCCGCGAAGGTTGAGGTTTGCCATATTCCACTTGGCAATCCCGATAGTTACCATACCATTAAAATCAGTCAGAACTCGCTTGCCGCCCATCTTGCTCATGGCGATCTTGTTGGCGCCTGCGAAGCCGGATGCGCAGTACTATGTGATGATGGGGATGCTTGCACCAAAGATGACACGGGTGATTGCTTTCAAAATGGTTGCCCTACCACCCCTGAACCGGTCGATTGCTCGGACGGTTTGTCCTGCACAGACGATTCCTGTGACATGATTGACGGGTGTGAAAATAAACAGATAGAGTGCGTCCCTTCTGACAATTGCCACGTCTCATTCTGTGCTGAGGAAGATGGTATGTGCCACGAGACTGAGGTCTCATGTAGTGACGGTTGGTCATGTGACTTGGATTCTGGTGAATGCGTCGAAGACAACCCTGAGCCAACCTACGACTGCCCTTGCCTTGATGCTGATGGCTCCGGCAGCGACTTGGAGCACCGACACGAGCTATGCCGAAACAACAATCGCATATTATGCAGGCATTGAATTTCTGCTCAGGGTTTGCCTGTTCTTCATTTCCAGCACCCGCTTGTAGCATTTTTAGTTATGACACTGGTTATATAACGAACCAATCAATTTTAACTGACGATTAAAACAGGGACTGCCGCATATTGCTCGATGCCGCTTGCCCTTAGCAGCTCGTGACAATGGCTTCCAAGAACGGCAATTGCCGTAAAAAAACCATTTAAAAGCAAGCCGGGAAACTGGTCTTCTTTATGTTATAAAAAAACCGCCTATTTTGGCGGTTTTTTTTGAGCTTCCCGACACATAGGTTCCACTTTATTCCGGCTGAATAAACTGTTACCTATGTCACCGGTATAGACCCTTTATCTATTGGTCGGGGCGAAAGGATTTGAACCTTCGACCCCTACAACCCCATTGTAGTGCGCTACCAGACTGCGCCACGCCCCGACACTGAACCCCGGGAGATAATCTCCTTAAGGCCGCGGCATGTTACATGAAAAGGGCCGTTGGGAAAAGGCCTGTTGGGAAAAGGGGATTTTCTTCTGCTCGTGAAAATGCGCCTGACCGGATGTATTCGCTTAAACCACTATGCTCTACAATCCTGACGTATGCGCCCAGAATCGAATCAAACTTTAAGCCTCCGTAGTTTTGCAGTATTATACCTGCCGCTTTTTCTGCTTATTGCAGCGATGAAAATCCAGCGAGGCATGGCATTGGGCAGTGTGGATTCAATTTTATCTGCGCTGGTGTATGTACTGGTAGAGGTCAGTGTCTTCCTATTGTTTACAGCAATCCTGTCCGCACTGACTGAATAAGTTCGTCATAGATTCTGGATTGTTTTTGGTTTTCTGGTTCTATACCTTCTAACCGTTTGCATGGTCGCAATTGAACTCACGACCCATGAGTTATTCAAACAGACGGGACTGATTCTGAATTGGTCATTGCTTTTATTTGGAATTGAGCGAAGTGAGATGGTGTTCAAGGCCCTTGAACAGCAGGTCAGTGCATCCACCACTTTTTATTTTTTCACAGCATTGGTTATTTGATCCTAGTGCCTGCCCTTTTCTTCAGGTGGATAAACAAAATCAAGGGCGCTCAGTTTAGGTTTCTCAGTATCGGGATAGCCGCAGTGTTATTCTTGGCTACAGCGGCCTGTTGGTTTTCAGCACTTCATTCGGCTACCCACGTGAGGAATTTCGTGGCGCGTCCAGTCATTTACTCCTAAGCTATTTTGATACCACAAAAACAAGTCAGGACCAAACACCAGCAGAGCTGACAAGCCAACCGGCGGTTCAGTAATACGAACCGGTGTGTCTGTGAACAATAAAATAAATATCGCCATAGTCATTCTTGAGTCGACCAGGCGGGATTCTGTCGCACCGTATGTTGATACAGAGGTTACGCCTTACTTCTCTGAACTAGCTCAAAATAGCTTACTAATGGAGCACGCCTACACAACTTCTCCACACACTTCCAGGGCTATCTATTCGATACTATGTGGCCGTTTTCCACGTGCCGGAAATGCTATTGTTGAATCCTTGAAAACGGCATTAAACAGGCCTGTTTACCGCACTTTTAAAGCGACAAGGGTACACATCAGCTTTTTTTCAATCTGCAACTGAGGATTTCGAGAACCGTGCACAATTAGTCGAAAACATGGGATTTTCCGAGTTCTTTCCATTGGAAAATTTTGATACTACCCATTTTGAAAAATCCAACTATTTCGGCTTTGAAGACAATATCATGCTTCCAGCCAGCAAAGACTGGCTTACACACATGATAACCCTTTCGTAACCTATCTGACTGTTACCCCACATTTCCATTATGACGCTATCAGCGTTATGGATGGAAAAAATATCCAGTGATAAAAAATACAATGCTTATTTGAATGCCTTCATTATCAGGACAATTTCCTGAAGAACCTTGTTCAGCAATATAAGGAACTTGGCCTGTACGAAAATACCTTGTTTGTGATTTTAGGCGATCATGGTGAGGCATTTCGAGAGCACCGACTGTGGGGACATGGAAATATCCTGTATGAAGAGGGTGTTAAGGTGCCTTTTATAATGCATACGCAGGTGAGATTATCGGTAGATAACTCCCAGAGTGAGCTTATTAGACGTGGTCCCCAGTATCTTGGGCAATTGAATTCGATGGACCCGATGATTTTTTCCCTGGTGTGGACATGCTCGACCATTTGCAAAACGTGATATCTTTCTTGAGTGCTTAAGCCCTGCTCAATGTTCAGCCTTGATAGATGCCGACACGGGATTAAAGTTAATCCATTATTATCAACGCAAGCCAGACGAACTCTTTGATATTTCATCTGATCCTGGAGAAGCCTACAACCTAGTTGAAAACGCACAGTTCCAAGCAATCTATCGGACTTTGCTAAAACGACTGCAAGACAGAATCAATGAAATCAGTACAACTGAATTGCCACGTACATACAACAGTTGGGCCTATAGAAAAAAGCCGATAACCTGGCTTAAGAATTACCTGCTAACAAGACTACCTTTCAAAATAAATACACAACAGAAAATGTAATTGGTGACAATCAAATAATGCGGGTTACTGCGAGTAAGGATCGTGTATTCGCCGGAGACAGTTTCAATCTGAGTTATGTACTGGCAGGTTCGGATGAAGATATTTGTGTCGAAAGTACTTTTGACGGTATAAAAAGGCATACGCACCGTATACAAAAAATCATGCCAAACAAAGAAGCAGAAGCCGGATATTTTCAAATCTCTGAAAATTTGCAGGTACAGCGAACTGCGTCAAAAATTAAAGTGGATATCATCACGAAATCTGACTGCCTAAATAGCGCCGACAGTCCTGTCTCTAAATCAGATCGTTATTAAATTGCTTAAAAAGGAAGATGACCTAGTTTTCAGTGAAAATTTAAATCAATTGATACAACGGCAACCACATCCACTAAAGTCCAATGTCATTCAAAGCACAACATATATTAGTGAATTGCTAAATCCAAGTCTTAATGTTGATAAGTTCAGCACAAATTGTCGTCCGGCAATGCGCAGTTCAGAGTTCGTTAACAAGATCAGAAACGCACTTGCCAGTCTACGAAACAAATATGGGGATTATCAATATAGCAACCTTGAAAGTGCGTGGATGAGCAACGATGGGAGTTCTTCATTTATCTATCGTTATCAGGTGTATTTTTCAAATGATATGACCATCGATTTCAGGGTAATTATTGAAAATTCAGAAATTTCCGCTTTGTATTTTTATTATCCCTGGAGAGCGGAAAGACCGCTTTAGTACACAATTTGACTCGCGTTTTAGAATGGCAAAAAAAGCGCCTCGTGGGCGCTTTTCAAAATCTTAAATAATGGAAACTCAGCGTTTCAAAACCTGCAGCACCTGCTCCAGTTCCATGCGCACCTGGCGGATGATCTGGTGGCTGCGGCTGACGTCATCCATGCGCGCTGTCGCCTTCGAGTTGCTGACGGGCGCCGCCGATGGTGAAACCCTGTTCGTAGAGTAAACTGCGTATCTGGCGAATCATGATAACGTCGCCACGTTGATAGTAGCGCCGGTTACCACGTCGTTTTACAGGTTTGAGTTGTTCAAATTCCTGTTCCCAGTAGCGCAGTACATGCGGTTTGACACCGCACAACTCACTTACTTCGCCAATCGTAAAATAACGTTTGGCCGGAATCGCTGGTAAATCTTTGTCAATCCCCGGGTTTAACATAAGCTTCGACCCTTGCACGTAGCTTCTGGCCAGGTCGGAATGTCACAACACGGCGGGCGGATATTGGAATCTCCTCCCCCGTTTTTGGATTTCTTCCCGGACGTTCGTTTTTTCCGCGCAGCTGAAAGTTACCAAACCCTGATAGTTTTACGTTTTCTCCATTTTCCAGTGCTACCCGGACTATTTCAAAAAACGCATCTACGAATTCTTTTGCTTCACGCTTGTTCAATCCAACTTCGTTGAACAGGCGATCTGCGATATCTGCCTTAGTGAGTGACATCATTAACCTCTAAGCTGAGCGTTCAGTCGCTGTTCCAGACCCTGAACGACGTTCCGGATCAATGAATCAACGACTTCATCTGTAAGAGTGCAAGAAACATTCTGTAAAATCAAGCCAATAGCTAAACTTTTATAACCTTTTTCAACATTATGGCCTGAATACAAATCGAATAATACCAAATTTATAAGTAAATCACCTGATAAATCAATTACATTCCGGCGTATTTCATCGAAACTTATTTTTTCAGGTACAAAGAACGCCAAATCCCGCCGGATGGACGGATAACGCGAAATTTCTTTCGTGCATGGTATTTCGCGTTTTGAAAGTATATTAAGGTCGAGTTCAAAGGCCATCACCGGACCCTTGAGTTCCATTTGTTTCAGAATCGACGGATGCACACATCCGGCCCAGCCGATATCGGTGCCGGCAATGGAAACGGCCGCGGCCTGCCCGGGATGTAACCATGGCAGATCCGTATTGCGGAATTCGACTTCGTCTTTTCCGCCGCGTAGTGCCAGCATTAATTCCAGGTCGCCTTTAAGATCGTAGAAATCGATGGTCCGGCTGGCATGGCCCCATTGCTCGGGGACAAAACCACCACAGGCAACTGCGGCGATATGCAGTGATTCGGTCAGCGAGCCGTTTTGTTTGAATACCGTTCCGGTTTCGAACAGTCTCACACGCTCCTGCTGACGACGCAGATTGCGTGCAAGTGTCTCCATCAGACCGGGTAACAGCGCGGTGCGCATCACTTCCAGGTCTGAGGTCAGCGCGTTGGCCAACGGCAACACGTGTTCATTCATGGAAAACTGGCTGAGGAGACTCCGGCTGGTAAAACTGTAATTGATCGCCTCGGTATAGCCTGCCGCGCACAGGGCTTGCTGTACACTGTTCAGTGATACCAGTCCTTCGCTGACAATGCCCGGGTCCAGTTCACCTGCAGGATGTGCAGCCGGGATGTTGTCATAGCCAAAAATCCGCGCGACTTCCTCGATCAGGTCTTCTTCGATGGCGATGTCAAAACGGTCAGAAGGCGCGGTCACCTGCCATACACCATCATTAAACTCGGGCGACATACGCAAATTCTTGAGAATCGTGCTGACCGTGGCCGCATCCAGTTCAATACCCAGCACGCGGTTCAGACGCGCGTGTCGCAGGCTGACCCGATTCTGTATGGGCAGGAAGGCCTCCGAGCTTGCGTGGATCAATGGCCCGGCTGTGCCGCCCGCAATCTCCAGCAGCAGCGCCGTAATGCGCTCCATGGCCCTGACCTGACCCTGGGGGTCAACCCCTCGCTCAAAGCGGTGTGAGGCGTCCGTATGCAGCCCCATGTCACGTGCCTTGCCAGATATGGTCGAGGGTTTGAAATAGGCGCTTTCAAGCAAAATATTTTTTGTTGACTCGGTCACACCGGAATCCAGCCCACCCATGATACCGGCGAGCGCTACGGGACCGGCCTCGTCACAAATGGCCAGCAGGCTGTCATCGACATCCACCTGCTTGCCGTCGAGCAACACAAGGTTTTCACCCTGCCGTCCACGGCGCACATGAATGTTGCCCTTCAAGCGGTCAAGATCGAACGCATGCATGGGCTGACCCAGTTCCATCAACACGAAATTGGTTGCATCGACCGTCGCGCTGATGCTGCGGATACCACTGCGTCTCAGGGCCTCGACCATCCACAGGGGCGTCGGTGCAGTCGGGTCGATACCGCGAATGATCCGGCCGACATAACGCGGGCAATCTTCCGGTGCTTCCAGACTGACTTCAATGCAATCGGCAATAGCGGGTTCGACCGGGTTTATCGATGGAACCTTAAGCGCAACATTGCAACTGGCCGATACGTCCTGCGCCAGACCGCGTATGCTCAGGCAATCCGCACGGTTGGGGGTAAGCTCGACTTCGATGGCATGGTCATTAAGTTCCAGAAATTCGCGCAGGTCCATGCCCACGGGAGCGTCCAGGGGCAATTCCAGCAGGCCGGAATGATCGTTTGACAAACCCAGTTCACGCGCCGAGCAGGCCATGCCAAATGACTCAATGCCGCGCAGTTTGGCCTTGCGAATTTTGAAATCATCGCCGATAACGGCACCAACCGTGGCCAGCGGAATCTTGATACCGGCACGCGCGTTCGGTGCGCCGCAAACGACCTGGGCTGGTTCCGGGCCACCAAAATCTATCGAACACAGCCTTAAGCTTGTCGGCATCGGGATGCTGCACACATTCCTTGATCTCAGCAACGACCACACCCGAAAAAGGCGCCGCAACGGCCTCTACGGTGTCGACTTCCAGACCGGAAGCCGTGAGCCTTCCCGCAAGTTCATCGACGGGCAGATCGATGTCCACCCATTTTTTCAACCAGTTAACACTGAACAGCATGTTTGTGGCTCCTCAATGAAACTGGCGCAGAAAGCGCACGTCGTTTTCAAAAAACTGGCGCAGATCGGTGACGCCGTAACGCAACATGGCGAGTCTTTCCACACCCATGCCAAAGGCATAACCGACGTATTTCTCACTGTCCACGTCACAGGCCTTGAGGACATTGGGATGCACCATGCCGCAACCGAGAATTTCCAACCATCCGGGTGCTTTGCCATCACCCCTGTCCCAGGCAATATCGACTTCCGCCGATGGCTCGGTGAACGGGAAATAGGATGGACGGAAACGCATTTCCAGCGATTTTTCAAAAAACAGGTTGACGAACGTGTGCAGCACGCCCTTCAGATCGGCCATGGTCACGGCCTCGCCCACGAGCAATCCTTCGACCTGGTGGAACATCGGTGTATGGGTCTGGTCGGAATCGCTGCGGTAGACCTTTCCGGGCGCGATGATGCGGATCGGTGCGCCTTTTTTCTTCATCTCGCGGATCTGTACCGGCGAGGTATGCGTTCTCAGCAGCCTGCCATCACCAAAGTAAAAGGTATCGTGCATCGCACGTGCCGGATGGTGCGGCGGGAAATTCAGGGATTCGAAATTGTGGTAGTCGTCTTCGACTTCGGGACCTGTGGCCACGTCATAACCGAGCCTGCAGAAGATATCGGTCATCCTCTGCAGGGTGCGGGTCACAGGGTGCAGACCGCCCCGTTGCTGGCCACGGCCGGGTAAAGTCACATCGATCTTTTCACTGGCCAGACGTTTGTTCAGCGCCGACGCTTCGAGCACCTGTTTACGTGCTGAAACCGCCTCGGTCACCTGTTCCTTTGCCAGGTTTACAGCCTGGCCGAATGCTTTCCGCTGCTCGTGCTCCATGCCGCCCAGGGACTTGAGCAAGGCGGTGATTTCACCCTTTTTGCCCAGGTAACGTACGCGCAGATCATCCAGAAAAGACAATTCGTCACTGGCGTTGATTTCAGCCAGTGCCTGATCGAGTATTTGCTTAACCGATTCCACCGTTACAATCCCATTAGGAAAGACCCCTGTCTTTCCTTCGAACTCACTCAACGAACACGGGCAACCCGACAGGTTGCCCGTGTGTTGTCATTATTATGCGAGGCAGGCTTTCGCTTTTTCAGCGAGTGCGCCGAATGCAGCGATGTCATGAACTGCGAGATCAGCCAGCACCTTGCGGTCGACTTCAATACCGGCCTTGTTCAGACCATCCATGAAACGGCTGTAGGACATATCATACTGCCGGGAGGCGGCGTTGATACGGACAATCCACAGGCTGCGGAACATACGTTTGCGCACGCGACGGTCACGATATGCATATTGACCTGCCTTGATAACCGCCTGTTTGGCAACACGGTATACCTTGCGACGGGCGCCGTAATAACCTTTTGCCTGTTTTAATACTTTTTTGTGCCGTGCATGTGCAACAACACCACGTTTTACTCTGGCCATTTTCCGAGTCTCCTGTTATGCGTACGGCAGTAAGCGTTTGACCGCTTTCTTGTCGGCTGAATCAATAGCATCCGTACCACGCAAATTGCGTTTACGCTTGGTACTCATCTTGGTCAGAATATGACTTTTGAATGCAAACCCACGTTTAAAATTACCTGAAGCGGTTTTTCTAAAGCGTTTGGCCGCACCCCGATTGGTTTTCATCTTGGGCATGACTTACTCCTGGTGGCCTTTAATGGCCTGTTTAATGCGTTACTCAAGCGGCTGGGGAAGTTTTTCCAGCGCTTTACCATTTGCTCGGTTACGCTACTTTTAAAGTGACCGCATTACTGCAATCACGCTATAAAACTTTTGCAGAAGCTGTGTGGTTTGACCGGTCGGGTTAAACCAGGCAGGCTCCTCTTGTTCAGGTCTTCTTACCGTTGATCATCATCGTCATCTGACGACCTTCCATTTTTGGCATCTGCTCAACGACGGCCTCTTCGATCAGGTCATCCCGGACACGTTTGAGCATTTCTGCTCCGAGTTCCTGGTGAGCCATTTCTCGCCCCCGGAACCGCAATGTGACCTTGACCTTGTCACCTGCTTCCAGGAAGCGGCGCACCATTCGCATCTTGACCTGGTAGTCGGCTGTCTCGGTTCCCGGCCGGAATTTTACTTCCTTGACATGCGTGACTTTCTGTTTCTTTTTCGACGCCTGCCCTTTCTTGGCCATTTCAAACCGGTACTTGCCAAAATCCATGATCCGGCAAACGGGTGGTTCGGCGTTCGGGGCAATCTCGACGAGATCCAGTCCCTGTGCCATTGCCATTTCGATTGCCTTCGGCACCGTCATGACACCTGCTTGTTCACCATCTTGATCAATTACCCTGATCTGCGGCGCGATAATTTCCCCGTTGCGCCGCGTTTCTTTTTTGGATGCGATGTTAAATTCTCCTGTTCATAGCCCGCAAATTCCACCAGCCGGTTTCGGGCCTCTTAATCAACCAACTGTTCCATATAATTTAATATGGCGCTATATTAAACCGAGTTTAGAACTCATCTTACCACCGGCCCGATCCCTATCCCGGCCCTGGCTTGACCATATGCATTTAAACTTGAGCTTCCCTCATCCACAATAGCCATGGCTATTGGATTCAGTCCAGCCCTGCGTTTAAATGTATCTGTCCCGCGCCAACATCCACGATGCTGGTGCAATTCGCGGACTAATCATCTGATTTGCCACGCCGGTCCACTTCACTTCCAAGCAACCGGACAAAGGCTTCCACCTCCATGCTTCCCAGGTTATCACCTTCCCGGGTACGCACGGCCACGGTGCCCTCTTCGACTTCCCGATCGCCAACTACGAGCAGGTAAGGAACCCTGTCCAAAGTGTGAGCGCGGATTTTAAAGCCGATCTTCTCATTTCTCAAGTCTAAATCAACCCTGAATCCTTGATTTTCAAGGGATTCGGTAATTTCTTTGCATCTTTCATCCTGCCGGTCGGTGATATTGAGCACCACGGCCTGTACCGGCGACAGCCAAACAGGCATCTTACCGGCATAGTTTTCAATCAGGATTCCGATAAAACGCTCCAGCGAGCCGAGGATAGCACGGTGCAGCATGACCGGTGTTTCGCGTGACCCGTCTTCCGTCACATACTCGGCGCCAAGACGCCCGGGCATGTTGAAATCCAGTTGCAGGGTGCCACATTGCCACACCCGGCCGATGGTATCCCGCAGTTTAAAATCAATTTTCGGACCATAGAATGCGCCGTCACCCGGATTCACCTTGTACTCGAGACTATTGAGTTCAAGCGCCGCGGCAAGTGCGGTTTCCGCCTGGTCCCACAAGGCATCATCACCGATGCGCTTTTCAGGACGGGTGGACAGTTCCACCATCACATCTTCAAAGCCGAAATCGTGGTAAACACTGTACAGCAGTTTCAAAAAGGCGGCGGCCTCATCCTGCACCTGTCCGGGAGTACAGAAGATATGCGCGTCATCCTGGGTGAAACCCCTGACCCTCATCAGACCGTGTAAAGCACCGGAGGCTTCATTGCGGTGACAGGAACCGAACTCCGCCATCCTCATGGGCAGATCACGGTAGCTGTGCAGACCCTGGTTGAATATCTGGATGTGGCACGGGCAGTTCATCGGCTTGATCGCAAAACTGCGGTCTTCCGAACCGGTCAGAAACATATCCTCGATAAACTTGTCGGCGTGACCGGATTTTTGCCACAGGCTGATATCCACGATTTCAGGTGTATTGACTTCCTGGTAGCCGGCTTTGCGCAGACGCTTGCGGATGTAGTTCTGCACCTCGGTGTAGATGATCCAGCCATGGTCATGCCAAAACACCATCCCGGGCGCCTCTTCCTGGAAATGGAACAGGTCTAGTTGCCGACCGATACGGCGGTGATCGCGTTTCTCCGCCTCCTCCTGGTTATGCAGGTAGGTTTCGAGATCCTTCTTGCTGGTCCAGGCAGTACCGTAAATCCGTTGCAGCATTTCCTTGTTGCTGTCACCGCGCCAGTACGCACCTGCCAGCTTGGTGAGTTTGAACTGGCCAAGGTGTGACGTATTGGGTACATGCGGGCCACGGCAAAGATCGATGAACTCACCCTGCTCGTACAACGACAGTACTTCACCTTGCGGGATCGACTCGATTATCTGCGCCTTGTATTCCTCACCTTTCTGACGGAAAAACTCTATCGCTTCTTCACGTGACTTGACGACCCTGTGCAGTGGCAACGCGGCTTCGACGATACGGTGCATCTCGGCCTCGATTAATTCGAGGTCTGCCGGCGTAAAACCCGGTTCGTAGGCAAAGTCATAGTAAAACCCGTTCTCGATGATCGGGCCGATGGTCACCTGTGCCTGCGGAAATACACGCTGCACCGCCTGCGCCAACAGGTGGGCGGTTGAATGCCGGATGATTTCCAGACCCGCTTCATCCTTCGCGGTAATAATGCGTACTGTGGAATCCTGGCCAATCGTAAAGGAAGCGTCCACCAGTTGGCCATCCACCTCGCCGGCCAGGGTTGCCTTGGCGAGTCCGGGGCCGATATCGGATGCGACATCCATGACGGTGACCGCTTGTTCAAATTGTCGCTGGCTGCCGTCCGGTAGCGTAATTAAAGGCATATCAATCTCTCAAACATCATCTACTCAAAACGAACGAGGGACGCAAAGCGTCCCTCGAGGTGCACTTTGCTCGTTTCCTTCACCTTAACAGGTAGTTCGTCCCTGCAAATTCATCCGGCTATTGTACGCGCGAATGCTTGAGCATCCTACTCTTTTGGCTTGAAATTTGTTAAAAATCAAGGGGGAGGATGGTGGGCACGACTGGGATCGAACCAGTGACACCTGCCTTGTCGAGGCAGTGCTCTACCGCTGAGCTACGCGCCCCCATTAAACCAACCCCGACAAGCACTCGTCAGGGGCGCGCAAGATACCACAATCACTACATGTTTCTCAACATTTTCAGACTGTATGACAGCACCTGGCGGGTGTTCACTGGATCATCAGACCTGGGCTGCGCAAAAATTACCTTCCACCACTACCATTGCACGGTCATAATAAAAACTGAATTTCAACTACCAGCAAAGCAATACAATCTATGCCACAACCCTTTGTACACCTTCACCTGCATTCGGAATTTTCGCTGGTAGACAGCACGCTGCGTTTGAAACAGCTTGTCGAGCGTGCCAGGGAACTGGGTATGCCGGCCGTGGCGCTGACAGACCAGTCGAACATGTTTGGCCTGGTCAAATTTTACCGTGCTGCCGTGGCTGCAGGCATCAAGCCGATTGCCGGCGCTGATGTTCTGGTCAGTCACGCGGATGACCCCGATCACGCCAGCCGCCTGGTGCTGTTGTGCCAGAACAACGAAGGCTATCTGAACCTTTGCCGTTTGCTCAGCAGGGGTTACCAGGAGGGCCAACACCATGGCATCCCCCACCTCAGGCGTGAGTGGATTGCGCAGCAATCAGCGGGTCTCATCGCCCTGTCCAGCGGCCGTGAAAGCGATGTAGGCCACGCCCTGATCAACCGTCACCCCAACAAGGCCCGGCAACTGGCGCGAGGCTGGATGAAGGACTTCCCCGGCCGCTTTTATCTTGAGATCCAGCGCACAAAACGTGAACAGGAACCACGCTACGAACGCTACGCCCTGCAACTCGCCGCGGAGCTGGGTTTGCCGGTGGTAGCCAGCAATGACGTGCGCTTCCTCGATCGCAGCGATTTCTCTGCGCATGAAGCACGTGTCTGCATCCACGATGGCCGCATGCTGTCTGACAGACGCCGGGAAGTCCGCTATTCGGAGGAACAATACCTTAAAAGCCCGGAAGAGATGGCCAGCCTGTTTGCCGATCTGCCCGAAGCCCTGGAAAACGCATCCGAGCTGGCAAAACGCTGCAACCTGGACCTGCAATTCGGCAAATATTATCTGCCGGCCTTCCCGACACCTTACGGCGAAAGCGTGGAAGAGTTCCTGAAGAATGCGTCATTGAAAGGCCTTGCCAAACGTCTCAACAAACAAGGCACTGCGCAGTCGTTCACCGATGACGATTACCGTGAGCGTCTTGAACTCGAGCTCCAGGTCATCAATGGCATGGGTTTTCCAGGCTATTTCCTGATCGTTGCAGATTTTATCCGCTGGGCCAAAAACAATGACATCCCGGTGGGTCCCGGACGTGGGTCGGGCGCCGGCTCACTGGTCGCCTACGCGCTGGAAATCACCGATATCGATCCCTTGCAGTACGACTTGCTGTTCGAACGTTTCCTCAACCCCGAACGTATCTCCATGCCCGACTTCGATGTCGATTTCTGCATGGAAAAGCGAGACCTCGTAATCGACTACGTCGCCGAAACCTACGGCCGCGAGCAGGTCAGCCAGATCATCACCTTTGGCACGATGGCGGCCAAGGCCGCGGTGCGCGATTGCGGCAGGGTGTTGGGACATGGTTACCCGTTTGTGGACAGCATCGCCAAGCTGATACCCCTGGAAGTTGGAATTTCGCTCAAGGCCGCGATGGAGCAGGAACCCGACCTCAAAAAGCGCTATGAAGAAGAGGAGGAAACCCGGGCTCTGCTGGACCTCGCGATGTCACTCGAGGGCTTGACCCGGAACGCCGGTAAACACGCCGGAGGGGTGGTAATTGCGCCATCCGCATTAACCGATTTCACACCGCTGTTCAGCGAATCCGGTGGCGGTGGCGTGGTTACGCAGTTTGACAAGGATGACGTTGAAACCATCGGCCTGGTCAAATTCGACTTCCTCGGTCTGAAGACACTGACCATCATTGACTGGACACTGAAAGCCGTCAACCAGCAACGCGCCGACCAGGGCAAGGAACCGATCCTGCTTGAAGACCTGCCACTGGATGACCCGGCAACATTCCGCCTGTTACAGGATTGCAGGACGACCTCGGTATTCCAGCTCGAATCAGGCGGGATCAAGGAACTGATCCACAGGCTGCAACCGGACAGTTTCAACGAAATCATCGCGCTGGTGGCCCTCTACCGGCCCGGTCCGCTCGAGTCGGGTATGGTGGGCGACTACGTGGACCGCAAACACGGGCGCTCGATCGTCAGCTATCCGCACGCAGACCTCGAGTCCATTCTGAAGCCGACCTACGGTGTGATCCTCTACCAGGAACAGGTCATGCAGATCGCCCAGGTGCTGGCCGGATATACGCTGGGCGACGCCGATATCCTGCGCCGCGCGATGGGCAAGAAGAAGGCCTCGGAAATGGCCAAGCAACGTCTCGTATTTGTCGATGGCGCGTCCAAACGCGGTGTCAACGACGAACTTGCCAATTATATTTTTGACCAGATGGAAACCTTTGCCGGTTACGGCTTCAACAAGTCACACTCGGCCGCCTATGCCCTGATTGCCTACCATACGGCCTGGTTGAAGGCGCATTACCCGGCGGCCTTCATGGCCGCGGTACTTTCGGCCGACATGGATAACACGGATAAGATCGCTGCCTTGATAAGCGAATGCAGAAAGATGGGATTGAACATCCTGCCGCCGGATATCAACCATTCTTCATATGCTTTCAAAATGACGGATCAACATTCCATCAGCTACGGCCTGGGAGCAATAAAAGGTATCGGCAAGGCGGCGATCGACTCCATCGAACTGGACCGTCTCGCAAATGGTGCGTTTAAGAGCCTGGATGACTTCTGCAACCGCACGGATATGAAAAAGTCGAATAAACGTGCCATGGAGACCCTGGTTCGTTCCGGCGCCATAAACGCACTTGACCCGGAGGGCAACACGGCCCGCATTTTGCACGACCTGCCCCGCTGTATGCAGGCCGCTGAGCAGATGCAAAGGGACAAGGAAGCCGGCCAGACAGACCTGTTCGGCACGCTGAAACCCGTGGAGACCAGCCATTCACAGGAAATGTCCATTGTTAAACCCTGGCCCGAACTGCAGAGACTCCAGGCCGAAAAGGATTCACTCGGTCTGTACCTGACCGGTCACCCGGTCAAGGTTCATTACAGGGACGTCAGGAATTTTACCACCTGCGTGCTGGCGGACGTGCACGAACGGGTGCCGAAGGACAACAAGTACCGGCGGGGCGTCAACATGACGCTGGCGGCGCTGGTGACCTCGCTGGTCCGCCGCACGGCACGCGGTCATTTCATCGCGGTCGACGACCACACCGGACGGGTGGACGCGTATCTTTCAAATGAAGTCTATGCCACCTACGCGGACCTGATGGTGAAAGATACGATCGTCGTGATCCAGGGCCAGGTTGCCGCCGATGAGTTCAGCGGCGGTTTTAAAATCACCGCGGATCACATCATGACACTGGCGGATGCCAAGGCGCGTTACGCCAAGGGCGTCAATATCGCCGTATCCGGTCCCGATAACGATTTGTGTACAGCGCTGGTCTCCACTTTCCGCCCTTACCGGGGCGGCTCATCACCGGTCTATATTCACTACCGGAACCAGCGCGCCAGGGTCACGCTTGAACTGGGTAATGACTGGGTGGTCAAGCCGTGCGAGGAACTGATTGCCGCATTGAACGAACTGGACGCGGTCAGGCAGGCAGGATTTCGTTACTGAGCGCGCGCTCAGCTTTCAGATGAGCGGTAACGGCGGTAGAGGATCTTGATCCGGCGGACGTATTCCCGGGTTTCCTTGTAAGGCGGAACACCACCGTATTCACGCACGGCATTTGGCCCGGCATTATATGCAGCCGCCGCCAGTTCCACGTTCTGATCGAACTGTTTCAGCAGACGCGAAAGATAAAGTGTGCCGCCTTCGATATTACTCAGCGGGTCGAACACGTTGACAACATGAAGTTCTTTCTGTGTTGTCCGGCATCAATTGCATCAGACCCTGCGCGCCTCTCGGCGAAAGCGCTTGCGGCTGGTAGGCGGACTCGGCATGAATAATGGCGCGGATCAACGCATCTTCAACGGCGAAAACCTCAGCTGCTGCCTGTATCTCGTCGCTGAATGCGCGCCGGTTCAGGGGTATCTTTTCCCAATCCAGCTGATTGCAGCTGGGATCCGATGCATAACAGGGAAATGAAAACGTCTTGACGTCTTTCTCGCCAACGGGTTTGACATTGGTGTAGTGGATAATACCGTCCTTGTCAGTGAACTTGTACATTTTGGCCGCAGCAGGCTGCGCGCCTGCCAGGCAGGCAAAAATCAGCAAAGCGGTTATCCACCATATCCTGTTATGCATGTACTCCATCTCGTTCCATGAGTCAGTAGCAGCTTGATTATGGCACAAACCGTATTTGCACTGCACACCTGCAAATTCGTGCGCGCGTTTTGCAGTCATGCGCTACTGTCATGCGCTTGCCTCCACGTCAGCTTAAATCAGGGTACGGTTTTTCGAAATTTCAAACTGTAAAACAGGATCGGAATCACCAGCAGGGTTAGCAGTGTCGAGACCAGGATACCGAAAATCAGCGAGATCGCGAGACCATTGAATATCGGGTCATCGAGGATGAAAAAAGCCCCCAGCATGGCTGCCAGCGCCGTCAGTATGATCGGCTTTGCCCGCACCGCAGCCGCCTTGATGACCGCTGCCCCGATTTCCATACCCGCAGCTATTTCCTGTTCGATGAAATCCACCAGCAGAATGGAGTTGCGCACGATGATACCGGCAAGGGCAATCATGCCGATCATCGAGGTGGCCGTGAACTGGGCACCCAACAGGGCGTGCCCCGGCATGACACCGATCAGGGTCAGGGGTATGGGCGCCATGATGATCAGTGGTATCAGGTAGGAATTGAACTGTGCGACAACCAGCAGAAAAATAAGCAGCAGGCCGACCATGTAGGCAATACCCATGTCACGAAAGGTTTCATAGGTAATCTGCCACTCGCCATCCCATTTGAGCGAGAAATAATAAGGGTTGTCCGGCTGGCTGATATAACGCTGCTCTATCGGCTCCCCGGCAAATTCGAGTGTGCTGATACGGTCCGACAATTCGAACATGCCATACAGGGGGCTGTCCAGTTCACCCGACATGTCCGCCGTCACGAAGACCACGGGGAGCAGGTCCTTGTGAATAATGTCTCCGTCCCATGGACGCAGATCCGCGCTGGCAAACTCTGAGATCGGCACGGGAATGCCCTCACGACTCCTGACTTCCAGCGCCATCAGGCTGTCAATATTGGTCTTGCTGGCAACCGGGATTTCCATACGCACCGGAATCGGTTCCTTTTCATGCGCCTGGTGGATGAAGGTTACGTCCTCACCACCCAGAGCCAGGGCGACCGCACTGCTGACCTGGGCCTGGGAGACACCCAGCAGGGCGGCTTTCTGTCGGTCGACCGTGATCACGTAACGCATGGCGTCCGATTCCACACTGCTGTCGATGTCCACGATGTCCGGTGTACTGCGGAAAATCTCAACAAGCTGCTTTCCCAGCTGTCGCTGGGACGTGTAACCGGGGCCATACACCTCGGCCACGATGGGCGACATGACCGGCGGTCCCGGCGGAATTTCCACGACCTTGACCGAAGCACCGTAGCGGGCGCCGGTCGCGGCCAGTTCGGAGCGCACGGAGGATGCGATCTCATGACTGGAACGGTGGCGGAGATGCTTGTCCAGCAGGTTGACCTGGATATCACCCATGGTGCTGCCCTTGCGCAGGTAGTACTGCCTCACCAGGCCGTTGAAGTTAATCGGCGCGGCCGTTCCCGCATACACCTGGTAATCCGTGACCTCTGGAACGGTTTCGAGCACCTCCGCCAGTTCATCCAGCACGCTTGCGGTGGTTTCAATTGCACTGCCTTCGGGCATGTCCAGCACCACCTGGAATTCGGACTTGTTGTCAAATGGCAGCATCTTCAGAACCACGGCCTCGGCAACCACCAGGACGACTGCGAAGCCGATCAGCACCAACAAGCCGCCAAACAGCAGCACGCGCATCTTGCGTCCGGCCTCGCGGCGTAAAAAAGGCGACATCAGACGGCTGAATAAACGTTGCAACTTCTGCGGCCCCTGTGCCGCCTGTGCGTGGCTGTCACCCTTCGCCAGCAGGTGGTTACTGAGCCAGGGCGTCAGGATCAGGGCGATGGCCAGGGAAAACAGCATACCCATGCTCGCGTTGATCGGGATGGGGCTCATGTAAGGTCCCATCAAACCGGTCACGAAGGCCATCGGCAGCAACGCCGCGATGACCGTGAAAGTCGCCAGTATGGTAGGACCGCCAACTTCATCCACGGCCCGCGGGATCAGACCGGCCAGCGGTCCGCTATGGATGTTCCTGTGACGGTGGATGTTTTCCACCACCACGATGGCGTCGTCGACCAGGATACCGATGGAAAATATCAGGGCGAACAGCGAAACACGGTTGATGGTGAAACCCCAGGCCCAGGACGCGAACAACGTGACCGTCAGCGTGATGATAACGGCCGTGCCAACGATCAATGCCTCACGCCAGCCAATGGTCAACAGAACCAGCAGGATGACCGATGCGGTCGCGAATGTGAGCTTCTGGATCAGCTTGGTCGCCTTGTCGTTGGCCGTCTTGCCATAGTTGCGTGTGATGCTGACCTCAATACCGTCGGGTATATGGGTCGAGCGCAATTGTTCAATCCGCTCAATGACCGCATCGGCAATCCGGGTCGCGTTGGTGCCGGCTTTCTTGGCGATGGCAATAGTGACCGCAGGCGCATAATCAACTGCGGGTATTCCGGCCTCGTCCGCTGCCGGACCGCTCGCATACCAGACGTATTGCTCGGGCTGATCGGTACCGGACTTGATGGTGGCAATGTCATCGAGGAAGACCGGACGGCCATCGAAAACGCCGACGACCAGATGACTCACATCTTCACGACTGGACAGAAATACACCCGCCTGCACCGGAATCTCGACACCCGACGACACCAGCGATCCGGCATGTTTCACACTGTTACCGGCGGTCAGCGACATACGCAGGTCATCCAGCGTCAGGCCAAACCCTGCCACCCGTAACGGGTCGAGTTCGACGTGCACAATGCTCTGGGCGCCGCCGATGGTATAAACATCACGGGTTCCCGGAACGCGTTTCAATTCCGCTTCCAGTGTGTGTGCAACGTTCAACAGGTCCCTGCCACCGCGCTCCGGGTCTTCGGTCCAGAGTGTCGCGGCGATGATCGGCACGTCATCGATGCCCATGGGTTTGACCAATGGCGGCAGAACGCCGAGGTTGGCGGGCCTCCAGTCCTGGTTTGAGTAAATCGCATTGTACAGACGCACCAGTGCTTCCGTGCGGTGCTCGCCGACCTTGAACTGGATGGTCAAAACCGCGAGACCCGGCCTGGAGACTGAATAAACGTGTTCTATCCCTTCAATTTCAGCCAATACCTGTTCCATGGGTATGGCCACCTTGTTTTCGACTTCGACACTGCCCGCACCGGGGAAGGCCACGAATACGTTGGCAAAGGTGACGTCAATCTGCGGTTCTTCCTCGCGGGGCGTGACGATGACCGCAAACAAACCCAATAACAGGGCGGTGAGTGCAAGCAGTGGTGTCAGTTCGCTTTCCTGAAACAGACGCGCGACGCGTCCTGAGAATCCCAGCTCGGGTTTCACGGCAGTGACGGCCTGGATGATTTGGCGTAAATACCGGCCTGGACAGGGTCCAGTGCGATCTGTTCACCGTCGCGCAAACCGGCAAGTACTTCGACCTGATCGCCGAAGGTTGCACCAACACGGATCTGACGCAAACGCACCTCACCATCTACATACACGTAAACGGCGGTAACCTCGCTGCGTTGGACGATCGCGGTGGCGGGTATCAGCAGGCGTTCCGCTTCACCGACCATGAAAGCGGCCTTAACAAACATGCCCGGAAACAGGTTGAACTGGCCATCCGGCAATTCAAGCCGCACCCGGAAAGTTTTGGTCACAGGATCGGCGACCGGGAAAAGGATTATTTTTTCCGGGATGACAGGTTCCGCTTCCGTTAATACCACCGCCCTGGGATCACGTCTGACCTCGATTGCTACCTGCTGGGGCAGATCGACGATTACACGAAGTTTTTCCAGCGACAGGCCGGACATCAAAGGCTGCCCCCTGGACACGGTTTCACCGACTTCGACGAAGCGCTTGGTAACGATTCCTGAATACGGAGCGCGCACTACCGTGTATTGCAGCTGCTGCCGTGCCGAAACCACGGCTGATTCCGCCGCTGAGACGGTCGCCTCGGCCGACTTTTTGGCCGAAACGGCGCGGTCGAGGTCACGTTGTGAACCCAGCCCGCGTTGTTTCAGATTCTCCGCTCTTGTGAACTCTTCGGTGGCTTCCACCAAGTGGGCCCGGGCGCCCGCCAAATCGGCTTCAGCGCGTTGCAGATCGGTATTCTGCTCAACATCCGTAAAGCGGATCAGCGTTGAACCCGCCTCGACGAAATCATCGACATCAAAATTGATTTCCTGGATGCGTCCGGAGGTCTCGGCCGAAACCGTTGCCTGCTGCACCGCTTCAACCGTACCATCAAAAATTCTTTCAACGGCCGTGGTGCCAAGCGTGACCGTGATCGTTTCGAGTGGCTGGGTACTTTCTGCGGCAAATGCACTGGATACACAAGCAGAAAATAAAATCAGGATATTGATCAGTGGGTTGCTTGCCAAAAGATGTCTTCGTGACGAATGATGCATTTTTTTTCCCGAATCCTTCGGTACATGGCGCCGGAGGCATTCATTTCCCATTAAAACCTGGTCGGTTTAATATATTAGCTAATCATTATATAACAAGTCAGAGCTGGTTGACCCAGTCGGTTTCGCACGTCTTTCGGCACCTCAGGCGGCGTCTCAAATTGAGCAGGAACCCAGTCCATTTTTCTCGAGATAACGCTGGTGGTATTCCTCCGCAGGCCAGAATGCCACCGCCTTCTCGACCCTGGTTACCACCGGTTGCGGCCAGCGACCGCTCTTGTCTACTTCAACGATAGCCTGCCGTGCGGCTTTTTCCTGCTCCGGGGTATGAAAGAACACGACCGAGCGGTACTGGTGACCAATATCGGGACCCTGCCGGTTCAGCGTGGTCGGATTGTGCATTTCAAAAAACATGGCCAACAGGGTTTCGTAACTGACCTTGCGCGGGTCAAATTGGACCTGCACGACTTCCGCGTGCCCGCTGGTCCCGGTGCAGACCAGCTTGTAATTCGGGTCGGGTTGTCCACCCATGTAACCGGAAGTGGCATCAAGCACACCTTCCAGTGTGCGGAAACGCGCCTCCACACCCCAAAAACAACCGGCGCCAAAAGTGGCGACTTCAACTTGACTACTCATGATTTATTCCTCTCACCGGGTGGTTTACCTACACGTATCATACCTTCCTGGATCGTACTGGCAATCAGCCTGCCGGCACGATCATAAATCAACCCCCGCGCCAATCCCCTGCCCCCGCTGCTGCTGGGGCTATCGCAGGAATACAGCAGCCAGTCATCCACGCGCGCCGGGCGATGGAACCACATGCCATGGTCGAGGCTCGCCATCAGCAGGTCTTCCTGGAGAAAGGAAATACCGTGCGGCAGAACCGCCGTGCCGACCAGGTGGAAATCGGAGGCATACGCCATCAGCGCCCGGTGCATGAGGTCGGGTACATCGATTTTTTCATTCAGGCGAAACCATATATTCGAATAGGGTGGTTGTGGTTGAGGATTGAATATATCCGTCTTCTGTACCGGACGGAAATCAAACGGGCCGGTGCGTGAAAACCAGCGGCGCAACAATGGCGGAACCCGGCCGAGATGGTCCTCCGGAATGTTGCTTTCCGACGATAGTTCCTCTGGCATCGGCACATCCGGCATCTCAAACTGGTGTGTCAGGCCTTCCTGCTCCAGTTGGAATGACGCCGCCATCGTGAATATTGGACGGCCGTGCTGGATGGCCACGACGCGGCGTGATTTGAAACTGCGGCCGTCACGGTTGCGTTCAACGTTGTAAACAATCGGCGCTTCGGCGTCACCGGCGCGCAGAAAGTAGGCGTGCAGTGAGTGAATAATACCCTCGTCCACCGTGCGACTGGCTGCGATAATCGACTGCGCCAGCACCTGGCCGCCGAATACCCTTGATGTGCCTATGTCGCGGCTTTCACCGCGGAAAAGGTTGACCTCGAGCGCTTCGAGTTCCATCAACTGGAGCAATTCTTCAATCGTGTTTTTTGAGTAGGCCATATTTCAATCGGTTCGGTTCTGTCAGGTTAGTTGATCAGTTTATCCCAGCCGCCGCAATCCGGCTGCCTGAAATGAACAAATTGGGCCCTGAAGATATAAACACAATCCCTTCACTGTGCCACAATGACATTCATACAAGCTCACATTGAGGCAAAGCAGTCAGGACGATCCAGGATGAAATCCGAACCCACCTTTCTATGGCACGACTACGAAACCTTCGGCGCCTACCCACAGCTGGACCGGCCGGCGCAGTTCGCCGCCATCCGCACCAATACCGGACTTGAACCGGTGGGCGATCCGATCAGCTGGTTTTGCCAACCGGCCCTGGACGTGTTGCCGCACCCCGTCGCCTGTCTGATCACCGGCATTACACCGCAACTGGCATTGAAAAAGGGCCTGGTCGAGGCCGAGTTCGCTGCGAAAATTCACGCCGAGATGATGGAAGCCTGCGACATGCAGCGCCGGTTACAACAGTATTCATTTTGATGACGAATTCAGCCGCAACCTGTTTTACCGGAATTTTTATGACCCGTATGAACGTGAATACAGGAATAACAACTCGCGTTGGGATCTGATTGACCTCGTGAGGATGTGTTATGCCTTGCGGCCGGCCGGGATCGAATGGCCGGAACACGAACCCGGCAAGCCAAGCTTCAAACTCGAACACCTCAGTGCAGCCAATCATATTGAACACGCTGGCGCGCACGAGGCACTGTCCGATGTGCTGGCGACCATTGGCCTCGCGCGGCTGATCCGTTCCCGGCAGCCGCGTCTGTTTGACTGGGCCCTGAAAATGCGTGACCAGCAACATGTCATGCAGATGCTGAGCCCCTTAAGCCCGGAACCGGTGCTGCACACCTCTTCACGGATTCCGGCCATCCGTGGCTGCACGACACTGGTGCTGCCGTTATCCATTTATCCGGACAGAAAAAAATCGGTCATCGTCTATGACCTGATGACCGACCCCGAACCACTGTTGGCCCTGTCTTCGGAAGAGATTTCCGACCGCCTGTTCACACCCGCCGGCGACCTGCCTGACGACGTGGAACGCATCCCGTTAAAAGCGATTCACACCAATCACGTACCCATGATTGCACCGGCGGCAACCCTCAAGGAGGTCGATTGCCGGCGCATCGGTCTTGAGCCGCAACGTTGTCTTGAGAACGCGCGAAAGCTCATCGGGGTCCTGCCGCAAATACGCAACAAGGTGATGGACGTTTTCAGACCCTACCCGCCGGTTACCGGCACAGATCCGGACCAGATGATTTACAGCGGGGATTTTTTCAGCAACCAGGACCGCCGGTTGATGGACAAAATCCACGCGACCGCGCCCGAAACACTTGGACAAATCTCCTGGCCTTTCAAAGATGCGAGACTGGAGGAAATGCTTTTTCGCTACCGTGCACGCAATTACCCCGCCACCCTGAGCGTCGATGAAAACCGGCGATGGCAAACAGGGAGACTGGCAAGACTGAACCGGCCTGCAGATGACCGGCAACTCAATCCTGAAAGCTTCAGGCTGGAAATATCGGCCGCCAGGCAGGCGCATGCGGCAGACCGGCAGGCGCAAGACATTCTGGATCAGCTTGAGGCCTGGGGCAATAAAATCTGTAATGCTGACTGAAGCGTAGGCAAAAACCCCAAATCAATGACTTATCCGTGCTTTCTCGATTCAATTCGAATTGTTTATACACAAGTCACTGAATGTTCATATGACACATATATGACAGCGAAATTTAACATTATAAAAACATGGGCATGTATATATGTTATTGTTTTATATGTATATTATAAATTTTGATCAATTTTTGATCAAGTCTGACACCCGCCCAAGCTGGCTGCGCGTGCGCACCCTTACTCACAGAGTTATCCACAGCATTTGTGGATAACTGATCAGGCTGCATTCGACAGCTTTTTGGCGGCTTCAGCGTGGCTGTCAAGCACCCGCTGATGACCACCGGTCACCCTGTTGAGACGCCGTCTGGCCGACGGTGAAACAAACTCGACATGGGTGCCATCTGAAAACTGTAACATCCAGATTCTACGGGGTTCATCACCCTTCGCAGGTGATGCTACAACGCCGCTGATCGTCTTACCAACCAATTGAAAATCTGTATTCATGATGAAATCTCCTGTTCCGATGTGGGTCATTTAAACAGGAATGATTCTCAAATCATGAGAGACAGAATCAGGTATTTTCAAAAAACATGATTACCTACACAACGACTGGCGATTCGCCGCTTTTTATTCGCAGCCGTAGAACTTAGCCTGATAGATGTCCCGCATTGGCGGGTCAGGCAAAAGTTATTTTGATCATCACATTCAAAGGGGGTATTTATGCAATCGTTACATATAAAGTCGCTGGTCACGCTACTGGCAGCCGGGTTGTTTTCCATCTGGGCCTGGGCCGCTCAACCGGTCAATGTCAATTCCGCCAGTGCCGAGGAAATCGCCGAGTCGCTCAAAGGTGTCGGTCTGAGCAAGGCCGAGGCCATTGTCAGCTACAGGACCGAACACGGTGAATTCAAGCACGCCGATGAACTGGTCAATGTCAAGGGCATCGGCATACGCACGGTTGACATCAACCGCGAATATATCCTGCTGGATAACAGCAAACTCGCCGCCAGCAAGTAAGCCACTTGGGGCTTGTGACAGGCCGGGCGATGCCGTCGCCCGGTTTGTTTCAATCGATCAGCAGGCGACTGCCAAACGCGTGTGCCAGTGTGGACTGGTCGGTGTATTCGAGTTCCCCGCCGAGTGGTACGCCATGGGCGATACGGGTTACCCGGATATTATGTGTTCTGGCCATTTTTTGCAGGTAGTACGAGGTCGCTTCACCCTCCACTGTCGGATTGGTTGCAACGATCATCTCCTCTGGCGCATCGTTTTCGAGACGTTCTGCAAGCTGGTCAAGACCCAGTTCAGCCGGACCGATTCCGTCCAGCGGAGACAGTCTTCCCAACAGCACAAAGTAACGTCCCTTGTAAGCGGTCGCCTGTTCAATGGCCAGCACATCAACGGGTGATTCAACAATGCACAACTGGGTCTGATCACGCCGCGGATTGGCGCAGATTGCACAGACTTCCAGCTCGGTAAGATCACGGCATAGCTTGCAGCGGCCGATTTTCTGCATGGCCTCGGCGAGCACCTCAGACAACGCGTATGCCGCCCTCACGGTTACGCTCCAGCAGGTGCAGGGCCATGCGCTGGGCTGTTTTTGGCCCAACCCCCGGCAAACAGCGCAGGGACTCGATAAGATGCGTCAGGAGTGGTTCGGATGCCATTGCAAATCCAGGTCGTTCGATCCTTTGGCTTAAAAAGGCAGCTTGAATCCGGGCGGCAGTTTCATACCCTGGGTCAAACCGGACATGTGCTGCTCGGAGGCCTCCTTTATGCGGTTGACGGCATCATTGACCGCGGCGGTCACAAGGTCCTCGAGCATTTCAATGTCGTCGACCAGGCTGGGATCGATAGTGACGCGACTGACCGCATGCTGGCCGTTCATAACCACGCTGACCATACCGCCACCGGACTGTCCGGTGACCTCCATTTTGGCCAGTTCCGCCTGCGCCTTCTGCATTTCCTGCTGCATTTTCTGGGCCTGTTGCATCAGCCCCGCGATATTACCTTTCATTGTGCTTTCCTCGTGTCTTGCTGGTGGACGCCCGGCGCCCTGGATTCATTGTATCGGTTGTATGGAATCGGAAACAATTTTTGCACCGAATTCCTTTTTGATCTGCTGCACGGTCGGGTCTTCCTCGATGGCGCGTTCGGCCTCGCTCATACGCTTGACCTCGGCACGCCTTGCCGCTGCCGCGACCGATTTGACCGGCTCGGATGCCCCGTGCAAGTCCAGCTTCACTTCGTGCCCCAGGTGGCTGGACAAGGCAGATCTAAGACTCTTCACCACGCTCTCCGAACCAAGGTGCTGCAAGGTATCGGGCACCAGGAATTTCCATTTGTTTTTGTTTATGGATTCGAGTTGAATCTGCCTGGCAAATTCCCGCACGGCGCCGGACAAATCCAGCCGGGTTTGTAAACTGGTCCAGTCCCGCGCAGGGTCGCCGGCGCCGGCCGATTTGCCTGGCACCTCTGCAAGACCCGGTTGCCGTCCGAATTCAAGTTCCGGTGCGCTCTCAATTTCAACTTCAGTCAGTTCGGGTTTGTGCCGTTCGGTTCGTGTCGTTCAGTTTGTGCCGGTTGCTGTGGTGCGTGTCGGTTCCGGGTTTCGTGCTGGTTCCGGGTTTCGTGCTGGTTCCGCGGTTCGCGCCGGTTCCGGAGTTGGCGCCGGTTTCGAACTATGCAATGCATCAAATGCCGCCCGCGCTGCTTTCGCCGCCTCGCTACCGCTGCTGACAGCCGGGCTTTGCGTGGTCTTTGCAACTTGCGGTGGCTTGCCCGTACCTGCTTTCACATTGACCGGTTTTGCTCCGCCCACGGTTTGGGACTGATCGTTTCCTGCCGGTCTGAAAGCCAGCATGCGCAACAATGTCATTTCCAGACCGGTACGCGGGTCGGGCGCCAAATCCAGATCCCTGCGGCCGGTAATGGCAATCTGGTAATAAAGCTGGGCGTCTTCCGCCGATATCTGTGCGGCGAATTGCACCAGCGAGTCCCAATCGTCACGCACCGGGTCGCGAAAATCCGGCGCCGCCTGGATCAGTGCGATCCGGTGCATCGCCTCGGCCAGTTCATCCAGCGCGCTCTCCAGGTTGCGTGACTGCAATACCAGTTCACTGACGATATTCATCAGCGCAGAAGCATCGGATTCTGCCAGTGCGTCTATGATGGCGGCGACGTGTGCATGGTCGATACTACCCAGCATATTCGCCACTTCATCATCCTTCAGACTGCCTCCGCCATAGGCGATCGCCTGGTCCAGCAGGCTGAGACCGTCACGCATGCTACCGTCGGCGGCGCGGGCGATACGCATCACGGCGGATTCGTCCGCCGCTATCGATTCGGCTTTCAGGATTTTATCCAGGTGGGCACTGATCTGGTCGGGCAACAGCCGGGTCAGGCTGAAACGCAGGCAACGCGACAGGATCGTAACCGGCAGTTTTTGCGGATCGGTCGTCGCCAGCACGAATTTCACATGCGGCGGTGGTTCTTCCAATGTCTTGAGCAGGGCATTGAAGCTGTTACGAGACAACATATGAACTTCGTCGATGATATACACCTTGTAACGGCCGCGGCTCGGTGTGTACTGCACCGTCTCGAGCAACTCGCGGGTATCATCCACCTTGGTTTTTGATGCGGCGTCAATTTCCAGCATGTCCACGAAGCGGCCTTCGTCCACATCTATGCAACTACCGCATACTCCACAAGGGGTTGAAGACACCCCTTTCTCGCAGTTGAGACATTTGGCCAGGATGCGCGCGATGGTGGTCTTGCCCACACCGCGGGTTCCGGTCAACAGGAAGGCATGGTGTACACGATCCTGGTCGAGACCATTGACCAGCGCCTGTACCACGTGCTCCTGTCCAACCAGGTCCTTGAATGTATGTGGCCGCCATTTGCGGGCCAACACCTGATAACTCATCTGGAATTCTCCAAACCACTCCGGGATGATTGCCTTGAGCTTAAAATGCCCGGCTTCTTCGTTGCAAAGGTGATAATAGCAGAAGAAATGATGGCAACCCCTGCCCACCGTTCCCCGGCGCCCGAGTCTGCTGCTGCCGCTGCTCCCTTCCGGGCCTGACGGGGTTCACAACATATCGTCGCGGGGAGGCCGACAGGGGCCACCACTGAACCGCGAGGCGAGTACTCAAACCCGCGGGAACGGAATTGTGCCGTAAGCCATGCCGGGGTTCAATCATTCAATGACATATCTTGCACATTTCACGGTTTTTCATTAAATGGAGGCGGGTATTGACGCCCGCCACGCTCCAGGGTGATCCAGCGAAGCTCCGAAAAAGCTTCAACCGAAAACTTACCATTCTGGCGGCCCATACCGCTGTTCCTGGACCCGCCAAAGGGCACATTGACCTCGTCATTCACCGAACTGTCATTGATGTGCGCCATACCGGTTTGCAGTCGCGACGCCACTTCCATTCCCCGTTGCTCGTCACGGGTAATAATACCGGCAGACAAGCCATATTCCGAATCATTGGCCAGCGCGATTGCCTCTTCCATATCAGCAACAATGGTCACGGCTGCGACCGGGCCGAATGTCTCCTGCCGGAAAATTTTCATATCCGGGCGCACACCGGCCAGAACCGTGGGCTCGTAAAACAGACCCTGAAAATGGCCACCGGTTAATAGCTCTGCGCCTTTCTCCAGCGCATCGGTCACCTGATCGTGCACATTCTGCAGTTGTTTCGCATTGATCAACGGACCGATAACATTGTTCATTGCAGAAGGTTCACCCATGGCCAGTGATTTAACGTTGGCAACCAGGCGTTCAATGAACGCTTCGGCGATTTCGCGGTGTACGATAATCCGTTCCACCGACATGCAGATTTGCCCCTGGTGCATAAATGTTCCAAACGTGGCGGCATTCACCGCCCTGTCCATATCAGCGTCTTCAAGGATGATCAGCGCATCCTTGCCGCCCAGTTCAATGCAGGCTTTTTTCAACAGCGATCCGGCCAGCGAGGCAATATGACGGCCGACCGCTGTCGAACCGGTAAAACTGATCCCACGCACCGCTGGATTGCTTATCAGCTCATCACCCAGATCCTTGATCGATTGCCTTGAACAGGTCACCACGTTGAATACCCCTTCGGGCAGACCCGCTGCTTCAAATACCTCGGCAAGTAACAGTCCGCCGGCCAATGGTGTCTCTTCAGATGGCTTTAATACGATGGTATTGCCTATCGCCATGGCAACCGCAAAACCCCGCATGCTCAACAGCAGCGGAAAGTTCCAGGGCGATATGACGCTGACCACACCCAGTGGCTGCCGGACTGCCATGCTGAGTTTGCCGTACTCGGATGGCAGCACTTCACCATTCATTTGAAACACCATTGCGGCTGCTGTGCGCAATGCTTCGATCGAATAGCCTGTCTCAAATATGGCTTTACCAATCCATGAACCACCCTCCTGAACCAGCGCATCAATAAAATCCTGCCGTCTCTCTTCCATGATATCGGCGGCTTTCAACAGATAACGCATACGCCGCGAAGGTGCAAGACCAGCCCAGCTTTCCCATGCTGAGGCAGCAGCGGAAATGGCCATCTTCAGGTCGTCGAGAGAAGCATCCGCAACCTGTGCATACGCTTCACCAGTGGCTGGATTTAACACCGCGAAAGATCGGCCGTTGTTGACTTCATGCCAGCATCCGGCGTAATAAATCTGCGACGTTTTATCAAATTGCATGCTTTATCCGTGGATTAAGGTACTCAACTATTGTCTCGCTTGTCCCCAGACCTGACAATAGCGTATTTGGAATTTAGACCATCATGTCAACAGCATCCCACGTACATCTGCAGCGCCTGGAAGCGGAGAGCATCCGTGTTTTGCGGCAGGTTGCAACCGATTTTGAGCGACCGGTCCTGCTTTACTCAGTTGGCAAAGATTCTTCCGTGTTATTGCACCTCGCCATGAAGGCCTTTTATCCGGCAAAACCTCCATTTCCGCTTCTGCATGTCGATACCACCTGGAAGTTCAAGGAAATGATCGCCTTCCGGGACGCCACTGCCAAACGGCTCGGTCTGGAATTGATTGTATACACCAATCCCGAAGGACTGGCCGCAAACACCAACCCGTTTACACACGGCAGTTCGCGTTATACCGATATCATGAAAACCGAGGCGCTGAGACAGGCACTGGATGCCGGCAAGTACGACGCGGCGATTGGCGGGGCACGCAGGGACGAGGAGAAATCCCGCGCCAAGGAGCGCATCTTCTCGCACCGCGCAAAAGGCCATGTCTGGGATCCGAAAAACCAGCGACCGGAACTTTGGTCGCTTTATAACACCCGCATCAACCCCGGCGAAAGCATGCGTGTCTTTCCGTTATCCAACTGGACCGAGTCAGATATCTGGGCGTATATCTATATGCAGGATATTCCGATGCCCGATCTGTACCTGGCGGCTGAACGTCCGGTGGTTGAACGCGATGGCGCCCTGTTCATGCTGGATGACGAACGTTTTCCGCTGCTTGACGGTGAACAGCCACAGATGCGTTCGGTCCGCTTCAGGACGCTCGGCTGTTATCCGCTCACGGCAGCCATAGAATCCACTGCCAGCACACTCGCGGAAGTCATCATTGAAATGCGCTCCACGCACTCATCCGAACGTGCGGGCAGATTGATCGACAAGGACCAGTCGGCTTCCATGGAAAAGAAGAAAAAAGAGGGCTACTTCTGATGTCTTCAGCCAATAAAGCAAAACTCGACATGCAGCAGTTTATCGAACTGGAAAGCTCGAAAAGCATGCTGAAATTCATCACCTGCGGCAGTGTGGACGATGGCAAGAGCACGCTTATCGGCCGCCTGCTTTATGATTCGCAATTACTCTACGACGACCAGTTGGAAGATCTCAAACGGGACAGCAAGGGCCGTCTTTCGACCGAGGAGGGTATAGATTTTTCACTGCTGGTCGATGGTCTCGCGGCGGAACGGGAACAGGGTATTACCATCGATGTCGCGTATCGCTTCTTCTCGACATCAAAACGCAAGTTTATCGTCGCCGACACACCCGGCCACGAACAGTACACGCGCAACATGGCCACCGGTGCGTCCACCGCGGAGGCGGCGGTACTGCTGATCGATGCCCGCCTGGGGGTCTCGACCCAGACCCGTCGGCACGCCTATATCCTTTCACTGGTCGGTGTGAAATACATCGTGCTGGCGGTCAACAAGATCGATCTGATGGGTTATTCCCAATCGCTGTTCGGGGAAATTTGCAAGGTATTCAATGACTTTTCCAAGACCCTGGGTTTCAAGAGCATTTACGCCATCCCGATATCGGCGCTCAAGGGTGACAACATCACGACCCGCAGCGAACGCATGCCCTGGTACCAGGGTGAGCCCCTGTTAAGCTACCTGGAGAAGCTCGACCCGCAACGGGACGATTCGAAATTATTCCGTTACGCGGTTCAGCGCGTCACCCGTCCAAACCTCGATTTTCGCGGTTATGCCGGCACCGTGGTCGGCGGCGAGATCGCGGTGGGTGATGAGATCATGGTCGCCGCCTCGTTAAAACGCAGCCGTGTCAGTTCGATCGTGACGATGGACGGCGACCTGCCGCGCGCGGTCAAAGGCGATGCAGTCACCCTGACACTTGAAGACGAAATCGATATTTCACAGGGTGACGTGCTGCACCGGCCCGGTGAACCACTGGAGCGCAGCAACCAGTTCCAGGCACACATGATCTGGATGCACGAAGACCCGATGCTGCCCGAACGCAGCTACCTGATGCGGATCGGTACACAGACCACGCCGGTACAGATTACCGACCTGAAATACGCGGTCAACATCAATACCTCTGAACACCTGCCGGCAACCAAGGTAGACCTGAACGGAATTGCGGTGTGTAACTTTGCCAGCGCCCAGCCCATTGCGTTTGATGCCTACAAGGAAAACCCGGAAACCGGTTCATTCATCCTGATCGACCGTATCAGCAACAACACGGTTGGCGCCGGCATGATCGACTTCGGCCTGCATCGTGGTCAGAACCTGTCCTGGCAGTCCTTCGAGATCAACCGCGAAACCCGTGCACGGATGAAAAACCAGAAACCCATGGTTATCTGGTTCACCGGTCTGTCAGCATCGGGAAAATCGACCATCGCCGACATCGTCGAACAAAAACTGACCACACAGCACCGGCACACTTACCTGCTCGACGGCGACAACTTCCGCCACGGTCTCAACAAGGACCTGGGGTTTACCGATGCCGACCGCGTGGAGAACATCCGCCGGGTTGCCGAGGTCGCGCGCCTGATGGCCGATTCCGGCCTGATCGTCATGACCGCTTTTATCTCCCCGTTCCGGCGTGAGCGCAGGATGGCCAAAGAGATTGTCGGCGACATCGAATTCATCGAAGTGTTTGTCGATACGCCGTTAGAGGTTTGCGAGGCGCGTGATCCGAAAGGCATGTATGCCCGGGCCAGGAAGGGAGAAATCCCCAACTTCACAGGTATCAGTTCACCCTATGAACCGCCTGAACGAGCCGATATCCACCTCGATGCCGGCGAGCGCTCCGCCGAGGAACTCGCGGATGAAGTATTACGGAAGTTAAAGCTCGACTGAAGTTAAAAGGGTCAGATTCAATGATGTCCCACTTGATCTGAATTCCCTGTGCTCAAGTAAAGACCCCGTTAAGGATCGCTTGGTGCTGACCACAGTTGGACATTGAGTCGATATCTGCTTGGGCGCCGAGGGGGTGTAGTGGTAAATCATCGGCCAATGGTTTCAGATAGAGAAGAAAACCCATCCATGGGGATTCGGGCTCGACTCCTGTCTCGCACGGTCCTGAAACAGGACACTACATCCCCTCGGCTTAGTGGTAAATCATCGGTCAATGGTTTCAGATAGAGAAGAAAACCCAGGACAGCCACATTAGAAAGCCAGAACAGCATATTTCTGGCAATACAGCCTTTATGCTGTCTATACTTCACTGCCGTGACCCCTTCCAATTGGGTTGAAAGGCACGTCAAAACGGACTTGAACCTCATATGAGTATTGATGAAACCACTTCCTCAGGCCAGGTGTTTGAAACAGCGGAAGCCGAATTTGTGAACAGTTATGATGCGCTGCCTTATGACAGCTTTCCTTATTCCTCGACGCATCCCGATCATCTCGCGACGATAGCGAAGTTGTTCGGCATGCAAGCGCCGGATGTCGATTCGGCCCGCGTGCTGGAGCTCGGCTGCGCCGCCGGCGGGAATCTCATTCCGATGGCCGTTGCGATTCCGTCAGCGAAATTCGTTGGCATCGATCTCTCAAAGCGGCAACTCAACGACGGCTGGAAACTGATCGAAGAACTCGGCCTGAAGAACATTGATTTGCAGCATCGCAACATCGCCGATGTCGGCCCCGAAGACGGCAAGTTCGATTATATCCTCTGTCACGGCGTGTTCTCTTGGGTCAACCATGAAGTGCAGGAACAGATTTTTGCGATCTGTTCGGAGAACCTGTCGCCAAACGGGGTCGCCTATATCAGTTACAACACGAATCCGGGATGGTATATGCGGGGTATGATCCGGCAGATGATGTGCTACCACGCCCGGCAGTTCGATGACCCGAAGTCGCAGGTTCAGCAGGCGCGGGCCTTGCTGGATTTTCTCATCAAGGCCGGTTCCGCCGGCGATGAGACGTACCGCGTATTACTGAACCGTGAGCTTGAAATTCTCCGAGGGCGGCAGGATTCGTACCTGTTTCACGAACACCTGGAAGAAGTGAATGAACCGCTCTTCTTTTACGAATTTATCGAAAGAGCCGAGAAACACGAGCTACGTTACCTGGCAGAGACACAGTTCAACGAGATGGTGGCTGCAAATTTTGGTTCAGACGTCGACAAGACGTTGCGGGATCTGAACGTCGGTTTGATACCCACCGAGCAGTATCTCGATTTCCTGAGGAACCGCACCTTCCGCCGCACGTTGCTATGTCACAAGGATGTTGCACTGAATCGGCATATCGGACCGGAACAGCTATCCGGGCTGTATATCAGCTGTGCTCTGCAACCTTCGGGCAATAACCGCGTGCTCAGCGACCATTCGGAAATGTCGTTTCGAACGGGCAACGGACCGACGGTGACCGTTTCAAAGCCTTCACTGAAAGCGACGCTCACCGGCTTGGCGCGCATCAGCCCGGAAGCGGTGCTTTATGATTCGCTGCCGGCGCTCGCCAACAACGAACTCGGCGGTATTCGTGTTCGGGATGCGGACAATCATCGCCGGGATCTGCAAGAAATCGGTGGGATGCTTCTCGAAATGCTCGCGAAGGATCTCATTACGCTGCGAAACCGCCCGTTACGATTCGCCACGTCGCCCGGCGATCTTCCGCGCGTCAGTCCGCTCATCAGACTGCAGACCGAATCGCAGACCGAATCGCAGACACAAGTCACGACACTCGCGCACGGAATGTTACAACTCAGCGACCTGTCCCGTCGGTTGGTTCCCCTTCTTGACGGAGAGCATGATCGCACGGCTTTACGCAACCATTTGCGTGATCTCGTCACGCAGGGAAAACTCATGATCGAGCAGTTCGGCCAGAACCTCGAAGCCAGCGTCTCCGACCAGGTGCTCGACCAGTTGCTGGAACGGGAACTGGTTTCACTGGCAAGAAACGCGGCACTGCTAAGAGACGGCGACAGCGGGCCGAAGGGCGATTAATTCAACCTGTCCCGCCTTCAAGAAGTTGAAAAATATTGAAATCCTCGTGGTCCTCGTCCGGAACCATCTGGCCGAGCATCGAGATACCCGCTTCATGCACGGATTCGGACCGCCCGCTGAGTAACGGGTGCCAGGCGGGCAAGTCCTGCCCTTTTGCCAGAAGACGGTAGGCGCAAGTGCCGGGCAGCCAGTCAAAAGAATGAACATTGGCGGTAGTCAGTTGCACACAATCGGGGACCCTGCTGGCACGATTAGCGTAATCCGTACAGCGGCAGGATGACAGGTCCAGTAACTGGCAGGCGGTATTCGTATAGTAGATTTCGCCGTCGTCCTCGTCTTCGATCTTGTTCATGCAACACAGCGCACAGCCATCGCAGAGCGACTCCCACTCCGTAGGGCTCATCTGATCCAGACGCTTGGTTTTCCAGAATTGATTGGTCATGGTGCTGGCATTATGACAGGGTTTACATTCGGCGCTTGACTTGCTTGAGGGGCGTCAGGTTGAATTAATCGCAAGTTTGCAATTAATTCAACCTGACCCCGTTTTTTTTCCGAGGAAATACTGATGCATTCATTTTTTGCCCACAGTCATCGCATATATCTGCAAGCGATCGCCATCGGATTGCTCACCATCTGCTTGACGGAGACCGCCTTTAGCGCTGCTGAAGCCGGCCCTGCCAACCAAACCCAAAAAGCCATCCTGGTCACCGGAGCGAGTAGTGGTCTCGGCAGGATGATCGCGGAGACACTCGCTTCGAAAGGATATTTTGTCTACGCGGGTGCGAGGAAAGAAAAGGACCTCGAAGCGCTCAATGCCATTGAAAATATCCGCTCTGTCAGGCTCGATGTCACGGTTCAAAGTGAAATCGACGCCGCGGTCAGTACGGTCACCGATGAAAATCGCGGTCTGTATGCCATCGTCAATAATGCCGGTGTCGGTCTGATGGCGCCACTCATCGAAGTGGATGAAGACGACCTCGATTTCATTTTCGATGTGAATGTCTATGGTCCCGTCCGTATCACCAGGGCTTTCGCACCGCTGCTGATCAAGTCGCAGGGACGCGTGGTCAACATCGGCTCGATCGCCGGTGTCCAGACGCGCACTTTTTACGGCCCTTACAGCATGAGCAAGCACGCAATGGAGGCTTTTACCGACACGCTGGCGATCGAACTGGAGCGGTTTGGAATCAAGGTCAGCATTATTGACCCCGGTGGTTTCAATTCAGATATCGGCAAAAATATATTCAAACGCCTGCAGGCCAAAGGTCTGAATATCGATGATTCCCTGTACAAGGATGACTGGCAGAACAACTGGGTACTGACCGGCGGCGACCTGTCGATGATGCCCGGTCCCGAATTCATCGTTGCCAGGGTCGAACACGCGCTATTCGATGCCAACCCGCAACCACGCTACATGGTCGTCGGCGACCCTGAACGGGCGGAGAACACGATGCGGGCGGTATTGCGCCTCATGCTGGAACTGAACGAGAACCAGCCCTACACCGTTGACCGCGAAGGCCTGATCAAACTGCTTGATGAAGAGATCGCCAAACTGAAACAATAAAACCGGCAGAGTTAACTTAGGTTTCCATCTCCGGAGTGTATTTACCGTAACGTGCAGCGCCATTCAGACGCGCTCGCTTGAGCAGCACTTCCTGCGCGGCCTGGCGGTTTTCACGCTTGCCCTGCCAGGCGTGCAGGGCGGCGTGTTGCAGGGCGCGCCCATAGGAAAATGAAACCTCCCAGGGCAGGTCCGGATACATCTGGTTCATCGCATTCAGGTTCGCCGTAGCCTCTTCGTCGGTTTGTCCGCCGGAAAGAAAATTGATGCTCGGCACCGCGGCAGGTACGCTGCGGCGCAGGACCCTGAGCGTATTTTCCGCAACTTCGGCGGGGCTGGCCTTGCTGGCGAATTCACTGCCGGGTGTCACCATGCTGGGTTTGAGGATCGTATGTTCCAGGTTTACGTGGTAACGGTACAGGGCGGCATAGACGGCCAACTGCACTTTTTCGATCACATCAAAACAACGCTCGATGCTGTGATCACCGTCAATCAGCACCTCAGGTTCGACGATCGGAACGATACCCACCGACTGGCAAATCGCCGCATAGCGGGCCAGGACTTCCGCATTGGCCTCGACAGCCAGTGGTTTCGGATTGTGTTTGCTGATGGGATAGACCTCTCGCCACTTGGCAAATCGCGCACCCTGTTGCTTGTAAACTTTCAGGCGTTCGGCCAGACCGTCGAGTCCCTGCGTAATCAGGTCACCTTCTGAATTAACCAGCGGAATCGTTCCCTTGTCGACCTTGATGCCGGGCACGATACCGTGTTTTTGCGCAAATTGCGGCAACGGCGTCCCATCGTCCGCTTTCTGTCCCAATGTTTCCTCAAACAGGATCACGCCACTGATGTAATTACCAAGATTCGGTGTACTGAGCAACAGGCTGCGCCAACTGCGTCGGCTCTCTTCGGTTGATTCCACGCCAATTGGCTTGAAGCGCTTGGCGATGGTGGGGTTGCTTTCATCTGCTGCGAGAATTCCTTTACCTTTTTGCACCATGTCTTCGATGGTGGATTGCAGTTCAGTCTGTATGCTCATACGTATTTCTCCGGAAACTGGTTAATCGTTCGCTTGCCTGCCAGGCACTGCCGTGTCTGCGACTTTGCATAAAACATTTTGCTCAATGGGCAAATCCGCCGCTGGTCATCATGCGTCTAGGCCAACGCGAATGCCCGTTCCAGGTGTGTCTGGATTTTATCAATACCCTGGCCAATCACATCCTTGGGAATTTCCTTGATGACAGCTTTCACCAGGTCCGCCGGCAGGGTCTTGCGAATCACACCAAGCACAGCGGGAGCAGCCAATAAAATCAGCTGATCAAAATTACCCTTCAAATGCGCTTCCTCAAGCCTTTCGACCATCTTCTTTACAAAGCGCCGACGCTGTTCCTGTTTCACACCGGTATGCGGCTCCATTGAATGCCGGGCCGAACCGAAATGGTCAAACGCCCTGCCCGGTGCATCGGAAAGCAGGTCACGTGGGTGAGCCGTGCCCGCCTCGTTGGTTAACGTATCAACGAGCAGAAGATTCCTGGGAACCTGTCCACTTGAGTAAATCTGCGCCTCTGCCTGGTTGGCGACTAAAATCCAGTTGATTTTCATAAAAAGTATACTCCTGGTGAGTGGATCCGAATTAACCCGCACGCCTCCAACTGCATCATTCCTGCTCCGTTTCCGTAGCCGTTGATGCCTGATGCCTGATGCCTGCAAACTTATTGTCCGGCGGTTGACGGTCAAAGGCCTTGACGGAAGTTTCAACCACCGCCGGAGTTGCGTCCGAGCGTCTTGATCAGGTCCAGCGGAAAGACGATGGTCGAGCTCTTGTCACCGGCAATTTCCGTCAGCGTCTGCAGGTAGCGCAACTGGATCGCATTGGGTTCGGCGCTGAGTGTTTTCGCAGCTTCGACCAGTTCAAACGCGGCCTGCTTTTCACCGGAGGCATGGATGACCTTGGCGCGCCGCTGACGTTCCGCCTCTGCCTGTGCAGCGATGGCGCGGATCATGCTCTCATCCAGGTCCACGTGCTTGATCTCGACATTGGATACCTTTATGCCCCACGCGTCGGTCTGGCGGTCCAGAATGGCCTGGATGTCGCGGTTGAGGGTATCGCGTTCGGCAAGCATTTCATCCAGTTCGTGCTGTCCCAGCACCGAGCGAAGCGTTGTCTGCGCCAATTGGCTGATGGCCTCGAGGTACTTCTCCACCTGGATGATCGCCTTTTCGGGATCGATGACCCGGAAATAGACCACTGCGTTGACATGCACCGATACGTTGTCCCGCGAGATGACGTCCTGGGTGGGCACATCCATCACGATCACTCTCAGGTCGACGCGCACCATCTGTTGAACGATCGGAATGATGATGATCAGTCCAGGCCCCTTGACCTTCCAGAAGCGACCGAGCTGGAAAACCACACCCCGTTCATATTCACGCAGAATCTTGAAGGTACTGAACAGGAGCATGGCGACGACGAATAAAATGATGCCAAGTAGATAATTGAACATATTGCTACTCCTTCATTGAACCAACGACCGGGACGCTCTCATCTGCAGCACGCACCTTCAGCGTCAGTCCGTCTATGCCCGTCACCACGACATTCTGCCCTTTGCGCAATGGTGACTCCGTAATGGCAGTCCAGCGTTCGCTATGCACAAATACCTCGCCCTGGTGACTGAAATCGATCAAGGCGGTGCCTGCGGCACCGATCAGCTGTTCGCGGCCGGAAACCACGGGTCTGAGCCTGGCCTTCAAAGCGATACCGACAATGGCCGTCAGGCCGAGTGAACCGGCCAGGGCCAGCGCGCCGATCAGGGGTCGAGAGATCGAGTACCCCGGCACATCGGTATCGATCAGGATGACTGAACCGATCACCAGCGCGATGATGCCACCGATACCCAGCACGCCAAAACTGGGCGCTGCCGCCTCGGCGATCATCAGGATGATGCCGAGCGCGAGCAAGGCAAAACCCGCGTAATTCACCGGCAGCATCTGGAATGCGTAAAGTGCGACGAGCAAACAGATGGCCCCCACCACACCCGGTAATACGGCGCCGGGGTTGAAGCCTTCGAAGAAAAGTCCGTAAATACCGACCAGTAAAAGCAGGTAGGCAATCGTCGGACTGGTGATGACACCCAGCAATTCGCTTTTCCAGTCTGGTTCAAGTTGTTCAAGCTGTAATGCTGTGGTGTCCAGGGTCAGGTCGCGGCCGCGCACTTTGATGGTTTTGCCGTTCAACTGCTTCAGCAGGTCACCCACATCTGTGGCCATCAGATCAATGACACCGGTCTCGAGCGCTTTTTCTGCGGTTATGCTGGCGGCATCCCGAACCGCAAGTTCCGCCCAGTCAGCATTCCGGCCATGCCGGCTGGCGAGTCCCCGCGCATAGGCGACGGCGTCGTTGATCACCTTGCGCTCCATGGCAGTGCTCGTGCCGGATTCTTCCGGTTTTGCGTCTTCACCTTTTTCAGCGGGATCGCGCTTTCTGCCTGCTGACTCGCCACCGATAATTGACACGGGTGTGGCCGCCCCGACATTGGTCGCCGGGCTCATCGCGGCGATGTGACTGGCAAGCAGTATATACATACCGGCACTCGCGGCACGCGCACCACCGGGTGTCACGAATGTCGCCACCGGCACAGGTGAATTGAGAATTGCCTTGATGATATCGCGGGTGGAGGCATCCAGACCACCCGGTGTATCCATGCGGATAATCACCAATTCGGCATTGCGGTTGGCGGACTTTTCCAGCGAATTGACAAGGTACTCGGCGGTTGCCGGCCCGATCGGGCCCTGTATATCCAGCAGGATGGCCTGCCGGTCAGTGGTTTCAGCCGGGGTATCTGCAGATGGAGATGCGGGCGTCTCATCCTGAGCGCTGCCGAATACGGGCATAAAAAAAGCCATCAGGAAGCAAATGAAGGCTTTCTGTGTCTTGACCGAAACACGGCATGCCATGCCCATCTTTGACAACTCCTTCTTTCGTCAAGGGCTTCACGAAAGAACTTGTATTATGTCCCATTAGAGCAGGCCGGGTGTGCAAAATTCCGTCAACAACAGGTTTTTGCGACCAAAAGAGCGTCTTTTAAAGCGACTGGCCACCGCTACTCCGCCAGGGTCGGGTCATTCAAGCTCGATGACGAGGTCGCCCTGGCCCACCAGTTCGCCGGCCTTGAGGTGCACGGTTTTGATGGTGCTCTCAAACGGGGCCGTGATGGTGGTTTCCATCTTCATCGCCTCGATGACAAACACGGGGGTATCCTTCTCGACCCTGTCACCTGCTGCAACAAGCACCGAAGCCAGCTTGCCCATCAGCGGCGAGCCGATTTCATTTCGCACCAAAGCCTTGCGGTTGGCGGCGTGACGCGGCACCACCGTCTCGTCGCGTACCTGCACGCTGCGCGCCTGGCCGTTGAGTTCGAAGGTGACACGACAGAAGCCATTGTCATCGGTGTGTGAACGGTAGATATAGCGGATGACGATGGTCTTGCCGCGCTGTAACTTGACGAGGATTTCATCGCCCTGTTTCAGACCGTAAAAGAACGTGTTGGTCGGCAGGTAATGGACCTCACCGAACTCTGTCTGGTGCTCGTAATAACCGCGAAAAACCTCCGGGTACATCAGGTAGGAGAGAAAATCCAGTTCACTCAACGTGTCGTCGAACTGTTCCTGGAAGGCGGCAAATTCGGTTTCGAAATCAACCAGGTCCAGCGCCGCTCCCGGCGGACCGGCCATGGGTTTGCCACCTTTGAGCACCAGTGACGAGAGTTCGGCCGGAAAACCACCCTCCATCTGGCCAAGTTTGCCTGAAAACAGGTCGACGACCGAATCCGGAAAGGCCAGCGTGTCACCCTGGGCCATCACGTCTTTCTCATCCAGGCCGTTGGCGGTCATGAACATGGCCATGTCGCCGACCACCTTTGAAGACGGCGTCACCTTGACGATATCACCAAACATCCGGTTGACCACCGCGTAGTTTTTCTTGATCTGCTCAAAACGGTGTTCAAGTCCCAGTGCGATGGCCTGTGGACGCAAGTTGGAATACTGGCCACCCGGGATCTCGTGCTCGTAAACCTCGGCGGTACCGGCTTTCAGACCGGATTCGAACGGGTAGTAAATCTCACGCACGGCTTCCCAGTAATTGGCGTACTGGTTCAGTGAGGCCAGGTTGAATGGCTGTTCGCGCTCGTGGCCCTGCATGACCGCGATCAGTGAGTTCATGTTGACCTGCGAGGTCAGACCCGACATCGAGCTCAGGCAGACATCGACGATGTCCACATCGGCCTCGATGGCCTTCAACAGGGTCGCGCTTTGCATCGACGAGGTATCGTGGGTATGCAGGTGTATCGGGATGTCGACCGCCGCCCGCAATGCCGGGATCAGCATTTCCGCTGCATAGGGTTTCAGCAGACCGGCCATGTCCTTCAGTGCCAGCATGTGCGCACCCTCGTCTTCCAGCCGGCGCGCCATGTCGAGGTAATACTGCAGGCTGTAGCGGTTGGCCGGATCGGTATTCAGCACGTCACCGGTATAACAGATGGTCGCCTCGGCAATACCGCCGGTTCGTTCACGCACGACCTGGATCGAGCGCTTCATACCTTCGATCCAGTTCAGTGAATCGAAGATACGGAAAACATCGATGCCATTTTCCCAGGATTTCTCGATGAATTTCTCAATCACGTTATCCGGGTAAGCCTTGTAACCGACCGCGTTCGACCCGCGGAACAACATCTGCAGGAGTATATTGGGAACCGCCTTGCGCAGTTGCTGCAAGCGCTGCCACGGGCATTCACGCAAAAATCGCAGCGCCACATCAAAGGTCGCACCGCCCCACATTTCCAGCGAAAATACCTGCGGATGCGCCTTGGCGAAGCCTTCGGCCACCGCCAGCATATCGAGGGTCCTGACGCGTGTCGCCAGCAAAGACTGGTGCGCATCACGCAGGGTGGTATCGGTGTAGAGGATGTTTTTTTGCTGCCGGACCCATCTTGCAAAATGCCTCCGGACCCATTTCGTCCAGCAGGTTCTTGCTGCCTTTAGGGTATTCCGACAGGCGGTCGAAATGGCGGCACGATCGGCTTGCGGAAGGTCCGCGTGTGATCGATGGCACCGATGTCACGGTTACCGTTGACGGTCAGGTTGGCAATGTAACGCAAGGTCTTGGTGGCGCGGTCAAAACGCTGCGTGATTTCAAACAACTCCGGATGGTTATCGATGAAATCAACCGTGGCCTCGCCGAACACAAAAGTCGGATGACGCAATACATTTTGCAGGAAACCGATATTGGTCTTGACCCCGCGGATACGGAATTCACGCAAGGCGCGGTGACCGCGTTCAATCGCGCCGCTCAGGGTCCTGCCCCAGGCGGTCACCTTGACCAGCATCGAATCGAAAAATGGCGAAACATGGGCGCCGGTATAGGCCGCACCGACATCGAGACGGATACCGAAGCCGGCGGCGCTGCGGTAAGCGATCAGCGTGCCATAATCCGGTTGAAAACCATTTTCCGGGTCTTCCGTCGTGATCCGGCACTGGATTGCATAACCGCGGCACTGGACATCGGCCTGGGATTTGATGCCGCAGTTCAGGATCACTCAGCAGGCAACCTCGTGCGATCTGGATCTGGCTGCGGACGATATCGATACCGGTAATCTGCTCGGTGACGGTGTGCTCCACCTGGATGCGCGGATTGACCTCGATAAAAAAGATGTTCTCCTGCTTGTCGACGAGGAACTCAACCGTGCCGGCATTGCTGTAGTTGACGTGCCGGGTGATCGCCAGCGCATAGTCATATAACTTCTGCCGGGTTTCCTCCTCAAGGGCAAAGCTGGGCGCGACCTCGACCACTTTCTGAAAGCGCCGCTGCACCGAACAGTCACGTTCGAACAAATGCACCAGGTTGCCCTCATTGTCACCCAGGATCTGGACTTCGATATGCTTTGGCGATTCGATGAATTTTTCGAGAAACACCGTATCGTTGCCAAAGGCCTTGCCGGCTTCGGCACGCGCCTCGGTATAGGCCTTTTTCAAGCTCGCCCTCGCTGCGTATCACGCGCATGCCGCGACCACCGCCACCGGCGGTCGCTTTCAACATCACCGGATAGCCGATCCGCCCCGCTTCGACCCGCGCGATTTCAACGCTGTCCAGTTTTTCCTTGCTGTCTTCAATAACCGGGAAGACCGGCGGCAATCGCAGTTGGTCTTGGCCTGGACCTTGTCACCCAGCATCGCCATGGCTTCCGGTGTCGGCCCGACAAAAATGATGCCCTCCTCGCGGCAACGTCTTGCAAACTCGACGTTTTCAGACAGAAAACCGTAACCGGGATGTATCGCGTCCACCTCGTTCAGCCTGGCAACTTCGATGATCGCATCGATGTCCAGGTAAGGCTTCAGTGGCTCATCATCCTCACCGATCTGGTAAGCCTCGTCGGCCTTGTAGCGATGCGGCGAGAACCGGTCCTCCTGGGTATACACACTGATGGTGCGGATACCCAGTTCGGATGCCGCGCGCAGGATACGTATGGCGATCTCACCGCGGTTGGCAACGAGGATTTTGTAGATATTTCTGACCATTGCAACACTCCCGGGATACAGGCTTTATTTATGCATTGTTAGTAATGCCTTGTCCACAATGAAAGTTAAGGTTACTCCTGTTTTGGAATAGGGGCTTTCGCAAATTTTTGCGGAAATTGCCAGGTTGGATTTTGATTTGGTGTCTGCAGAGGCTTGTCGGTGGTTTCTGCATGGGCACCAAGGCGGCGTGGTGTCGTGTTTCAGGACACGCCACAAGTACGTCCCTGCAGGCTCGTTCTCGACTCCTGTCTCGCCCGGTCCTGAAACACCACACCACACCCCCTCGGCTCTGCGGATATTCACAGGTCAATGGCCTCCGATATGTTCACTGCGCTCATGGCATAAGCTGGTCGACTCACCCACATGGCAAGTGACCCAATTGAAAACATCAAAAAACCCGAGTTTGATTTACTCCGATATTTCAGGCTTTATGGAAAGATTCATCCTTCTCAGCACGTTCACGCAACCAGTCTGAAACTGCGAACCTTGGCCCATAAGATTCAGCCATGCGGTCACACTCGGCGACGAAATGCTTGATACCGACGGTATCGATAAATGACAAGGTGCCACCCGTCCACGGCGGGAAACCCCAGCCGAAAATGGAGCCGATGTCCGCATCGGCGGGATGATCCAGAACACCCTCTTCAAAACAGCGCGCCGTCTCGAGCGCCTGGCGATACAGCAGTCGGTCTTTGACCTCCTGTACCGGCGGTTGCTGCTCATTCAGCGGATAAAGTTCTGACAGTCCGGGCCAGAGGTATTTCTTTCCGCCTTCGGGATATTCGTAGAAACCCTCGCCAAAGCGCTTGCCCTTGCGATCCAGTTCCTCGACGAATTTACGTATCACCGGGAATCCCGAGTCGAAGGTGTATGACTCGCCCCGGTCTTTCGCGTTCTGCATCGTGATCTTGTAACCGAGATCCAGGGTCACTTCGTCCATTACCGCCAATGGTCCGACCGGCAGACCGGCCATTTTCGCTGCATTTTCGATCAGGGCCGGGTTGACGCCCTCTGCCAGCATCGTCATGCCCTCATTGGTCGAGGTACTGAAACAACGGCTGGTGTAGAAACCCGGGCTGTCATTGACGACGATGGGTGTCTTGCGGATTTGCTGGATGTAGTCGAGGCCGCGGGCGATGGCCTCATCCGAGCTTTTCTCACCCTTGATCAATTCGACCAGTGGCATCTTGTCCACCGGCGAGAAGAAATGCAGCCCGATGAAGCTTTCCGGTCGTTTCGAAGCCTTGGCCAGACCGGTGATCGGCAGGGTCGAAGTATTGCTGGCAAAAATGGCGTTCTGCGGGAATGACTGCCTCGGCTTTTGCCGGTCACGGCCGCCTTGATCTCACGATTTTCGAACACCGCTTCGATCACCAGTTCACATCCTTCCAGGTCGGCATAATCGGTGGTCGGGATGGATCAGGCCCAACAGGGCTTCCGCCTTTTCCTGCGTGGAATAACCGCGCTGGATGGCCTTGTTCAGCAAGCCTTCCGAATAGGCCTTGCCACGTTCGGCGGCCTCGATATCGGTATCGAGCAGAACCACCTGCATACCGGCCCTTGCCGAAACGTAGGCAATACCTGCACCCATCATGCCGGCACCGAGGATACCCAGTTTTGTCACTTTTGATTTCTCGATGCCCGCGGGACGGCGCACCAGTTTGTCCGCTGCGCCCTTGTTGACGAACAGGCTGCGCATCATGTTGCGTGCGACCACGCCGGATACCAGCTGGCCAAAATACTGTGATTCGATATCCAGGCCCGTGTCGAAGGGTGTGATGCAACCCTCGTAAACCGCCGACATGGCGGCGATCAGTGCGGGGTAATTGTGCTGCGTGGTGGCCGCCAGCAGCGAGGTGCCAACCATGAACGTCTGTGCATTTTTCGGTGTCATGGCGCCGGCGCCACCGGGAACCTTGAAACCCTTGACGTCCCACGGCGCGACCGGATTGGGTGAACCAAGCAGCCAGGCGCGTGCGCGTTCAATCAGCTCAGCGGCCGGTGCGACTTCGTGCACGACACCGAGTTCCAGCGCTTTGGGCGGGTTCAGTTTTTTACCCTGCAGAATGACCGGCAATGCATTTTCGATCCCGACCAGTCGTGGAAATCGCTGTGTACCGCCCGCGCCCGGCAGCAAACCGATACTGACTTCCGGAAAACCCAGTTCCGCCCTGGGCTGATCCGTCATCACGCGGTAGTGGCAGGCCAGGCAGAGTTCAAAACCACCGCCAAGCGCCAGGCCGTTGATGGCGACCGCAAACGGCTTGCCACAGGTTTCCATTCTGCGCAGTACGTTTGTCAGGCCCTTGCTCCACTCATAACCCTGTTGCGCGGTCACACCCCGGTCGTAGGCGGTGACCAGTTCCGTCAGGTCCGCACCTGCGACAAACGTGGCCTTGCTTGATGCTATGACCGCACCCTTGACGGCTTCATCCGTTGCTACTTTCTCGATACATGCCGCCAGCTCCGAAATCATGTCGTCACACAGGACGTTCATGCTCTTGCCGGGTAAGTCGATCATCAGGATCGCGATTCCGTCGCTGTCGACGGTATATTGAATCGTGTTATTCATCTGTTTGTATCCATCGTGTTTTTTCGTCAGTCGGTCTGAAAATCAGACCCGCTCAATTATCGTCGCCGTACCCATGCCACCACCGATACACAGTGAGACCAGCGCGGTGGAAAGATCACGCCGCTCCAGTTCGTCCAGCACGGTGCCGAGGATCATCGCCCCGGTTGCGCCCAGCGGATGGCCCATGGCGATCGCACCGCCGTTCACATTGATTTTGTCATGTGAAATATTCAGCACGTCCATGTAATGCAGCACCACGGCGGCGAATGCTTCGTTCAGTTCGAACAGGTCGATATCCGCAGTGGTCATACCCGCACGTTTAAGCACTTTTTCAGTGGCGGGCACAGGACCGGTCAGCATGATGCTGGGTTCGCTGCCAATCGATGCGAAGGCACGCATCCGTGCGCGTGGTTTCAGACCCATGCGCTTGCCTGCCGCTGCGTGGCCGACCAGCACGGCTGCCGCGCCGTCAACGATACCGCTGGAGTTGCCCGGTGTATGCACGTGTATGACCGACTCGACTTCGGGGTAGCGCTGCAGGATGACCGCGTCGAAACCGCCCTGCTCACCCATCATCGCAAACGAGGGTTTCAAACCGCCCAGGCTCTCCATGGTCGCATCAGGGCGCATATGTTCGTCCCGCGCCAGGACGACCCGGCCGATGTGGTCGACGACCGGCACGATCGAGCCGTCAAACCAGCCCTGCTTCCATGCGTGCGCCGCGCGCTTCTGGCTTTCCACCGAATACCGGTCCAGATCGTTACGTGAGATGCCGTTCTTGGTCGCAATCAGGTCGGCGCTGATACCCTGGGGCACGAAATGGGTCTTGTAGGCCACCTGCGGATCCGTTGCCCAGGCACCGCCATCGGACATCATCGGGACCCGTGACATGGATTCGACACCGCCGCCGATAACCACATCCGACTGGCCGGACATGATCTGTGCCGCAGCCGTATTGACCGCCTCCAGACCGGATGCGCAAAAGCGGTTGATCTGCTTACCCGCCACGCTCTCGGCGTAATCGGCATTCAATGCTGCGATGCGTGCGATATCCGCACCCTGCTCACCTACTGGCGCAACACAACCCAGGATCACGTCATCAACCAGCGAGGTATCCAGGTTGTTGCGGTCACGCAGGTTGGCGAGCACCTGGCTGGCAAGATTGATCGGTGTAATCGCATGCAGGGAACCATCGGCTTTACCGCGCCCTCGCGGCGACCTGACATGGTCGTAGATATATGCTTCAGTCATTTTGTTTCCTTTTTCAAAGGTTGATTCGCCTCGAGTAAGGCGACGATGTTGTGTTTGAGGGTATCGACCGACGCCTTCAAATCGATATTGGGATTAACCAGCCACTGGTAGTTGAGACCCAGCAGCGATGCATAGAACTGTTCGCCAAACCTGATGGCATCGACATCGCTCCTGATTTCGCCTGTTGCCTGTCCGGCGACCACCCAGGCCGCTGCCGAGGCCCTTTGCAGGCGGTGGAACTCGATCACGTTGGGTTTGAATTCGGAGGCCGGATCAAACGAGGCGGACCACAATATGTTCATGGCGCGCGCGTGCCGCGGGAAATGCAGCATGTGATCGCGGTGTGCATCGAGTGCGGCGAGCAGGGCCTTGAGACCGTCTTTGCCACGCAGGTTGTTTTCCAGTTCCTCGGTCCAGACCGCGGTGATGTGCTTGAGCACCTTGCGAAACAGACCGGACTTGGATCCGAAATGATGCGTGGCAAGCCCGCGACTGTAGCCGGCGCGCTCACCGATGGCGATCAGGGTTGTCCCGGCCATACCAACCGTGTTGAGCAGTTCAATGGTCGCATTGACCATTCTCTCCTCGGCCAGCGCAGTCCGTTCCGCCTGTGTGGGCCGCGCTGCCGCAACAACCGATTTTTGCGTCGGAGAAACCATCTGTTCCAGATACTTGTTAGTGACAAGCAAGTTACACCGGCGGACCGGTCAGGTCAAGCGCACTAACCGGATATTGAGCCTAAATCGGCAACTCGGTGGTGTGCTTGACCTCGGTGAGCGCGATGCTCGAAATCACTTCCTGCACATCGGGCAATTGCGACAGGCGCTCAAAAAAGAACCGTTCATAAGCCTCGAGATTGGTGGTGACGATGCGCAACAGAAAGTCGACATGACCCAGCAGCAGGTGACACTCCATCACCTCGGGAAACTGCCTGATGGTGTCGCTGAATTCCGACACCTTGCTACGGCCATGCGCCGTCAGTTTTACATGTGCAAACACCATGGTTTCAAAGCCCAGTTTTGCACGATCAAATACCATGCCCTGCTCCTTGATCAGACCCGCGTCCTTGAATCGCTGTATGCGCCGCCAACAGGGTGATTGCGAAAGGCCCACCTTCTCACCGATGGTCGCGGCCGAAAGACTCGCGTCCGATTGCAGCAAGCGGAGAATTTTACGGTCCAGATTGTCAATTTTAATTTTTTGCATTTTTAATTCCTGTTTGGTCAATATTTTGAATATTATATGCGCAGACCACCCCCGGTCGAGTCACTTCGCAATACAATTTCTGCATGATATTGCTATATTAAAGTCAGAAAATTTCGTCACCTGACAATGGAAAGTGAGTATCACCATGACATTTTTCGAAAATACTGAATACCGTGGACACGAGTCAGTTCATCAGTTCTACGATGCTAAAACCGGATTGAAAGCCATCATCGCCATTCATTCAACAGCACTCGGCCCCGCCGCCGGCGGTTGCCGGATGTGGCACTACGACAACGAGGCAAATGCCATCAGGGATGCGCTGCGTCTGTCCCGCGGCATGACCTATAAAAACGCGATGGCGGGTCTGCCACTCGGTGGCGGTAAAGCCGTGATCCTGGCCAACCCCGATATACCGCCGTCTGACGATCTTTTCAGGACCTTTGGCCGCTTTGTCGATTCACTGGGCGGTCGTTATATCACCGCCGAAGACGTCGGGGTGTCCGTCGAAAGCATGCGTCTGATCAAGGAGGTCACGGATTTCGTGGCAGGTCTCCCGCCCGCGAAAGGCGCTGCCGGCGGCGACCCTTCCCCGTGGACCGCCGATGGTGTTTACCTGGGCTTGTGCGCAGCGGTGAAGCATCGTCTTGGCCGTGATTCCCTTGCCAATCTGCGCGTCGCGGTCCAGGGTGTCGGTAAAGTCGGATACGACCTGTGCCGGCAGTTGCACGCCGCGGGCGCCAGTCTTGTCATCAGCGACGTCAATGAAAAACATCTCGAGCGTGCGCGGACGGATTTCGGCGCGCAGGTCGTTACACCCGCGCAAATTCTTTTCCAGGACGCCGATGTACTGGCGCCGTGTGCAATGGGGGCGATACTGGATGAACGCAGCATTCCGGACATCAAGGCGTCCATCATCGGTGGCGCCGCCAATAACCAGCTGGCCACTGAAGAGGATGGAAAACGCCTGTTCGACAGGCGCATACTGTATGCTCCAGACTACGTCATCAACGGTGGGGGTATCATCAGCGTCTCCCTGGAGTACATGGGAAACAAGACCGAGGCTGATGTACACGCTCAAATCGCCTTGATTCCGGGACGTCTGACAGAAATTTTTGTCAGCGCAGACAAGTTGAAGAAACCCACCAACGTGATCGCGGATTCAATGGCGGAAGCCATCGTCGCGGCCCCAAATACGATGACGGTGAATTAACCGCATAAAAATGATGGAATTAATATAAATGACGCCAAAATCCCACCTGCATATCCCCCACCCCTCCGCACGACCGGGGCAAGCACCTGATTTCAGTTATCTTGCCCTGTCGGAAGCTGGCGCCGTCAAGCGTCCTGACAGTGATTCACCGGCCAGCAAGATAGAGTACCTGGCCAACGAACTGGTGCGGGTGCTGGATGATAACGGCATGGCGCAGGGTGAGTGGGTGCCCGAGCTGACACCGGACCAGTTACGCGAGGCCCTGCGTCTGATGCTGTTGACGCGGCAGTACGATGACCGCATGCAACGCGCGCAACGGCAGGGCAAGATATCCTTCTATATGCAGTCACTCGGCGAAGAGGCCATCTCGATCGCCCAGGGGATGGCGCTGGAAGACGGTGACATGATGTTTCCCTCGTATCGCAACCAGGGTCTGTTTATCCTGCGTGGCACCAGCCTGGTCGACCTGATGTGCCAGTGCCTGTCGAATACGCGGGACATGTGCAAGGGCCGGCAGATGCCCATCATGTACCACAACAAGCAGGCCAACATTTTTTCCGTTTCCGGAAATCTCGCCACCCAGTACCCGCACGCGGTCGGCTGGGCCATGGCGGCAGCCATCAAGGGTGAATCACACATCTCTTCGTCCTGGGTGGGTGACGGCAGCACTGCCGAGGCGGATTTTCACCACGCACTGACCTTCGCCGCCGTCTACCAGGCGCCGGTGATCCTGAACGTGGTCAACAACCAGTGGGCCATCTCGACATTCCAGGGGTTTGCAGGTGGTGAACGGCGTTCATTCGCGGCCCGTGGACTCGGACTGGGCATACCCGGCGTACGCGTCGACGGCAATGACCTGCTGGCCGTTTATGCCGTAACAAAATGGGCGGCGGAACGGGCCCGCACAGGCGGCGGGCCGACCCTGATCGAACACGTCACCTATCGCGGCGGCGCCCATTCCACCAGTGATGATCCTTCACGTTACCGTCCAAAGCACGAATGGGAGGCTTTCCCGCTGGGTGATCCGGTCAAACGCTTAAAACAACACCTGGTCAAAAACGGCCACTGGTCGGATGAACAGCACGAAGCGCTAAAGGAAGAACTCAAGACATTTGTTAACGAGGCCTGGAAGGAAGCCGTCACCTACGGCACCATGACCGAAGGACCGCGTCTGGATGTGCGTGTCATGTTCGACGACGTCTACGCCGAAGTGCCGCCACACCTGGAACGCCAGCGTCAACAGTTGCTGGCTTTGAGGGGGCTAGCGGAATGAGCCAGATGAACATGATCCAGGCCATCAGGTCCGCACTCGATGTGGTGATGGACAAGGACCCGACGGTGATCATAATCGGTCAGGACGTTGGCTATTTCGGCGGCGTCTTCCGCTGCACCGACGGTTTGCAGGCCAAGTACGGCGAACACCGGGTCATCGATGCGCCGATCGCGGAAGGTGGCATCATCGGTTCCGCTATCGGTATCGGCGTCAACGGTTTGCGGCCAGTCGCGGAAATCCAGTTTGCCGACTATATCTACCCGGGTCTCGACCAGATCATCAGTGAACTGGCGCGTTTGCGTTACCGCAGCGGCGGCGAATTTTTCTCACCGGTGACGGTGCGCGCGCCCTGTGGCGGCGGTATCCGTGGCGGGCAGACACATTCGCAGAGTCCGGAAGCGCTGTTCACACACCTCTCAGGCGTCAAGACGGTAATGCCGTCAAACCCTTACGACGCCAAGGGCCTGTTGATCAGCGCCATTGAATCCGACGACCCGGTGATATTCTTCGAACCCAAGCGTATATATAACGGACCATTTGACGGTGATCCGGACAAGCCTGCGGTGTCGTGGGCGAATCATCCCGGCGGTGAAGTGCCCGACGGCTATTACTCGATACCGCCTGGCAAGGCGGCCGTGGTCGAGGAAGGTGATGAACTGAGCATTATCACCTATGGCACGATGGTGCATGTCGCACAGGCGGCGGTGCACAAGGCCGGCGTCAGGGCCGACATCATCGACGTGCGCTCGCTGGTGCCGCTGGATGTGGAGACACTGAAAAAATCGGTGGAGAAAACCGGCCGTTGCCTGGTCACCCACGAGGCTTCCAGGTTCAGTGGTTACGGTGCGGAACTGGTCGCCACCGTGCAGGAGGAATGCTTCTGGCACCTGCAGGCGCCGATCGAGCGTGTCTGCGGTTGGGAAACACCCTATCCACACGCCTTTGAATGGGATTATTTCCCCGCCCAGGACAGGATCATCGCCGGCATTCGTAACATCATGGAGGCCCTATGAGTGAATATATCTTCAACCTGCCGGATCTGGGTGAGGGCCTGGTCGAGGCGGAAATTGCCGAGTGGATGGTCAAAGTCGGCGATCATGTAAAGGAAGAAGACCCGGTCGGCGCCATGCTCACCGACAAGGCCGCGGTTGAACTCTCCGCGCCCGTCGCGGGCCGCGTGCTGCGTCTCGCCGGTGAAGTCGGCGACATGATTGCGGTCGGCAGCCCGATGATTGTTTTTGAGACCCTGGACGAGCAGGACAGCACAGGCACAGCTGCCGCTTCAACACCCGCCGCAACCGAAGCGGCAACGCCGGTGGAAAAGGTGACTTCAGCGCCGCAAAAATCAGCCGCGCAGGCACGCCCGGGAAAAGTTATAACCTCGCCCTCGCTACGTCGCCAGGCGCGTGAAGCCGGCATCGATCTGGCTGAGGTCAGCGGCAGCGGACCCAAGGGACGCATACTGAGATCCGATCTCGAGCAGCACCTTTCCGGCCAGGCGCCGGTCACCGACAAACCGGCTGCGGCGAACGAACCCTCAAACGAGATCACCGAAACCAAGGTGATCGGACTGCGCCGCATCATCGCCGAACGCATGTCCGAGGCCAACCGTGAGATCCCGCATTTTGCCTATGTCGAGGAAGTGGATATCACCGCGCTGGAGTCCTTGCGCCAGTATCTGAACAGCCAGAAATCCGCGAACGAAGACAAGCTGACCCTGTTGCCGTTTATCGGTCTTGCCCTGGCGCGGGTGCTGAAACAGTTTCCGCAATGCAATGCGCTGTACGACAAGGAGCGCAACGTCATCAGCCGTCACAAAGCGGTGCATCTCGGTATTGCCACCCAGACCCCGGACGGTCTGAAAGTACCGGTGGTCAAACACAGCGAAGCGCGATCATTGAACGACCTCGCCAATGAAATGCGCCGCGTCTCCGGCGCCGCGCGCGAGAATACGGCGAAGCGTGAGGAACTGACCGGCTCGACCATCACCATAACCAGCCTCGGCAAGCACGGCGGTATCGCATCCACCCCGGTGATCAACCTGCCCGAAGTGGCGATCATCGGTGTCAACAAGGCAGTGGAGAGACCGGTAGTGGTAAACGGCCAGGTCGTGATCCGCACGATCATGAACCTGTCATCCTCCTTCGACCACCGTTTCGTCGACGGCTATGACGCGGCCATGATGATCCAGGCGCTGAAAGCAATGCTGGAGCAACCGGCCACGATCTTCATCACCGACTGATTCACACAAAAGGGGGAATTGGCCATGATTATCACCAACATCGAACAGGTGCCCGGCAAAACCGTTATTCAGGAACTGGGGCTTGTGCAGGGTTCAACCGTCCGCGGCAAGCATATCGGCAAGGACATCGGCGCTTTTTTCAAGGGTCTGATCGGCGGTGAGATCAAGGGCTATTCAGAACTGCTGGTCGAGGGCCGCGAGGAGGCGCTCGAGCGGATGAGGCAAGAGGCCGAGGCGCTTGGCGCCGATGCCATTGTCAACGTACGCATGACCACCTCCAGTATCACCGGTGGCGCGGCCGAGTTGATGGTCTACGGCACCGCGGTTAAATTTGACCTGTGAGCAAGGACTGGGATTCGGCCCGGGAGTTTATCGTGGGCATTGCCGGACCCGGCGGCTGGTTTGAATATCCTTCCGCCGGCGACACCATCTGGGACATATTGATTGCCAACGGTTTGCAGGTGTTGACCATAGGCGTGGCCGGCTGGCTGCTCGCGACCTGGTTCGAACGGCGCCACCTAAGATCATTGAGCGCCCGTGAAGCGCCGCTGCAACATATCAGCATCAACACTTTCAAACATCCCCCACCGTGTGAAGCCGAGGCCAGCACGCTGCTGATCGGCTCGGTGGTGCTGGCACACGACTATTTCCGCACCCTGATCATCACGCTCAGGCGACTGATCGGCGGCAATATAAAAGCCTACGAGCGCCTGGTGGCGCGCGGCCGACGCGAAGCCCTGATCCGTCTGAAAGAGGAAGCGGATCTGCGCGGCCTGGACAAACTTATCAACGTACGTTTCGACACCAGCGTGATTTCCGGGCGTTTCCTGCACGCCGTGGAAATGGTCGCCTACGGAACCGGTATCAGGACGAAACGCTGAACACGGTCATTATTGTCCCAAACTGACGCCACCAGGTGTCAATTCCAACAAGGTTTTAAACATTTTGGTGGTTTCGTTTGAGGCCGTGCGCTCAACAGGCCGGGTGGTATTCACTGCCCAGTCTTATCCGGCCCTGCGGGCTACCCTCAGCCGGGATTCCGCCTGATCGGGACCGCGCTGGCGGTACATCCTGTACCGTCAGCGCTTGATTTTCATCCATGAAAATCGCCCCGGGCGAAATCCCGTCTTCGGCGGATAAATGGGCACTGAGTACCACCCGGCCTGCTGAGCTCTTCAGCTGAAAGCTGTGCACACCTGGTTCAGACCCGGCAGGTGCTTGCTGGCTGGGCGAACGTTGAAGCGCCGAGTAGCCGGACGGATTAGGGACGATCGGGCAGGAAGCCCGATCGAGGCCGACCAATACACGACCACAGGGATGTGGGAGGTAGAGCCATGCCGGGAGCAATTGCCGAGGATGTATTGTGAGGCCGGTCCCGTAACCCGAACATTGCACCAGTATCCCTGATGATGGCGCAGACAGGTGCGTCTCGGCGCCGGGCTGGACTGAATGACGTAGCCTTAGCTACGTCTTGAAGGAAGCCCAAGCTGAGGCGTGTCTGGACAAGCCAGGGCAGGGATTCTGGTGCAATGTTCGGGTTTTGATCCGGCCGGCTGCGAGGGTAGTCCCGGATCAAAGATCCGGGACCGCTGGCCAGAGAGCACGGACAGCAAGCGCCTGCCGGGTCCTTCCTTGCACCTTCGTCAGACTCATTGCTTCCTGGTGATGCCTGGCCCTCGAGGATAGGGCGATGCTGACGTTCAAGGTCAGGCGCTGTTGAGCAACATCCTGCCGGCGATCTCCTTGAGCAGTTTCGCAGCCACCATGGCAGTCATGTCATTGATATCCCGCTGTGGATTGTATTCGACAATATCCGCACCGACGATGCGGTTGGGCAAGCGCTGGATGATGCCCAGGATGTCCCTGACCGAGAGCCCGCCGGGCTCATGGTGCGAGACGCCGGGGGCAAACGCGGGGTCCAGGGCATCGAGGTCGACAACTGATATAAACCGGTCCTTCAAAATCACGGCCGATCGAATCCAGCTGCAGTGTTCTCATTTCGTGCACCTCGACACCGAATCGTTCCACCTGTGCGCGCAGGTGCCCGCTAAGGGTGCGTATGCCGACCTGCACGAGACGGCTGGCCAGGCCGTTTTCCATGATACGCGCGAACGGACTGGCGTGGGATAAGGGGTTGCCTTCAAAGTCATCGTACAAATCCGGATGGGCATCGAAATGCAGGATATTGACGGCGCCGTGGGCACGGTGGATGGCCCGCAAGACCGGGTAGCTGATGGCATGGTCACCGCCCAGCACCAGCGGCATCGCACCATACTCCAGGATGCTTTGGATTTCGGACTCTATCGCCAAAAAACTTTGCGGGTCGTCACCCACCTGCCGGTCACCGACGTCAACGAAGCGGGGGTTGCCCACCAGGTCGGGACCCAGTTCCGAGCACAGGTTGGCGGACCCGCTGTGCATCGCCCGACGTATCAACGGCGGTGCGGATGCCGCGCCGCGTTTAAAACTCGAGTTCGCATCGGACAGAATTCCAATCAATGCGACATCATTCTTTCCAGGTTTTTCCAAACTCATGAGATTCCTGCTCACAGCGCATTCAACGCCAGCATCATACCATCCATTCCGTCTCTCTCCAGCAAGCGAAATTCGCCAGAAATGCAGTAAACGACATGCAAACCCATTAGAATAATCACCTCACAAACTGGACCCGCCCGAATGACCCAATTGACCACCGTGCACCTCAATGCGCCCTACCTGATCCTGATCGGTCATCTGTCCGACCCGACCTATGCCAAGACGGGTTTTGGTATCGTTCACTGGCGTCCCGACCTGGTCGCTGGCCAGCTTCGATTTCCGGGGTGTACCCTGGACCTGGGCGTACCTGAAATGACGGTCGCCGAGGCGGCCGCCGCCGGGGTCCGGAGCCTCGTCATCGGTGTTGCACCGGTCGGAGGCGTTGTACCGGATTACTGGTGGGATACCATCGTTGAAGCAGCGCAGGCCGGGCTGGATATTGTCTGCGGCCTGCATTTCAAACTGGCGGATTTTCCGGCGGTGGCCGCCGCGGCCAAAACATCGGGCGCCCGTTTGATCGACGTCAGGACCCCGCCAAAAAATCTGCCCGTGGGCACCGGTATCAAACGCAGCGGCAAACGCGTTCTGATGGTCGGCACCGATTGCGCGATCGGCAAAAAATATACCGCACTGGCGCTTGACCAGGCGATGCGCGCAGCCGGCATGAATTCCACCTTCCGTGCGACCGGTCAGACCGGCATCATGCTGGCCGGTGAAGGCATACCCATCGATGCGGTGGTTGCGGATTTTATCTCCGGCGCCGCGGAAGCGATCTCACCCGACAACGATGCGGACCACTGGGACGTGATCGAGGGCCAGGGTTCGTTATTTCATCCCGGTTACTCGGGTGTCAGTCTCGGACTCCTGCATGGTTCTCAGCCGGACGCATTCGTGCTTTGCCACGATGCCACCCGCACTGCCGTTTCCGGTTGGGAGCACTACCCCCTGCCCTCCGTCCGGGAGGCCATTGACATGCACGTGGCAATGGGCCGCCGAACCAATCCGGACATCCGTTGTGTCGGCATCAGCATCAATACGTCAAATCTTGCCGCCGACAAACGCATGGATTACCTGCAGAGCTTGAGCGCCGAAACCGGCCTGCCATGTGTCGACCCGATCATCGACGGTTGCGGGGCGATCGTGGAACACATCAAGCAACTCTATCCGGAGTAAATCATGGATTTCAGCATACACATAAGCGACTGGGTGTTGACCCAGCCGTTCCGCATCTCGGGTTTCGAGTGGATCAACTCACGCTGCCTGGTTGTGCAGATTGGCAAGGATGGCGCCATTGGCCGCGGCGAGGCGCAGGGTGTTTTCTACCTCGATGAAACCGCAGAAAGCATATTTGACCAGGCCCACGCGGTCGCCGGCGAGATTCGCAAGGGTATATCCCGCCAGCAACTGCAGGACCTCCTGCCCGCAGGTGGCGCGCGCAATGCCATCGACTGCGCGATGTGGGACCTGGAATGCAAACTGGCCGGCAAAAGTATCTGGCAACTCACCGGAATCGCACCGAAACCGGTGACAACCGTATATACCATCGGCCTGGAAGACTCACCCGAGGCGATGGCCGCCAAGGCTGCAGCCGCGGTAGACGCGCCCATTCTCAAGATCAAGCTGAGCAGCCACTTGCCCTATGAAAAACTGGCCGCGATACGCGCAGCACGACCCGATGCCACCCTGGTGGTCGATGCCAACCAGGGTTGGAACTTCGAACTACTGAAAGAAGTGCTGCCAAAGTGTGTTGGTCTGGACCTTGCCATGATCGAACAACCCTTGCCCCGTGGCGGTGATGAGGAACTGGAGGGGTTCAAATCCCCCATCACCCTGGCGGCGGATGAATCCTGCCTGCATACGGGGGAACTGGATACCGCTGCGCGCCGCTACAACATGATCAATATCAAGCTGGACAAGACCGGCGGTCTGACCGAAGCACTGCGACTGGCGAGGGCCGCAAAAGAGCGCGGTCTGCAAGTTGATGGTCGGCAACATGATCGGGACCTCACTCAGCATGGCGCCGTCGTTCGTGGTTGCGCAACTGTGTGATTTTGTGGATATCGACGGACCGCTGTTGTTGAAATACGACCAGCACCACGCGATTCATTATGAAAAGGGCGTCGTAAACGGGTTTGTGCCGGCGCTTTGGGGATAAACGCTATTACCCGCCGGGGATTCGACGACATTCAGGCCAAAAATTCTGCAGATGTTTGGCGCCTGACGCGTTACAATTTGAACAGCCGCACACAGTGTGAAACTCGCCCTTCAGGACGGGCAAATCACAACCAAGCCACACGAGCTGATCAGCCCCGCCGGACCGATCATAGAGAATGAAAACGATGTTTGAAAACCTGAAAGCCATACCACCCGACCCGATACTTGGCCTGATCGCCGCATACGCTGCCGATCCGAACCCGAAAAAGATTGACCTCGGCATTGGTGTCTATCGCGATGAGTCCGGCAACACGCCCATGCTGGACTGCGTGGTCGAGGCTGAGAAAACCTTGCTGAAGACACAGACCACCAAGACCTACCTGGGGCCGGCGGGCGTAGTCGGCTTCAACCGGGCAATCGGTGACCTGATCCTTGGCAGTGATAACGAGGCTTTCAAACAGGGCCGCGTGCGCACCGTGCAGACCCCCGGCGGAACCGGCGCCCTGAGGGTCGCGGCAGACCTGATCAAGGTCGCCAGGCCCGATAGCGCAATCTGGGCCAGTGATCCGACCTGGGCCAATCACCTGGCATTGTTTCCAGGCGCCGGTGTGAACATGCACAGTTACCCGTATTTCGATGCCCAAACCAGCAGTCTGCGCTTCGATGACATGATCGAAGCCCTGCAGCAACGCGGGCCAGGCGATGGGGTTCTGTTCCACGCCTGCTGCCACAACCCCTGCGGTGTCAGCCCGGACCCGGATCAATGGCGGGTGATCGCGGATATCGCCGGCGAGCGGGGTTTCACACCGGTCATCGATATCGCCTATATGGGTTTTGAACGTGGAGTTGAAGAAGACTGCCTGTCGGTACGCCTGTTTGTTGAGACACTGTCCCGAAGTCATTATCGCCAGTTCCTGTTCGAAAAATTTCGCCATGTACCGCGAACGTGTCGGCGCACTCACCGTCGTTGCGCGTGACGCCGAAAAAGCAGCGGCGGTTGAAAGTGTGATACACAACGTCACCCGCAAGAACTATTCGATGCCACCGTCTCACGGACCTGCCGTGATCGATATCATCCTGCATTCAGAAGAACTGACGGCGCAGTGGCTCGTCGAACTCGCAGCGATGCGCAACCGTATAAATGAATTGCGTAAAACACTGGCGGACAAGATCGCCGCCGCCGGTATCAAGCGTGACTTCTCCTTTATCAAGCGTCAGACGGGTATGTTCTCGTTCATGGGTCTGACAGTGGAACAGGTCATGCGTCTGCGCGACGAATTCGCCATCTATACGGTCAATTCGGCACGGGTCAATGTCGCGTCGTTCAACGATTCCAACATGGACTACTTTATCGACGCACTGGCCACTGTATTGGATGAGTGATCAGGAACCCCTGCAAGGAACCGCCGGATAACCGGCGGCTTGCCCGCATTCTGACCCGCAATTTACCACGGAACAGAAAATCCCTTAGTGCTTCAGAACGATCGCCCGGTTGCCGTTATGAAAAACACGGTGCTCGGCGTGCCACCTGATGGCGCGGTTGAGGACTGAACTTTCCACATCCTGCCCGAGACGCTCAAGCTCCCTGGGTTTCATCGTGTGATCGACACGCTCGACGCCCTGTTCGATGATGGGCCCCTCGTCGAGGTCCGTGGTGACGTAATGCGCCGTGGCACCGATCAGTTTAACGCCACGCTCATAGGCCTGGAGATAAGGCCGGGCGCCTTTAAACCCCGGCAGGAAAGAATGGTGAATGTTGATGGCCCGGCCTGCCAGCATTTCACAGGCATGCGGGGTGAGAATCTGCATGTAACGGGCCAACACCAGCAGTTCGGAATCCGTTTCCTCGAACAGCGCCAGTATCCTGGCCTCTTGCGCCGGTTTATTGCCCTTTTCAATTGGCAGGTAATGAAATGGCAGCTTGTACCACTCGACCAGCGGTCCCTGGCTATCGTGGTTCGAGACCACGCCGGTGATGTCGATGGGCAGATGGCCGTCGGCCCAGCGATGCAGCAGGGCATTGAGGCAATGACTCTGCCTGGACACCGCGACCATCACACGCAGTTTCTGACCCGACGGGTAAAACTCGAAACGCATACCAAAACGCCTGGCGACCGTTTCCTTGAAGTGAATCACCACGTCGGCCAGGTCACTTTCGTCCTTTGCATCATCTTCGAATTCGACCCGGATAAATGATTTCTGGCTCTCATCATCTACGAAATGTGACATCTCGCTAAGAAGTGAGCCCCGCTCTGCAAGAAAAGTGGTGACCGCGGCCACGATACCAACGGTGTCAGTACAACTTGCTTTGAGTACGTACGATGGACGCGGCATTGCGGCGGTTATAAGTTCAGTTATAACCGTCGGAATACGATACAGGCGTTGGTGCCGCCGAAGCCGAAATTATTAGTCATTACCGTGTTTACGCCAGCGTTTTCCCGGGTCTCCAGCAGCACGGGCAAACCCTCGGCCTTCGGGTCCAGCTCGGTAATGTTGGCGGAACCGGCCATGAAATTATTCTCCATCATCAACAGACAATGGATCGCCTCCTGCACGCCGGCGGCGCCCAGCGAGTGTCCACACAACGACTTGCTTGAACTGAAAGGTGGCGTCGAATCACCGAATACTTCCCGCATGGCGTCAAGCTCGGCAATATCACCCACCGGCGTACTGGTGCCGTGGGTATTGACGTAATCGATCGGGGTATCCACCGTGGCGATGGCCTGGCGCATGCAACGCACCGCACCTTCACCCGAGGGCGCGACCATGTTCTCACCATCCGAAGTTGCACCATAACCGACCACTTCGGCGTAAATCCTCGCACCCCGCGCCCTGGCGTGCTCCAGTTCTTCGAGCACCAGCATACCGCCACCGGCGGCAATGACAAATCCATCCCGCTGGGCGTCATAGGCGCGTGAAGCCTTGCCCGGGTTATCGTTAAACCCCGTTGAAAGCGCACCCATGGCGTCAAACATCATCGCCAGCGACCAGTGTTCCTCCTCACCGCCACCGGCAAAGATCATGTCCTGTTTACCCCACTGGATCTGTTCCATCGCGCTGCCGATACAATGGGTGCTGGTTGCGCAGGCGGAGGTGACGGAATAGTTGAGGCCACGTATGCCGAAGTGCGTTGACAGGCAGGCAGATACGGTACTGCTCATGGTTTTCGGGACAATATAAGGGCCCAGGCGCCGTACGCCTTTTTCGCGTAGTTTGTCCGCGGACAATACGATGTTGGCACTCGATGCACCGCCCGAACCGGCAATCAGTCCGGTGCGTGGGTTTGAAATTTCCGCCGCGGTCAGGCCGGCATCTTCAATGGCGTTTTGCATGGCGATATAGGCGTAGGAAGCAGCGTCACCCATGAAGCGCAGATGCTTGCGATCAATACGCTCCTCCAGGTTGATATCGACCGAGCCACAGACCTGGCTGCGCAAGCCCATGGTCTTGAATTCTTCGTTAAAGCTGATGCCCGAACGACTTTGACGCAATGACTCAACCACGGATTGCTTATCGTTCCCCAAGCAGGAAACCAGGCCCATTCCCGTTACTACAACACGACGCATATGATTCTTCCTAAAAGCTGTCGGTGGAAAGAAATAAACCAACCCGCAGATCGTCGGCGACATAGATTTCGCGACCATCGACGATAACTTTTCCATCGGCGATGATCATGCTCAGTCTGCGTGTGATGATTCTTTTCACATTCAAAGTATAGGTTACTTTTTTTGCCGTGGGCAGAACCTGGCCGGTGAACTTCACCTGCCCACAACCCAGTGCCCTGCCCTTGCCTTTGCAGCCACTCCATGACAGGAAAAAACCGCATAGCTGCCAAAGTGCATCCAGCCCCAGGCAACCGGGCATGACGGGATCATCGATAAAATGCACGCCGAAGAACCACAGGTCCGGATTGATGTCCAGTTCCGCCTCGATATATCCCAGGCCGTGAAGCCCGCCGTCTGCATTAATCTCGGTAACACGATCGATCATCAGCATGTTTCCGGAAGGTAACCTGCCAGTGTCCGGACCGAAAAGAGCACCCGTGCCACACACCACGAGTTCTTCCCTGGTGTAGGAATTTTGTCTGTTCTCGGGTTTGTTCATATTGTTTTTGTTCTATTTATGAATGAGGGTGCAGTTTAATGGTTAACCAACCGCATCTGCAACGGCTACCGCGACTTAGGGTCTTTATCTGGCTTGTCCCCGCCCATGGCGTCCCCCAAAACATCCGAGGTGAGGGGCTTATGATTGATAGAAATTTCAGGTTGGCTAAAAGCTCCCGCAACGGAGTAATTAACGGCCATTATTCCCTTACCGTCTTTACCGGTCGACGACCTGTCCAAGCAAAGGCATTTTACCGACTATTGTAGTGATTTTATTCAATGGGACGACGGTTCCGTCAATCTCATGCTTTTCTGCTTTATGTCCACCCATCCACCTGCCAGCACACCCAGGGATCCGCCACTCATGCGTATCTGCTTACTCGACACCCGCGTCGCCATCCAGTTGGAGATCGCCCGAAGCTGAATTGAATGCGAGGCCCGTCTGCCTTAGTGTAGAGATGATCTGGGTCAGGGAAGCCATGTTGAGCAATTTGGAAATTGCCGGCGCCTGTTTCAAGGTAAAGCTGTCAACTTCAAATGTGGACTGAATGGGTTTTGTCAAAAACGGACCCTGGCTTTCGCCGTTAATCACCAGGTATCCGCCGTTCATGATATTCCCGCCGTTGACCGCGGAGACCAGCGAACCCAGGTCCTGTGCTTCTATGCTAAGCGGGTACCGGCCATTTTCGGCGGGGCCATATACCATCTTGAACTGTTTGGAAGCGAGCCTGCCTGGCACCGTGGGTGGAACGCCGGTAGTCGTCGGTGCCGTCTGCAAACGCGTTGTGTGCCGATAAGCTGACTTCCTGCCAGCCCTTGCCGTCCTTGTGACCGCTAAACTGAACATTATCGAAATAGGTGTCCTTGTTGATGTAAACCCTGTCGAGTTTCGATAATCCAACATCAAAGGTAATTCCATTCGACTCCAGTTGCTTGACTATGGCCTCCGATTCCGCTTCCACCTTTTTCTCCCGTGCATCAATTACACGGTCTTCTGGATGCAGGAAAGGTGCCAGGCTGATCTCACCACCCTGCACTGTAAATTGAAAGTTATTGCCATCGCTGCGCTGCAGCTTTATACCTTTCAATTGGTCATATGACAGTGACAGGTGTTCCATGGTCAGACTCATCACCGGGCCTTTCATGTCTAACTCAACGTTACCACTGGTTTTTAATTTGCCCAGTTCGACATTGATATCTTTAGCGTGCAGATGGTTTTTCTCTATCAAAAGGGTGAATCCGACGTTGCCATCTTCACCGGCGGACTTGGTCCAGTGGACTTGCGGAATTTCGAGCGTTGCCTTGTCAAGGATCCGACTCAACCGAGGCTGTTACAGGCCCCCCTGGTGCAAGCTTTGCGGTGACTTTCAGTGTAATACTGCCTTGCATGTATTCATACACGTCGTAACCCAGGGCACTGATCTGGCTGCCAGTAATATTTGGCGAAACAATAGTGAAAGCGGCACGTCCCTTGTCGGTTCCATCCAGTATCGTCGTCCAGTCAATCGTCAATGGAATACCAGAAAAATACAATGGCCCGCTCAAATTCACCTTCGACTGGTCCAGCGCTAAATCGATGTTGGCGTCCTGCAAATCATAGTTGCGATATATCCCCCTGAACGCACCATCGCTTATCCTGCCGCTTGCCTGGTATTGAATGTCGCCGTTGGCCAATCCGGATTTAAGCGGTAAAGCAATACTGAAGTCGGCATCAATCTGCCCACCCAGTTTTTCGGATATCGCGCCGACGATAGCATCCGAGGCCAGCCTGAGTGGTGGCGCCTCCAGCACGGCGAACGCGGAGGCCAATTGCCCGTTGAGATGCGTCTTGACCGAGATCGCAGCCTGCTTGTTATCCATGCCGCTGATGATGACTTTTCCGGAATCAATGCTCACACCGTTAACCAGCCCCTTGCTGATATCCAGGTTAAAACCGTGCCGATCAAAAGTGCCGGCACCGGTCACACCGGTGGCGGGCGGTAATGAACCAAAATAGGCGACAGTGAGATCGCTGTAATTAACTGAACCTTTGAGTTCCTTGAGCTCGAATCCGGCTTCCGGTCCGGATGGAATGTGCATGGCCAAATCCAGCTTTGCGCCGGTGACTGAGCCATCTTTCAGGTTATTTACCAGCCAAGCGCGCGCACCCGGCGCAACGCCTTTTGGCCAGTAAAGATCAAAATCATTTACCTTCAATTGTTGCACGCCCGCCTCAAGATTGAACCCGACATCGTTTTCAGGCTTGTGCACACTACCCTGCAAATGCAACTGCAACGGGCTGGTCATATCACCAAGCGAAACATCCAGGCTGGAAACCTGCAACGATTTACCGGGCAGGTCGGCACTTAACTGCAATCCCAGCGAGTTAAACTTGAGCGGCTTGGGGTAGAATTCATGGTACAAAAACTGCCCTGGATCGCCTTTGATATCCGCGGTCAGACTGTGAATTTTATCCGGCAACGTTATTGTTGTATCGATGGTTCCGCGCAGGCTCGTATCCAGGTCGGCCAATGCGGCCAGCCGCGGGTCGAGCGGTGCCAGACCCGCCGGTCTTACACCTGCAAAACCAAGCTTGGCCGTGACAACATTATCCTTTAAATTTATCGCTATATCGGTATGGATTCCTTTTACGGCCTGCGGTGAACTGAAGTTCACTCCAAGATTTCCGTCCACTTCTCCCCTGTGGCCGATAAAAAGTGATTCAACTGCATCTGCGGCCCAACGCAGATTGTTCTTTCGGTCCTCGATTTCCATTGACCCCTGGACTTTTAATCTCTTGAGGAAGGTAATCGGGTGATTTGTGTCCTCATCCGTGGCCAGGACTTTGAACAGGTTTTGGACCGTATCGGTAAAGTCCCTGGGTTTGTCATTGCTGCCGGGCACCGGTCCGCTGTCGGTTTTTTTAAATATCTGAAATGAGCCATCCTCCCTGCGAACCAACTGCACATCAACGCCCTTCAATTCTATCGATGAAAGTGCAAACACTCCACGCATCAGGGCGAAAACGCTGATTGAAACATTTACTTCAGGCACGCTGGCCAGGCTGGCACCCGACGACTCAACCAGATCAATGGATAATGCCCGCAAGTCTATCTGTCGCTCGGGACGATTCCAAAACAGGCCGAGACCTTTCAACCTGACACTGAGGCCACCCGGCAGATCAGAGGCCACCTGCTCAATCCTGGGCACGAACTGGTTTAACTGGATCGGACTGGATGACAAACGCCAGAGCAAAAGCAGCAGGGCAATGAACAGAACGGCAAGCAGGCCTGCGACTGATTTGAGCGTCAGTTTAACGACTTTTTTTACAGCTTGGAGACAATGATCCGGATGCCCGCAAAATGGTTTCAAAACAGTATGCATGAATCGAATCCATTATACTGCTATGCAGCCCGAAATTGCCGAGCCAATCCCATGACCCGACCACAAGGTTTTCCAGATTTTTTCATCATTGGCGCGCCACGCTGTGGCACCACTTCCCTGTCCCGTTATCTCTTGCGTCATCCGCAAGTCTGTTTTTCGCGACCGAAGGAAACACACTATTTCTCCCAGCTGAAGGGTTTGCCATCTGAAGACGACCTCAAGCGCGATTATATTGACCGTTATTTCGCTCATCGAAGCGCCGATGAATCTGCAGCAGGTGAGGGCTCCGTGTCCTACATCCACCTGCCGGAGGCCATTGAGCAAATCCTGCATTTCAATCCCGAGGCAAAATTCATCGCCATGGTGCGCAACCCCCTAAATCGATGCTGCCCTCGTATCACCAGAAAATGTTATTTCTGCTACAGGAAAGCGAAAAGGATTTTGCGCGGGCCTGGGCCCTGCAATCGGCCCGGGCGCAGGGCCAGAACCTGCCAAACACCTGTCTTGATCCACGCCTGTTGAAATATACCGAGGTCGCCCGGCATGGGCGCCCAGGTTGAGCGTCTGTTCAATATGGTTGGCCGTGAACGCGCGCATATCATCGTCTTTGATGATTTTGTGAAGGACACTTTGTCCGAGTACCGCGCATTGCTTGACTTTCTGGGACTTGATTACGATGGCCAGACCGAATTCGAGAGACGCTTTGAAAGCCAGATGTACCGCTTCTACTGGCTGCAACACTTGTTTTTCATCACCGCTACCAGGGGCGGAAAATTCGCTGACACCCTGGAGCGTAGAAGCCGAAAGTACAGGGAAGACGGCACGATACGACCCAATCTGATCAAGCGCATTACAAAGCTCAACAAGGGTCCGGTAAAACCTGCTCCGCTATCGCCGCAAATGGTCAATATCCTGCGCGAAGAGTTGCACGACGATGTCCGGCTTTTGGGACAGTTGCTGGAGCGAGACCTTGGATTCTGGCTGGCTGCCGACCAGGAAGATAAACCGGCTTAGCCCCTGGCCTGGCCCATCAGCCTGGCCGCAAAATTTGATCCCCAGAAGCGTTCGGGCCAGCAACAAATCACAGACTTCGCGCACCGCCCCGTAGCCTGCGTTATGACGTGGTCACGTAATCGGCCACAGCCCTGATTTCCGGCGACCGCATCCTGCGGACAAAAAGCATACCCGACGGCTTCCAAGCAGGGCAGATCGTTCAGGTCGTCACCCATGTAGGCGATGGCTTCCAGCGGCAGGTTCCAGTCCTGCGCAATCTTGTGCAGGCGGGTGAGCTTGTCATCCACGCCGGGATGATAATTGTCGATTTTCAGTTTGCGCATGCGCGCATGCACGGCTTCGCTCTGCTCCTGGGTCATCACGCACAGCCTGATCCCGGCCTGCCGTGATGCGTTGCAAACCCATGGCGTCCCGCGTGTTGAATTTTTTCAGGGCTTCACCGTCCGGACCATAGTACATGCCGCCGTCCGTGAGCGTGCCGTCAACGTCGATAACCAGCGCCTGGATGGCGCGCAGATCCGTGCTGCGGCATCATTGGGCTGACGTCGTTCGAGCATGGCCTCTGCCCGCTGCCCAATCGTCCGGTTCGTCAATTTCCAGCTCGGACTCCGCGGACATCTCAAACACACTGATGCTCCCGCCGAGCCGGCATCGTTCCTGCTCGAGTACCTCCCGGCGGGTGAAGTAAAAGGCGCCATTTTCGATCAGGCTGCCGGCAAATTCCTGGCGTCGCGGCCGCGCAGCCGGATGGTAATTCAGCGGCTCGCCCGATGGGCTCCAGAAAAATCGTTTCGTGCGTGTCGCGGTCAACAGGCTGTCGGCGTCAGCAGCTGAGAAACTGCTTCCGGGCCGCGGCAAAATCGGCCGCCATGGTCATGGGTGAAGTCGCCTGGACCAGGCAAATCACATCAAATGCAACTTCGCGGGCGAACTCCAGCATGGCGCTCTCGGTGGATGCCTCGTCGCGTGCAGGTTTCAGGCGAACGCTCGAACAGGTGAACCTGGCCGGCAAAACGGGTCTTGACCGCCGCACGGATTGCCGCATCGTCCGTGCCCACCCAGATTTCATCGAAACAGGCCGGAATCGATAGCCGACTGCAGCGACCAGGCGAACAGCGGGATACCCGCCAGCGGGCGGATGTTCTTGCCGGGGATGGATTTCGATCCCCCGCGCAGCGGCATGTAAGCGACCCAACGCATGATCAGCGTGTTTTGCCCGGCACCCAGGCGTTTCAGCTTGTCCCGCTGCGGGATTTCGATATCGAGAAGCGCTTTCTCCTTTCGCGTCAGGGCCCGCTCGACCGCGTGCAAATCGCGGACAAGCCGGCGCAACCCATCCGGTTCGAGCGAAGCCGCATGATCGGTGCCCTTCCAGGTACGATCCAGGGAAAAGTGCCGCTCAATCCAGCTCGCGCCCAGTGTATAGGCGGCGATATCCGCCGCGATGCCCAGGTGATGACCCGAAAAACCCACTGCGCGAATTTGTCTGCCGTAGCGCCGTTTGATTTCGTCGATTTCGAGCAGACACAGTTCATCGAAAGGCACGGGATAGCCCGAGGTACATGCGTAAAGCACCACCCGCTCCGTGACGTGCCTGTCATGCAGCAATCTGAACGATTTCATCGACTTCAGCGGGCGTCGTCATGCCCAGTGAGATATGGATGTCGCCGGCGTACTCTGAGGCAAGGTAATTCAACATTGCCTGATCCAGGTTACAGGCCGACGGAATCTTGATGTAGTCCGGTTCGAGGCTGGCAATCTCCTTGGCCGAGGTAAGATCCCAGGCAGAGCAGGCGTAACCCACGCCGAATTCAGTACACCACTGGCTGTAGCTGGCGGTGCTGATCGAGGTCGAATTCGAGGAATTCGCGGTGTTCCCCGTAGGCTTCTCCATAGGCATTGATCGGATTGGGGTGCGGTGCGGCGTATTCTTCCGGCGTCAGCAGTTCACGGTTGGAGCGTTTCTGGAACTTGGCATAATCGCATCGGGCGAAGGTCGCCGCGATGTCGATCATTTCGCGCGCTATCGCCATGTCACCTTTGTGATTGCAGCCGATTTCCGCAACGATTTTTGGGCTGGGCGGCCTGTTCATATGGGTGCTTTCTCCTGTTGTCGCGACATTATACGTTTATCCTGTCGAGGATGCCCATGGCATCCTTGTGCCATTTTTCGTCAACTGCAAGATCGAACAGGGCGCCGCTTTGTAATGCGGTTTTCCAGTGAACCGGGCTGGGCAGAATGCACAGCGTCATGACCAGCCGGTCGCCGCGGTCGGGGCTGAGTCCGCGATGCAACACCCGTGAGGGCTGGAACAACACCGCCTGCCCTGCCCGCAGCGGGCTGGCGTGGCGCGTGAGTTCACGCCCGGCGATGCGCGACAAATGCCGGATATCCGAACTGCGCGATTTCGACCAGCCAAACAGGTAACCGCGGCGCGCAACCGCCTCGCTGCCTTCGAGGTCGATGAACTCCGTATTACCGCCATGCTCCGCGGTCGGATTCAGGTAAACGATCAACTTGAGATGGGCGCTGGGGCCCTTGTCACAGTGCCAGCGAAACGAAACGGACTCCTGTTCCCTGGCCTGGCGGGTGACGGAAAAAGTTACCCAGTGCAGCAAATATTCGCTGTTGAAATACTCCACGATACGCTGGTCCAGCGGACCGTCAAGCACCAGGGTCAGCAGCTCTTCCACCCAGGCCATGTCGGCAACATGAAATCCCTCGAGGTGTTTGCTGTCCTTCTTTATCAGGCCGCTGCTGTGATTTTCCTGTAATTCCCGGCACCGTCGCGCTGCTTCATTCTCGTCCAGCGATGTAAAATATTCGAATCCCTGTTGCTGCAGCGCGGTGCCTGGCGCAGGTTCGAGTTCCCGCTTGAAGCGGGCCTGGCAGTACGCATGATATTCGCCATAACGGCGGCCGATATCGTATTCACGGTAAACACGTTGTGCGCGGCCCGCATCGAGCTCGGGCTTGTAGAAACGGTCCCTGAGCCGCGTTATTGCATCAAATAGCATCATCTGAACCGCTGATGTAAAAAACGTGCTCGGAGTGCTGCTGCACCCGTACCTTGTCAAATCGCTGCAGCACCTTGCCCATGCGCTGGATTTTTTCTTCCAGCTGCGCAACCGTGACCGGCGGGAAACCGGTGGTCGTGGTAAGCCTGCCGGTTGGGTCCGGGTCGTTTCATGTTCAGGCGGGTCACGCTCGCCTTGAGCCGGGTCAGGAATTTCGCCTGCAGGCGGCCTGCGGACGATGGTATCGGTAATGATCCTGCGTGGTGATACTGCTGATCAAGAACGTCAAGAATCCGCTCACTGGCGAACCTTCCGCTGCGGGCAGCCATGTAGCTATCTATCAGGACCTCTTTATCCGGGTCCTTGAGGTCGTCAGCTGATTTACCGTCCAGGATATGCCGGATGGAAGCGATCAGTTCATCCAGGTCAAAACATTGCTGGCTCAGCTGGTTTGGCATACCCTGGAAATCGATGTCAAAGCGCTCATCAAACGTTTTCAGGTAAGCGATTGCCGGCACCCCCATTGCGTAGGCTTCAGCCGCGGTCGTGCAACCATTGTGCACGAGAAGTTTGCACGCCAGCAGCCAGGGCAGAACATTGCCCTCGTTATTGACGACGACGCGGGAACAGCGGGCCGCCAACTCGTGGTAGACCCGGTGCTCTTCGCTTGGATGCGGACGAACCACGATCGTCACCCCCGGAAAAGCCTGCTCCAAGCGCCGGTATCATGGCCAAAAAGTCATCCAGGATACGTTGCTTGTGCAATTCCAGCCCTTCGGCGAAGGCTCGTGGCATGCCTTTACCGGCCTGTCCCGGCCGTCGGGGTTTGCGTGGGTCGTTCGAAGGGACGAAAAGGCCTATACCCGGCAGATAGGGATTCACATCGGTGAAATTGGTGTTGAGGAGAATGAAATTACCGTGGGCGTCACGTAATTTCTGTACCTGCTCCTCAAGGTAAGGCGCAAGTTCGTGACGTAACATATCGCCACGTGGGTTGCCGGTGACGTGGATCTGCATTTGATCAGGCAATTCAGGATAGCCAAGCATCAGCGCCTCGTTGTCAGGCCCCCAGGCAAACAGGTGAGAAATATGCCGGAGCGTATGCGGCGACAGACGCAACGGGTAAAACACCGCTGCCGGCGGATGGACCAGCGCTTCCTCTTCCCAGGCGACGATAGCGTGACCCAGTTTCCGGATCAGGCTGAACATCAGGTCGCTGATGCGGCGCATGCTTTTAGCAACGTAAATGCCCTGCGGCATGCTGCCAATTTCGAAATGTACATAAGCCCTGGAACCGAGGATGACCGGATAGCCGCGCTCAACCGCACAACAGGACAGCAGCAGTTTTGCGTCCAGTTCACGTACCTGGCTTTCTACCGGGATGATCAGGACTGGTTTCGCCTTGCTGCGACTGTTCGTAACCGCCATTACCGTCGTTCAACCGGAACGTAATTCATTCCAGCGCCGGTCGAATTCGGCGAACACGTGGGCATCAGACGTGACAGCGGCGATCTCGTGATTCAGCAAATACGAAGGCAGGGTCCAGTTGAAGCTGCCGAACACGGCCCATTTGCCGTGCTCATTCTCCGCAAGTATCAGTTTGAGATGCATCGGGACGTTTTGTAACTGCCCAAGCCGTTCAAATCTGACCCCCGCGCCGCGCAGGCGTTGTTCGGTCTTCAGCGGCACCCGGCGGTTGGTAAACTCGGACAGGACTTCCACCTGGGCGCCGCGCCGGGACAGTTCGATAAGACGACTGACGGAGCGCGAAAATCGAATATGCGAGGCGGCGATCCGCACCCTTGATCCCTTGCCGAAGCTGTCCAGAAACATTTCGATCGGATGCCGGGCGATACGCGGCCAGAAGTGCAGTACCGTATGACCAAAATCGAGCGACTGCGAGCGGCCCCAAAACCGGTAATACAGCGAAGAGCCATCGCGATGCAGCGCGCGGATGTGCTCGACCAGAAGACCAACCATTTTTGCGTCACGGGTTGCGACCAGCGCGTTGTGCGCAACATTGTGATTACCGATTTTCCACAGGATCGCCGGATCATCTTCAGGAAAATCGCCGGATGGATTGAAGGAGCCAAACAGGGCCGTTGGCCGAGGGTGGGAGAAACAGTAAATTTTCTCATGAACCTGGGGCTTCCAGCCAATGCCAGATGGAGATGGCACGCCGGGAAGCGCGATGGTACGCAGGCCGTCAGCCAACCCCGTGTCGCCCGACAGGATCGATATGACCTGCTGGTTTGCCGTGACGATTCGTGGTTTTCCCTCCAGCACCAGCGTCACTTTCACACCCCTGGCCGCCGCCTCTATCAGTTTCCGTGCCAATGGACGGTCGCGAAAATAGTAGGTTACCCAATCGATGCTGCCTCCAGCGGGCACCGCATCGATCTTGTCGGAGAGCAAATTCCTTAACGAGCCGACCGGTTTATCAGGACCTCCGAAATGGACCTCGAAATCCGAACGGGTCGGATTTAACCGCACTACGTTGCCAGACTTCAGGTTTTCCAGTGTCATAAACATATATATACGTTTTTAAGATCTAATTGGCAAAAGAAATCGCAAAAGAAATCGACGTTTCTGTTTCGTCCAGACTCGCAAGAACAGCCTTGCCGCAAGCAATGATTGTGACAGGTTTTGAGGTATTTGATTCTCATTGGATTTAATTTTTTTGTCGACAAACGAGCGAGAGTCACACCTGTTTATTTGTTAGACAGCTCAGATTTAATTTTCATTTCTTTTTAAGTTAAATAAGCAAGTCAGTGACAGCTTGAACCATCCCTTTTTCAGAACCCTTGAGCTGGCCAGCTAACTGTCTCTGCGGTTCATCAGCCGTGCCGTCAGGGAAAAGGTCATCAGGGATGTCAGGACAGAGGCCAATCCCGGTCCAATCAGTCCTGTCAACATTGTCATCAGGTAAAAAAGAACGACGTAAACGGCAGCACCCAGGACGTGAATCCGCAGCAGGGTGGCTGCATTGCCCATTGCATAGGCTGACGACCGCAGGGGCGCACTGGCGATGTCGAACGATGCAGCCAGTAAAAGCAGCACCATCAATGGCGCGGCCGGTACGTAATTCTCCCCGACCAGGGCGAGTATCCGCTCACCCGCAAACCATGCAAATACCACGATGAGCAGTCCGAAGCCACCGGCAATAGCCGAGGTACGAAAAGCCAGTTTCATGAAACTGCTTTTATCCGCCAGCCAGGCTCGGGTGAGGTCCGGAAACAACACGTTTCCGAGCATTTCTGCCGGCCGGTTCAAGACGGTTTGAATTTCCCGCGCCAGGCGGAACAGTCCGGCCGCCGCCGGGCCCAACAGGTTACCAGCCATCAGGGTGGACAACTGTTTCGGTATCAGGTCCAGATTGGTCTGCCAGTAAACAACACTGATGAATCGCCAGAAATCCCGGTCCCAGTTGAAGATTTCACGTCGCTGGTAACCCTCCAGAAGCGGTGTGGCCAGATGGTTTCTTAGCTCCAGCTGGCCGCGTATGAGCAAGTAAAGATTGCCGGCACAGTAGCCGATACCCCAGGCCAGCAGGAACATCAACATGCCGCCATCCACGGCCCATGCCAGGATGACCAGCAGCAACCGCACCGCGGGCTGGACGGTGTATTGCACACCCAGGGCGTCAAAGCGGTCATAAATGCGCAGTATTCCGTTGCTCGTATTAACCGCGGTCGTTATCAGAATCAGTGTATAAAACCAGGCCCATTGGGTCACCTGTTCGTCCCAGTGAAGCAATTGGGCAGTGACCGGAACTGCTGCCACCCCAATCACTGTGGCGACAAAAGTGGATGCAAGATCAATCGAAATGGTGGTGCGCAGCAGGCATTTCAGCGCGGGTTCATTGCCGCTGTCCTGCAGCGGCACACCGTACTTGACGATGGTCTCGTAGGTATTGAAGTTAAAGATGCCCTTGACCACCTTGACATAGGTGTGCAGTAGCACGATGAGGCCGAACTGCTCTACCGGCAGGGCGTGCGCCATCAAGGCGACTGACACGGCTGACAAAATGCCTGCAATTCCACGCCCTTTGAGAATCTTGGCAAAATTTATCGCGACGCGCTTAAGCATGGGCGCTGATTATAGCAACATGAAATGCGAAAAAGGCCGGGCTCAATACGCCCCCGGCGATAAACAAATATTGTCAGTATTCGGTTCGAGACCCATGAACACCAGCACACGCTGCTCGAGATAGCGGTGAAACGGGTTGTAACGCAAACGAAGCAGGTCGGCAGCCGGTACCTGCAACACGCCCTTCTCTCCGCGCAATGCGACATCGCCCAGTTCGATACCCGGGCTGGATGCCGCCGTGCCGTCACCGTAAACCGGGTCATCGGGCGGGAACGGCAACGCGACGTGTGAAAGGGAATAGACACCCTTGGGCCACGACATACCCGTGTCGCATGTCACGACTTTTGACGACCCCGGTATGCTGCTGGTTGCCACCACGTGCTGGTTTTCCAGGCTTTGATTACTCATCATGGTCAACGAAAAATTCAGGTCCGTTCGATTCATCATGGAATCGATCCAGGCCGACGGGTTTTCGTTCATAAGTGACTCGATCTCCGCCCAACGGTTGATATCAAACAGAACCAGTTCGTGCTGACCCGGTTGATTGCCACCCTGCCCCGAAGAGACCGCGGGTAACCTGTCAAAGAAACTGTGTACCAGCGCCGGGGCGGTCACCGTCGCGTCAACCACTGACTGAAAGGCCAAAATGGGGGGCATGCGGCCGAGGGTTCCGGCCTTCGTCTGCGCGCTGATCTGGCGCTGAATTTCCTGGGTCATCCGGTAGGCCTGTTTACCTGCGTTGAGCGCGAAGGAACCGTATTTCCACGGATCATATTCGGGTAATAATGAATTCCAGGCCAGTTTCTCAAGACCCAACAGGTGGCCGAGACGCTCCTGCCACTTGGCCAGCGCGGCGAACTTGCTGATACCGATTTCAGGTGAAATCAGGACCAGGCCAGCAATTCCCTGGAGACTTTCATCAGACAGCGAATCCAGCGTGTATTGGACTGCCAGCGCACCGCCATTCGAATAACCAACGAGGTACAAGGGGCGACCGGCTGATTTCGTTTGCAGTTCGCGCATCGCAAGCCGGACCGCTGCGGCCATGTCCTCCCACTGGGTGTTGAGCAGTCCGGATGGCGCCTGTCCATGTCCCGGAATCCTCAGACCGATCACGTAGGCGCCATGGGCATTGAGCAGTTGGCCAATGCTGCGCAAACTGTATGGGGAATCGGACATACCGTGCAGCAATAACACACCGACAACCGGCTCATCCGCGGCTAGTACAAAGCTGCGGTTCCAGTTGGTGGGCCAGCGACCGGGATCGGATAAACTGCCACGGAAGTAACGGTTGATGACGCGTTGGTCCTTCTTTTCAATCTTCTGGTAGATCAATTCATCGAGTTGCTTGAACAGGCGCCCTTCCAATTCCAGGTATTCGCCGAAATTCTTCAGTCCGGACCCGGCACTGAACTCCTGATCGAGCACCGTTTCATGCCAGACGCTGAGATCGGGACGGTTATCGAGGCTGATCACAGCCATTACAACGATGACCACCAGGGCCCCGAGCAGGCTGGATAGCACTAACCTTATGACGCGGCGGCCCGAGTTCAACAGCATTTTCAACATGGTTCCACCCGATCATTGACCACCAGGAAATGCAGATCATATCAAGCTTTGACTGCCGGGATTTCAGGCAGCGCGGATTTTTGCAGAATCGGTGCGTTGCAAACAGTAGTATGCGGCAGATTCGTTCATGTCATTCATGATGCTGCCGGCTGAATTTACACCCCGATCCAGACCTTCGATCCGAACGGGGCCACCCATGCAATATGTCCAGCGTTCACGCGGATAAAAAAAGGGGTGCATCCGCACCCCTTTTTAAATAAAACGTTGGTCAAAACCCGCCTAAGTGGCTGACGGTCCGCACATTTATATGCAGATGTTCAGAATCTGAACTTGAGGCCCATGTACGGGCCGTGGATAGCGAGATCGTCCATGGCAGGTGCGTTATTGCTAAAGTCCCATTTCAGGTAGCGGTAACCCACCACTGTAGTGAACTTCTTGTAATCATAGGAAAAATTGGCAGCTGCCTGAAAGGTGAGTTTGGAGTCGCCACCACCGACATCTGCGTAGTAATTAAAATGGTAGCCATCGGGGAAATTGTGTGTGCCCATGACACCAACGACCGCATCCCAGGTACTGTCACTGGCACTGGCCTTGCGTTTCTGATCATTTATTTTGACAGTTCCGTCAACTGCGACATCGAGGTAACGCGCCCCCGCAGCGATATCGAATACATTTTTACCGCTGTCGATGAGGTTGTAGCCACCGATGAAATTAAGCACCCAGGATGTCATTCCAATTTCGAGCTTGCCAGTCACTGGCTGACCAAGAAATTCTCCATTACGCCGTTCCGAATCGCTGAGATTCAAATAAATCACATCGGCGAGCATGGAAAACTTGTTTTTGCGGGCACTCATCGTGAGCATGCCGGCAAAGTCGAGGTTCTTGAGGATCGTGCCAAAATTGATCATCATTGGATCGCCTGTTGCCGTGCTGCCCTTTATGGTTGCGCCCCACAGGTAAACCGTTGTATCAAATTTCCATTGGTCAGCTGATTTTTCCTGCGCGGTGGCAGAGGTTGCCCCCAGAAGCAGCGCCATCAACAGCAAAACTGACAACCGCCGTTGCCATGCCGGAATGACTACAGCCTCAACTACATTTTGCTTCATTTGCCGAATATTCATAAGGGTTTCTCTGCTTAAAAATATAAAAATTCATAAAACTTTCAATGGGAATTATCCCTTTCTGAAAGCTGCCGTAATCCTGCCTGTCGTTCTCACATTATCGAGCGACGGCATTGTACCAAAAATCAATTGTTGCAGTACCTATTCGCTACTCAATTTCTGTCTCACTACCGCTGGGTTCAAATCGTGATTATTTTCCAAGCAATGCCTGCTACCCATTCTCCCGGAGGTTTGAAAATGACTGCAAAAAGTATCGCCATGGCCAGAGCAGAAGCGGTAATTCCGATCATCGCTACTAAAGTGGAGAAAATCCGCCAAGCCGCGTTCAGCAAGACACCCCGATAGCCCGTGGTGAAAGTGAAAAGCACCCAAAAAAGGGCGTTATCCAGGATTCCCTAAGTATTTTTCAGTGGTTTCCCGGGTTTCTGCAAAGTACCAAACACGCGGTCCCAAAAAGCAGATGACACACCATAGCCCTTTGTAGAGTCGCGGAAATGGTGATCGATGTGGGATTTCCAAACGTTCTTTAGCCACTTTATCTTCGGGGGCTTGAAGTGATGGATACTGTAATGGGTCATGTCATAGGCCAGGTAGCCGGTCGTGAATCCGGCGGAATAGGCCCACGTCCAATGTACCGAATAAAACCCACGTCAACGACAACAGCAAAACTGCTATCGCCAGGCTGAGCGTTATCGGCATCACCAGGCGTTTCTTGTCATTCGGGTACTGGTGGTGTACGCCATGGAAGAGGAAGCTGATACGTTTCTGCAACTCGCCTTTGGGTGAGAAATGAAAGACATAGCGGTGAAAGAAGTATTCGAATAAGGTCCAGAAAGCGAGCCCGGCCAGGAACATCACGACGAAGACACCAACCGGTATGCCGATAGCAAAGCTCTTCCAGACAAAGAAAACGATAATGGGAAAGTAAACTGCAAACACGGTCACAGGCGAAATCTTGCTCAAGCGTTCCAGAACAGGATTCTTGAATAACCTGATTTCGCCTCTTTGCGGAGCCATATGCTCCGGAATCCGTGCCGCCCGGGTTGCTTTCATTGATCACTCATCTCATTGTTGTCAACCGATTATATCCGGTCCTGGATTGATTTTTACAATAGTCGGTATTATCGTTAATTGCGCGGTCGACAATCCATGTGCATAAAACCCGTATTTAAGCGTGCATAAGGTCTTCAATACGCGTATTTTCACTCAAAGAGACCTTTTTTCTGGACTATTGTCCGGAAAAGATGAACTATGAACAACATGTCAGTATTTGACAGTTGAAGTCCGGGACGAGGTTCCCGGCACCCCGGATTCGAGCCGTTCAGAAAACTCTATACAAGCAGCTTTGATCACCAATCCACCCGTTGCCAAAATCGCACCTGGAGATTTGCTGCGCCCCGATAAAACGCTGCCATCGAAAATCATGTGGCAATACGTGTTTGTACTCGCGGCGGTGCATTTGATCAGTTTGCTGGCCTTTATTCCATGGTTTTTCACATGGTCCGGCTGACAGTTGCGATCCTGGGGCACTTTGTTTTTGGAATGCTCGGTATCACCATCGGTTACCACCGCTTGCTGACGCATCGCGGTTTTACCTGTCCGAAGTGGCTTGAGCACACTTTTGCGACCATGGGCATGTTCAATCTGCAGGACAGCCCTGCGCGCTGGGTTGCAATCCATCGCATTCATCACCGCTTCAGCGACCAGCAGGCCGATACACACTCCCCGCTCGTCAGCTTTTTTTGGGGTCACGTCGGCTGGATACTCTGGCGGCACAAGGATACCAATCGCACCATTCGCTATGCGCGCTACGTACCCGACCTGCTGCGTGATCCGTATTACCGGCGCCTGGAACGGAACAATGGTTGGTTCCTGGTATTTTTGATCCACGCCATTGTGCTTATCGCTATTGGTGCAGTGGTCGGATATTTTGCAGGCGGAGCCAGCGAAGCAATTCACTATGCGGCGAGCTGGGCCGTCTGGGGCGTGGCTGTACGGACGGTCTTCGTACTGCACGGCACCTGGTCGGTAAACTCGCTCGCGCACCTGTATGGTTACCGGAATTACGAGACCCGTGACCAGAGCACCAATAACTGGCTGGTGGCCCTCATCGCACATGGCGAAGGCTGGCATAACAACCACCATGCCGATCCGCGCTCGGCCGCGCACGGTCATCGCTGGTGGGAATTTGACATGTCGTGGTGGGTCATCCGCCTACTTGAAGGGATGGGATTGGCCAACAATGTCGTACGACCCAGCCGTAACTGAGCAGACCCTGCGGACAGCCCGTCCACCCGCTGGGCTCAGATGCCCGCGTCCTGCTTGTCAGTGTCTTCGGCCCATATGCCCAGGATGATGCTTACGGCAGTCGTGAGATCAACCCGATGGAGTTGTACCACAACCAGGTGACGCGTGTGCAGGCGGCTTTTTCGATGCGCACCTTCCAGCGCTCCTGGGGACTCATGCTGATCCAGGCCAACCTGAAGGCCGCCTGCACCCTGCTCGACTTTCCCACCCTGGCACGCTTCATCGAAGAACTCAAAACACACCACTACGATGTCATCGGCATCAGCTCGATCATGACCAACCTGCAAAAAGTCCGCAAGATGTGCCGCTTGATCAACAAACATCAGCCACATGCAAAGGTTGTCATCGGCGGCCACATCGCCAATATTTCAGAACTTGAAAAATGGACGGGTGCGGATTACATCGCCCGCGGTGATGGCGTCCAGTGGATGCGCAGATATCTCGGTGAAGACGAAAGCCAGCCGATCCGGCACCCGCAGATTCTTGGCAATATCGGTACACGCATCATGGGTGTAAACCTGCACAGGCACGCAGGTGATCATTGCGCGACCCTGATCCCGTCGGTGGGCTGCCCGATAGGCTGTAATTTCTGTTCAACCTCTGCGATGTTTGGCGGCAAGGGTAAATCCGTCCAGTTCTACCACACCGGTCAACAACTTTTCGAGCTCATGTGCACCCTGGAGACCAATCTGAAGGTCAAGTCTTTCTTCGTGATGGACGAGAATTTTCTGCTGGACAAAAAGCGCGCACTCAGCCTGCTCGACCTGATGGAAAAGAACAACAAGGCGTGGTCCCTGTATGTCTTCAGCTCCGCTAACATACTCAAGAAATACACAACAGAGCAGCTGGTTTCACTCGGCATTTCCTGGGTTTGGCTGGGACTCGAAGGCAAGGGTTCGAAATACCCGAAACTCGCCGGAACCGATCCTTATCAACTGATCCGGAATCTGCAATCGCACGGCATACGGGTGCTGGGTTCAAGCATCATCGGCCTCGAGGAGCACACGCCCGACAATATCGACCAGGTCATTGCAGATGCGATTGCCCACGGCAGCGATTTTCACCAGTTTATGCTCTACACGCCGATTCCCGGCACACCGCTGTATGCCGAACACGAGGCCAATTCGACCCTGCGTAGTTTTACCGAAGTGCCGGTGGCTGACACCCACGGGCAATTGACTTTTAACTACCAGCATCCGCACATCAGGAATGGTGAAGAAGGTAAATATCTACTGCGGGCTTTTGAGCGTGACTTTGAAATAAACGGCCCGAGCGTGGTGCGCATCGCACGCACCACACTGCAAGGCTGGCAGCGCTATAAAAACCATCCGGACCCGCGTATCCGCAGCCGTTTTGCGCACGAGGCGTCGAACCTGCCGGCGCGCTATGCAGGCGTACTCTGGGCATCGCGTCATCGTTACCGGAACGATCCGCATCGCCGGCAGTTGATCGACGGAATCCTGAACGAATTCCATGCCGAGTTTGGCTGGAAATCGCGTCTGGCCGCGCCCATTGTCGGCCGCTACCTGTACCAAACGCTGCGGCGCGAGGAACGGCGACTCGAAAACGGCTGGACCTACGAACCTCCCACTTTTTACGAGACCAACCGGGCCAATGAAACCAGCGGCGCCAAATACGTTGACGGCTTGAAATGCAGTTAGGATAATGCGCCAATCCATCCACTCACAAAATGACCGACATGCAGCCAACGACCGACATGCAGCCATTTTTCGCAGACGTCCAGTCACATTACGATCTTTCCGACGACTTTTTTGCGCTTTTCCTGGATCCGACACGCACCTATAGTTGCGCGTATTTCGCTGATCCGGATGCGACGCTTGAAGAAGCACAAAGAGCCAAGATAGACCTTTCCCTCGGCAAATGTGAGTTACGTCCGGGAATGAAACTGCTCGATATCGGCTGCGGCTGGGGCGCCACCGCGATTCGCGCTGCTGAACACTACCAGGCAAATGTAATTGGACTGACGCTGAGTGAAAACCAGCATCGGCACGCGACACGGCTCGCCGCGGCTTCCGCCCATGCTGAAAATATCGAATTTCGTCTTCAGGGTTGGGAGACGTTCGACGAACCCGTTGACCGGATTATCAGCATCGGTGCGTTTGAACATTTCAGGAATAGCCGGCACGAGGCTTTTTTTAAACGTTGCAGGGATATCCTGCCCGACGGTGGCATCATGATGCTGCATAGCATCGTCACACCCTCGCTCGCTGATCTGCGCGAAGCAGGTATTGAGTTTTGCCAGGAGGACGTCAGGTTTGCAAGATTTATCCGCGACGAAATTTTTCCGGGTGGTCAACTTTGTGCCCCCGAAAGAATCAGGTCACTGGCGTCGCAAAACGGATTCAGCGTCTATCACGTCCAGCCATTAAGATTACATTATGCCCGCACACTTGATTGCTGGGCGGAGCGCCTGGACAAGTCCCGCGAGCAGGCGGTCGCACTCACCTCGCAAAGCGTTTATGACCGTTACCGCAAGTACCTGACGGGCTGCGCGGCACAATTCCGTAAAGGCACGATAGACGTGATGCAATTTTGCATGCGACGTGTCTGACAGACATTCAGAGCAGGCTTTTTGAATACATCTGATAGCGCTTGGTGATTTTGCCGCCGAACTTTTCAATCATGTTCCGGGTCGGCTTGTTCTGCTTGAGAATCCAGGACAATTCAACACTCCGGCCACCTCTCGAAAGACCGGGTGTCAGCACGGAATCAACCACCATGAACGCCATTGCCGGTCCAAAAATGGTGTTCTGATATTTTTTCCGCACACCCATCAACGCGATCCTGCATCTTTGCGGGAAACGCACCTTCAGACGCCAAAGCAGCTTTGCCCAGCCGAACGGCAGGAGCCGGCCATTGAGATCGGCAATGGCACTGTTGATGTCGGGTAACATCGCTACAAAGGCAGCCGGTTCACCATCGATGTTCGCGATCTGCAGGAAATCATGCGGCACGACGGTAAGCAATTCCTTGCCAATGGCATGAAATTCCTCGCGGGTAAACGGCACGAAATTCCAGTTGTCCTGCCAGGCATCGTTGAAGATGTCGCGCATCACTTCAAAGTCAGCTTCCATCGTTTTGCGGTTCAATTCAACGACCTTGATCCGGTTTGCGGTTCTCTCGATGAGTTCCTGTTTGAACGATGGCGTTGTATAGCTGTGGATGTCCAGTTCGTAGGCCAGCAACTCCTGCACAGGCTGATAGCCGCAGTTTTCGATCGAGGCGCCATAATAACGCGGGGAATGAGTTGTCATGACACAGGGCGGCGTATCGAAACCGTCGGTCAAAATGCCAATCTCCTGGTTGATACCGAGGTTGAACGGACCAGTGACCTGCTGCATACCGTTTTGACGTAACCAGTTCTCGGCGGTTGCAAACAACGCCGAGAAGACCGCATCGTCATCCGGTGCTTCGATCAGGCCAAAAAATCCGGTCTTGTTGTTATAGCGTTGTTGATGCAACTCATCGATCTGTGCCGATATGCGACCGACCGGTACGCCGTCCCGGTAAGCGATCCATGCCATCCATTTTGCATGTTTGAAATAGGGATGTTTGCTGGAAAACGCTTCCAGTCGCTCCATTATCAGGGGTGGGATCCAATTGGGATCGTGCTGGTAAATGCTCCACGGAACCCGGATAAACACTTTCAGTGCTTTTTTCCCGCTGACTTCCCTGATTTCGATGTTGTTTCCGTGCTGGCTGTTCATAGTCGGATTCCTTTGGAAAGATGGTTAAACTGCCAGGATCATTTATCAAACTTCCTGAATATCAGTACGCTGTTTTGACCACCGAAGGCAAAAGAGTTCGACATCACGACATCCAGCTCTTTTTCACGCGCATGGTGGGGCACGTAATCCAGGTCGCAGGCCGAATCGGGATTGTCCAGGTTGATGGTTGGCGGCATGACATTGGCATTCAGCGCCATGATACAGACAACGGCTTCCAGCGCGCCGGCGGCGCCAATGGCGTGGCCGGTCATGGACTTGGTGGAACTCACCGGAACCTGCCGGGCGTGGTCTGCAAAAACCTTTTTAATCGCCTTGGTTTCAATGTTGTCATTCACCTCGGTTGAGGTACCGTGGGCATTGATGTAATCGACATCCTCGACATTCAGCCTGGCTGATTGCAGTGCGGCGGTCATGGCCTGGGCAGCGCCCCTGCCGTCCGGGTGCGCTGAGGTAATGTGAAAAGCATCGCAGGTCAGCCCTGTACCTACCAGTTCAGCGAGAATCGGGGCCCCACGCCGCTTCGCCCGTTCGAGGGTTTCCAGCACCAGCACACCGCAACCTTCTGCAATCACGAAGCCATCCCGGTCGAGGTCGAACGGGCGACTGGCGCGCTCCGGTTCGTCGTTGCGGCTCGACAGTGCGCGCATGGCAATATACGAGCTTACAAAAGTGTCACAGATCGCGGATTCGGCGCCGCCGGCCAATACCACGTCCGCCATGCCGAGCTTGAGCAGCATCATCGCGTTTGCGATTGAGTGGCTGCCGGTTGCGCAGGCCGAAGACAGGCTGTAGGAAACACCGGTCAGGCCAAATTCGAGCGCGATATTACCTGCCGCCATGCTGGTGCTGACACGTGGAACGGTAAACGGACTGATAGCGCGCTTACCACGGGCGAAAATCTTGTTCATTTCATCTTCGACCATGGGGAAATCTGCAATCGCCGATGACACGATACACGCAATCCGGCTCGGGTCTTCCTGACCGAGGTCCAGGCCTGATTGTGCAAGCGCCTCGCGTGTTGCTGCGATCGAGAACTGCGCGTAGCGACCGATCCGTCTGGCCATTTTCCGGTCCATGTAGAGAGCAGGGTCAAAACCCTTCACCTCACCGGCAATCTGGCAACTGATTGCAGATGGGTCAAATGCGGTAATCCTGGCGATGCCGGACCTTCCCGCCGCGAGACTCTCAAATGTTTCCCGGCAATTCAAACCGACGGGTGAAACTGCACCCATGCCGGTTATCACAACCCGTTGTTCCAGATTCACCTTTTAATTATCCTTGCTCAACACGCACTTTTCCTGTCACCGGCTTTCAAGGGTGGTGCCGGTGGTACCTGCGAACGTCAATATATATCCTGACCAGCAAATCCCGTGCGCAATTATCAGGCATAAATTTCAGGTCTGGTCCCCACAATCGTGATTCTACATTTAAGCGTGACAAACAGCGACCTGCATTCTCGAAAAACTGCTGTAGGAGGTTAAGAAATCATGGATAATTACGCCAAAATACCGGTGGACCCAAAGCCTTGAATATCCTGCAAAGCATCCGCTCGTCAATTTTCCCCGGCGAGCGGGAGGCAAAACAGCAACAGCCTGACCGACGGAGAATTTTCCGAAGTTTCCTGCTGCATTTCAGACCATCTTCCGTTCCGGAACGCAGCCTCAGCCTGTCCCTGAGCTGGGGTCTGGGGGTTATGGCAACGGTATTGGTGTTTCTTCTATTCGCCAGCGGCCTGATGCTCAAGTTTGCCTACGAACCTTATCCCGGCAGAGCCTACGATTCGATAGCTTTTCTGAACGAACTGGTGCCATTCGGGCAACTGTTGCGCAACATGCACCGCTGGAGTGCAAACGGACTGCTATTCGTGGTTTTCCTGCATTTCCTGCGGGTTTTTTATACCGGCGCCTTTACCCCACCGCGCCAGTTCAACTGGATCATCGGACTGGTGCTTTTCAGCGCCGTTGTTCTTTCCAACTTCACCGGCTACCTGTTGCCCTGGGACCAGCTGGCGTACTGGGCGATTACCATCAGCACATCCATGCTGGATTACATCCCGGTGGTAGGCGGCGGATTAAGGGAATGGATTCTTGGCGGCTCTGAACCCGGCCCGAAGACCCTGATGAATTTCTATGCCATTCACACCGCAATCCTGCCGGCCCTGTTGTTGTTCTTTGTGCCATTTCATTTCTGGCGGATACGCAAGGCCAACGGCCTGGTAATACCGCGCAAATCTGAAAATGAACCATTGACGACGGGCAAAATGGTTGATTCCATGCCACACGTGATCATGCGCGAAGCCGCCATCGCACTGATTGTGCTTGCAGTCGTATTGCTCATTTCAATGTTTGTCAACGCGCCGCTGGGTGATCCGGCCAATCCGGGACTGAGCCCCAACCCCACCAAGGCGCCCTGGTACTTCATGGGTATCCAGGAAATGCTGATGCATTTTCATCCCGTATTTGCGCTCCTGGTCATCCCGGCATTCCTGATATTTGGATTGCTCTCGATCCCGTATATCAATTACGAATCCAATACGGCCGGTGTCTGGTTCTGTTCTGGCAGGGGCCGGAAAATGAACCTGATCGCAGTGGTCTTCGCCACCGCTGCAACGATAGCCGCGGTGCTGCTCGATGAGTTTGTGCTAGGTGTCGACCCGGCAGGTCCCGCCGCCATCATCAATAACGGCCTGTTGCCATTTACGTGTCTGCTGGGGGTCTGCGCCGGTTTTTACTGGCTGGTAAAAAGGGCTTTCAGTGCCACCAACAATGAAGCGGTACAGGCCTTGTTTACGCTGCTTGTCACGTCCTTCGTGGTCCTGACCATGATCGGGGTCTGGTTCCGCGGAGCGGGCATGCAACTCGAGTGGGTTTCCTAGGCCATGGAAAAAGATAACCTGTCCCGCCGGTCTTTTCTCAACAAGCTGTGGCTTGCACTTGGCGGCCTGGCGTTTGCTGAAGTGCTTGCCATGGTTTTTGCTTACTTCAGGTCACCTCGGCCGGGGTCAATGGCGGCAGATGAGGAAAGCGTTTTCACAGCCGGACCGGTGGAGAATTTCGAGCCCGGCACGGTCAGCGCCTTTGTCTCCGGTAAGTTCTACCTCGCCCGCCTGGAAGATGGCGGCTTCCTGGCGATGTCGCGCAGGTGCACCCACTTGAGTTGCACGGTCCCGTGGGTGTCATCCGAAAACAAATTCATCTGCCCGTGCCATTCTTCCGAATTCGATATCCGTGGTGAAGTGACCCGCGCACCCGCACCAAGGGCGCTGGATCTGTACCAGGTCGATATTCACAACAACGTGCTGACGGTGAATACGGGCCGGATCACGAAACGCTCAGTGTTTGCGCAAGACCAGGTCACCTACCCGAAAAAGACATGAACCAGCCGGTCAACAAAACAAAACAATGGGAACTGGCCGGCCTGCTCGCGCTCGTGGTCATTATCGTATCCCTGCCGGTCTACTATTTTTCTGTCGTCAAAGACATGAGCGCTCCGGTCAATTCCAGGCCCGATGCGACCTTTGTCGGCAGTCTTAAGTGTCAGGACTGCCACAAGCCCGAGTATGACAAGTGGCTAGGCTCGCACCACGATCTGGCCATGGACGTGGCCAATGAGAACTCCGTGCTGGGTGATTTCAATGATGCCGAATTTACCATCCACGGGGTCACCTCGCGTTTTTACCGGAAGGATGGAAAATATTTTGTGCATACCAATGGCCCCGGCGGTGAGATGGGTGATTTTGAGATCACCCACACATTTGGCTGGTTTCCGCTGCAACAGTATCTCGTTCCCTTCCCCGGCGGCCGTCTGCAGACGCTACCGATCGCCTGGGATTCCAGGCAGGGTCAATGGTTCAAAGTCCCACCGGTAGGCCCGACAGATCCCGCTGACTGGCTGTACTGGACCAACGCTGCGCAAAATTGGAATGGCATGTGCGCCCAGTGTCACTCGACCAATCTCAAAAAGAACTACAACCCAGAAACGGACACCTATAACACCACCTGGTCAGATATCGATGTCGGTTGTGAAGCCTGCCACGGCGCTGGCTCCAGGCACGTGGCCTGGGCAGAGATGGCGGAAATGGCCCGACCTGCGGTTTCGAACTATGAGCTAACCCAGCAGACTTCAGACATAAATTCCCGGGAACTGGTTGAGCTGTGCGCACCCTGCCACTCCCGCCGCGGGGCCATGGGGGATGACACGCATGCCAAGGCGGATCTGCTGGATAATTACCTGCCCAGCCTGCTGACCCAGGACCTTTACTTCGCAGATGGCCAGATCAAGGATGAAGTGTACGTTTACGGCTCTTTTATCCAGAGCAAGATGTACCGTCACGATGTACGTTGCAGCGACTGCCACGATGTACACACCATCAAGCTGGTCAAGGAGGGTAACGACCTGTGTCTGCAATGCCATCGGGCTGCGCAATACAACACCATCCAGCACCATTTCCACAAGTTTGCCGGTGAAGATGCTGAGCCGATCAGATCGCCCGATGGCGAAGTCCTGTTCGAAGTCGGAAGCGGCGCCATGTGTGTCCAGTGCCACATGCCGGGCCGTTATTACATGGGCGTGGACTACCGCCCGGACCACAGTTTCAGGATACCCGACCCGGTCCTCGACGCCGCCATTGGCTCGCCTGACGCCTGCCTGCGCTGCCATGTCGATAAAGACTCACAATGGTCGCAGGCGCGGGTACACGAGTGGTACGGACCCGGTCAAAGAAGTCACTACGGCATGGTGATCGCCCGCGCCCGCGCGGGTGACCCCGACGCCGGAGCGGAACTTTCGCGCCTGGCTACAGACACGCTTTACCCTGTCAACGTCAGGGCCACCGCACTTTCCCTGCTGTCCGCTTATCCCGGCGAAGAAACGACCCGGGTGATGGAAATCGCGTTGATGGATGAAGAGGCCCTGATACGCAGGGCCGCGGTCGAGAGTATTCATCTGCCGGACGCAGAGCAACTGGCAAAGTTGATTACGCCCGTCCTGTACGACCCGGTCAAAACCGTGCGTATCGAAGCGGCCAACCGTTTGGCAGCGGGGATGGCCAAATACCTGGTCGGGGAGAACAAGGCGGTGTATCCAACATGTACTGCAGGAATACATCGCGGCAATGGAGTACACGGCAGATTTTGCCGCTTCCCGTCACAACCTGGCCATTCTGGATACCGAACTGGACAGGCCCGAGGAAGCGCTCAAACAGTACCAGCAGGCCATTCGTATCGATAACCGCTTCTACCCGGCGAAGGTCAACCTGGCCATCCTCTACAGCCAACGCGGCGAGAATGAAAAGGCCGAACGCCTGTTGCGTGAAGTCGTCGCCGACGAACCGGCGTTATATGATGCGGCGTACTCCCTCGGCCTTTTGCTGGTTGAAATGCAAAACTTCACGGAGGGGGCAGCGTACCTCGAACAGGCCTCGAAGGGCATGCCCGAACGGGCCCGTATCCATTACAACCTCGGTCTTCTATACGCGCAATTGCAAAATGGCGGTGCCGCCGAGGAGCATTTGCGGGCCGCGCTGGATCTCGAACCACAAAACCTGGATTTCCAGTATGGACTGGCCGATTTTTACCTGAAAAGAGGTTTGTTCGAACAGGCCAGACCCATCGCCGAAGACATGGCCTCCATGCACCCGGACAATCCGATCGGCACACAGATGCTCAACTTCATACGCATGAATACAGGCCGGTAGGCAAGCTACCCGCCATTCTGCCACCGCTCAAGCGTTACCATGGAATGTTAGAAATTACCGGCGTCAGGGATGGATATCCATCAGCCCTGCAATTCGATCATTTACCCGCATACAAGGCTCAGTAGCGGTACTTGGCTGACAGTTGCACCTGCGTTGCTTTACCCTTTTCGCCGTTTTGATTGGTTCGCGACCCCATGAGAAGCTCTGCTCCAAGATCGATACGGGCTATGGGTGACCAGATATAGTTGAGTGCAAACCGGTTCGTGCTTCTATATGCCGAAGAATATGCCGAAGGATCAATATTTGCGAACTTGTTTTGAACACTGACATAACCATAATTGAAATTGGAACGCATGGTCGGCGACCACCATTTCTGGAAGTCAACATACATCGCAAAAACCGGCACCGGATCAAGCCGCCCTGTCAGCGGGTTAAAAACCGCATCCGCTGCGTTGATGCTTCCCAGGTCATTGACGTAATGTGAATATCCCTCACCATAACTGAGCTGGATTTGCAGGTTATCACGGTCATCCCAAAGGTTGACACCGGTCATCCCACTGACGGTGAACGCCCATGCCCCCGCGGTATCCGATTTGTTGCCCAGGCAGTCGCACTCGCCATACAATTTACGCAACAGCATTGATGACTTCATATGCCACCTGTCAAAGATGGTACGTTCAACACTCGCAACGAAATCCGGGTATTGGTTGATCCCTGTGCCACCCGCAACAATCGAATTCGGGTCCTCCAAAGACACCAGCAAGTGCCAGTCCTGGCCGATCTTCGGGAAGTATCGAATCTGCACCTGGCGCAACAATATCCGACCATTTATGCCTTCAAAATCGAGATCTTCCGGACTGGACTGGGCATCCATAAAAGTTGACCAGGTCTTACCGATGAGGAAACTCTTGTATTGACCAAATGCGTGCCTCAGCCTGAAGGTATCTCCGCTGCCGGCAAAATCCGCTTCAAGGAAAGCCCTTACCGGGCCATATTTTGTCGTATCGCGCATCTCGAGGTTCAAGCGGGACTGACTGACCGTCAATGCCGCATTGTTGGGTCCGCTGGTCTGGGGAACCGGAATGGTACCCACGATAAACCGGTCATTGGTGCCGATGGGATCAAAACTTTCCACCACGTTCATTTTCACAAATCCACCGATCTTGATGGCAGCGGAACTACCCGGAATCGGCAGCGAACCGGGGAATGATTTGATGTCATAAGAGGTTGACTCTGATTGCTGGCTGCTCTGTATCGATTGTTCCAGTGTTTCCAGACGCGAGCGCAAGGCCTTTTCCTCTTCGGTGATGCCGGTACCCGCGAGGGTTTTCGACTGATCGACCTGTTGTTGCAGCGAGCTTATGGCCTGTCTTTGGGTATCGATCTGTTCGGCCTGCGCGCTGATCTGTTTATCCTGTTTATCAATTTCCTTTTGGCGGGCCTGAACCTCCCTGGTGTATTGTTGCTGGAGTTGTTCGATCTGTTTGCTTTGCGCAGCCAGTTGCGCCTGCAATTGCTGTATCGCCCGCAGCAGGCTGTCATCTGTTCGATGCTGGTGTATCTGAGGTTCCGGGTTCCTGGGGTATTGCAGATTTCGCAGTTGAAGTTGATGTCGTGTCCTGTGCTCCAGATGCAACGACATTTGCGTCTGTAGAAGGTAAACCATCCCCGGCCAGTAGCGACCCCGAAACCAGGATGACGGTCGTCAGAAGAGAAACGATAAACCCTGTTTTTCCAATGGGGAAATTACTCATGTGGCAAAACTCCTCGATGTCACCTCATGCCGGCATCTTATACCTGCAAATCACAAAATGACTTACAAACGATCACCTGAATCCTTGTCTAGCTCCAACATCAGGTGGTGAGAGATTCAGTTTGCAAGTTATCATAATTGAACCCCATGCTACCAGCGGAACGAGGGGTTCCAGCCTTCGATTGCGCAGCCTGTCTGAGTGTGGCCAGTCGATTTGTGCGGGCCGCGCTCCTGGCTGGTTTACGTTCTGACAATGGAGCATAATTCAAGCAAGAATTCCATGTTGATAACAACCAGAGAATTGGGTTTATCTATTTGAATAAAATCGCCCGGATTCGATTGGGTGTGGGGAGATCAATCAGATGAATAGCGGTGACCTTGCACGAGTAATTTACGCAGTAAAATCAATTTATACCTTCAGCGTTCCGATAACGGGGAAAAAACTGGCATGCCTCATGCTGTTGCTGTCGCTGTTGAGCGGGTGCGCCAACTATGGCACGCCGAAAAATATTGCGATCCCTGACCCGCGTGTGGCTGACAGGTATTCACTGCATGACTGGAAAATGTCACACCTCAACAACGATATCGCGTTCATCCTGACATTTTCCGGCGGCGGCACACGGGCCGCAGCCCTGTCCTACGGTGTAATGCAGGAATTGCGCGATACCAAGATCAAATATGAAGGCCAGGCATTGAGACTGCTGGACGAAGTTGATTACATCAGTTCGGTGTCGGGCGGAAGTTTCACCTCTGCCTATTATGGTCTGCACGGCGATGGTATCTTTGAGCATTTTGAAGATGATTTCCTGAAATTCGATCTGGAAAAACACCTGTTATGGCGAACCTTCGATCCATTCCTGCTGTTCAGCAAGAACGGTCGAACCGAGTCAGCCATCAAGTATTACCAGAAGTTTTTGTTCCACGATGCGACGTTTAAAGACATGATCCGGCCGGATCGTCCCATGATAGTCATCAACTCATCCGACCTGGCCTATGGCATTCGATTTTCTTTTATCCAGGAATATTTTGACCTGCTATGTTCCGAACTGGCTGACTATCCCATAGCCAATGCGGTTGCCGCGTCATCTGCCGTGCCGGTCCTTTTTAACCCGATCGTTGTAAGAAATTATGACACCTGCAGCAACATGCAGTTACTCGGCACAAGCGAGTTGCACAAGGCCGCGGAAATGTATGACAAGGACAAATTACCCTTGCTCATCAGGCAACTGGAGACCTACGCCGATAAGGACAAGCGCAAGTATGTTCATTTTGTAGATGGTGGTATCACCGACAACCTTGGTTTGCGCGCAGTTTCAGACATCATGGCAGAGTCCGGTGGCCCTGAAGAATCCCGCGCGCGGGGTGAAAGAGTGCCACGACAGATCGTGGTCATCGTGGTCAATGCCACCACTACGTCCGAAGCCACGCTCAATATGGATACAAGCAATAAAGAACCGTCTGCAGCAGGTGTGGTCAGTGCTGTCACCAACCTGCAACTCAGACGTTACGACGAAGACAGCATAACGCTGGTAGCAGAAAAGGTGGAGAATTGGGCGAAAATGCTTTCAACGCCTGAAACTCAGGTACAGACACATCTCATCGGTGTCAGTATCCAGGATGTTCCAAACCCTGACCTCCTTGCATTTTTAAACGGGGTTCCCACGAGTTTTAAACTCAGCGATGAACAGGTCGACAAGTTGATCGAAACAGGCCGGACCTTGTTGCGGAATAACCCCGAATTTCAAAAGTTGGTGAAAGAGCTAAACGAGTAACGCAGAAGTTGGTCCGGGTCGAAGGGTTAATTCAGACAGCCTAACTGAGTAACTTTCGACCACGGGCAATCGCCATGGCCCCACTGCGGACAACGGCGAGTATTTCAGCACATTCGCCGACCTTGGTAATGAACTCATCCATGTGGTTAGTAGCGCCGGTCAATTCCAGCGTGTAGGTTTCCGGGCAATCATCCAGCACGCGGGCGCCGGCGTTTTTTATCAGGTCCAGCAAAGCCTGGGTCGACCCGAGCCGGATTTTAACCTTCATCATCAGCAGTTCACGTTCGATATGATCATCCCGGGTCATGTCGGCCGTATTGACGACATCGACCAATTTCAGCAATTGGTGGTTGATCTGCTCGATAACCTCATCCGAACCCCTCGTAACCAGCGTCAGACGTGATACCTCGGGGTGGTCGGTCGGGGCGACGTTGAGGGATTCAATATTGTAACCGCGACTTGAAAACAAGGCAGCCACGCGGGCCAGTGCGCCTGCTTCGTTTGCCATCAGGATAGAGATTATGTGTCGCATTTTGCTATTTCCCGGTTCGAAAGTCTGAATTTCAATTCAGCTGTTCAGTGTTTAATATTCGCGTAGTTTAATGGCTATTGCAATGCGCTGATAATTAATCGAAACTCGTTAACCATGAAGCTCATGAGCAAAATACCCGCGATCCGAACCTCACCCACTTGCCGGCACGCCGATGACCGGCGCAGAAATGGTTGTCCAGGTGCTGGCAGATGAAGGTGTCGACACCATTTTTGGCTACAGCGGCGGTGCGATTTTGCCGACCTATGATGCGATCTTCCGCTATAACGCAAGACACGCGGATGACAAATGGTGTCGAGCCCATGCCGCTGATCGTGCCGGCCAATGAGCAGGGTGCCGGTTTCATGGCGGCGGGTTACGCACGCGCCAAGGGCGAAGTCGGCGTGGTCATGGTGACCTCCGGTCCCGGCGCGACCAATACTGTAACACCGGTCAGGGATTGCATGGCCGATTCCACCCCGATCGTGGTGATCTGCGGCCAGGTTCCACTTGCCGCGATCGGCACCGATGCATTCCAGGAAGCACCGGTATCCAGTTGTCTCGGACCGGTATCCAAGCACACCTTCCTGGTCACCAACCCGGAATTGCTCGAAGAAACGGTGCGCACGGCGTTCGAGATCGCCCGAACCGGCCGGCCCGGACCGGTGGTGGTCGATTTGCCCAAGGACGTCCAGAACTGGAGCGGTATTTTCAAGGGCGCCGGATTACTGCCCGTGCGCGGCTACCGGCAACGTATCCATGCGCTGCGCAAAAACGTGCTCGAAGACCGAACAATGCGATAACGTTTTTCGATATGCTGCAGCATGTCCAACCGGCCGCTGATTTATGCCGGCGGCGGGGTCATCAACGGCAACGCCAGCGAGGAATTGCGCCGTTTCGCAGTCCTATTTCGGGATTCCCGTCACCACCACGTTGATGGGCATCGGCGCGGTGGATACCAACGGAACCCCTGTCCCTGCACATGCTGGGCATGCATGGCCTGGCCTCCGCCAATTACGCCGTGGAGGATTGTGATTTCCTGATCGCCGTCGGCGCGCGTTTCGATGACCGGGTGGCCGGCGTGCCTGCAAAATTTGCACCCAAATCCAGGCATATCGCGCAGTTTGATATCGATCCGTCGGAAATCGGCAAGGTCAAGACGGTGGACTGGAGCCATGTGGGTATTCTCAAGCAAGACCTCCAGATTCTCTGTGACTACGCGTTGGAACGCGGATATCCGCACGGATTTCAGTCCGTGGCACGATGAAATTGCCAGGCTCAAGGAAACCTATGGCCTGAACTACGACCGTGACAGTGATCTCATTCAGCCCTACGCGGTGATCGAGGCCATCAACGACATCACCGGTGGCGATGCCATTATTACCACCGGTGTCGGCCAACACCAGATGTGGGCCGCACAGTATTTCGATTTCCAACATCCCAGGCTGTGGCTGACTTCGGGCAGCATGGGCACGATGGGTTTTGGCCTGCCGGCCGCGATCGGCGCACAGTTTGCCATGCCCGGTCACCTGGTCATCGATATCGACGGCGACGCCAGTATCCGCATGAATATCGGTGAGCTCGAAACCGCCACCAGCTATGATCTGCCGGTCAAGGTGCTGGTGCTGAACAACTACGGTGACGGCATGGTCAGGCAGTGGCAGAAGCTGTTTTACAAGGGACGCATGTCCTACAGTGACAAGTCGCTGCGCTCAAAGGATTTTGTCAAGACCGCCGAAGCCGATGGCTTCAGGTTTGCCGTGCGTCTGGAGCGGAAAGAAGATCTGAAGCGCGTGATCAGCGAGTGGCTGGAATTTCCCGGGCCGGCTTTTCTCGAGGTCATTATCGACCGGACGCCAGTGTTTACCCGATGGTCGGCCCCGGCCTGTCCTATGACCAGATGGTCACGGGGGACTTTATCCCGAACCGTACCCCGGTCGAAGAGGAAGATATCGACAGCTCCGAAATGTTCTGATTCGGAGTTCTGATTCGGGTTACGCAGGTCAGAGCAGATCCAGCGCGCGTAACGCGTCGCTCAATGGCGCGTGAAAGGCCGGCGCGAGTTCGGTCATGGGCAGTCTCAGGTGGCTGCCGATGCGCCCCTGCCGGGCCAGGGCCCATTTGACCGGAATCGGATTCGACTCAAGGAACAGCGCCTTGCTCAACGGCAGCAAGCTGGCATTGAGCGCACGGGTTTCAAGTTCATCACCGGACAGCGCCAGTTCACATAATCGCGCCATCAATGCGGGTGCGACATTGGCGGTTACCGAAATATTACCCTGCCGCGCCCATCAATATGAGTTCCGCCGCGGTGATATCGTCCCCGGAGTAGACCGCAATCCTGCCGGCACAGATATCCAGTACCTCACGCCCGCGCTGCAGATCACCCGTCGCCTCCTTGATTCCGACGATATTTTCGATGTCGGCGAGCCGGCCAATGGTCGCCGGCAGCATGTCGACACCGGTGCGCCCCGGAACGTTGTAGAGTATCTGCGGAATCGACACGGCTTCCGCGATCTTCCTGTGGTGCTGGTATAGGCCTTCCTGGGTCGGTTTGTTGTAATACGGCGTGACCAGCAGACAGGCATCGGCACCATCGTCCTTCGCCGCTGCGGTCAGTTCGATCGCCTCATCGGTGGAGTTGGCGCCGGTGCCGGCAATCACCGGTATGGCGCCGCCGACCTTTTTCACCGTGTGGGCAATCACCTCGCAGTGTTCCCTGACCGACAGCGTGGCGGATTCACCCGTAGTGCCAACTGACACGATCGCGCCGGTGCCTTCACGGATATGCATATCCACAAGCGCATCCATGCTGTCCCAATCGACTGAACCGTCATCCAGCATGGGTGTTACGAGTGCGACGATACTGCCACTGATCATTTTCTGTCTCCGTAAGTCCCAGGCTCAAATAGTAGCCCATTATTCGCCATTGGGGGCAAGGCTTCAGACGGTGATCGCATGGGTCGACTTGACCTCCTCCATGACCACGTAGGTGTGGGTCTGCTTGATATCTGACATGCCCGCCAGGGTTTCACCCAGGAAGTTGCGATACTCAAGCATACTTTTGGTACGGACTTTCAACAGGTAATCGAAGCCGCCCGCAACCATGTGACACTCCATGACCTCGGGACACAGGGACACCTGTTGCTTGAAGCGGTTGAACACGTCCGGGTTGGTACGATCAAGCATTACCTGGATAAAACTGATCACCCCGGCGCCCAGCTTTTGTGGATTCAACAAGGTGACATAATCGAGGATATAGCCCTCCGCCTCGAGACGCCGGACACGTTCGAGACACGGTGTCGGACTGAGGTTAACCGCGCGGGCGAGGTCTGCATTGGTCATACGGGCATTGCCCTGCAGCAAGCGAAGGATCTTGAGGTCGATGCGGTCCAGTGGCCGGGTTTTTGATTTACTCATAGCATACTCACCTGTTTAAACTGTGTTTTCCTAGTGCTTATAACGTTTTAAACCGCAATACAGCAGCATATACCGTATATTTTAGTAGTTTTTATAACATAATATTCAATCCGATGTTTTCACCATAGAGGTCTGATTTTTGTGAACAACACTGCCAATTCGCCGTTATCCAAGGCCCGTCTCGCCCTTCGTCAGAATAAACATGCCGACGAGAACAAGATGGCCGCCAGCATGCTGGCAGATTTTTCACTCAGCCAGGCAGGCCGCGATGAAATCGTTGCAACTGCCCATGACATCGTCACCAAATCCAGGGAGATGAGTGCCGAGCGGGGCACCCTCGACGCCTTCATGCAGGAGTTTGGTCTGTCCAACCAGGAAGGCGTGGCGTTGATGTGCCTGGCGGAAGCCCTGTTACGTATCCCCAATGCAGAAACCCAGGATGAGCTGATCGCGGAAAAAATTGCCTCGGGCAACTGGGCGGATCACCGCGGCGGTTCAGAGGACCTGTTCGTTAACGCCGGGGTCTGGGCGCTGATGCTGACCGGTGGTGTCATCAAGCTGGACAAGAATATAACCCGCGATGCGGCCGGCTGGACCAAGTCCGCGGTCGCCAGGTTGAGCGGACCGGTGATACGTAAAGCCGTGATGCAGGCCATGCGTATCATGGGCCACCAGTTCGTATTTGGCCGCACCATCAAGGAGGCCCTGAAACAACGGGCAAAACGCGAGGCGGGTAAGAGGCTTTTTTCATTTGACATGCTCGGCGAAGGCGCGCGCACCGCCAAGGACGCGGAACGCTATCTGAACCTGTATCGCCAGGTCATTGGCGAAGTCGGCAAGGCGATCGCTGATGAAGGCGACGATATCGCCAACCGTTCATCGGTTTCGATCAAGCTGTCCGCTTTGCACCCGCGTTACGAGGCGGTCAAGAAACAACGCGTGCTTGCCGAGTTGCTGCCCAGGGTCAAGGAACTGGCGCTGCTGGCCAAAACACATAAAATGCAACTGACCATCGACGCCGAAGAAGCGGACCGGCTGGATATTTCCCTGGAGATATTTGAAGCGCTGTCACGCGACCCGGAACTCGATGGCTGGCAGGGGCTCGGCCTGGTCGTACAGGCTTACCAGAAACGCGGACCCCTGCTGATCGACTGGCTGATTGCGCTGGCTGAAGAAACCGGCCGGCGTTTCCCGACACGCCTGGTCAAGGGCGCCTATTGGGATTCCGAAGTCAAACACGCACAGGAATACGGTTTCGCCGATTACCCGGTGTGGACACGCAAGGTCACCACCGATGTGTGTTACCTGGCCTGCGCCCAGCGTATGCTGGCAGCACCCAATGCCTTCTATCCCCAGTTCGCCACGCACAACGCACATTCCCTCGCCGCCGTGGCTGCCATGGGCAAAGGCACGGAGATGGAATTCCAGCGTCTGCACGGCATGGGCGTTTTGCTCTACAAATCCGCGGCCAAAGTGATCAAGGACATGCCGCGTGTGCGTACCTATGCACCGGTGGGCGCGCATGAAGACCTGCTGCCCTACCTGGTACGGCGTCTGCTGGAAAACGGCGCTAACTCGAGCTTTGTAAACCGCTTCATGGATGCCGACGTGCCGGTGGAAGACGTGGTCAGCGACCCGGTCAGCGCCGTTGCAGCCATGTCCGACAAGCGTCACGGTGGTATTCCGGTTCCGCTCAACCTGTACGGCGACAGGAAAAATTCGACCGGCCTGGACCTGACGAACCCGCTCGAGAGCCAGGCGCTGATTGACGCACTGGCGAAGATATCCTCGAACACCTACGAAGCGCCATCCATTGTCTGCGGTCAGGCGGTCGGTGGTGAAGAGATTCCGGTCACCAGTCCTGCCAACAGAAACATTGTCGTCGGCAGCATGCGGCATGCCGGTGATGCGGACATCGACCGCGCACTGGATGCAGCGGTCAAGGCGCAAAAGGCTTGGAATGCCGTCGGCGGAGAAAGCCGTGCAAAGATCCTTGAACGTCTGGCGGACCTGATCGAAGAACACCGCGTAACATTCATCGACCTGCTCGCCAGGGAGGCCGGCAGGGTCATCGCCGATGGTATTTCCGAGGTACGTGAAGCGGCCGATTTCTGCCGCTATTACGCCCTGCAGGCACGACGGAATTTCGCCAGCCCGATGGTGCTCAAGTCCGCCACCGGTGAGAGCAACAAGCTGTCCCTGCACGGCCGTGGCGTGTTCTTCTGCATATCGCCGTGGAATTTCCCGCTGGCCATATTCACCGGACAGATCACCGCGGCGCTGGCTGCGGGTAATGCCGTCATCGCCAAGCCCGCCGACCCGACCCCGCTGGTCGGGGCTTACGCGGTGCGCCTGATGCACGAGGCCGGTGTGCCGACGGATGTACTGCACCTGCTCAATGGCCGCGGCTCAAAAATGGGCGCGGCCGTAGTGTCCGATGAACGGATTATCGGTGTGGCTCTGACCGGCTCAACCGGCACGGCCCAGACGATCAATCGCGCATTGGCCGCCAAGAACGGACCCATCAATACGCTGATTGCCGAAACCGGTGGACAAAACGTCATGATCGTCGATTCCTCGGCCCTGCCCGAACAGGTCATCGATGATGTCCTGACATCCGCTTTCTCTTCCGCCGGGCAGCGTTGCTCCGCCCTGCGTGTGCTCTACCTGCAGGACAGCATCGCCGACAAGGTCATCGGCATGCTCAAGGGCGCGCTGGCCGAACGCCGGATCGGCAATCCGCTGGAGCTGGCCACCGACATCGGACCGGTCATCAACGTGAGTTCGCGCAACGGCCTGGAAAAGCACATCGACCGCATGCACAAGGAGGCCAGGCTGATCGCCAGGGCCGAAGTTCCCGACGGTCTGGAAGACGGCTCATACCTCGCCCCGCATATTTTCGAGATCCCTGCCCTGTCAATGCTGAAAGACGAGGAATTCGGCCCGATCCTGCACGTGATACGCTACAAGCACGGTGATATGGCCAGGGTCATGGCCGACATCAACGATACGGGATTTGGTCTGACCTTCGGTGTGCATTCTCGAATCGAGGGCCGGTGGCTGGACCTGTTCGCAAAGCATTCGGTCGGAAACACCTATGTCAACCGCAACATGATCGGCGCGGTAGTTGGGGTGCAACCCTTCGGTGGCATGGGCCTTTCAGGCACCGGGCCAAAGGCCGGTGGACCACATTATCTGCTGCGTTTCGCCAACGAAAAGGTATTGACCATCAACACGGCGGCCATCGGTGGTAATACCGAGTTGTTCAGGCTTAACGAGAGCGGTGTTGGATGAGACTTCGAGTTGTGAATGCCAGCAAGGTTGTTCATGCCAGGGCCGTGAAACAGACAACCTGACAATGGTGCAAGGACCCGGCAGGTGCTTGCTGTCTGTGCTCTCATGCCAGCGGTCCCGGATTGAGATCCGGGACTACCCTCGCAGCCGGCCGGATCTTAACGGGACCGGCCTCACAATACATCCTGTATTGGTCGGCCTCGATCGGGCTTCCTGCCCGATCGTCCCTGATCCGTCCGGCTACTCGGCGCTTCAAAGTTCGCCCAGCCAGCAAGCACCTGCCGGGTCTGAATCAGGGTGCACAGCTTTCAGCTGAAGAGCTCAGCAGGCCGGGTGGTACTTCACTGCCCATTTATCCGCCGAAGACAGGATTTCGCCCGGGGCGCCAATCTTATATATTTGGGCATGGATGAAAATCGAGCGCTGATGGTAAAGAATTTACCATCAGCGCGGTCCCGATCAGGCGGAATCCTGGCTGAGGGTAGCCCGCAGGGCCGGATAAGCCTGGGCAGTGAATATCACCCGGCCTGTTGAGCGCACGGACTCAAACGAAACCACCAAAAAAGTCAGCGGCCATGCTGAAATTGACATCTAGCGGAATAGTTGTTCCACCATCTCTGGACAGGATTGCGATGAGTCAGCGTTGATATTAGAAAAGTAAAATACTGGCCAAAAGTTTTGACAAGCATGTTAGCAGCGATCAAACACCCTGCATTTTGGACTCAACAATCCTGAGAAAATCGATGGTGTCCTTGTTCTTTTCCGGGCTGCCGTCGAATTCACTGCCGTAGATTGTCTTTCAGGTCTTCCAGGCAGATATAGTCGGGGTGATGCACTTCGGCGATTGAGGCATAGTGAAACTGCACGTCGTTCTTTTTTACCAATAGCGAATACACGTGGATGACCGGGCGAACTTCGCCGATATCGCCAAAAATGGAATGGACGGCGGTGAAATCAGAGCCGATTTCCAGTTCGCCGATGTATTGATGGTGTTTTTCGATCAGCCAGCCGCAGTCCTTGAAAACAATGCCAATGGATTGTCCATTGATTATTGCTTCGTGTTCCCTGCTGAAAGCCGGCTCGATCACCGCCGGATACATGACCACGGCGAAGGTGCGGTTTGTCTTGACACCGGCATTCGTGCTGTACAGATTTGAGACCCGGATCCTGAGGTCGTTCTCGATTATTTCGATGCCGTAGCTGCCAAATTTCAGACGGATTCTGTCACTGTTACCCAACTCGGAAACCTGCGTTTCCGTTGCAAGGTTTTCGATTTGATCTGGTTTTGAGGGATAACTCACTAACATGAACTCGAACCCGGAATCTGACGAGGCACGTACTTTACTACAGTGCTGTACGATGTGCATGCGTGTTGAACCCGGTGCGGTGGTGTAAGACTCATTGCGCTAATTCCGCTCCTGTCTGATGTGCAAATTCCGCGTCTAAAAAAAGTGATATGCCACTTTATTGCCGGATAATCTCACGCAAGGCCGCCATCGGGACCGAGCCGGTCGCGAGCATGGAATCGACGAACTCCCGCGGCACAAAATTATCACCAAGCCGTTGTTGCTCCTCAAGCCAAAGCGCTTCGAATTCGTGGTAACCGACAAAGTAGGTAGTCAATTGTAATGACATGTACAGGCCGGAAACGCGGTCCCACAGGTTGGCCGCGAACTGGGCCGGCAACAAACCCCGCGTACTTGCAAACTCGATCACACGCTCCTTGCTCCAGCCCTGGGTATGCACCATGACGCTGATGTAGGCCCGCGTGGCATTTTCCAGGCGCTTGCGTAAATGCGCCAGCCGGGTCAGTTTATTGCCATCGCCCCAACCCGCGTCCAGCATCAGGACTTCACTGAAGGACGCCCACCCCTCCGCATAATAGGGGTTTGTGAACAATGCCCGTACTTCGCTCGCATGCAACAGGCCCACTATGAACTGCATCGCATGACCGGGGAATATTTCGTGCGCGATAATCATCCTGTTGAAATGATTGTTGAATGAGCGATAAAACCCTTCTTTCTCAGCCTTGGGGGCATCATCGGGAATGGACGGCAGGTAGAGAAGCGTTTTCGCTTCGGGGTCAAAGGGACCGGGCGGGAACACACCGCCTATCCTGGCGAGCGGTGAATGTGGTGGCAATAACTCGACTTTGATCTCACGATTCGCCGGGACCGTCGCCAGTTCATGCCGGACTACAAATTCCACAGCTTCTTTGGTCGCCTTTCTGAACACCAGTAGAAAGTCTTCCCGGTTGTCTGCGCGATCTTCCTCCATCGCAGCGATGGCGGCATCAAGTAATAACTGACCATCGGGTCTGTCGGTACCCGGGTTTTGTTCATCCCACCAGGCAGCTGCGAGGTCCAGCATCAATTCGCGAACCCGGTCAATTTCCTCCAGCGCCATGACCGGCAGGGTCTCAGGCGTTACACTGTTATCGAAAAAATGGCGAGTTTGCGCGTATACACTTCCGCTCCGAATTTATCCGGAACCGAAGCCACCGGTAAGACCTTGTTACGGATATGGTTTGCCAGTTCAAGCATCTGTTGGGTGGTCTTATCAACCGATTCGACAAACCCCTCGCGATCCTCATTGCTGGTCCAGTCTGCGGATTGCGCCAGTAGCTCGTTCTTGTAGAAACCGATGGTTCGTTCCAGGGCTTTCAAAGCATCTTCGGTTCTTGCGGGATTACCATCACGTAAATTTTCGATCCCCAGTCTGCAGAGGGCAACGACGCCATCAAGACGCACAGAAACAGCCCGGAATTTCTCATCAGGGCTTAACTTTTCCGATACCAGGACATAAGTCAGCGCCTCTGAAATCTTGCCCGTATACCACTGTGGTTGTTGGGAAAGCGGCTTATCCTGTTCCCAGAGTTCCAGTTCCAGCCTGACCTGGCGCAGCAGCACCTCGGCATCAACCCGGTCATTCAAAGGCGCACTGTCCGGCGCGGACAACAGGATTTCTTCAGCACGATGGTTGAACTTCAGCCAGTCTGAAACACGTTGCGCAGAGAAGTCCTCAAAACGCCAGGCGGCCGACTTTTGACCTTCGCCGAACGCCGAACTCGGGTAGAAGTCTTTCCATTGGCTGATGTAGGTCTTAATCAACGCCTGGGTTTGCGCCTGCGCAGCACCGACCCACAAAAACAGGACACCCGCGAGCAGCCATTTCAGGGTCTTATTGACCGGTGCCATAAAACGCAATTGATTCGATTCCCCGGGTCTCATTTGTATTCTCCTCGCATTCGCGCCGGCGACAATCAAATCAAACTATCAGGCATAACGCAATAAATACCGGTTTTTTCGTTTAACACCACACTGTGTCCGTTTCGAAACAGATGCTTCATGGTAAAGTGACCGCGCACCACGGTGCTCATTTCCCACGATTATCGATTTGCAATTCATGCGCCAGGAGGTCGCTTGATCGGATGGATCTCAGGCAACTACGAACGACACTCAGGGATGATTATTCCATCTCGAAAGTCATCAAGGGCGGATGGCAACTGGCGGGTGGCCACGGGCACATTGATGAACGGCAGGCGATCGCCGATATGCGTGATTTTGTAAGCGCCGGGATCACGACGTTTGACTGTGCGGACATCTACACCGGGGTCGAGGAACTGATCGGGAAGTTTCTGCGGAAACATCGAGCATGAGATCAACAATGGCGAACTTCCCCCGGTGCAGATACACACCAAGTACGTACCCGACCTGGATGCCCTGGCGAAGGTATCGAAAGCGGACACTGAAAAAATCATAGACCGTTCTCTCACCCGCCTGGGTGTCGAGAGACTCGACCTGGTGCAATTTGCCTGGTGGGACTATTCGGTACCGCGTTATGTCGATGTCTGTCTGCACCTCGTCGATTTGCAGAAAGCCGGTAAAATCAGATATATCGGCGCAACCAATTTCAATCTGGCCGGTTTGCGTGAAATGCTGGATGCGGGTTGTCCGCTGATCACCAACCAGGTCCAGTATTCGGTGCTTGACGACCGGCCAGCAGGCCGCATGCAGGAATTCATCCAGCAGCATGACATGTCATATCTGTGCTACGGAACCGTGGCAGGTGGATTCCTGACGGAAAAGTATCTCGGGGCGGCAGCCGGGCAATATTCGGAAAACAGGTCACTGGTCAAATACCAGCTGATCATGGAAGAAATCGGCGGCTTCGATATCTTTCAGCAATTACTGCGGGTTTTGCAAAACATCGCAGAGGCGCACGCTGTAAATATTGCGGAAGTTGCGGCCCGCTATGTCTTGCAACAAAAATCCGTAGCGGCGGTCATTATCGGCGCGCGCAATGCCAGGCACCTTGAAAGTTTGCAAAAAATCGCGTGTCTGAAGCTGGAGACGGCGGAGCTTGCAGCCATCGAGTCGGTCATTGATTCAGGATCGCGCATCCCCGGCGACGTCTATGATATTGAACGTGACCGGGATGGCCGCCACGGACGAATCATGAAGTACAACCTCAACCAGGCGGGAGACACTTCCCGGTGAATGATGCCGGTGAATGATGTATGAGTAAGACTGCCGGTTTATTTTCCAGGATTGTGGGGCCCGCAGCGGTGATGGCTGCAGGCACGATGGGTGCGGGCGCGGTTGCCACGTTCATTCTCGCCGGTGCCTGGTTCCGCTATGACCTGCTCTGGGTCGTGGTCGCTATCCTGCCCTTGTTTGTCATCTATGTGGACTCCGCATCACGTATCGGTCTTCTGAATACCGATCAGGGTATGCTGTCACTGATCAGGTCAAACATCCATCCGGCGGTTGCCTGGTTCATCCTGTTGATCAACGTGCCTGTGCATTTGCTGGTGGGTATGGGTCAGATGTCCGTCATGACCTCGGCGCTGATGTCCGTGTTTACTTTCTATCCGCCCGAAAACGGCGCCACGGCAGATTACATGGAGGCCTACAGATTCGCCGAGGCTGGGCTGTCCCTGCTGGTTGCCGCCGGTATTTACTGGCTGCTTTCATCAAACGGCTATGAGCGCATGCAAAAGGCCATGACCGTGTTGATGGTCGTCATGCTCGTCTGCTTCCTGGTGGTTGCCCTGCGTGGCTTCCAGGAGTGGCACGCGATCATCAACGGTTTTGTTCCGCGGATTCCGGACAATCTCGCAGTCCCCGGTTCAGACAGCCCGCGTCTTTCATGGCAGTCCATCATGGCCATTATCGGTACGGCATTGGCGCCGGCTGCCCTGTTGGGTATCCCGTACATGAGCGCAGACAACAGCAAGGGGACACCGGACCTGAAACGGGAATTCCACAAGGCGGTCATCAACCTTGGAGTGGTGTTTGGTTGCTATTCGATATTCGTGGTGGTGGCGGGTGGTTTTGCGCTGTACAGCCTGGCGGATCATGCCGAGATCGACACGGTGCACGAAGCAGCAAAAGTGCTGGTCAAAGCATTCCCCGCCGGTCTTGGTTTCCTCGGACCGCTGATTTTCTCGATTGGTATTTGCCTGGCGGCGCTGACCACCTTTATCGTGGTGGCGCAGGTCATCACTTACTGGATGCTCGATATGTTTGGTTACGACTGGCATGACAGGGCGGATAACGTACCATTCAAACACATGCTGAAGTTCTGGGTTTTCGCACCCGCGATCCTGGCCCCGTTCTGGAATTTTCCGGCCCTTTTGAAAGTCCTGCTGCTGATGGGTGTCAATGCTTTGCTGATACCGATGGTGATGATTATCGTCATCGTGCTGGTGAACCGCCGGCAGGTGATGGGTCCGCACAGGGCAAGTACCGGCCGTAACGTGATACTTGTTATCGGCGCGATCATTTCGATATGGTTGTCGATCGTGAAACTGCCCGGCTATGCGGCGATAATCTTCTGAAACCAATCAACGGGCACATGTCCGTGCGGGCTCTGCCGAAGTGGATGGAATATGAAGTGGATGGAATATCATGAATAAAAACCCGAACCAGGCTGACGAATTTGAACTGTATGACCTTAAAGTCGAGGTGGAATCGATCGAGGGTCATTGCACCTGCAACATGGCCACAGGTGACCATTTTTATCTCAAGGGCGGCAAGATTTCGTTGCCGGCCCAGAAGGATTTCTGCCTGTTCGCATTACAGTCGGTCATTCCGTTGTTACCTGCCAAGCAACGCCAATGCCACCCCGCTGACTGGATGGAAACCGATAGCCGCTGCGTCTGCCCGGACCCGGCCTGCCGTCTGACCATGCGTATTGATCGCATGGGCAAACGCCGTCTGAAACACGACGACGTGAGTCCGGTTTGCTGGGAAGACGTCAATCGCTAGGCGCACAAAAATAGCACCGTGTGAAGCAGCGGACTGCCTGGCGTATGGCGTAACTTTCTGCTGTACCTGCAGGTCAGAATACAGCAGATAAGTTGGATGCAGAGGTCGGACTACACCTGAAAACACTGTAAAATATCCGCTTACATGAACAACCCTGCACTCACAGTTTGAAAGACAAAAAGGTGTACCCCATGAATCTGCTCAACAATGCCATTCTCAAAGTCCCGATGCCGTTCAACGAACCGATTTATGACTACGCTCCCGGTTCACCCGAGCGTGCAAAACTGAAAGCCGCGCTCGATGAGATCGCCGGCAAACGGATTGAGATACCGCTGATCATTGGCGGCAAGGAAGTCCGCACCGGCAATCTCGGCCAGGCGGTCATGCCACATGATCACCAGCATGTACTGGCGGACTACCACCAGGCCGGTGAGGCTGAAATCGCGCAGGCTATCGATGCAGCCATGGCCGCCAAGCAGCAGTGGGCGGCATTACGCTGGGAAGAGCGCGCCGGTATCTTTCTCAAGGCGGCCGAACTGCTGTCGGGCAAATACCGCTATGTCATGAATGCCATCAGCATGCTGTCGACCAGCAAGAGCGCCTTCCAGGCCGAAATCGATGCAGCCTGTGAATTGATCGATTTCCTGCGTTTCAATGTCTATTTTGCGCAACAGGTTTACAGCGACCAGCCGCTCTTTTCACCAAAGGGTGTTTGGAACTCGGTGCAACAACGCCCGCTGGAAGGCTTCGTGTTTGCGGTGGCGCCTTTCAATTTCACCGCCATCGCCGGCAACCTGGCGACGGCGCCGGCGATCATGGGTAACACGGTCCTGCTCAAGCCTGCCTCGTCGTGTGTGTACACGCCCTATTTGATCATGCAGATACTCAAGGAAGCCGGCCTGCCCGATGGCGTCATCAATTTTATCCCCGGACGCGGCTCCATGGTTGGCAGGGTTTGCCTCGACCACCGCGATCTCGGCGGTATCCACTTCACCGGATCGACCGCTGTTTTCCACCAGATGTGGCAGACGGTCGGTAGCAACATCGACAAGTACAAATCCTATCCGCGTATCGTCGGTGAAACCGGCGGCAAGGACTTTATTTTTGCCCACTCAAGCGCCAACGTGAAGAAGGTCGTGACGGCGATCATCCGCGGTGCATTTGAATTCCAGGGGCAAAAATGCTCGGCGGCTTCACGCGCCTATATTCCGCGATCTCTGTGGCCGGAAGTGCACAAGGGGCTGGAACACGACATGGCCAAAATCAAGATGGGCCCGGTTACCGACTTTGGCAATTTCTTCAACGCTGTTATCGATGAGAACGCGTTTACGACCATCACCGAATTCATCGAATACACGAAGAAAGCGGATGACGCCAGGATCATCATCGGCGGTGGTTACGATGACAGCGAGGGCTATTTTATCGAGCCCACCGTGATCCTCGCCGACGATCCGCACTACCGGACCATGGAAGAGGAAATCTTCGGACCGGTGATGACCATCTATGTCTACGATGACGAAAAATATGCTGAAACGCTGGAGCTATGCGACCAGACCTCCATCTACGCCCTGACCGGCGCCGTGTTCGCCAGCGAGCGGACCGCGGTCAGCCTGGCCCTGAGCAAGCTGGAAAACGCTGCCGGTAATTTCTACATCAATGACAAACCCACCGGCGCGGTGGTCGGACAACAACCGTTTGGCGGCGCCCGCGCATCCGGCACCAACGACAAGGCGGGCTCCTACCTGAACCTGTTGCGCTGGGTTTCCACACGGACGATCAAGGAAACCTTCGATGCCCCCGAGGCATTCCAGTATCCGTTTATGGATGAGGAGTGACCTGAGCCAGGTGTGGTGCAAGCTGACCTGGCGAATGCCATGCACCTCGAATTAAACACAAAACCGGTTGTCGTACGTCAAGTTGATCTATCCACCGCGACGCCCGGCGGGACTAGGAAGACCCGATTATGAAGATACTGTTTATTGGAGGAACCGGAATCATCAGCACGGCATGTGCAACGTTGGCCGTGCAGCGGGGACTCGACCTGAGTTTACTCAACCGGGGCAAGCGGAGATTCATTCCCGGCGCCAAGCAGATACTGGCTGACATCTCCGACGTGGACAGCAGCAGGCTTGCACTGGGCGACACCTTCTGGGACGTGGTGGTGGACTTCGTTTCATTTCACCCCGATGACCTGAAAAAGCGGCTGGAAATTTTCCGGGGGAAAGTCGGACAGTTCATTTTCATCAGTTCGGCCAGCGCTTACCAGAAGCCCGTCATCGATTACCTCGTTACCGAATCAACACCTTTGGTCAATCCATTCTGGTCCTACTCGCGTGACAAGATCGACTGTGAGTTGTACCTGAACAGGGAATTGCGTGATAACGGCTTTCCGGCAACCATCGTGCGCCCGTCTTTCACCTATGATGAAACCGTCATACCGCTGTCTTTTAACAGCTGGCAACGGCCTTTCACGGTCATTGACCGCATGCGCAAGGGTTTGCCCATCGTCATACCAGGAGATGGCACGTCATTGTGGCAACTCACGCATAACGCCGATTTCGCAAAAGGCCTGCTCGGCCTGTTCGGTCACCAGGGATCTATCGGGCACGCTTTTCACATCACCTCCGATGAGGTGCTCAGCTGGAACCAGATTTATGAAGCCACTGCCGAGGCTGCCGGTGTCGACAAACTGGATGTGGTGCATATCGCATCGGATTTTATTGCGGCATGCCTGCCGGATATGCTGGGTGGCCTGCACGGTGATAAGGCGAGTTCAATGGTGCTGGACAACACCAAGATCAAACGCTTCGTGCCCGATTTCGTCGCAACCCGCCGCTACCGCGACGGTATCAAGCGCTCGATCGCGTACTACGACGCCGACCCCGCCCGTCAATTGGTCGATGAGGTCACCAACGCAAATTTCGACAAGCTCATTGCCGCCCATCAAAGTGGTCTGGATGAAGCCAGGCGACTGTTCAACTGAAGTCAGGATTCTGTAACACCCGGTAAAACCTGCAAAGGGTTATTCGACAAGGCGAAGCAGACTCGCACAAAGCCCATCAGCCTTATTGAGCGGGTGACTTTGCTGTCAGCGCCGCAAAACCTTCAGCATGCATGCTCCATTCGTTCCAGAGGGAGGGATTGACTCGGGCCTTCCATGGCCCTCGCCCTGCGGGCGTCTCCTGCGTCGACGTCTTCCCGGGCTCTCCTGCCCGGTAATCGAACCCTGGTGCTGCGCACGGTGTTCTGCATCTGACCAACCTCTTCGTCAGATACAAAAAACCCCGCCAGCGCGGGGTTTGGTGTTCGCTTCAGAGGGAGGGATTGACTCGGGCCTTCCATGGCCCTCGCCCTGCGGGCGTCTCCTGCGTCGACGTCTTCCCGGGCTCTCCTGCCCGGTAATCGAACCCTGGTGCTGCGCACGGTGTTCTGCATCTGACCAACCTCTTCGTCAGATACAAAAAACCCCGCCAGCGCGGGGTTTTGTATCTGGCGGAGAGGGAGGGATTGACTCGGGCCTTCCATGGCCCTCGCCCTGCGGGCGTCTCCTGCGTCGACGTCTTCCCGGGCTGTCCTGCCCGGTAATCGAACCCTGGTGCTGCGCACGGTGTTCTGCATCTGACCAACCTCTTCGTCAGATACAAAAAACCCCGCCAGCGCGGGGTTTTTGTATCTGGCGGAGAGGGAGGGATTCGAACCCTCGATGGGCTTTTGACCCATACTCCCTTAGCAGGGGAGCGCCTTCAGCCACTCGGCCACCTCTCCGTAAATCAAATTTTTTACCGGTCTTGAAGGATCAAAAAAACCGGGATGCGAAGCATACCGGTTCATTGATTCCGGGTAAAGAATAAATGTGTATTACTTGTTACCGTGCGTACCGTCCAACTCTTCCCTTTCTTTAAGTATGCGTTGAAATATTTCTTCACGATGTACTTGTACTTCAGGTGGTGCATCGATACCGATACGAATCTGGTTACCCTTCACTCCCAGAACAGTAATGGTCACATTTTCTCCGATAACGAGTTTTTCCCCTACTCGTCTTGTTAGTATAAGCATGCGTACCTTCCTTTGGTGTCAGGCCTTCGAAAGCACCTTATCCCTGTTTTTATTGTAAGTCTATACCCCCGCGGTACTTTTTAACTGCGTCGGTGGTTTCAAGTCTGGTCAGCTACCCAGGCCGACACGGAGTTAAGCGCATCGTCCAATAAATCGGGACGATTGCCCCCCGCCTGGGCGAAATCGGGGCGACCGCCACCTTTTCCGCCAACCTGACTCGCGACAAAGTTTACCAGACTTCCAGCTTTTATCCGAGTAGTCAAGTCCTTACTGACACCAACGGCAATTCTGACCTTCTCGCCTTCGACGCTGGAGAGCACCACGACGGCGCTGCCGAGGCGGTCTTTGAGGTGATCGACACTGTCTCTCAGCCCGGTTGAATCGAGGTCATCCATACGCGCGGAAATTACCTTAATACCTTTAATTTCATCAGCTTTTTCAAGCAGACTATCACTACCTGAGCTGGCCATGCTGGACTTCAGCGCGGACAATTCCTTTTCCAGTTGATGACTGCGTTCCAGCAATTGCTTCAAGCGGGAAGCAGCAGCATCAGGTGCCACTTTCAGGGTGTGCGCAACCGTCTGAAGTTGTCTTTCCATACCCTGGATGTGCGCCACTGCGGCCTCACCGGCGACCGCCATGATACGCCGCACACCGGCGCCAATGGCGGACTCGGAGACAATCTTGAACTGGCCGATTTCCCCTACCCTGCGCACATGCGTACCGCCACAAAGTTCGGTAGACAGGTCACCGAAACGCAGGACCCGCACCTTGTCGCCATACTTTTCGCCAAACAGGGCCATCGCACCGGTTTTTAAAGCATCATCAAAGCTCATAATTTCCGATACCGACAGGGGATTGACCCGGATTGCATCGTTCACATGGCGTTCAATGTGCTGCAATTCGTCCGTGCTTAGTTGCCTGGGATGGGAAAAATCAAAACGGGTATAGTCGGGCGCAACCAGTGAACCCTTTTGTTCGACGTGGGTTCCCAGGATATCCCGCAATGCACGGTGCATCAGGTGTGTGGCGGAATGGTGAATAACGATCGACTGCCGGCGCCTGGCGTCCACTTCGGCCGAGACCTGTTGAGCCGGTTGCAGAACACCGGCGGTCATCCGGCCTATATGGCCAAAGAATGTGCCACCCAGTTTGACCGTGTCAGCCACTTCGAATTTTGCGTCTGCGGTCCTGATGACACCGGTGTCGCCCACCTGGCCACCGGATTCCGCATAAAACGGTGTCTGGTCAAGGACCAGCACAGCCGAATCACCTTCCCTGATCTGTTTGACCAACTGGCCATCGACCAGGATGCCGGCAATCACCGCCTCGTCGGTTGAAAGCTGTTCGTAACCGAGAAAGCGCGTGGCTGGAAATGTTTTCACGGCCTCTGCTGATATCTGGTCCTTGTGCTGGAACTGGCCGGCGGTCCGGCCGCGTTCACGCTGCTTCTCCATTTCGGTGTCAAAGCCTTCGAGGTCGACCTCGAGATCGTTTTCGCGGGCGATATCCTGGGTTAGATCCAGCGGGAAACCATAGGTATCGTAAAGCGTAAAGGCGATCTCCCCATCGATTTTACCGTTCGCCGCAGACGCCTTGTCCATCACGTTCTGTAACAGGCCCAAACCCTTTTCCAGGGTAGTGGCAAAGCGTTTCTCCTCGTCTTCGAGGGTCGCTGTGATCGTTGCCTGCTGTCTGACAAGTGACGGGTACGCGGCACCCATCTGCTCCACCAACGACGCGGTCATGCCGGCAAAAAAAGTGTTTTTCTGACCCAGTTTGAAGCCGTGACGCACCGCCCGCCGAATGATACGGCGCAAAACATAGCCACGGCCTTCGTTGGACGGCAACACGCCATCGGCAATCAGGAATGCACAGGCGCGGATGTGATCGGCGATGACATTCAGGGATTTGTTGGTCAGATCCGTCGTGTTGGTCAGCTTTGCCGCGGCCTTGATCAGGGCCTGGAACAGGTCCGTTTGGTAATTGCTGTGTACACCCTGCAATACCGCCGCAAGTCGTTCAAGACCCATACCTGTATCGACACAGGGCTTGGGTAATGGTGTCATTGTGCCGTCTGCAGAGCGGTCGAACTGCATAAACACAAGATTCCATATTTCAACGTAACGGCCGCCGTCCTCATCTTCTGAACCGGGCAGACCGCCATGATACTCCGGGCCATGATCATAGAATATTTCGCTACAGGGACCACAGGGACCGGTATCACCCATGGCCCAGAAATTGTCGCTGTCGTACTTGCCGCCGCCCGGCTTGTCGCCGATACGGATTACGCGGTCAGCCGCCAGGCCGATATCATTTCTCCAGAGGTCATAGGCCTCGTCATCGGTCTGATACACCGTCACCCACAAGCGACTCTTGTCGAGACCGTAATCTTCGGTCAGCAGGCTCCAGGCAAAACGGATTGCGTCCTTTTTGAAATAGTCGCCAAAACTGAAGTTACCCAACATTTCGAAAAACGTGTGGTGACGTGCGGTATAACCCACCTGGTCGAGATCATTATGCTTGCCGCCGGCACGAACGCATTTTTGCGAAGTGGCCGCGCGTGGTATTGCGCGTTTCTCCGCACCCAGGAACACATCCTTGAACTGGACCATCCCGGCGTTGGTGAATAGCAGTGTCGGATCATTCGCCGGAACCAGTGAACTGGACGCCACCACCTCGTGTTGCCGGGCGGCGAAAAAGTCCAGGAAAGCCTGGCGAATTTCAGCTGTTGTCTTCAAAATTTTCCTGCCTTAAAACTACAAAAAACGCTACATGCGCGTAACGGGGGTGCAAGTTTACAGAAACATGGCGGACGAAGGAATCAATCAGGTGAATTTAAACGGTCCAGCGCGACATTTGCCTGATCATGGGTAAAACCCCGATTGATCAGGCCGCGGTAAATTTTTGCGCGACCGGCGTAGTCCAGCTCGCCTTTACAGCGTTTACCCGCCCATTTGCTTGCGATGTCAAACCAGGTATCGCGTTCATCGGGCATGGCCTGCGCAATCAGATGGTCGGAAATACCCAGGCCGCGCAGTTCACCGCGTATTTTTACCGGTCCGTTAAGCTGCTGCATACGCGTGCGGACAAACATCTCCGTGAATCTTTGATCTGAGACCAGGTTTTCATCGGCGAGGCCACAAACCACCTTATCGGCGGTTGTTGCATCGCAACCCCGCTGAATAAGCTTTTGCCTGAGTTCTTCTACGCCGTATTCGCGGCGCGTCAGATAGCGCACCGCGATTTCATGGACCTCTGTCTCTGTCAATTCACGCGCAGTCTTGCCACGCACCATTCGAGCCCCCGGTCTAAGCTTCTACGGGTTTTAGGGTTGCTTCCTTGGGTTCCCTCTTCGGCAGCAACACGGCGCGCAAACGAGCTTCGATTTCCACCGCGGTTTCGGGATGCTCTTCCAAATATGTGCGGGCATTTTCCTTGCCCTGGCCAATCCTGTCTTTCCCATAGCTGTACCAGGCACCGGATTTTTCCACGATACCGTTGGCAACACCAAGATCGATCAGTTCACCGAGTTTTGAGATACCCTTGCCATAGAGAATCTCGAATTCTGCCTGTTTGAAGGGCGGCGCCATCTTGTTCTTGACGACCTTGACCCGTGTCTCGTTACCGATAACCTCGTCGCCTTTCTTGATCGCGCCGATGCGGCGGATGTCCAGACGCACGGAGGAATAGAATTTGAGCGCGTTACCGCCGGTGGTCGTTTCCGGACTGCCAAACATCACACCGATCTTCATACGGATCTGGTTGATAAACACCACCATGCAATTTGAGCGCTGTATGTTGGCCGTCAACTTGCGTAAGGCCTGTGACATCAGACGGGCCTGCAGACCGACGTGACGGTCGCCCATCTCACCTTCGATTTCGGCCTTGGGTGTCAATGCTGCGACAGAATCCACCACCACGATATCCACGGCGCCGGAGCGTACCAGCATATCGGTGATCTCCAGGGCCTGTTCACCGGTATCCGGTTGAGAGACCAGCAGGTCTTCCACGTTGACACCAAGGTTTTCGGCATACTGCGGATCGAGTGCGTGCTCGGCATCAACAAAAGCCGCGGTACCACCCAGTTTTTGCGCTTCCGCGATCACCTGCAGGGTAAGTGTTGTCTTACCGCTCGACTCGGGACCATAAATTTCAACGACACGTCCGCGTGGTAAACCGCCGATTCCGAGCGCTACATCGATTGCCAGTGAACCGGTGGAAATCACTTCGACGTTCCGCTGCGGGGAACCATCGCCCATACGCATGATCGCGCCCTTGCCGAATTGCTTTTCAATCTGGGACAACGCTGCCGTCAGCGCCTGCTTTTTGTTGTTATCCAACTGGTACTCTCCTATGAATTTAACTGGTTTTTACCGCTAAGCGGCATTATGACACAGGCCTGTCTGCGTCTTAAGCCCCGTTTCGGTCAGCGCTGCAAATTCCTACAATCTACAGCGGAAATCTGCTTCGGGCCGGTTGTTACTGCCTGGCCGTTATCGCCTGGGGTTCTATTGTTGGGCGTAGTGTGTAACAGCTCATTCTCAAATTGCGATAATCTCAAAATATCCAAAAAATCAGTCCAATGCACTCACGCGCAATATGATCCCCTGCAGTGCGTGCATGACCGTCTGCTGACGCACGGCCTGGCGATCACCCTCAAATACCGCCGCATCGCAAACCGTGGGAAGGTCACCGATACACCAGCCAAAGTGCACCAGGCCAACCGGCTTGCCGGGCATGCCGCCACCCGGTCCTGCAATACCGGTGGCGGATACGATGACGGCAGCTTTGGAGTGCTGTTTGGCGCCCAGGGCCATCTGCCTTGCAATTGTTTCGCTGACCGCACCGTGCCTGACGAGATCGTCATGCGAAACACCCAGCATCTGCTCCTTTGCACGGTAGCTGTAAGTGACGTATGCCCGGTCAAACCAGGCAGAGCTGCCCGCCACGTCGGTGCAGCACTTGGCAATCCAGCCACCGGTGCAGGATTCAGCGGTTGCCATTCGCCAATTGCGTGCGGTCAACAGGTCCGCTATTTGCGCCAGCAGTACGTTGACTTGTGATTCAAAATCCGACATTGGTCCGGTCCCATCCTGTTATGCGGGCTGATGTTCCTCAAACTTTGGCGGGTGCATTATGGTCACCTGCCACTTCCTACGTTACACTTTCCACGATGCCATCTCCAGCCGTTTCAGAACAATCTTCGCACTCACCGCTGATGCAGCATTAGTGGTACGTTGCTTTATTTTGGTACTGACAACTTAGCGGCGGAAAATGGATAACGCTCGTTCATTCAACCTGGTCAAAATGTTTGCCTTTGCCACCATTGGCATATTTTTCTTTTTTATAAGCATAACCATCAATGGAACATCCAGTATTCCATTGGATCATTTGGTTTCCTATTTCAGAGCCAACTTTCCTGAGGGCGTTAAGATCTATGCTTATCTGGTGATCACTGCTGGTGGTCTTTATCCCTTTATTACCAATACCTGGCGTGATACCAAGGTGGAACTGGTGCTTTCGGCATTAAAGTTGATGGGGATCCTGTTCGCAACATTATATATATTCAATATTGGGCCACAACTCCTGTTGGAGAAAGATATGTTGCCCTTTTTATACGAGAAGCTGGTTATTTCAGTCGGCTTGATCGTGCCACTGGGGGCCATCTTTCTGTCTTTCCTGATTGACTATGGCTTGTTGGAATTGGTCGGGGTTTTCATGCAACCCGTCATGAAGAAAATCTGGAAAACACCAGGCAAATCAGCAATTGATGCGATGGCTTCCTTCGTCGGCAGTTATTCAATTGGGCTGCTAATTACCGGAAAAGTGTACCGCGATGGTGGTTACTCACTAAGAGAAGCGGCAATTATTGCGACTGGATTCTCGACCGTGTCGGTTACCTTTATGATTATTGTTGCCAAAACACTGAATCTCATGTCGATGTGGGGGGTATTTTTTGGGGCAACCCTGATCATCACCTTTATTGTCACTGCCATTACAGCGCGTATCTATCCCATCCATCAGATGAATCATATTGAGTCGGAAGATTTTAAACCGGTGGCTGAAGCCGCCTTGCCTAATGGCCAACAAAGTCGTTTAAGCAAAGCCCTGGATGAAGGCTTGGCAATTTTTGCCGTAGCGGGTAATGTCTTCGTCAATGTTAAGTCCACCTTTGTAGCGGGCTTTGTCATGACAATGAGCATTCTGGCGTCGATTATGTCAGTCGGTATCATTGGTTTATTATTATCAAAATACACACCGTTTTTCGATGCAGCAGGCTATTTGTTTTATCCCTTTGCCTGGATAACCCGGATACCTGAACCAGTGGAATTCAGCAAGGCTATTGCCAGCTCATTAGCGGAAATGTTTTTACCCGCTTTACTGCTTAAAGATGCGGAATTGGTACCTCGCTTTGTCGCAGGTGTGGTCTCAATTTCATCAATACTGTTCTTTTCCGCTTCAATTCCTTGTGTATTAGCCACAAAAATACCGCTAACCATCAAGGACCTGGTGATTATTTGGTTTGAGCGGGTAGCCTTGACGGTGTTGATCGCAGCCCCGGTAGCATGGTTGTTGGTTTCATCGGGATTAATTGTTTAAGTCAATTACGACGGCAGTGACAAGTTACGATTTCGAACGAGATCATGTCACAACCCGGCTGGCTCCCCAGCCTGCTCGCCGCCGCGGGAGTGGAGTTGACTGGCTGGTTTGAGGACACGGACACGCCCGAACGCTGAATCTCGGCGGCTCTGGCCGGGCTCAGGGCAGCACGACCATGCCACCCACCTTGCGCACCATTTGCGCCAGCGCATCACCCGAGACCAGGGTGGTGGCGGCCTCTATGCTCGGCGCAAGGTAGTGGTCGGTCGGCATCGCGGGACAGGTCTCGCGCAGCAGCGCATGCACCTGCTCGAGTGCATCCGAGCTTCGCAGCGGTCGCAAGAATTCTATGCCTTGCGCTGCCGTTAGCAGTTCGATGCCAATAATGTGCGAGCTATTGTCCAGCATGGGACCAAGACGGCGCGCGCCGAAGGTGGCCATCGACACATGGTCTTCCTGATTGGCCGAAGTGGGCAGGCTGTCAACGCTGGCCGGATGTGCGAGCGATTTGTTTTCGCTGGCCAATGCCGCTGCGGTGACATGGGAAATCATGAAACCCGAGTTGAGTCCGGCGTTTTCGGTCAGGAACGGCGGCAGACGCGACACCGACGCATCGATCAGCATCGCGATGCGGCGTTCGGCAATCGCGCCGATTTCGGCAATCGCGCAGGCCAGCGCGTCGGCAGCCAAAGCCACCGGCTCCGCGTGGAAGTTGCCACCTGACAGCATTACGGCGCCATCATCATCGGCAAACACCAGCGGGTTGTCGGTCACAGCGTTGGCTTCGCGCAAAAGCACGCCCGCCACATAGCGGCTTTGGTCCAGGCAGGCACCCATCACCTGCGGCTGGCAGCGCAGGCAGTAGGGGTCTTGCACGCGCTCGTCGCCGTCGCGGTGCGACTGGCGGATCTCACTGCCGGCAAGCAGCCGGCGATAGACATCGGCCGTCTCGATCTGGCCGGGTTGGCCGCGCACCGCGTGGATGCGCGCATCGAATGGGCCATCGCTGCCGCGTGCGGCGTCCAGGCTCAGGGCGCCGCTGAGCAGCGCGCTGGCAAACAGGTGCTCAAAGCGCAGCAGGCCTTCGAGCGCCAGGGCGGTCGAGGTTTGCGTACCGTTGATCAGGGCCAGCCCCTCCTTGGGGCCAAGCACCAGCGGCGCGATACCGGCACGCTCAAGCTCGGGCAGCGCAGGTCGGCGCTCGCCATCGACGAGCATCTCACCTTCGCCCAATAAGGCCAGCGTCATGTGCGCGAGCGGCGCGAGATCGCCCGACGCGCCCACCGACCCTTGCGCCGGCACGTAGGGCACGAGACCGGCATTGAAGACCGCCAGCAAGGTGTCGATGACGACCTGGCGCACGCCCGAATGTCCGCGCGCCAGGCTCGCCGCCTTCATTGCCAGTATCAGCCGCACCACCGACGGCGCGAGCGGCGCACCGACACCGACGCTATGCGATCGGATCAGGTTGCGCTGCAAGGTAGCCAGTTGTTCCTTGCTGATGCGTTTGCTTGCCAGCTTGCCAAATCCGGTGTTGACGCCATAGACGGGTGTGTCATCTGCGGCCGCGGCCTGCACCACGGCAGCGCTGCGGCGGATGGCCTCGACGGCGCTGGCATGCAGCGCCAGCGTAACGCCACCGGCGCGGATGGCGCGCAAGTGTTCAAGTGTCAGATGGCCAGGCGTGATTTCTAGGCGTGTCATTGTCTTCTCTTTGCTGCTGATCAACGGCCAAGCATCGGCATATTCAAGCCTTGTTCGCGAGCGCATTGCCTGGCGCTCTCATAGCCGGCATCGGCATGACGCATCACACCGGAGGCAGGGTCGTTCCACAGCACGCGCCCGATTCTTTGGGTGGCGGCGTCGCTGCCGTCGCACACGATCACCACGCCCGCGTGTTGCGAGAAACCCATACCCACGCCGCCACCATGGTGCAGACTGACCCAGGTGGCACCGCCTGCAGTGTTGAGCAAGGCGTTCAACAGCGGCCAGTCGGACACGGCATCCGAGCCGTCCAGCATCGATTCGGTTTCGCGGTTCGGGCTGGCGACCGATCCGCTGTCAAGGTGGTCGCGACCGATCACGATAGGAGCCTTCAGTTCGCCCGACTTGACCATCTCGTTGAAGGCGATGCCAGCAATGTGGCGCTCGCCGAGGCCCAGCCAGCAGATACGTGATGGCAGGCCCTGGAAAGCGATGCGATCGCGTGCCATGTCGAGCCAGCGATGCACATGCTGGAGATGTGGGAACAGTTCCTTGAGCTTGGCGTCGGTCTTGTAAATGTCCTCGGGGTCGCCCGACAGCGCCACCCAGCGGAACGGTCCCTTGCCTTCGCAGAACAGCGGCCTGATGTAGGCGGGGACGAAGCCCGGAAAGTCAAAAGCGTTCTTTACCCCTTGGTCGAGAGCGACCTGGCGGATGTTGTTGCCGTAATCGACGGTCGGTATACCCATCGCCAGGAAGTTCAGCATGGCCTGCACGTGCACGGCGCAACCCCGGGCAGCGGCGTCGCGCAGCGTCTCGTGCTGGCTCGTGTCGGATTGCGCAGCCTGCCACTGCTCGACACTCCAGCCCGGAGGCAGATAGCCGTTGATCAGGTCATGCGCCGAGGTCTGGTCGGTGACCAGATCGGGCTTGATGGCGTCTCCGCTCTTACAGCGTCTCGCCAACTCGGGCAGTATCTCGGCGGCATTGCCCAGCAGGGCGATCGAGACGGCCTTTTTCTCAGCCGTGTACTTGGCAATGCGCTTCAAAGCGTCGTCGAGGTCGGTGGCCTGCTCGTCGACATAGCGCGTCTTCAGGCGGAAATCGATGCGCGACTGCTGGCATTCGATGTTCAACGACACCGCGCCGGCAAAGCTGGCGGCCAGCGGTTGCGCGCCACCCATGCCTCCCAGCCCCGCGGTCAGTATCCAGCGACCTTCCAGCGAGCCACCGTAATGCTGTCGGCCGGCCTCGGCAAAGGTCTCGTAAGTGCCTTGCACAATGCCCTGGCTGCCGATGTAGATCCATGAGCCGGCGGTCATCTGGCCGTACATCATCAAGCCCTTGCGGTCGAGTTCGTTGAAATGTTCCCAGGTGGCCCAGTGCGGCACCAGGTTTGAGTTGGCCAGCAGCACACGCGGCGCATCCGGATGCGTCTTGAACACGCCAACCGGTTTGCCCGACTGGATCAGCAGTGTTTCGTCGGCTTCCAGGTTTTTCAGCGACTTCAGTATCGCCTCGAAACAATCCCAGTTGCGTGCCGCCTTGCCGATGCCGCCATAGACGACGAGCGCGTCGGGGTTTTCCGCCACCTCGGGGTCGAGATTGTTCTGCAACATCCGATACGCGGCTTCGGTGAGCCAGCTCTTGCAGCTGAGTTCGGTGCCGCGCGGGGCGCGCACGACGCGTGGTTGTGCATGAACGGAGATGGACGTGTCGGGCATGGAGAACTCCTGGTTGGCATGGTGGTGTGAATTACAAACCTGGTGAAACTTTAGTTGTCTATACAAGTAAAGTCAAGTAACATTCTGTCCATGTCAAAAATACTGTCCCGTGGTCCAGAGCCGCAATATCTGAAGGTCAAAAATCATTTACGTGCAGGTATCAGCGCCGGCAGGTGGCGGCCGGGCGACTTGATGCCGTCCGAGTCCGAACTGGTGGCGCAGTTCCGGGTCAGCCGCATGACGGTGAGCCGGGCCTTGCGCGAGCTCACTGCCGAGGGACTGGTGCAGCGCACCCAGGGCGTCGGCACCTTTGTCGCGCAACTGCACCGCATTGCCTCGACGTTGACGGTACGCGATCTGCACGAGGAAATTACCGAACGTGGCCACAGGCACGAGGCAAAAGTGCAGAGCCTGAAGCGTATCAGGGCGAATGCCGAGCAGGCGGCAAGCTTCGGGTTGCAGGCCGGTGCAGCGTTGTTTCATTCGATTATCGTGCACCTTGAAGACGGCGTGCCGATCCAGTGCGAAGACCGCCTGGTGAATCCCGGCTGCGCGCCGGACTATCTGGCGCTGGACTTCAGCCAGACCACACCGACCCATTACCTGCTGGAAGTAGTGCCCTTGAGCGAGGCGAGTTATACGATAGAGGCGCTGTTGCCGACACCCGGGGAGGCGGCCTGGCTTGATATTGACCGGAGCGATCCTTGCCTGGTGGTGAAGCGCCGAACTTTCAGCCGCGGCCTGACCGTGACCACTGTGCGACTCGTGCATCCGGGTTCGCGCTATTTTCTGGAAGGACGGCTTCAGCCATGAGCCTGCAAATTGTTAGCACAGAAAACCTGAAGCCGGTGCGCTGGAAGAATGACGGCGGCTGGACCCGCGAAGTGTTGGCCTGGCCGGACCCGGGTGATTGGGCGCTGCGCATCAGCGTGGCGGACATCGAGGCCGATGGTCCGTTTTCCAGCTTCCCCGGCGTGGACCGGCATTTTGCGGTGTTGAAGGGCGAGGGCGTGGTGCTCGGTATCGATGGCGCGCAAGTCAGTCTGAACGCGCAGAGTCTGTTGCACGGCTTCAGGGGCGAGGCCGACACACGATGCCGCCTGGTTCACGGTGTCACCAGCGACTTCAACCTGATGATCCGCCGTGAACGCGCTGAGCTGGACTGGCAACCGCTTGGCGAGACGGCCCCGCTGATGGCCGACGCGCATTGGCGCGGCTTGTTTACCGTGGGTCGCGGGAGCGTGTGCGAAACGCATGGTGAACGGGTTGAGGTGCCCGGGATGAGCCTGGTGTGGAGTGACACCGACGCGCCCTGGCGCACCTTTCTGGCGGACAAACAGCCGCGCGGCTGGTGCATGCAGATTCGCATGAAGGATGTCAGCTGATGAAGGTTCTGTGGCGCCACGCCCGCCTGGCCACGTTGAGTGGTGAGACATCCTGGGGCTTGCTTGAGGACGGCGCCATCATTACCCAGGGCGAACAAATCGCCTGGATCGGCAGGCAGCAGGATCTGACCTCCATATTGACCCAAGGCGTCGGCGCGGAACACGACCTTGCCGGTGCCTGCGTCACGCCGGGCCTCATCGATTGCCACACCCATCTCGTCTATGGCGGCCAGCGGGCGGACGAGTTCGAAAAACGGCTGCAGGGAGCCAGCTACGAGGCTATCGCGCGCGCCGGCGGCGGTATCCGGTCCACCGTTAAGGCCACGCGCCAAGCATCAGACGAGCAACTCTATGCGAGTGCAGACAAGCGCCTGCATGCCTTGCTCAACGAAGGCGTGACCACGCTCGAGATCAAGTCCGGTTATGGTTTGAGCCTGGAGGCCGAGATGCGCTGCCTGCAAGTAGCGCGGCGCCTCGGCCTCAACCACCGTGTCACGCTACGCACGACATTCCTCGGCGCACATGCCTTGCCGCCCGAGTTCGAGGGCCGTGCTCAGGACTATGTGGATGCGGTCTGCGAGTGGATGCCCAAGCTGCAGGCGCTTGGCCTGGTCGATGCTGTGGATGCTTTTTGCGAAGGCATCGGTTTCACGCTGGCACAGACACGCCAGGTGTTCGAAACTGCGCATGCGCTTGGTCTTCCGGTCAAGCTGCACGCCGAACAATTGAGCGACCTGGGCGGCACACTGCTGGCCTGCGAATTCGGCGCCCTGTCCTGCGATCACCTCGAGTATTTGTCGATGCAGGGTGTGCAGGCAATGGCCCGCAGCGGCACGGTCGCCGTGCTCTTGCCCGGCGCTTATTACTTCTTGCGCGAAACCAGGACGCCACCGATACAGGCCTTGCGCGAAGCGGGCGTCCCGATGGCGATTGCCACCGATCACAACCCGGGGACCTCGCCGACGCTGTCCCTGCTTTTGATGCTGAATATGGCTTGTACGCTGTTTCGCATGACGCCCGAAGAAGCCTTGCGTGGCGTCACCGTTAACGCGGCACGCGCGCTGGGCCTGTGGGACTGCGGTCAACTGGCGGCAACCCAGCGCGCCGATTTCTGCGTCTGGGATATCGAACATCCGAACGAGTTGGCCTACTTTTTTGGACGCAATCCGCTGCGCCATGTGGTGCAGGGCGGGGTATTGACTGAGTGATGCGATAAATGATATTTCCGAATTGAAGCGGTACCACTCATGTCCTGTTTAAGCCGCTGGACTTCATCTCCAGACTAATCGCACTGATCCCAAAACGCAGCTGTGGCCGGGACAAAAACTCGTTCAAGATGACATTTACGCTGAGCTACTGTACCGGCAAAGCAAATAACTGAGAAAACCAGTGACTCAGTAACTTTGCAATTCTGGAAAAAGGGCTTTAATCCCGGTTATACCCGAACGATATAGTCACCCGCCGTTTCCTACGTTACACTTTCCATGATGCCATCTCCAGCCGTTTCAGATCATTCTTCACACACACCGCTGATGCAGCAATACCTGCGCATCAAGGCCGATTATCCGGATATCATTTTGTTGTTCAGGATGGGCGACTTCTACGAGGTATTTTACGACGATGCGCGGCGTGCCGCGAAACTGCTCGATATTACCCTGACCAGCCGCGGCGTGTCAGCGGGCGCACCGATACCGATGGCCGGTATTCCGTTTCATGCACTGGACGGTTACCTGGTCAAGCTGATACGCAAGGGTGAATCGGCCGCGATCTGTGAGCAGGTCAGCGAACCGACCGCCGGCAAAGGTATCGTCGACCGCAAGGTCGTGCGTATCGTCACACCCGGAACCGTCACCGATGAAGCCCTGTTGTCCGGCCGCCAGGACAACCTGCTGGCAGCGGCGGCAAAGACCGGAAAATCCTGGGCGTTGGCGTGGATGGACCTGTCATCAGGCCGCTTCCTGACCCGCCTGGTCGCCACACCGGAAGAACTTGAGACCCAATTGGAACGGCTGCAGCCGGCGGAGTTACTGATCCCCGAGGACGCCGATTGGACGGCATCGATAGCTGGCCAGCGCGGCCTCAGAAAACGCGCACCCTGGCATTTTGATCATGCCTCCGCCTACCACCTGCTGACCGAACAATTCGGCACACGGGACCTGGCCGGTTTTGGTATCGAAGATGAACCGGCCGCCATCGCAGCAGGTGGCGCACTGCTCCAGTATGCGCAGGAAACACAACGCACCGCGCTGCCGCATCTGCGCGCCATCCAGATGGAAAACCCGCACAATCACCTGCACCTGGATGCGGCCACCCGGCGTAACCTCGAACTGTTGCATCACCCCGAAGGCCGCGACGAACATACCCTTGCCGGCATCATGGATTCAACCATTACACCGATGGGTGGCAGACTGTTACGGCGTTGGATTGCCGAGCCGATACGTGATCGGGAACGTCTGCAATTACGTCATGACACGATCGGTGTGTTGCTCGAAACCCGTCTGTATGAAACCTTGCGTTCGCATTTCCGTGCCGTGGGTGATATCGAACGAATCCTGGCCAGGGTCGCACTGGGTTCCGCCAGGCCGCGCGACCTGACCACACTGCGCCAGACTCTCGGTGTATTACCGGACATCAAATCCAGTCTCATGGAGACCAGCCGCGCGCCCCTACAGCAGTGCGCTGCGGAAATAGAAAGTCTGCCGCACATTCACGAGCTGTTGCGTGCCGCCCTGGTCGATGAACCCCCGGTACTGGTGCGTAACGGTGGCGTGATCGCCGCCGGCTACGATGCAGAACTGGACGAACTGCGTGGCCTGTCGGAGCACGCCGATGACTTTTTGCTGGACTACGAAAACCGGCAGCGGGAGGAATCGGGCATTGCCAGTCTCAAGGTGGGTTACAACCGGGTCCACGGTTACTTTATCGAAATCACCCACGCGCACCAGGACAAGGTGCCCCTGCATTACAAACGCCGCCAGACATTGAAAGGCGCCGAACGCTATATAACCGATGAACTGAAATCATTCGAAGACCGGATACTATCCAGCCGCGAGCGGGCCCAGACCCGCGAACAGTACTGTTATGAACAACTTGTCAGCACCCTGCAGACGGAGCTCGAACCCCTGCAGGCCATGGCTGCTGCGATCGCCCGGCTGGACGTTTTATGCGCGTTTACCGAACGCGCCATCACGCTGGATTTCTGCTGCCCGGAGCTCAGCCTGCAGACCGGCATAGACATTCGCGACGGCCGCCATCCGGTCATCGAGCACGTGCAGACCGAGGCCTTCACACCCAACAACACGCGCATGGACCCGACGCGCCGGATGCTGATCATTACCGGACCCAACATGGGTGGCAAATCGACTTACATGCGCCAGACGGCCCTGATCTGCCTGCTGGCCTATACCGGCAGCTGGGTGCCGGCTTCCAGTGCCGTCATCGGCCCGCTGGACAGGATATTTACACGTATTGGCGCCGGTGATGACCTTAGCCGCGGACGTTCGACCTTCATGGTTGAGATGACCGAGACGGCCAATATCCTGCACAGCGCCAGCCAGCATTCGCTCGTCCTGATGGATGAAATCGGACGCGGGACCAGCACTTACGACGGTTTGGCCCTGGCCTGGGCAGTGGCCGAATACCTGGCGCGCGAGGTCAAGGCCTACACCCTGTTTGCGACACATTATTTTGAGCTGACCCATCTGCCGCTACAGATCGACGCTGTCCACAACGTGCATCTGAAAGCGGTGGAGCACGGCGACCGCATCGTTTTCCTGCATTCGGTCGATGATGGACCCGCCAGCCAGAGTTACGGTCTGCAGGTGGCGGCATTGGCCGGTATTCCGAAAAACGTATTGCGGCGCGCCCGCTTCCAGCTGTCAAAACTTGAAAATGGTGAAGATTCCAGCCCCCAGCTCGGACTGTTCACCAGCTACGAAGAACCGGAACCGGAACTCGAACCAGTCAACCCGGCGCTCGACAGGCTGGATGAAATCGACCCCGATGAACTTACACCGCGGGCGGCGCTGGATCTGATCTATCAGCTCAAGAGATTGCGTGACCGTTGATGATTGCGTGATTGCGCCGGGGCAAACCCTGTAATTCATCGCCTTGACCCATACGCTGGGTGCATAAGTTTTACTTACCAGGCGCAAGATTGAAACGGTCTGACAATTGGTGCGTTACATATACGCACCCTGCTGTTAATCGAATTTGTTTTTGAACCTGATCAGGTTCCGGCGTTGGCGCTTATCCGGCCGCCGTTCACGACTGGCGTCCTGGTCGCGTGCGAGTCTGCGTTCTTCGGCGAGTTTTTCACGTTTCAGCCGGTTCTCCTCGGATTCATCGTAAAGGGTGCGCGCGATGGCCGCCGGGCCACGGGAACCGGTGAGTTCAACAATGGTTATCGTGTATTCCTCTTCGCCACGCTGAATACGCAGTTCATCGCCGATATTCAAAGTACGGCCGGGTTTGGCCCGGTTGCCGTTGAGATGCACTTTTCCACCCGAGACCGCTTCACGTGCGATGGAACGGGTTTTGAAAAACCGCGCTGCCCAAAGCCATTTATCCAGCCTTATAGATGAATCCATGGACCGAGTTTAAACCGGAAAACCGGAAGCTTGTACCAAATCCTGCATACCTGACTGGTGGCCGGCGTCGCGGACCGTTGCTTTCCGTGTTATTTCAAATTCTGGATATGATGAACTGCCACCGGCGTGTAGCCGGTGGCAGCCTGGTGATTTAAGCAACGCGGTGTGGCTGCCTGTTCGACAGTCTGTGCGAAACTCAGCCGGCCTTGAACAGCAGGCGGTTCATGCGCTGCACGAAACTGGCCGGGTCTTCCAGTTGTCCGCCTTCCGCCAGCACGGCCTGTTCAAACAACAGGGTCGCCCAGTCCTTGAAGTCCTCGTCAGAAGCGGTTGCTTCGGCCTGCTTGAGCAGCGGGTGATCGAGGTTCACCTCGAGGACCGGTTTGCTGTCAGGCAAAGTCTGTCCGGCCTGTTCCAGCATACGGCGCATGTGTAAGGCGAGCTCCTGTTCGCTCAGTACCAGGCAGGAGGCCGATTCGGTCAGACGCCGACTGGCGCGGACTTCCTTGACTTCATCTTTAAGTGCATCCGACAGGCGCTTTAACAGCGGTTCGGTTTGCGCATCCTGCTTGGCCTCTTCATCCTTCTTGTCGGTATCGGAACCGAGGTCAACATCACCCTTGGCAATGGAACGCAGTTTCTTGCCATCGAATTCGTTGAAGTAGCCCATGACCCATTCATCGATACGGTCGGACATCAACAGCACTTCGATACCCTTCTTGCGGAAAATTTCCAGGTGCGGTGAGTTTTCCGCAGACTTGCGGTTTTCCGCCGTCACGTACCAGATGACATCCTGGCCTTCCTTCATGCGGGAAACATATTCCTCCAGGCTGACGCGCTGCTCTTTGGCTGCGTGTGACGTTGAGGAAAACCTCAGCAATTTGGCGATCTTCTCACGATTGGCCATGTCTTCTGCCAGGCCTTCTTTCAGGACATTGCCAAACTCATCCCAGAAGGTGTTGTATTTCTCCAGTTCCTTGTCAGCCATCCGTTGCAATAAATCCAGGCTGCGGCGAATCACCGCGGAGCGGATTTTTTCGACCAGCTTGTTCTCCTGCAGCAGTTCGCGGGAAACGTTCAGCGGCAGGTCATCGGAATCTATCACGCCGCGTATGAAGCGCAGGTAGTGCGGCAATAACTGTTCTGCGGCATCCATGATAAACACGCGCTTGACGTACAGACGCAGACCGCGGCGTTCGTCGCGTTGCATCATCATGTCCATCGGCGCCTTGGAAGGAACGTATAACAATGAGGTGTAATTCTGGCTGCCTTCAACCTGGTTGTGGCTCCAGCTCAGTGCATCTTCAAAATCATGGCTGACGTGTTTGTAAAAGGCCTGGTAGTCATCACTGCTGATCTCCGACTTCTGCAAGGTCCACAGGGCAGAGGACTGGTTGACCGCTTCCCATTGCGGTTTGTCCTCAGCTTTTTCGGCTTCGTCGTCTTCCGGCAGTTCGGGCGATTTCATGTAGATTGGAAATCCGATATGGTCCGAGTACTTGTGGATCAGCGAACGGATTTTCCATGAACTGAGGAATTCCCTGGCGTCCTCACGCATATGCAGGGTGACCTCGGTGCCCTGTTTGGGCAGATCGGCCTGTGAGACTGAATATTCACCGGTACCATCCGACTCCCAGCGCACGCCTTCGGAAACATCGCTGCCGGCGGCACGTGTCAGCAGGGTCACTTTATCTGCAACGATGAATGACGAGTAGAAACCGACACCGAACTGGCCGATCAGGTTGGCATTGAATTCCTTGTTCTCTTTAACATTTTCAAGAAATTTCCTGGTTCCGGAACGGGCGATCGTGCCGATATTCTCAATCACGTCCTGTCTCGACATGCCGATGCCATTGTCACGCACGGTGATGAGACCCGCTTTCTCATCGACTTCGACTTCGACTTTCAACTCGCTGTCGCCGCCCAGCAATTCCGCGTTCTGCAAAGCTTTAAACCTGAGTTTGTCACAGGCATCGGACGCGTTTGAAATCAACTCACGTAAAAAGATTTCACGGTTGGAATACAGCGAGTGAATCATCAGGTTCAGGACTTCGCGTACCTCGGTCTGAAACTCATGTGTTTCGGTCTTGTTGACCTTGGCCTTTGCAGTCTTTGATTTGGTAGATTTGGTAGATTTGGTTGTTTCGGTCATAAGTTATTCCCACTAAATTGAAAGCTACTGCCAAAGTTGGGTCGGATGCCCGCCTTTCAAGGTTAACCGACGTTTGAGCTGGCCAAAAAAAAGCCCGCGATGCGGGCTTTTTCTATACTTAATACAGCTTGATCAACCCAGCTTTTCCTTGATGCGGGATGCCTTGCCTTCCAGATCCCGCAGGTAGTAAAGCTTGGCACGGCGAACGGCGCCGCGGCGTTTGATCGTAACCGAGTCGATCAACGGACTGTAGGTCTGGAAAACACGCTCAACACCGGTGCCATGTGAAATTTTACGCACGGTAAAGGCGGAATTAAGTCCGCGGTTTTTGATCGCGATGACGACGCCTTCAAATGCCTGTACGCGTTCGCGGTCACCTTCTTTAACTTTCACGCTGACGACGACGGTATCACCGGGACTGAATTTCGGTAACTCACGGGTCACTTGCTCTGCGTTGATTTGCTCAATGATATTCATCGTTCTGTCCTTTCAAATTAAGCCGCTTCCGGCCTTTAACAATCAATTCCCAATTCATCACGGAATTCTTTTAACAGCAACTCCGCCTCTTCATCCATTTGCCTGCCTTCCAGCAGATCCGGACGCAATTGCCAGGTTCTGCCCAACGCCTGCTTCCTGCGCCAGCGCCGGATCGCCTCATGGTCGCCTGACAACAGCACTTCCGGTACTGTCTTACCACCCGCCACTTCAGGCCGGGTGTAATGCGGATGATCCAGCAGACCATCCACAAACGAATCCTCTATCGCCGACTGTTCGTGTCCCAGTACACCGGGTATCAGCCGGGTCACCGCATCGATTACCACCGCAGCGGCCAGTTCTCCACCGCTGATGACGTAATCCCCAATCGACCATTGCTCATCGATTACCGACCCGATCAGCCTTTCATCGATGCCTTCATAACGCCCGCAAACAAGTATCAATCCGTGTCTGCCAGCCAACTCGTCCACACCCGCCTGGTCCAGCTTGCGGCCCTGGGGGCTCAACAGGCTCACAAGAGTCCCGTTGCCGTGTTCCTTTTTCGCCGCGGCGATGGTAGCACCTAATGGCTCTACGGCCATCACCATGCCGGGGCCACCTCCATAGGGGCGGTCATCCACCGTCCGGTGCCTGTCGGTCGCAAAATCCCGGGGATTCCAGGTTTTCAACAGCACCCGGCCTTCCCTGATGGCGCGGCCTGTAACGCCCAGCCCGGCCAATCCTTCCAGCGACTCTGGAAACAGTGTTATCACGTCAATACGCATGATAACTACCGCTATCCACCTAAAACTCAGGATCCCAGTCGACCTCTATCAGTCCGTTTTCAAGATCAACACGGGTTACGTATTGGCCCTGCACGAACGGAATAAGGTGCTCCCGGTTTCCACGCACCACCAGCACATCATTCGCGCCGGTTTCCATCAACTTCTCCACCCGGCCTAAAAGTTCGCCTTTGGTGGTTTTAACTTCCAGCCCTTCCAGATCGGACCAGTAGTATTCATTTTCACCTGTCGCCGGCAACTGATCACGCCTGACGAAAATCTGCGTTCCTACCAGGGTGGCTGCCTGCTCGCGGTCTTCAGAACCCGGCATTAAAACGGCCAAGCCTTTACCCTGTTTACGCCCGTCAACTATTTTGACAGGCCTTTTCTCTTCTCCCAGCAACCATGGCTGGTATTGAAGTATCGCTTCCATGGGTCTGGTCCAGGAATGCACCTTGACCCAACCCTTTACGCCGTGAACCGAGGAAACGTAACCAAGCGCTACAATTTTTTGCGCGCTTTTCACGCAAATCCTACGACGTCAACCGCAAGCCATTCAGGCAGCAGCGCTGTCCCGTGCCTGTGAGACCAGGCTCTGTACACGTTCACTGACCTGGGCACCGACGCCTGTCCAGTAATCAACCCGTTCCAGATCAAGTCGCAGACGTTCTTCCTGGCCACGGGCCAGTGGGTTAAAAAACCCAACTCTTTCAATACGACGTCCATCACGCTTGCTGCGCGCATCCGCTACCACGATGTGATAGAAAGGCCGCTTTTTAGCGCCGCCGCGTGCCAATCGAATCTTTACCATGCCCTATAACCTTTTGCTTAAACCAATTAATTGGCCAGATTTTCCCATTGACCTCAGTCAATTCGGATAAAACCAGCACTGATACCGGTCACACGGACACACGTCCGCTTTCCCGGCTCCACGAAACAGAGCATTTTAACCGTGTTTGTAACAAAAGAAAACAATAGCTTGTGTTTTTTTTCAAACAGGCCCGTCTTGCCAGGGCCCGGTGATCGCAAAGGTGATTCCGGGGTTGTAAAGATTGACGAACATCCACTGGCCATCCATTGAGAAGCATACCCCGGCCCACTCACTGCCGAGCGCGGTTCTTGCCAGGTCATGGCCGGCATAGACATCGTCCAGTTGCGGGTTGGTCTGGCAGAATGCGAACAGGCCGTCCTGCTCATTGAACCCGGCAATAAATTGAGCGCTGGTAAATGTACCGAGACGGTCTTCGCAGATCATCAGGCTGCCTCGCGGGCTGTAAATGATATTGTCAGGACCCGTGAACCTGTCGTGCACGTCTGATTCAAAGACCAGCTCAAGGAGGCCCTGGGCGATATCAAAACGGAAAATCTGCCCGGCCCGCGCCCGGCCACCCGCCTTCGATGTAAAGAATATTGACCCCCGGTGCAAACCACAACCTTCGAGCGAAACGAACGGAGTGCCGCCATTGGCAATACCCTGGTTCACAACACCCGCACCGTCGTGCGTACCGCTGGTATGGCCCTGTCCCGGGTCGGCAATATCGACCCAATCGACCGCCATCGGCTTATTCAAAGGCACTTCGTAGGTCAGCTCATCGATATCTGCCACTTTCAGCATTTGCAGTTTTCCACCTGCCTGCAGGTTACCTGCAACGTCGGGTATGTAACGGTAAAACCCGCCGTAGGGCTCGGCATCTTCGGTCATGTAAACGAACCCGCTTTCGGGATCGACCGTCGCTGCCTCGTGATAAAACTGACCCATCGGAATAATCGGACGCGGTTCTGACTCGCCGTCTGGATGGACCTCGAAAACGTAACCATGCGATTTTTGCGCGTTCTTCAAGTGCCAGAATCTTTGTCTCAGGTCTCCACCCAAATGCATCAGTTCGGGTGTAAAAGGTGCTTCTTCGCAAGATAACCAGGTGCCCCAGGGCGTAACCCCACCCGCGCAATTATTGACCGTGCCTGCGAGACTGATCCAGGAATCCACCAGTCGCTCCTTACCGGTATCGAACCTGAGTGTGCAGGTCCCTCCCCCGGTCACGTCCCATGCCTTGCGCGGATCCCCGATGGGACCGCTTGAACCACGAAGCTCATGATTGCGGATTAACGTAACGACACCGTTTTCACTGCTGACCACACCCATGCCATCACAGGACCGAGGACCCGGATAACCATCACCAAGCGCTTCACCTGCCCAGGCGAAACTGTGGTAACGGAATCCTTGCGGCAGTTTTAACAGGGGCAGACCGGTTGTCTCATCATTGACCAGCATAAGCGGTCCAAGCGCGGGATGAACACCTGGCGGATTACCATGATGGACAAGTCGCGACCAGGCGGTTATTCCAAGACCCAGGCCACCGGCCACGACCAGTCCCTGCTTTAAAAAACCGCGTCTGTCAGACCGGATCATTCAACTGTCAACGGTTCAGGAAAACCGGCCCGGCGGCATCTGTCCCTTGAGGCTGGCGAGCTTTCGCATCATGCCCTTCATCCCGCCCTTGCCGAATTTTTTCATCATCCGCTGCATCTGGGAAAACTGCTTGAGCATGCGATTGACTTCCTGGATCTGGGTGCCGGAACCCGCGGCAATTCTCTTCTTGCGCGAACCGCGGATTACATCGGGAAAACTCCTTTCCTGCGGCGTCATGGAGTTGATGATGGCGATCATGCTGACGGTCTGTTTATCGTTAACCCGATTTTTGACCTGGTCGGGCAACTCGCTCATGCCCGGCATTTTGTCGACCAGACTGCCCAGCCCACCCATGCTCTGCATTTGCTCCAACTGGCTGCGGAAATCCTCGAGGTCAAAGCCCTTGCCTTTCTTGATCTTTCTTGCGAGCTTTTCGGCTTTTTCCTGGTCGACGTGCCGTTGCACATCCTCAACCAGCGATAATACGTCACCCATACCGAGGATGCGTGAAGCGATACGTTCGGGATGAAATGGCTGGAGCGCATCGGTTTTTTCACCGGTACCGACAAACTTGATCGGCTTGCCGGTGATCTGCCTGACCGACAGGGCCGCACCGCCACGGGCATCACCATCCGTCTTGGTCAGGATCACACCCGTAAGCGGCAGGGCGTCGTTAAAGGCCCGGGCTGTATTGGCGGCATCCTGGCCGGTCATGCTGTCGACCACGAACAGGGTTTCGTGAGGGTTGACAGCACTGTGCAACTGGCGGATTTCGTCCATCATGTCAGCATCGATGTGCAGACGCCCGGCAGTATCGACCAGCAACACGTCAACGAACTGCTTCCTGGCCTCATCCAATGCCTGTTTGGCAATCGCGACGGGGTTGTCGGTCACGTTCGAGGGATGGAAAAGAACACCCACCTGTTCGGCGAGCGTTTTCAACTGATCAATGGCCGCGGGACGATAGACGTCACAGCTGACCACCATGACTTTCTTCTTGAGTTGTTCCTTCAGGTGCTTGGCCAGTTTCGCGCTGGTGGTGGTTTTACCAGAGCCCTGCAAACCCGCCAGCAGCACGACCACCGGTGGGCTAACCTTGAGATCGAGGGCCTCGTTCTCGTCACCCATGACCCGGACCAGTTCGTCGTGGACGATCTTGACCAGGGCCTGACCGGGCTGGAGACTGCTAATGACCTCCTGTCCCAGGGCCCGTTGCCTGACCTGGCTGATAAAGGACTGCACAACCGGTAAGGCGACATCGGCTTCAAGCAAGGCGATCCGGACTTCACGCAAGGTTTCCCTGATACTGTCTTCGGTCAAACGTCCTTTGCCACGCAATTTTTGCATGGTCTGGGTTAATCGTTGCGTCAGGTTATCAAACATTATTTACTCCATGATTCTGCAGTCGGTTATTATAGCGGCTGACAACTTCGAATCGGCACAGAATTCGCCATGCATGACAAGATTTTATTAATAACTGCGATCGCTTATCTGGCGGCTGGTATCCTGCTTTACATAGCTGTGGCGGAACGCTCCGCGACCAAACGTAAACTGGCAGCCGCTTCACGCTGCTTGGTGTGGTCCTGCATATCTGGGCCGAAAGCCACCACTGGGTCATACCGACTTCACCACATGTCAGCCTGCTGAATATCCTGTCATTGTGCGCCCTGGTGACGGTAGCCATACCGCTTGCCACGTATCCGTTAAAAAACAGCCTTTTCGATGCCAGCCTGGTGGCCTTGCCGATTTCCGTGGTGATACTGATCGCCGAAGGGACATTAACTGCTCCCATAATCGAAATCAGCCATACCACGGCACATACGACGGCGCACATCTTCACGTCCGTGATCGCCTTTGGTGTGCTCAGTGTAGCCGGTGTATACGCAGTTTTTGTCGCCCTGATCGATCACCTGTTACGTCGCCACAGTTTTAATAAACTGGTGCAAACCCTGCCGCCCCTGGAAACCCTGGAGGGACTCCTGTTCCTGCTGATCAAGGTCGGTTTAGCCGTATTGACCGTCGCACTGGCCACGGGTCTGGTCTATGTCGATGACCTGTTTGGTCAACACCTGGCCCACAAGACCATATTGTCAATTTTTGCCTGGCTGGTCTTTGCCTTGCTGCTGTGGGGCCGCTGGAAAAGAGGCTGGCGCGGACGGGTTGCGGTGCGCATGACACTCGCAGGAATTGCCCTGTTACTGCTATCCTATTTCGGCAGCAAGCTGGTATTGGAAGTTCTGCTGCAACGCAGTTGGCACATTCAGGGCTGAAGCAAAACCGGCCTGTTAACACTAACACAGGAATTTAAAACTGATTTGGACGATATCCCGCTAGGCAGTCTATATATAACGCTGTTAATTCTGATCGTGCTTTCCGGCTTTTTTTCGAGCTCGGAAACCGGCCTGATGGCTATCAATCGTTATCGCCTGAAGCACCTGGCCAACAGTGGACATCGTGGTGCGCGTCTTGCGCAGAAGTTATTGACCAGACCCGACCGCCTGATCGGACTGATCCTGTTGGGTAATAACATGGTCAATATCCTGGCGGCCTCAATTGCCACCGTGATCGCCATGCGCCAGTTTGGTGACAACGGTATCTGGATTTCGACCCTGGTGATGACGGTCGTCGTACTGATTTTTGCCGAAGTTGCCCCCAAGACTCTGGCTGCGCTGCATCCGGAAAAAGTTGCGTTCCCCGCTTCCTATGTACTGGTTGGGCTGCTCAAAGTGCTGAACCCCGTCGTCTGGCTGGTCAATTCATTTGCAAATCTGCTACTGAAACCATTTGGCGTTAAAACAGATGTCGTCGCACTTGAACGCCTGGACCGGGACGAACTAAGGACCCTGTTCACCGAAGGCGGGCATATTTCCGATGACCATCAGCGCATGCTGGTCAATATCCTGGATCTGGAACAGGCTTCCGTGGAGGACGTCATGGTTCCGCGAGGCGATATCGTCGGTATCGATCTGGAAGATGAATGGGCCGACATCCTCAACCAATTGACACAGACGGTGTACACGCGCATGCCGGTATACCGGGAGAGCGTTGATAACGTCGTGGGTCTGCTGCACATCCGCAGCATCATCACGAAACTCTCGGGGGGAAGCCTGAACATTGAAGACCTGCAGCGTTCCATGCGCCGCCCGTACTTCGTGCCCGAAGGTACGCCACTGACACAACAATTACTGGAATTTCAGGAAAAGGAACGGCGCATGGCGCTGGTCGTCGACGAATACGGGGATATCCAGGGACTGGTCACGCTGGATGACATCCTGGAGGAAATCGTCGGCGAATTCACCGCCGAAGGCCGTGGACGCTTGCGTACCATGCGCCAGCTGGACGACGGCAGTTACCTGGTTGACGGTTCAACCAGTTTGCGCACCCTGAACCGCCGTCTCAACTGGAATCTGCCATTTGACGAGGCGCATACGCTGGGCGGCCTGCTGATCGAAGAACTGGAGGCCATCCCGGATGGCAAATGCAGTATCAAAATCGGCGCGCACATCATGACCATCGTTGATATCAGGGACAATGTTGTCAACAAGGTGTTAATCAAACCAAACCAGGTTCGGACCACCTGATAAATGCTCTATAACATCCAGTTTCTGCGCTTTCTGGCGGCCATGCTGGTTGTTTTGTATCACAGCGCCACGCGCATACCGGCAAATGACTCCGTGTTCCAGGGCATCTTCAGCATGGGAGAATCCCTGGGTTTTGCCGGTGTCGACATCTTTTTCGTTATCAGTGGTTTTATCATGGCCTACACCTCGGCAGGTCACTCGGGAGTTACCGACAGCTTTGATTTCGCCAGGCGCAGACTGGCGAGGATATTTTCCGGCTACTGGCCATTTTTTGTTTTGGCGCTGATTATCTTTGGCTCATTTCGCCCTGAACACTTTGCCGAATCCAATCTGTTGAAATCCTTTCTCCTCTGGCCGCAGTCGCTCAATCATGTTCTGCTGGAAATCACCTGGACCCTGTCATACGAGTTGTATTTCTACCTGCTGTTCAGCCTCCTGATCCTGTTATCCAATCCACGCAACCGGATCGGCGTTATCTGGCTGGCCTTTGGTTTGCTGTTGGTTTTCAACCTGTATCGCCATTTTGTCGCACACAGTTTCAGTCCTGAAAATATTTATTACCTGACGTTCTGGTCACAATTTCTGACTTCCCCCTTCCTGCTGGAATTTTTCGCCGGTTCACTGCTGGCCTGGTGGCTATTGAGACGACCGTCGGGCCCGGGGCTGGCATGGTTGCTGGCGGGGAGTGTTTTGTTTCTGTCGGGTGGATGGATAAACGAAACGGTCTATTCGGGGCTGATCGAGCAAGGATTTCATGTCCTGCCCAGGGTCATGGTTTACGGCATCCCCGCCTGCATGATTCTGACCGGCCTGGTGCGCCTGGAATTGGCCGCAAATGGAGCGCAGTCTGACGACACCGGTCAACGCGGCACGTATGGAATTCGGGCGCCACGCCGTTTCAGCGCAGTGACAGGTGGCGCCTCGTACGCCATCTATCTGAGCCATATCCTGATCCTGACCGTGGTTTGGAATACCCGCCTTCAATCAGGTCATCGCTTCATGGTCAGGCGGCATGATCATTACCGCCTATATATTGCTGATGTTATCCATATTGGGATACAGCGTGCTTCACTATATTTACGCTGGAAAAACCACTGCACCAGATATTCAAACGCTGGCTTGGGCTGGACCCCGCATCGACCTGGAGCGGCAATAAAAGCTGATCAAAACGCGGCGCTTATCGCCTCTTCGAGGTTGGCCACCGCATTGATGCTCATACCCTCGATCGCCCGTCTCGGCTGATTGGCCTTTGGAACGATGGCGCGTTTAAAGCCCAGGCTGACCGCCTCTTTCAACCGTTCTTCGCCGTTGTACACGGGACGGACTTCTCCGGACAGGCCAACCTCGCCGAAGACCACGGTTTTCGCCGGTAGCACACGGTCACGGAAACTCGACAGATATGGCCAAAAGCAGTGGCAGGTCTGAGCCGGTTTCGGTAATCCTCATACCTCCAACCACGTTGGCAAAGACGTCCTGGTCACCGAGACTGATACCACCATGGCGGTGGAGAACCGCCAGCAACATGGCCAGGCGGCTGTGATCCAGGCCGATCGTCACCCGTCTTGGATTGGCCAGGTGACTTTCATCGACCAGGGCCTGTAATTCCAGCAACATCGGACGGGTTCCTTCCCTGATCACGGTGATGACACTGCCGGCTGCTGTTTCAGAGTGACCCGGAGAGAAAAATTGCGGAAGGATTGCTGACCTCTTTGAGCCCCAGACCGGTCATGGCGAATACACCCAGCTCATTGACCGCACCAAAGCGGTTTTTGAAGGCACGGATGACACGGTAACGGCTGCCCTCATCACTTTGAAAATACAAGACCGCATCCACCATGTGCTCCAGTATCCGCGGTCCGGCCAAGGAACCATCCTTGGTCACATGCCCAATCAGTACCATGGCACAATTCATCTGCTTGGCATAACGGACCAGACCCGCGGCAGTTTCCCTGACCTGCGACACCGAACCTGGAGCCGACTGCAACCTGCTCCGAGTGCAGCGTCTGGATCGAATCGACCACCATCAATTCCGGTTTTTCCTTTTGCGCGACATCCAGAATTTGTTCAACATTGGTTTCGGTGAGACAACGCAAGGCGCCAACATCCAGGCCCAGCCGTTTGGCGCGCATATTGATTTGCTGCAGTGATTCCTCGCCGCTGACATACAGACATTTCAATTGACCCATCAGCCCGGCCAGCACCTGCAACAGCAGTGTGGACTTGCCAATTCCCGGGTCGCCGCCGATCAGAATCACCGAACCCGGAACGATCCCTCCACCCAGTACCCGGTCGAGTTCATTGATACCGACGCTGATCCGCGTTACTGGTCTGATCCGAAACATCCGCCAGTTCCGTCACCTGCTGGCTGGTGGTTCCGGCGTAACCAGCTCTTCCGCGGCACACCGGCGTCGGCAGCCTGGCGGAATTCCTTGACCGTATTCCAGGCTTTACAATCAGGGCACTGCCCGGCCCACTTGGATAATTCACTCCCGCAGTCCGTGCAGTAAAATGATGTTTTTGTTTTTGCCACGCCAGATTCCTTTTTTTCCATCGCCCTTGTAGCAGATCATGGCCATGACCTCCAGCCCAGAGACAAAAATTGAGAGATTATTTACAATGAACACCGGTCAGCACTCACATCAGGCAGAGATTAAACCTTATGCGTAAACCGCAAGACCAACAATTAATCGGTGAGTCGCCGGCATTTCTGGAAGTGCTCGAACACGTATCCCGCGTCGCGCCGTTGAACCGGCCGGTACTGGTCATCGGAGAACGCGGCACCGGCAAAGAACTGATCGCGGCGCGAATCCATTTCCTTTCCGGGCGTTGGGACTACCCGTTTGTCAAAATGAATTGCGCTGCACTGGCGGAATCATTGCTGGAGACCGAGTTATTTGGACATGAAGCCGGCTCATTTACCGGCGCGGTCAAACGCAGGTTGGGCCGGTTTGAACTGGCCAACCAGGGCAGTCTGTTTCTGGATGAGCTTTCCAGCACTTCTTCCGGTGTTCAGGAAAAGATCCTGCGTGTGATCGAATACGGTGAGTTTGAACGGGTCGGCGGAAGCGAAACCATACGCACCAATGTGCGGATCATTGGCGCAACCAATGAAGACCTTCCCGGCCTCGCCGAAGAGGGCAAGTTCCGCGCTGACCTGCTGGACCGGCTGGCCTTCGACGTCATTACGCTTCCGCCCCTGCGGGAACGCCCGGGTGACATCATGACCCTGGCGGATCATTTCGCCGTCAAAATGTCCGGCGAGCTGGGTAAAAATGTCTTCAACGGTTTCGCTGAAAAAGCGCGCCATCAGCTTTCTTGCATATACCTGGCCGGGTAATGTCCGTGAACTGAAGAATGTCGTTGAACGGGCCGTTTATAACTAGCCAGGACGACCGCAAACCGATCACAGATATCGTCTTTGATCCTTTTGAATCACCTTGGCGTCCGGGCCTGCAAAGCAGGCAGGAAAAACCGGAATCTTCCGAGCTACCGCAAGACGCGTACGATTTTAAACAGACCATACAGGACGAGGAAAAGCGCCGCATCAACAGCGCCATGGAACTCTGCCGGTTCAATCAGAAAAAAACTGCTGAATTTCTTGGCATGACATATCACCAGCTACGTGGCTATCTGCGCAAATATGAATTGACCGAAGGTGAAGATTAGCCGGGAGCCGGCGTGTCTCGGTAACTGTCAGTGGTGGTCGTATTGATAGGCACTTTCCGGCGCCAGGTTAACAAATCGTAACCACGGACCCTGGAAGGCCAGATAAACCGTTCCGGTCGAACCATTGCGATGTTTGCCAATGATGATTTCGGCTTTTCCTTTCTCACCGGTTTCCTTGTTATAAACTTCATCCCGGTAAATAAATACGATCAGGTCGGCGTCCTGCTCAATCGCGCCGGACTCCCTGAGGTCAGCCATCAACGGCCGCTTGTTCGGACGTTGCTCGAGGGCCCGGTTCAGCTGAGATAATGCAACCACCGGGACATTGAGTTCCTTGGCAATGGTTTTCAGGGAACGTGAAATTTCCGCTATTTCGGTTGCGCGATTTTCCCTGTTGTCCGGCACAGACATCAACTGGAGATAATCCACGACGATCAGGTCTATATCGTGCTCCCGCTTCAACCTTCGCGCCCTGGCGCGTAGTTCTGCCGGGGACAATGCCGGCGTGTCATCAATGAATATCTTGCTCTTGTGCAGCAGGTTCATGGCCGAGGTCAGTTTCGGCCAGTCCATGTCATCCAGCGTGCCGGTACGGATGCGGTTCTGGTCAATCTGGCCCACCGATGAAAACATACGCATGACCAGTTGCAGCGACGCCATTTCCATACTGAATACGGCGACCGACTTGCCGTGTTTGATCGCCGCATGCTCGGCAATATTCATTGCAAACGTGGTTTTACCCATGGCGGGCCGTCCGGCAATGATGATCAGGTCAGATGGCTGCAGCCCGGCCGTCAGGCGATCGAAATCCAGGTAACCGGTCGGAATCCCGGTGATATCGCCTTCAAACGCATTCAGTTCCTCAATTTTGGCCATTGCCTCCTTGAGGCTGTCCTGGACAGATACATATCCCGACCCGCCGCGCTTGCCCTTATCCGCAATCGCAAAAACGAGTCGCTCCGCCTCTTCAAGAAGCGATTTGCTTTCCCTACCGTCCGAGGTAAATGCGCTGGTGGTAATCGTCGCCCCAACATCGATGAGACTGCGCAAAATACTCTTTTCGCGCACGATATCCGCATAGGCCCCGACATTGGCCGCGCTGGGTGTATTGTTGGCAAGCTGGGAAATATACTGGCCACCATCGACCTGATCCGCCTTGCCGTGAGATTCAAACCACTCACTGACCGTCACAGCATCACAGGGCCGGCTGGATTCGTGCAAGTCCTGGATTGCCCGAAAAATTAAACGGTGATCTTCCCGATAGAAATCTGACTCGGTAATTTTATCCGCAACCTGGTCCCATGCACTCGTACTCAACAGTAAACCACCCAGAACGGACTGTTCAGCTTCCATTGAGTGAGGCGGTACTTTCGGCGATTCAACAATCGGGGGTTTGGGTGAGGCCATTTATGGGTCTTATCAATTTAACAGGACAAAAAAAACTGCGAACCATCTATTGACGATTCGCAGTTCAGCATATCAGAGCGTCAATGTCTTGACTATCCGGTTTGGCTTATTCCGGTTTTACGATGACCTTTATAACGGTATCAACGTCGGTGTGCAGATGCACGACGACGTCAAACTCGCCAACCGTCCTGATCGGGCCTTCGCCCATGATGACTTCACTCTTGTTGAGTTCATGACCAAGGTCCGAAACCGCAGCAGCAATTTCACGCGGACCGATGGAGCCATACAAATTGCCCTCGTCACTCGCGTTGGCAGACAATTCGACCACCACATCAACCAGACCGGACTGACGCGCCATCGCCTGACCCAGTTTGTCCTTGGCGTTCGCTTCCAGTTCCGCCCTGCGGGCTTCAAAGCGTTCAAGGTTTTCTTTGGTAGCAAGTGCGGCTTTACCCTGTGGCACCAGGTAATTGCGGCCAAAACCAGCTTTTACCTTTACCAGGTCTCCCAGGTCACCCAGGTTCTGTACTTTTTCAAGCAGAATTAATTCCATGATTGTTCTCCCGGGTGCTTACTGATTATCGGTATATGGCAGCAGGGACAGGAAACGTGCCCGTTTGACTGCCGTTGCCAATTGCCGTTGATACTTTGCTTTCGTGCCGGTGATACGGCTCGGTACGATCTTGCCGGACTCACCAACATACTGCTTCAGAATATTGAGATCCTTGTAATCGATCTCCGTAACATTATCGGCTGTGAATCGGCAGAACTTTCTGCGACGAAATTGTTGACGTGCCATGATTATTCTCCCGCCTCGTTTTTGACTTCAGCATCATCCGCGTCGTCCGCAATGGCCTCGGCAGATGCTTCAATTTCAATATCTTCGTCATCAGAATCATCATCGTCATCACGATCGTCATCATCATCGTCATCGTCAAGCGAGTCCGAAAAATCATCTGCAGATGCACGACGACGATCCCCGTGGTCACGGCTGGAACGGTCTTTTTCTTCTTTTGCCTTAAGCATTTCAGACTGTTCAACCAGGGCGTCCTGCCTGCGAATCGTCAGGTGACGCAATACGGCGTCATTGAATTTGAAAGCACCTTCCAGTTCGTTGAGTGTGTCATTGTCACACTCGATGTTCATTAACACGTAATGAGCTTTGTGTAGCTTGGCGATGGGGTAGGCAAGTTGCCGGCGGCCCCAGTCTTCCAGACGGTGAATGCTGCCGTTCTTTTCTTCGATCATATTGCGATAGCGTTCCAGCATGGCCGGAACCTGCTCGCTCTGGTCCGGATGAACCAGAAAACAGATTTCATAATGACGCATATTTAACTCCCTGTGGGTTTTAAAGACCCGTGTAATAAAAATAAATGACCCGGGACTTTCAAAAGCCTCCGCCAACCCAACCAGTGGGTGCGTGAAGCAAGGATAATTTTCTCTGCCCGTGACAGAGCCGGCGGATTATATCAGTGACGTATCAGGACTGGCAAGGTTTGAAACCCGTTCAGTGCCATCAATTAAAACATCTATTCGTGATCAGGAAATTGTGAAGCTCTCTCCGCAGCCGCATTCATCGGTGGCATTGGGGTTATCGAATTGAAAAGTCCGGTTCAGACCGCTTTGGGTAAAATCGATGCTGGAACCGTTCAGATAAGGCAAGCTCTCATGATCAACAACAATTTTTACACCCTTGTCCTCGAAAACCTGGTCATCATTTCCAAACTCAGTTGCGATACTCACCGCATAGGCCCAGCCCGAGCAACCGGTTTTTCTGACACCAAGACGCAAAGCCACACCCTGCTCTTTTTCAAGAAACTGTTTTACACGTTGTGCTGCATTGTCGGTTAACTGAATGCTCATTATATATTGTACCATTGTTGATAATTTAAGCTTGGTGCCTTAAAAGACTGTGCGCACCGCGCCGGGTGATTTATTATCTTGGGCCATTTCATCAGAGATCAACTATAAAATCATGTCAGCGGTCAGTATAAAAAAAGCGCTCAGCGGAGAAATTCCGACGGGCTCGAAGATCAGGGTACAAGGTTGGGTACGCACCCGCAGGGACTCCAAGGCCGGATTCTCATTCATTGCCTTACATGACGGATCCTGTTTTGACAGCATCCAGGTTGTCGCTCCAGCGGACCTCACCAATTATATCGCGGAGATTCAAAAGCTCACCAGCGGTTGCTCCGTCATTTGCACGGGAGAACTGGTTGAATCAATGGGGCGTGGCCAAAAATTCGAAATCCAGGCATCCAGCGTTGAGGTAACGGGTTGGATCGAAGACCCTGACACCTATCCGATCCAGCCGAAGCAACACAGTTTCGAATTTTTACGCGAGGTAGCACATCTGCGCCCCCGCACCAATACTTTCGGTGCGATCGCAAGGGTACGTCATGTTGCGGCACAGGCAATCCATAGATATTTTCACGAGAATGGTTTTTTCTGGATCAATACGCCAATCATCACCGCTTCCGATGCCGAAGGTGCGGGAGATATGTTTCGGGTCAGCACACTTGACCTTGCCAACCTGCCGCGTGACGACAAGGGCAATGTTGATTTTGAGCAGGATTTTTTTGGACGTGAGACCTTCCTTACGGTGTCCGGGCAATTGAATGTCGAGGGCTACTGCCTGGCATTATCAAATGTATACACCTTCGGCCCAACGTTCCGCGCAGAAAATTCCAATACCTCACGTCATCTTGCCGAGTTCTGGATGATAGAGCCGGAAATTGCATTCGCAGATCTGGACGATCTTGCGGATCTTGCAGAAAATTTCCTGAAGTACATTTTCAGGGCCGTTTTGAACGAATGCCCGGAAGACATGGCGTTCTTTGCTCAACGAATAGAACCAACTGCGGTGGAACGCCTGCAAACCCTGATTGATGCCCCATTCGTCCGCGTGAATTACGCCGAGGCCATCGAGATTCTGCAAAATTCCGGTCAAAAGTTTGAATTTAAACCGGAGTGGGGTCTCGACCTGCAGACCGAACATGAACGCTACCTTACGGAAAAGCACTTTAATGCGCCGGTAGTCGTGAAAAATTATCCGACGGAGATTAAAGCGTTTTATATGCGTCTGAGTGATGACGGTAAAACCGTGGCAGCCATGGACGTGTTGGCCCCTGGCATTGGCGAAATTATTGGCGGATCACAACGCGAAGAACGCTTGGATGTACTGCAACAGCGAATGAAAGATCAGGGCATGGATGAAGAAACCTACAGTTGGTATATTGATTTACGGCGTTATGGAACAGTACCGCACGCTGGCTTTGGTCTGGGTTTTGAACGCCTTATTACCTATATAACGGGCATGTCCAATATACGCGACGTTATCCCCTACCCTCGCGTTCCGGGGCGGGCAGACTTCTAAGATCACCATGTCAGGATGATATTTATTTACGCGGTTCTTGTCTGAAAACCTGCTTTCAGGCTTGGTGACCGTCCCGAAACGTACCTCTGAGCAATGTTCAAATACAAGTGAACCAGGCCGGCTATTCGAGAGGATTCCGGCCTGATCTTCTCACTGTGTCAAACGCCGCGCCAACTTGAGAAGCACCGCTCCTCGGCAACTGCTCCTGCGTTGCTCTACCTCCTGCATCCCTGCAGTCGTGCGCATACCTGCGCCCGCGGTGCACCGTTCATCCTGAACATAAATCCTGAACATAAAAAAAAGCGGTTCGGGTTATCATCCATGATATTCCGAACCGCTGTGCGGATCTGTCGCCACCCGCTAATGCTTCCTTGCCTCTCAAAGTCCAACACTTCCCTGTGTTTTCGCAGATCCTTCTGCTAACGAAACTTTGGTCATCCTTGCCTGTTTCGTCCCTTGATGAACATACTATAGCCAACTTTGGCTAAATACACAAGTGTCTATTTACAAAAAAGTCTAAATTCTTTTTTGGCTAAATGCAAAATAGTCTATAGACAGTGATGGCTATATTTGATAATCTACGCATGGAAGTCAGCGAGTGCCTTTTTCGTGAGGAGAAATTCCCGATAAAAGCAGCGTATATAAGACTCCACTTAATGTTAAAATTGTCTATTTAACAATATATTACGATCGATATCTCGAAGTGGTTTACAGGTGCAGGATGCGCCTGTCAGGCGACAGGGAAGTCATAAAAAGATGTGCAAGGAGCAGCATGTCTTCCAGAACACGGAAGGATCCGTGTATGGATCGAAAGATCCATATAAGGGACAGGGATTGTCCAAATTTCGAAAAGGCTCGGCCTTTTCGTCCTGTGACCAGGTGCCCACAAGGAATGTGGGCACCAGGTTTTTAAATACGGTTCCTGGAATCTGCGAGTGAGTGCCTAAATTGCAGCTGAATTTAGCGGAAAGGAAGCAAATCAATTAGTACGTGCAAGTCATTGAAAAAAATACTATCCTACACGCTGGGTGATTGCCCCTGTTAATTTTAACAGGTATGCTTGTAACCGTTTAAGGCGGAAATAGCACGTTACTAGTACTGAAATGGAAGTTATTTAAGTAGCACCAAGGAGTTGTAGGAAGACTTTATGGCGAGTAATCCAGACAACATAAGACTTGAAATGATGACTGAGAACAGTGCTGTCCATCAGGTGTTACCACTACTATTTCGAAAAATTGTTCGACTTTTAGTTGGGACAATATCTTTTCCAGTATTGGCTGATTTACTTAAATCGCTGTATGTGGAAGAAGCGGAAAGGAAACTTGAACAAAGTGGCTCAAAGCCCACAAAAAGCGCAGTCGCGCTAATTACTGGATTAGACACTCGTGTTGTTAGTTCAATTTTGAATGACAAATATAACGAGGCATCCGTACCAATCTCTGCAAACCCAGAAAATACATTAATTGATATTTGGAATAGCGAAGCCACATTTCAAGACCCAGATACTAAAAAACCAGCCGTGCTGCCAATTGATGGAAAAGGTCGGACATTTCAAACTTTGGTCCTTAGAGCAATCGGTAGAAATATTACTGTGAAAACAGTTTTGGATAGGCTTTTAAAAGGTGGAACTGTAAAAATAGTGGAAGGTGACATACCACGAGTCGAACTATATCTAAATTTTACAATCCAATTTCATCTGATAACGCAAAAGCAACTGAAATTGGATTACTAGAATCTTCGAGAGTACTTTCAGCCGTATTGCATAATATGGGAACCGACCACGATCACCGAGTTCCACAACAAGGGCGATGGACATATCGACTTGATCCCAAAAATTACAAGAAATTTAGAAATGAAGTCCGTCAGCTATTAGAAAAGCAAATTGCTGAGGGAGATTCGTTACTTGAAAAATTTGAAGAACCAAAAAAACAACCAGGACAGCTAACGGTAGGAATTGGTTGGTATCAATGGGGCGATCATGAAGCAGAAAATATGGAGTAAATCTTAAAATTAATTTTGTAATTTATTGAAAAAAGCGTTACTCGAAGTTAAGGAGATAATACTAAGCAACCCGATCTACTCACAATCAGTATCTGTTGGTGCTAGTGAGAAGATTTTGACTCAAAAGATAAAGGAGATAAGAAATGACTCGTTGGAACATAGAAAAATCCGGCACAGGTATTGAAAAATCCGGCACAGGGATTGAAAAATCCGGCACAGGGATTGAAAAATCCGGCACAGGTATTGAAAAATCCGGCACAGGTATACGTAAAGGATTATTAGCCATATCGATGGCTTCACTTGCATTTGTTTCACCAAGCTAATGCGGGTCAATTCGACCCGAAGGCTATATGCAAATAGCCGTGACCAGGGTCAAGTCTCTGTAATGTGGAATGATCGACGGTAATACTTTCATCGGCAAGGGATCCCAGAGTGGTACTTTTACTCAAGTTTCTCTATTTGAAATTTCGTTATCTGAAAACAAACAAGCAGTCGAAATTGCTGGCGGCGGAACAGGTATTGATATCGCCGGCGGCGGCACTGGTTCGAAAATTGATATCGCCGGTGGCGGCACTGGCATCGAAATCGCCGGCGGCGGCACTGGTATCGAAATCGCCGGCGGCGGCACTGGTATCGAAATCGCCGGTGGCGGCACTGGTATCGAAATCGCCGGCGGCGGCACTGGCATCGAAATTGCCGGCGGCGGCACTGGCATCGAAATCGCCGGCGGCGGCACTGGCATCGAAATCGCTGGCGGCGGCACTGGCATCGAAATCGCCGGCGGCGGCACTGGCATCGATATCGCCGGCGGCGGCACTGGCATCGATATCGCCGGCGGCGGCACTGGCATCGATATCGCCGGCGGCGGCACTGGCATTGAAATCGCCGGTGGCGGCACTGGCATTGATATCGCCGGCGGCGGCACTGGTATTGATATCGCCGGTGGCGGCACTGGCATTGATAATCGCCGGCGGCGGCACTGGCATTGATATCGCCGGTGGCGGCACTGGCATTGAAGGTGTCCACATCACCTTGCCGAATGGAACCGGATTAGAGTTAGAAATCGAATTGGGATGCAATACAGCAACAGTTTCAGTATTTGATTCAAAAGACTTTTCTGAAGTTGTTTCCTTCGATAACATCCAAGTCATGGGCGACACTGGTCTATGCCAGCTTGCTTCAAATGAACCAGGGCAAGGATCACTAAAGAAGGTCCATAAGGAAAAAACCAGTTAAGAACAATATATAAAAATATAAAAACGGATATTGCGATGGGAATCATCGCAATATCCAGATGATTTACCTTATACCAACGAGCACTTATGCCCCTGCACGCACATGCAGGGGCATCTTTTCGCGTTAAGCATCAGGTATACGCAATCAACTCTCAGGATTTTTTAACGTTCCGCGATCCGCCGGAAGCTGCGTTTAAAGTCATTGAACCCCATTGACCATCAATTGAACCGGCGGGCGCAAGCTATGGAATGTCCTGGAATGACGCGAATATCGTCAACACTCAGCCCGGCGGCCATTTAAATACTCTTCCACCCAGCAGGTGAAGGTGAACGTGGAAAACCGACTGGCCACCATGCGCATTGCAATTCATCACCACCCTGTATCCATCCTCCGCAACGCCGTGCTCAGCTGCAATTTCCTTTGCGGCGAGAAACAATTTGCCGAAAATTTCAACATCTTGCGATTGCATATCATTGATCGTAGGTATTCGGTTCTTCGGAATGATCAGCACATGCAGAGGTGCTTGAGGGTTGAGATCCCTGAACGCCAAAACATCATCATTCTCAAATACGATATCCGCAGGAATCTCCCGCGAAACAATTTTAAGGAAAAGGTCATCTGACATAATTTGTGCCCCAAACCGATTAGTCCAAAATCAGGTGTGAGCTTCAAGTTTCTGTTCCAGAAATACTTAATGAAGCTCACCCGGAACCATAACAAGAATCGGGTGGTTATTGATCTCGAAACTTCTACAATGTCCACATGAATTCTCAACATCATTATCAATTAATTGCCGAAGCCTTGCATTGGCTTTGTCAAAACCAACAAGACCAGCCGACGCTGGAGGAACTCGCAGGCCACGTAGGTCTAAGCCCCCACTATCTGCAGCGTCTATTTCAGGATTGGGTGGGTGTGTCACCCAAGCAATTCTTAAAGTACCTGACCAAGGCCCAGGCCATGGAGCGTTTGAGGCAGGGTCAGACGGTGCTTGAATCCGCACTGTCGAGTGGATTGTCCGGCCCCGGCAGACTGCATGATTTACTGATCACCACACAGGCGATGACGCCAGGCGAAGCCAAACGCAAGGGGCTTGGGGTAGATGTAAATTATGGTTACGGCATGACACCTTTTGGTCAAGCCCTGCTCGCCTGGACGGACAGGGGCGTATGTTTCCTGGGTTTCTGTGATGAAGCAGGCAAACAGCATACCTGGGATCACTTTACGCAACAGTGGCCGGATGCAAACCTGGCTGAAAACAGCCTGGAGGCGAATAGCCGGTTGGAGGAAATCTTCGGTGAAGCGGAACATAAACAATTGAAAGTCTGGCTAAGGGGCAGCCCTTTCCAGCTTCGCGTTTGGGAGGCCCTGCTCAGTCTGCCTGCTGGTACACATTGCACATACGGGCAACTCGCAACATTTTCCGGTCATGCCGGCGCCAGTCGTGCAACCGGTTCAGCCATTGGGCGTAATCCTGTTTCCTGGCTGATTCCCTGTCATCGTGTCATCAACAGCCTCGGAACAATCGGGGGTTATCGATGGGGAACCAATATCAAGCAGGCGATGATCGGATACGAGGCAGCGGTATCCGCCAGCCAGCAACACTGAGGCCCCATGATCTATTGAGGGTTCTATTGAGAAAAATCCACGATCAGGTCATCGCGCGAAAGATTCCCCGTCAACATGGTAGCAATTTTACCGGCAACGATCGCCGGATCCGGCTGCTCCATCGGGTTTTCCGCCTGGTAAACTTTTGCCCTGAACGCGGTGCGCATTGGACCTGGAATTATTCCCCGTACGGAAACCCTGGTATTGCTGAGACTGGCATTAAACTGCCTGACGAGGCCGTTGAGTGCTGCCTTGGCGGCCCCATATGCTCCCCAATATCCGTCTGTTACCGCGTCCAGATCGTCCAGCAAAAAGAACAGGCGGCCATGCTCCGACTGTTTCAGTAACGGTAACAATGCGCAACTCAACAACCACGGCGCATTGACGTTTACTTGCATTGACTGCAACCAGTCATGTGGCTGGACCTGTTCCAGCGGCTGCAAACCTTCAAACTCAATTGCGCAATGGATCAGGGCATCCAGTCCCCGATACTCTGAATCAATGGTTGTCACCAGGTTATCAAAATCATCCACACCGGCACCGGCAAGATTTAGCGGATATAGCCCGGGCGGTGTCAATCCCCGCTCTGTAATCCTGTCGCTTAGTTCACCCAGACCGCGGCGGTTCTTATCCAACAGGATCAGTTCTGCACCAAAACCGGCACACAACAGTGCAATCGCGCTTCCCAGACCGCCTGCTGCACCTGTAATCAGTATTGTTCTATCCGAAAGATCCATGCCCGCTACCTTGTTTAAAAAAATATTCTAACGATTTGTGCATTGTCGTGATACAAATGATCGGGCAACCTTTATGATTACCCTGATGTTTGACGATATACCTTACAAATTAGATACATGTGCCGGACAAACTCCTTGGTGAAGTGAATGCCTATTTATGAATACCAGGCTACAGGCCAGAACTGCTGTGATTTTTGTAAAACCGGTTTTGACTTCATGCAAAAACTTTCGGAGGAACCGTTAAAATTCTGTCCCGAGTGTTACAACCCGGTGCGCAGGAAAATCTCGCGTCCCAACCTGGCCAGCCCTGCCCCATCGTTGTCAGAATCCAATTTGGAAAAACATGGCTTTACCCAGTTCAGAAAAGTCGAGAAGGGCGTCTATGAGAAAACGGCGGGCAAAGGCCCTGATTTCATTACTGACAAGAAGAAACCTTGAAGGCGTTTGCTTAGCTTAGGGCCTGTTTACACTATGCGGATACCCATCGACAGGCATCCGCATAGTGTAAACAGGCCCTAGGAAAGCTGCTCCCGGCTGTTACTCCAGTTACGGCCATTGAATTCTTCGATGGTGACATCAATTCCGTCAGGCAAGTCAATACAGTTCAGATTAACGCTGTAGCCATCGGGGTGTGAACGCGGTACATAAAAAGATTTTATACCGCAGGTAGCGCAGAAAAGGTGCCGGGCAACGCCGGTGTGAAAACGATACTCGATCAAACTATCCTCACCTTTGATCAGTTTGAACCGGTCAGCGCTGACGATAAAGTGCAGGTAGCCGGATTTCTGGCAAATTGAACAATTGCAGCGGTGAACGGTAATTTCATCCGGAACCTGTAAATCGAACCTGACCCGTCCACAATGACACCCGCCTGAACATGTATGCATCAATTTGGTTCTCCAGCCTGGCCAAACCGCGTATGAAATATAATTGGCCAGCAATGTTTGTCAAAATTATTTCAATTTACGCAGAAAACGCCACGCAAACCAGGCGTCTGCAGGTCCGTAACGCTTACCCGCCTCAAGGAATCCGTGGGCGTCCTGCCTGATTTCGTTCAAACGTCTCTTTTCCATCGCCCAGCGCAATTGTAAATGCGAACATAGCGACGGGTCCGGATTGATTCTCAGGTCTGACATGCCTGCGTTAAACAACTCCAGGGACTGTTCGGTAAGTTGCTCAATAATTTGGGCGAGTTGTCCTGTGTGCGTGTTTTCTGCAAGTTCAGTCGCACTGACATTGTATTTGGCAAGCACGCTCAGCGGCAATCTTGCCGTTTCCCGCCGGTGCCTGGCGGCAAAACCCGAAATCAGCCTGAACGAACCGGTGGCTGCGCCGAGAGATGCCAGTCGATGATTATCGATTTCAGCGCCATCCAGCGCAAGTTCGAGCTGAATATCAGTGCCACCCACTGCTGCCAGTCGATTAAACATGGCATCTTCATCACTATCCGGCGCAATATCAATTTGTGACAGTGCGTCGCCCACCATTTGCAGCAAAAGGGAATTACTCAGGTGAACTCTTGCGCCTGACAGCCACAGGGCACGCAATACCGGATGACGCACTGATGCACCGGGGTCCGCAACGAGTTCTTCACTCCACCACTTGAGTTTTGTCCATTTGACCGAGTCATCCGCACGCCCATGTGGAATACTGCTGACCGCCTGCCTGAGCGCATATAACGCCAGTACGGGTTCCAGTTTACCAGCAGGCAGGAAACGACTGGTAAGTTCGAAAACACTGCCGGGCACCAAGGCGAGTTCGCAGCAGTGTTCGAATTCTACCGCCGGTATGGAAGCCATCAGGACGCCCCGGATGATTCCAATATACCCAGCACTTCCTCAGGTGTATTTATCAATGAGGTGCTACCGGTTAACTCGAAACGGCTTTCGTTGTCGGCGTATCCATAGAGCGCAAAAGCCGTCTGGCAGCCGGCCAGTGTTCCGGCCTTCACATCCCGCAGATCATCACCCACCATCAGGGCGTCTTCGGGTTCAATGCCGATTTTTTTGCAGGCTTCCAGCACCGGTCCCGGATCGGGTTTGCTGCTTGAGACTGTATCTCCGCAAATCAATGCTGAAAGCAAAGATAACCAGCCAACTTTTTCAAGTATCGGCACACAAAGTGACTCCATCTTGTTAGTCACAACGCCCCAGGGGATGCCCCTGTCCTGCAACTCTGCCAACAACGGGGCTACACCTTCAAATGGCCTGGACTGGACAAAGCTGTTGTCCTGGTAGTGGTCGATGAACGCATCCTTCCACGCGTGAAGCGTTTCATCGTCGCATGGAGGCATACCTGCCTTGATCAGTCCCGTAGCGCCACGGGAAGCGAAATGGCGGAGGTCATCCTCGGGCATGGCCGCCAGGTTCAGACCGGCACGAAGGTGATTCAACGTAGCAATGAGATCCGGCGCGGAATCCAGCAAGGTGCCGTCGAGATCGAATAGAACCGCTTTAATCACTCGATTGAATGGTCTTTGTTGCGTGAATGAGATAGTTCACATTGACGTGACCACCGGTGCGGGCTGTACGCTCCAGCGCGTTGTAGTGGATTCCGGTAATTTCTTCAACCTTCATCCCGGAGTCCCGCAACCACTGGCATAGTTCCGAAGGCCTGATGAAGCGATCATAATGGTGTGTGCCCTTCGGTATGATCCGTGTGACATACTCGCCGCCCACTATCGCGACCGCAAAAGACAGCGCATTCCTGTTCAGTGTGCTCATGAAAAGGTGACCACCCGTTTCCAGCATTTTCGCGCAGGCAGCCACCACCGAGGCCGGGTCAGGAACGTGCTCAAGCATTTCCATACAGGTCACAATCTTTGCGCAGGCGGGATTCTGATCGGACCATGATTCCGCCGTGACATTCTGGTAATCAACCTTTTGTCCGGACTCATGCAGATGTAATTTGGCGACGGCCAGCGCCTTTGCCGCGATATCAATGCCAGTCACCACGGCGCCCTTTGCGGCCATCGACTCGGAAAGGATACCGCCACCACAACCCACGTCTACGACCTTTGTCCCGTTTAGATCAACTCTTTCCGTTATATAGGCCATGCGCGCCGGGTTCAGATCGTGCAATGGTCTTGACTCGCCGTCGGGGTCCCACCACGAAGCGGCAATGCGGTCGAACTTCTGTTGCTCGGCAAGATCAACATTTCCAGTAATGTCATTCATGAAACTTGTACTCCCTGGAGCGCGTCGCCCTGGTTTCGGTTGTGATTCGCTTCGCCCAGTCATTGGCCCGGTCAATGATATCGCCGGTATCCAAGTACAGGAACTGTTTATCTTGCATCAACATCCGCCCACCTACCCAGACATGCGAGACCTGCTGACTGGAAGCTGCGTAAATCAGGTGCGAGACTACATCATACATGGGTGTTGTTTGAAGCGTATCCAGCCGGATCGCGCACAGATCGGCCAACTTTCCCTTTTCGACGCTGCCCAGCTGATGTTCTTTTCCGAGCGCCTTTGCGCCATTGATGGTCAGCATTTCCAGTGCCTGAAATGCATTCAGAGCACAAGGATCGGCGGCATACCCTTTTGCAAGTAGTGCTGCGCTGTGTGCTTCGGCAAGCAAATCCAGATTGTTGTTGCTGGCGGCGCCGTCAGTGCCCAGCGCGAGATTGACACCAAGTTCAAGCAAATTTGCCACCGGGCAAATACCATTACCCAGTTTGAGATTGGATTCGGGGCAATGGATCACATTAACCGCGGTTCTGGATATAGTTTCCAGGTCATCACGATTCAGCTGGGTCATATGAACGGCCAGCAGACGTTCGTTCAGAAGCCCGACGTCGTTCAGGCGATCCAGCGTTGACTTGCCATGACGCCGCAAGGACTCGGTTACCTCCCAGCTGGATTCAAGCACGTGCATGTGAACACACAAGCCGAGATTGCCCGACAATTCTGCAATTCGCCGCAACGCCTCATCATCAACCGAATACGGTGCATGTGGTGCAAATGCGGTTGTGATCAATGCTTCATTTTGCCAGCTGGCACTAACCTGAAGACCCTTGTCTATACACTCGTGTTCATTGGCTGCCCAGACGGTCGGCACATCGATCACGGGCAAGCCAATACAGGCTCGCATACCCGTTTCGACTGCGGTCGCGGCTGCCACCTCGGGGAAAAAATACAGGTCGTTGAAACAGGTTGTACCACTCCGCAACATTTCCGCGATGGCCAGGCGCACGCCATCATGGACGAACCCCGCACCGAGGAAGGCCTTTTCGACCGGCCAGATGTGATCGTTGAGCCAAACCTGGAGATTGAGATCATCCGCATAGCCACGCAACAAGGTCATCGCAGAGTGGGTGTGCATGTTGATAAACCCCGGCACCAGCACATGTTCGGGCAATTCGATACGGTCGGCATCGCCATACCTGGCGAGCGCTTCAGAACGTGGTAAAACCGCGGTAATAAACTCACCTTCGAGCACTACGGCCATCTGCTCCAGTGCCTGTAAACGCGGCCGGACTGGCACCAGGAGACGCGGTAAAAGTAAAACAGCATTCACCGGAATCAGCCTTTTACGCGGGACACGTATTCTCCTGTTCGTGTGTCGATTTTTATCACTTCGCCTTCCTGGATGAACAGCGGTACACGCACCGTCGCCCCGGTGGTCAGCTTGGCGGGCTTGCCACCGCTGCCTGAAGTATCGCCACGCAGACCCGGATCGGTCTCGACTATCTGCAATTCGACAAAATTCGGTGGCGTTACATTGATGGGTTGGCCATTGAACAGGGTCAGGGTGCAAATGTCCTCTTCTTTCAGCCACCATACCGCCTCGGCAACCCTTTCCTTGCTGACGGCGTATTGCTCGTATGACTCCTGGTGCATGAAGTGCCAAAATTCACCATCGTTGTAAAGATACTGCGCGTTCGTTTCAAACACATCGGCAGCTTCGACCGTCTCGCCTGACTTGAATGTTTTTTCGACCACCCTTCCGGTCATCAGGTTGCGTACCCTGACACGACTGAATGCCTGGCCCTTTCCCGGTTTAACAAATTCGTTTTCCACGATGCTATGTGGGTCATCGTTAATCATTATTTTCAGACCACTTTTAAACTCACTGGTACTGTAGGTCGCCATTGTTTTCTCCGAAACAGCGTGAACAGCGTCTGCACATCAAGTCGGTGCAGTTCCGCTTGGTTAATTAAAGACACCCTGCCCTGTTTTTTTGTACTTCAGGCAAATCACCCGGGAGTTCTTCAAATACATACGAAAATTTGTGTAATGATAACGCGTACGGGATAGCTGCGATAGAATTTGACTGAATACAACAGTCAAACCGGGTCCTCAACGGGCTCCGAAGCTTTCCGATCTACTACAGGTGGACATGGTTTCTACAAAATCAACTAAATATACGTCATAATTACATCAAATATACATATGACGCGAACTGACAGGGGGTGGTGTCAATGCTCAGTAAAATCCGGGTAAAATGTTATATATATACACTCATCAGGAGCAATAATGACATATAGCATCCTCAGGGATCGAGGAGTGGAGAACGATTGCCATGCGTAGTGCCTACTTGCTGGTAATTGATAAATCTCCTGACCATGCGCAGGTCATCAATAGCTTTCTGCGCAATTCGGGCGTAGCCGTCAGGGTGGTAAGCGCCACTGCTTTGGAAGAACTGGAAATCGTTCTGCGTGAAAAAAAACCCTTTTTAATCCTGCTCGGAAGGCATTTGCCGAATAACATATCAATCAGCCACGTGTTGCAGGCGGCCGATGAACAATAATATTCCGGTGGTCTTGCAGGTTCAGGCTGAAGATGCCGACAACATCGAAGCCGCGATCGCCACACACCCTGTGCTGATCATCAACTCGGAGAATAACGAGCAGTTGATGCAGGTTGTAAAAAAGCATTTGTCCGGTGGAAAGTACCATACGCGAATATGATGAACTTCAGCAAAAGCAGGAAGAGTTACAACATCGCTACGATCTTTTACTGGATAGCGCGAGGGACTCAATAGCATATATTCACGAAGGGCTGCATGTGTATGCCAACCGGGCCTATCTCGATTTAATGCAGGTAAAAACCCTGGACGGAATCGAGGGCATCTCATTGCTGGAGCTGATGACTGCGGATGAAGGGGTCGATCTGAAAAAACTGCTGCGTGACATGAACCAGAGCGATTTTCCCGGAACAAACGCTTGCCGGTGACCATCAATACGCCTGGGGTAAGCAACTGGAAGCGGATCTGACGTTTTCACCGGCGAAATTCAACGGTGAACAGTGCATCCAGATGCTGGTGCGTGAACAGGATGCCAATCAGGTGCTGCAGGAGGAATTGGACCGCCTGCGTAGAACTGATCATCTGACACACATGATCAACCGCACAAACATTTACTGCAAAGTTGTCCGAACTGATCGAGGATGGCAAGGGCAATGACCACAGAACGGCCGTTATGTATATTGAAACGGATGGCATTACCGAATTGCAACAGGATCTTGGTATGGAGGGTATCGATACCTACATCATGGATCTTGCCAATATCATCAGTGGCTGCACGAAGGAAGGCGATATTCCCTCGCGTTTCAGTGATCACGGTTTTGCAGTGATTATCAGACGTGAAGAAGCTTCATCCCTGCAGGAAACCTGTGACTGCATCCTCGAAAATTATGCCAATCACATCATTGATCTTGGTGAGCAAACCAGGACCGCGTCCTGCAGCATCGGCATGACCACCCTAGGCCCCTGACCCGCGATGCCAAGGAAGTCATTGCGCAGGCAAAAGCAGCCTTTAACAGGCTGCGCAAAAGGGCAACACCATGGTCAGATATAAACCTGCCCTGACCACAGTTCATAGCGGTGAATCCGAACGGGATTGGGTAGAACGTATTCGTTATGCTTTGAATAACCACGATTTTTATACCATTCAACAGTCCATTGTCGATCTGGAAGGCGAAAATGAAGGCTTTTTGAGAACCGCACATTCATGCGTGAAGAAGGCGGTGACACCATGGCCAGCGATTTATGCTGGCCGCAGAACGCAATGATCTTGGCAGCACCATCGACCGTCATGTCATTCCCCAGACTCATGCTGGCCATCGCCGGAACCGGCGACAGGCACATCATCAGTCTGAGTACTAACTCGATTCTTGATTTCAGTTTTCCCAACTGGTTCCAGCGCATGCTGGCAGAAACCGAGGTCGAAGGTTCGCAGTTAATTCTGCAGATTTCCGCCATGGTCGCTGAATCCAATCTCAAACCAACCCTGCGTGTCATCGATGAGTTGCAGCTTTTGGGCTGCAGTTTTGTGCTTTCCGAATTTGACAATGACCGCCGAACGATACAGTTGCTTGAGCACCTGCCCGTCCACATGGTCAAACTCCGCCCCGGTCTGGCACAGGGTTTGTCGTCCAATACAACGAACCAGGAAATCATCCGTGCCGTGGTCAGGGCCGTAGAAGCCCGCAACATCACCATTATTGCCGATGAAGTCCGGGATGCTTCCGATCTGGCGGCACTTTGGCAGTGTGGCGTTAAACTGGTGACCGGCGATTTCCTCAACGAGGCGCCACAGGTCGTCGGACAATAAGCCGGGCAAACATCATGAACCCGGTCCCCGTGATCGGTCGATTCGCACCTTCACCCACCGGTGACCTGCATTTCGGGTCGCTGGTGTCCGCTGTGGGCAGCTATCTCGAAGCCAAGAGCGCCGGTGGCAGGTGGTTGCTCCGGATTGAAGATATCGACCCCCCCAGGGAAATCGCTGGCAGCGCCAGCCGCATCATTGATGACCTGACGGCTGGGTCTGGTCCCGGATGGCCCGGTTTTGTATCAAAGCAGCAGACTTGACGCCTATCAGGAGGCCGTCGGAAAATTGCTGGAAAAGGGTCTGGCCTACCCATGTGGATGTTCGCGCAAGGACCTGCCTGAACAGGTTCCGGTTATCCCGGGCACCTGCAGGAACTGGGCTGCCGGCTGGCAAATAACCACGCTCCATCCGGTTCACGCGTCGATGCCGGCGAATGCACTTTTAACGACAAACTACAGGGCCTATGATTTCAGACTCACCCGCAGATCAGCGTCGGCGATTTTGTCATCCGGCGGGCGGATGGTTTGTTTGCCTATCAATTGGCCGTGGTCGTTGATGACGATTTTCAGGGTGTGACGCAGGTTGTGCGGGGTGCGGACCTGCTCGACTCCACCAACCGGCAGATCAGTCTGCAAAAAGCCCTGGGGTTTCCCGGTCCCCGGACTATATGCACCTTCCGGTCGCGATGTCAGCCGATGGTAAAAAATTGAGTAAGCGCATTCGCACTGACCCGGTCAAACATCAGGAACCGGCCATTGCAGTAAGACAGGCCTTGCAATTTCTCGGCCAGGACCCGCCATCGGGCTATGTCACTGGATGGTTTGTGGGATTGGGCTATTGCGCACTGGGATCACACGCTGATACCGCACGTCAGGGCACTCGTGCCCGACAACGCCCTGTCCTGACGGGTTGGAGCACCCGCAAAGGCCCGGCAGATAAGGGTTACGTTGAAAAATCCGCTTCTCGCACACAGCCCGCCTCGCGCATAGCGACTGCTGTTTTCACCCGGCCCGCCATGTACGATTTGCGGCTGTTTCGGCAGAAACGTGCTGCGTGCATCATTAATCAAAGGCTCCTTAATTGTCAGTTGCGTTTATAATTCGCACTCTTTGTTGGAATCAGATTGCCATGAACTCTAAATACCTGGATTTCGAACAGCCTATTGCTGAGCTGCAGGCAAAAATTGACGAACTGCGGAATGTCGGTTCTGACAATGCAATCAACCTGGATGAGGAAATTCAACGTCTGCAAGCCAAGATGCGGCAAAAGCTGACCAGTATTTTCAAGGACCTGACGCCATGGCAAATATCGCAACTCAGCCGCCATCCGCTGAGACCCTATACGCTGGATTATATTGACTACCTGTTTGATGAATTTCACGAACTTCACGGTGACCGGGCTTTTGCCGATGACCATGCCATCGTTGGCGGGCTGGCCCGTTTTCGTGGTCGGGCTGTCGTGTTATCGGTCAGCAAAAAGGTCGTGACACCAAGGCCAAGGTTTTCAGGAATTTTGGCATGGCCCGGCCGGAAGGCTATCGCAAAGCCCTGCGACTGATGAAAATGGCGGAGCGCTTTCGTCTGCCGGTACTGACATTCATCGATACACCGGGCGCCTATCCGGGCGTCGGCGCAGAGGAGCGCGGTCAGTCCGAAGCGATCGCCACCAATCTCAAATACATGTCGAGGTTACCGGTACCCGTCATTTGCACGGTGATCGGTGAAGGCGGATCCGGTGGGCGCACTCGCCATCGGTGTGGGTGACCGTGTCAATATCCTGCAATACAGCACCTACTCGGTCATTTCACCGGAAGGTTGTGCGTCCATTCTGTGGAATGATGCGGCGCTGGCGGAAGATGCCGCATCTGCGCTCGGTATCACCTCCGACCGGCTTGTTGCAATTGGGCCTGGTTGACGAGGTGATCCCGGAACCATTGGGCGGCGCGCACAAGGATCCGGAAAAGGTTGCGACACGGGTCGGTAACTGCCTGGCCGCGCAACTTGAAGAACTCGACAAGCTGACCACAGAGAGCCTGTTGAAGAGCGTTATCAACGCTTGCTCTCCTACGGCGAATTCAAGGATTAATCAACAGGCATCCCGGCAAATGAGCAATCGTGCCCTGGTATTTACTGCAGAACGTTTGCTGCAAATTCTCCGGTCTTTGCCCGGGTAAATTCATATATCGTTGGGTTTAGCGGTGGTGCCGATTCCACCGCCCTGTTGCATGCTCTCAGTACAATTCGGCAGCAACTGGATACACCGGTTTCAGCCGTGCATGTCAACCATGGTATCCATCCCTGATGCGGATCTTTGGCAACGCACGTGTGAAAACTTTTGCCACCGGCACGATATAAAATTGATCTGCCTCAGAATTGACCTTGATAAGTTCCTCAGGTAAGGGTCTGGAGGCGGAAGCACGACATTTAGCGTTACGCAGGCATTTCAGCCCTGCTCAAACCCGGGGACTGCCTGCTGACCGCCCACCATGCCGATGACCAGGCCGAAACACTTTTTTTGAACCTGATGCGGGGTAGCGGTGTTGATGGCTTGACAGCCATGCCCGAGAGCAGACCGCTCGGCACCAGGAGTTCTGCAAAGACCCCTGTTGCGGTTTAAAAACAGTCGCGCTTGAGAGACTATCTGCGCGAGAACAATGTTGAATGGACTGAAGACCCGTCCAATCAAAGCTGAATCATGACCGTAACTTTGTGCGGCACGAGGTCATTCCCTTGTTGGAACAACGCTGGCCGGAGGTAAGCCAGCGCCTGTTGCTGACCCAGAGGCGATGACCGATGCGCGGATTTGCTGGAAAATCTTGCAGATGAATATCTCGGCTCAGAACCTCCATAACCCTTATGTATTACCAAATCACCCGGCAATGCGTTGACAACCCGAATTGTTCAGACTGGTAGTCCGGCGCTGGATCAAACAATCAGGCGCAGCGGCATTCCGGTCTACAAGCTGGGGTACCTTTTGCGACCAGGTTCAGAATGCGGCCAGCAGTGACCACAAAATCTCGCTTCGCTGGGACGGTTGGTTATTGCATTGGTACAGAAATCAACTATGGCTGCATTCGGATTCAGCCATGCTGCCCTGCCCGGCTTGCAGTTGGCCGGATGGTCAGGACGTCAGTCGATTTGGGCAAGGATGTCGGTCAGATACAGTTGGAGACCGTCACCCCGGCAGGAAACCGTTCTGAAGCCGCCAGACCTGAAGGCCCGGAAGGTGTATTCTCGATCGGTGGTCGAATCAATATGGAACAGGACTCAATCTCACTGGGAGGCATTCACAAAAGCCTGAAAAATGTTTTCCAATCCGCCGATATTCCACCCTGGCTAAGGGACTCCATTCCACTTTGCAGCCTGGATGGCGAGTTGGTGGCGATTGGCGACTGGTGCTTCAATGAGCGGTTTGCAAGCTGGTTGTCTGAAAATTACAGTCACCTTGAATTGGCGGCCAATTCATCCGTTGCTACGCTTCATTCGCAAACAACAACACGGGATGAAACATTGATAGTTGACCCTGCCGGTGCGGTACGTTAGTGTCGCTCCGCTAAACCCGGAACACAGATTATGAGCAAAAAAACTGAGCCTGGTCCCGATTTTGAAAAGACGCTGGCCGAACTTGAAAAACTGGTTAAAACACTCGAGGAGGGTGATTTGTCACTGGATGAATCCTTGTCCGGTTTCAAGCACGGTATAGAATTGACCCGGCAATGCCAGGCAGTACTGGACAACGCACAGCAAACGGTCGAACTACTTACCAATAACCAGGACGAAGATTCGTTGAAGCCATTTGAACCGGATGCCTGAAACCGCCGCCATTATCAGGGCATGGCAGACCAGGTTTGAAGAAATTCTTCCCGGATACCTGCCAGGGCCAGCACGGACCCCACCGCTGCTATTGCAGGCGATGCATTATTCGGCTGTTGCCGGCGGAAAGCGTATAAGGCCCCTTTTTGTGTACGCCGCGGGCCGTGCATGAATTTGTCTGAAAGCCTGCTCGATGGAATTGCGGCCGCGATTGAACTCATCCACACGTATTCTTTGATCCATGACGATTTGCCGAGTATGGACGATGATGACCTCAGGCGTGGTCAACCAAGTTGTCATCGCAAATTTGACGAGGCTACGGCCATCCTGGCTGGAGATGCGCTGCAGGCACTGGCGTTTGAAATCCTGGCCACTGACCCTTCTTTGGCGACCAGACCACGGCAGCAGATCGCAATTGTCCAGGGTATCGCACAGGCCTGTGGTGCCAATGGTATGGCAGGTGGCCAGGTGCTCGATCTCGCCAGTCTCGGCAGAGATATCTCCCAGGCTGAGTTGGAGGAAATCCACGCCTTCAAAACCGGTGCTTTGATACAGATCTGCACGGTCGCGCCGGCCTTGTTTGCATCGGCCACAAGCGCACAAGTCAATGCCCTGAGCAGGTTCGGCCGGTTTACGGGCCTGGCGTTCCAGGTTTTTGATGATTTGCTTGACGTAACCGGGGACAGTGAAATTACGGGAAAACCGAGCCAGGCTGACGCCGCCAGGTCAAAACCTGCTTTTCCTGCCATAATTGGCGTGGAAAAATCCCTCCAACGGGCACACGAATTGAGGGATCAGGCCCTGTTAGAATTACACCATTTACCGGGCAACACCGACACACTTGAGTGGTTGGCGGCTTATGCCGTCGATCGCGACCGATAAGATACTGATATGAAAGCAGATAAATACCCTTTACTCGATCAAATTGGCACGCCTGCGGACCTGCGCAAACTGGATCTCGAGCAGTTGCCGCAGGTGGCTGATGAGTTGCGCAATTATCTGCTACAGGAGATTTCAAAGAGCGGCGGACACTTTAGTGCGGGTTTGGGTTGTGTTGAACTCACAGTGGCCCTGCATTACTGCTATGAGACTCCCAACGACCGGATTGTCTGGGATGTCGGGCACCAGGCGTATCCGCACAAGATACTGACCGGCCGGCGTGAGCGGATTGGCACGATCAAAAAGACCGGCGGCCTGGCGCCTTTTCCGAAACGTACCGAAAGCGAGTTCGACACCTTTGGCGTCGGCCACTCATCGACTTCGATCAGCGCGGGTCTGGGTATGGCGCTTGCGTCGGCACACAAAAACGAACAGAGACGTGTCGTATCCGTTATAGGCGACGGCGCAATGACGGCCGGCATGGCATTTGAGGCCCTCAATCACGGCGGTTCGCTTGACCCTAACATGCTGGTCGTATTGAACGAGAACCAGATGTCCATATCACCCAATGTCGGCGCCATGACCAAGGTCCTGGCCCGCATGATGAGTGGACCGACCGTCACCCACATACGCGAACGTGGCAAACGCCTGATGCATAGGGACTCCCGTGTCTGGCGCTTCATGAGCCGCTGGGAAGAGCACGTCAAGGGAATGATCGTGCCCAGTACGCTTTTTGAGGAGCTCGGTTTTAATTACCTCGGGCCGATTGACGGGCATGACTTGCCGGTCCTGGTACGTACGCTTCAAACCATACAAACCGTTGAAGGCCCAAACCTGCTCCACATCATTACGTCCAAGGGCAAGGGTTATGAACCTGCCGAAAAAGATCCGGTGAAATATCATGCCGTTTCGCCCTTTGACCCGCAGACCGGCATTGTTGCGAAAACGCCGGCGGTCAAACCGCCACCGACCTACACCCAGGTCTTCGGTCAGTGGTTGTGCGATATGGCGGAACGGGATGATAGCCTGCTGGCCATCACCCCGGCGATGCGTGAAGGTTCCGGGCTGGTCGAGTTCGCTGAGCGCTATCCCAGCCGATATTTTGATGTGAGCATAGCTGAACAACACGCTGTCACACTCGCGGCCGGCATGGCCTGCGAGGGTGTACACCCGGTGGTCGCCATATACAGCACCTTTTTACAGCGGGCCTATGACCAGCTGATCCATGACGTTGCCCTGCAGAACCTGCCCGTGTTGTTTGCCATTGACCGGGCAGGACTGGTTGGCTCGGACGGACCCACTCACGCTGGCAGTTTTGACCTGACCTACCTTCGATGCATACCCAACATGCTGATCATGGCGCCATCCGATGAGAATGAGTGCCGGCAAATGCTCTATACCGGATTCAGGCAGCAGGGACCTGTTGCGGTCAGGTACCCGCGCGGCACCGGCCCCGGCAAAGCCGTTGAGACCGAGATGCGGGAACTGCCCATTGGCAAAGCCGAGGTGGTAAAGCGCGGCAGGGACGTTGTTATACTGGCATTTGGCAGCACACTCCAGGCCTGTGGCGAAGTTGCGACGCGTATCGGCGCCAGCCTTGTGAACATGCGCTTTGTCAAGCCGCTCGACGCAGAAATTATTCAGGAAATGGCTCACAGTCACAACCTGGTGGTGACTGTCGAGGAAAATGCGGTCCTCGGCGGGGCTGGCAGCGGCGTCAATGAATTACTCGCGGCAACAGGTGGCAGTTTCAATCTCCTGAATATCGGTATTCCGGACCGTTACATCGAACATGGCTCACGACAGGACTGCCTGGCCATGGCGGGACTGGATGCCAACGGCATATTCAATCAGGTCAAAAAGCGGCTTGATATCATGGGCACTACGCGGTCTGTCTCAGGCAGCGATTTTTAAACCACCAGGGTGTGGTTGAACCTGTTGGTGTTGCGAGGATAAGCGAGTGCTGCGTCAGCTAGTGTAGTGCCAGGGCCCTGAGCTGCCGGTCATGCAATTTCGATAATGTCAGCAGCGCAAGTATCCCACCAAAAAGCGCCCAAAACATATCCGATTGCGTATCCCATACATAACCCTGTGTGCCCAGGAACGCATCCGCGGCTTTTCCATTCAGCAATGCGGCCCACCACTCGATAAGTTCATAGAATGCGCTCACCGCGAGCACAATGCTAAGCAACAGGAACGTTAGCCAACCCCTGACCGCCACGACTTTGTTACGGATCAGGATCTCGCGTGCAATCATGACCGGGATAAACCCCTGCGCGAGATGACCGATCTTGTCATAGTTGTTACGCTCGCCACCGGTCAGGTTACTCAGCCAGTCGCCGAGCGGTACCTCTGCATACGTGTAGTGCCCGCCAACCATCAAGATGATTGCGTGGATCAATATCAGAACATAGACAAGCGGGGTCAGGGGAAATCGATTGCGGGTGCCCCACAGTATGACAAACCCGAGCAAGGCGGGGATGACCTCCATCCACCAGGTCAAGCGGTCGGACGGTTCAATGGCGGACCAGATCAGTACCACCAGGAAGACGGCAACCCAGATTGTAGTTTTGAAGCTCATAACACCCCCACGGTTACCCGCGATGTCCGTACGGACCGGAACCGCTTTTCCAAAACGCCCTAAACAGGTCGCTTTTCAGGTGGTTTAAAGGGTAGCACCTATTCTGACGGACAGCACGTCACAAGCGGCGCCATGCAACACCGAATTCGCAGTCGAACCCAGCAGTAGCTGCAGCCCACTCTGGCCATGCGTGCCAATCACGATCAACTGGCTGCCGTGTTCTTTTGCAAAACGGTGGATTTCGTGAGCCGGCGAACCGTGCAGAATATGCAGGTGATCGGCAGGCAAGCCGAATTTTTCGCCCAGGGCGCTCAATTTCTCTTTCAGTTCCTCGCCCAGCTGTGCTTCGAGATCACCGAGACCACTGAAAGCTGCGCTTTGCGGAACAATACCAACGTATACGTTATCCATGGGCTCCTGCACATAGACCACATGCAAATCTGCACCCGGACCTGCGATGAGTTGGGCCCTTTGTAACACCAGTTTGGATTCACTACTAAGATCAACTGCAACTAGAATCTTCTGATAGGTAGCCATTTCGTTCTCCAGCGACAACATCTCAATGATAATGAACTGAAACGATGCTAATGATGATCTTAATCAAATAAACCTGTCTAGCGTAGCGCCAATCCTAAAAGGCAGGATCAGTGGTCTCGTCCTGCTTTTGCCCCAGACCGCGCTCGGTCTGTAAATAGGTGGCAAAACTTCCCAGCCAGTGACCACCTTCATAATGTTCACCCGTCACGGAAGCCAGTCCAGAATTCCTGTGTAAGGCTGCACTGCCGAGTATTGACGCTTTTCGCGGGTCGGCTGCCGGCAAGCCAAATGCCATTCCCTCCAACATCCACGCACGGCTGATGTTCAAGCCATCGAGGTGTGCCAGTTTGCCATCCGTAGGATCGGTCACCACGGCAATTGCCAACCAGTCTGTGCTTCCATCCGTGGGTATCATGGGCATGAATCCCGTAAGCCAGCTGGCATAATCCGCTGCGTTCATGATGCGCCGCATCAGGTCGGCCTCGGCAATGCAGGGTGAGAGAAAATCCTGGCCACCGGGCTCGTAAGCCAATGGACAATTGCGGTCATTCAAATAAAACTCTCTGGATTTATCCGTTACCAGTTGGGCGAAATCGTTACGACCGCTGACACGGGCCCAGTCCAGAAACAGGCCGAAAGCAAATGCCGTTTGAGCATGCTCGCCAATCCGGATCGGATAAGCCAGTTTTACCAGCCAGGTTTGCATGTTACCCACCAGGGCAGTCTCCAGCGGTTCCAGGACCGACAGCCAGCGCCGTGCCCTCGGATCATCCCACTCGCGTAACTCTGCAGTTAATTGTAATAGCCAGGCCACGCCATATGGCCTTTCAAAAGACGTGTTTTGTGGTTGCGTGACGTAGGCGACCTCCTGCGCCACTTTTTCGGCCTGGAAGCTTTCATCCAGGGCCGCCTCTGCACGGCCGGCAAATTCCGCCTGCGGATATAAACGCAACAAACGTGTAAGTAGCCAGTGGCCGTGGACCGATGAATGCCAGTCGAAACAACCATAAAATACCGGTGTCAGTTCCCTTGGTGGGGCAACATCCTTATCGCTGGTCAAAACGTGCGAAATTTTGTTGGGATATTCCTGGTGCACGCATTGCAATGCGAGTTCTGCAAAACGGCTTACTGAAGCCTCAGATTGCATCTGCGCGGAAACCTGGGTGCTCATTGTCAAAAACAGCAACAATGACGGGAGAAACCTGCATTTCATTTTAATCTCCAATCTAGTCTCTAAAGGTACCTGAAATCCGGCTCCGGCAAAAGACAAAAAAAGGGCGCTTCCGGCGCCCCTGAATATATTGCTGGAAATATATTGCTGGACATGCACTATTTAACCGTGGCCATACATTCGATTTCGGTTCTGGCTCCCAGCGCAAGGCCACTACTGCCTAATGCACTGCGGGCCGGTGGATTGGTCGGGAAATACGTTTTATAAACCTCGTTCATGGCCGCCCATTCCTTGATGTCCGCCAGGAAAACCGTGCATTTGACGACTTCCGCCAAAGATGATCCATGTTTTTCGAGTGCCGCTTTTATATTCTCCATGGTTTGCCGGGTTTCGGCGGCAATTCCGCCTTCAGCCAGGCTGGAGCTTGTGTAATCAAAACCTATTTGACCGGAAAGATAGAGCATGTTGCCGACACGGACCGCTTCGGAAAACGGCATTTGCATATCTCCCGGCACCGCATAATGTTCGACTTTGAGCTCAGCGGCCGTTACCGCCTGGCTTAACAAAAAAGTCGTTGCTGCGATTGCTGTCAGAATAAATTTCATATCATCTTTCTCCTCAATTGAATCCAGGATCTGTTAAGACTAAATTTCACCATTTTGTGCGAATCGGCCAATGTGCTCTGCTGCCCTGAATGCCAACGCCTGGATGGTCATGGTGGGCTGTCCCCTGCCCGAACTGACAAAACTGGAACCGTCGCAGATAAACAGGTTTGCCACGTCATGGGCACGGTGATACTTGTCCACCACCGAAGTGGCGGGATCATCACCCATGCGGCAGGTGCCCAGCAGGTGAGCCTGAACGTTTCCCCCCTCGACCGGTTCCCGCCAGATCTCCGCAGCGCCGGCTGCACCGAGAATCTCGACAGCGCGATCCTGTAAAAACGTGGCCATGGCCAGATCGTCTGCATGATCCATGTACGTCATGCGTATGGCGGCCCTGCCCTTGTCGTCTTTCAGGTTCGGATCAAGCGTTATGTTGTTGCTGGCCAGTGGTACCGACGTGGTGCTGCCGAGCACTGACATCTTGCGGGTGAAATAATGCCGTAGCATCTGCTTGAATTCGGCACCCCATTTCGGTTTACCGGGCGGCAGACCGGTCATTGCGTGCAGGATGGGCGTGGAATCCAGGAATGGCCTCGCATCCATACCGCCTCCGCCGTAGAAACCCCGGGCCGGGTCATTTTCATAAAAGTCGTGCACGATGCGTGTCACCTGTACGCTCTTGTATTCATTTAGCGGGTGTTCAAAAGCGGCCTGTGTGACGGAGTGTCCGTTACCCATCAGGTATTTGCCGACGATCCCCGATGAGTTTGCGAGGCCATTGGGCGAGCGGCTCGATTCCGACAGAAACAACAGTCTCGGAGTCTCAGCACCATTCGCAGAGAGGATGACAGCCTTGGCTTTTTGCGCTTGTTCCCGGCCCGCCGAATCGAGGTATACCACTTCTGTGACACGCCCGGCACCATTGGTCTCGATGCGGAAAACAGTAGACAGGGGGCGGATTTCGCAGCGCCCGGTGGCCTCGGCCAAAGGAATCATTGACGCCAATGATGATGATTTGGCATTGACTTCACAACCGAAACCCATACAGAACCCGCAATTAACACAGGCGGGCCGGCCGTTGAGCGGTTTGGACAAAATTGCCAACGGTGCAGGCTGTGGATGCAAACCCATGGCACGGGCGCCCTTCTCAAACAGCACGCCGGATGATTTGACCGGCATCGGTGGCACCGGGTAGGGTCGTGAACGCGGCGCTTCGAAGGGGCCCGGCTCACCTGAAACACCACATTCCCATTCCACCCTGGCGTAATAGGGCTCCAGTTCCTCATAGCGTATTGGCCAGTCTGCAAAACCAGTGCCCTCCATAGGACCCAGCAGGCTCCGTTCCATGAAGTCACTCTGGTGAAAGCGCCAGTAGTTGGCGGAGAAATGCACGCTGCTGCCACCGACGCCTCTTGCGTAAAAAGCCGGCGGCAGATCACCCTGTGCGGTCTTAACGGCGGTTTCCGTTTCAAACCTGCGGAATGTTTGCGGATCATTCCAACCGGGATGGTTCAACAATTCATTGTTGAATATGACATCCAGTTCATCGTGTTTGAAATCGGCGGCGGTGCGGTATTTCCCCTGTTCAAGGACAACCACGCTGAAGCCTTTGGTTGACAATTCCCTGGCCAGCACACCACCGGCTGCACCCGAACCGATAATGACAAAATCCACTTCTTCACGGGTGTTGTATTTTGGTTTAGCCTCAGGCGTGCTCATGTTCACCTCCCGCGACGGCAGCATCACCATGGATGGCTGCGTCGTAATAGCCGAAGGGTGGCTGCCAGACATGGCGGTGATCAAACCCAATCAGCTCCCAACCCGCATTTTTACGATTGCCGCCGTAGCTGGGTAAACAGAACATTCCACACAATGTCATGAAATACAACATGCCAAACAACGGTGTGTCTTCAACTGATTTGAGCATCTCCGTCTGCTGTTCAAACGATAATTCCGAGAAACGCGTGCTTTGCGGATAGGCAGATTTTACCTTTTGCTGAAACTCATCAAGCCCCTGTCTGAGGGTCGGGGCCGCATCACTCATGAAACTGCCAAGCGCCACATCCATGAAGTAGACCACGCCTATTTCGCTGGCCCCCGGTGTCTCGTCAGGGGGTATGATCTGATTGGCCCAGGCGCCGAGTTCAACCGCTTCTTGCGCTGACAGGTTTTTATAATCCGCTCCAGCCTGTTGGTTTTTCGCGGCGGTCTCAGCAGCAGAAACAACCAGCGGCATATTGACCGCGAGCCACGTGGCACCGAGAGCCTTGCTGCCGGTCTTGAGAAAACTCCGACGTGAATTTCCAGATATTTTCATTGTTAAGATTTCCTTTGGCTCAAGACAAATGGGTGAGGCAGCAACTCCCGTAAAGGCCAGCTCCTGTAATCGGTTTCGCTGTGACAGGAAATTACCAGGGCATCTTCCGCGAGCAGTTCGCTCATGACCTGGCGGCACGCGCCACAGGGTGCCAGCGTTTCAAAACCGGTGGCATAAATTAACAATGTGTGCGCGGCGCCCGGTGTCATGCCCGCCGCGACAGCAGAGGCGAGCGCATTGCGTTCCGCACACTGGGTCAGACCGTAAGAGGAGTTCTCAACATTGCAGCCGGAGTAAACATTACCGTTTTCATCCATGACACACGCGCCCACCCTTGCCCCGCTGTAGGGTGAATAGGCATTGTCGCTGGCTGAACGTGCACGTGCATATAGTTTCTCAATCGCTTTTTCTGTTTCACTCACTCATCAGGTCCTTTATCGAGTACCGCTTCAAGCACGACCTGAATGACGGCTCCGAATGCGTTCTGCCGTGTTTCATGGGATGCCCGCTCGCCGGTTGGGATGACATCACTCACCGAAAGTATAGTCAACGCACGCCTGCCGTGCTGATGTGCGAGTGCATACAATGCAGCGGATTCCATATCCAGGGCAAGAATGCCCATTTTCTGCACTTTCTCAATAAAATTTTCATCCGGATGATAAAACCAGTCGGAAGAAAACACGTTTCCAGTCCTGATTTTCAGTCCGCTTTGCTGTGCCTTATTGTAAACCCGGCGCAGCAGGTCAAAATCGGCACTGGCTGAATAATCCCAGTTGCCGAAGCGTTGCCGGTTCATCGCTGAATCGGTGCTCGCTGCGCTCGCCATCACCAGGTCACCAACTTTCATGTCAGCCAGCAAGCCGCCACAGGTGCCTACGCGAATGATCTGTTTTACGTCGTAGTAATCGAAAAGTTCATGGGCGTAGATACTGATCGACGGCATACCCATGCCCGAACCCATGATCGAGACCGGTTTGCCTTTGAACGTGCCGGTAAAGCCAAGCATATTGCGTACGCTGGTAACCAGCTTTACATCATCGAGGTGATTGTCGGCCAGTGCCTGCGCCCGCAACGGATCACCCGGCATCAGTACGGTTTCAGCAAATTGCCCTTTCAATGCTCCAATGTGTGGTGTTCCAGTCATCAATTATTACCTTCTTGTTTATACTGCGACTGTGTCAGGGGATCCGGAGCTTGCTTATGGAAATTGTTCATAGACAGCAGGCAATGCGTCCTTTGCCCGGCCAATTACGATCGCCTCCGTAAGCGCCCCGGCAGCTGATTGCCACGCCGCTTCATCCGCCGCATGAATGGTGACCAGTGGTTCACCTTTTTTGACGGTATCGCCGACCAGGCAAAAACCCGACAGGCCCACCCGGTGATCGATATTGTCATCAGCCCTCGCGCGACCGCCTCCCAGGGTAACGATACTCATGCCGATGGCCCTTGTGTCCATGTATTCAATACCGCCATCAGAGCGTGCCTCGAGGGGTCTTACCACGGGGGCCAAAGCGAGGTATTTTGCCGGATGTTCAACAAAATCCGTCGGGCCGCCCTGCATACTCACCATGCGTGCAAAACACTCCGCGGCCATGCCTGTTTCGATTACCCTGTTTAACATCGAACGCGCCACTTTCGAGTTTTGGGCCAAACCACCCAGCACTAACATTTCGCTACCCAGGGACATAATGACATCTTCCAATCGGGGTTGACGATAACCGCCCTTCAGAAATTCAACGGTTTCAGCTATTTCCAGTGCGTTGCCTGCGTTATGCGCCAGGGGTTGGTTCATATCGGTGATCAAGGCCCGGCAGGGCACACCGGCCAAGCCGGCAACTTCAATCAGATTCGCCGCCAGGTCCCTGGCCCGGTTACGCTCACGCATGAACGCGCCATTGCCTGTTTTGATGTCCAGAACCAGACCATCGAGTCCCTCGGCCAGTTTTTTGGACAGGATTGATGCGACAATCAGTGGTATTGAGTCCACGGTGGCAGTGACATCGCGGACGGCATAGATCCGGCCGTCGGCGGGTGCCAGTCCGGCGCCCTGACCGGTCATGGCCAGACCTGCCTTACGCACCGTTTGATCGAAAACGTGTTCCGAAGGATGCGTGTCAAAGCCCGGAATGCTTTCCAGCTTGTCCAGCGTGCCACCCGTGTGCCCCAGACCCCGGCCGGTTATCATCGGAATGTAGGCCCCACAAGCGGCGAGCATCGGCGCCATGACAAGGCTGACAAGATCACCGACACCGCCGGTGGAGTGTTTATCGAGAATCGGGCCGTCAAGGTCTGACCAGTGCAGGCAGTGTCCAGTGTCGCGCATGGCCAGCGTCAATGCCGTCTGCTCCGCCATGGACATTTGCCGGAAATAAACAGCCATGGCAAATGCGCCTATCTGGGCATCACTTACCCTTCCCGCGGCGATACCATCAACAAAGTCCCGTATCGCCTCTGCTGTTAATTCCTGGCCGTCTCGCTTGGCTTCTATGAATTCTGCAGGCAGTAACATGCTTTCATAATAGCAGTGAATGCACGACTGTCCCACTTAATCTAAACTCCCCTTGCTCAAATGAAGGCTCCATTCGGGACTGCCTTGTGCCGATCACAATTAGACATTGATTCCTAATCTGCATGGAAGCTGAGGGGGCGTAGTGACCTCTTTCAGGACACATCGTGAACCCATCCATGGGGATTCGGGCTCGACTCCTGTCTCGCACGGTCCTGAAAGAGGTCACTACGCCCCCTCAGCTACGTGGTAAATCATCGGTCAATGGTTTCTGACGGGTTGGCACTGGGGTCAGCTGAAGCTGGGGCGGGTAGTTATTACGCAGGACCGTACGAGGCAGGAAGCCGAGTATCGAGCCCCCCAGGGATGGGTTCATGGGCGTGTCCTGGTAATAACCACCCACCCCAGATTCCCCACCGGCAGATTCAATGGGACAGCAGTGCAGCGAGTGCCCCTGAATGGTCGAAAGCAATCAAGTCAAAAAAGGGTGGCGGCAAACTGCGCGTTTGCCCCTACCCCTACCCACATTTTGAATATCCGCACGACAGGCAGGTCGCGCAACTATCCATGACCACCACAGCTTTGGTATGACACTTGTTGCACAGGGTGGCCGAGGCGGGGTAACCGGTTTCCTCTCCGGGCGCATTAACAGCAGGTTTGGGTTGAGCGCGTTCAACTTCGGCGCGTTTCTGGTTCAGAATCAGTTTTTGTTGTTCTGACAACTCTTCCTTTTTCATCAAACCGATCTTCTGCATGTGATGCGCTATCACATCCCCGATCTCGGCAATGATGGAAGGCATGAACCTGCCGCCGGGTTTAAAGTAGCCACCCTTTGGGTCGAATACCGCCTGCAGTTCTTCGGCCAGGAATGTAACATCGCCGCCCTTGCGAAAAACCGCCGACATCAACCGCGTCAGGGCCACGATCCATTGGAAGTGATCCATATTTTTGGAATTAATGAAGATCTCAAACGGCCGTCGCTGCTCATGCACCGTCCCCGGGTTGAGTATGATGTCGTTGATGGTTACATACATTGCGTGGTCATCGAGCGGCGTCTTGATTTTGTAGGTTGAACCTTCCAGGGATTCCATACCTTCAGGCCGCATGATTTTTTCGGTCATACGGATGACCTTGGCCGAACTACGGGCCTCTTTTTCATCGGCTGCGCGCTTCATGGCAGCCATCTCTTCTTCCGGTTTAACTACTTCATAGCCGGCAATGTGTTTGCTTATCTTGATCGTCATTTGTTTATTATTCCGCCTAAAATTTTCCGTAATAACCCTCTTTAAGAGCGTCAAACAGATTGGCTGCGGTATGCACCTCACCATCGTACTCGATCTCTTCATTACCCTTGACTTCAACCACCTCGCCGTCTTCAAGTATAAAACGGTAGGTCGTATTGGCAAGGTCGTCCTCTTTAACCAGCACACCCTGGAACGCCTCCGGGTTGAAGCGGAAAGTCGTACATCCTTTCAGCCCCTTGCTGTGCGCATAGGTGTAAATATTCTTGAATTTCTCGTATGGATAATCAGTCGGCACGTTCGCGGTCTTGGAAATGGAAGAGTCGATCCACTTCTGTGCCGCCGCCTGGATATCCACGTGTTCTTCCGGTGTGACATCTTCCGAGGTGATGAATTGCTCCGGCAGTTTTGTCTTTTCATCATCCGAAACAGGCATCGCCGCCGGGTTCACGAATTCGCGGTAAGCCAGCAACTCGTAACTGAATACCTCTACCTTTTCCTTGCTCTTTTTACCTTCGCGAATGACATTGCGACTGTAATGGTGGGCAAAGCTCGGTTCGATTCCATTCGAAGCATTATTCGCCAGTGACAGTGAAATTGTACCGGTTGGCGCAATCGAAGTGTGATGCGTGAAACGGCCGCCTTCCTCCGCCAGTGCAGCAATCAATTCCGGCTCGATTTCGGCAATCTGCTGCATGTAACGACTGTACTTTGCGTGCAATACGGATCCGCGCACCGAATCACCTATCTGGTAACCATCCTCGACCATTTCCGGCCGCATGCGCAACATTGCAGCTGTAACCCTGAACATCTCGGTCATAACGGGAGCCGGACCTTTTTCACGCGCCAGTTCCAACGACTCCTGCCATCCGGCGATGGCCATTTCACGGGCTACTTTTTCAGTGAACTCCAGCGATTCCTTTGAACCGTATTTCATACCCAACAGCACCAGTGTCGACCCCAGGCCGAGGAACCCCATGCCGTGACGGCGCTTGCGCTCGATCTCATCACGCTGCTTGCCAAGCGGCAAGCCGTTGATTTCAACCACATTATCCAGCATGCGGGTAAAAACCTTAACGACCTTCCGATACTCATCCCAGTTAAATCTCGCCTCGGGCGTAAATGGCCTGTTCGATGAACCGGGTCAGGTTGACCGAACCAAGCAGACAGGCGCCGTACGGCGGTAACGGCTGTTCGCCGCAAGGGTTGGTTGCGCGGATATTCTCGCAAAACCAGTTGTTGTTCATTTCATTGATACGGTCGATCATGATGAAGCCCGGTTCGGCAAAGTCGTATGTGGATGACATGATCATGTCCCACATACGTCGCGCCGGTACGGTTTTGTAGACCTTGCAGGCTACCAGTCCATCTTCGCGTTTCACGTAGTCGTCGAGCAGGGGCCACTCACGCCACAACACCTGCTCCGGGTCGTCGATATCCAGTTCACCGACTTCCTGGGGAGTCAGCGGGAATGCCAGCGCCCAATTTTCATTGGCTTCCACGGCGTGCATGAATTCGTCGGTGATCAACAATGAACAGTTGAACTGGCGCAAACGTCCATCCTCACGTTTTGCCCGGATAAACTCCACTGCGTCGGGATGACCGATATCAAACGTCGCCATCTGCGCGCCTCTCCGGCCACCCGCTGAGGAAACCGTAAAGCACATCTTGTCATAGATATCCATGAAGCTCAGCGGGCCGGAAGTATACGCGCCGGCGCCGGATACGTAAGCGCCTTTGGGACGCAGGGTTGAGAACTCGTAGCCGATGCCACAACCCGCTTTGAGCGTCAAACCCGCCTCGTGAACCTTGTCGAGAATGCCGTTCATGGAATCCTTGATGGTTCCCGAGACGGTGCAATTGATCGTTGAGGTTGCCGGTTTGTGTTCACGTGCGCCGGCATTGGATGTGATCCTGCCGGCGGGTATCGCACCACGCCGCAAAGCCCACAAAAATGACTTGTACCACTCTTCGCGTAATTCCCTTGTCTTTTCGACCCCGGAAATGGCAAGTGCAACCCTTTTATAGGTATCATCGATGGTGGCATCGATGCTTTCGCCGATTTTCGACTTCAGACGATATTTCTTATCCCATATATCGAGTGATGCTTCTTGGAAAGGAACTGCTTGTATATCAGTATCTATGGCTTCAACTCGCACGCTGCTCATGAATTATCCCGCTTAAACTTTTGGTTTTATTTAATTATAGACACAAGCCATTGTGCCGCCCCCTCTCGAAAAACACAAGATATTGTGTCTGAGGTTGAGAACAATACCGACGATTAGCGGCACTGTCAAATCTGCATCCGGTCGCGCTCGTTGCCACACATTTTCTGTATTTTTTCTTTAATTCATACGCTTACAGAAGTTGCAGCGATTTTTGCGTGATCGGCCTTTTGTTAAAGACTCGTGAAAACCTTGTGAATAAAGGCTTTCGTTTCGTCGCAAAAATTTAAAAAAAAAGTGAATCATTCATGAATGAATATTTTACAGCCGATTTTGTCCTCGATATGGTCACGTTATCAGGGTTCAATGAGACGCGCCTGGAGCCCCTAAAATGCCAGATATTACGCCTGGCACTGCGGGGAACGCGGGTATGTGATGGTCAAAAATCGGGTCGCGAAGCATCGAACTGATGCATTGGCGTTATACTCGGGTCCCGGTCGCAAACCCGGCAGGCCTTTTTTTCACTTCACCCATTAAGACACGTTCATATGTTGCATATCATTCTGTACCAACCCGAAATCCCGCCCAATACCGGTAATATCATCCGTCTGTGCGCCAATACCGGCGCCGGGCTACACCTGGTGGGACCACTCGGATTTCAACTGGATAGCGCGCGTGTAAAGAGGGCGGGTCTCGACTACGCGGAATTGGCTCAGGTCAGGCAATACATGAGTTGGGAAGCATTTAGAACCGAACACCCCGGAATGAGGTTATGGGCGTTCAGCACGCGTGGACGAAAACATTACAACCAGGCCGATTTTGAGGCGGGTGACGGCTTGTTATTCGGACCGGAAACCCGGGGACTGCCCGAATCCGTGCTGGCTGAAGCGGGCGCTGAATACTGCCTGCGTCTGCCGATGGCAAATGCTTCGCGCAGTCTTAACCTGTCCAACACGGTGGCTGTCGGTGTGTATGAGGCCTGGCGGCAATTGGGTTTTGAAAATGGCAGCTGACAGACTGCCGGAACTTCCGCGAACAAAGGAAGGATTTTCCTAGTCGCCGTACTCTGCCTTCTGTTCCCTGGCCATCAGCGCGGCAACACCCTCTGCGGGGTTCCATCCGTAATGAATAATACCGTTTACCTGTTCTGAGATCGGCATGTTGACGTTGTGCTGAATAGCCAGGCGCTGAACTTCGGCAGCACTGTTCACGCCTTCGACCACCTGGCCAATTTCATCGAGGGCTTGCTCGAGTGTTTTTCCCTTCCCGAGCATCAAACCCAGTCGCCGGTTTCGCGAAAGATCGCCGGTGCAGGTCAATATCAAGTCACCTGCACCTGCCAAACCCATCAGTGTTTCAGGCTTGGCGTTTAAAGCAGCGCCAAGACGCATCATTTCGGCCAATCCACGGGTGATCAGGGCCGCCCGCGCGTTATCACCCAACTGCATGCCGTCGCATATACCGGTTGCGACAGCCATGACATTTTTGACTGCGCCGCCAAGTTCTGCTCCGATCATGTCATCACTGGTATATGCGCGGAAACGACCACCGTGCAGAGCACCGGCCATGACCTTGGTAAATACGCTATCGGTACCCGCGACCGTCACCGCAGTAGGCAGGTTCATGGCCACCTCTTTTGCAAAAGATGGCCCGGTGACAATAGCCAGCGGTGTGCCTGGAGGCAACACCTCCAACGCAACCTGGTGTAACAGGCGGCCGCTTCCAGGTTCAAAACCCTTGCACGCCCACGCCACACCCTGGCCGGGAACCAGAACTTCCCGAATGGTCTTCAGGACCGCGGCAAAACCGTAGCTCGGTGTCGCCACCAACACATGGTCCGCCGCGGCTACGGCCGCAAGCGGGTCGTTTTCGACGACAATGGATTCGGGGATATTAATACCGGGCAGGTAACGTTCGTTAAGGCGTTCAGCCCGGATTTTCTCGAGGTTCCCGGTATCACGGTCCCACAGGATACTGCGGGAGCCACTACGGTCCAGTTGCAAAGCCAGGGCTGTCCCCCAGGACCCGGCACCCAGCACTGCAATCTTTGGACCCATCATCTAGGGCCTGTTAACTCTATGCAGATGCCCAGCGTTGGCTCTCCAATTGAGCCAGGCAAGACGCGCAGAGCGCAGTTTCGTTGCTCCAAATAAGCGATCAGCACCGCCGCCTGGCTCAATTGGAGGGCCAACCCTCCGGGACAAGGTCAATTTTCCGCATGACGGCGTTGCATTTTCGCTCATGTACCCCAGGTACATCACGCTCAGTGTGCCTTGTCCTGCAAAAAAATGACCGCTGTCGATGGGTATCCGCATAGTGTTAACGGGCCCAAGTCAGGCGTTTCCCTGGACTTCCATATTTGCCGCTGCACTCGCCTCTGCCTGCGCCTGTGCTTCCCGCAAACGCTGCGCATAGATCATGTCAAAATTAATCGGTTGCAGTACCAGCGGCGGAAAACCGCCTTCCGCTACCAGGTCGGTGATGGTCCGGCGCGCGTAAGGAAACAGGGTGCTGGGGCAAAGCGTGTTCAATGCTGCATGTTTTGCCTGTTCAGCCAGTCCGGCGATGGCAAAAATACCCGCTTGCTGAACCTCGGCGAGGTAAGCCGTTTTCTCACCAAGCGTTGCTGTTACAGTCACTGTCAAAGTGACTTCATGAACGCTTTCGGAGAGATTTTCAACTTTCTGGGCAAGGTTTAACTTGATCTCAACCTGTCCGTCTTCCTGGAAAATCTGTGGTGCATTGGGAAGCTCAAAAGACACGTCTTTCACGTATAGCTTCTGAAGCTGGAATTGTGCCTGCTGCTGTTCCTGATTTAGTGTGTCCTGATTTGATGTGTCCTGATTCTGTTCTTCTGCCATGGTCATATTCTCTTTGCTATGAATAGTTAATGCCATTCATCTGGCGATGAAATGACAGGGAAAATTATCTCATTACGCCATCTGTATAACCAGACAGCCTTTTTGCCTACTTACGTGCAAGTGGATACTGATCGGCCACCCACTGGGTCGTTCCACCCTTGAGAACCGCAACATCAGGTGCACCCATTTTTACCAGTTTCGCTGCCGCTACATGGGCAGTCTGGCCGTTTTTGCACACCACCAGCACCGGACCGGATTTCAGTTTTGTGATGTCCGGGTCGGATTCGTTGAATCGTGATAATGCAATATGTTTCGCCCCTGAAAGGTGTCCCTTCGAAAAATCAGCAGCACTCGAAATATCAACAATCGAGGTATTTCCCTGGTTGATTTTTTGTACGGCCTGGATCGTTGTCAACTCGGTGTAACCACGTGTGCGCCGGCTGATTTCCGTCCAGATCAGCAACAGGATTATTGCTGCGAAACCGGCTACCAGCATGCCATGATTACCTGCAAATTCAATCAATTGTCCCACGTTTTGGTCTCCTGAGGATCATTGGTGGCAACCATCGGAAACCTGGTTCCAATGATTTCAACTCCGAATATCGGGCGCAATTCATTAGTTTTGCGCCATACGGTCTGTTCGGCGGTATTTAACCTGCGACCGGTCTGATGTTATGAAATAATATGCTTACAATAGTTCCGGTTTTCGAGTCACGCATTCGTGGCATCCTTTTTCTCCACCGCGCGCCTGAGTCATAGTTGTGGCACAGGTGTTGGATTGCAAGAGTGTTCCGCTAAATTTTACCCGGACAGCAAAAACCTGACGTGTGGCGCGGTATAAACGGGTTATCGGAAAAATTGGCATAAAAGTACAATTCTACCTGAACGCATGGAAATTCAATGACTGACAAAGAAACACAACAACCCGCAATAGCCCATCCGGCCGGACCGTTGTTACTCATGATACTGGATGGCTGGGGTTGCCGGAAGGACGCAACGGATAATGCCATTAGCGTGGCCCACACACCTTGCTGGGATGAAATAAGGCGATTGGGTGTCAAAACCACCATCGAAACCTCGGGTGAGTTCGTTGGTTTACCCGATGGCCAGATGGGAAACTCCGAAGTCGGTCATATGAATATCGGCGCCGGGCGCGTTGTCTTCCAGAACCTGACCCGCATCAGTAAGTCCATCCAAGACGGCAGCTTTGCGGACAATCCGGCGTTGGTCAAAGCGATTGAGGCAGGCAGCAAGCCGGGTTCAACATTACATATCATGGGACTGTTGTCTCCGGGTGGCGTACACAGCCACGAGGACCATTTCCTCGCGATGGTGCAAACGGCTGCCGCCCAGGGTGCTTCGAAAATCAGGGTGCACGCATTTCTTGATGGCCGCGATACGCCGCCCCGCAGTGCCGGCCCTTCAATCCGGAAAATGCAGGACTGCCTGGACGGTCTGGATGATGCGGCTTTTGGCAGTTTGTGCGGCCGTTACTATGCAATGGATCGTGACAAGCGCTGGGACCGGGTTGAAAAAGCCTGGAACGTTCTCGTCCAGGGCAAGGGAATGTTTCATTCCGATAATGCTGCAACGGCACTCCAATCTGCCTATGACCGCGATGAAACAGACGAATTCGTGAGCCCGACGGCGATTGGAGCCTTCACCGGCATCAAGGATGGCGATGCCGTTATCTTTATCAATTTCCGGGCCGACCGGGCGAGGGAAATCAGCCAGGCATTCATACAACAGGATTTTTCCGGGTTTGAGCGAAAAGCACCGAAACTTGCGGCATTTGTTTGCATGACCCAGTACCTGGAAAACCTGCCGGCAGAAATCGCCTATCCTCCGGAACAACTCACCAACCTCCTGGGACAGGTGCTTGCGGAACACGGCCTGTCCCAACTGCGGATCGCGGAGACCGAGAAGTATGCCCACGTAACGTTTTTCTTCAATGGCGGTGAAGAGCAACCGTTTGCCGGGGAACACCGCTTGCTGGTGCCGTCACCCAAGGTTGCGACCTACGACCTGCAGCCAGAAATGAGTATTGGCAAGCTGACGGAAGAACTCGACAAGGCCATCCGCGGCGGGGACTATGATGTCATCATCTGTAATGTGGCCAATCCCGACATGGTCGGACATACGGGCAGCATGACAGCAGCGATTGCCGCGGTTGAAGCAGTGGACCGGTGCCTTGGGGTTGTACTGAAGGCGATACAGTCGGTAAACGGCGATCTGCTGATCACCGCTGATCACGGCAATATTGAGCAAATGAAAGATGACCAGACCGGTCAGAGTCATACAGCACACACGACCAACCCTGTGCCGCTGGTCTACTATGGCCGCAAGGCCCGGGCCATAGCGGGCGGCGCGCTCAGGGACATCGCGCCGACGATATTGTATCTTCTCGACCTGGAACAACCTGTCGAAATGACCGGACACTCGTTGCTGGAGTTGATCGACGGATCGTCTGCAAAGGACTGAATGGTCAGTGCCCTCAAGGCGACTTTTACTCATCGGCATGGCGATCTGGCTAACAGCTGGCCAAATGATTTGCCACGCCGACGAAGGCCCCACGAAAGCCGAGGCTGAAAACCGGCTGAAACAACTGAAAACTGATATAAGCTCGTTACAGGATGAACTGGAACGGACCCGCACTTCCCTATCCGCCGAACAGAAGGCCCTCAAGGCGGCCGATCTCGAAATTCAGGCGAGCGCGTTGGAGTTGCGTGAGCTGGAAGCAACGCGCAAGCAACATGAAGATGAACTCGTAGTTCTCCAGGCAGAACGCAGGGATTACCTGGACAGCCTCGAAAAGCGCCGCAATATACTTTCCGCCCAGATCATGGCGGCCTACCGGCTCGGACGGGAATCCAGGTTAAAGCTCGTCCTGAACCAGGACAGCCCTGCGCTGCTGTCGAGAACGCTGGCCTATTATGACTATTTCAGCCGTTCGCAAGCGGCGCAAATCAATGAGCTGAGACAGGTCTTGCAGACCCTTGATCAGATGCAGACGAAGATTGACGTTGAACTGTCGGCGCTCGACGAGGTTCAAAGGAGCAAGCAGGCTGTGCTGGATGAAATGACAGACCAACGCAATCAACGCCAGGCGGTCATTGATGATCTGTCCCACCGTATCGATAGCGATGAAGCCCGGCTCGCAGAATTGCAACGCGACAGGCAGGATCTTGAGGCATTACTGGAAAAACTTTCTGATGCGTTGGCGGATATACCCGCAGACCTCGGCCAGCAACATGGCCTGATAGGTCTGAAGGGCAAGATGCCGTTACCCGTGAAGGGCCGCGTCAAACACGCCTTCGGTCAATCCAGAACGGAAGGATTGCGCTGGCAGGGTTGGTTGATCGACGCCGAAAGGGGTAGTGAAGTCCAGTCGATCGCATACGGTCGAGTCGCGTATTCAGACTGGCTAAGGGGTTATGGACTGCTTATGATCATTGACCACGGTGACGGGTTTATGAGCCTGTATGCCAACAATGAAAGCCTGCTACGCGAAGTCGGTGACTGGGTAGAACCGGGAAGTAATATAAGCACGGTTGGTACCAGCCCGCTCACTGGGGACGGCTTATATTTTGAAATACGCAAAGATGGTAAGGCCATGGATCCCGCAGTTTGGCTTCATCGTTAGAGAATTCATAAACGGAAAGCGAAAAACAAACATGATACGAATTGGCAGAAAAGTGATATTGGCACTGTTGTTGACACCCGCCATGGTGGCAGCAAGCGGAACTGAGGGCACGCCAACCAGGGCGCAGCTGTCACTGGATGATTTACGCACCTTCACCGATGTATTCAACCAGGTACGCAATAATTATGTCGAGGAACTCGATGACCACGTGCTAATGAACGCCGCCATTCGTGGCATGCTCTCAGAACTGGACCCCCACTCTTCCTATATGGAACCGGATGAATTCCGCCAGCTCACTGACGATTCCCGGGGCCGGTACAGTGGCATTGGTGTCGAAATTGAAGTCCAAAACAATTTGGTCAAGATAGCTTACGTCATCGACGGAGGGGCAGCAGAAAAGGCGGGGGTTGTCGTCGGTGATGTTATCACCTCCATCGATAATGTGGATTTACGCAAACAGAACCTGCAACAGGCCATTGACAGCCTGCGTGGCGAAGCCGGCTCCACGGTGGAAATCACCGTCCGCCATGAAAATGGAGAGGTTTCAGATCTCAAGCTGGTAAGGGATTTCGTCGAAGTTGCCAGCGTATTCAGCAGGCCGGTTGACGTCGACTACGGGTATTTCCAGATTACCCACTTCACGCGCAAGACCGCCGATGAACTACTCGAACAGATCGAATACATGCAGTCCAACCACCAGGGCTCGTTGAAAGGCGTAGTTCTGGACCTGCGTAGCAACCCGGGTGGGGTATTGGTTCCCGCCGTGACCATCGCTGATGGCTTTCTTGATGACGGCTTGATAGTGACGACCCGGGGTCGCGCTGAAAACCAGCTCGAATACACGGCAAAACCCGGCCAATGGTTGAAAGATACGCCCGTGGTTGTGCTGGTCGATGGCAGCACGGCATCGGCTTCTGAAGTGCTGGCCGGCGCATTACAGGACCACGGACGGGCCTTGATTATCGGTGAGAAGACCTTTGGAAAAGGATCGGTCCAATCCGTTTTAAATCTGCGCAATGGATCCGGAATCCGCCTGACAACGTCACGTTACTACACACCCAGCGGACGGTCGATACAGGCCGAGGGTATCCAGCCGGATGTGGAAATCACCGGGGTTCAACTGGTCGAAAATACTGACCCGCGAAAAAGGGAAGTCGATCTTGACGGGCATCTGACCAGTGAACCGCAAAAGGGCGGGTCAAACTTCAGCTCAGAAGTCAGCGCGGATGACGACTACGTCATGTACCAGGCGCTGATGCTGCTAAAAGCGGCGAGCATACTTTCACCCCGACAAGCCGACCTGGGTTCCTGATAGCGGGATTTCCGATCAAACGCGGTTACGGCCACCGGGCTGGATCGGGAATGGCGTAACTTTTTCACCACTCTCCCGGTCACGGATAACCGCCGGACCCTTTTTCCTTACCTGCTCCACGCGCAGTACGCTGTGCATGGGCAAATACAAAATTTCAACTCCATCGAATTCATCGCGCATTTTTTCTTCCGTGGGGTCAACGACAAGGGAATCCTTGTCGCCGAACTCCAGGCCGGAGACCTCGACAAAGCCCAGCAATCCACTCGTGCAAACGCCGGTGCAAAACAGTTCGTAAACCTTGCCATGGTTTAGGAATGCAATGCGAAATAGTTTCTCGTTATCCGCTCTGGACATGTTTTATCCCAATTTTATCTGCGCCGATGCTCGCACCAACAAAGCAAAAATTAATCCCAGTGTGAAACCCGCCATGTGAGTCCACCAGGCCACTATTCCAGTTATGGGGCCTAGAACGGTGTAAACCAACTGCAGGGTAAACCAGGAACCGATCACGAGCAGGGCCGGTACCCGGGCAAACTGGAGGTAGAGGCCCAGGGGCAGTAGCATACCGATACGCCGGGACGGGAACATGCCAAGATATGCGCCAACCACCGCCGAGATCGCGCCACTGGCGCCGACGATGGGCGAGGTCAGATCCGGTGAGCGCACCGCGACAAAAAGGTTGGACATGGCGCCGCCGAGAACGAACACCATCACCATTCCGAGGCTTCCAAGGCGGCGCTCAAGGGGCAAGCCGAAAACCCATAGATACACCATGTTTCCCAACAGGTGTAACCAGCTTGCATGGATAAAAAGGGCGCTTACGAGCGACAATAACCGGTAATCGGCCCAGGCTGTCAATGGTTGACTGAAAATCGGCGCCAGCTGACTCGGTATCACCCCGCCTAACTCCAACATTGCGTTTTGCGCAAGTGGCGTCATGCCGGAAAGCAACAATTTGACACCCGTACAAAACAGAAACAGGGTCAATGTCACCCATGGGAAACGGGGTGAAGATTTTGACCAGTTGGTGACAATGCCCGAATCCATCGGCAAGGACCGTCGTTTTGACGGCTATCTTTCTACCAGGAACTGATACAGGCGGTAGCTGAACACAACACCATCGCGCCTGATTTCCTTGACCACAAGCCCGGGCCGGGCGGTGTCGCCCTCCCCCAGACGCTGACCATTGATCAGCACGAAGCGGTCAGACGGTTTTGAGGCATAAACCAGGACGCTGAACTTGATTTCCGGCACATCGGCACGGACGGCATCGGGTAGCTCCCAGTAACTGATGGGCTCGGGTTCTCCTGGATGATATTCCTGAGGCACAGTTGCGACCGGTTTGCTGATCTCTGCCGGCTTGTCGACAGGTTTATTCGTTGCCCCGCTGGTGGGCGGTTTAACGGCGGGCTTGTTCGTAGTGACGTTGGCGGGCGTAGTCACGTTAGCGGGAGGTTTGACGCCCGGCCAGTTCACACCCGCATTCTGGGCTGTAGTAGACGAGGGTCCGACTGATGCCGGTTCTTGCTTGCTTTCTGCGGGTGGTTGATAGGACTCCACTGGTGTCCTGCTTTGCGTGCCGGTCACGACGGCTGGCACTTGCGGGGTGACGGCCTCGACCCGCTGCTCTGCAACTTCTGGTTTGGGGACAATATGAATCTCGCCAGGCTTGAGCGTGACCGGCGGTTGGTAGCTACCGGCAGGTGGTTGATACTGGTTCCAGACAAACCATCCGGTAATTAACAGCGCAGTTATCAGCATCAGGGCCAGGGGAATGGTGCGGAGGGTTTCAGTGGCGCTTCCGGATTGATCGTCTGTATGAATGGTAGGCGTTTCATGCGGACGCTGATTCTTTTCGGATTTTCTAAGTGCTTCCAGAAGTATGGACATAACTAACAGGCTCCGGTCTTATTCCCAGGTTCGTAAAAGTTTTGGCTCATCTATCGATGCCGTCATCAAATGCAGCAGGGTATTGCGGCCAACGATACCATCTGCTTCCAGGCCATTTTGAATCTGGAAATTTTCCAGCCAGAGCTCAAACGCAGCATCGAAAACCTTTTCCCCGTTGTAAGGGTTATCTACCCGGGCCGCCATATCCATGATGGTGGTCACAGCGGGTCCCTTGTCTCCGCGGCCGATGTAGGGCGGCCATTCTGCAGCTTGCGGCCACGCAACCAGGTAGGCCCCCAGCCAACGGGACTCGACCGACTCCCTCGACACCGTGATCGGCTGATCGCTGTTGCCGACCAGCAGTCGGTCACCATCCACACCCAGCAACAGAAGATAGTCGGTTGCTTTATCCTGCAAAACAAGCACGACGGGCAATCCAAGCCGGCTGATCTTTAACCAGTTGCCCTGGTCGCGCAGACAGGCGTAACCCAGGTTGTTGCCACCGTTACAGGCTGCCTGGATCGCGAACGCATCGCCGGGTTGATTCCACATTGCAGCAAGGCCCTGCCAAACCGTTTGCTGGTGGCCATCGAGCCAGTTGCCGTCCAACGCCGCAATAGCTTTGGTCTCAACTGGTTCTTGCTGGTCATCCACAACGACCGGTGGAACAGTTGCAGAGTTTAGCGCCTGTTCCTCCACCAAGGGTAACACGACGGCGTCCTGTTGCGGCTTGGCGGTATCTGCCGGCAGATGAAAATCGGTGAACGTCGCGACCGCCAGAACTGCAACCGCTGTCGCGGCGGTCGCACCCAGCCATAATGGCCAACGTACACGTTTGACCTGCCGCTCACCCAGTTGCACCTCGTTCGCCGCCTCATGCACCATTGCGGCCGTCACGTCCAAACGTTCCTTGGCAAATGCGGCGATCAGTGAACGGTCAGCAATGATGTTGATCAGTCTTGGTATGCCCTGTGAACGCTGGTAAAGCGCATTCATCGCGCTCCGTCTTGAACGGGTTGCGCTGCGCGCCGGCAACCTGCATACGGTGCTGAATATACAGATGCGTATCCTTTGGGCCCAGTGGACTCAAGTGATAGCGCGCTGTGATCCGCTGGGCCAACTGACGCAGCGTGCGACGCTGCAACAGGTCGCGCAATTCGGGCTGACCCAGAAGGACGATTTGCAGCAGCTTTTCCTTGCTGGTTTCGAGGTTTGTCAGCAACCTGACCTGCTCCAATGCTTCGGGGCTCAGATTCTGCGCTTCATCGATCACAACGACCACACGCTCACCACGATCATGCGCGGCGAGCAAATACCGGTTCAGACCATCCACCAACAAACGCGTGCTGTCGATTGATTCGCGGATATCGATGCCCAGCTCTTCGCTGATCGCTGCCAACAACTCGCGAGGGGTTACCAAGGGTTGAGTAACAGTGCGATATGCGTACCTTCAGGAATCTGCTCCAGCAGACACCGGCACAACGTCGTTTTGCCGGTCCCCACCTCACCGGTGAACTGAACAAAACCACCGCTTCCACCCTGGCCGATTCCATACATCAGGTGGGCCAGTGCATCACGATGACGCGGACTCAGAAATACAAAAGCCGGATCGGGGGTTATTGAAAATGGCGCTTCATTGAGCCCAAAATAACGCAAATACATGTTTAAGACCCTCGGCGTTCATAGCATTTCAATTCGTGTCACACACTTTTCTGACTCAAGCCGGAAGCATAAGTTTAGTCACGCAGGGCGCCAAGTCCAAGCACTGAAACGGTTATCCTGCAATACACGTTGTAAATCGGTGACGGGTTCGTCAAACAATAACAATTTTCATTTGTAACTCTTGCCGAGATAATAGCAGCAAAGCTACAATGATCGGTTAACGTTAGCTATTTATAATATAGAAACCCTGATAGCCCTGATTTCAACCTGAGTTCTACTGACTGCAGGTGTGTTTACAAGTACTTGTAAACTATGTATATATTTTTTAGATTCACCGTTTGGAGAGAGGAGCATTTTGCACCGAAGCGCTCCCGAAACACGTTGATAATTATCTTGAGGCCTAAGTTTTCATGAAGAAAGAAAATACAATCATCGTCGCCCTTGCCGTGTTGGCGGCAATTATTGCGGCCACCTGGTTAATACTGGTCGCCCCAGCACTATACCGGCAACGCATATCAACATGACGCAGGGTGTGACGCAACTGAGTGAAGAGCATTTTGACCTGCACATGATTGTTTTGTGGATTTGTGCGGTTATCGGCATCGGCGTTTTCACCGTGATGTTTACATCGATCGTGCTGCACAGGAAATCCCGCGGTCACGAGGCTGCAAAATTCAATCACTCCACCAAGGCGGAGATCATCTGGACCATTATTCCCGTCATTATCCTGGTCGCGATGGCAGTACCCGCAACCACGGCACTGGTGCACATGGAGGATTCCTCGGGTGCCGAGATGACGGTGAAAATCACGGGGTTTCAATGGCGATGGAAATACGAATACCTGGATCAGGACATCAGTTTCATTTCCAGCCTCAAGCTGTCATCCAATACCGCCCGCCAATTGAATTCAGGCATCGCACCCGAAAGCGTTGACAACTACCTGCTTGACGTCGATCACCCGCTGGTGCTTCCGGTTGGCAGGAAAATCAAGTTTCTGATCACCGCCGACGATGTGATCCATTCGTGGTGGGTTCCGGCACTTGGCTGGAAACGTGACGCCATTCCCGGTTTTGTCAACGAGGCCTGGACAAATATCGAAAAACCCGGCACATATCGTGGTCAGTGTGCCGAATTGTGTGGAAAAGACCATGGTTTTATGCCAATTGTAGTCATTGCCCTGGCCGAGGATGAATTCGATTCCTGGGTAATGAGCAGCTGGCAGAAAAGTCTCAAAGTGATCAACAGGTAACAGTAAGATGACGACGGAAGTAAGCTACGAAGACGTTAGTGAATCCCATGCTGCACACGATCATGGTGACCACAAACCCACCGGATTCCTGAACCGCTGGCTGTTCACAACCAACCATAAAGACATCGGTACGCTTTACCTGATTTTTTCACTGACGATGTTCTTCATCGGTGGAGCCATGGCAATGGTCATCAGGGCCGAGTTGTTTATGCCGGGTCTGCAACTGGTTGAACCTGATTTTTTCAACCAGATGACGACCATGCATGCCTTGATCATGGTATTTGGCGCCGTCATGCCCGCCTGGGTAGGGTTTGCCAACTGGCTGGTTCCGATGATGATCGGCGCGCCGGACATGGCCCTGCCACGCATGAATAACTGGAGTTTCTGGATTCTCCCGTTTGCATTTACCATGCTGCTATCCACGTTGTTCATGGACTCCGGCGGACCTGCTGCCGGCTGGACCCTTTATCCGCCACTCGTTCTGCAAACCGGAACCAGTTTCGCATTCGTGGTCTTCGCGATTCACATGATGGGTATTTCCTCCATCATGGGTTCGATCAACATCATTGCAACCATCTTCAATATGCGCGCACCCGGTATGCGGCTGTTGCGTATGCCGATGTTTGTCTGGACCTGGCTGATCACGGCCTTCCTGCTGATCGCCGTGATGCCGGTACTCGCAGGTGCAGTTACCATGCTGTTGACCGATCACTTTTTCGGCACCAACTTCTTCAATGCAGCCGGTGGCGGTGACCCGGTCATGTTCCAGCATATTTTCTGGTTCTTTGGCCACCCCGAGGTCTACATCATGATCCTGCCGGCTTTTGGTGTGATCTCGGAAATTCTGCCGACCTTTTCACGCAAACCGCTGTTTGGTTATGCCTCCATGGTCTATGCAACGGCCACGATCGCGCTTCCTGTCCTTTATCGTTTGGGCGCACCACATGTTTACCGTGGGCATGCCTTTACAGGGTGAGCTGTTTTTCATGTATGCAACCATGTTGATTTCCGTGCCCACCGGCGTGAAGGTATTCAACTGGGTCAGCACCATGTGGCAGGGTTCAATGACCTTTGAAACACCGATGCTGTTCGCCATTGGTTTTGTGGTGTTGTTTACCATCGGCGGCTTGTCCGGCTTGATGCTCGCCATCACCGCAGCTGACTTTCAGTATCACGATACCTATTTTGTGGTCGCCCATTTCCACTATGTATTGGTTCCGGGTGCGGTATTTGCGCTGATGGCGGCGACCTATTACTGGTTGCCGAAATTCAGCGGCCACATGTACTCCGAGAAATGGGGCAAGATCCATTTCTGGCTATCGGCGATTTTCGTCAATGTACTGTTCTTCCCCCAGCATTATCTCGGACTGGCCGGCATGCCGCGCCGAATTCCCGATTATTCACCGCAGTTTGCGGACTTCAACATGATCTCCTCGATTGGTGGATTTGCCTTTGGTGCAACCCAGTTGATTTTTGTCGGGGTGATTCTGCATTGCGTATTCAAAAGCAAGGTCAAGGCGACGGCCAGGGTATGGGAAGGCTCGAGAGGTCTGGAATGGACGCTTGACTCTCCACCTGCCTACCATAGCTTCACCACACCTCCCGTGGTGACCCACAATATGCTCAGCCACGCGGAATAAGCCGGTACAGCCCAATGAAAGACCACTCAAATCCAGACCAACTCAGCCGGCAAAGGGCGCAGGTCGTTAAGACCGCGTGGATATTGGGCATTATTGCGGTTTTAATTTTCGCAACCTTTATTGGCTCCGCAGTTATTGGACATTGATATGGATTTACAACAGAAAAACCGCAAAACCACCCGGCGCCTTGTTCTGGTAGCCGTTGGCATGTTCGGTTTCGGCTTTGCCTTGTGGCCCCTGTACAACGTTTTGTGCGAGGTTACCGGTCTTGGTGGACGCGCCATCCAGGTTTCAGAGAATAACGATCAGGCGGTGGCTTCCGACCGGGTCATCAGTATTCGTTTTGACGCCAGTGTCAACTCGTCGTTGCCGTGGGCATTTTCAGGCCAAGGACAAGGTTGGCGAATTTAACCTGGGCGTACCAAGCCAGGCACTTTTTGAGGCAATGAACAACGGCAATGACTCAATCACCGGCCAGGCAACGTATAACGTCAGCCCGCCCGAAGCCAGTTTATATTTTGTCAAAACGCGAGTGTTTTTGTTTCACAGAGCAGACCCTTGCTGCCAAGGAAAGCCGGGAAATGCCTGTTTATTTCTATGTAAAACCTGATCTGCCAGAACACATCAAGGACATTACTTTGTCCTATACCTTCTATCGGCACGGCTATGAGCCGTCGAAGCAAATGGCACATCAATAATCATTCAGGAAAATGAGAATTCACCATGGCACAACACGCTGAAAATTCCTATTACGTTCCACACGGCAGCAGATGGCCGATCGTAGGCTCATTGGGCATGATCACCATGCTGGCCAGCGCGGCCAACTGGATGAATGGTTCAGCGACCGCGGAGTGGACTTTCTGGTTGGGTATGGCAATCATCATTTTCATGATGTTCGGCTGGTTCGGCACCGTCATACGCGAAAGCGAGTCCGGCATGTACAACAGCCAGGTTGACGGCTCATTCCGTCTTGGCATGACCTGGTTTATATTTTCCGAGGTAATGTTTTTTGCCGTGTTTTTTGGCACCTTGTTTTATGTTCGGAATCTGGCCGTGCCATGGCTCGGTGGCGAAGGCACAGGGGCTGCAACCAATGAATACCTTTGGCAGGGTTATATGCCGGTATGGCCGACCAACGGCCCTGGCGATATTGGCGGCGAATTCCATACCATTCCAGCGTTTGGTGTACCTTTTATCAACACCCTGATTCTGTCTGACTTCCGGCCTGACTGTGACCCTGGCGCACCACGCACTGAAAAAGGAACACCGCAAATCCCTGGTTTTGTGGCTGGCAGCCACGGTGGTACTCGGTTTTACATTCGTCGGATTACAGGCTGCTGAATACCATGAAGCATATACCGAGCTCGGTCTGACCCTTGGCTCAGGAATCTATGGTGCGACATTTTTCATGCTGACCGGCTTTCACGGCATGCACGTCACGCTCGGCGCCATCATGCTGACCGTGATCATGATCCGCAGCATGAAAGGTCATTTCAAACCCAATCATCACTTCGCATTTGAAGCGGTCGCATGGTATTGGCATTTTGTTGACGTTGTCTGGCTGGGCCTGTTTATTTTCGTCTACGCGCTCTGAACCAGCCACGTAAAGAATGCTCCGGCAAAGCCCGCAACAAGCGGGCTTTGTTAATTCACAAAGCAGTTAAATTCACGCGGCAAAGGGTTTACTATCCGCCTGCACCATACCTGACCGGACCACCTGACGGTTCGATCCAGCCCATTTGAACCATGACGTAGAGAAGTAAGAGCAGAAACAGGGAAAGGCCAATTCGCCACATCAGACGATGGAGCGTACGCTCACCCTCCCCTTTATCCTTGACCATGAATACAAATGCCGATCCCAGAGAATAAAGAATGACAACCAGGAAAAAAACGATGACAGCTTTGGCTAACATGCCTGAATTCCAGTGTGGAAAAGTCTAGAGTAGATATGCTTCCAGAAGTATTCAAGTCATTCCGGCCATCGAGGGCAGCAACGCTGGTTTTGTTCCTGCTGGCATGCCTGTTTGCGTCACTGGGAACGTGGCAGCAAAGACGTGCCGTGGAAAAACTGGCCATTGAGCAGCAAAATCTAAATGCCCCGCCATTGTCACTTGAAACCGCCGTAACACAGAACAGTCGTTTTTCAACCATCAATGCACGCGGCCACTATGACGCGAGCCGCCACATTCTGCTGGATAACCAGATCTGGCAGGGACAGGCAGGTGTTTACGTGTTTACGCCATTTTATACTACTGAAGGTACTGCCATACTGGTCAACAGGGGTTGGCTGCCGCTCTCCCCGGATCGAAAAAACCTGCCCGCGATACCTACACCGAACGCTGAGGTCGAATTGACAGGAATACTCAATACGCCGCCGGTGCCGGGCCGTGTGCTTGGTTCGGCCGACCAGTTACAACGCGAACAGTGGCCGCAGCTGGTGACCTACCTGAACCTGCCGGATATTTCCGAAACACTGGGAACACCGTTGGAAAACTGGGTGGTACAATTGGCAAAAACTGAACCGGACGGATTTGACGGGCGTGACTGGCAACCGGTTTATTTGAGTTCCAGCCGTCACCAGGGATACGCTTTTCAGTGGTTCGCACTGCTAGCTGCCTGTGTAGTAATGTGGGTTTTTCTCGGCTTAAGAAAACAAACTGGAATTAAAAAATGAGCCTGTCACGTCAGCAACTAACACTCCTCGGTATATTTGCCCTTTTTCTGGGTCCTGTCCTGCTGGTTATACTGATGCGTTCATCGTGGTGGCAATATCAGCCCAGCGGCATGAGGAACAATGGTTATCTGGTACAACCACCGGTCAGTCTGGCGCTTGGTCAAACAACGGGTATCGATGGTAAATGGCTGATCCTTTATGTACTTGACCAGCCATGCGACCAGGCGTGTATCGAATACGTTACCAACTTACGACAAATCCACAGGGCCGCAGGCAGGAACGCCAATCACCTTGCCATCGCATTATTAAGTGATTCTGAACCCGACCCGGCGTTGCAAACAAAGCTGGAAGCTATTTATCCACAGTTCAATTTTGTTGTGGACTCCGGGCACTCGGCGTTAAGCACACTGGCATCCATCAATGCAGACATCGCAGCGGAACCGGCAAATATTCGCACCTACATACTCGATCCGATGCGCAATGTCGTACTTGCCTACCCCTCGAGCGCCAACCCGTCCGACATACACAAGGACCTTAAACGTCTGCTGAAATGGTCCGACCAGGAGGGCAAGTCATGATGCGGACCATGCACAGGCTGGCGATGTTTGCGGCCATAATTGCTTTTTGTGTCATTGTACTGGGAGCATGGGTTCGCCTGTCCCATGCGGGTCTGGGTTGCCCGGACTGGCCGGGCTGTTATGGCCAGCTCACCTGGCCCAATGCTGTTGAGGAGATTCAGACAGCAAACCAGGCGTTTCCCGAACGTCCCTTTGAGTCCAACAAGGCATGGCGGGAAATGATCCACCGTTATCTCGCTGGCGCCCTGGTATTATTGGTTTTCTCCATGAGCTGGCTGGCCTGGCGCGGTCCGGAAGTGCTGCATAAATTCAGGCCAATTACCACCGCACTGGTCGTGCTGATCATATTCCAGGCGCTTTTGGGTATGTGGACCGTTACGCTGAAACTGAAGCCGATTATCGTCATGGCGCATTTGCTTGGCGGGCTGACAAATTTTTCCCTCGTCCTGTGGTTGATGTTTTCAAGCCGCAGGCAATATTCAGATAAACCAAGTATGGCGGTTCGCAGGATGCGTGGCCCTATTGTTGTTGCGATTATTGTACTGGGTGTTCAAATCGCACTCGGTGGCTGGACCAGCGCTAATTATGCAGCCCTTGCCTGTCCGGATTTTCCAACCTGTGGAGGCCAATGGTGGCCGGAAACCAATTTCAGGGAAGGGTTTATCCTGTGGCGTGAAATAGGTGTGAACTATGAAGGCGGTTTGCTGGATGGGCCATCGCGGGTCGCGATACATCTTGCCCATCGAATCGGCGCTGTCGTAACCCTGCTTGTTTTGCTCACGCTGGCGTTCCGGTTACTGAAAATTCCACGTTTGCGAACTGGCGGCCACATGCTTATGAGCCTGGTGCTGCTACAGTTCACACTCGGTATTATGAATGTCGTACTTTACCTGCCACTGCCCAATGCGGTCGCTCATAATGCAGGTGCGACACTTTTGCTGGCGACCTTGCTGGGCCTGCTCAACAAAACCTCGAGCCGGGTCGCCTGACACCGTGTCCAAAACCTTTTATCAGTACCTGGAATTGTGCAAACCGCGCGTTGTGTTCCTGATTGTCTTCACCGCCGTGGTTGGAATGTTCCTGGCGGTTCCAGGCTGGCCCCCATTGATCCGCCTGTTAACCGGCACACTGGGTATCGGCCTCGCGGCTTCTTCCGCGGCTGCCATCAATCACCTGCTTGATCATCGCATTGATGCGAAGATGGCGCGCACAAAGCGACGCCCTCTCGCCAGCGGCAAACTGACCGAGAGAAATGTCCTGGTCTTTGCGCTGACACTTGGTGTGCTCTCCATGATGATATTGATCCTTTGGGTCAATCCTCTAACAGCAACACTGACATTCCTTTCCCTGATCGGCTACGCGATCGTCTACACGGTCTGGTTGAAACGTGCGACACCGCAAAACATCGTGATTGGCGGGGCCGCGGGTGCAGCCCCCCCGGTTCTGGGCTGGACGGCCGTTACCGGCAGTCTTGATCCACATGCCCTATTGTTGTTTCTGATTATATTTGTCTGGACACCTCCACATTTCTGGGCGCTTGCGATCTACCGCAAAGATGAATATGCGTTGGTGGACATACCCATGCTGCCGGTGACCCATGGTGCGGCTTTTACACGCCTGCAAATTTTGCTTTATACCGTTCTGCTTACCATTGTCACAACCCTGCCCTACCTGACACGCATGAGTGGAATTGTCTACCTCGCAGGCGTCAGTGTATTGAACCTCGGTTTCCTTTGGTACGCCTTACGCATGATGATCAGCAAAGACATCCTGCTGCCAATGTACACATTTGCTTTTTCCATCACTTACCTGATGGTTTTATTTATATTTTTGCTGGTTGACCACTACGTGAACCTGATACTGTAAGTTGGTTTTCAACAAATTTTAATAAGCGTAAAATGCGCTTTCCCCCACAACCTATAACGAGTCTTGTGATGCCGATTGAACCCAACCGACCCGACCCCGCCGCAGAATCAACATTGACAGAACTGGAAGACCACGCGGCATTTACGTATCGACATATCGGACCGGATGACGCACAAATCAGCCAGATGCTGGGTGCTCTCGGCGCTGATTCACTGGATGACTTGATTGAGAACACGCTACCGCGGTCCATCCAGATGGACGGTCCGTTGGCACTGCCTGAGGCGCAAACCGAATCAGCGGTGCTGCAAAGACTTCGCGAGATCGCCGATCTCAATGTTCTGAAACACAGCATGATCGGAATGGGGTATCACGATACCATTACGCCGACCGGTCATTCTCCGCAATGTCCTGGAAAACCCCGGTTGGTACACCGCCTATACACCCTACCAGGCGGAAATCTCCCAGGGACGACTGGAAGCTATGCTGAATTTTCAGCAAATGATCTGTGACCTGACCGGCATGGAACTGTCCAATGCCTCCTTGCTCGATGAAGCCACGGCGGCAGCAGAAGCCATGACCATGCTCAAACGCCTCAACCGTAAAAACCGCAGCATGCGGTTTTTCGTTGACCAGGGCACATTGCCACAAACGCTGGATGTCATCCGCACGCGCGCAGGTCATATTGGTTTTGAGGTGATCACCGGGAATCCGGCTGAGGCGCTCAACAACGGCGATTTTTTCGGTGTCCTGTTGCAGTACACTGCCTCCAATGGCGAAGTCAATAATATCGAACCCTGGATCAATGCCGCACATGACGAAGGGGCGCTGGTTGTGGTCGCTGCCGACCTGATGAGTCTCGTACTGTTAAAACCGCCGGGAGAATTGGATGCAGATATTGTCGTGGGCTCTTCCCAGCGCTTTGGTGTTCCGATGGGATTCGGCGGTCCGCATGCAGCTTTTTTTGCGACAAGGGATGATTTTAAGCGCTCGCTCCCAGGCCGGATCATCGGCGTTTCCAAAGACCGCCAGGGCAGACCCGCCTTGAGAATGGCCTTGCAGACGCGCGAACAGCACATCCGTCGTGACCACGCGACCAGCAACATTTGCACGGCACAGGCATTATTGGCTGTGATGGCCAGCATGTACGCGGTTTATCATGGCGCCGAAGGGCTGAAACGTATTGCACGGCGTATCAACAGGCTCACAACCTTGCTGGTCACCGGTCTCAGATCGATGGGATATGAGCCAGCCAATCATGCCTGGTTTGATACCGTCACATTTCATTTGCCGGAAGCGCAGGCAGCGGCCGTTCTCCTCCGCGCACAGGAGGCTGGAATCAACCTGTTCAAGGGGAATGGTGGGCTTAGTATCAGTATCAATGAAAAAACCACTCGTGAACACGTCACGAGGCTTTGGAACGCCTTCGCCAACGGTTCCGAGGTCGATAATTTGTCCAGCATTGACCAGGCGCTTGAGCCTGGATTGACATCCATACCAGGTCATTTACAACGTAAAAGCGGTTTTCTTCAGCACCCGGTGTTTAATCGCTACCACTCTGAAACCGAAATGCTTCGCTATATCAAGCGACTTGAAAACAAGGACCTGTCTTTAACCCATGCCATGATCTCCCTCGGTTCATGCACCATGAAACTGAACGCGACCACGGAGATGATCCCCGTCACCTGGCCGGAATTCTGCGACATGCATCCTTTTGCGCCGGCGGAACAGACCAGGGGCTATCAGCAACTTTTTCGCGACCTTGAGTCAATGCTGATTGCCTGTACGGGTTATGACGCGGTTTCGCTACAGCCAAATGCCGGTTCCCAGGGTGAATATGCAGGTTTGTTGGCGATCAAGGCCTGGCATGACTCGAGAAATGATGGGCAGCGCAATATTTGCCTGATACCGTCATCGGCGCATGGCACCAATCCCGCGAGCGCCGCGATGGCGGGCATGGAAATTGTCATTGTGAAATGTGACGATAACGGCAACGTAGACATCGAAGACCTGCGTCAGAAAGCTGAAAAACACGCCGCGGGTCTATCTGCGTTGATGATCACCTACCCTTCAACCCATGGTGTGTTTGAACAGAAAATCACAGAGATATGTGACATCATCCACCAGCACGGTGGCCAGGTATATCTCGATGGCGCCAATTTGAACGCCCTGGTCGGATGTGCGGCGCCTGGCAAATTTGGTGCAGATGTTTCTCATCTGAACCTGCACAAAACATTTTGTATCCCGCACGGTGGTGGTGGACCCGGTGTCGGCCCGATCTGCACCGGTGCGCACCTGGCGCCTTTTCTGTCCGGTCATTCGGTGGTCAGGATACCGGGGGTTCCAGAGTCCAACGGCGCAGTTGCCGCAGCCCCCTGGGGCAGCGCCGGTATTTTGCCGATTACCTGGACATATATTGCGATGATGGGCCGGGATGGCATGAAAAAGGCGACCCAGGTCGCGATTCTCAATGCCAACTATATCGCGCACAGGTTATCGGCAGCCTTTCCGGTCCTCTACACCGGTCCGAATGGCCGCGTGGCGCATGAATGCATCATAGATTTACGGCCGTTCAAACAGTCAAGCGGTATCAGTGAGGAAGACGTGGCCAAACGCTTGATCGATTACGGTTTCCATGCACCGACCATGTCTTTTCCCGTTCCGGGCACATTGATGATCGAACCCACGGAAAGTGAATCGCTTTATGAAATCGACCGTTTCTGCGATGCCATGTTGTCCATTCATCGTGAGATCCAGTCCGTTGAAAACAAGCAGATGGATGCGGTTGACAACCCCCTGGTCAACGCTCCGCACACCCAGTTGGATCTGGTTGGAGACTGGAACCATCCATACAGCAGGGAAACCGCAGCATTTCCGTCAGCAGCGCAATGGCAGAGCAAATTCTGGCCAGCAGTGAACCGGATCGATAATGTTTATGGCGACAGGAACCTGTTTTGCAGTTGCCCCATGCCGGATGAATGGCAGCCGGAAGATAGCGGTTCGTGAGACCGATAACCGGGATTCAGGCTAAATTTCACATATAAAAAAAGGCCTCCGGTAATGGAGGCCTTTTCATTTAATGAATTTAGAACTCAGGGTAATTGGAGCTCAGGCGCTGAAACTTGCCCGGATCCTGTTCATGGCATTAACTTCCAGTTGCCGGATACGTTCAGCCGAAACTCCATATCGATCTGCAAGCGTCTGCAATGTCGCCTTGTCATCTGCCAACCAGCGGCTACGGATAATATCCTGGCTGCGCTCGTCCAGTTCATCCAGACCCTGGAATAACAGGTTGTGTTGATGATCCTGCATATCAGAGTTTTCAAGAAAGGCTTCGGGTCCTTCAGACCCGCTTTCCAGGTAAGCTGAGGGGCAAACATAGGGTCTGTCGTCATCATCTGAATCAGCAGACAAATCAAACCCAATATCCTGACCTGATAGACGGGACTCCATCTCCAGAACAACCTCGGGGTTAACACCCAAATCCTCTGCTACCGTGTTGACCTCTTCCATGTTGAGCCAACCGAGACGTTTTTTGGACTTACGCAGATTGAAAAACAATTTGCGTTGGGCCTTGGTCGTGGCAACTTTGACGATACGCCAGTTGCGCAGAATGAACTCATGCATCTCCGCACGTATCCAGTGCACTGCAAATGACACCAGGCGAACTTCACGTGAAGGATCAAAACGTTTAACGGCCTTCATCAGGCCAATATTGCCTTCCTGGATAAGATCACCCAGTTGCAGTCCATAGCCGCCGTAACCCTTGGCCACGTGTACGACAAAACGCAGGTGAGCCAGAACCAGGCGACGTGCAGCATCAAGATCACCTTCTTCAAGATACATTTTCGCCAGGTGCTTTTCTTCCTCCAGCGTCAGCATTGGAACTTTATTCACTTCCTGGATATAAGCATCCAGACTGCCGGTACCGGCAGGCACCAATAGATGGCTGGGAACAAGTGATGTACTCATGTACTCTCCTTTAAGCAAGCATTCCAGTATAACATCATCATATTCTGTCTTTCAGTAATCAAGACGATGATAAAACCATACAAATACCCGGTATTTCCTGTAGGTCATACCCTTACTGGTTTGCCTGCACACAATATAAATTGATACATTGATGAACGCCAAATCAGACAACTGATTGTGCGAATTGTTCCGGGGACCGCCTGTTAAGTACGCCCCAACCTCCCGCCAACCTTTAGCAACCGCAAGTAACGCTGGACCGAAATCCAGGCGCCCAGCCATCCCAGGAACCCGCCACACAACAACACCCAAAGCGTGTTGTTAACACCGAGACCCTTTAAACTGAAGACCGTTCCATAAGTCTCCAAGCAGCAAACCCAGCGGATGACCGAGGTATAACATCGTCAAACCCAACAGGGATACTGACAGCAAGCCGCCCATCAATCCGTACCATAAACCCGTATATAAAAACGGTTGTCGGACAAACGCATTACCCGCGCCAACCAGGGCCAGAATCTCGATCTCCTCTGAATGGGATGCCACGTCCAGACGTATGGTGTTGGCGACAACGACCACGACGGCGAGACCAAACAAGAGTATGAGAACGGTGACGGCTGCTTGTCCAAGTTCCATCATACGCCCCAGTCTTTGCAACCATTTATAGTCAAACTGGGTGACTTCAATGCTGTCAAACGACTGCAGAAAACCGGTCAGCTCGCGTATCCGCTCTTCAACTTCTTCGGTCGAACCCCGCTGCGGACTTACCTGGATCACCCACGGCAATGGATTTTCCTCCAGCATGTCCAGCGAATCGCCAAAACCAGAGGCATCGCGGAAATCCGCCATGCCCTCTTTCGGACTGATAATCACGACAGCCTCCGGTTTCAGACGTTTTTCCAGTTCATCGGAAACCCGCCTGACCTCTTCCTCTTTCGTGCCGGATTTAAAATATACCGTGACGGCGCTCCACTCATCCTGACGCAAGTTCAGGCCTTCGAGATTACTCAGTGTGATGTATAAACCCAAAGGCAAAAACATCGCAATACCAAGCACCAGGACCGTCATCAAGGTGCCAACCTTGTGGTTGACCAACACACCCAGGCTGGAAAAAAAACTATAGCTGTGCCGGCGTAACCAGGCCCTGTTCTTTCGGCGAATCTGGCTCGCCCAGTTGTCAGAACTCATGATCCATCACTCGCCGGAATATCATCGGCAAGACGCCCATTGGACAATACCAAAGCCCGTTTTCGGGTCTGCCGGATCAGTTCCAGATCATGGCTCGCAATCAACACGGTCACACCCTGTTCGCTGATCTGTTCAAACAGTGTGAATAATTCGCGGGACAGGTTTGGGTCAAGGTTGCCCGTTGGTTCGTCTGCCAGCAACAGCGGCGGCATACCCACTATGGCACGGGCAATTCCAACACGCTGCTGCTCCCCGCCGGATAGGGTTAATGGCCAGGCGTTTTCCTTGTTGAGCAAGCCCACCTTGTCCAATGCCGCACGCACCCGCTTACGGATGTCCGCATACCTCAGGCCCGCGATGATCAATGGCAGCGCCACGTTATCCGCGACGGTCTTGTCCTTGAGAAGCTTATGATCCTGAAAAATCATTCCGGTATTTCTTCGCACAAGCGTCGCGACCCTGTCCGGCGCGTTGCTCAGATTTCGCTGATCAACAATTACCCGTCCACGGCTCGCACGTTCCAGCATCATGACCAGGCGTAACAAGGTACTTTTTCCGGCGCCCGAGTGGCCGGTCAGAAAAACCATGGTGCCACGTTCAATATGAAAACTGACATCGGCCAGTGCGCGACTACCGCCTGGATAAAGTTTGCTTACCCGGTCAAATATAATCATGGGTAAAAGCTTTATCGCCGGGTGTTGCGGCCCTTTTTGTGCCGCCCCTGAGAACCGCGACTACTGGAATGTTTATGCTGCTTGTCGCGTTTTGGAGGAGGTGGAATAGTGATTTCCGGCATCAGTTCCATACCGGCGGATTCTGTTTTTATTGGATAGCCTATGTATTCCTCGATTTCCGGCAGGTGGAACGCATAATCTTCGCAGGCAAAACTGATCGCGTCTCCTTTTGCACCCAGGCGGGCCGTGCGGCCAATACGGTGGACATAATCAGGCGGGTCCTGCGGCAGGTCAAAATTGAACACGTGCGTCACGTCGGGTATGTGTAAACCTCTTGCGGCAACGTCGGTTGCCACCAGCACGGGAATATCACCGTCATGAAAGCGTTTCAAAAGCTTTTGTCTCTGTTCCTGGCGAACCCGGCCGGAAATGATCGCAGAGGAAATTCCATTGGCGTTCAGGGTGCGTCCGACCCGGTCTGCGGCCGCGCGTGTATTCGTGAACACCATGCTGTGATGGGCGCCGAGCGTCCTCATCAAGCCGATAAGCAGAGACAGTTTTTCGTCATTGGCGGGATAAAAAACCTTTTGTTCAACCAGGTCCGGGGTGACGTTGTCGGTCTCGACCGTCAAGGTTTCCGGGTTGTTCATATGTTCATATGCCAATTCCATCACACGGTGTGACAAAGTTGCGGAAAACAACATTGACTGACGTGAGGTCGGCGGTGGCATTCCGCGCAACAGGAATCGGATATCATCGATAAAACCCAGGTCGAACATGCGGTCCGCTTCATCGAGGACCACGGCCTCTATATGCTTGAGGTTATAAACTTTTTGCTTGAAATAATCGATTAGCCTGCCCGGGGTGCCTATCAGGATGTCCGCACCCTCCTGCAATGACGTACGCTGTTTTTCATAGTCGACACCGCCATAGGCGACAACCGATTTGAGGCCGGTTTCCGCACCCAGCGCCAGCGCGTCACGATGAATCTGGATCGCCAGTTCGCGCGTTGGAGCTACGATCAACGAGCGCGGGTTGCTTCCATAGTCTGCGGTTTTCTGTTTCAACAACTGGTTGAATACCACCAACAGAAATGCGGCTGTTTTACCAGTACCTGTCTGCGCCTGTCCGGCAACATCGCTGCCCGCAAGCGCCAACGGCAAGGTCAGGGCCTGGATGGGTGTGCAATGCGTAAATTTTGCAATTTCGAGGCCATCGAGAATCCTTTGATCAAGGTCGAGGCTGGTAAATAAAACATCTGTCAGCGGATTATTTGATTTTTCTTCGGTCATTATCGGATTATGTTTCCAGGCGGGTTCATTTATTTTTTGCAGTAGGACTTGAAATTAACCACAATCACCTTGAAATTGTCACACAGGTAATTATATTGGTAGCCCTTGAGTCGGTTTCTGCCCCGACCCCGGTACGAGTGTTCAGACAGCAGCAATCCGAATATGGCATATTAACCGTGCTGACACCCTTAAACCAGTCCGGATATAACTAAATCATTGGAGAAATACATTGAGCGATAAAATAATTCACGTCACGGACAGTGACTTTGAACAAAAGGTTCTGAATGCCGATGGACCCGTATTGATCGACTACTGGGCAGAGTGGTGCGGACCGTGCAAGATGATTGCACCTTTGATTAACGAACTTGCAGATGAATACGAAGGCAAGTTGACAGTTGCCAAGATGGATATAGACAGCAATCGCCAGACGCCGATGACCTACAACATTCGTGGCATTCCAACCATGATGATCTTCAAGGATGGCCAGGTGCAGGCGACCAAAGTAGGCGCCGTATCGAAAGGAATGCTGACGTCATTTGTGGAAGAAAACATCTGATTTAGATAGCCCGGGTGTTTTTGGCAACATCCGGGAATCAGAATTTTTGTTAATTCGCTGGACGCGGAACGGCGAACATGCTAATTTTGCTTTATCTGTAGCGGGTATCCCACCCTAGCTGAATTCCGATCACACATAAAACCTTGGTAACGTGACTCGTAATCCGGGGTTTCGTGAAAAAAATAATTCGCGTTCAATCCTGTGGAAAACCGCGCAATCCAAACAACAACCTGACCTTATTGTTTGAATCAAATTATTAATCCATCCCAGGGCACACGTCCGCCAACTATAAAGCACACAACATGAATCTAACTGAACTAAAGCAAAAACCTATCGTGGAATTGCAGGCATTAGCCAACGAAATGGGGCTCGAGGGCGTTGCCCGCTCGCGCAAACAGGATGTGATATTTTCCATCCTCAAGGCGCATGCAAAAAATGGCGAAAGCATATATGGCGCAGGTGTGCTGGAAATTCTACAGGATGGCTTTGGATTCCTGCGGTCCGCCGATTGTTCTTACCTGGCCGGTCCGGACGATATCTATGTCTCACCCAGCCAGATCAGGCGGTTTTCACTGCGAACAGGTGACATGCTGTCGGGTAAAATCCGACCGCCCAAGGAAAGTGAACGCTATTTTGCTTTATTAAAAGTTGAAGAGATCAACTACGAATCACCTGATGCGGCCAAGAGCAAGATCCTGTTCGAAAACCTCACAGCAGAATTTCCGACCAGACAGGCTATCCTTGAGAGGGGAACGGGCAGCACCGAGGACGTAACCTCTCGTATCATCGACCTTATATCACCGATCGGATTCGGTCAGCGTGGTCTGGTGGTTTCACCACCCAAAGCGGGTAAAACCATCATGCTGCAAAATATAGCGAGCAGCATCCGCGCCAATCACAAAGACTGCAAAATGATCATCCTGCTGGTCGATGAAAGACCCGAGGAAGTCACAGAAATGCAAAGGTCCGTTGACGCCGAGGTTGTTTCCAGCACGTTTGATGAGCCGGCTTCCCGCCATGTACAGGTTGCGGAAATGGTCATCGAGAGGGCAAAGCGCCTGGTCGAACACAAACACGATGTCGTTATCTTGTTGGATTCGATCACCCGTCTGGCCCGCGCTTACAATACGGTGGCGCCGTCTTCCGGCAAGGTCCTCACCGGTGGTGTTGACGCCAATGCCCTGCAACGGCCGAAGCGTTTCTTCGGCGCTGCGAGAAATGTCACCGAAGGTGGTTCATTGACCATCATCGCCACGGCCCTCGTGGATACCGGTTCAAAGATGGATGAAGTCATCTACGAAGAGTTTAAAGGCACCGGCAATATGGAAGTTCACCTGGCCCGCAGAATAGCGGAGAAACGTGTCTATCCGGCCATTGATATCAATAAATCAGGCACCCGGCGCGAAGAATTGATGATCGACCAGAACCAGCTGCAAAAAGTTTGGATTCTGCGCAAACTTTTGCACCCGATGGATGAAATTCAGGCGATCGAGTTCATGCTGGACAAGTTGAAAGCTACCAAGACGAATGAAGAATTTTTCAACTTTATGAGGCGCTGATCATGAGCGTGTGAAAATCGCGCAGGGCTAAATGAAAAAAACGGACTACCAGGGTAGTCCGTTTTTTTTCAGGCGTATTTTTGCAAGTGGACTGCAGTACAAAGCACCCAGTGACACATTTGGTCAATCACCATTACCGCACTCGCACGACATTGATAAAGGAACCTCTCACGGACGTGAGAAGTTCCACATCTTCCAGCTCATTTGTCCAGTTCAGAGATCAGAGATTCTTGAGCATCTTGTCGACCTCGTCGCAGGTCTTGCGAACGTCACCAGCTGAGTGTGCAAAGGCTTGCCTTTCCTCATCGGTGAGGTCTAATTCGATAACCTTCTCGACACCATTCTTGCCGATGATCCCCGGGACGCCGACGAAAATACCTTCAACACCATACTCGCCATCAAGGTAAGCGCACACTGGCATGATTTTGCGCTTGTCGTAGATGATTGCTTCTGCCATCTCGAGTGCAGACCAGGCCGGAGACGCGAACGCCGAGCCAAAACCCAGAAGCCCAACGACTTCCCCACCCGCCTTGCGAGTGCGGGCTTCGATAGCCTGCAGGGTTTCGGCATCGAGGAACTTGCTGACCGGGACACCGGCGATCAGACATGAACTGCGAACCGGAACCATGGTATCGCCGTGACCGCCAAGCACCATCGCGTTAACGTTCTCCACAGACACATTGGCTGCTTCCGCTACGAAGTAACAGTAACGCCCGGAGTCGAGCACTCCTGCCATACCCATGAGCTTGTTTTTGGCCGGATTAAGGCGTTTGTTGAGGGTGTAAACGATGGCATCCAGTGGATTGGCGATCGAAATAATTGTCGCGTCCGGGCAATTCTGCTTAATGCCCTCGGCAACCTCGTTTGTAACCTTGAGATTGATGGCGAGCAGCTCTTCGCGGGTTGGGAAGGTACCATCAGGCTTTGCCTTGCGTGGCACGCCCGCAGTATTGATGATGAGTTCCGCCCCTTCGATTGCAGAATAGTCTTTTGAGCCGTATACCCTGACATCGCTTCTCAAAGTCGGTAAACCCTCCGCGATATCCAGAGTCTTGCCCTTCGCCACCGACTGCTTATTGGCAACCGATTGCTTCTCCGGCGGATCATTCGGATTTACGAACGGCGCCGGATCGGTAAGACCGACCTCGCGCGCCAGACGACGCCTGGCAATCTCCTGGACTAATACTCCACCAATGTAACCGCCACCGATGACGCCAATTTTATTGAGCATTGCAGTTCTCCTTTAAAAGTATGCGGGAGCACGACAGAAATTTCCTGAAGCACAATTGATAGCCAATTTGACCGGCTGCACCGGTAATTGCCACTCGCACAGGTTGTTTCATCGAACGCTCCTTGATTGTGATGGTTGAGTGCTGCAGGAACCGTCTATACGACTGATCATCAACACCTTGATTGAATTGATTTATTGTACCCTGAAATTCAGGCTTGAATAGGCCAATACCCGGGCAGAAATGCCCGGGTATGTACTAAACGTGACTTATGTCAATCCGGCCTGTACCAGATACAACAAAATCGTCAGTTTTACCGGATTCCGGACGGTAACAATTGTGCCTAAGTCACTAAAAACATCCGCTGAGTGACCTTGATCAAGTCGTCCGGAAGCCAGTACTGGCATACTTGACAAAAGTCCAACTTTAACCTCAACAGGATTACGCGCCATGTTAAATAAACAAGCTGATTTGGCCGGCCCCGGAATCGGGACCTACGAGGAAGTGGCGGCTGCATTGCCACAAAACTATGACTCACTTCTCACACCCATGGAGACCATGCACGCACTTTACGGCGTGAAGCAATACATCGAGGACAACCTGTGCAAGGAACTGGCTCTGTCAATGGTCCAGGTGCCGCTCATCGTCGACCGCGAGAGCGGCGTAAACGATATGCTGGACCGTGACGGTTCACGCACCCCGGTCGAATTCCCTTGTGGCCTGGGATTGGAACGGCGTCTGAACGCGCAGGTCGTACAGGCAGCTACCAAGTGGAAGCGCATGGCGCTCAAAGCCTTCGGTTGCGAGCTTGGTGAAGGTATTTGCACCGACATGAGAGCGGTGCGTAAAGACTATTTTCTCGATCATGATCACAGCGCCTACGTGGATCAATGGGACTGGGAAAAGGCCATTAGCGCTGACCAGCGGAACCTGGATTACCTCACGGAGACGGTCAAAAGTATCTGGAAAGTGATCAAGGGTGCAGAACAAATTGCACAGAAGATGTTTCCACAGTTGATTGATCCCAGGTATCCGCCACTGCCCGACGAACTGAAATTCATCCATGCGGAGGAGATACTGGAAATGTATCCGGACCTGCCGCGAAAGCAACGTGAGACCAGGCTTGTCCAGGAATTTCCAGCCGTCTTTATCTATGGCATCGGTTGGCCGCTTGCAGACGGTTATCCACATGAAATGCGTGCTGCTGACTACGACGACTGGGTGAGCGAAACGCACTCGAAAGACGGCCGCCCAATGCATGGCCTGAACGGTGACATCCTGGTTTGGAATCCCGATTACCCAACGGCGTCATGAGCTGTCATCCATGGGTATCAGGGTGACTAAAGAGTCACTGCGTAAACAACTCGAGATGAGCGGTCAACTGGACTTGCTTGATCAACCCTACCACCAGGCCATCCTGAACGATGAGATTCCGCTCAGTATCGGCGGCGGTATCGGGCAATCCCGTGTCTATATGCTGCTGCTGAAAAAAGCTCACATCGGTGAGGTCAGTGTCACGGTCTGGCCGGAACAACTCAAGAAAATATCTGCCGAGAAAAACATTCACCTGCTGCAATAACCGCCGCGCTTAACCCGGCGAGCAGGTTCAACATCCGTTGCGCGCCTCCACTCGGGGGCGTGTTACAGATCGGCCTGGGTCAGATTTTTAAATGCCAGGGTTACCTCGGGCGGAGCCTGTACGAGTTCGATCAACACACCTTCGCCGCCGATGGGAAACTCATCATTGGCCTTGGGGTGTATAAAACAAATGTCATAGCCGGAAGCCCCTTTACGTATGCCCCCTGGTGCAAAACGCATACCGCGTGACTGCAGCCATTCCACGGCGGCAGGCAAATCGTCTATCCACAATCCAATGTGATTAAGCGGCGGAATCTGCACCTGCGGCTTTTCCGTCGGGTCAAGTGGCTGCATCAGATCGACTTCCACCCTGAAGGGCCCGGAACCGGTCACCGCGATATCCTCATCAACATTTTCCGCTGCGCTTCGGTAAGTTCCGGTCAACTCGAGACCGAGCGTATCCACCCACAATGTGCGCAAACGGTTTTTGTCCAGTCCACCTACGGCAATCTGTTGTACTCCCAACACCCTGAAAGGCCGGTTGCTCATGCATTTCTCCCGGTTTGGTTTATCAATAACATTACTTTTCCCGTGTTAAAAAGAGATCGAGTAACTGGCGCGCCGCAACCGTTGGCGGAATCCGGCCTTCACTGGCGGCAGCCTCCAACAACGGGATTTGCTGACGAACGCGGGGATCGTTTTGCAGTGCGGTCAACAAATTCTCACTCACATCGGACCACATCCAGTCGCGTGCCTGCGCGGCGCGACGTGTCTTCAACTCACCGCTCGATTCATGCACTTTGCGGTGCTGTAGCACGCTATCCCAAACCTCGGCAATGCCGATACGATCGCGGGCGGAACAGGTCCGAACCTCGACCTTCCAGTTCGCGGAACGGGGGTGGAGCAAGCCCAGGGCGCTGCGATAGTCTGCTGCAGACCGCTTGGCCAGGGCCTGCAGTTCATCGTCGGCCTTGTTGATCAAAATAAGGTCAGCCAACTCCATGATGCCGCGTTTGATACCTTGCAGTTCATCGCCTCCGCCAGGCAATTGCAGAAGCACAAACATATCCGTCATGTCGGCCACTTTGGTTTCGGATTGCCCTACACCCACGGTCTCGACAATGACGACATCAAACCCCGCTGCCTCACAGAGAATCAGCGCTTCGCGGCTGCGCCGGGTGACACCACCGAGGGTTTTGCCGGCCGGTGAGGGACGGATATAGGCTTCGGGACGGCGTGACAGCAATTCCATGCGGGTCTTGTCACCCAGAATGGAACCGCCGCTGATCGCCGAGGAAGGGTCTACGGTTAGCACTGCCACCCGATGTCCCGCATCGATAACATGATTGCCCAGGGCCTCGATAAAGGTCGATTTTCCAACCCCAGGCACACCCGATATTCCCAGTCGAATGGAATTCCCGGCATACGGCATCAGACGCTCGAGCAGTTCGCTGGCGGCAGAGCGATGATCGGGGCGTGTCGACTCTATCAGCGTAATGGCCTGCGCCAGGGCACGCCGATTCCCCTCGCGTACCGCTTTGGCAAGCGCTTCGTTCTCTCGCTTTGATCCGGAGCCCGTATCAGGTGTCACGACTAATTTTGCTCGAATTCCATGATGACGTCGTCAACCGCGAGATTGGCGCCCGGCTTGCGGTGAATGCGGGCGACCACGCCGTCGCACCCTGCAAGCAGGGTATTTTCCATTTTCATGGCTTCGAGCACCGCCAGTTCCTGACCGGTGTTAACCACATCGCCTTCTTTAACCGCGACTGACACCAACAGACCCGGCATTGGCGAAAGCAGGAATTTCGAAAGGTCAGGCGGCGCTTTTTCCGGCATGTATTTCAGAAGTTCGGCCACCCTGGGTGTGACGATACGGACATCGACCTGGGAGCCACCATGAGACAGACGGTAGTTCTGGTCCTGGCGCATGACCTGGATGAATACCTGCTCACCATTGATCGTACCGCCGAAAATGGGTTGGCCAAACTCCCATTTGCTGCGTACCGCGTAGGTATTACCCTTGTAATTTACATCGTACCCACCCTCTACCTGGATGACGCTGACCGGATGTTGTTCCTTGTTCATGACGATAACCCAGTCATTCGGCACACGGCGTTCATGGCCATTGAGTTGTCCGTCGATTTGAGCGGCGCGATCACGGTATCCACGCATCATGGAAGCGGCGACGGAGATAAAAATAGTTGGGTCCTGGTGGGACAGGTCGGTTGGCTGAAAACCGTCCGGATATTCCTCCCCAATCATGTTGGTGCTCATCTTACCTGCAACGAACCTCGGGTTTACCATTAACGCCGACAGGAAACTGATGTTATGAGAAACACCCCGGATCAGGAATCGGTCGAGTGCGGAACGCATGTGGGCTGTCGCCTCTTCACGATCCGAGCCGTGGGTAATGAGCTTGGCGATCATCGGGTCGTAAAACATGGAGACTTCCCCGCCTTCATACACACCGGTGTCCACACGCACATTGTCATCGTTCCCGGGTGGCCGGTAATACACCAGGCGGCCCGTGGAAGGCAGAAAATTACGCGAAGGATCTTCCGCATAAACCCGGGACTCGATTGCCCAACCGTTGATGGATACATCGGATTGGCTGATTGGCAACTTTTTACCCGCGGCCACGAGGATCATCAATTCAACCAGGTCAAGCCCGGTGATGAGTTCGGTCACAGGATGTTCCACCTGCAGGCGGGTATTCATTTCCAGAAAGTAGAAATTACGCTGGCTGTCAACAATAAACTCGACCGTACCGGCTGATTGATACTGCACTGCCCTGGCCAGGGCCACGGCCTGTTCACCCATTTGTTTGCGGGTCACTGCATCCAGGAACGGTGATGGCGCCTCTTCAATCACCTTCTGATGACGGCGCTGCAGGGAACATTCACGCTCATTCAGGTAAATAATGTTGTCATGGCTGTCGGCGATAATCTGGATCTCAATATGCCGCGGTTCCTCTATAAACTTCTCCGCGAACATCCGGTCATCACCGAAGCTCGAACGTGCTTCATTCGAGGCCCGCTCGAACCCGTCCCGGCACTCCGCATCGTTGTGCGCTACGCGCATGCCTTTACCGCCACCTCCGGCCGTCGCCTTAAGCATGACCGGATAGCCGATCTTGTTGGCAATCTCTACTGCATGCGCACTATCACGCAGCACATCTGCAAACCCGGGAATGGTGTTCACACCTGCTTTGTCGGCCAGTTGCTTGGAGGTTATCTTGTCACCCATGGCCTTGATCGCATGGGTCTTCGGGCCGATAAACGCGATACCGTTGTCGGCCAGCAATTCGCAGAACTCGGAGTTTTCGGACAGGAAACCATAACCCGGATGGACCGCCTGGGCGCCTGTATCGAGACAGGCCTGCAGGATTTTTTCTTTTAACAGGTAGCTTTGTGTCGAAGGTGGCGGACCTATAAAAACCGCTTCATCTGCCATCTGTACATGCAGGGCATTGCGGTCGGCCTCAGAATAAACCGCGACCGTTTTGATCCCCATTTTTTTTGCGGACCTGATAACCCGGCAAGCGATTTCACCGCGGTTTGCGATAAGTATCTTGTCAAACACGTGCAAATCCTCCAGTGTTTTTTTCATCGGCTCAAAGCGGTATGTTGTCGTGCTTACGCCAGGGGTTATCGAGTTGTTTTTCCCTCAACATGGCGAGTGAACGACAGACGCGTTTGCGGGTTGCATGGGGCGCGATGACGTCATCGACATAACCGCGGCTTCCAGCAATGAATGGATTGGCGAATTTCAACCGGTACTGCTCGGTGCGTTCGGCGATCTTCTGCTCATCACCGATGTCGCTCCTGAAGATAATTTCAACAGCGCCCTTGGGACCCATGACGGCAATTTCCGCACTGGGCCAGGCCAGGTTCACATCACCGCGTAAATGCTTGGAACTCATAACGTCATAGGCGCCGCCGTAAGCCTTGCGGGTAATCACGGTGACCTTGGGAACCGTTGCTTCGGCGTAGGCAAACAAAAGCTTGGCCCCGTGCTTGATGATGCCGCCATACTCCTGTGCGGTTCCGGGCATAAAACCCGGCACGTCGACGAAGGTAAGAATGGGAATATTGAATGCATCGCAAAAGCGTACGAAACGTCCGGCCTTGATGGATGACTTGATATCCAGGCATCCGGCCAGCACCTTGGGCTGATTGGCGACGATACCCACCGAGTATCCATCCATGCGCGCAAAACCGATGATGATGTTTTGCGCATGATCTGGCTGCAATTCCCAGAACTCGTTGTCATCCACCACCTTGTAGATCAACTCCTTCATGTCATAAGGCGTGTTGGGGTTGTCAGGCACCAGGGTGTCGAGTGACATCTCCAGACGGTGGGCCCGGTCCGGGGTGGGCCGGAACGGTGGTTTCTCACGATTGTTGGCCGGCAGATAATTGATGAAACGGCGCACCATCAACAGGGTTTCCACGTCATTTTCGTAAGCGCGGTCGCAGACACCGGAAACCGTGGAATGGGTCAAGGCGCCACCGAGTTGTTCCGCCGTGACCTCTTCATGGGTCACGGTTTTGACAACATCGGGGCCGGTCACGAACATATATGAACTGTCCTTCACCATGAAAATAAAATCGGTCATGGCCGGGGAGTAGACCGCACCGCCGGCACACGGGCCCATGATGACGGAAATTTGTGGCACTACACCGGAAGCCAGTACGTTGAGTTGAAAGACATCGGCGTATCCGCCCAGGGAAGCCACGCCCTCCTGAATGCGGGCACCACCCGAGTCGTTGAGGCCAATGATGGGTGCACCCACTTTCATGGCCTGTTTCATGACCTTGCAGATTTTCTCGGCATGCGCCTCTGAAAGCGACCCACCGAATACGGTAAAATCCTGGCTGAAGACAAACACCACCCGGCCATTGACGGTACCGTAACCAGTCACGACACCGTCACCGGGGATTTTTTGGTCGGACATTCCAAAATCGGTACAACGGTGCTCGACAAACGCGTCCCACTCTTCGAAACTGCCTTCATCCAGAAGCAAATCGATACGTTCGCGGGCAGTGAGCTTACCGCGGCTATGCTGAACATCGATCCGGCGCTGCCCACCCCCCAACAGCGAAGCTCTGCGTTTCTCTTCCAGTTGTTCAATTATCTGATTCATATCAACATCCCTGTTACGACGCGAGTTTTCACAACATTTGTTCAATTAATCCGACACGTTATTAAATTTTTCTTCGCTCCCGAATGATGCCAAGAATTTTCTGAGCGGCCAGCAATATGTTGGTGCCGGGACCAAAAATGGCGGCGACACCTGCAGCATACATTTCATCGTGATCCTGGGGTGGTATGACGCCACCGCAGATGACGATGATATCTCCGGCCCCCGCCTGCTTCAGACCCTCAATAACCTTGGGCACCAGGGTCTTGTGTCCCGCGGCTTGCGATGAGATGCCGATAATATGGACATCGTTCTCAATGGCTTCGCGTACCGCCTCCGCCGGAGTCTGGAACAGGGGTCCGATATCAACGTCAAAGCCGATGTCAGCAAACGCAGTGGCGATCACTTTTGCGCCACGGTCATGGCCATCCTGACCCAGTTTGCAGACCAGCATTCGCGGCCTGCGGCCCTCGGTTTCCGCAAATTCCCTTACATCTTGCTGAATCGCGAAAAAATCCGCGTCGCCTTTGTAAGCGGAGCCGAAAACCCCGGAAATGGAACGGGTGGTCGCACGGTGGCGGCCATAAACCTTTTCCAGTGCGTCCGAGATCTCGCCAACCGTTGCCCGTGCCCGGGCAGCCTCGACAGCCAGTTCAAGCAAATTACCGCTGTCATCCTCCGCAGCGCGGGTCAGTGCATCCAGGGCCTTTTGACAAACCTCGGCGTCACGGCTTTCCCGCACCTGGTTAATACGCTGAATCTGTGCTTCACGCACCGCCGAGTTATCAATGTCAAGAATATCAACGGGTGGTTCTTCAGCCAGTTGATACTTGTTGACGCCAACGATGATGTCTTCGCCGCGGTCGACACGTGCCTGGCGCAGGGCGGAGGCCTCCTCGATACGCATCTTGGGCATACCGGTTTCAACCGCCCGTGTCATGCCGCCCATTTCCTCAACTTCCTCGATCAGCTTCATCGCCGCATCGGTCAGTTCATGGGTCAGGCTTTCGACGTAATAGGAGCCCGCCAACGGGTCGACAACCCTGGTGATGCCCGTTTCCTCTTTCAGGACCAGTTGCGTGTTGCGGGCAATACGGGCTGAAAACTCCGTTGGCAGGGCCAGTGCTTCGTCAAACGAGTTGGTGTGCAGCGACTGGGTGCCGCCGAGGACGGCCGCCATGGCTTCAATCGTGGTGCGGATGATGTTGTTGTAAGGATCACTGGCCGTAAGACTGACACCGGAGGTTTGGCAATGGGTCCGCAACATCAGCGAGCGGGTGTCTTTCGGCGCAAATTTTTCCATCATCAGCCTGGACCAGAGCAGCCGCGCAGCACGCAGCTTGGCCACTTCCATGAAAAAATTCATGCCGATGGCGAAAAAGAACGACAGACGTGGCGCAAACGCGTCCACGTCAAGACCGCTGGCGATCGCCGCGCGCACGTATTCAATACCGTCGGCAATCGTAAAGGCAAGTTCCTGGGCACAGGTCGCACCGGCTTCCTGCATGTGGTAACCGGAGATGGAAATGGAGTTGAACTTCGGCATATTGCTGGAGGTATAGGCAATAATGTCGGAGACGATCCGCATGGAGGGTGCCGGCGGATAGATATAGGTATTCCGGACCATGAACTCCTTGAGAATATCATTCTGCAGCGTGCCGGATAATTTATCGATTGACACACCCTGCTCCTGCGCGGCCACGATAAACATCGCCATTACCGGCAGGACCGCGCCATTCATCGTCATCGAAACCGACATCCTGTCCAACGGTATGCCATCAAACAGGATCTTCATATCAGCAATGCTGTCAATGGCTACCCCCGCCTTACCGACGTCACCCTCGACTCGCGGGTGATCGGAGTCATAGCCGCGGTGGGTAGCCAGATCGAAGGCTACCGACAGACCGGTCTGTCCTGCCTCGAGATTTTTGCGGTAGAAGGCATTGGACTTTTCCGCAGTCGAGAAACCCGCATACTGACGCACGGTCCAGGGTCGGCCCGCATACATGGTTGCCTTTGGTCCACGCACAAACGGCGCCGTTCCAGGGAGTGAATCCAGGTGATCGATATCTTCAAGGTCGGCGGCGGTATACAGGGGCTTGACCGGTATACCTTCGGGGGTCTCCCAGGTCAGGGATTCAACCGGCTTGCCCGCACATTCTTTGGCTGCGAGCTGCCGCCAGTCATCCAGTGTTTTGCTTGGAAATTTACTCATTTGTTCAGCTACCCAATTGCCGCGCGGAGATATATTTAAGCGTATCCAATCCTGTCTGGCTTACTTAAAAACCGGACATGCCACAGTGTATTGTCACCTTGGAAAGTCCGGAACGCAATTAAGCTAAAGTATGAGGAATAAAAAATACTTTTTTACAGGCTGCGGACGAGAACTTCCGTCTGGTCGGTCAGGCTCCAGGCTTTGGGTGCCTTACGAAACAATTTCCTGGTATTGCGCCACACTGTCCGAAACAGATCCGAGTTTCTGTAGATATCCAACGCATCCTCTCCATCCCAATGCGAATACGTGAAAAAGACACAGCGGTCCGCTTCTGCCTGCAACAACTGCAGATGTGTACAGCCCGGGAATGACTTTATCTTTTCCCTGCTTGCCGCAAATATTTGCAGAAACTCCTTTATCAGATGTTCTTCAAATTCCATCTTTACGATTCTTATGATCATCTGGACCTTGCCGTTTATCGTTTCATCGAGGGATGTAAGTGCAGTGTCACTCTGTCGCTACGAAGGCGACGGTGTCCCGCAGTGTCTGGTGATTGATAACCGCCATGTAATGCGCGGAGTGACCGGTAGCCCGCTGGGTTTTCTTGACGATACCGGCAAGATTTGGACGTTTTCCCTCGGGTTCTGTACCAAACCCGATTCCGCCGCCAAATTCAATTATCACCTCGATACCATCGGCAAATGCTGTTTTCAGGTTGGAAAACCACAAAACCGGGTGAAACAGCTGGAAGAACAGGCGTGACCGGGCACCCAGCGGATCCGCTTCATGGAAGGCACCGGTGAAATTGGACAGTACCGGTATATCCGACGGATCGAAGTGGGCTGTTTCCAGCACGGAGCGGTAGTGCCGCGCAGCCTCGACCATGTAATAGGTGTGGAAGGCGCCTTCGGTCTTCAGGCGCACCGGAGTCTTGCGTTCAAACTGTTCCAGGACCTGTTGTTCGACCAGGGCCAGGTCTTCTTCGCGGCCGCCGATGACGGTCTGGTCGGGCAGGTTACAACCGGCGATCGCACAGTGGTATCGCTCTGCGATCGGCCGAATGGTATCGATGTCCAGCGGAAAGGCGCTCATCTCACCCTCACCATATGTACCCATCAATTCACCACGCTGCTGTACCAGCTTGAGTGCACTTGCAAAACTGAGCACCCCGGCGGCAACCAGTGCCGAGTATTCCCCGAGACTGTGTCCGGCGGCCATTGACGGCTTGATATTGCCACCGGTCAAATCGCGGAATACCTCCAGGCAGGCGATGGAATGGGTCAGTAGCGCAGGTTGGGTGAAACGGGTCAGGTTCAGTTGATCCTGCGGGTCGTCAAAAGAGAGTTCGGCGACATCGTAACCAAGGACCTCGCTTGCCTGTCTGTAGACTTTCCTGACGGTCTCGTATTCCTTATACAGGTCGCCACCCATACCTTTATACTGTGAGCCCTGACCTGGGAAAACAAATAGGATTTTTTGATCGCTGGAAAGCACGGCCTTTGCACCTGGATTGTTTTGGGGTAGGAAGAATAGCCATGGGAACCCGTGAAAGCAAGTATCAGTCGCGTGGTTTCGGTCCCTCCCCGGAACGGGAGTACAGTCTCTCAGGTCGCCTGCAATGCAGGCCCGGACATCGAACCATAGGCAACGACCGGCAAGGTCCTGGAACAGGCGACTTGGGCAAGCTGACCGGTCGGCAGGGACGATACCACCCTGAGGACAACGGCACGTCTTTCTGACGATTATCATCACGTGCAAATCGACAGTCTCAGGTCAGCTTACGGGGTCAGAAGGGAATTTGAATCCCGCATCATCCAGACCGGATTTTCAGCGCCAACAACGCTATTGGGGCAACTTGGCTTCCGGATTGCACACGATACGACCAGTCCTTCCCCATCATCCGTGCAAGACGTCTTGAAATGACAATCCAAAAGTGTAGTAAAATTCATTTATCTTGCTGTTTTTTTTGTAAAAACATTGCTTAACGCGGCCAAAGCGTGTAACTTCCGCGCGCTTGGCTTACTGGAAACATCCGTGATAAATAAAATCAGAAATATCGCCATTATCGCCCACGTCGATCATGGTAAAACCACCCTCGTTGACCAGCTGTTGCAGCAATCCGGTACGATGGGTGAGCACTCTGCCATACTGAACCGAGCCATGGATTCCAATGAACTGGAAAAGGAACGCGGAATCACCATCCTGTCAAAAAATACCGCGATTACCTGGACCAAGGACGGGGAACAATACCGTATCAACATCGTCGACACACCGGGCCACGCGGATTTTGGCGGGGAAGTGGAGCGCATCCTGAGCATGGTGGATTCCGTGTTATTACTGGTGGATGCGGTCGATGGACCGATGCCGCAAACCCGGTTTGTCACCCAGAAGGCATTCGAAATGGGTTTCCGCCCAATTGTTGTCATCAACAAGGTTGACCGCGATGGCGCCCGCCCCCACTGGGTGCTGGACCAGACCTTTGAGCTGTTTGACAAGTTGGGTGCAAGTGAAGAGCAGTTGGACTTTCCAGTGGTCTACGCCTCGGCGCTACAGGGATATGCCGGTCTTGAAGACAACGTCCGCAGCGGTGACATGACACCGTTGTTTGAAACCATACTGAAAGAAGTCAAGCCGCCGGAAGTTAATTTGGAAGGCCCTTTCCAGATGCGTGTGAGCACGCTTGATTACAACTCCTACGTCGGTGTCATTGGCATCGGCAGGGTACAACGTGGCAGCGTCAAACCGAACCAGCGCATCACCGCCATTGACCGCTACGGTGAGCAACGTAATGCGCGTATCTTGCAGGTTCTGGGATTTCGCGGTCTCAAACGCGTGGAAATCGAGCAGGCCAATGCCGGTGACATTATCGCTGTCACCGGGGTAGAAAACCTCCGTATATCAGACACTTTGTGTGACCGGGACACGGTCGAAGCACTACCGCCGTTGACCGTGGACGAACCCACCATCAGCATGACATTCCGGGTCAATAATTCTCCTTTTTCAGGTCGTGAGGGCAAGTACCTGACCAGCAGGCAACTGCGTGAACGGCTTCTGCGCGAAGCCAGTCACAACGTGGCTTTACGTATTGAAGAAACTGCTGATGCAGAAAGATTCCGCGTGTCCGGACGGGGTGAATTGCACTTGTCCATCCTGATCGAAACCATGCGTCGTGAAGGCTATGAAATGGCCATTTCGAGGCCGGAAGTGATCCTTCGCACGGTCAACGGCGAGACACAGGAACCTTTTGAATCACTGGTCGTCGACCTCGAAGCCAATTACCAGGGCGCGGTAATGGAACGCCTCGGTCAACGACGCGGCGTGCTTCAGGACATGCAACCCGATGGCAGAGGTCGCATTCGCATGGATTACATGATTCCGGCACGCGGTCTGATCGGGTTCCAGTCAGAGTTTCGTACCGTAACCGCCGGCACAGGATTATTGTTTCACACCTTTGAGAACTATGGCCCCTACAACCCTGCACCGATTTCAAACCGCAATAACGGTGTCCTGATATCCAACAGTACCGGCAAAGCCGTGGCGTACGCACTGTTTAACCTCCAGGACCGTGGCCGCATGATCATTGAAGACGGTGTTGACGTTTATGAAGGACAGATTATCGGGGTACATAACAGGGGTAATGACCTCACGGTCAATCCGATCAAAGGGAAGCAGCTAACCAACATCCGCACCGTCATCAAGGATGACAACGTATTGCTGGCTGCTCCCAACATCCTGTCGCTGGAACAGTCACTGGAGTTTATCCAGGACGACGAACTGGTCGAAGTTACACCCGAGTCCATCCGCATCCGCAAATTGTATCTGAAAGAACACGAACGCAAGGCGGCCGGTCGCGCGGTCAAAAAGCAGGAAGCCTGAAAAAGCCGGCCAATTCCCGGATGCTCAGGGTTGTTTGCGCGGGTCCTGACCCAGCAGGTTTTGCAGACGCGTGATATCCCGTCGCTCGAAATCGGACTTGAGAACGATATCGTAGTGGTCTGGAATGGCGGTATCCAGGGTGATATCCAGGCTTATGATCCTGTCGCGTCTGGATATGACCAAGTCGGTTTTTGCGCCGGGGTCAAAACTGGACATCAGGCTGTCCAGTCTTGCTTTTGTCAGCCTCTCACCACCAATGGCCAGTATCTCATCTCCGGCCATCAGGCCGGCGACAGAACCGCCACTGCCATCCAGCACTGCACTGACGACCATGCCCGGTTTTTCACTATCCCAGAGCACGCCGAGATCGCTGCGCAAGTGCTCATCTCCGGGTTGACCCGTTATCAGGATCGCGCCACGATTTAGCTCAAGCCCGTACCAGTCGAGCGCGGTATCGACATCCGGATCGGAAGTCGTCGTTGTCAGGGTTCGGAGCATCTGGCCGGCTTCAGCACCGCCGACCTCGGCAACAACTTTCTCAAATGCCTCACTGTCATAAGGCGATTTCGAATATACGCTGTACATTTTCCGCATGACCTCATCCAGATCATGCCGGCCCTTGCTGTTTTTTCTGAGGTAGGTATCCAGTACGAAGCCGATAACGGCGCCCTTTATGTAATAACTTATGGTGCTGTTGAGGGTGTTTGGGTTGGGCTGGTAATGGCGAATCCATGCGTCCATGGAAGCCTCAGTGACCGGCTGAAGCAATCGCCCCGGGGTGGTTTCCAGTTGATGTATGTCCTTGGCGAGCAACTCCATGTACTCTTTAGGTGTGATCAAACCAGCCCGGGACAGGAGCAGATTATCGTAATAACTGGTCAAGCCCTCAGCGAGCCATAACTCGCTTGTATATTGTTCATTCTGGTAATCGTATTGTGCCAGTTCGAGCGGACGCATGTGACGGACATTCCATACATGGAAGAATTCATGCGCAATGGTTCCCAACCATTTTACATAGTCCTTGCGGTCACGCATCTGACGCCGGCCCGTCATCACCACCGTGCTCTGGTCGTGTTCGAGACCACCCTTTCCTTCAACGGCAAAATTCATAAACCAATAAGTACGTTTGAGCGGATTGACACCCCAGAACGACTGCGTTTCGGCAACAATTTTTTCCACATCTTGCGCCGCTTGTGCACCGTCCCAGAATTCATTTTCACCCACGTTCAGCAGCACATAATCCTGGCTGTCGTGCGCAAATCGGTACACGGGCGCCCGGGCTACAGCGACCGGATTGTCTACCAATTCATCGTAATTTTCCGCGCGGAATACACCACCATCCGCGGTGTTTTCCATGGCGCTAAAGACCTGGCCCCTGGACGGGTCGCTTACTACTTCGACCAATTGGGGCAAACCCCTTGTTTGCTCGGTATACAGGAAAACCGATGCGCCATTGATCAGTGAAAACTCCCGGCTCGCCCAACTGGTGCTGACATTGATTTCGGGTGTGAACACCTCGTAGTTGACGATCAAAGTATTGGTTTGACCCGTATCGACCTGCCAGCGGTCCTTGCTGACTTTTTGCAGGGACAACGGCGTGCCATCCGCAGATACAGCAGAAATACTATTGACGTTGGCCGCATAATCCCTGATCAGGTAGGAACCCGGTGTCCAGTTTGGCATGGTCAGCTCGGTCACCGACGCACTGACGGGGAATTCGGAACGCACAAGCAGGAGTTGTTCCTTGTCCTTCGGGAAACTTACCGTATGACGGACCTCGCCCGCCGCCAGCACCGCTTGCGAGAACAGATACATGGCGGTGAACACACACACCAGCCTGTAATACCCAGGCGTGCGGAAACGGATCAATGACTTGGCGAAAAGCAAAGACAAACTTAACTCAACTTATCAAACTTGCTGACGATCAGCATCGACAGTTCCAGGGCCTGTTCGTAATTCAGACGCGGGTCTACAATTGATTTGTAGGCCCTTTCCAGATCGACTTCGCTCAGGTTTCTTGCCCCGCCGGTACACTCGGTGACATCTTCACCGGTCAGTTCAAGATGCACACCACCGAGGTGTGAGCCGTGCTGGTGATGAAGTTCGATGGCCGTTTCCGTTTCGCTCATGATATTGCGGAAGCGCCGGGTTTTGATGCCAGAGGCGGTCGTTTCTGTATTGCCATGCATGGGATCACATACCCAAAGCACCGGTGATCCCGAGTCCTGCGCAGCTTTGATCATCGGCGGCAACTTGGCCTCGATCTGGGACGCACCCATCCGGTGAATCAGAACGATACGGCCCGGCTCATCGTCAGGATTGAGAATTTCCAATAAGCGTCGAAGTTGTTGCGTGGTTGCACTGGGCCCCACCTTGATACCGACAGGGTTACGAATCCCCCTGAAATACTCCACGTGTGCACCATCGACATCGGCAGTGCGCATGCCAATCCAGGGGAAATGCGTAGTCAGGTCAAACCAGCCTTCCTGGCGTGGGACCTGGCGGGTCAGCGCTTGTTCGTAATGCAGATGCAACGCTTCGTGGGACGTATAGAAATCGACCCTTTTAAGCGCCCCGGCACGACGACCGGAAATGGTCTCCATGAAATTCACGGCTCGGCCGAGACTGTCCGCCAGTCGCTGAAATTCTTCGGCTAGCGGTGAGTGTTCTACCCAGCTCAGGTTCCAGTACTCTGGATGATGCAAATCTGCAAATCCGCCGTCAACCAGCGCACGGACAAAATTCATCGTCATGGACGACATCGCATGTCCCTGGATCAGACGCCGAGGGTCCGGCCGCCGCGCTGCAGCTGTAAACTCGACCGAGTTCACCAGGTCACCGCGGTAGCTGGGAAGGGTCACTCCGTCACGTGTCTCCAGGTCCGAAGAACGCGGCTTGGCGTACTGCCCCGCGAAGCGTCCGACCCTGACGACGGGTTTTTGCAGCCCATGTGTCAACGCCAGGCTCATTTGCAGGAGCACCTTAAGCCGGTTGGTGATGACAGCCGAATTACATTCTGCAAAACTTTCCGCACAATCACCGCCCTGCAGGAAAAAGCGGCCTCCGGCCTGTGCCTGTGCAATCTGTTCCTTTAAAGATAAAATTTCCCAGGAAGTCACCAGGGGAGGCAGACGCGATAACTCTTCAAGTGTCGCCTGCAGTTCAGCCTGGTCGGGATAATTGGCCTGTTGCTTGGCCTCCCGCTTTTGCCAGGAGGTCGGCTGCCAGACGTTATCCTGTTGCGGATTTTCCAGGTTTTCTGCTTCTTGAGTCATCGTTCCATTTCCAATCGTATATTTTTCAATTATTCGTTCAATTCCGCGGTCTTCAGCGTCGGGCGGGGCGATAGGTCACCCATAAGGTCATCAGCCCCAGCGTCAAATACCAAAGCATCGTCCACTTTGGCATGCTCAAACCCATAAACGACCATAATACCTCGGCGCAGCTTCCGGAACCTTTCAAGACCGTTGAAAGTACTTGGGTCAGGGGAAAGTTTTCCAGCATGTAATTTAATCCCGGACCGCATTCCGGCACTTCATCCGCCGGCAGGCCCTGTAGCCAGATATGTCGGGCAGCTATCGACACACCTGTCGCGGCACAGCCAACAAATAGCCACGTATATACCTGCTGCCCAATCCTTCCGGGGTTGTGCAGGGCTGCCAACAGGGCAATGACTGCCATGGCGAAAAAAACCACCCTTTGAAAAATGCACAAAGGACAGGGTTCCAGATAGTCTACGTACTGGTTGTACAACGCAAAACCAATAAGCGATGCGCAACATAAAACAACACACAAATTCCACATTCTGAGCGTAATACTGTTCAACATTCTTATTCCATCTATTTACCGCAACCGCAGCAGTGTAGCCAATTTCACCGTTATAAATTAAGCAATTTCTTTCAGGGTAGTGACTGTACAGTAATGAACGCAAAAATTGCACCAATAAAGACAGAAATCAGGGCCCCGAGGGGTACGACTTTGAACTGCAAAGGCTGGCATCAGGAAGCCGCGATGGGCTTGTTGATACATTACCTGGACCCGGATGTTGCTGAAAAATCCGAAGAACTCATCGTTTATGCCGGTACCTTAAAAGCGGCCCGAAATCACGAATGCCTTGAAAGGATCATCTCAACACCAAAACATCTTGAAAATGATGTCGCAAATGGTTATCAAGGGCACGACAACCGTGGCCGCCCTGGCCATATCAGCCAAGCACCGCACCGCATCGCTTCACTGCTGCCGGGATATGGCGCCGATATAACAATTAACATGCACCATCTGTCAACCACTGGCTTTACCACTTCCAGGCGAATGCTTGTTGCGGTGCAGTCAAATCGGGGCAGTGGTTAAAAAGACTCGCCTGAACAGCATCAAATCCGGGTTTTACCCGAAAAACGCTGTTAAGACCGATTCTCTTCTGTCTTATATTAGAAATGATTCACATTTAATTGATCTGGATTATGTATCTCTTACATAAAGATGCTTTACAATACACATGTTAATGCGAATCACTCTCATTTAGACATAAAGGAAAAACATGACTCTCGCAGACTTGGCCCGTGGCGATATGGCCAAACTTGATGCAATAGACACCGCTGATCCCGGCGTAGTACGTTTAATGGTACTGGGTATGGTTGAAGATATCATCGTACGCATGGAAAACATCGCCATCGGCGGGGACCCTCTCGAAGTGGGTTTCTTTGGCAGTTCCATTTCCCTGCGTAAAGAACAGGCCCGTCATTTCAAGGTTACACGGATAGTTAGTGCTCCTTCAAGATGATTATTATGGGTTCAGCACTCCTGTGTGGTTTCGTAGCAAGGCGCAGTGCGCAGTGAATGGCGGGCCCTTTACAAGTGCTGCAACGCAGCGACGAATTCCCCACAGGAGAGCCCGGTGGGTTGGTTTGTCTGCGCCCATGGATATCGTTGCATCTCTTGCCAAGGACTCAGCCATTGCCTTCGAGATGCGCCTTGCCATGAACACAGACAAACCAACTGAATCTATTATAATCACCTTGAAGGATCACCGGTGATTGAAAGCACCGAGGTTAAAGTACCTGTCAGTGGTATTGGAATCCGGCACAAGGCAAGGGCGTCAATAGCACTCATCGGCAATCCGAATGCCGGCAAAAGCACCCTGTTTAACCGTTTGACCGGTCTACGTCAGACAACCGGCAATTTTCCAGGTGTCACCGTTGAGAAACACCTTGGGACAGTACAGCTCAAACATAGTGCCTTTAACCTTATCGACCTGCCGGGAATCTACAGTCTCGATGGCACTTCTACAGATGAACGTATCGCCGTCGATGTGACCCTGGGACGGGTGACGGGCACAGACCGTCCATCCGGTCTTCTCGTCGTCATCGATGCAACGCATATCTACCAGGGTCTTTACCTGCTGGAACAATTGCTGGAACTGCAATTGCCCACCATGATCGCCCTGACAATGATCGATGCAGCCACGGCGAACGGAATCAGCATTGATATCGATAAATTGCAAAAAACGCTCGGCAGTGTTCCCGTCTATCCGGTGAGCAGCATCAGTGGCCATGGCTTTGATGCATTGAAGGAAGGACTGGAAAACATAACTTCTGTTTCCTGTCCTTCAATCCCCGCTTCATGGCCGGAGTTGAGCGAAACTGCCGAACAACTTTCACAGGAACTGGGACCGGACTGGCAAAGAATTGACGTCATCCAGGCCCTGTTACAAACCCACCCCGGTTTTGCAGGCAGACTCGGAAAATTCCTGGGCCATGACACTATCACCCAGCTCCGAAGCAAGTTGTTCGGGGATTCACCACCTGCTGCAGTGGAGGCACGACGGCGTTACCAATGGATCAAAAAGGTTATTGCAGAAGTCCAGGAGCAAGCGCCCTTGCACAGCAAAATTGGCGCCCGGTTAGCACGCTGGACGAACAGACCCTGGCCGGCAACGCTTTTGTTTTTTGCCGTTCTATTACTCGTTTTCCAGGCAGTCTTTACCTGGGCCACGCCGATCATGGACGCCATAGACAAGTTGAGTTCGGGGTTGGGCCGGACAATTGTTGCGCAGATGGGTCAATCTGCACTCAGCAGTTTTCTTGCCGACGGCGTTATCGCCGGTGTGGGAAGTGTCATCATCTTTCTGCCTCAGATACTTATCCTGTTCCTTTTTATTATTATTCTTGAAGATACCGGATACCTCGCTCGAACCTCTTTTTTGATGGATCGCGTGATGCGCACCGTCGGTCTATCCGGTCAGTCCGTGATCCCGATGTTGTCCAGTTTCGCCTGCGCCGTGCCTTCGATCATGGCCACACGTGTTATTCCGGACCGTAGGGACCGCATTGCCACCATACTGGCAGCTCCGTTCATGACCTGTTCGGCCAGACTTCCGATCTATGCGTTGCTGATCGCGGCATTTGTCCCCAATAGATCCATAGGCTGGATGAATTTACAGGGTCTGGTTTTATTCGGGCTTTATTTACTGGGTATTCTGGGTGGTCTGGGTACAGCGTTATTACTGAAGTCCTCGGCATTAAAGGGGCCCAAACCACATTTCATGCTGGCGCTTCCGGAATTCAGGGCACCCAACTTGCAGACGGTTGCAATCAAGCTGTTCGACCGCGCTCGGATTTTTCTGAAGAGGGCTGGCACCGTCATTTTTACCGTCGCCATCCTGGTCTGGACGTTGGCTTATTTCCCGCGCATGGATCCTACTGACTATGCACCGGGAACTACTGCAACCAGCGAAGCGATGAGTCCGGCGGAGTTAAGTCACGCGAGAGCTGCCGCACAGATGGAACAGAGCTGGCTGGGCCGTGTTGGCCGAACTATTGAGCCAGTATTCAGGCCGCTGGGCTGGGATTGGCGTGTCTCTTCCGCTGTTCTTGCAGGTTTCCCAGCGCGTGAGGTCGTCGTTGCCGTCATGGGAACCATTTACGCGGTTGGCTCAGATGCAGACGATCAAAGCCTTTCGGAAAAGCTCAGGGCGGCCAGATGGCCCGACGGTAGCCTTATCTTTACATTACCAATGGTTCTTGGGCTACTCGTCTTTTATGCCTGGTGCCTTCAGTGTGCGGCAACCCTTGCGACCATCCGCAGAGAAACAAACAGCTGGCGCTGGCCCGTATTTGCCTGGGTATACATGACAAGTATTGGTTATACCGGTGCCCTGGTTATTTACCAGGCGGGTAGTCTGATTTAGCCGGATTTTCTCATGGCGCAATAAAAAAGACCCGGCGATGCCGGGCTTTTTTATTTACTTCTCTGATTGGTTTACCCGGTTTCAGCCTGATCGTCTGCGCGCGCACGGCCGACCAGTTCGACGTATGCCATCGGAGCCTTGTCGCCAGTTCTGAATCCGCATTTCATAATACGCAAATATCCGCCCGGACGCTCTACGAACCGGGGTCCGATTTCAGCAAACAACTTGCCCACTGCCCCTTTGTCGCGAAGGCGGTCGAACGCCAGTCGGCGGTTGGCCACGCTGTCGCTCTTGGCAAGCGTGATAAGCGGTTCCGCCACGCGGCGCAATTCTTTTGCTTTGGGCACTGTTGTCTTAATAATCTCATGCTCGAACAGTGAATTTGCCATGTTACGAAACATGGCCTTTCTGTTACTGCTGTTGCGGTTCAGTTGCCGCCCTGATTTTAAATGACGCATTTTTATTTCCTGTTTCTGCTTACCGAATCAGAGTCTGACTAATAAATTAATCAGGCGTCTGTCAGCGCGGCCGGTGGCCAGTTTTCAAGTTTCGTACCCAGTGACAACTCATGCTGAGCCAGCACATCCTTGATTTCAGTCAGCGACTTTTTACCAAGATTCGGCGTTTTCAATAGTTCAACTTCAGTTCTCTGCACGAGATCACCGATGTATAGAATGCTCTCTGCTTTCAGGCAGTTGGCTGAGCGTACCGTCAGTTCAAGGTCATCGATGGGGCGAAGAAGTACAGGATCAATTTCCTGGAATTTCTCCTCTTGAACGATTTCGGTACGGGCCTTAAAGTCAACAAATACCGCCAATTGGTCGGCCAGGATATTTGCCGCCATCTTCACAGCTGCCTCACAGTCCATGGTGCCGTTGGTTTCTATATCCAGAATCAGTTTGTCCAAATCGGTACGCTGTTCCACACGTGCAGTTTCTACACTGTAGGAAACACGACGAACGGGACAAAATGAAGCGTCCAGCATCAGGCGGCCGATGGGACGACTTTCCTCTTCACTGACCAAATACTGGTTTGCGGCCTGGTAGCCAACGCCCCGACGTACTTTCAATTGCATATTGATGCTGCCATTTTTAGACAGCGTGCAGATCAAATGCTCAGGATTGATCACCTCAACATCATGATCGACCTGGATGTCTCCCGCGGTGACAGGACCCTGACCCTTTTTGCTTAAAGTCAATACGGCTTCTTCGCGCTCGTGCATTTGCAGGGCGACACCCTTGAGGTTCAACAGAACTTCAATGATATCTTCCTGCAGACCTTCCACGGCTGTGTACTCATGCAGGACACCGTCGATTTCGACTTCTACAATTGCGTAACCGGGAATTGAAGACAACAATACCCGGCGTAAAGCGTTACCCAGTGTATGCCCGAACCCCCGTTCAAGGGGTTCGAGTGCAATACGCGCACGGTTTGGGTTAATCGATTCGACACCAACCGCTCTCGGCCTTAACATTCTTTCAATCACATCCATCATGGGATGTACCTCACTCGATAGTTAATCTGTTTAAGCCTTTTTGCCACAAATGGACAAAAAAACCAGGGTATTACTTGGAATAAAGCTCGACAATCAAACTTTCATTAATGTCAGCCGGCAAATCAACACGATCTGGATAGGTTTTATAAACCCCTTCCATCTTTTCATTATTGACTTCCATCCAGACGGCGACCAGATCCATTTCCTGGCTTAACGTGATCGCTTCTTTCAGGCGTAACTGGTTTTTCGCTTTTTCAGCAACTTTCACGACATCACCTGGTTGAACCTGGTATGACGGAATGTTGACCTGCTTGTCATTAACAAGTACAGCCTTGTGAGAAACCATTTGACGCGCCTGTGCACGAGTCACTGCAAAACCCATCCGATAAACTACGTTATCCAGACGGCTTTCCAGAAGACGTAGCAGGTTTTCACCCGTTGCGCCTTTTTGGCCGGCAGCCTTTTTGTAGTAGTTGCTGAATTGCCTTTCCAGAACACCATAAGTTCGACGAACTTTCTGTTTTTCACGCAACTGGGTCGCATAGTCCGACAGACGCGCACGCCTGGAAGCACCATGTTGTCCAGGCATCTGGTTGAGCTTGCACTTGGACTCGAGTCCGCGTGCAGGGCTCTTCAGACCCAGATCCACGCCTTCGCGACGCGCGAGTTTACAGGTTGGTCCAATAAATCTTGCCATTTCTATAACTCCTAAACGCGACGTTTCTTTGGCGGACGACAGCCGTTATGTGGAATCGGCGTGACGTCAACAATATTGGTAATTTTGTAACCCAGAGCATTGAGTGCGCGAACAGAAGATTCGCGACCCGGACCGGGCCCCTTGATGCGAACTTCGAGGTTCTTCAGTCCGAATTCGAGCGCAGTTCTGCCAGCAGCCTCAGCGGCCACCTGGGCGGCAAACGGCGTGCTCTTGCGTGAACCACGGAAACCGGCACCGCCGGACGTGGCCCAGGAGAGAACATTGCCCTGCCTGTCACTGAGCGTAATAATCGTGTTATTGAAAGAAGCATGTACGTGGGCGATGCCATCGACCACGACCTTTTTGACTTTCTTTTTAACTTTAGTTTTTGGCTTTGCCATTAGTAATCCACCTGCAACCGCTTAACGCTTGATCGGACGCCGCGGTCCCTTACGGGTACGGGCATTCGTTTTTGTACGCTGACCACGCACCGGTAAACCACGGCGATGGCGGAGACCCCTGTAACAACCAAGATCCATCAGGCGCTTGATATTCATTGCCACTTCCCGGCGAAGATCACCTTCCACGGCAACCTTGGCAACCTCTGCACGAATATTTTCGATTTCAGGTTCCGAAAGGTCTCTTATTTTTGTACCCGGCGCCACTTTAGCCGCCTCGCAAATTTGCAAAGCGCGTGTGCGTCCGACACCATAAATGGTAGTCAAAGCAACCCATGCGTGCTTCTGATCTGGTATGTTGACTCCCGCTATGCGAGCCATACTACGTACTCCTGCTACTGTTGGTACTGCTTAACGTAAACAGTACATTATATCGAATCTTCCTATCCGGCAAAAGCTGCAAATCACATTATTGTGAATTGATTCAACCTTGTCTCTGCTTGTGCTTCTTGTCCTCGCATATGACGAATATCACGCCTCTGCGACGGACAATTTTGCAATTCCGGCAAATTTTTTTAACTGAAGCTTGCACCTTCATTGCAACTCTCCTTAGATAACAAAGGCGGTATCGCTTTCCCGTTTAACCGGTCTGGCGCATCCCGCCGACAATTGCATGACCAGTGCCATGCTCTCAAATACCAATATTATCGGCGTACCACACCCGAACGGCCGTAGGACTTCAGGTTTGCCTTTTTCATCAGATTGTCGTATTTATGCGATATCAGATGCGCCTGTACCTGGGCAATAAAATCCATGATTACAACCACAACGATAAGCACCGAAGTACCACCAAAATAGAATGGCACCGCCCAAACTACCCTTAAAATGTCCGGTAACAGACACACTGAAACCAGGTATAAAGAACCAACCATGGTTAACCTGGTCAGTACATTATCAATATAATCTGCCGTATGACGACCTGGACGAATACCCGGGATAAAAGCACCGGACTTCTTCAGGTTGTCTGCTGTTTCCTTCGAGTTGAAAACCAACGCCGTATAAAAGAAACAGAAAAATATGATCAACGCCGAATACAACAGCGTGTAAGGCAAATTTCCAGGGGTCAAGGCTGCCGACACATCCGTTAACCAACCCAGGTTCTTTGACGTTGAGAACCATGTCGCCAGCGTGGACGGGAAAATAACCAGGCTTGACGCGAAAATAGCTGGAATAACGCCTGACATGTTCAACTTCAGTGGCAAATGCGTCGCCTGGTTCTGGTAGGCAACCCTGCCCTGGCGTTGCGCATAATTAACCGTAATCCTGCGTTGACCACGTTCGACCCGGACGATGAAGTAAACCACTGCCAGCACCAGAACCAGGATGAACAAGGTGGCCGGTATGCTTAACTGGCCAGTATTGACCAACTCAAGTGTTCCTGCAATGGCACGCGGTAAACCGGCAACGATACCTGCGAAAATGATCAGGGAAATACCATTACCAACACCTCGCTCAGTGATTTGTTCACCAAGCCACATCAGGAATATCGTCCCAGCCGTCAATGTAATCATCGCCGTGAATACAAACCCGAAACCGGGCGAGAACACGATGGATGACTGACTTTGCAACGCCAGGGCCACGCTACCTGCCTGGACTCCGGCCAACACCACGGTAAACACGCGCGTATATTGGGTTATTTTTTGCCGACCGCTGGAGCCTTCTTTCTTCAGCTGTTGTAACTGCGGTATCGCGCTGGTCATCAGCTGGATGATAATCGAGGCCGAAATATATGGCATCACACCCAAAGCAAACAGCGAGAATCGTTGCAATGCGCCACCCGTAAAAAGGTTGAACACATCAATGATGGTTCCCTGCTGTGAATCCATGAATTGCAGCAGCGCCTGTGGATTTACGCCTGGAACCGGAATAAAGGTACCAATGCGATACACAATCAGTGCCGCGAACACGAACAGTAAACGCTGGCGTAACTCGGTCAGTCGACCGATACCACCAAGCGTATCAGCTACCTGTGAAGGCGTCTTCGCCATTACTCGACCTTTCCACCCGCCGCTTCGATCGCCGCTTTAGCACCCTTGGTAACCGCGAGGCCCTTGAGTGTTACCGCACGACCCACTTCACCGGTATTGATCACTTTAACCCTGTTTGCGTCATGCTTGATGACACCAGCCTTTTTCAGCGCTTCGATGTCAATGACATCGACATCCATGGCAGCTATGTGATATAGCCGCACTTCTGCATTGTAGCGCGATGTAAATGAGGCAAAACCACGTTTTGGCAAGCGCCGCTGCAATGGCATCTGGCCACCCTCGAAACCGACTTTATGAAAACCGCCGGCACGTGATTTCTGACCTTTGTGTCCGCGACCGGCAGTCTTACCGTCGGTAGAGCCGATTCCCCGGCCTACACGTTTGGGGTTTTTTTTACTGCCCTGGGCAGGACTTAACGTATTTAATTTCATGTCTGTACTTTCCTATTTAACAGGCTCGCAGAATGGCTCAGGCCTCTTCCACTCGTACCATGTAATAAACCTTGTTGACCATTCCGCGAACAGAAGGCGTGTCTTCCAACGTTACTGTCTGGTGCATGCGCTTGAGACCGAGGCCACGCACGGTTTCCCTATGCTTGGGCAGGGTACCAATCGGTGAACGTATCAACGTTACATTTATTTGTTCTTTCTTAGCCATTTTACTGCTCAACTATGGTTCGCCAGGATTTCTTCGACGCTCTTGCCACGTTTGGCGGCAATCGATTCCGGACTATGCATGGCCTTGAGGCCCTTGATGGTCGCCCTGACCAGATTAACCGGTGCGTTTGAACCGACACTTTTCGCCAGTACGTTATGCACTCCCACGGTTTCCAGAACCGCTCGCATCGCGCCGCCTGCAATAATTCCCGTACCTTCTGAGGCGGGTTGCATATACACCTTCGAACCGCTGTGGGTAGATTTAACCGGGTGCCACAAAGTACCATTCTTAAGGGAAATGGTGACCATGTCGCGACGCGCTTTCTCCATCGCTTTTTGTATCGCAACAGGGACTTCCTTGGCTTTTCCATAGCCAAATCCAACCTTGCCGTTACCGTCACCCACGACACTCAGCGCCGTGAAGCTGAACACACGTCCACCTTTCACAACCTTGGCAACCCTGTTCACGGCTACCAGCTTTTCCAGCATACCGTCGCTAATTTCTTTGTCCATTCTCGACATTTTTATACCTGCTATTCAGTCAGTGGGGCAGTTTAAAACTTAAGCCCGCTTTCGCGTGCAGCATCAGCCAGCTCGGCAATCCTACCGTGGTACCGGTAACCGGAACGGTCAAATGCCACATCCGTTACGCCTGCAGCCACCGCTTTTTCAGCCACTGCCTTTCCAACGGCTTTGGCAGCATCCTTGTTGCTGGTGCTGGTCAAACCGGAACGCAGATCCTTTTGCACGGTTGAAGCGGCAGCGATCACACTACCCCCCGTCGCGGCAATAACCTGCGCGTAAATGTGACGTCCACTACGGTGAACCGTCAGCCGGGCTACGCCCAAACGACGAATGTGTGAGCGGGTTTTCTTCGCCCTGCGCAAACGTGCTGTTTTCTTATCCATTACTCATTCCTCTTAAGCAAGCCGGGTTCCTACAAGACCGACCCATTAAAGACCTGTGTTAAGCCTTTTTGGCTTCCTTCCTGGCAACTCGTTCATCGGCATAACGAACACCTTTACCCTTGTAAGGTTCGGGTGGCCGGTACGCGCGTATTTCCGCGGCAACCTGGCCGACTCTTTGCTTGTCACAACCACTGACAATAATTTCTGTTTGTGAAGGCGTCTCAATCGTGATGCCTTCAGGTGCGGCATATTCGACCGGATGCGAAAAACCCAGTGCCAGGTTCAGCTTGTTCCCCTGGGCCTGTGCGCGGTAACCAACACCGACCAGTTGTAATTTTTTCTGAAAACCGGTGCTGACACCGGTAACCATATTGCTGACCAGGGACCTGAATGTACCGGCCATGGCCAGATTCTTTTCATTCGCATTTTTCACCAGGTACTCGCCGTCGCTTTCTTCAAAGCTAATACCAGGATATAAATCTAAGGTCAGATTGCCTTTGGGACCTTTCACACTCAGTTGCGAACCACTGATATCAAGGTTGACGCCAGAAGGCAATTTAATTGGATTTTTGGCTACGCGTGACATAGGTGTCTCCTAATTCTTAACCGGCACTAAGCCACGTAACAAATGATTTCGCCGCCGTAGCCAGCGGATTTCGCTGCTGCGTCGGTCATAAAACCATGCGAGGTACTTATGATTGCAATACCCAGACCATCCAGAACGCGGGGCAGGTCATCCTTGCCGCGATAGATTCGCAGCCCGGGACGGCTTGCACGTCTGATATCGTCGATCACGCCACGGCCCTGAAAATACTTGAGTGTTATCTCAAGATTTGGCTTGCCATTGTTTTCATCAACCCGAAAATCGGTGATGTAGCCTTCGTCTTTCAACACGGCGGCAATACCCACTTTGATCTTCGAATTCGGCATGCTTACCGAAACTTTATTGGCTGACTGTGCATTCCTGATACGGGTCAGCATGTCGGCTATCGGATCACTCATACTCATGATTAAATACCTTGTTTCAAATTTATGGCCAGGCCAGAGACCCGCCAGATACCTTTTACCAGCTGGCCTTTCTCAAGCCCGGCACATCACCACGCATGGTTGCTTCGCGCAGCTTGTTACGGGACAACCCGAATTTACGATAGAACCCGCGTGGACGCCCCGTAATCTGACAACGGTTACGTTGCCGAGACGGGCTGGAATCCCTCGGTAGCTTCTGCAATGAAAACATCGCTTGCTGCTTCTCTTCAAACCCGACTTCCGGGTCTGCAATGATTGCCTTGAGTTCGGTGCGCTTGTTGACATATTTTGCAACCAGCTTGGTGCGCCGCTTCTCACGATTAATCATGGATACTTTTGCCATGCTAAGATCCTTACCTATTTGTCTTTGAAGGGAAAATTGAACGCCTGTAACAGCGCTAAACCTTCCGCATCGTTCTTTGCATTCGTGGTGATGGTGATATCCATACCGCGGATCGTGTCAATTTTGTCAAAATCAATTTCGGGAAACATGATCTGCTCGGTAATACCAAAGCTGTAGTTTCCACGTCCGTCAAACGATTTACGGTTGAGTCCACGAAAATCCCGGATACGCGGGATGGAAATATTCACCAGGCGATCCATGAACTCGTACATACGCTCACGACGTAATGTGACCTTACAACCGACCGGCCAACCGTCGCGGATTTTGAACGAAGCCACCGACTTGCGCGAATTGATGACAATCGGCTTCTGGCCGGAAATAACGGCCAGATCAGCAGTTGCATTCGCCATGACTTTCTTGTCAGTTACCGCTTCGCCTACGCCCATATTCAACGTAATCTTGGTGATTTTTGGCACTTCCATGACGTTGCTGAGCTTAAGCTCTTCCATCAGTTGTGGCATCAGTGTTTCTTTGTAATATGTTTGTAATCTGGACATTTTACTGATCTCTAGATATCAACGGCTTCGCCGGTGGATTTAAATACACGCACCTTGTTTCCGTCTTCCAGCGACTTGAAACCGACACGGTCAGCCTTGCCTGTCGAAGGATTAAACATAGCCACGTTGGAAATATGAATCGGAGCTTCCCTTTCAACAATTCCGCCCGGCTTGTTACGGCCCGGATCCGGCTTTGTGTGACGCTTGACCATATTCACGTTTTCAACCAACAAACGATCCTCATCAATGACCTGGAGTACATGACCCCGCGTTCCCTTGCTGCGACCGGTTGTGACGATAACTTCATCGCCTTTATGTATGCGTTTCATTCTTTCTACTCCTCCCGCCTAAAGCACTTCTGGCGCCAGCGAGACAATCTTCATAAACCGTTCTGTGCGCAATTCACGCGTAACCGGTCCAAAAATACGGGTGCCGATCGGTTCAAGCTTGTTGTTCAGCAGCACCGCTGCATTTCCATCGAAGCGGATCAGTGAACCATCATTACGGCGTACACCACTTTTCGTACGCACAACCACGGCGTCATATACCTCGCCTTTTTTAACTTTACCGCGAGGAATTGCATCCTTGACGGTCACCTTGATGATGTCACCAATACGTGCATACCGGCGTTTGGAACCACCCAGTACCTTGATACACATCACCCGGCGTGCACCGCTGTTATCTGCGGCTGTCAACATGGACTGCATCTGAATCATTTTAGTATTCTCCGGTTCGAACCGATGGCCGGGCTATTGTGCCCGCTCCAGAATCTCAACCACCCGCCAACTCTTTGATTTTGAGAGAGGACGGCATTCGGCGATCAAAACTTTGTCGCCTTCTCCACAGCTGTTATCTTCGTCATGTGCAAGAACTTTCGTGGAACGCTTGATGTATTTTCCGTACAACGCATGCTTGATCTGACGTTCAAGCAAAACGGTCACACTCTTGTCCATTTTGTTGCTGACAACACGACCGGTCTGTGTCCGCTTGATTTCTTGTGTAGTAGTCATGCCGCTTTACCTTCAGCTGATTTTTGGGTCATGATGGTCTTGACGCGCGCGATATCGCGACGAACACGACTCAATTCATTGACATTGGTCATCTGACCCATTCCTTTTTGCATTCTCAAGTTGAACTGTTCCTGCAACAGGCGCTTGAGCTCGTCGCGCAATTCAACTTCTGTCTTGGTTTTCAATAGATTAACGTCCATCACATCACCGACCTGGATACAAAGGTGGTCCTAACCGCCAGTTTGGCCGAAGCCAGGCGGAACGCTTCACGGGCCAATTCTTCTGAAACGCCCTGGATTTCATAAAGCACACGGCCAGGTTGAATCGGGGCTACCCAGTATTCAACGTTACCTTTACCCTTACCCATGCGCACTTCCACCGGCTTTTTGGTCATCGGCTTGTCCGGAAATACGCGGATCCACAATTTTCCACCACGTTTTACGTAGCGGGTAATGGCACGACGTGCGGCTTCGATCTGACGTGCGGTAATAAACCCACGGGTCGTTGCCTTAAGACCATACTCACCAAAGCTGACGCGGTTACCCACCTGAGCCAGACCGCGGTTACGGCCTTTCATCTGCTTTCTGAATTTTGTTCGTTTTGGCTGCAACATCACTCAGTCTCCTAGTTGGCGCCTTGCTTGCTGCCAGCTTGTTCAGTTTTGGGCGCATACAAATCAAATACTTCGCCCTTGTAAATCCATACCTTGACACCCAGGATGCCGTAGGTCGTCGCGGCTTCAACAACTCCGTAATCAACGTCAGCACGCAATGTGTGCAGCGGCACCTGGCCTTCGCGGTACCATTCGCTACGCGCAATATCAGCACCGTTCAAACGGCCAGAAAGCTTGACCTTGATACCCAAAGCACCCAGGCGCATCGAGTTACCAACCGCGCGCTTCATCGCGCGGCGGAACATAATGCGGCGTTCCAACTGCTGCGCAATACCTTCAGCGACAAGTTGTGCGTCCAGTTCCGGTTTGCGAATTTCCGCAACCGAGATGTGTGTCGGAACACCCATGCGTGCGGTCACATCACGGCGAAGCTGTTCGATGTCTTCACCTTTCTTGCCGATCACAATACCCGGCCTTGCCGTGTGTATCGTGATACGAGCGGTTTTCGCTGGCCGTTCAATCTGTATACGACTCACGGCTGCTTGTGCCAGGCGCTTCTGCAGATATTTCCTGACCGCAAGATCAGAATTCAGCATTTCTGCATAATCGCCGCGTTCGGCGTACCAGGTTGAATTCCAATCCTTGGATATGCCAAGGCGGATGCCGATTGGATGTACCTTTTGACCCATAATATTTGTCCCGGTCTATTCGCTGTCGGCCACAGTCAATGTGATATGACTGGTGCGTTTCAAAATTCGTGTACCGCGGCCTTTGGCGCGCGCTCTGCCCCGCTTCATTGTTGGGCCTTCATCCACCATGATCGTGGAGATGCTCAATTCATCGATATCTGCACCATCGTTATGCTCAGCGTTTGCAATTGCAGAAAGCAGCACTTTCTTGACAATGTGAGCAGCTTTCTTGGTGCTGAACGCAAGTAATTGCTCGGCTTTTTCAACCGGCATACCACGTACCTGATCCGCTACCAAGCGTACTTTTTGCGCAGAAATTCTGGCGCCTCTTAATTTTGCTGTTGCATTCATGGCTCTTACCTACTTGGTCTTGCGGTCGCCGGAATGACCCCTGAAGGTCCGGGTTTGCGCAAATTCACCGAGTTTATGACCAATCATCTGATCATTGATCAGGATCGGCACGTGCTGTTTACCGTTATGTACGGCAATAGTTAACCCAACCATTTCCGGTAGAATCATCGAGCGCCGTGACCAGGTCTTGATTGGACGCTTGTTATTCGTCTCAACTGAATCTGTAACTTTCTTTGCCAGATGATGGTCAACGAAAGGTCCTTTTTTAATCGATCTTGCCATGTTCGCTATCCGTTATTTTTCAGACCGACGGACGATATATTTGTCCGTACGCTTATTGCTGCGAGTCTTGTATCCCTTGGTCGGAACACCCCATGGTGAAACCGGATGACGGCCACCCGAAGTGCGTCCTTCACCACCACCGTGCGGGTGATCCACCGGGTTCATGGCCACACCACGAACGGTCGGACGGACACCACGCCAACGCTTGGCACCGGCTTTACCCAGTTTTTCAAGGTTGTGCTCGGAATTGGAAACCTCACCAATCGTTGCGCGGCAACGTGTTGGGATTTTGCGCATTTCACCGGAACGTAATCTCAGGGTTGCGTAATCACCTTCACGTGCTACCAACTGGACAGCGGCACCTGCACTGCGTGCTATCTGTGCTCCTTTGCCCGGTTTCATCTCGATGCAATGCACAACGGTACCTACGGGAATATTGCGTAATGGCAAGCAATTTCCAGGTTTGATGGCCGCATCACGTCCGCTCTTGACCGGATCTCCAGCACGCAGACTTTTCGGCGCGATGATGTAACGACGCTCACCGTCAGCATACAGAACCAGCGCGATATGCGCAGTGCGGTTCGGGTCATGCTCAATACGCTCGACACGACCATCGATACCGTCCTTATCACGTTTGAAGTCGATCACGCGGTAATGCTGTTTATGACCACCACCAATATGGCGGGTGGTTATACGGCCAGCATTATTGCGACCACCTGTACGTGACTTTTTCTCCAACAGCGCTGCATGTGGAGCACCCTTGTGCAGGTGATCATGTTTGACCTGCACAACACCCCGGCGCCCTGCTGAAGTTGGTTTTGCCTTAACAATTGCCATAACCAAATATCCTTAAACTGATTCCCCGCCCAGGAAGTCAATTACTTGACCTTCCTGCACGCGAACGTATGCTTTTTTCCAGTCGTTACGCTTGCCGGCACGGAGCTTAAATGTCTTGCTCTTGCCTTTCACATTAACAATGCGAACCGACTCAACATTGACCTCGAACAGCTTTTCTACAGCGTCCTTGACCTCTTTCTTATTGGAGTCAGTAGTTACCTTAAAAACGTATTGGTTACTACTTTCACCAAGCCTGGTTGACTTTTCTGTCATCCGAGGAGAAAGCAAAACCTTGTATAGGCGCTCTTTGCTCATCCCAGCCACTCCTCAATTTTCTTGACCGCGTCCACGGTTATGATCACCTTATCCGCAGCGACAAGGCTGACGGGATCCAGACCCGCAACATCCAACGCGTAAACATTAGGTATATTGCGTGTTGCCAAAAACAGGTTACCGTCAACTTCCGGAGTTACAATCAAACCACTCTCGAAACCCAGTTGGCCCAATTTCTTCAGCAATTCGCTGGTTTTAGGCACGCTGATTTCAAACCCTTCCAGCACGATCAAACGTTCCTGGCGAACCAGTTCGGAAAAGATCGCCTGCAAAGCACCGCGATACATTTTCCGGTTAACCTTTTGCGAATGGTCCTGGGGACGTGCAGCAAACGTTCTGCCACCGCCACGCCACAACGGACTGCGGATGGACCCGGCACGCGCCCTGCCCGTACCTTTCTGGCGCCACGGCCGTTTGCCGCCGCCACTTACATCCGCGCGGGTCTTTTGCGCTTTGGTTCCCGCGCGTGCACCTGCCAGATAAGCTGTTACCACCTGGTGTACCAATGCTTCGGAAAATTCACGTCCGAAAGTAGCGTTCGAAACCTCGATTGCGCTTCCGCCTGAGACTGCGAGTTCCATTTTCATTCTCCTCAGTGCATCTTCACGGAAGGACGAACGGTTACCTGGCCATTTTTCGCACCGGGTACCGCACCCTTGATTAATAACAAATTACGCTCGGCATCAACCTTGATAATTTCAAGGTTTTGAGTGGTAACACGCTCGTTACCCATATGGCCGGCCATTTTCTTACCCTTGAACACACGTCCAGGGGTCTGGTTCTGACCAATTGATCCAGGCGCACGATGTGAGACCGAGTTACCGTGAGTGGCGTCCTGCATGGCGAAGTTGTGACGCTTGACGCCGCCAGCAAAACCCTTACCAATGCTGATGCCAGTGACATCAACTTTTTGACCGGTCTCAAATTGCCCAACGTTCAGTTCAGCACCAGCTTCCAGGTCCGCCCCTTCCGCATCGTTCAAACGCAGTTCCCAAAGCCCTTCACCGGCTTCGACTCCCGCCTTGCTGTAATGACCCGCTTGCGGCTTGCTGACCAGGCTGTTTCGTTTCTTGCCAATGGTCACCTGCAATGCGCTATATCCATCCGTTTCCACAGTTTTAACCTGCGTAACACGGTTCGGGCTGACCTCGATGACCGTTACAGGAATGCTTTCACCCTGCTCGGTAAACACTCGGGTCATGCCGCGTTTGCGGCCTATTAATCCAATCGTCATTGTTTTGCCTATCGTCCTGTTTACTTCCAACTGATCAATACAGCTTGATCTGTACGTCAACGCCGGCTGCGAGATCCAGCTTCATCAGTGCATCTACAGTCTTGTCATTGGGATCCATAATATCCATCAGGCGCTTGTGTGTGCGTGTTTCATACTGGTCTCTCGCATCCTTGTTTACATGCGGAGAAGTCAAAACTGTAAAGCGCTCAATACGCGTGGGCAATGGAATCGGACCACGAACCTGTGCACCGGTACGCTTCGCAGTTTCCACGATTTCACTGGCCGAACGGTCAATCAAACGATGATCGAACGCTTTCAACCGGATACGAATTCTTTGTTCAGCCATTTCTTTAGCTCGCTCTACTCGTCTTATTCAAAGATCTTGGCAACAACGCCAGCACCTACCGTCCGACCGCCTTCGCGTATCGCGAAACGCAGACCTTCTTCCATCGCGATCGGGTTGATCAGCTCTACCTTCATCTGGATATTATCCCCAGGCATCACCATCTCCACACCTTCAGGCAAGGTCACCGCTCCCGTCACATCCGTCGTACGGAAGTAAAACTGCGGACGATAGCCCTTGAAAAACGGCGTGTGACGGCCACCTTCATCCTTCGACAGAATGTACACCTCAGCCTCAAACTTGGTATGCGGCGTGATCGTCTTCGGATGCGCCAGTACCTGCCCGCGCTCAACTTCATCGCGCTTGGTACCACGCAGCAATACACCGATGTTGTCACCGGCACGACCTTCGTCCAGCAACTTGCGGAACATCTCCACACCGGTACAAACCGTCTTCTTGGTATCGTGGATTCCCACGATCTCAAGCTCTTCACCCACTTTCACAACTCCGCGCTCAACACGACCGGTTACCACCGTGCCGCGTCCGGAAATCGAAAATACGTCCTCGATCGGCATCAGGAACGGCTTGTCCATATCACGCACCGGCTCCGGGAAATATTCGTCCATCGCTGTCAATCAATCGAATGATCGACGGAATACCGATTTCAGAGGTGTCACCTTCCAGCGCCTTCAGCGCCGAACCCGTGATGATCGGAATATCATCACCCGGGAAATCATACGAACTCAGCAGTTCCCGGATTTCCATGTCCACCAGTTCCAGCAACTCCGCGTCGTCTACCTGGTCAGCCTTGTTCATGTACACCATGATGTACGGTACACCCACCTGGCGCGCCAGCAGAATGTGCTCACGGGTCTGCGGCATCGGGCCATCGGCCGCCGATACCACCAGGATCGCTCCGTCCATCTGCGCCGCACCAGTGATCATGTTCTTCACATAGTCAGCATGGCCCGGACAGTCAACGTGTGCGTAGTGACGCTTGTCTGATTCATATTCAACGTGCGCGGTTGCAATCGTAATACCGCGTTCACGCTCTTCCGGTGCATTGTCAATCTGGTCATACGCGATAAACGAACCACCGCGTGCCTCAGCACATATCTTCGTCATCGCCGCCGTCAACGTCGTCTTACCATGATCAACGTGACCAATCGTTCCCACGTTTACATGGGGCTTCGTTCTTTCAAATTTTTGTTTGGACATGCCTTGTTACCTCTTTATAACCAGTCCGGGACCTAGGCGGTCTTTTTGACGATTTCTTCAACAACACTTGCCGGTGCTTCAGCATAGTGGTCGAATTCCATGGTATAGGTTGCACGACCCTGGGTCTGAGACCTCAGATCAGTGGAATAACCGAACATTTCTGAAAGTGGGATGTTTGCATTGACAATTTTGCCTGACGGACAATCTTCCATGCCCTGCAAAATGCCACGGCGACGACTCACGTCGCCCATCACGTCACCCATGTAATCTTCGGGCGTGACCACTTCAACTTTCATCATGGGTTCGAGCAATATCGGGTTAGCAACCCTGGCGCCATTCTTGAACGCCATGGAGCCCGCGATCTTGAACGCCATTTCGTTGGAGTCAACCTCGTGATATGAACCATCGTAAAGCTCGACACGAACATCAACGACCGGGTAACCCGCGATAACACCGTTCTGGAGTGCTTCCTGAATACCCTTGTCTACAGAGTTGATGTACTCCTTGGGAACCGTTCCACCCACGACCTGGTTATCAAATTCATAACCCTTGCCCGCTTCCAGCGGCATCAGACGAATCTTGACATGACCATACTGTCCACGACCGCCGGACTGCTTGACAAACTTGCCTTCCGCTTCAACCGATTTACGAATCGTTTCGCGGTGCGCGACCTGCGGACGCCCGACGTTGGCCTCTACATGAAACTCACGCCGCATACGATCAACGAGAATATCCAGATGCAACTCACCCATACCGGAGATGATTGTCTGGCCTGATTCTTCATCGGTATGAACACGGAATGAAGGATCTTCCTGCGCCAACTTACCCAGCGCGATACCCATTTTTTCCTGGTCACTCTTGGTTTTGGGCTCAACCGCAACCGAGATCACGGGATCCGGAAATACCATACGCTCCAGCGTGATGACATCTTTCAAGGAACTCAGCGTATCACCCGTCGTAACATCCTTGAGTCCAACCGCTGCAGCGATATCGCCTGCACGGACTTCCTTGATTTCTTCACGGCTATTGGCGTGCATCTGGAGAATACGGCCAATACGCTCTTTTTTACCCTTGACAGGGTTGTAGACCGAATCACCTGAATTCAGAACACCCGAATAAACCCGGAAGAAGGTCAACGTACCTACAAACGGGTCCGTGGCAATCTTGAAGGCAAGTGCCGCGAAAGGCTCGTTGTCGTCACTCTTGCGAACACCCTCTTGTTCGTTCTCGAGGATTCCCTTGATAGGGGGCACATCGAGGGGCGAAGGCATCAGCTCAACAACCGAGTCGAGCAGGGCCTGAACGCCTTTGTTCTTAAACGCGGTGCCACACAGGCACGGAACGATATCGTTATTCAGGGTCCCGAGACGCAAGCCTTTAATAATCTGCTCGTTGGAAAGCTCACCTTCTTCCAGGTAAGTTTCCATCAGGTCTTCAGAAGCTTCAGCGGCCATTTCAATCATGAACTCACGCGCAGCTTCGGCTTTGGCTTTCATGTCTTCGGGTATTTCGCGCGAATCGTAAGTCACGCCCTGATTGTCGACGTCCCAGTAGATGGCTTTCATTTTGACCAGGTCCACGACACCTGCGAAGTTCTCTTCAGAACCGATGGGCAGTTGGATTGGCACCGCACGCGCGCCGAGACGACTCTTGATCTGGTCGATCACGCGATAGAAGTTTGCACCGGTACGGTCCATTTTATTAACGAATGCCATACGTGGCACTTTGTAGCGCGTGGCCTGACGCCATACAGTTTCTGATTGTGGCTGAACACCACCAACCGCGCAAAATACCGCAACAGTGCCATCGAGCACGCGTAAGGAACGCTCAACTTCAATGGTGAAGTCAACGTGTCCCGGCGTATCAATGATATTGATCCGGTGCTGCTTGAACTGCTTGTCCATGCCGCTCCAGAAACAAGTGGTCGCTGCAGAGGTGATCGTGATACCACGCTCCTGCTCCTGCTCCATCCAGTCCATGGTGGCATTGCCATCGTGCACTTCACCGATTTTGTGCGATACACCGGTGTAGAACAGAATTCGTTCGGTCGTAGTCGTCTTACCAGCATCAATATGAGCCATGATGCCGATGTTGCGATACCTGTCAATTGGCGTTATACGGGCCACTATAAATTCCTTAATAAAACTGTTACCAACGGTAGTGCGAGAAAGCCTTATTGGCTTCTGCCATACGGTGAACATCTTCGCGTTTCTTAACGGCAGAACCACGCTGTTCGACGGCGTCCAACAGTTCACCTGCCAACCGCTGCGGCATACTCTTCTCACCGCGCTTGCGCGCGGCATCAATAATCCAGCGCATTGCCAGGGTCTGGCGACGCTTGGGGCGCACTTCCACAGGCACCTGGTAGGTTGCACCGCCAACACGGCGGGATTTAACCTCAACCATCGGGCTTACGTTGTCCAACGCCGTTTCAACAAGTTCCACGGCAGGAGCGCTTTTGTTCTTGTCTTCAATGGTTGAAATCGCACCATAAACGATACGCTCCGCCACTGATTTTTTGCCACTGTTCATCACCATGTTGACAAACCGGGTGATCATTTCACTTCCGAACTTCGGGTCCGGCAGAATTTCACGTGCAAAATTTGAATGTTTTCTTGACATTGTGTTACCTGATCCTTAAAGGTCCGTACTATTTCTTTGGCCGCTTGGCGCCGTACTTGGAACGTCCCTGCCGGCGATCACTGACACCCGAGGTATCAAGACTGCCACGCACGGTGTGATAACGAACACCCGGCAAATCTTTGACACGACCACCACGAATTAGAACCACACTATGTTCCTGCAGGTTGTGGCCTTCACCACCTATATAACTTGTTACTTCAAATCCATTGGTCAACCTGACACGCGCGACCTTTCTCAATGCTGAATTTGGCTTTTTGGGTGTCGTCGTATATACACGCGTACACACTCCACGCTTTTGGGGACACCCTTCCAGTGCGGGTACGCCGCTTTTGTAAACTTTTGGCTTGCGGGGCTCGCGTACCAACTGATTAATAGTCGTCATAAACCTTTTACCCAGTAAAATTTAAGGTGACAAAAAATAAAACGACAGACGGAATCGGGACCCCGGCCTGTCGAAGGCCGCGAATTCTACGCACGCCTTCTTACAATGTCAAATGCCCAACCCCGGCATTTTCAGCCTGGATTGAGCACCCATGATTCCGGCCCACGCGCCGGCGACATCGGCTATCCGCAATGGCAACAGGCAATCTTGTCAAAACCGCCCTTTCCATTCGGCCCTTCATTGGAAGGGATTGAATTACTTAGCCGGACAATTATGACAGGGAAGATATTTTCGCGCAACAGAAAAGTTGAAATTCCTGCATGCTTCTCGCTCACCTTTGCGCCAGCCTTTTCAGTCTTACAAAAAAAGGTCCGGAATGATCCGGACCCTTTTCGTTCTTCACAAAGCCCCGTTAATCCCTGGTATTTGCTTCAGTGGCATCATCCAGTTCACTAAACTCCTCCGCAGCAACAGCGGCTGCCAGTGCTGCCAGATCAATTTCCGGGTCTTCCTCTGGCGGACGTTTACGAGAATTATGATAGGCCATACCGGTACCGGCCGGAATCAAACGTCCAACGATTACGTTCTCTTTCAGGCCACGCAGATGATCGGTCGTGCCCCGAACGGCTGCTTCTGTCAGTACCCTGGTGGTTTCCTGGAAAGACGCCGCAGAAATAAATGACTCAGTTGCCAGCGAGGCCTTGGTAATACCAAGCAATAAGCGCTGATATTCAGCTGGCTCATTACCTTCTCTTTCCGCAATCGTATTTGCTTCTTTAATTCGAACCACATCAAGCTGTTCACGCATCAACAAGGTTGTACCGCCAGACTCACGAACTTCGGCTTTTCGTAACATCTGCCTGACGATGACCTCAATGTGTTTATCATTGATCTTAACGCCCTGGAGTCGATACACGTCCTGGATTTCCTTGGTCAGGTAATCGGACAGGGCCTCAACACCCATTAAGCGGAGAATGTCATGTGGGTTCGGCTCACCATCTGCAATGGTTTCACCCCTCTCCACACGTTCGCCCTCAAACACGATCAGGTGACGCCATTTAGGAATCAGGTCTTCATATTGCTGACCATCATCCTGGGTAATAACGATACGCTGCTTGCCCTTGGTTTCCTTGCCGAAGCTGAATATGCCGGAAACCTCGGCAAGAATTGCCGATTCCTTTGGCTTACGCGCTTCGAATAGATCGGCAACACGCGGCAAACCACCGGTAATGTCACGGGTCTTCGAAGACTCCTGGGGAATACGGGCAATAACGTCACCAACTGCAACTTCCTGACCATCCCGAATACCGACGATTGAAAGCGCCTGCAGGAAATATTGTGCAGGAATTTCCGTTCCCGCCAGGTACAACGGCTTGCCTTTCTTGTCACTCAGGCTGACCATCGGTTTAAGATCCTTGCCGGCACTTCCGCGCTGCTTGGGATCCGTGATGATAAGACTGCTCAGACCGGTGATCTCATCCACTGTTTCGTTGACGGTGATACCGTCTACGAAGTCGTGAAAACCGACGATACCCGCAACTTCCGTTACGATCGGGTGTGTATGCGGATCCCAGTTTGCCACGAGCTGTCCGGACTCGACCTTGTCCTCATCACGCACTGAAACAATCGCACCATAAGGAATCTTGTAACGCTCTCTTTCACGTCCGTGCTCATCGATCACCGATAATTCACCGGAACGGGAGACTGCGACCAGCTTCTTGTCTGCATTTACAACCGATTTAAGGTTGTAAAGACGAACAGTACCGCCGGACTTGGTCTGGATGTGATCGACCGCAGCGGCACGGGATGCCGCACCACCGATGTGGAAGGTACGCATCGTCAACTGGGTACCCGGTTCACCAATTGACTGGGCAGCGATAACACCGACTGCTTCACCAAGATTTACCAGTTTACCCCGCGCGAGATCGCGACCGTAACAGTAGGAGCAAACACCATATCGTGTTTCACAGGTAATGGTCGAACGCACCAGGATACGATCCACGCCTTCCTTTTCAAGCATGGCAACCCACTTTTCGTCAAGCAGGACGTTGCGTGGACACAGAACCTCTTCGGTGCCCGGCTTCATGACGTCAGCCGCCGTCATACGGCCAAGTACACGCTCACTGAGTGCCTCTACGACGTCACCACCTTCAACGATCGGCATCATGGTCAGACCATTTTGGGTGCCACAATCAACTTCCGTCGTAACCAGGTCCTGCGCCACGTCGACCAGGCGTCGTGTCAGGTAACCCGAGTTTGCAGTTTTCAAGGCGGTATCGGCCAAACCTTTTCGAGCGCCGTGGGTAGAGATAAAGTACTGTAATACGTCCAGACCTTCACGGAAGTTCGCCGTGATCGGCGTTTCAATAATTGAACCATCCGGTTTCGCCATCAAACCACGCATACCGGCCAACTGTCTGATCTGCGCTGCAGAACCACGGGCGCCGGAATCAGCCATGATGAAGATGGAATTCATGGAATCCTCTTCAACGTCTTCACCTTTGAGGTTCTTAGCGGCGGTTTTACCCATGCCCGCCATCATCGCTTTGGCAACCTGCTCATTGGTTCTGGACCAGATATCAACGACCTTGTTATAGCGCTCACCTGCCGTTACAAGACCCGAAATATACTGGTTCTGGATTTCAATGACCTCGTTGTCCGCAGTCTCGAGAATGGCCTTCTTTTCTTCGGGAATCACGAGATCTTCAATACCGATTGAAATACCCGCGATCGTCGCATAACGGAAACCCGTGTACATCAGCCGGTCTGCAAAAACAACGGTCTTTTTGAGGCCCAGACGCCGGTAACAGGAATTGATCAAACCCGAAATCTGCTTTTTCTTCAGTGCAGTATTCAGCAAGTGGAACGGCATGCCCACCGGGCGGATTTCGGCCAACAGGGCACGGCCCACGGTGGTCAATACCAGGCTGGTTTCCCTGCGCTCTTCACCGAGTTCGGAAATAATGGTTTCGCCGATACGAACATGAATACGCGCATGTAAATCGACCGCGCGGTTTTCGTAAGCACGGTGTACTTCCTCGATGTCGGAAAAGTACATACCCTCGCCCGGGACACCCGCCAGTTCTCGCGTCATGTAATACAAACCGAGCACGACGTCCTGCGTCGGCACGATAATGGGCTCGCCATTGGCCGGTGACAGGATGTTGTTCGAAGACATCATCAAAGTACGCGCTTCAAGCTGTGCTTCAATCGAAAGCGGCACGTGAACGGCCATCTGGTCGCCGTCGAAGTCGGCATTGAAAGCCGTACACACCAACGGGTGCAACTGTATCGCCTTGCCTTCGATCAGGACCGGTTCAAAAGCCTGGATACCGAGGCGGTGCAAGGTAGGCGCACGGTTTAACAATACCGGGTGTTCGCGGATAACCTCGGAAAGGATATCCCAAACTTCGGCCCTTTCTGATTCAACCAGTTTCTTCGCAGCCTTGATGGTCGCTGCCATACCGCGTAGCTGCAACTTGCTGAAAATAAAAGGCTTGAATAATTCCAGTGCCATTTTCTTCGGCAGACCGCATTGATGCAACTTCAGCGTGGGACCGACCACGATCACCGAACGGCCGGAGTAATCCACACGCTTGCCGAGCAGGTTCTGACGGAAACGTCCCTGCTTGCCTTTGATCATGTCCGCCAGGGATTTCAAAGGACGACGGTTGGTGCCGGTGATGGCACGGCCGCGACGTCCATTGTCCAGCAATGCGTCTACGGATTCCTGCAACATACGCTTTTCATTGCGCACGATGATGTCAGGCGCATTTAACTCCAGTAACCGTTTCAGACGGTTATTGCGGTTGATCACACGCCGGTAAAGATCGTTCAAATCTGAAGTTGCGAAACGTCCACCATCCAACGGCACCAACGGGCGCAGGTCCGGCGGCAAGACCGGCAGAACCGTCAGAACCATGTATTCGGGACGATTACCTGATTCAATGAAAGCCTCTACCAGTTTGACGCGCTTCGAATAGCGTTTGAGCTTCGTTTCCGAACGCGTGCCGCCGATATCCTCGCGCAGTTGCTTCAACTCTTCATTGAGGTTAATGGTGCGCAGCAATTCAAAAATTGCCTCGGCGCCCATTTTGGCCACGAACTCATCGCCAAACTCTTCAACAGCATCGAGATACTGTTCATCCGTCATCAAGGTGCCGCGTTCCAGCGTGGTCATGCCTTCATCGAGCACGACGTAGGATTCAAAGTACAGAATCCGCTCAATATCTCGCAGTGTCATGTCGAGCATCAGACCAATGCGTGAGGGCAGCGACTTCAGGAACCAGATATGAGCAACCGGGCTCGCCAGTTCGATGTGCGCCATACGTTCACGCCGAACCTTGGTGAGTGTTACTTCGGTGCCGCATTTTTCACAAACCACACCACGGTGTTTCATGCGCTTGTATTTGCCGCACAGGCATTCGTAGTCTTTTATCGGACCGAAAATCGAAGCACAGAACAGACCATCGCGCTCCGGCTTGAATGTACGGTAATTGATGGTTTCAGGTTTCTTAACTTCACCAAACGACCACGAACGAATCAGATTAGGCGGAGCCAATCCTATCCGGATTGTGTCAAAATTCAGCGGCTGGCGCTGACGATTATAGAGATTAAGTAAGTCTCTCACCGCATATCTCCTCTGATCACGTTTCTTCAAGTTCGATGTTTATAGCCAACGAGCGAATTTCCTTAACTAACACGTTAAAGGATTCAGGCATGCTTGCCGTCATCTCGTGGTTACCATCGACTATGTTTTTGTACATCTGGTTACGACCGGACACATCGTCGGATTTAACCGTCAACATCTCCTGCAGTGTATAAGCTGCGCCGTAGGCCTCCAGAGCCCAAACCTCCATTTCACCAAAACGCTGACCACCGAACTGGGCTTTACCACCGAGCGGTTGTTGCGTGACCAGGCTGTAAGGACCTGTCGAGCGTGCATGCATTTTGTCATCGACCAGATGGTTCAATTTCAACATATACATGTAACCTACCGTTACCGGGCGATCAAACGGATCTCCCGTACGGCCGTTATACAATGTGGTCTGACCGGATACCGGCAGCCCGGCCATTTCCAGAAGCCGCTTGATCTCAGCCTCCGGAGCACCATCAAACACGGGTGTTGCCATCGGCACGCCGGCTTTCAGGTTGTGCGCCATTTCCTTGATTTCATTCGCAGAAAAGCTGTTCATGTTGACACGGCCTTTCTGGTCGCTGTTATAGATATCACTCAGGAACTGGCGTATTTCTTCGGTTTTGGCATTTTGTTCCAGCATCTCTGAAATTCGTTGCCCGAGGCCTTTTGCCGCCCAGCCCAGATGGGTTTCCAGCACCTGTCCAATATTCATACGTGATGGAACGCCCAGGGGGTTCAGCACGACATCAACCGGCGTACCGTCTTCCATGTAAGGCATGTCTTCCTGTGGCACGATCATTGAGATAACGCCCTTGTTACCATGTCTGCCGGCCATTTTGTCGCCCGGTTGTATGCGTCGCTTGACGGCCATATAGACCTTGACCATCTTCAGAACACCAGGCGCCAGATCATCACCACGGGTGATTTTGCCCTTCTTCTCTTCAAATTTTTCGTCAAAGGTTTTGCGTTGCTCTTTAACCTGGTCGGCGAGCTGCTCGATCAGGTCATTCGCATCGTTATCCTGCATGCGCAATTTGAACTTGTCTTCCGCATCAAGGCCGGCAAGGTATTCGGCAGTGATCACCGTGCCTTTCTTCAGACCTTGCGGACCTTTATCGGCCACTTTGCCAACGAGTACGTTTTCCAGACGCTGGTAGATGGCTGCCTCTACAATCCGCAGCTGATCATCCAGATCCTTCCTGACCTGACGTAACTGGTCTTTTTCAATTGAGATGGCACGCTGGTCTTTCTCAACGCCATCCCGGGTGAAGACTTGCACGTCAATGACGGTACCGTCGCTACCCGATGAAACACGTAGCGAGGTGTCTTTTACGTCAGAAGCTTTCTCGCCAAATATGGCGCGCAGCAGTTTTTCTTCCGGCGTTAACTGGGTTTCACCTTTCGGTGTTACCTTGCCAACCAGGATGTCGCCCGCCTTGACTTCTGCGCCAATATAAACAATGCCGGACTGATCCAGTTTGTTCAGATTGTGCTCGCCAACGTTGGGGATGTCCGCGGTTATTTCCTCGGACACCCAACTTGGTGTCGCGCGCGACACAGGTCAGTTCCACGATGTGGATCGTAGTAAAACGGTCTTCCTGAACGACACGCTCGGAAATAAGGATCGAATCCTCAAAGTTATAACCGTTCCAAGGCATGAATGCGATCAACATGTTCTGACCCAGGGCCAGTTCGCCAAGATCCGTTGACGGACCGTCAGCCAGCACATCACCCTTGGTTACGATGTCACCGACATTCACCAGCGGACGCTGATTCATACAGGTGTTCTGGTTGGAGCGCTGATATTTGACCAGGTTGTAGATGTCCACACCGGGATCACCGTGAGGAACCTCGTCTTCGTTCACATGGACGACGATACGTCCGGCATCCACCTGATCAACAACCCCGCCGCGTTTGGCGACGGCGGTGACACCGGAATCGGTCGCAACAACGCGTTCCATACCAGTACCTACCAATGGCTTTTCAGCAATCAGCGTGGGCACGGCCTGACGCTGCATGTTCGAACCCATCAAGGCGCGGTTGGCGTCATCGTGTTCGAGAAATGGGACCAGTGAAGCCGCTACCGAAACAATCTGCTTTGGTGACACGTCCATGTAACTGACTTCACTTGGTTCCTTCAAGGTGAACTCACCCAAGTGCCGGCAAGGAATAAACTCGTCAACAAACTTGCCGCTGGCATCCAACACAGCATTCGCCTGCGCGATGACATAATCACCTTCGACGATTGCAGAAAGATATTCCACCTCGGTGGTGACTTTGCCATTCACAACCTTACGATATGGTGTTTCCAAAAAGCCGTAATCATTGGTACGCGCATACACTGCGAGCGAATTGATCAAGCCGATATTCGGGCCTTCAGGCGTTTCGATCGGGCATACACGGCCATAGTGAGTCGGGTGAACGTCACGAACTTCGAACCCGGCGCGTTCGCGGGTCAAACCACCCGGTCCCAGGGCGGACACACGGCGTTTGTGGGTCACTTCGGACAACGGATTGTTCTGGTCCATAAACTGGCTCAGCTGGCTGGAACCAAAAAATTCCTTGATCGCCGCAGCTACCGGCTTGGCATTGATCAGTTCCTGAGGAGAAAGGTCTTCACTTTCAGCCACGGACAGACGTTCGCGCACGGCCCTCTCAACCCTTACGACACCAACGCGGAACACGTTTTCAGTCATTTCGCCGACACTGCGTACACGCCGGTTGCCGAGGTGGTCGATATCATCGACCGTACCGTTACCATTGCGAATATCGATCAGTACTTTCAAAACGTCGAGAATATCATCGCGATCCAGGACACCGGGACCTTCAATCTCTTCGCGCCCGACACGGCGGTTGAATTTCATGCGGCCAACGCCGGACAGGTCATAACGTTCTTCAGTAAAGAACAGATTCTTGAACAGGTTCTGCGCGGCCTCCTTGGTCGGTGGCTCGCCAGGGCGCATCATGCGGTAAATCTCCACCAATGCTTCAAGTTCATTGGTCGAGGAATCAATACTCAGTGTGTTGGAAATGTACGGGCCGTGATCAAGATCATTTACGTACAAAATTTCAAATTTCTTGATACCGGCTGTACGTAACTTCAGTAGCAATTCTTCGGTAATTTCGGCATTTGCGTCAGCCAGAACCTCTCCCGATTCCTTATCTATGAGGGTATGAGCAATTATTTTGCTTAATAGATAATCATCGGGAACCTGTAAGGATTTAATCTCGGCTTCATTTATCAGCTTGACGTGTCGTGCAGTTATACGTTTGCCATAAGCGACAATGATATTGCCTTTCTTGTCAACGATATCAAACAATGCGGATTCACCACGCAGGCGTTCCGGAACCAACTCCAGCTTGGCGCCATCCTTGAGCAATGAAACATTGCTGGTTTCGAAGAATGTGTCCAGTATTTCCTCGTTGTTCATGCCTAAAGCACGAAGCAACACGGTCACAGGCAGCTTTCTGCGCCTGTCTATACGGGTGAAGATCCCGTCCTTGGCATCAAATTCAAAATCCAGCCAGGAACCGCGGTAAGGAATGACCCTGGCAGAAAAAAGAAGCTTGCCGCTTGAATGGGTTTTACCCTTGTCATGATCAAAGAACACACCCGGTGAGCGGTGCAACTGCGAAACGATGACGCGCTCGGTACCATTGATTACAAAGGTTCCGGTTTTGGTCATCAGCGGCAGGTCTCCCATGTAGACCTCCTGCTCTTTCACGTATTTGACCGGCTTTTGCTTGGCCGAACTTTCCTTGTCATAAATAACCAGGCGCACTTTTACGCGCAGGGGCGCCGCATAGGTCATGCCGCGCAATTTGCATTCGCGAACATTAAATGGTGGATTCCCGAGCTTGTAGCTGACATATTCGAGCGCAGCATTACGGGAATAAGACACGATCGGAAAAACCGACATCAGTGCACCATGCAGTCCACGTTCACGTCGTTCATCCGGTTTTGTATCCAGCTGCAGGAATTCTGCATAGGACCTGATTTGGGTCTGTAAAAGATTGGGAACTTCCAGGATGGCCTGGCTCTTTCCAAAATCTTTACGGATACGCTTTTTCTCAGTAAATGAGTAATTCATGTTACCAACCACCTCTATGCGACCCAGGCAATGGTCGCGTCAAAAAATAACAAGCAGAAACAGGCCGGGGATATGAATCCCCAGCCGGTTTCTTCTTACTTCTCGTAAATCAAAAATTTTGACTTACTTAATTTCGACGGTAGCGCCTGCCTCTTCGAGTTTCTTTTTCAACTCTTCGGCTTCAGCTGCCGGAATACCTTCTTTCACCGCAGTAGGCGCACCCTCAACAAGGTCTTTGGCTTCTTTGAGGCCCAAACCTGTGATTTCGCGAATAGCTTTAATAACCGGAACCTTGCTGCTGCCGAATGAAGCCAGAATTACGTTGAATTCAGTCTGCTCTTCTGCAACAGCGACCTCAGCTGCCGGACCGGCGGCTGCAGCGACTGGGGCAGCAGCGGAAACACCAAACTTCTGCTCCATGGCGCTGATCAGGTCAACCACGTCCATTACACTCATGTTAGAAATTGTTTCTAAAATATCTTCTTTTGAAACGGCCATTGTCGTCTCCCTTGTTTCGATTAAGGTAACCTTGCGGTCACCGGGGTTAAGTTAAAATTTCAGGCAGCTTGCTTTGCATCACGGACTGCAGCAAAGGTACGAACCAGTTTGGTATGCGGTTCTGCCAATGTACGGACAAATTTCTCGATCGGTGCTTTCATCACGCCCATCAATATTGCAATCGCCTGATCATATGTCGGCAAGCTGGAAAGACGCTCCAACTCGGAGGCCGGATAGACCTCTCCACCAACCGCGACAAGTTTTGCAATAAGTTTGCCATTCGACTTTACATAGTCTTTGACAAGACGTGCAGCAGCACCTGGATCTTCCATACTGAAAGCCAGTAGCAGTGGTCCCGAAAGGGAGTCCTGCATGCATTCAAACTCGGTACCTTCTACAGCCCTTCGCACCAGCGTGTTCTTGACCACCTTGATAAAAACACCGTTTTCACGTGCCTTGACACGCAAATCCGTCATTTCCTCAACGGTCAGGCCGCGATACTCAGCTGCCACAGCAGCCAATGCGACCTTGGCGACTTCCGCCACTTCCGCAACAACTGCTTTCTTCTGCTCAAAATTTAGAGCCATTTGATACCTCCAAGAGTCAAATAGCCGGTTACCCGGCACGTTTTAACGACTCATGACACCCATTTGCATAAGTGTCACAGGACCAAACACGGTCCTTCAGTGGCTACCCCGCTTCGCAATCGTGCTCTCGCGAACCCGATTGAGAAGCGGGGGCTCCACCATCTGCGTAGGCAGTGACCGGTTTCCCGGAACACGCTTAAACCGGATCACTCTATTTAACGGCAATCCGATACCTACGGTCTTTGACGGCCTACTTCCGGTCAAACAGTTGTCGGATTACCCGACAACGATTCAAAGGGAGTCAGCCCGCCGTTTCATCGGCTTTCACCGATGAAATTCCTGTAAATTCGTTCCTAAAGCTTTATTGCTAAATGGTCCACGACCAGGCCGGGTCCCATAGTGGTCGAAACTGCGACTTTCCTCAGGTACTGACCCTTGGCAGACGCCGGCTTCAACTTTATCAAGTCTGTCAGCAGGGCCATCAGGTTTGCGCGCAGTGCTTCAACTTCGAAATCCGCTTTACCAATCGTGCTGTGAATGATGCCACCCTTGTCGGTCCTGAAACGAACCTGTCCAGCCTTGGCATTTCTTACTGCCGCGGCAACATCGGTTGCAACAGTTCCAACCTTGGGGTTCGGCATCAGGCCTCTTGGACCCAGCACCTGGCCAAGTTTTCCGACGACACGCATGGCATCCGGTGTTGCAATAACGACATCGAATGCAAGGTCCCCGCCTTTTATCTGATCGTGCAGATCATCCATACCGACAACATCCGCACCGGCTTCCAGTGCCTTCTCGACATTGTCTCCCTGTGTGAAAACTGCGACCCGTACCGTTTTGCCGGTACCGTTGGGCAGCACGGTTGCACCGCGCACGTTCTGATCCGATTTCCTCGGATCAACACCCAGGCGGATGGCAACATCAACGGATTCCTTGAATTTGACATTGCTTAACTTTTTCAGAAGCTCCAATGCTTCTTCAACCAGGTAGACCTTGCCCGTTTCGAGCTGTTCCCGGATCGCTTTGTTGCGTTTGCTTGACTTGGCCATCAGAGTACACCCTCCACGTTCAGACCCATACTACGAGCCGAGCCCGCGATCGTGCGTACGGCGGCATCCAGACTGGCCGCAGTCAGATCGGGTTGCTTTGCCTTGGCAATTTCTTCCAACTGTGCGCGTGTTACGGTCCCAACCTTTTTGGTATTGGGCTCACCGCTGCCTTTTGGAATACCAACGATCTTCTTCAGCAAAACAGCCGCTGGAGGTGTCTTGGTAATAAATGTGAAACTGCGGTCAGCGTATACCGTAATAACAACCGGCAATGGCAAACCCGCTTCCGTCTTTTGAGTTGCTGCATTGAAAGACTTGCAGAACTCCATGATATTGACACCGTGCTGACCAAGCGCCGGGCCCACTGGAGGACTGGGGTTAGCCTGTCCTGCCGGAACCTGCAACTTGATGTATGCAGTGACTTTCTTAGCCATGTTTTACTCCCCGGGTGCAAACGCCCGCTAACCAGTAGCAAAGCTCCCCGTTTCAGTTACGACACTATTGAAAACACCTTTGCTTTCATTCGTGTCAGGTTTAAATTCGCGCGGCGCACGGCGCCGGCGACACTTAAAATATTTATCAGGCCTTTTCAACCTGGTGAAAATTAAGCTCCACCGGTGTTGAACGTCCAAAAATCAGCACAGCCACACGCAAACGATTTTTCTCGTAGTCAACTGTTTCAACTGTGCCATTGAAATCATTGAATGGCCCGTCAACGACACGCACCATCTCGCCCGGTTCGAACAATATTTTCGGCCGCGGCTTGTCGACACCCTCCTGGACACGGCTGAGTATCGTATTGGCTTCCTTTGGTGAAATCGGCGCCGGCTTGTCAGACGTACCGCCGATGAACCCCATCACTTTCGGCACCTCTTTGACCAGGTGCCAGGTTTCGTCATTCATTTCCATTTCCACCAGAACATATCCGGGGAAAAATTTGCGGTCGGAACGGCGCTTCTGACCACCCTTCATTTCAACCACTTCTTCGGTCGGGACCAGGACTTCACCAAACATGTCTTCCATTCCGGCGCGTGCAATACGCTCAACCAGGGAACGTTGAACCTGTTTTTCAAAACCGGAAAACGCATGTATTACATACCAACGTTTACTCATGATTAGCCGCCCCCGCTCAACAAGCTGCGCACCAGCGCGCCAATCATCCAATCAATTGTCGCCAGAAACAGTGAAATAATAATCACAACAATTACGACCATCATTGACGTCTGCACCGCTTCCTGATGCGTTGGCCAAACTACCTTTCGACGTTCGATATCCGATTCTTTCAGAAAACGGAAAAATGCACTTCCTTTCTGAGTCTGGGCCGCAACCCAGGAAGCCAGCAATGTCACTACGATCAATGCGGCAACCCGAACAGGTGTTATCGCCAGGTCCTGATAGTAGTAATACGCCGCGATTCCACCCAGCAACATGATGATTGAGATCAGCAACAGTGATGTATCTGCAAATGCTGACCTGCCATTTTCTACTTTGCTGTTCATATTCCGCCGCTCTATCCGTTCCTGTACCTGTTGTTACCTGTTCCAGTTGATTCAACAACTGTTACCGGGCCTGTTTGCAGTGATGGCAGGCCAGGAGGGACTCGAACCCCCAACCTGCGGTTTTGGAGACCGCTGCTCTGCCAGTTGAGCTACTGGCCTTTCACTACTGCTTCAGACCAGAAAGCTGACAGACCCCAGGGTGCGCCAGCTTCCTGTAACACAACAACATGTTTAATCTGTCTTATTCAAAGATCTTGGCAACAACGCCAGCACCTACCGTACGACCGCCTTCACGAATCGCGAAACGCAGACCTTCTTCCATCGCGATCGGGTTGATCAGCTCTACCTTCATCTGGATATTATCCCCAGGCATCACCATCTCCACACCTTCAGGCAAGGTCACCGCTCCCGTTACATCCGTCGTACGGAAGTAAAACTGCGGACGATAGCCCTTGAAAAACGGCGTGTGACGGCCACCCTCATCCTTCGACAGAATGTACACCTCAGCCTCAAACTTGGTATGCGGCGTGATCGTCTTCGGATGCGCCAGTACCTGCCCACGCTCAACTTCATCGCGCTTGGTACCACGCAGCAATACACCGATGTTGTCACCGGCACGACCTTCGTCCAGCAACTTGCGGAACATCTCCACACCGGTACAAACCGTCTTCTTGGTATCGTGGATTCCTACGATCTCAAGCTCTTCACCCACCTTCACAACTCCGCGCTCAACACGACCGGTTACCACCGTGCCGCGTCCGGAAATCGAAAATACGTCCTCGATCGGCATCAGGAACGGCTTGTCCGTATCACGCACCGGCTCCGGGAAATATTCGTCCATCGCTTTATCAGCCGAATGATCGACGGAATACCAATTTCAGAGGTGTCGCCTTCCAGCGCCTTCAGCGCCGAACCCGTGATGATCGGAATATCATCACCCGGGAAATCATACGAACTCAGCAGTTCCCGGATTTCCATGTCCACCAGTTCCAGCAACTCCGCGTCGTCTACCTGGTCAGCCTTGTTCATGTACACCATGATGTACGGTACACCCACCTGGCGCGCCAGCAGAATGTGCTCACGGGTCTGCGGCATCGGGCCATCGGCCGCCGATACCACCAGGATCGCTCCGTCCATCTGCGCCGCACCGGTGATCATGTTCTTCACATAGTCAGCGTGGCCCGGACAGTCCACGTGCGCGTAGTGACGCTTGTCTGATTCGTATTCAACATGCGCGGTCGCAATCGTAATACCGCGTTCACGCTCTTCCGGTGCATTGTCAATCTGGTCATACGCGATAAACGAACCACCGCGTGCCTCAGCACATATCTTCGTCATCGCCGCCGTCAACGTCGTCTTACCATGATCAACGTGACCAATCGTTCCCACGTTTACATGGGGCTTTGTTCTTTCAAATTTTTGTTTGGACATGCCAGTCTCCAAAAACAACCGCAGTTAAATTTTAAAAAATATATTAAGTACCAATATCGCTATCATGGTGCCCACAACTGGACTCGAACCAGTGACCTCTCCCTTACCAAGGGAGTGCTCTACCACCTGAGCTATGTGGGCCAAATTATAAACCTGTAATCTGGCAACGCTACATCAAGCTCATTATCTTCCCGCTCCACGCCGGAAGATCTGGAGCGGGTGATGGGGATCGAACCCACATAATCAGCTTGGAAGGCTGATGTTCTACCATTGAACTACACCCGCCTAAACTTCCAAAACCTGAACAAAATCCAGGGTTTCTTCACCATCAAAAATGGTGGAGGGGGGAGGATTCGAACCTCCGAAGGCATAGCCAGCAGATTTACAGTCTGCCCTCGTTGACCGCTTGAGTACCCCTCCGTCAAGCAAGCCGCCTATTTTCCCTTAGCCAATGTCCGACTGTCAATACATGACAATCGAATTACCTAAATTAGCTACTACCTGCCTGGCTGATTCAAACATTGAATCGAAAATGCATGACATCGCCTTCCTGGGTGATGTATTCCTTGCCCTCAAGACGCAATTTGCCGGCTTCTTTTGCGCCATGCTCACCGCCGAACCTGATAAAGTCATCGAAACCCGTCACCTCGGCGCGTATGAAGCCACGCTCAAAATCGGTATGAATTTTGCCCGCCGCATTGGGTGCCGTTGCGCCCCTGGTAACCGTCCACGCCCTGACTTCCTTTGGGCCGGCGGTGAAAAACGTCAATAGATCCAGCAATGCATACCCCGCACGGATCACACCGGCCAGACCCGATTCTTTCAAACCGAGCGCGGCCAGAAATTCCTGCCGGTCCTCACGGTCAAGTTGCGCCACTTCGGCTTCGATGGCCGCACACACCGGTACGACCCTGGCGTTTTCACCGCTTGCGTACGCCCTAACCTGGTCGAGCAAAGGGTTATTCTCAAATCCGTCTTCGGCAACATTGGCAATGTATTCGACCGGTTTCATTGTCAACAGGTTTAGATCCTTCAGCTGTCTTTTCTGTTCTTTATCAAGATCGAGGCTGCGGACGTTTCCAGTATTCACTCAGTCCGGTCATGACCCTGGTCAGAAGCGCCACGCGGGCCAATGCTTCCTTGTCGCCACCACGGGTCTGTTTATCGGCTTTCTGCAGCGCACGCTCAACCGTGTCCAAATCTGCCAACGCCAATTCCGTGTTGATGATTTCAATATCAGAAATTGGATTCACTTTGCCTGAAACGTGGATCACGTCATCATTTTCAAAACAGCGCACCACGTGTGCAATCGCATCCGTTTCCCGAACATGGGACAAAAATTTGTTACCCAGGCCCTCACCCTTGGAGGCACCGGCAACCAGACCGGCAATATCTACGAACTCCATGGTGGTGGGAATAATCTTTTCAGGTTTCACGATCGCAGCCAACTGTGCAAGACGCAAATCCGGCACCGGCACAATGCCGACATTCGGATCTATGGTGCAAAATGGATAGTTTTCAGCTGCGATACTGGATTCGGTCAGCGCATTGAACAAAGTGGACTTGCCAACGTTTGGCAGCCCGACAATCCCACATTTAAAACCCATGATCCATATCCAATTCAGTTGACCGGTGATTCATCACCAGTGTGTAAGTCCTTGGTGGCCTTTGAGGCGTTGCCTGCTAAAAGATCGGGCATGACGGCAATGGCTTCGCCAATCGAGTGCATCATTTGCTGTTCTTGATCAGCTGTTGGACGGCTTAACACGTACCCGGTAACGGCATCTTTGACGCCAGGATGACCAATACCAATTCTCAGCCGCAGGAAATCAGTGTTTTCGACATGATGGAAAATATCCCGCATGCCGTTGTGCCCGCCATGACCGCCACCCTTCTTCAAACGGACGGTGCCAGGCGGAAGATCCAGATCATCATAGGCGATTAACAGGTTTTCGGTGCTGATGTTGTAATAATCTACCAGCGCCCTGACAGCCCTGCCGCTGTGATTCATAAAAACATCCGGTTTGGCCAAAATGCAGTCTTTCCCGTAAACACGGCACCGACAAATTTCCGAAGAGACCCTGGACTGCAGCCTGAACCGGGTATCACCTGCTCCTGCGTCAGCCTCTTTATGCAGGCTGTCCAAAAACCAAAACCCGGCATTGTGCCGGGTTTGGCTGTATTGGCTGCCTGGATTACCAAGGCCAACTATCAAGAACAATTCGGACAATTTCTACTCCGCTAAGTATCCCTTACCCAAACACTTGTCGATAGCAGAATTACCTGCCCAAACCCCAGGACTAATCTTCGTCAGCGCCTTCCTGCTCATCTGACTCATCTGCTTCGTCTGAAATAACATCAACATCAGCATCAAGCTCTGCATCAGCAGCTTCAGCCTCGGCACCTGTACCCTGGGATTCCCTGATATGTGACGTATTGGCGATCATGACATCATCAATGTCTTCGCCGGCCAGCGCAGGTATCACCACACCTTCAGGCAACTGAATATCAGATAACATGATGACATCACCCAGTTTCAGGCCGGAAAGGTCTATACCGAGGAAACTGGGGATATTGCCCGGCAGCGCCTCAATTTCAACTTCCGTCACCAAGTGCTGGATAACCACGCCGGAAGCCTTGCCAGCTTCGGACTTGTCTTCACCAATATAATGAATCGGAACAGACATGCGAAGAGTTTCCGTATCGGAAACACGCATGAAGTCGAGATGCATGATCTGCGCTTTAAAAGGGTGATGCTGAACATCGCGGACAACGACTTTCTGGGTACGTCCGTCCGCGACCTTTATTTCCAGGATGCTGGAGAAAAAAGATTCGCGCTGAGTAGCATGCTTCAAAGGATCATGCTCAATCGCAAGGGTGGCTGGCTCTCTATGTCCACCATAAATTACGGCGGGGATTTTACCTTGATGACGCAGGCGGCGGCTCGCACCTTTCCCTACATCCTCACGGATTTCCGCGTTGATAATGTTTAAATCAGTCATGATATTCCTCAAAATATTAATTTCGCTCCGATACAGCTTAAACCGAATCGAGGCCAAAAGCCGTTTACACGGCAATTCATCCATCCCCGCGACCAGGGGCGGCGCAAAAATCAGCCGGCTATTATAACTTACTCATGATGGGTTGGCGCAATAGCTATAGCAATTATTTACGCAAATCCGACTATGAATTGTATTCGGCTTCAATCCTGCAGATTGTTTAGAATATCAACAACAGCAGCCCTGCAATTTTCAGGACTTGGCTGCGTTGCAAGACGCTCCAGCCATTCCCCAGAAAGCAGGCCAGATGTATTCCCGTGTCCATGGAATTTTTCGTCTGCACCAGAAAACCAGATTCCAGCCATTGCCGGATGCCCTGATTGACATTCCAACAGCGCGTTACGTGTCTGCCATTGCGGAAGATTGAGGACAGGGGCCGGTAATTCATTTATCAAACGTTTGGCCGTTCCCATGTCCGACTGGGCCAAAGACAGATCCGTGGCGATAGCGGTGAGCGTGACCTCTGCCGGAAAGTTCGACAATCCCTGCAACACAACTTCCATCGCGGCCGGAAAATGATCGGCGCCAGCCCTGATGAGCGCAACGGCATTGGCTCGGTACAGGGATGGCGCGGGCCTCTCAGAATTGAGGATGACGGATTGATAGTCGTTCGCCGCCAGCAATGGCTGGTTCAGCGATAAATACCCACTGGCACGGTTCTGCAAGGCAATCAAATGATCTGGATTTGCACCTAAAAACCGGTCCAGGTAGCGCACACCAACAACCGCTTGCCCGGCTTGCACCTCCAGGCGGCCCTCATACCAGTCGACAGTTTCATTCCCGGGTTGAAGTTCACGTACCCGATTGAAATCGACGCGCGCCAAATCCCAATTCTCGTGGCGGCGCTGCAAATCGCCTCTGCTTAAAAGTAGTTCCACATTGTCAGGATCCAGTGCCAGTTGTTTGGATATCTCGTCGATCTGTAATTGCAGATCCGGGTGCCCATGCACGATCGGGCAGGCCGTCATGAGAATAAACACGAGGCCCGCGATCCCGAACGGCAGCAGGTGAGGCCTGCCGGACGATTGCTCGGAACGTGCGGACATCGGTTCTAAAATACGATGCTCTCAACAGCCGAGCAATTGCTTGTTCCTGTTTCGCACACCTTGTAGGTGTAACTTCCCGCGCCCTTATTGCTCGTATTGTCCGTGTAACTGCCGCTATCGGGCACCGTTATCAGCAGGCCGCCATCGCGATAGATTTCGACACTCGAGGCCGTGGTTCCCGACCAACTCAGATCGATCACATGATAGCCGCGGTTCTTGCTGCCACTTAAAGTCAGGGTAATATCCGCAGGCGGTGGTCCGGCATCGGTCATCGCCGACGTAGTGGTGGTCCAGGCTGAACTGCCGGACAGGTTGTATGCCCTGAGCCGATAGTAGTAAGTTGTGGATGGCAATAAACCCGTGTCCGTCGTAGCGGTAGTATCCACACCCACCCCGGGTATGCCGGTCCAGCTTGACTGGTTGGTAGAACGCTGCAGGTCGAAACCCAACTCGTCCGTCGAGTTATCGTTCCAGGAGAGCCCAATGCTGCTGGACGAAAGTGTCGTCGCCTGCAACCCGGATGGTGCTGCCGGCGGCGACCCTGGTGCATTCTCCGCATGGATATACATCTGATCAACGTATACCCTGTCCAGGGTTTGGTGGCCTGCCGTCTGGTCACTGTCACGAACCCGTATGTAAACGGTACCACTCAGGCTGTTTGGCAATACGGCGCTCTGAAAATTGCCGGGATCGGTCGAACTGACGGTCAGAAAATCACTGTAACTACTGTCATTTGTGGACCAGGCAAATACAAAATTATCCCCGTCTGACGAACCGCTGCTCCAGCCGTTCAGGTTGAACGTAAAACCAGATGCTGGCGCGATTTCAAATGTCCATTTGTGTTCCAATAAACTGTAGCGGTCCTGTTTCTTGCCACCACTCTGACGTTCTTCAATGGACTGGCTGACCCCGTTGTCGGTTTGCGTATCCGCAACACTGCCGTTGACACTGCCTGAAACTGAGATTTGGCCGCTGGCGGCATAGTCGACAAACTGGGGCGGTTCGGTCACGCCGATGTCCGCGAAAGTGTTGTCCGTGCCGGCATCATCATCCGTGACCGTCAGGTTGACGGTATAGGTGTTTGCGGCAGTATAGGTGTGCGATGGATTCCGCAGGCTTGAAGTTGTTCCATCGCCGAAATTCCACAACCAGGCGGAAATGCTTCCGTCGCTGTCGCCGGATGTGTCCGTAAAGTCGCAGTCAAGATCCGTACAGGCGTGCGTGAACGATGCGCTCGGCGGTATATTTGCAACCACGTTGACGACATGGCTGATGTTATCCGTTGCGTCATCGGAATCGGTCACGGTCAGATTTACCGTGTAATTCGATGCCGAGGCGTAGGTGTGCGATGGATGCTGTACAGCCGATCCATTGCCATCACCAAAATCCCAAAGCCAGCCAACGACGGTTCCGTCGCTATCCGAGGACAGGTCATTGAAATCACACGCCAGCTTGATACAAGCCTGGCTGAACTCAGCAACCGGCGGTGTATTCCCCGGCGTACCCGGCACGGTATAGACAATTTCCAGTTTCGGCCTGTTCATGGCGTTGGCTGAATCGCTGGAATCAAAATCCGCCCCGTCGGTGGTTGCCGAATCGGCGATCACGATTCCGTAGTTTGGCGAACTGCCGTCTACCCAGGACTGCACCAGTGCCAGCCCGTCATTGTTCAGGCTGATGCTGGCCGGACCCAAAACCGGCACTGAAATCGTACACACTGACAGGCTGTCCCTGTCACCGGCACCCTCCGCTCCGGGCAGTGCCCACGCGGACGCAGTCAGGGCCTCGTTCCAGGTTGCCTGTGTCTCTTGCCACGGGGTCAGCAGTGCGTAACAGAAATAAGGACCACTACTCACATTCACTACATTCAGATAAATCGTGGCTGACTGCACCGTAGCGCTGGACGGGATGGCACTGATGTCCCAGCCGAGCAGGATGGACATGTCGGAGGTCGAACCGACAGGCTCATCACCATCGACCTGCAAGGTGGTTGCCGAAGCGTAATTTGTGCTTGCACTTGCTTCCCTGATATAGGTATCAAAGGTTCCGTTATAGCCGCTGTCCGGCGCCATGCCATTCTGGAATGATTTTGTCATCAGGACGTTGAAATCAAAGCCTGCCTGGCTGTTGGCGGCAATGTTGTTGTTGCTCTCGTCCATGACGTTGTTGACCGTCATCACATAGTGCGCCCCCGCCGTCATCGCGGATGTGGTCAGACGCACCGTGGTGTTGCCGACAAGCAATTCAGCCGAGTCGATACTCAAACCCGTAATATCAAAATTGACAATATCCGTGGCGCTGCCGACATCGACGCGTTCGGAAAAATCGACCAGCACATGCGTGGCGTCTTCCGCGCTCGCGCTGTCAATCAATGGCGCCTCGACATCGGGGGTTTTGAGGATGGTGAACTGATCCTTGACCAAGGCATTCTGATCGAGAAAGGTTGCGTCAAGACGGTTGCCGGATACATCAAGCACCATGGAGCCCAGTGACTCCAGCGAAATGTACATGACAGGATGATTCAGCGGATACCCGGCGGAGACCTTACCGGAACTACCGGCAACCGCATACACGGCGCCTTCGTGCTCGGCGCCAATGATATCGGGTTTTTGATAGGCGCCGTCACCGGATTCTCGTCCGTCACCCAAATCCAGTATGTTTGTGTCGATGTCAAGGCTTCCGGACAATCCATAATGACCGTCCACCAGATAGGACCGCTCGTAAGTATGGCTGTGCCCGGACAGGACCAGGTCGACACCCCAGGCCTCCAGGATCGGCAATGCATTCTGCCGCATATCGATCAGGCCACCCTCCGTATCGGAGTCATGCGAACCCTTTGTATAGGGCGGGTGGTGCCAGACGCCAATGAGCCACGGTTTGTCATTCATCGCCAGGTCACTTTCCAGCCACTGCAGCATATTGCCGTTCGGCGTGCGGTCACTGTCGTATGAGTCCAGCACCACAAAATGGATATTGCCGTAATCAAATGAATAATAAGCCTCGGTGAACGATTCCAGCCCACCGGCCTCGGCGTTTTTGGGTAAATCAAAGATATCGTAGTACGGTCCGGTCTGCGTCTGGGAATCAGCGCTGTAACCATCATGGTTACCCAGCGTGGGCCATAGGGGCAACTGACGAAGCAACTCGGGATAGGTGTCAAAAACCGCACTCTGATACTCGAGATCGGTACCGTTGTTATAGGCGTTATCACCCAGCATCAACATAAAATCAGCCGGTTTTGAGGCTGACCATGTCTTGAATGCGTCCCTGACGGCGCGCGCATTGCTGTTGGCTGTTCCGGAGTCACCGATCACCCAGAAACGCGTACTGGCAGCTGTACCGGGAACGGGCGCAGTGGCAAAATGAAAGGTCGCGTCGCCGGCAATGGCGCCTACGCTGTTACCGACCGAATAAAAATATTCCGTCGACGGGGAAAGTCCACTGACAAGCACGGTATGTTCGGTCGTAGATGACGCGTCTGAGCTGATTAAGTTTAAGTTGGTGCTGCTGGTGCCAAAGCGCACCACCGAATCGGTGGCGACATTGGTGCGCCAGTGCACAATCATGCTGTGATCGGTTTGTTGCTGGAGGTATGGACCGCGCGTGATGGACTGCGCCCAGACGGCCGGTGCCAACATACCGAGAAAAAGAAATAAAAAGACTAACCTGAACGTCCGTGTCATGTCTGTTCTCCCAAAGCCCTTTGGCTGTTCCCCCTTTCTACCGGGATCCGCAGCATGTCAAAACCAGACTGAATCCCCTGATAAAATCAGGAACTTAAAAAGCATTATATCTGCTAAAAACTGAATCTGTCGATCGTCTGAATGGGCGGTGACCTCACTTCAATCTACATAAAGGGAGCTCACCGATTCCCCGTGCGCCATGCGGCGGATGGTCTCCGCCAACATTTGCGCAACGCTCAGCTGGCGGATTTTCCCGCATTCCTGCGCGGCAACACTTAGCGGAATGGTGTCGGTTACGACCAGTTCATCCAACTGGGAATTGACAATGTTATCAATCGCCGGTCCTGAAAGCACCGGGTGAACACAATAGGCGACGACCCGCTTGGCGCCGTGTTCCTTCAGCGCAGCTGCCGCGGTGCAAAGGGTGCCTGCCGTATCGACCATGTCGTCTACCATCACACAATTTTTACCCTGGATATCGCCGATGATATTCATGACCTTTGCAACATTGGCGCGGGGCCGGCGTTTGTCGATGATGGCCAGTTCAGAATCGAGACGCTTGGCGATGGCCCTGGCCCGAACTACGCCGCCAACATCCGGAGACACGACGACCAGGCCTTCAGCACCCTGGTGCTGCCAGATGTCCGCCAGCGTCAACGGAGAGGCATAGACGTTGTCCACCGGAATATCAAAGAAACCCTGGATCTGGTCGGCGTGCAGGTCGATGGTTATGACGCGGTCCGTTCCGACCGTGCTGATCATCTTGGCCGCCACCTTGGCGGTGATCGGTACACGTGCGGAGCGTGGACGCCGGTCCTGGCGGGCATAGCCGAAATAGGGAATAACCGCGGTAACACGGGCTACCGACGCGCGCTTCAACGCATCCACCATCACCAGCAGTTCGACGAAGTTATCGGCTGTTGGTGCACAAGTCGGCTGGATCAGGTAAATATCGCGGCCACGGACATTTTCCATGATCTCGACCAGAACTTCCCCATCGCTGAATCGGTCAACGACCGCCTTGCCCATCGGAACACCGAGTTCACGCGCAATGTCGTTTGCCAATTTGAGGTTGGCATTACCTGCAAATACCATCAGGGAAGGACTGGCCACTGTCTCACCACCTGGACTGAATTGTTAATCGGTTTTCAAAAATGGCTGGGACGGCAGGACTCGAACCTGCGAATGCGGGGATCAAAACCCCGTGCCTTAGCCGACTTGGCGACGTCCCAAACGTCTTCAATACTTAATGTTCACAACTCTACGGTCATTTATTCAACAAATTTGATCTGTCTACCCCGCTGACAGGCCGGACATTATATCGGCATTCTAATTCGCTTGCCGCGCTGATTGCATTTTTTTTTGTGTTGAATGATAAAAAAAACGTGCTGCCCGTGCCACTCATGTGCGGTTCACCCCAGGCGGACAAATCCTCGACCAGTTGCCTGAGTTGCGGGTATAACTGCAGCACGACCGCTTCGCAGTCATTCCGGCCCGGCCGGTACCATTTTGGAGACATCTCCACCGGCCTGGAGTCACGCTTGAGTGACGGATGACGAAATATATCGGCGGTAGAAATACTCACATCCGGAAACACCAGCACATAGAACCTTTGACCGAGCTCAACGGCCTGCAACCGCTCACCCCGACCCTCCGCCCACGCGCTGTATCCATTGACAAATACCGGCACATCAGCACCCAGTTCCAGACCCAGCTCGGCAAGTTGTTGCCGGGATAAATCACAGGACCACAACTGGTTCAATGCGTACAAAACCGTTGCGGCGTCGGAACTGCCGCCACCGAGACCAGCACCGATCGGAATGCGCTTGTGCAATGTAATCTGTACACCCATTTGCACATCACAGCGATTTTGAAGCAGGTGCGCCGCGCGTACGCAGATATCCTCCGACTCTGGAATGCCGGCGCTGTTATCAATCCTGCTGATATGACCGTTAGTGTTGAGCGCGAAACTTAATTCATCCCCCCAGTCCAGTAATTGAAACAGGGTCTGCAATTCGTGATAGCCGTCCGGACGACGACCGGTAATATGCAGAAACAGGTTCAACTTGGCTGGCGCGGGCCAAACCTTCAATGCGTTTTCAATCGGCGGGCTCATCATCTACACCCATTCGCCAACGGCTAATGGCCAGTTTTACCCGGTAATTATCACGCTTGGCATCCAGTCGAACGGGCATCTCCATACCGGCAAATACATCATAACGGTTGAAATCCACGCTCCAGCCAAACTGATGCAGCGAGATCAACAATCCCTCCGGATCCAGCGTTTCGTTTTCAATGACCCCCGGTGCCGCCAGACCCCTCACCCACCATTGCAGGGCGTCCAATGGTATGGGCCAGCCGATTTGTTCCTGGATCAATTCGCTCACACCGGGCGCGGTCTGTTCGGTACCATCCGCCAACTGTAACCACGCGCCTCCGGGGCCAACCTGTAAATGCCACGCCCCACGCCCCAGCGCACCGTGAAAATCAATCTCGCTATGACCGGGTTTAACTTCCCACTGGAGTCTGCCACTGCCTCCCTGGTCACCATCATCCAGGGAAATCTTGCCCGCAAGGCCCCACGCCGTAATGGCATTGAGTTGGACGGCACGATCCTGAAACGCCGCACGATCAACGCCTGCTGCGCCTTTTGGCGGAACGGCAGTGCAGGCATTCAGGGTGCAAAGCGCAAGAATCAACCAATAACGCCTGCACGCGAAAATCCTTGTCAAGGCTGCTCACCGAAACGGCGCATGGTATCGAGCAGAATTTCATTATCACTTTCCAGTTGCAGGCCCAACTGCCAGGTAGAACGCGCCTCTTCTTTTTGTCCCCGGGCCCACAGCACTTCTCCCAGGTGGGCCGCAATCTCGGCATTGCGCATCATTTTCCAGGCTTCCCGCATGTAACTCTCGGCTTCGGGTAAACGTCCGAGCCGGTAAGATATCCAGCCCATGCTGTCGATAATGGAGGCGTCATCGGGCTGCAGTTCGTAGGCCTGTGATATCAGTTCTTCGGCTTCGTCATAACGATCGGTCAGGTCGGCCAGTGTATAACCCAGCGCATTGATGGCCGCGGCATTGTCGGGTTGTTCCGAAATGATCAGCCGCAAATCATTTTCGGCCAATTCCAGTTGACCCTGATCGACCGCCATCAGCGCCCGCATATAACGCATCGGGACGTCTTCGGGCAACGACTCCAGACCGTCACTCAAAAGCTTGAGCGCCTGCTCCTTGTCACCTGCCTCCTGGAGGATTTGTGCTTCAGCCTGGTAACTCTGGGATTTGATCTCGGCGTCAGCCCTGACCCTGAGTTGGGTCAGCAGATTCCGCGCCGCTTCGACATCGCCTAGCCCGGCCAGCAAAAACGCCCGACGCATGATGGCGCGTATCGAATTTTCACCGCTGACCTGTTCGTACCAGTCAATGGCTTCGCGCTGAAGCTCAAGCAACTCGGCACTTTGCGCCGCCTGAAATGCCGCCTGCGACTTGTCGTCGTACTTCACGGTGTAAAAACCTGCATACAGCGCCTTCGCACTTTCCGTGTCACCACCATCCAATGCAAAAACAATACGGGCAAATCTCATATCGGGTGTGTCGGGCAACTGGGCCAATACATCCTCTGCAGTTTTCAGCTCATTATTTCTCTTTAAGAGCTCTGCATAGGCCATGGCAATTTTTTCATTCCGGGGTTCAGTCTCCCAGGCTTGTTGATAGCGGTTTAGCGCCAGTAACTGGTCTCCGAGGTTGACGGCAAGCCTGCCCGACCAGGCCAACAAATCCACCCTTTTGGGCTCAAGTTTTATGGCCTGTTCGGCGAGGTCAAAAGCCTGTTCCAGTTCACCGAAATTAGCGGCAAGACGGCTGCGTGCAAACAGTGCACTGACGTTCGATCCCCCGCCAAATTGCTCCAGCAGACCGTCCAGTATCTTATTCGCACGGCCCTGGTCATCAACGGGCGCGAGTAATGAGATGACGATATTCCAACCCTCGTCCTGGTCAGCTGCAGTCAACTCGAGAATCCGCGCAAGCTGGTACTCAGCTCCGGCAAAGTCACCCTCCTTCAACCTCGAACCGGCGGCCAGTTCGCGCGCGTTCAGACTTTCGGGGTCCAGCGTCGCCCAACGGTCCGAGGCCAGTGCGACCAACTGCCATTCCCCGGCTGAAACCGCCACCTTTGCGGCCCGCTCCGCGATTTCAGGATCTTCAGATTTCAGCGCAGCCTCCAGATACTCGGCTGCCGCGCCTGAAAAATCGCCCTCAGCGCCCATCTCCTCTGCGGCAAACACGTGGTACATCACATCCGCATCTGTCGGGGGCAATTCGGCTGTTGAGTCCTCTTCAGGTGCCGATTCCACGGGCGCGGAACCGGTCTCCGCGACCGTCACGGACGGTGATTCCTGCACAGTTGCACATCCTGCCAGTATCGACATGACGAAAATGAGCACGCACACTACCCTTTTCATGAAACAATAGTCACAATTCATGTGACACAGGATAACCGCTTGAAGCCAGCTAACCAATCCCCGCGAGCAAGCAAAGATGATAATCGTCCATTGGACGGGTATCTGAACTGCGCCGGACTTGAAATTACCCTGATTGGCAAGCACATTTGCCAGGTTTTTTATTAGAATAATCGCCCATGCCACTCCTTATTACCGGAATCAGTCACCATACAGCAACGCTGGAAATCCGCGAGAAAATTGCCATCACGCGGATCGACTATGCCGATCGGGTGCGGGAACTGCTCGACCTCGAAGGAATCGAGGAGGTCGTGATCGTCAGTACCTGTAACCGCACCGAGGTTTACAGCGTCGGCCCGAAGCAGAGCCGCACCCAGGTGCGCCGATGGCTGCAAGCCAAGGGCGGCCTGAGTGACACGGAAATGGAAAAGCATTGTTACGTGCACGAACGAGATCGAGCAGTGCACCATCTTTTCAGGGTTGCGGGTGGACTGGATTCCCTGGTCCTGGGCGAGTCACAAATTGTCGGTCAGCTAAAGGATGCCTGGCAAATGTCTGCCGAAGTGGGCGGTGTAGAAAAGGTCCTGGACCGCTTGTTTCAGCGCGCGTTCGCCACCGGCAAACGCATCCGCACCAAGACCCATATTGGCGAACACTCGGTTTCAGTCGCCTATACGACCGTCATGCTGGCAAAGCAAATCTTTGGAGACCTGGCCAGCAAGACCGTTATCCTGGTCGGTGCCGGTGAGATGGTCGAATTGTGTGGCCGCCACCTGCATGACAAAGGCCTGTCGAGCCTGATCATTGCCAACAGGAGTATCGAGCGGGCCAACGAACTGGCCGAACAGTTCAATGCATTTGCCGTTTCGCTGAACGATTTGCCTGGCGTTTTGCACAGAGCGGATATCCTGATTAGCTCAACCGCCAGTCTCGAACCCATTATTCACGCCAATACGGTCAAGGCAGCGCTCAAGCAACGCCGTAATCAGCCCATGTTCATGGTCGATATCGCGGTGCCGAGGGATATCCACCCCGACGTCGGCAAGCTCGGAAACGTGTACCTCTATACCATTGACGATCTGCAAAAGGTCGTAGACGAGAATCTTTCCAAGCGCAGTGAAGCCGCCGAGGCCGCCGGAACCGATGTGGAAGAATCCGTCGATGAATTCATGCGTTGGCTGAACAGCGCCCGGGCGGCGGTTTACCTGAAAAACCTGCATAAACACGCACGCATGAACAGCGATGAACTGGTCGACAAGGCCTTGCGGAAAATCAGGGCAGGCCAGGACCCGGAACAGGTGATTGCGAAGCTGGCGCATACCCTGACCAAGCGCATCCTGCATTTACCCAGCACACGTCTGCGCCAGGCGGCCGAAGAACAGGATGATGAACTCTTAAAGGTTGCCAACCGCCTGTTTGAACCGGAAGACGAGAAGTGAGCCTGTTACCTTCAATCAGCGCCCGGCTGGGTCAGGCACGGGAACGTTACGAGGAGGTCGGCATCCTTCTGGGCACAGCGGAGATCATCACCGACCAGAAGCGGTTTCGCGAATTGTCGGTCGAGTATTCGCAACTGGGTCCGGTGGTGGAAACCTGGCAGAAATGGCAACAGGCCGGGCGCTCCGTCGAAGAGGCGAAAAGCCTGCTAAAAAGCCCGGACGTCGAAATGCACGATCTCGCCTGTGAGGAGATTGAAAGCGCGAGCGAGCGGCAGAGAGAACTCGAAGAACAACTGAACGTCCTCCTGCTGCCCAAGGACCCGGATGACGAGAGCAATATATTCCTCGAAATCCGCGCAGGTACAGGCGGCGATGAGGCCGCCCTGTTTGCCGGCGACCTGTTTCGAATGTATCACCGCTACGTGGAAAACAAACACTGGCAGATTGAAACCATCAACACCAGCAATGGCGAACATGGCGGCTACAAGGAAATCGTTGCCCGCATCATTGGCCACGGCGCCTATTCCAGGTTCAAGTTTGAATCGGGAACACACCGTGTTCAACGTGTGCCTGAAACCGAATCACAGGGTCGTATCCACACCTCGGCGTGCACGGTTGCCATCCTGCCGGAACGCGAGGATATTGAGGGCGTGGACATCCAGACCTCGGATCTCAAAATTGATACCTACCGCTCGTCCGGTGCCGGCGGCCAGCACGTGAACACGACTGACTCGGCTATTCGCATCACCCATTTACCGTCCGGAATCGTGGTCGAATGCCAGGATGAGCGATCGCAGCATAAGAACAAGGCGCGTGCACTGTCTTTGCTAAGCGCCCGTCTGCTTGAAAGGGAAAGAGCCGAACAGGCGCGCGAACAGGCTGCAAGCAGGAAACTGCAGGTGGGTTCAGGCGATCGCTCGCAACGGATCCGCACCTATAATTTCCCCCAGGGGCGGGTAACCGACCACAGGATCGGACTGACCCTGTACAAGCTGGATGAGTTGCTGACCGGCAACCTGGATATGATCATCGGACCCCTGACACAGGAACACCAGGCCGAATTGCTCAATGAGCTGGCCACCTGATGCGTATTCCGAGGCTGCTTTTACTTCTGCTTGTTTGCATCATGGGCAATGCGGGGGCAACCGAAGCAGATGGCGATTACACGCTTTACCTTGTCCGGCATTCGGAAAAACTGGCGGATGACGGCGACGACCCGGGTCTTACAGACATGGGCCACTACCGCTCGGAACAACTGGCCAACTGGCTTAGGGACAAGGGCATCACGGATATCTGGTCGAGCGATTACCGCCGCAGTCGCGATACCGCCGAGCCGCTGGCTACGATGCTGGGGCTGAAATTGACACTGTACGATCCCCACGACCTCCCAGCACTGGTCAAGGACCTGCGGGAAAACCGGCACAATGCGCTCGTCGTCGGGCACAGCAACACCACCCCTGATCTCGCCCGCCTGTTATGCGTGTGTTTTATCAGGGATATGGACGATTTGGATTATGACCAGTTATTTGTCATATCCGTATCCGGTGACGAATCACGGGTAGAAATATTATCCCAGCGCACCCTGTTCCCCTTTCCTGACGGTCCCTGAGCGAAACAAATAAAACGCAACGGCGAGGTTAACCGGCGTAAATATGGCAAGCACATCCAGGTTGTACTGGTGTTCGGGCAGAAATAACAGGACAAATGCCAACAGGTTTCCAGCGGCCAGCACGACCGCACCCGGCCGTTGCAGCGCGGGCAGCAATGCCAGCAATACCAGGGGGTTAAGCACCAGCAGGTTGGCATTGTCCCTGGCGGCTGCATGATCAGTTAACCACCACAATGCAGCGAGCGCCAAACCCATGGTTGCGCTGACCAGGACCCAGGCGCGGCATAGACCATTCAGCCATACCCGTGGCATGAATTTGCCGCTTAGCCAGGCCAGCCCGGTGATAGCAAGACCGGTTAACAGGTAGCGGTACCAGACCGGCACTGGCGTCTCATTTGGCGCGGCCAGCGTCGAGGTATAAAACATTGTATCCAAGCCGACAAGCGGCTCTCCGGTCCCGGCTGTTTGCGCTGACATCGCAGCAATCTCGTCTGCAACGACCATTGGAATGAACATCTCGTCCCAGCGTGAGATCGCCCGGTCCACCGGAAATCCCAGACTGGTCTCCAGACCCAGGTAAACCCAGAACTGCATCTCTGTCAGACGCCGGGTCTGGTCGCGGAAGTTCAGTTTCGCGGGAACCTGTCCGGTACGCACACGGAGTGCGCCATCGAGTGCAAAATCGAGCGCGTCCCTGATCCTCGTCGAACAGTTATTGAGATAATAATCATAGCGATACTCGCGGTTTTCAACTTGGATTTCGTCCAGCAGGAAATCACGTAACTGCTGATACTGCGGTTCTGTCAAGTTGAGTTTCTGAGCCCGGATACTCCGGTTTTCCTGCCGGTAAAGGTCAAAATCCCATTTTGCCGGTTGTGCTACGGAAAAATACAGCATGCGTCCGCGCATGAAGTGCAGGAAAAAATCTTCCTGCTCAAAATCAAAATTACCAAAGTTGAAGGTATGGTCCAGGCCGACAGCGGGTTCCCGCAGCCAGATGGCATTGTGCCCGAAGCGTTCAAAGTAGATTTCGCCGGGCCCGAATGTCACCAACCACGCTTCGTGGCCATCGGCGGGAACCGCGGGTATGGGCGAAACTTCGGAAGCAATACCCACCCTGGAGCAGATCAGCAACGCCAGGCCAAGATAAAGCCACCAACTTTGAAGCAAACCTGACCGTCTGCGTCCGGTGCGCGGACTAATCGGGCTTGAGATCATTCATTTCAAGCATGACGATACGACGGTTATCGGCCGCGGTTACGCGAAAATGGAAACGCCCTGCCAAAACCACTTCCTCCCCCGTTTCCGGGACCCGGCCAAACTCAGCAAGCAACAGGCCGCCCACGGTGTCGTAGTCTTCATCACTCAGGTTCGTTTCGAATGCCTCGTTGAATTCCCCAACCTCGGCCAGTGCATCTAAACGATAGCTGTGATTGCCAAGTGCCTTGATCGGCGCCTCTTCTTCCTCGTCGTGCTCATCGTCAATTTCGCCGACGATCTCTTCGAGAACATCCTCGATGGTAATCAGACCGGATACCCCGCCGTACTCATCGACCACGATGGCCATGTGGTTGCGACTGGCGCGAAAGTCCCTTAGCAGCATGTTCAAACGCTTGCTTTCAGGAATCACGACCGCGGGCCTGAGCAGAGCCTTGAGATTGAAGGTTTCGCTTTCCTCCGCATAGTGGCGCAACAGATCCTTGGCCAGCAGAATGCCTTCAACCTCATCGCGGTCCTCACCGATTACCGGGAATCGTGAGTGGCCGGATTCAAGAACCTTCGGCAGGAATTCGTCCAGGGAAGATTCAACCGGAATGACGACCATGTGCGATCGCGGCACCATCGCGTCGCGAACCTGCATTTCCGATACGGCGAGTGCGCCATCGATCATTGCAACGGCATCTGCGTCAAGTATGCCCTTCTCACAGGACTCTTTAATCAGTTCTCTCAGCTCTTCACGGTCCCGGGGCTCGGATGAAAACACTTTGCTGATGCGCCCCATCCAGGTTTTGGGCCCGGAACCGTTACTCGATTGATCTTCGCTCATTTATTAGGGCCTGTTAACACTATGCGCAGGAATTCTATGAATTAAAGTGTGTTTTACCAGAAGCGTGCAAATATTTCAGCATTGGCTTCTCAAAACGCTTCACGTGATGTCCTCGTAGGGATCGGAAATTCCCAGGTTTGCCAGAATTTCGGTCTCCAGGGATTCCATGGCGACCGCCTCTTCAGGCAGTTCATGATCGTATCCGAGCAAGTGCAATATACCGTGAATCGTCATGTGCGCCCAGTGATCAGCCTCCGGCCTGTTTTGCTCCTGCGCTTCACGAATCACCACCGGTGCACAAATCAACAGGTCGCCCAGTTGGGTCTGCCTGATTTCATCCGGTAAACCTTCAGGCAATTCCGCCGGGAAAGACAACACGTTGGTGGCATAGTCCCGGTTACGGTATTCAAGGTTAAAACGCTGCGCTTCCTGGTCATCGACAATACGTATGCCCAATGAATATTCGACCTCCCGTGCAACTGGCACGGCATCGATCCAAAGTCGAAACCGGTCGTCACCCGGCGTATTGCTTGCCTTGGTGGCACGCTGGATTTCCAAATCAGCCTGCATCGCCGGTCTCGTCAGCAGCCGCCCTGTCATAGGCCATCACGATACGTTGCACCATCGGATGCCTGACCACGTCCCTCGCGCTGAAATAACTGAAACTGATGCCCTCGACATCCTTCAATATTTTTATCGCCTGTTTCAGACCGGAAAGCTGGTGTTTTGGCAAATCAATCTGCGTAATATCGCCGGTGATGACGGCAGTTGATCCGAATCCTGTCCTGGTCAGGAACATCTTCATCTGCTCGGTCGTCGTGTTCTGGGCTTCATCGAGAATGATAAAGGCATCATTCAACGTGCGTCCGCGCATAAAGGCCAACGGCGCCACTTCGATCACGTTGCGTTCGATCAGCCTGGCCACGTGGTCAAAGCCAAGCATTTCGTAGAGCGCGTCGTACAGTGGACGCAAATAGGGGTCAACCTTCTGAGCCAGGTCACCGGGCAGGAATCCAAGCCGCTCGCCCGCTTCCACGGCCGGTCTGACGAGTACGATGCGCTGCACATGATCCGCCTGCAGTGCCGCCACGGCGCTGGCCACCGCCAGGTAAGTTTTACCCGTTCCGGCAGGTCCGATTCCGAAGTTGACAGCGTGTTTATTGATGTTGCGTAAATACTGCTTCTGATTGGGGCCGCGACCTCGAATAGCGCCACGTTTCGTAATGATCGTGACCTCATCCGCGTGGGGTTCTTTTTCAACCTCGTCCGCGATCTCAGCGATACCCGACTCCTGCAGGTGCAGGTTGATGACTTCGGGTGTCAGGAATTCAGATTCGGAAAGCGTATATAACTGCTTGAGAAGGCGACTGGCCGCACGTGCCTGGCGGAGTTCCCCCTGCACCGTAAACAGGTTGCCGCGGCAAAAAAGATCCACATGCAAGCGGCCTTCTATCTGTTTCAGATGCTGGTCAAACTGGCCGCACAAATTGGCCAGGCGTTCGGTATCGGCGGGTTCCAGCTCGAGGTTTATTCTTTGGCTCATCAGGTTACAAGTGTCCTGTTACGCATCCAATGACGCGTTCAGCAAGGCGGGAAGCGGTCAGCTGCAAGGCGCGCGAGCGCAGGACTAGCTGCGCTAATTCAAGCGAGCGCAACACGGCAGATGGCCGCTTCCCGCCTTGCCCGGAGGGAGCCCCGCATACGCGCCAATGCTGCGTTGCGGCCCTTGGAAAGGGCACGCCATTCCCTGCGGCCCGCGCCTTGCCTTTGCGCGTATGCGGGGCTCTGAATGCGTTATTGGATGCGTAACAGGACACTAGGCCATGGCGGCCGATGGCTCATCGACCGCGACGATACGTGCGCGAAGAGAATTCCGCAGCGCCTCGGTAATGACGACATCGGCAAATTCTCCGATCAGACGCGGATGACCTTCAAAATTCACCACCCGGTTGTTTTCCGTTCTGCCCGCGAGTTGCCTTGAACCCTTTTTACTGTAACCCTCCACCAGAATCCGCTGCACGCTGCCGACCATGGCCATGCTGATATCGAAAGCCTGCCTGTTGATCAGTGCCTGTAAACGCATAAGACGTTCCTTCTTGACTTCCAGCGGTGTGTCATCCGGCAGCGAAGCCGCCGGTGTGCCCGGCCGGGCGCTATAGATGAAACTGAAGCTCTGGTCAAAATTGATTTCAGCGATGAGCTTCATGGTGTTTTCGAAATCACGCTCCGTTTCGCCGGGAAAACCGACGATAAAATCCGAGGACACGCTGATATCCGGACGATGCTCACGTAATCGGCGGATTTTCTGTTTGTATTCGAGCACGGTATGACCGCGCTTCATCATGGCAAGAACGCGGTCAGAACCACTTTGCACGGGCAGGTGAACATAATTCGCCAGTTTGGGGACTTCGCCAAATGCTTCGATGAGGCTGTTGGAAAATTCCACGGGATGTGATGTGGTAAACCTTATTCTTTCGATGCCATCGATGGCGGCAACATAATGGATCAATAAGGCCAGGTCCGCCCGGCCACCCTCGTAAAGTTCGCCGTCATATGAATTGACATTCTGTCCCAGCAGGTTGATTTCCTTGACGCCCTGAACAGCCAGCCCGGCACATTCAGCGACAACGTCATCCAGCGGCCGGCTGACTTCCTCGCCGCGCGTATAGGGCACGACACAGAACGTACAATATTTTGAACAGCCTTCCATGATGGAAACATAGGCGCTCGGGCCCTTTGCGCCGGCAGCGGGCAGACTGTCGAACTTTTCGATTTCCGGAAACGAAATATCCACAGCCGGCCTGCCGGTATTGCGCACCGAGTCGATCATTTCCGGAAGCCGGTGCAGTGTCTGTGGTCCGAAGACCAGGTCAACAAAAGGTGCGCGCTTGATGATGGCCTCACCTTCCTGGCTCGCGACACAGCCGCCCACACCAATGACGACCTTGCGACCACCGGATTTCAGTTTTTTCCAACGACCCAATTGCGAAAACACTTTTTCCTGGGCCTTCTCACGAATGGAACAGGTGTTGACGAGGATCACGTCGGCGTCGGCCTCGGAATCGGTCAATTCAAGACCGTGAGACGCTGCCAAGCACGTCCGCCATTTTGTCTGAGTCATACTCATTCATCTGACAACCATGCGTCTTGATAAAGAGTTTTCCTTTCATCTAATACCTGCCTCGAACCCGATAAGCTTTTAAAATTTTCATTCACATGACCAACCGTCCCGGCCCATCACCGAAAGATGTTGAATCCGGACTCATGCATCACGCAGAACCAGATAGAATACACTCAGAATCAACACTTAGCCATATGCCTTGAGCATTGAACAGGAAGCGTGAAGTCATGGAATTACCCGCCGGTTTAATCGGGTTGTTGCTCAACGCAAGGAAAATACTGGTCCTGACAGGTGCCGGGATGTCAGCGGAAAGCGGTGTTCCGACCTTTCGCGACGCCCAGAGTGGACTGTGGGCGAAGTTCCGTCCGGAGGACCTGGCAACACCGGAGGCATTCCGGAAACAGCCCCGGATGGTCTGGGACTGGTATGCAGAGCGCCGCGCAAATATCAGCCGGGTCCGTCCCCACGCCGGACACGTCGCACTGGTTGAAATGGAACCTTACTTTGACAGCATGCTGCTGGTGACACAAAACGTCGATGGACTTCACCAACTGGCAGGTTCGACCGAAGTTGTCGAATTGCATGGCAATATCATGCGTTCGATCTGCAGCGAAACCGGCAAGACGATCGAAAGCAGCTGGATCGAGGCCAATCCCGGGCAGCCGCCCGTCTCCCCCCATCATCCTCAAGGCCTGGCACGACCAGCGGTTATCTGGTTTGGAGAGCTGTTGCCTGCGGGCGTCATGGAGCGCGCCACGACAGCGGCGCTCGAATGCGATGTGTGCTTTTCCATCGGTACTTCGAGCCTCGTGCAACCCGCGGCCTCCCTGCCCTTTATCGCGCTACGTTCGGGCTCGGCCGTCATCGAAATCAACCCGACACCCACGTCATTGAGTGATTTGGCTGACTTCAGCCTGCAGGCCACCGCAGTCGGGGCATTGACCGCCATCCACGCCGCCCTGGCGCATGCCAGTGTACACACGAGATGAGCAGCTTGAAGCGCGCTCCGGTATAATTCAATCCGTACACGATCACCACATCATTTCAGGAGCAGTCATGTCTCAGACCATGCGTGCATTGGTAAAGCGCGAGTCCGCCAGGGGCATCTGGATGGAGGAAGTAGCCATCCCGCAGGCCAGCACCAACGAGGTTCTAATCAAAGTCGAAAAAACCGCCATTTGCGGCACTGATGTCCACATTTATAACTGGGATGAGTGGGCGCAAAGAACAATCAAGCCGGGAATGATCATCGGTCATGAATTTGTCGGCAGGATCGTAGAACTGGGTGAAGGGGTTACCGGATACAACATCGGTGACCGCGTTTCAGCGGAAGGTCACATCATCTGCGGGCATTGCCGGAACTGCCGTGCCGGCAAACGCCACCTGTGCCCCAATACCATTGGCGTCGGCGTCAATCGTGATGGTGCTTTTGCCGAATACATCGTCGTGCCTGCCACCAATCTTTGGCCGATCCCCGACGCGATCGCACCGGAACTGGCCGCATTTTTTGACCCTTTCGGCAATGCCGCCCATTGCGCCCTGCAGTTTGACCTGGTCGGCGAAGACGTACTGATAACAGGCGCCGGGCCGATTGGAATTATCGCCGCCGGTATCTGCAAACACGTGGGCGCACGCCACGTGGTGATCACCGATGTCAACGACTACCGCCTGAGCCTGGCCGCGGACATGGGCGCCACGCGCACGGTCAATGTCAAACGCGAATCCATCCACAGCGTGGTAAAAGAGCTGGACATCGAGGGTTTTGACATCGGCATGGAGATGTCCGGACAACCCGCCGCCTTCAATGATCTGCTGCACCACATGTTTAACGGCGGACAGGTGGCATTACTGGGCCTGTTGCCCGCCGGAACCGGTGTCGACTGGGACCAGATCATATTCAAGGGTCTCGAAATACACGGTATCTATGGCCGCCGCATGTATGAAACCTGGTATAAAATGACGCAGATGGTGCTGACCGGTTTCCCGTTGCGCAAGGCCCTGACCCACCATATACCTATTGAAGAATTCGAAACCGGCTTCCAACTGATGATTGCGGGACAGTCCGGTAAAGTGGTCTGTGACTGGACCGGCACCATCTAGTGTGGTGTATCCAACTAAGGCTTCCCGTATTTGTCTGAGTACCCGGAATCTCACTGTGCAAGATTCAGTCCTCCGCGGGGATAGCGAAAGGAGTGTGACATGGTTTCACTGCAACACCTGAAAACGACCCTGGCGGAAATCCGTGCCGCCGGCCTGTATAAAACCGAAAGGGTCATCACCACCCCGCAAAGCGTGGAAATCAAGGTCCAGGGCGGTCAGGAAGTTCTGAATTTTTGCGCCAACAACTACCTCGGACTGGCGGATAATCCGGAGGTGATTGCAGCGGCGGGTAAAGCACTGCACGATCATGGTTTTGGCCTCGCCTCGGTACGCTTCATCTGCGGCACACAGGACCTGCACAAACAACTCGAAAAGACGATTTCAGAATTCTTCGGCACCGAGGACACCATCCTCTACACTTCCTGCTTTGACGCCAACGGCGGTCTTTTCGAGACCATTCTCGACGAACAGGACGCGGTGATTTCCGATGCCCTGAACCACGCTTCGATCATCGACGGTATACGTCTGTGCAAAGCCCAGCGGTTCCGCTACGCCAACAGCGACATGCAGGCGCTCGAGAAAGTACTCCAGGAGACACAGGACTGCCGCACACGCCTGATTGCCACGGATGGTGCTTTCAGCATGGATGGTTATATCGCCAAACTGGATGAAATCACGGCGCTTGCCGGACGTTACGATGCCCTGGTCATGGTCGACGACAGTCACGCGACCGGATTTTTGGGCACCACCGGCAGGGGCTCAGCGGAATACCGTGGCGTAATGGACAAGATCGATGTCTTCACCTCGACCCTCGGCAAGGCGCTGGGTGGCGGTTCCGGTGGTTTCACGACCGGACGCCAGGAAATCATTGACCTGCTGCGTCAGCGTTCACGCCCTTACCTGTTTTCCAATACCCTGCCGCCACCGCTGGTCGCGGCATCCATCAAAGTCTTTGAAATGCTCTCCGGTTCAACCGAGAGACGTGACAAGCTGGAAAGCAATACCCGCTATTTCCGCGACAGGATGAGCAAGGCGGGTTTTGATATCAAGCAGGGAATCCACCCCATCGTTCCGGTCATGTTATACGACGCACCGCTCGCCCAGGAATTTGCCGCCCGGTTGCTGGATGAAGGCATCTATGTCATCGGCTTTTTCTTCCCGGTCGTGCCCAGGGGCGAAGCTCGTATCCGTGTGCAGGTTTCAGCCGCACACGAGAAGCACCACCTCGATCGTGCGGTGGATGCCTTTATAAAAGTTGGCAGGAACCTCGGAGTACTTTAGGCAGATGAAACAGCGCATCATCGCCGCTCTGCAAGTCGGCAGCGAGCTGAAAGGAACGGCGGCAACGCTGGAAAAAATCCTCGCATATGAAGCGCAGATCAGACAAGCCGATTGTGACTTGCTGGTCATGCCGGAAGCCCTGCTCGGCGGTTATCCCAAGGGTGCGGATTTTGGTACGCGCGTGGGCTACAGGACGGCGGCGGGACGCGAGGAATTTCTGCAATATTGGCGTGAGGCCGTGGATCTCGACGGTCCGGAAGTGGCCGCAGTGGCCGAACTGGCGAAAACCTGCAATACCGCGATCGTCATCGGCGTTATCGAACGCAGTGGCGCGACGCTTTTCTGTACAGCGCTGTTCATTTCAAACCAGGGTGCACTGCTTGCCAAACATCGCAAGCTCATGCCGACCGCCAGCGAGCGGTTGATCTGGGGACAGGGTGACGGTTCAACCATTCCGGTCCTGGATACGGCCGCGGGACGGATTGGCGCCGCCATATGCTGGGAAAATTACATGCCCCTGCTGCGCACGGCCATGTACGCAAAAGGTATTGAAATCTGGTGTGCGCCAACCGTTGATGACCGCGATATCTGGCAAACCAGCATGTCCTTCATTGCCTATGAGGGGCGGAATTTTCTGGTCAGCGCATGCCAGTTCCAGCCAGCGCCATCAGGCGACCGGCACCGGGATGAAACCTGGCCGGATGACAAGCCGCTGATTCGGGGCGGCAGCGTGATTATGTCACCGATGGGGGAAGTACTCGCCGGTCCCGTATATGACCGGGAAGACCTGGTTTCGACCAGTATCAACCTCGATGACATCATCAAAGCCCGTTATGACATGGATCCGACCGGCCATTATTCCCGCCCGGACATATTCAAACTCTGTGTTGATGAAACGGAGCGCCCCCAGATTTCGAGTGCACCTTCAACCTTAGAAAGCTGACGCAGGGCCTGTTAAAACTATGCGCTTTTTCCGGCATGGCTCGCCCGTTTTTTCTTCCTGGGCGAACCCGCGCGGGTCTTGAAAACGACCGCCTTGCCATTGCGACCGTCAATCAGAATATCCAACGGACGCCGCAGATGTACATGCCGGACAAATTCGGTTTCTGAAACGGCTTGCAGGGAATTGAGCCAATCCCAATCGAGGTAATTACTCTTGCTGTTGCTGTTGATCGTAAGGTAGCCGATCTGGAACGTAATCAGGTTCTGGAAGAAATGCGTGCCAAAAGAAGGCTCGACCACGAAATCTCCATAGTCGGCTTCAATGATTACGCGCGCCGATGAAATCTGGTCCCATTTCGTCGGAATTCCAAGCCAGCGGTCCGAAGTCCCCCATCGCCCCGGCCCGATCAGCACGTACGGCTGGTTTTTTTCCTTGAATTGTTGATTGTATTGACCCACGTGCGTGGCCATGTGCATCATGTTGGCGCGATTAAAGTTCTCACTTTTTACGTATACGATATCCCTGACACCATCGATCCGGCCGTGGCTCAGCGCCTGGTCCGACCTGGCAAAAACCTGCCTGGATTCACCCTCGAACACGGTGATGTCTTCAAATGACGAATCCACCAGCATCGGCCGGATTTGCAGGAAACGGAATTCATTATGTTTACCAGGCTGCGGGTACATTTCCACCGCAAACTCCATCTCGATGGGCACGTTCATTGCCCGGCTACCGAGGCGCAGCAAATACTGCAGGATTTCATCCAGTGGAAATATTTTTGATTTCAGCATCGGATCAAACGTGACGATCCGGGTTCCATCCCGCCCGATTCCCGGATATATACGGTCGTTGTCGGCGGAATACGTGGAACCGACGTACTTGAGCACACCGTGCGGTTCTGCATCGGTCATTTTCAGTTTTACCAATCCATCATCTCCGCCCTTCTTCGGAAAGACCCCGGGTTTGTTCAGGTTAACGGCGAAGAAATCGCGCTGGCTGTTTCGCAGGTAGTCCTCCGGCGTGGAAAATTGCGGCAATACCTGTGGATTGGAAGGGGAAAAGAACAGACAGTTTTCACCTTCGATGACCGTCTTGCCAAGACCCAGCGCGATATAGGCGATCCCCTCTTCAGGTTTGATCCGTCCGATCGAATAGAAATTGTAAGACCTGGCCATCCCCGAAAGCACCGGATAGAAATAGCCATCCCTGTTCTGACCGACGATTTCCTGCAGGATGATGGCCATCTTCTCTTCTTCGGCCCGGTTACCGGTCGCCTCGATGTAGTGTTTTGAATTACTGCAGTAGACCGACGCATAAACCAACTTGATCGCGGCCAGTAGCCGGGCGAGACGACCGCGCAGCGAGTGATAGTTGTTGGGCAGAAAACTGGTGTCATAAATCCCGGCAAACGGCTGATAATGAGAATCCTCAAGCAGCGATGAGGACCTGACCGCGAGGGGAAAATCGACAAATGACAGGTAGGCTTTCAAATCCTGCACCAGGTCTGGCGGTATCTTGGCACTGGTAAAGGCCGCGATGATCTCTGCATCGCTGTGTTCACCCAGGGCAAACTGGGTCAGGTTGTTGCTCTCCATGAACCGGTCAAAGGCACCGGTACAGATGACCGCGGTACGCGGCACCGAGATACGGGTTCCCGGAAAGGCGTTATACACGGGGTAACAGTTGATCAGGTTGTTGACAAAGGCGAGGCCGCGGCCTTTACCACCCAGTGAACCTTCCCCAATGCGCAAAAACTCCGCCCGTCCGTCATAGTGGTCCCTGGAGAAATCGGTGATCACACCCACCTGTCTCTCATGCAGGAAATCTTCGATGACTTTGAGCAGGTATCTGCGCATCTCATCGGGATTCCTGAATTCGCTGACCTTCTTGGGCCGCAGACGATCGGCCAGCTCAAATTCGGTCCGGGCCATCATCCAGTTGGAAAAATGGTTCCTCTCGGCGTGATAGACCAGCGATCTGATATCGACCTTCTCAAGGATGCTCTTCAATTCACTGAAGTTGCCCGCGCGGTCAAGCTCCGAGCCGTCGGGAAGCCGGAAGATAAAATCGCCAAAACCGAAATTTTGGTTGATGAATGTGCTGACTTCATTCAGCAGCCTTGGAGAACGCTTATTGACAAATCCGGCGCCGCATTCGATTGCCTTTTCCTGGTTGGCGTCATTTGATGACTGCAGCAGTACCGGCAAGTCGCCGATTTCATTTTTGATCAGCTTCGCCAGTTGGATACCGGCCGATTCGTCACTGCGGCCGTCTTTTGAAAACTGAATATCGGAAATGACACCCAACAGGTATTTCTTGTATTTCTTGAACAATTCCAGGGCTTCTTCGAAATTCTTCGCCAGCAATATTTTCGGCCTTGCGCGCATACGCAGGAGCCGGCTGGCGGAATTGATGCTCTCCGACAGCAACGCCGAGGTCTGTTGCATGGTCTCGGTGTAAATCAGTGGCAGATAGGATGAATAGAAGCGGACGGAATTCTCCACCAGAACAATCACCCGGACACCGATCAGGTCCGTGTCGGTCTCGACGTTTTTCTTGTCCTCGATGATTTTTATAATGGTCAGGAATATCCGTGATTCACCACTCCAGAAGAAGACATTGTCAAATGCCTTGCCCGCCCGGTCCCTCATCAGTTCCAGTTCGCGGTGATGAAACGCCAGCAGGACGATGGGGATGTCGGGATACAGTTTTTTAGCCCGGCGTCTGAACTCGAGCGGATCGATATCGCTGAGCGAACGGAACACGATAATCAGGTCAAAACTGGTTTTTTTCAGGGCTTCGAGCGCACTGGAACCGGAATCAACCCGCCTGATCATCGGTGCACTTGAAAGCCTCAGCTCGGCATATTCAGACATCACCAGGTTGGCCAGTTGTCCGTCCTCGCGAAGGCTATAGATATCGTACAGGCTTGAAACGAGGAGGATATCCCTGACCTTGTCTGGCATCAGCGAGTCAAACTTTGCTGACCCCTGTTCAAAATCTTTCAGGTCAATTACAGGATTCATGGAACTACGGTAGCAAAGCTATTCTGCATATTACAGCACCATCCGGAATACCGGCGTAATTTGCTGGCTCTATACCTGTAGAACAAGCTGAGCCGGATACCTACACAAGGGATATCCGGCTCAGATCGGTTTGATCAGACCAAACCCTGGTCCATCATGGAGTCGGCGATTTTGCGGAAACCGCTAATATTGGCTCCGACGACATAATTACCCGGTTGACCAAATTCCTCAGCCGTATGTTTACACGCGTTGTGGATGGAAATCATGATGTCGTGGAGACGTTTGTCCACTTCTTCACGCGTCCAGCTCAAACGCATGCTGTTCTGGGACATTTCCAGGCCTGAAACCGCCACACCACCCGCGTTGGCAGCCTTGCCCGGGCCGTAAAGTATCCCGGCTTCCAGGAACTTGTCCACGGCACCCGGTGTGCTTGGCATATTGGCGCCTTCCGCGATGCAGATACATCCGTTCTTCAACAGCACTTCAGCATCATCGCCATTCAGTTCATTCTGGGTGGCGCATGGCAATGCAACGTCAACCGGAACATTCCAGACACCGGTGCCTTCATGATAGGTCGCACTCCGATATTCTTCCACGTACTCTTTTATCCGTCCACGGCGTGCGTTCTTGAGCGCAAACACATATTCGAGCTTCTCTTTGGTTATACCCGACTCGTCGACGATATAGCCGCTGGAATCTGAAAGGGTGACGACCTTACCGCCGAACTCGGTGGCCTTTTCGGTTGCGTATTGGGCGACATTACCGGAACCGGAGACTGCTACCCTCAGACCTTCTATGGATTTGCCCTTGGTATTCAACATTTCCTCGGCGAAATAGACCGTACCGTAACCGGTTGCTTCAGGCCGGATCAGGCTACCGCCCCAGTTCAGACTCTTGCCTGTCAGAACACCTTCAAAAGCGTTGCGGCAACGCTTGTATTGGCCGAACAGGTAACCGATCTCACGGCCGCCGACACCAATATCGCCTGCCGGAACATCGGTATTCGGACCGATATGGCGCGACAATTCGGTCATGAAGCTCTGGCAAAAACGCATGACTTCATTGTCGGATTTGCCTTTCGGGTCGAAATCTGAGCCGCCTTTACCGCCACCCATGGGCAGCGTGGTCAGGCTGTTTTTGAAGACCTGCTCAAACCCCAGGAATTTCAGAATACCCTGGTTGACACTGGGATGGAATCGCAGGCCACCCTTGTACGGTCCGATGGCGCTGTTGAACTCAACGCGAAAACCCCGGTTTACCTGAACGTTGCCGGCATCATCAAACCAGGGTACCCGGAAAACGATCATCCGTTCCGGCTCGACTATGCGGTCAACAATTTTTGCTTCGACGTATTCGGGGTGTTTTTCCAACACGGGGGTGAGGGAATCGAGGACTTCTTCCACTGCTTGAAGGAACTCATCTTCACCGCGGTTTTTTGCCCTGACTGTGGCCATGACTGAGTTGAGATACTGGTTCATTTTTGTCTCCTTGGTTGCCAAGTGAACCTGTCAATATTATAAAAGGCGGGCACCCCTGGTTAAGCAATTATAAGCACTTATCTTTGGCTTACTTGATGCAGATCATCTGACAAAATGATTGCTTTCGCCACAGCATTTATTGAGTTACCCATAATCGCGTTATAACTCAATAAATAACATTTTATTATGAGATATTGTTGGTTCCAGTCAGGGGTGTTAATTGGCAAGCATTTCTGCACTAAAATATGCGTCCGCAATGATCGATTTCACGTTATCAAATACAGGTCACAGATGCGCTAAAGTTGCAGCATGCAGACAATTCTTTGCGATTGATAAAGCACAAAATCGATATAGATTTATTGATTATTTAATCTATACTTTCAAGAGGTAGTTTTTATTTCTACCCAGGTTGGTTACGCTTGGTTTAAAGGACCAGAATAATTGAAAGGATGGTTTGAAAAAGAATCAGGTTGCATCGGTCAGAAAAACTTCTTTTTGAGGTTTTTGACCGCGCTTTAAGTATCGGGCGGGATTGATGTGCGGTGTGAATTGCGCATAGTGGTGCCAGGCTGGCAAAAATGAATAAAGGATGTTTCTCGTTTGTGGGGAGTGTCCTTTTTTTTTCGATCGAAATTGCGGCCAACGATAACGGTTTTTTTGTATTACCAGTAGCGTAAGACGATAGTCCGGTTACCCCTTGCCGATCCCCAAAACTATCGTCTGGCTAACCCACTCCCGAAACCGGGAGTGGGTCTTTTTTGGGAGCCTGGTATTTACGCTATCCGGGGTTGGCAAGATTTATTTGTGGATTTCACAGCGGCGTCGCACACAACTGCCTCAGATTCTGACCTCACTCGAGTAACCGGCATCCTCACTCTTACTAATGCGGGCTTTTGCCCGGTATTTGCAGGTGCCGGACCCCGGCGAATCACTGCTCGTCAACCCGGCCTGCAGCCACCTATCGAGAGTCGGCTCCCTAATGCCGGAAACCATATCTCGGCCACGAATCACAATATGCGAAATCACTTATTTTACTGATTTTATTAATTTTTTATGGAATTTACCGAGGCGAGTCGCGTACAATGCGGACTTGGAGAACGGGATTGTTCTCACACACCACTTAACCTAGAAGGCTTCTAATGTCTGATAGGTAAGCCTATCATTTCAATACTAAAGTTGTCATATTGACTGTTTAGCCGTAGAATTGATCGGCCTACATGGATGTAGCAAGGGAAATCAAGGATGACTCATTTCAATAGATCTATGCCCATAATCTGGGCAGCCTCACTGCTGTTATTAAGTCCTGGTACATTGTATGCGCAGGGAAAAAGCGCCGAAAGCCATGGCCGTTCTTACGGTATAGGCCAGCCAGAAACGACCCGGGATCTGCCACCTGGGCAATTACGTAAAGCCTTGGATGGTTTGCCTTCGAAAGAGCGCGGCAAGGCGCTAAAATGGCTACAGGAGATTTCCTTTCCTGAAGCAGACGTGACGTCTTTGAAAGTCAATGCGGATGGTGCCATCTATTACGCTGAACCGGTCTTGACGGAAACATCGACCGCAAAAGCTGACGAATCAGAAGTGGTCAATGCAGCAATGGATGAGTCACAGGTATTCCAATTGCACAGCAGGCCGGGCGCGAGCAACGTGGTTTTTCTGGACTTTGATGGATATACCATTGAAGCAAGCTCGGGTTGGACCATTACCACATTGGTGGCCCTGCCTTTTGATCCCTCACAAAACGACAATCCCTCAACCGTTGCAAATTTCACCCAGGATGAGTTGAATCGCATCGCTGAAATCTGGCACAGAATTGCCGAGGACTATGCTCCATTCAACATCGATGTCACAACGGAAGAACCGGCGCAATTCACATCGACGACGGGGCGGATACTATTTACAATCGACACGGATGCAAATGGAAATGCGATGCCTTCACAAGGTTCTGGAGGAGTCGCTTTCACCAACGCATTTGGCAATGATAACTACGTTTCAACATACTCCCCGGCACTGGTTTATTACACCAATCTCTCCTCCAATGATGTCGGTACACCATACCTGAATGCGGAAGCGGCCAGCCATGAGTTCGGCCATAACCTTGGACTGAGTCATGACGGAGTCTTAAACGGTGCAGCCTACTATGAAGGTCATGGAGACGGATTCGTAAGCTGGGCTCCTATCATGGGAAGGCCATTTTCCGCTAACGTCACGCAATGGAGCCAGGGAGAATACCCCGGTGCAAATAATTCACAGGATGATGTGGCGATCATAGCAGCGAAGCTTGGTTGGGTTGGCGACGACCACGGCGATTTGGCAGCACAGGCGACGCCGATAGCGGTAGAACCTAACGGTAATATTCTTGTTTCCAGTCCGGAAATTGACCCGAATAATGTCCTTCCTGAAAACAAAGGCATCATCAACGATCGCGATGACGTTGATTGGTTTTACATCGACGTGACAGATTCAGGATCAATCCATATAACGGCTACACCAGCCTGGCATTCATTCACACGTAGTGAAAACCGGGGCGCCAACCTGGATATCGAACTGGCCCTTTTTGATGCCAACCTCGTGCTGCTGGCAATTGATGAGCCCGATTACGACACCAATGCAACCATAGACGAATTAGCCACGCCCGGGCGGTACTATCTGCGGGTCCAGGGGGTCGGCAACCATACCAACTCTGACTATAGCGACTATGCCAGCATGGGCATGTACTTTCTCGAAGGCAATATTCCGGTTGGTCAGGTTGACAACACCCCGCCTCTACCTTCCAGCATGTTTTGGCAAACTGCCCCGACTGCAACCAGCACCTCATCCATTACGATGACTGCCGTGGAGGCGACGGATAACTCCGGCGGCGTCGAATATTACTTTAGCTGCACAACGGGTGGCGCAGGCTGCACTGACAGCGGTTGGCAGACCAGCCGTTCCCATACGGCCAATGGACTCAATGCAAATACCTATTACGCCTACACGGTCAAAGCAAAGGACGCGATGGGGAATCAAAACGGCACCTCAATCTCCTCGGGTGATATGACAGATGCGCCACCAGCCAACTTTGCGCCCCTTGCAGCGGCTATTTATTCCCCCGGACCAGCTGTAATCAATAAAGGCAAAACGATCAATGTGACGCTTGATGGCTCAGCATCGACAGACCAGGACGGCACGATCGTCTCGTGGTCCTGGAAAGATGCCAATGGTGCACTCGTGGGCAGCAACGCCGCAGTGACGGTAAAACTTGGTCTGGGTGATTACGGTTATACCCTTACAGTCACCGACAACAACGGTGCCACCGACAGCACAAGCCTCACGGTTTCAGTCACTAGTAGCAGTGGCGGTGGTGGTGGCGGTGGTGGTGGCGGCAAACCATGTAACCCAAAGAAGCAAGCTTGCCACTAATCTTCAGGAATTACAGAAATACGGGATTATTACGCCACAACCCAAAGATAAGTGGTGATACTCCAGGTTGATCAAACTGAAGAAAAAGCCCGGCATTGCGCCGGGCTTTGTTGCTTGTTGAGGCAGTTTGCCACGCCACCGGGAATGAACTCCCGGTGACGTAACAACCGTTCGCGACGTATTTCAGGTCGCTGATTTTAGTGCTGTTTCTTGTTTGTTTTCACCTGTTTATCTGTGGCCGACTGGGTGCTGCCGCCAATAGTCCCCGCATGCGGGTCAATCAGCACACAGGCTGTCGAGCCTTCAAAGCTACCACTATCCGCTTTGACGAAGACACTCAAGCTGTCATATAAAACGAGTGAGCTTTGGAAATCTGCTGGCGTGTCAAGTATACATACCGACCTCGATTCACCGGGAAGAACCGGCGTGATGGTGCATACGTCACTAAGTGGAGCCCCATCTTGATTATTCGGGTCATCATGGAAGACCTGTGCCGTTCCGGACCTGGCCGTATTGCCCTGCGAAACCTTGACAATGAATGTTATGACCGCAGAACCGGCTTCGAACGGAGTGATAACGCCAACTTCGTCATGCGTGCCACCCTGCTGGCCCAAGCCCATGTACTTGCCCGAGGTACCAATGGTCTGATCGGTTGAGAAGCAAAGCAGGTTGGAGCCAACACCGTCAGCACCGTCGGCACCGTCGGCACCTGCTGGACCTGTTGGACCTGCTGGACCTGTCGGACCTTGTGCACCCGTTGCGCCGGTTGCGCCGGTATCACCCTGTGGACCTGTTGGACCTGCTGGGCCTGCTGGACCTACCGGACCAGTTGCACCATCAGCACCATCAGCACCTGCTGGACCTGTCGGGCCTTGTGCACCTGCCGGACCTGCCGGACCAGTTGCACCATCAGCTCCTGCCGGACCAGTTGCACCATCAGCACCATCAGCACCTGCTGGACCTGTCGGGCCTTGTGCGCCTGCCGGACCTGCCGGACCAGTTGCACCATCAGCACCTGCCGGACCAGTTGCACCATCAGCACCATCAGCACCTGCTGGACCTTCCGGACCTTGTGCGCCCGTTGCTCCGGTTGCGCCGGTATCACCCTGTGGACCTGTCGGACCTTGTGCACCCGTTGCGCCGGTTGCGCCGGTATCACCCTGTGGACCTGTCGGACCTTGTGCACCCGTTGCGCCGGTTGCGCCGGTATCACCCTGTGGACCTGTCGGACCTTGTGCACCCGTTGCGCCGGTTGCGCCGGTATCACCCTGTGGACCTGTCGGACCTTGTGCACCCGTTGCGCCGGTTGCGCCGGTATCACCCTGTGGACCTGTCGGACCTTGTGCACCCGTTGCGCCGGTTGCGCCGGTATCACCCTGTGGACCTGTCGGACCTTGTGCACCCGTTGCGCCGGTTGCGCCGGTATCACCCTGTGGACCTGTCGGACCTTGTGGACCTGTCGAGCCTTGCGGTCCGGTTGGGCCTTCTGGACCAACCGCGCCAAGTGTCAAGTCATACAAGTCCTCTTGATCAGTGGACGCTGCACCTTCCATATCAACAACCTGCATAGAACCGAAAACATCACCGATAGCCAGCGGTTGTGAACAGGACGTGTGTAGCCCTATTTGCTGAGAATCACCCTCACTGTCGGTGATCATGAAATTCAACCAGGAATTGCTACTTTTAACGGCGGTAAACGTCACATACGGGTAGCCGCTATCGTCAGCCGGGCCCCAACTATCAGCTTTGTCGCCATTCACCAGGAAAGTAAAGGGTGGCGCATCAGCTATTCCCGAATCTGAACAACTATCTCCAGCCTGGTCGTTATCACTGGCACAGGGACCGGGGAAGTGCTCAAACGTGATCCAGGAAGGTTTCATGGTACATACTTCGGGACCTGCAACCTTGATTTGCAGAAGGTAATCACCTGCCGGTACGTTTGGTTCGCCGTGGTTCGCTACTGGCAAATCTGCGACCACGCAATCGAAGCCTTCTTCAAGTGGCGGAGCTATGTCGCCCAACGGCGCATAGCAAAGCGCTTGGGAATCGGCAATACGCAGATGATCCGATTCAGTTCCAAAGAATATCATCGGAGTATCCAACGCCCCGCCGGGATCGGCATCGCGATTGACCGGGCCAAAATCCGTACCCCAAATAACCAACTGGGTCGGGGCATCGATTGGCCACGGTTGAACTTCATGGATTTTTATATCAGCAAATGCTGTGGTATAGACAAGGGAGCCTAAGATAGTGCCCCCGAAAAGTAATGCAATTCTAGGTAAAATTGCATAAATGCTTTTTCCTTTCATAACAGAATAACTCCCAACGATTAAGCCTCCCTGGCTGTATATTAACGCGCAACATTACGCGCTAATTTTTTAGCTCACCGAGATTAAAACGTCCAACTGTTATGAAAATTGCGCCTGCCTGGCTATCGTGTGGAGGTTACAGAATCCAACCCTCACAACGGTCTTAAGCTCGATGCGCCTAAAACTGCTGTGGATACCCTGAACCACTAAACGTGCAAGGATCCCCCTCCATCAAGAAGCACATCCTTGCATTTGTAGATTTGTCATCATGACGCAAACCGGGGGATGGCATGAAAGCCCAAGCCGGCTACCACTTGATGGATGTATGAGAACTTAAAAGCCAAAGTACTTTCCCAACGAATGTACTGGCTCAGCCCTCAAATTCCCAACTAAGACAACTATCGATAAATAAGAATATTTATGCGTTTCTTAGCTCCATGTCATTACTATAGTACATTTTTTTGAAAATGATAGACTAAATTTGCATTAAATTTGGATACGGCAGTGATTTTTCAGCTTTTTCGAAAGTTGATCATTGTTTTGAAACCGGCTGGTTGAAGGCATTGATCAGGGTCGTTATCATTTTATCACTGAGCTGACCACGCCCCGAATCTCCCATCAAGTCGGATGACAATCCGGTCCACTCAACAATGACAACACCGTACGGATCATCAGGCTCACCGTCGTAACCGCGCACATAAGCATCTTCAAATCCTAACAAATGACCAAATTCATGTGCCAGCGTTCGGGGACTCACAGAATCCGTTCCCAGGAATATGTGATCTCCCACCCCCGCGTTGAGACTGGGTGCACCTGTAGTCAATACAAGTGGGCAGTCCTTGAACAAGGCGCGGTGCGTTTTCATATCGATCTTTGTGCCACGAATCGGGACCCCGTTGGGGTAAAGGCTCTCAGCCTTGATCAACTGCCAGTTCAATTCTACCGAGAAGTGATACTTTTGAGACGCACGCGACAGGGAAAAGGCGTCTCGGACACTGTCCTGAAACGCGCGCAAGAATTGCGAGTCGTCAATATCAGTACATATGGTTACCGGCAAAACCATTTGACCCCCTTCAAGGGTTAAAATTTGCATCCCCGGGGTCGGCCTGAATGGTGCCATTTCATTTAGAAGCTGTTGCCTCAATGCACTCACTCGCTCCGCTGGCGCATCGTTAACGATCAGGGAATTCATCTCTCTTGCCAAAACCACCTGCTCATTTTTTTTACGAAAATACGCGGGATATTGAACCACAGCTTTTTGCCAGGTTGCCTGATAGCTAAGATTGTCTTCCAGGTTTCGGAGCCGTTGCAGTGATTCTTTAAAACAAAGCACCAGCGATTCAATGTCCTTTTCCTCCCGCACCTGCGCATTGAAGTCGATCATTTTTCGAAGTTCCTCATGCAATCGCCCCTCAAGCCGTTTAAGTGAGTAGACAGTTTGCAAGGGAACCACGTCTACCGGGAGATCATTTTTCCGAATAGCGGGTAGTAACCCGTAACCAGTTGGATGGCTTCTGGGGGGATCAGGTGAAAGTCCAAGCAGCAAGTTTGGTGATTCCTGTTTAGCACGCTCTACCAATAGTTCATGAATTTCCCCCATCTCAGCAAACATGGCATCGAGCTGTTGTTGAAATTGTTTGTGTTTCTGCTCCCATGGCGGAGATTGTCCCGCCAGAACATCAGCACTCGAACTCAAGGCGATTAGCAATAATAAAAGCAACATAAGCATGCTGAACAATTGGAAATAGTTAACTAAGAATCCATTTAAATATTACAGAATTTTTCAAATTACAATTGACTTTCCAAATCAAGAATTGCCAAATCTGTCTCACTGGCCGGGGCATACATCCAGAGCTCCACAGTTTATTTCCTGGCGATTGTTCCTGTTATTTTGCGCGATATGATCTCCCTGGGTGAGGACGGCGTTGCGGGACTTGCTGTCGAAGTCCTGTTCGACTTCATCGGGTAATATTTCGCCGCCAGCGGAGAGACACTTGATAGCATTATCGTAAGAATGGATAAGCAACTGGAATCATTATCGATATTAAGCCAAGATAGACTCGATTCGATTGGCGCCCGTAATTCCTGACAATTTATTATTAACAATTAAACGATTGTGAGCTAAACCGGATAAACCAGTACATTTGTCAACGTGTAATTATTCAGAGTGATAGCACAGCGTTTACCCTTCGCTTTTCTTTTTGAGCAATTTCTTTGTGAGCAATTATGAATAATAAACAAATTCATTTTCTGCAAAAACAAACCTGGTTAATCAGAACCATTCATATTGCACTCCTGATCGTAATAACTTCGTTGGTCTTTTCCAACACGCTTCAGAACACCTATCATCTCGATAGCATCCACAGAGTGAAAGTCAACACTGAAATCAATAATTTATGGCCTATCACAAGATTTTTCACTGACATCCGGACAGGAAGCACGGTTCCGCAAATAGCGGAATATCGACCAATGATGCCACTTTCTCACGCGATCAACAGGGAGATTGCAAAGGCCACCGGCACAAGCGATTTAGCGGGCTTTCATGTTGGCAATATTGGGATACATATCGGTTCGGCCATCCTGGTTTACGTTCTTTTTTGTCTACTGTTATTGAACTGGGGCACATATCAAGAAACCGAAACTTCTGGAAATTTTCAGCACCATCAGGCTTTTGTTGCCGCGCTGATATTTGCGGTGCATCCCATTGCCGGGTCCGCAGTCAACTATATTGCAGCGAGAGATTTGTTACTGATGGTGTTTTTCTTTGTTGCATCCTTACTTACCTATTTTCACATGCGCAAAACAGGGGATACGATAACCGGTTGGATTTCATCCTTACTGCTACTGTCCCTTGCAATTTTGTCCAAACAAGTTGCTATCGTCGGGTTTGGAATGGTTTTTTTGTTTGAATGGGTGCTTCGAAACGGAAGCCTCAAAGACTGGCGCCTATGGTCCCGTACATTACTGTTCAGTGTGCCTACCGCGGCTTATTTTGTACTTCGCGCGTTATGGATTTCAAAACAGAATCCTGAAGATCCTCTGCGGATCCCGATAGATATTTTCTACCCGCTGACCATGGCAAAAGCGCATGTTTTCTATTATTTGAGGAACTTCGTTTGGCCGTTCGAGATGAGGGCGCTCGCAAAGTTTGATATGACCGACAGTTTGTATGATCCAGGTTCGCTTATTGGCCTTTCGTTCATTGTCGCAACCCTCGTATTTGCCTGGTATTTTCATAAACGCAATCCCCTGGTGAGTTTCGCTATTTTGTCTTACTGGTTGCTGTTTGCCCTGACCGCATCAATATTTCCTTTTAGGTATGTCGTTACAGATTACAGACAATACCTGCCTTCCATGTTTCTTTGCCTTTTATTCAGCCTTGCCTGTTTCTCATTCAAGCACCGGGTTATCAGCGTCATTCTGGTTTCGGGCATGACGTTATATTCCGCAATTGCGTCATACCAAATTAACAAAAACTGGAGCACGGAAGAGACGTTTTGGCATCAGAGCGTAAAGTACGGCGCAGTTGCACTGGCCCACCAAAATTATGGCCTGGCTATCGCTGACAAAAACCCGGAACTGGCAGAATATCATTACCTGGAGGCGATCAGGCAGAATCCTGATCATATCTATGCCAATATTAATCTCGGTTTACTCCATATCAAAATGGGGAAAAAAGAGGAAGGTCTGAAGCGGCTCTATCAAGTAACCGAAAAGAACCCTAATTGGGCGTTATCACATTACTGGCTATCAATCGGACTTAAAAAAACCGGTCAAAAGGACAAGGCCCTTAAGGAATTGCAAATTGCCGCAGATTTAGATCCGCGGTCACTTAGTTACCAATATGAAGCGGCACAGGCATTACAATTTGCCGGCAGGCGAAAAGAAGCAATCCCGTATCTTGAACGCGTGATTAGCCTGAATCCTGACTATCGGCTGGCTGGATTCTGGTTGGGTTTTGCTTATCAAAAATCAGGAATGTCAGAACTCGCCATTAAAACCTACGAAAGATTTTTGCAACATAACCCCAATCATGTACAAGTCCATTTCAATCTCGCTTATGAACTTATGGCGCAAAACAATTGCGAGCTCGCAGTGAAGCATTTCAACAGGGTTTTAGAATTGCAACCTGGATACCTTGAAGCGCATCTTTATCTGTCAAAGTGCTACATGGAGCTGGGAAACGAAGCCTTGGCTGAGAAACATGCAGCAATTTACAAGGAGGGAAAATGAAGTTTTTTTAAATATTTCAGAGCAGACTTAAAGCCATGACCTTATAAAACCTATGGCATACTGAAATATCAAGCAGCATTCACCGTTCGCGTGTTCAATATCAAAGCGAAAAGAAAGTATAAAATATCACCGCCTACTGTAACTATTCGCCCGAGAATAATCGCTGCAAGCAAATCTGCCTCGCTGGTAAACGGGCTGATCAAAGCAAAAAGCAGAACCTCCCTGATCCCAATACCCGCTGGCGCACCTGGCGTCACGAAACCTGCCAACCAGGCAACTATATAGCTCCCACAGATAAACACCGATGTTGTTCCATCAATTGAATTTGCAGGTGCGATCAACAACAGTAAGGTTAAAAAAACAAGTCCGGTGAGGACAAGAAATGCCACATACCAGATCATTACCCGCGCAACTAAAAGACCATACCATCGGTAAAAAATGCCCGTGATTGACAAAACAACCAGCGCAAAAAGAACCACGGCTGACATGACGGGCAAACCCTTATAGTAAACCGGTAAGACCACGGCAAAAAAAGTACTCCCCGCAACGACCAACAGGCCTATCTCCCATAGTGCCGACTTGGCTATCGGCCATGCTGCCAACCCCGCTTCAAGACCCAAGGCCTGTCTTCCGAAAAACTGAAACACATTTCCGGGAACGTACTTTGCAAGCTGGGATTCTCCATAAATCGATATCGCTAAACGAGAACTTACAGATTGTTTAAAATTTTCCAACAAATCCTTCCAGGCAAGCGCTAACAAAATGCTTGCGAGACCATAAAACACCGACAGACACATAGCAGGTAATGCCAAAGAAATGAAAAGATGAATATCGATTTCATTTCCGTATTCTCGTAATTTACTCACCACGAAAATGACTGCCAGTATGCTAAGTGCCGACCCCAGCCATCGAAAATATCTTTTGGATTTATCTGTGGGCATCACCTAGCTTTTGTTCTGCGTCTTACTGCAAAGCACCATTGTCCATGGGAAAGGTGCCCGGACTTGTTCTATATCAAAGTATTGGGAAATTAATTTTAAGAACGCCTTTTGCGACCAATGCTGTAAATGTCCTGGAGTGTTGCCAAAGTCAGACCAGTATTTCCCACGGGACATGTTTAGCAATCTCCAAACTGGCTCACGCGGCACACTGAAAATGACGTATTCATTCGTTATCGTCTGCAGCACGCGCAAGGCCTCCCCTGGTTGCTCAAGATGCTCGAGCACTTCACAACACACAATCAGGTCTGCACTATCTTCACCAGCCTCTAAATCATAGATACTTTTTTGCTTGAAAAGGCCAAGTGGAAAATTACGCGTCGCTGCATTTTTTTCCGCCAGTTCGATAACTGTACTTGAAAAATCACTTCCGCGAACTTGTAAACCATCCTCGAACCAGCGTAGAACCCAATACCCTTCACCGCAGCCTACTTCATGAATTGAAGATGAGTTTGCTTTTTCAACGAGCTCCGATAATGCAGATTCAAACCCTCGCATGATCTTGCGCACAATTGGATTATCGGATTGGTATTTGTCGTAGGTATTGCCAACAACCACTCCTTTTTCAGAAAGACCACTGGAAATTTTCATTCATTCTTCTCTCTAACATCTCTCTGCAATTCGTTTAGTTCAATTCTGCGAATTTTCTCCAGGGTAATTTCAGTTAGTTGACGATTAAACGAGATCAAATCAGCGACAAGGCCAATCATAAAAGTAACAAACCCGATAATTAGCAACACACCGCCCAACACCAATGACTGTAAGTGTCCACTACCATCACCTGAAAAATAAAAATACAGAAACCTGATGATTGGTAAAGCACCCACAATGGATATTGTTAGTCCCAATATAGAAAAACACACGCAGCGGTTCATACATGGCATACATGCGTAACATGCTACTGAGTTGCCTGCCAATAAAACTCGGTATGCTCTTGAATAAGCGGGATTCACGGGTTTTATCGTTAATCGAAATAGGCACGTGCGTAATTGCCATGCTTTTCTTGCCGGCCTGAATCACCATCTCGATGGTATAGCTATAGGGGGAAACAATATTCAGTTTCAGTGCTGCATCACGCGAAATGGCACGGAACCCGCTGACCACGTCGGGAATGTCTGTCCCGGATAGTTGCCGGACCACCAGGCTACCGAGCTTCTGCAAGAATCTTTTCAACCTTGAGAAGCGCTTAATCTTATGAGTCTCGCGGTCGCCGATGACAATTTCCGCTTTACCTTCAATAATCGGCTTAACCAGCTTTGCAATATCCCAACCCGCATATTGGTTGTCGCCATCTGTATTCACTATGATATCTGCGCCAAGGTGCAGACAGGCGTCCAGTCCTTTCCGGAAGGATCTCGCAAGACCGCGGTTGTTGGTGTTCTGGATGATGTGAGTTACACCAAGTTCTTTTGCAACTTCAATCGTACGATCAGTACTCCCATCGTCGATGATGAGAGTTTCTATTATGTCGATGCCCTCAATTTTGTCCGGCAAATCACCGATCGTTTGAGGCAGAGTATGTTCTTCGTTGAAGCAGGGAATCTGGATAATTAGTTTTACTGGCGGGCTTGAGTAGTTCATCGGAACCCCCTTGGAAACACAAACCAACTGATTTTACAGTGCCGAGTCGACTTCCCTGGGCGATGGCACATCCATAAAAAATTCCTTATTACAATTCAAGATACGATGTCAGAACATTAATGTCTAGGCGTAAATGAATGATTGTTGGTGTTATTTTTCCTGCGTACGTATCGGGTCTGATTGAAAGAGGTGTATTCAAACGCTTGACTGAAACTCTTAATCCCATTTAATGGGCTAATTTGCAAACTCCGCGCGAACAACCGTCGCGAGCTCCTCAGCCAGTCGATTGACCTGAACTTCGTCAATACCTTCCAAAGTCACGCGAATCAGCGGCTCGGTGCCTGATGGCCGCAGTATGACCCTGCCGGTATTGCCCAACTGGTCCTGTACTGATTTCACGGCTGCATTGATTGTCAATGAGTCTTTGAGATCCGACATCTGGCCACTGACCGGCACATTGATCATGACCTGCGGCAGCTTCTGCACATCCGCCGCCAGTTCAGCCAGGCCCATGGACTTGCTGACCATCACCTCGAGCACCTGCAGGGCGCTGACGATACCGTCACCTGTGCTGGTCCTGTCCAGGCACAGCAGGTGACCGGACGCTTCACCGCCCAGTGTCCAGCCGTTGCTGACCAGGGCTTTATGCACGTGGCGATCGCCAACCGGGGAGCGCAGGAAAGGGATGTTGCGTTTTTTCAGTGCCAGTTCCAGACCAAAATTGCTCATCACCGTGCCGATAACACCACCGTGGAGCAGACCCTTGTCCTGGCGCGCCGTGGCGAGGATATAGAGCAGTTCATCGCCGTTGACGATTTCACCCCTGGCATCCACCATGACCACGCGGTCACCGTCACCATCGAGGGCAATGCCCACATCGGCACCGTGTTTCAAGTACAGCCTTACTGACGAATTCCGGAAAAGTAGACCCGCAGTTGTCATTGATATTCAATCCATTGGGCGTTGCTCCAACGGTTAACACTTCCGCGCCCAGTTCTTCAAAAACAGCCGGGGCTACGCGGTAGGTTGCACCATTGGCGCAATCGACAACAATTTTCAGACCACGCAACGAGATTTCAAAAGGTATGGTGCCCTTGCAGAATTCAATGTAACGGCCGGCAGCATCTTCGATGCGGGTGGCTTTACCCATTTTTTCGGATGCGACGGTCGTGAATGGTTGTTCAAGCTCTGCCTCGATTGCCTGTTCGATTTCGTCCGGCAGTTTTTCGCCTTCGGCGGAAAAGAACTTGATGCCGTTGTCGTAAAACGGATTATGCGAGGCACTGATAACGATGCCCGCGCATGCATGTAACGTACGTGTCAGGTAAGCGATGGCCGGCGTTGGCATCGGTCCGAGCAGAGCCACGTTGGCACCGGCGGCGGCCAGACCCGCTTCCAACGCCGATTCAAACATATAACCCGAGATCCGTGTGTCCTTGCCAATGACGACCGCGCGCGAATCCCCATCGGCCAGTACCTTTCCTGCAGCGCGCCCCAGACGCAACATGAAGTCCGCCGTAACCGGCGTATCACCGACCCGGCCGCGTATCCCGTCCGTGCCAAAATATTTATTTTTCATGTCATGCATTTTACGCCCCAACCCTGCCAAAGTGCAGTGGCTACCTCGAGCGCATCCCGGGTTTCGGCCACGTCGTGCACCCTGACAATCGCTGCGCCCATTTGCGCCGCAAGTGCGGCAGCCACAACTGAAGCTGCGACCCGGTCCGGGGTATCGCGGCCGGTGATTTGGCCGAGCATGGATTTGCGTGAAACACCAACAAGCAGCGGGTAGCCGATGACGCTGAAATCGGACAGGGCCTTAAACAGCGTGATGTTCTGCTGCAGCGTCTTGCCAAAACCAAAACCCGGATCCAGAACTATGTTTTCCCTTGATATGCCGTTACTTTCGCACAGGGCCGCGCGTTCCAGCAAAAATGCCGCAACCTCGCCGGCAACATCATCGTAAACGGGGTCGTTTTGCATCACGCGCGGGTTGCCCAACATGTGCATCAGGCAAACGGGAACATCCAGGTCCGCCGCGGCCTGCAGCGCCCCATCCTGACGCAGGGCAAAAACGTCGTTGATCATGCCCGCCCCCGCCGCCACCGCAGCGCGCATGACTTCGGGCTTACTCGTATCGATGGACAGCGGCACTGAAAGTTGTGGCACCAGGGTTTCAATGACCGGGATTACGCGTTCCAACTCCTGCTCAAATGTGACCGCTTGCGCACCCGGCCGGGTCGATTCCCCGCCAATATCGATGATGTCCGCGCCCGCTTCCTGCATGGCCAGGGCGTGCTCAACGGCAGCGCGCTTACCCTGCCATCGTCCGCCATCGGAAAACGAATCCGGTGTCAGGTTGAGAATGCCCATGATCCTTGTTCTGTCGAGGACGAGTCTGCGGCCGGCACAGTCAAGGGTGCGAACGCTGGAATCTGATGTTAGCGGCTGTGTTGGAGTTCATATACTGCACCAAAAAAACAGCGCCGGATGAGCGCTGTTTTCAGTAAACCGAACACCGGCGGTTAGTGTATTGCATCGTACACTAGTGCTGCTCAGCCGTACCCCCGATTGAAGGGCTGTCGCCGGAACCTTCGGTTGAATCGTCGATCGTATCAGCCCGCTTTTTACTGTCGTCATCAGAACCTGGTTCATCCCAGCCTTCGGGTGGATCAGGCACTTTACCCTGCATGATCTGATCGATCTGTTGCGCGCCGATGGTTTCGTACTTCATCAGCGCCTGAGTCATGATTTCCAGCTTGTCCCGGTTGGCGACAAGCAGTTCTTTTGCCGTCCTGTGTGCGGAATCGACGATCGTGCGAATTTCAATATCGATCTTGCGCGCAGTTTCGTCGGAAACGTGCTTGTGCTGGGTGACGGAACGGCCCAGGAAAACCTCTTCGTCATCCTCGGCATAGGTCAATGGCCCGAGGGCCTCGGTCAAGCCCCAGCGGGTTACGATATTACGCGCAATCTGTGTCGAACGCTCGATATCATTCGATGCGCCGGTAGTGACATTTTCCACTCCGAAAACCAGTTCTTCGGCCACGCGTCCGCCAAACAGACTGGCCATCTGGCTATCCAGTTGCTTACGTGAAATGCTGTACTTGTCCTGCTCGGGCAGGAACATGGTCACACCGAGCGCCCGGCCACGTGGAATAATGGTCACCTTGTAAACCGGGTCGTGTTCCGGCACCAGGCGCCCGACAATCGCATGACCCGCTTCGTGATAGGCCGTCAGTTTCTTCTCTTTCTCCGACATGACCATCGAACGCCTTTCGGCACCCATCATGATCTTGTCCTTGGCCCGTTCGAAATGGTCCATGTGGACGGTCTTGGCACCTTCCCTGGCGGCAAACAATGCCGCTTCGTTGACCAGGTTGGCGAGATCCGCACCGGAGAATCCGGGCGTGCCGCGAGCAATGGTGCGTGGCATGACATCGTCACCCAGCGGCACCTTACGCATATGCACTTTCAGGATGGCTTCGCGACCACGAATATCCGGCAACGGCACGACCACCTGGCGGTCAAATCGTCCAGGCCGCAACAGGGCCGGATCCAGAACGTCAGGACGGTTGGTCGCAGCGATCACGATCACGCCTTCGCCACCTTCAAATCCGTCCATTTCAACCAGCAACTGATTCAATGTCTGTTCACGCTCATCGTGACCGCCACCAAGACCCGCGCCACGGTGACGCCCGACCGCGTCAATTTCATCGATGAAAATAATACAGGGTGCATGCTTCTTGGCCTGGTCGAACATGTCGCGTACACGGGATGCGCCCACACCGACAAACATCTCGACGAAATCGGAACCGGAAATTGAAAAGAACGGTACCTTGGCCTCACCGGCAATGGCGCGCGCCAACAGCGTCTTACCGGTACCCGGCGAGCCCAGCATCAGTACGCCACGCGGGATGTGTCCACCCAGCTTCTGGAACTTACCCGGGTTACGCAGAAACTCGACCAGTTCTGCAACTTCCTCTTTGGCCTCTTCGACACCCGCCACATCTGCGAAGGTCACCTTGATCTGATCTTCGCCCTGCAATTTTGCCTTGCTCTTGCCAAAAGACATGGCGCCACGGCCACCGCCGCCGCCCTGCATCTGACGCATGAAATAAACCCACAAACCCACCAGCAACAGGACCGGTATGATATTGATTAACAGATCGAGGATAACTGAACGCTGCTTGGGCGGTTCTGCGGAAATCTCCACGTTGTGCTCAACCAGGTCGTCCACAAGCTTTGCATCCGGCATGCCAAATGAATGGAAGTCCTTACCATTTATATCACGGCCCTGAATGGTATTACCTTCCGGGGTACTGCTGATTTTGACTTCAGCCACCGTGCCGTTGCGCACGTTGTTCAGAAAATCGGAATAGCTGAGTTCTTCGGGAGCAGTGCCGACATTTCCGTAGTGATTGAAAATCGACATCAGCACCAACAGGATGATGCCCCAGGTAATCACATTTTTTAACATATCATTCAATAGTTTATCCTCACAAACAGTCAACCGGTAATAACTTTAAAGGGTGCCTACATATAGTCATTGTAGCTTGCGCCGATGACCCAGTACATAAACTTCCCTGCTCCTTGGTCTCGAGGCTGAGGGCTTCCTGACCTGTACCTTGTCAAATAATGACCGTACATGCTTTACAAAATCGTCGAACCCTTCACCGTGAAAAACTTTGACAACAAAACTGCCGCCAGGCTCTAACCATTTTTCTGCAAAGGCCAGCGCAAGTTCAGCCAGGTACATCGCACGTGGCTGATCAACCGCCCCCATTCCACTCATATTGGGTGCCATGTCCGACAAAACAAGATCAGCATACTGGCCATTCAATGCTTCTTCCAACAGTGCCAAAGGTTTGTCTTCCGTGAAATCGCCCTGGATAAAGTGGACGTTTTCCATCGGTTCCATGGGCAGGATATCGAGGGCGACGATCTGACCGCTGTCCCCCAGCGCTTTTTGCACGACCTGCGTCCAGCTACCCGGCGCCGAACCGAGGTCCACCACCCGCATGCCCCTGCGTAACAGGTGATACTTTTCGTCCAGTTCCATCAACTTGAAAGCCGCCCTGGAACGCAGACCCTGTTGCTGGGCCTGCTTGACGTATTGATCATCAAAATGTTCCGCCAGCCAGCGACGGCTGCTTTTGCTCTTTGCCATGACTCGGTTTCCTGTTGCTGTCGTCAGAGTAAAGTGCCAGGGCGATACTTGCAATCAGACCTTGATATTCAAGCTTTCCCAGGCACTTTACCTTGACCACACCTCGTACCCTGGCCCCAGTACTGTCTCACTCAATCTAACGGGTGGGGGAAGCTGGGGTGGGTGGATATTACCAGGACACGGCACAAGTACATCCGTGTAGCCTCGGACTCGGCTTCCTGCCTCGTACGGTCCTGGTAATATCCACCCACCCCAGCTTCTACTGACCGCCGTGCAAATCCTTCAGAAACCATTGACCCATGATTTACCACTGAGCCGAGGGGGTGTAGTGTCCTGTTTCAGGACCGTGCGAGACAGGAGTCGAGCCCGAATCCCCATGGATGGGTTCACACCCCCTGAGTTGGTCTGCAAGTGTTTCATCGATACCTGTCTATATTGAACCCGCCAGGTATTTAAACAGTGGTGAACCACGTCTTTGGAGCGCTTGTAAATAAGTCGACTCATCATATGGTCGTCGATCCTGCCAACAGCGATACATGATCCTGATCCATTTAAACGCAAGTGCCCGCACAGCCGCCTGATGTGACTTCCCCTGCGCCCGCTTTTGCTCGTAGTAAGCCCGCGCCCAAAAGGACTGACGGATCGAAAGTGCGGCCCACTCCACGAACGTCTGCCGCAGGTACTTTGGACATCGCCAACGCCATACAACCGAATACTGGTTGCCGCTTCGCTTGGTCACCGGCGCAACCCCCGAGTATTTTTGCATTTCAGCCGCGCAAGTATAGCGTTCACGCTGATCGCCAAAAGCAACCAGAAGCCGCGGTGCGAGTGCTGCTCCCGCTGCCGGAAAGCTATCGAACAGCGCAAAGTCAGCGTGGGCCTGTGCACGCAAGGCAATCTCGTCATCAAACTCCCGGATGGCGCTTAGAACCATTTGCAACTGACCGATCATCGCTTTGATCAAGAGTTCGTTCGGAACAATGATTGCCTCGTCAGTGGTCAACGGCAATGCGGCTTTGATCCCTTCAATACGCCGGTTGATGAGCGCCGGGGAGCGCACATGGTGTTGATGAAAGAAATGTTCAAGCGTTGAGCGTCGGGCCTGCTGCACTCTTGCAAGTGCTGGCCAGCGTGTCAGGAAGTCGCAAAACAACTGGGTGTCCCGGTTCTTAAACCACTCCAGAACCTGGGGAAAATAGCTCTTCAGGACACTGGTTATGCGGTTGTTCAGGCGCACCTTGTCACCGACCAGGCGCCGACGGTGCTCGACCAGTTGCTCCAGTGCACGTATGGCCGGACTGGATGGCTTGAGTGGTCTGAGCCGATGACGATGTGTCAGCAAGATCTCCAACTGCAGCTGCGCATCACTTGGGTCGTCCTTGCTTCCGCTGGTGGCAAAGGCTTCGCGAAACCGGGCCACGGTAAGTGGGTTAACCGGAAACAACACCATGAAGTCGTATTTGCTCAACGCGTAAACAAGCGGACCCTTGTTGAGTTCGAGACAGATGGCAACCGGCCTCCCGCCAAATCGCCGCCGCAGTGTATTTGCCCATTCTTCAATCGCCTCAGGAGTGTGTTTCAGGATGCTCGTTTCACGCTGGTTACTACCGGACTTCAGCAAGCATAAATCGTGTTTTCTATCGGCCCAATCAACTCCAATAAAGGCAGCAAACTGTTCATCATTCCGCGTTTGAATCATCTCTCACCTCCCACTCAATTTGTGATAACGTCATTTGCGGGAACATGCGAGCTTGAGTTCTGCGAAGCCATTATAGGAAGCCGGTACTGCGGCAATCCCTGAGTGTTCGTTACCGGACCCAAGCGCACCCGTGGGTTCGGTGCTGTGAACCTAAGCATCGAATGCTTCGATGTGTCTATCCGTAACCCACGGGAGCATGTTCCTACTCTTACTGATAGATACCTACCAGCTATAAACAGTGTTACCAAAAGCGGAACAGGCTGACTATAACGATGTGTCCTGAAACAGGACACTACACCCCCTCGGCGCCCATGCAGATTAGGCATCAATGTTCAATTGTGGTCACTGCCAGGCAATCCGAAAACGGGCCTTTCCTTGAGCATAAGGGAATTTAGATCAAGTGTGCCCTGGCCCCATTTATCTTCACAGGATGCTAAAATGCGGGTTTGCCATGACAGGAACAACCCGATGCCACTAAAAGCAGCGCAAAAAATGAATTTGCGTGGTCAGGCCCATCACTTGAAACCGCTCGTAACCGTCGCTGACAAAGGCCTGAGTGAAACGGTTGTGGCCGAAATCGAACGCGCATTGAATGACCATGAGCTGATCAAGGTCAAGCTCAGGGGTGACCGCGAGGCGCGCAAGTCGTGGGCCCAGAGCATCGCCAGCCAGTGCGGGGCAGAATTGGTACAGACCATCGGCCAGGTCGCGTGTTTTTATCGGAGACACCCGGAAAAACCGGTTATCAACCCGGGTTAGTCGGCTGCATTCGGCAATTTGGCGGTTCGTGTTGACGGTTCGGGCACTGGCGATAAAAAGCATTATCGGAATATAGGAGATTCGGGGGCGTGGAGTTCAATCTGGATGTACCGCAAAATCAATTCTTCATTCGCTCTTTCAGCGAAGAAGGTATCCGTGTCGACCAGGAAATTTTCAGCCGCCCGTTCATCATTTCGGGTCAGCGGATTATCCCGCACTGGAATGTTGAAAGCGTCGATGATATCAATGAAGAAAGTCTGCAGGCCGTGTTCGATCTGGAACCGGAGATCATCCTGATAGGAACGGGTAACCGGCAAATCTTTTTACCACCGGCCACCCAGGTTCATTTTTTCCGTCGCAATTTTGGTTTTGAGGTCATGGCAACGGACGCCGCCTGCCGTACATTCAATGTGCTGGCGTCAGAGGGACGCCATGTGGTTGCCGCGCTGTTACCCCTCACTCTATAAAGGGCGTTTCCATAACACCTTCGCGCTTCGAAATTTCCCGCAATCTTGTCAATGCAGCGAGTTGCACCTGACGCACCCTTTCCCTTGTGACACCAAGCAGTTCACCAACTTCTTCAAGCGTCCGGCGACCCTGGCCGTGCAGGCCAAAACGGTGTTCGACCACGATACGTTGTTGTGTTGGCAACAGATTCAGCCAATGTCCGAGTAACTCACCGGCGGCCTTTTCGGCATATTCGTTCTCTGGGTTGCGGCTTTGTTCGTCGGCAATGGATTCGAGAATTGTAGTGCCATTGCTCGATGAATTATCAGTGACGGTCGATGGCTCATTAAACCCGAAAAGGGCATACAAGGCATGACTGGTTTTATCGAGCTTGTTGGCTACCTCATCCACCCCCGGACGGCGGCCCATTTCCTGCTCCATTTCACGGGTGGCACGCAGGTAATTGGTGAGTTCTCGAATTACGTGGATGGGCAAACGGACCGTACGACACTGGTTCATGATGGAACGCTCGACCGATTGCCGTATCCACCAGGTCGCATAGGTGGAAAACCGGAACCCCTTGTCGGGATCGAATTTCTCCACCGCACGTATCAGCCCAAGATTGCCTTCTTCGATGAGATCCAGTAAAGGCAGGCCCCTGTTGATATAAGAACGGGCCACCTTGACCACCAGACGCAGGTTGCATTCAATCATGCGCTGGCGACTGGGCAGGCAACCGGAACGCGCAGCACGAGCAAGGGTCTGCTCCTCTTCTGCGGTCAGTAGCCTGGCCCGGCCGATTTCACTCAGGTATATGCGTGTAACATCGCCATAATGCAGTTTTTTGTTTTTGGCGCTGGCATTTACTGATTGGTCGAACTTAAGCTCTTTCTTTACAGTCCTGCCGCTGTTATCCGCGATATTTCCTTCATCCAAACTCTCTTTTTTCATGCCCCCCGTCCCGGCATATACGTATTACACATGTTGAACCAACCCCGCAGTTACCCCACTCAATCCCGTCATAATAAAGCTATTCCGATGAAGCGGGCACATGAAATTATCACAATACCCGGCAAATGTCACAATCCGGAATGGGAATGTTAACTGATATTGAAAATACCAATTGAAGAGAAAAAGGTTGGTAATCTATCTGCTGGGTAGATAGTTCATGGGGTTTACGGGCTTGCCAAGCTGGCGAATTTCAAAATGCAGGAGTTGCTCATCGCTGCTGTTTCGGCCCATCTCTGCAATTTTCTGACCAGCCCATACCTGGTCGCCTTCCTTGACCAGTCGGACCCTGTTATGGGCATAGGCGCTGAGCATTTTTTCACTGTGCTTGACGATAATCAATTCACCATATCCGATCAGGCCGTTGCCGCTGTAAACAACCTGGCCTGCAGATGACGCGGTGATCGGCTGGCCTTCCTTGCCCGCGATATCCAGGCCGTTTCGCGCCGGGTCATCCGCGATAAAGCCCCTGATCACGCGTCCGTCTGGTGGGCCATTTCCAACTGGTTGGATCTGCGCTACTGCTTGCAACGGAAGGTTTCGCAGCTACCGCCGGGGGTGTTTTTGCCGCCTCGGTTTTTTCATTGCCTGAAGGTTTTGGTGTTTCAACCGCCCTGGTGGTCGCCGGCGCTGGTGTTTTCAGCGCCTTTATCTGTACACCGGAAGAACCAGCGGCGCTCTGCGAACCGCCGGACGACGGCGCCATCAGCTGTAATTTTTGCCCGGGGTAAATGGTATAGGGACTGGAGATACCATTTATCCTGGCCACATCCATCGCATCCAGGCCATAGCCGAATGCGATTGCATAAAGCGTATCCCCTGACCTGACGTAGTAGGTATCCATCGGCGTTCAACTGCCGTTTGACGATGCCAGACTGCGAATCAGGTAAAACCTGCGGCGGCCGGTATTGGCGATTGCAGCCCGGCAACACCAGCACGTTAAGGATTAGCAGCAGAACAATGGCCTGCGCATAAATGCGGCTGTCCCGAAATGGATCATTACCGGTACTCATTGTGAATTTACTTTCATGATGACAAATATAACCAACGCCAGTGCGATCATCACCCAGCCGATCAGATCGATATACTTGCGCATACGGGCCGCCAGGTTTTCACCACCCATCCGAATCAACGCAGCGACCAGGAAAAACCGCCCGCCCCTGCCAACCACGGACCCCAGACAAAGGCCAGGACCGGCATGCCGACGACACCTGCGCTGATGGTAAATACCTTGTACGGAATCGGGGTAAAACCCGCCAGCAGTATGTACCAGAAACCCCAGGTTTCAAAGGCGGCGACGGCACTTGTAAAAATACCAGCATAACTGGACGCCATCAACCATGGCTCTATCCATGCAAACGCCAGTTTGCCTATCAGGTAGCCTGCCATGCCACCGAGGACGGAGAACAGGGTACACAATGCGGCATACGCCCAGCCTTTTGCCGGCCTGGCGAGGCACATGGGTATCAACATGACATCCGGCGGCACGGGAAAAAAACTTGATTCTGCAAAACTCAGGGTCGCAAGGATAGCAGGAGCCCGGCGATGCGCAGACCAGGAGATGACACGATCGTACAGTTTCAAAAACATAGATAGGGTGTGTCCTGGTTAAGCCAGACCGCTGAGCAGCGGCACAAATACCACCCCACCGAGATCCGTTTCTTCAAAGCCGTCTTCCGTACGCCGCGCGGTAATCAGGCGCTGTTGCCCATTTCGCTCAACCGGCAACACCAACAGTCCGCCAATACGTAGCTGTTTCAGCAATTCCTGGGGGATGCTTTTTGCCACGGCGGTCACCATGATGCCATCAAAAGGCGCCTGGCTGGGCCAGCCCAGATGTCCATCGGCATAGCGGACATAAATATTGTTAAGACGCAGGTTATGGAAACGCCGGCGTGCGAGCTTCAGCAATTCTTCAATTCGTTCAACCGTGAACACCGTTGGCACCAGGTGTGACAAAATCGCCGCCTGGTAGCCGGAACCGGTTCCCACTTCAAGGACTTTTTCCAGTTCGCCACCGTCCAGAATCGCTTCCGTCATCCGCGCCACGATCCATGGCTGCGAGATCGTCTGGCTTTGCCCAATCGGCAAAGCCGTGTTTTCGTAAGCCCGGCTGGAAAGCGCCTCGTCGACAAACTTGTGGCGCGGAACCTGGGTGATGGCCTTCAATACCCGCTCATCCTTGATACCCTCCTGCCGCAATGTCTCTACGAGACGGTCGCGCGTGCCCTGGGAGGTCATGCCAATACCACGGTTTTCGCTGTGAAGCTTACGTTTGTGAATCATTAAGCGTCCGTTTCCTGCTCCGTGCCGGTGGTGATCGCAGACATCCAGCCGGCTACCTGGTTCAGCGCCTGGTAGCGCGTCAGGTCAACATGGATCGGTGTGACCGAGATATATTTTCGCCTGATAGCGTCAAAATCGGTTCCCGGACCGGCATCCTGTTCGGCGCCCGCAGGTCCGATCCAGTACATATCGCGCCCGCGGGGGTCCACCGTCTTGACGACCGGTTCCGCACGGTGGCGGTGACCGAGGCGCGTCACCTCAAACCCCCTGATTTCCGACCAGGGGCAATCCGGCACATTGACATTGAGTATGGTATCTGCCGGCAGGGGATCACGCTGCAGCTGTTTGACCAGACGCACGGCAGCCTCCGCCGCAGTATCGAAATAATGGTGTATATCTTCGCCAAACACCAGTGAAATAGCCAATGCCGGATAACCTAGAAACCGGCCTTCCATCGCTGCCGCGACCGTACCGGAATAGATGACGTCATCACCCAGGTTGGCACCCGCATTGATGCCTGACACCACGATATCGGGATCCTCGGCCAACAGGCCGGTCAATGCAACGTGGACACAATCCGTCGGGGTGCCGGAAACCCGGAACACGCCGGTCTCGATTTCCTTGATCCGGATCGGCGCATCCAGTGTCAGCGAATTGCTTGCGCCACTGCAATTTTTTTCCGGGGCGACAATCGTTACATCACCCAAAGGGCGCATGCTGTCCGCCAGGACACGGATGCCGATGGCTTCAATGCCATCATCATTGCTTATCAGAAAATCCATTGGGGATGTATATTCCGGTCCTTGTTGAAAATCATACCTGCGATCCGCACGTATGCTTGTTGATATCAGTCAAACATTAACAGCTTTCCGAATGATATTGTACGGACTTAAGTCGGCTTCCGAAACGCAGAAATGAAGGTAACGTGGTTAAAAAAACTAAACACCCGTATTTGGATGACCCGTTATTCCGGCATGAAATGGCCGGTGTTGTGCCACTGAAGGCCAGGCCAACAACGGATTCAAAGCCACCCCGCAAACCGATTCCAGACCATGAAGCGCATAGATTATCGGACAAATCCGACCCGGTGCTCCTGGCATCAAGGGATGACCCCGCCCACGTGACGGCGGAAGATGGTTCATCACACCGCAAGAACGGCATTCAAAACAGGACCATGCAAAAATTGAAACGGGGTCGTTTCAGGATCGGGGCAGAGCTGGACCTGCACAGTATGACTTTGGTAACCGCCCGCTCGGTTCTGCTTGAATTTATTGCACAAGCAAGTTCCACATCGCTGGAAACGGTAAGAATCATCCATGGCAAGGGTTTGCGTTCGGAAAATGGACCGAAGTTAAAACAAATGACGCGTGAGGTACTGCGTGATCACCCCAGGGTTCGGGCATACACGAGCTGTAAACCTTCAGACGGCGGCAGCGGCGCTGTGGACGTATTGTTGAAATCGTCATGATTGAACTGATCATGTTTTTGCTTGTGGCGGCCAGCGTGGTTACCTGGTGGCAGTTGATGCAGGGCCGGCAAAAAGCCCGAATGGCCGCCGGCGAAGTCTGCAGCAACCATGAATTACAACTGCTGGATGACACCGTTTCACTCAGTTCCATCATCTGGAACCGGGGTCATTCTGCCTCGCGCATCCAGGTCAATTACGGTTTTGAATTCGCCATCAACGGGGCCAGGCGCAGAAGAGGCATGGTGACAATCGGCTTCCCTGCATCACTCAGTGTTACCCTGGAACTCGAAGAAGGCCGCTTGATTGAAAACCTGAAAACCAGGTAGGTCATTGTTGTTCGAACGGTAAAAGGAAATCCCTGAACGATTCAGATACCGGTATTACTTGACGACTTTCAAATGTGAACGGGATGGCGGATCATCCGGACTATCTACGGGCGGGGGTGGGGTGTCATCCTGCGCGAACATCATGCCCTGTCCGTTTTCCCGGGCATAAATGGCAATTACAGCGGCCATCGGCACCGTGATCTTATACGGCTGGCCGGAAAACCGGGCTTTGAAATAGATGGTCTCGTTCTCCAGTTGCAAATGCTCTGTCGCGCCGCCGGCAATATTTAAAACCACCTTGCCCTGCTGTATTGCATGATCGGGCACATCAACACCCTCGTAGGCGGCGTCAACGAGTACGTGCGGGGTCAGACCGTTATCGGTTATCCATGCATACAAGGCACGTAGCAGGTATGGCCTGTTGGAGGTCATGCCCTGTGGAGCAGAACTCATCAAAACATCTCACCATCAACACGCATCACTCAGGCTGCATTCAGGACCATTTCACGTTCGGCGCGTGTCAGACTGAGTTTGAAAGACCGGCGTGAGATCAGACGCTGAATATAGCCCTGGACCGAGGAGCCTGGTTTGCCCAGGTCGATTCCATAGACCGGCAAACGCCAGAACAACGGTGCCAATGTGCAATCGACCAGGCTCAATTCGTCACTGAGCATAAAATCAGACTGCTTGAACAGATCGTTGGCTGCAACGATGCTTTCTTTCAGATGCTGACGGGCTTTTTCTGCCTTGGTCGCCGGAGGCGGTTTCGATTTCTTCCGCCAACGGATACCAGTCACGGATGACGCGGTGATGGATCAGACGCAGACGGGCGCGTGAGACCGGGTCGACCGGCATCAATGGCGGATGCGGGTAGCGCTCGTCAAGATAATCGTTGATCACACTGGCATTGTGTAATAACAGGTCCCTGTCCACCAGGGTCGGAGTCTCGTTATACGGGTTCAATTCCGCCAGATCCGCGGCAGCCGATTCATCACCACTGACATTGATAATGTCAACATTGATACCCTTTTCTGCCAGTACGAACCGTACCCGGTGACAATGAATGCTACGGTCGGATGAGTATAGCGCCATGGTAGAACGACCTTTGATTGCTGCTGTCACCATAATTTCTCCTGTTGGCTTGATTGTCGGACATTGCTGTACCTTGAGTAAATTAATGAACATCACGCCAGTATTCTGCTTTTAGCAGATAGGCAATGAAGGTAAACAACACCAGGAACAATATCACCCATACACCAACACCCTTGCGTTTCAGCTTTGGCGGGTTCACCCACATATTCAAGAAATGCCGCGATGTCACGAGCCGTTTCTTGATACTCTTCTGGGGACTGGATGCCGGGGGTGGTCAGTTCAAAGTGGTCAATGACCTCGTGGGTAAATCCACCTTCACTGGTTTCCTGCCGGTAAATCGGGGTCTGGATACCCTGCAATGGCCACAAAACGTGGGGCATGGAAACATTTGGCAAGCATGGTGTTATTCCATTCGCCATTTTCATCCTTGTAAAAACCCAGCAGATAAGAATACAGCCAATCGGCTCCGCGTGAGCGGCCGATCAGGGAAAGATCGGGCGGGGCTTTGCCAAACCAGGCTTTCGCCTGCTCAGGCAATCCATCGCAATATCCATGGTTTCAGCGAATTTCGCATTTGAAAAAACCAGGTTTTGCATGACCATGTCTTCACTCAAGTCCAGGTCTTGCGGCCATACGGTTATAACGCATATACTTCAGGGAATGACAACCCATGACAGTAATTTACATACCACTTGGCGCCACGCTGCAATGAAGCGGTATCATTGATATTGGCGCCCGAATGCTCTACGCCTGCTTCACCGGATGCTGAAACCTTGAAACTGAGCAATGGCAGCAGCAACGCAGCAATACAACAGGATTATGGTTAGTTTCTTCATCAGTGAGTCACCCGATCCGGTTCCGGTTTTGTCTTGCCACGTGGACTCATGAAAAACAGCAGGACAAAAAACATGAAGTAAACCAGTGTCCAGACCCTCATCTCCCAGGTCTGTGCGGGTGTTCCTTCGGCCATGCCCAAGCAGGCCCAGACGCACAAATGCGATGGTGAACAATGTCAACAGCACTTTATACCAGATGCCCCTTGTAACGGATGGACTTGACCGGTGAGCGGTCGAGCCAGGGCAGGAAGAACAGAACTAGCAACCGACGCACCCATCATTACTACACCCATCAATTTATCCGGAACGGCCTTCAAAATCGCGTAGAACGGTGTGAAATACCAAACCGGCTTGATGTGTATCGGTGTCACCAGCGGATCGGCCGGTATGAAATTATCCGGTTCAAGGAACATCCCGCTGACCTCCGGCCACATAAATAGGATGAAAGCAGAACAGGATCAGGAACATGCCAACACCAAAGATATCCTTTACCGTGTAATACGGGTGGAACGGAATTCCATCCAGCGGGTTTCCGTCAGCGTCCTTTGTTCTTCTTGATTTCAATACCGTCGGGGTTATTGGAACCGTTCTCACGCAATGCCACCAGGTGCAACAACACCAGGCCCAATAATGGCCAGTGGCACGGCGATCACGTGCAATGCAAAAAACCGGTTCAGGGTCGCATCGGATATGAAATAATCGCCGCGTATCCATTGCGTCAACGGTTCACCGATTTTTGGAATCGCGCCAAACAGGTTGATGATGACCTGTGCGCCCCAGTAAGACATTTGTCCCCATGGCAGGATATAACCGAGGAATGCCTCCGCCATCAGCGCGACGTAAATAAACATGCCAAAAACCCATAACAACTCGCGCGGCGCCTTGTGAGAACCGTACAGCAGGCTACGGAACATGTGCAGATATATAAGAATAAAAAAGAACGAAGCGCCGGTTGTATGCATGTAACGAATCAACCAACCCCAGTCCACATCACGCATGATGTATTCAACCGAAGCAAAAGCCTCGGCGGCCGATGGTTTGTAGTGCATCGCCAGCAAAATACCGGAAAAAATCTGGATGCACCAGCACCAGCAGGGCCAGTGAACCCATGTAGTACCAGAAATTGAAATTCTTGGGGGCCATAATAGCCCGTCATGACAGTATTCCAGAAACTGCTCACCGGCAGACGGTCATCAAACCAGTTCAACAACTGCGCTGGCCTCTTGGAAATTCTGCTTGCAAATTTAGCCATTACACTGCTCCCTTCGGGCTGACACCGATGATCAGGGTGTTATCGTCCAGAAAACTGTAGGGCGGGATACGCAAATTGGTCGGCGCCGGCACACCCTTGAAAACACGGCCGGACAAATCAAACCTGGATTTGTGACAAGGGCAGTAAAAGCCGCCGTTCCAGTTCTCGTCAAACGGCTGGGGGCCAACCTCTGGAATCATTTGCGGAATGCAACCCAGGTGCGTGCAGTGCATATTGATCACCAGGAATTCGGGTTTCAGGGCACGTGGTTCACCATGGATATAAGTCGGCTGATCGGCATTGCACTGATTCAGGATCAACCAAGCGCTGTCATCATTCTTTTGAAGATCGTCAATCATTGCCGGCGTACGGTGCAAAACACCGATCGTCTGGCCACGCCACTGCACCTTGAGCAACTGGCCCTCTTTCAGTTTGCCCAAGATTGACTTCAACCGGTGCACCGATGGCCTGCGCCCTGGCACTTGGCATCCATGATTGGATAAATGGCACGGCAGCCAAACCAACACCAACACCACCCACAACAGAAGTGGTGGCGACCAAAAACCGGCGCCGTCCCTTGTTCACGTCATCAGATGACATTAAGTTCTCCAGCAGAAAAATGCCCCATGCAAGGACTTTTACTCAGCATCAGAAAAATTCATATTTATTGTGCTTAAATCAGCGTTGAACAACAGGGTGTTTGTGACATGCGCTGCAATCATCCCGTCCCTCACCTGAACCAATCGGTCATTTTACCGAATCGAACCATGCGAGACAAACGATTTGCCGATAGAATTGCAATGTTACACACCGGATTTGCTGGAAAATCGATGTTGAACATCGAATTGACGGAAAAATGACCTGCATGAATCGAGCCAGACACCACACTCCAAGACACAAAAAAACAACGGCAGCAATCAGTTGCTGGTTTTCTGTTGCGATTCAGTTGTCGCAGGCCTGGCGCTGGCATTTGTCATTTTGTACTTGTGGCCAAGTATCGGCGAACGATCTTCGCCCGCAAGCCGGAAGCTGCAATATCGAGCGGGCACGTAGCACCGGTATCTTATGCCGACGCCGTTGACCGCACCGCGCCTTCGGTTGTCAGCATCTACACCAGGACGGTTGAATTGCAACAGGTCAGCCCGCGCTTGCAGCAGTCTGCTCGGCAGCCCCTACGTGTCCCGCTCACGTCAGGATATGGGTTCGGGTGTGCTGGTCAGCGAAGATGGCTATATCCTGACCAACAATCATGTGATCAGCCAGGTGCAAAATATCAGCGTGGGTCTGTGGGACGGCCGCTTCGCGACCGCCCAGGTCGTTGGCAGTGATCCGGAAACCGACCTGGCAGTGCTCAAAATCGATCTCAACGGCCTGCCGGCGGCGCCTTTGGCGGAAGATCGCCAAAGTGCGGGTCGGCGACGTGGTACTGGCCATCGGCAATGCATTCGGATTGAGCCATACGGTCACCATGGGCATCATCAGCGCAACCGGGCGCAATGACCTGAGGTCGGTCCTCTACGAAGACTTTATCCAGACCGATGCCGCCATCAATGCCGGCAACAGCGGCGGCGCGCTGATCAATTACCGCGGCGAAGTCATCGGCATCAATACCCGCAATCTGGACCAGATGCAGGGCGCGCAGAATATCGGCTTTGCGATTCCCATCGCAATGGCCAAGGATGTCATGCAACAAATTGTTGAAAACGGCAGTGTCAGACGCGGCTCGATCGGCGCCCTGTTCAGTGACCTGCCGTTGTCGTTACAAAACGACGGCAGCGCCGTGCGGCGTGGCGTGCAGGTACGGGACGTCACGCCCAACGGCCCGGCCTGGAGCGCCGGTATCCGGCCGGGTGATATCCTGCTGAGCGTCGACGGGGTCGAGGTGGATGACGCCAGGGCGTTGTTGCTGATGATCGCCCAGCGTCAGCCGGGCAGCAGGGTCGAATTCCACGTCCAGCGCAATGCGGAGGTTTTTGACACCTACGCGACGCTGATTCAGCAACCGCCATTACGCTAATCGCGTGCTAACATATCTGAAAAAGTACACTTGACCAGCAGACGGGGACGAACAAACAGATTAAACTCACTGCGCCTGGACCCTAGGGCCAGCCGTACAATTTAATCATGGCAACCAGGGCCTGTTAACACTATGCGGATACCCATCGACAGCGGTCATTTTTTTGCAGGACAAGGCGCACTGAGCGTAATGTACCCGGGGTACATGAGCGAAAGTGCAACGCCGTCATGCGGAAAAATGGCCTTGTCCCGAAGGGTTGGCTCTCCAATCGCGCCATGCGGCGGTGCTTATCGCTTATTTGGAACAACCAAACTGCGCTCTGCGCGTCTTGCCTGGCTCGATTGGAGAGCCAACGCTGGGCATCCGCATAGTGTTAACAGGCCCTAAATCATGGGTTTTGGAAATATTCAAAGGGTGATCGGATTTCTCATCGCGGCTTCGAGCCTGATGATGATTCCGCCGATACTCGTATCACTCTACTACGGTGATGGCACGTACAACCTCTTCCTCGACAGCGCGACCATTTTCCTGCTGGTGGGCATGCTTATTTTCATACCCGTCAGACACAACAAGCGGGAGTTGCGGCTGCGCGACGGTTTCCTGGTTGTCACCTGCAGCTGGCTGGCCGTGGTGCTGGTGGGCGCATTGCCATTCCTTCTTCTGAAATCACCCGATTTGTCTTTTATAGACGCCGTATTCGAATCCACGTCCGGCTTCACCACCACCGGCGCGACGATTATCACCAATGTTGACGCCTTGCCACGCGCCGTCCTTTATTACCGCATGCAGACACAATGGCTCGGTGGCATGGGCATTATCGTGCTGGCGGTCGCCATCCTGCCGATGTTACGCATCGGCGGCATGCAATTGTTCAGGGCGGAAACGCCCGGGCCGATGAAAGATGCCAAGTTGACACCACGCATCACCGAGACGGCAAAAGCCCTTTGGCTGATTTACCTGAGCATTACCATCGCCTGTACCGCCGCCTATGACATGGGAGGCATGGATCTGTTCGACGCCATCTGTCATTCCTTTGCCACCGTCGCCACCGGTGGATTTTCCACCCACAATGAAAGCTTTGCGTACTGGAACAGCCCCACGCTGGAAGCGATATCCGTGTTTTTCATGTTTATGGCGGGGATTAATTTTTCACTTCACTTTATCGCCTGGCACAGGGCCAGCATGCAGTCATATTTCAAGGACAGCGAACTCAAGGCCTATGCTTTCCTGCTGGTTTTTTTTAGTATTTTAGCGACCTTCGGGCTGTACCTGACCAATACCTTCGACAGCTTCGCCACGTCGTTTCGCCATGGTATGTTCCACGTCGTGTCGGTCATGACGACCACCGGTTTCACCACCGAGCCGTTTTACACCTGGCCGAGTTTTGTCGCCTTGCTGCTGATTTTAGTCGCCTTTATCGGTGGTTGTGCCGGCAGCACCGCCGGCGGCATGAAAGTCATACGCGTCGTTCTTTTGAACCACCAGGCCCTGCGTGAAATCCGCCAACTGATTCATCCGCGCGCCATTATTCCGGTTAAATACGAAGGCCGGTCGGCTTCCCCGACCGTCATGAACGCCGTCTGGGGATTTTTCTTCCTTTTCATCGCCAGCTTCGCAATCATGACCATGCTGCTGACCGCTACAGGTCTCGACATGGTCACATCCTACTCGGCCGTCATCGCCTGTATCGCCAACATGGGTCCCGCCCTTGGAGAAGCCGGTATCCACTATGCCTCCCTGAACGACCCGGCCAAGGTGATTCTGAGTTTCGCAATGCTGCTGGGCCGTCTTGAAATCTACACCATGCTGGTCCTGATGCTGCCGGATTTCTGGCACGCCTGAGCGGCGAAACGGGATCGTCTGTCACATACCGGCGAAAGTTTCGGACCATTACCGCAAACGCGGGTACCTTATTGAGATATCACGACCGGGAGCGGCAATGACGCCGCTCCCGGGTATTTTTTTATTCTTTCTTGCCCCGCAGTTTGTAGGTCTTCTTTGTCCGCGGTTCGAAGGCCTTGGGCGGATTGATTTTCAGCCCGATGCTGTCATGCTTGTCAGCGACACTGACCCTGACGGTATAGTCACCCGGAACCGCATACAGTACCTGACCCAGGCGCACAGACTCGGCATAGGGTGTGCTGGCCAGATTGAGGGTCTCGTCCGTCTTGTCGCCCGCAGCTGCTTTCGCCTTCTCCAAGCCGGTTTTTTCAGCTGCCAGCGCCAGTTCCTCATCGACCAGCAAATCCCAATCGAAGCTGTTCATACCGTGGACGGATTGCGTTGCTCAGCCGACGCACGACTGCATCGTTGCTGTCAACGATTTCAATCGTCGCCGTGCCTGCGCTGTCGCTCCAGTACGTGACCGTTGACTTCGGCGCCTCTTCGGGCCGGAAATACCAACGGGAACGTTCACTGCGCCAACCACGACTGGCCTTCACGTCATCGATATAAAACACCTTGAGCGCGACATCGCCACCCGCCTCCACCAGGTCCTGCAACGGCAGTACGTCGACGATCCAGATGCTTCGGCCATGGGTGCCCGCGACCAGTTCGCGTTCACGCGGGTGCACCATCAGATCGTGTACCGGTACGTTGGGCAGACCGCCCTGGAGTGCCGACCAGGATTCACCGCGGTCGGTGGATACATAGACGCCGTTGTCGTTGCCCAGGTAGAGGATGTCTTCCACCAACGGGTCCTCGCGGATGACGTTGACGGCCGAGGCCGGCAAACCCTTGCTGATATCCTTGAAGGTTTTACCAAGATCGTCGGTGCGGTAAACGTAGGCGCGGATGTCGTCGTCACGATAGCCGTTGAGCGTGACATAGGCGCGCTCGCGGACATGGCTGGAAGCCTCGACACGACTGACCCAACGGTCTTTTGGAAGCTTTTCGGAGACATTCTGCCAGCGCACACCGCTGCTGTCCGTCACCCACACCTGCCCGTCATCGGTGCCGGCCCAGATGAGGCCGAATTGCAGGCCGGATTCCGACAATGTCGTCAGCGTCCCGAACGGCACATTGCCGCGATTCTTTGAAACGCTCAGATCGCCGCTGATGGCCGTCCAGGTCTCACCCTGGTCCATCGAGCGGTAGAGTCTATCGGTGCCGAAATACACCACGTCCGCGTTGTGCTTCGAGAGGATGACCGGTGTATTCCAATTGTAGCGCAGGGCCGGATCACCGAAGGCGCGGCGCGGCCTCACCTCGGAAGTTTTGCCGTCCGCGCTTTGCCGGTCGTAGTAACCAAATTGTGAACCGGAATATACGGTGCTGTTGTCACGCGGATCCACCGCCACGTACATCCCGTCACCGCCATTGATAAATGTACAGCTGTCCCCGCTTTCCCAGCGGTTGGTGGAAGCGCAGCGGATCGTGCCGTTGTCCTGCAGACCACCGTAGACATTGTAAGGTTCTGCCATATCGACATTGACGGTATAGAACTGCCCCAATGGCTGGGCGTCCACCTTCACCCATGTCTGACCGCCGTCATAACTCACGTCGGCGCCGCCGTCGCTGCCGATCAGCACGTGTTCGGGATGCTGGGGGTCGATCCACATCGCCTGGTTATCGCTGTGCGCGTTGCGGCCCTGTACCGAAATCCAGGTCTTGCCGCCATCGCTGGACTTGACCACCGGCACGCCCAGCACATAGACCTCGTCCACGTTTGCGGGTGAGACCCGGATCTGGCCAAAGTAATAACCATAGGAGTAGACGACCTCGTCCAGTGGTCCGTCATGGGTAACCTTCCAGCTGGCGCCCGCATCATCGGAACGCCATACCTGCAGACCCACGATGTCCGTGTTGAACAGGTCGGCGTTGGCGTCACCGAGCTCATCGATGATTTCCTGAACGCTGACCTTGTCGGTTTTAACCCATTCGATCAGCTCGTCGGCATCGATATTGACATCGAGATCCGAACTGCGAATGAATCGCTCAATTTCATCCTTGTCCTGGGCGAGGAATTCCTCCTTGCTCATCTTGCGTAAACGCTTGGCACTGACCGGCCGGTCGCCGAGGTCCCATTGATCCTCGGGCAAGGGTTGCTGGTTATCGATGCTGGCATAGACGGTATCGGGGCTGGCCGCACTGACCGCGAGGCCGATACGCCCGACAAAGTCGCCACTCGGCAGTCCGCCATCAAGCTTCGACCAGTGGTCGCCGCCGTCCGTGGTCTTGTAAATGGCTGAGCCGTTGCCGTCCTCGGTAAATTCCCATGGCCGGCGCTTGCGTTCCCAGGCCGCTGCGTAGAGTGTCTTTGTATCACCGGGTTTGAAAACCAGGTCAATTGCACCGGTCCACTCGCCGCCCTTGAGCACCTGCTGCCAGCTCTTGCCGCCGTCGCGGCTGCGGAACACGCCACGCTGCCCGCCCGGTGTATACAGCTTGCCAAGGGCCGCCACGTAGATCGTGTCTGAGTCATCCGGGTCAACCAGGATACGGCCGATGCGATCGCTGTCGCCGAGCCCCATGTAGACCCAGTTCTGGCCGCCGTCATCGGAGCGGTAAACACCCATTCCGCCATACGAAGATCGTGATGAATTGTTCTCACCGGTACCCACCCACACCGTCTCGGGATGGTTTGGATCAACCGCGATATCACCCATGATCATGCTGGGCTGGTGATCAAACAACGGTTTGAAGGTGTGGCCGTTATTGGTGGTTTTCCACAAACCACCGGAGGCATAGGCCGCGTAAAAGGTGTAAGGCTGGCCGGGCACCACTTCCATGTCCACCAAGCGCCCGCCCTGCACCACCGGGCCGATGCTGCGCCATTTCAAACCGGTATAAGGCGAGGCTGCAAGCATGGACTGTTGCGTCTGCCAGGCGGCTGCCTTGGCGGCATAATCAGCCGGCGGTCCGGCCTGTGACCGCGCCTGGAGTGCGGTTGCAAGCAACAGCCCGGAGAACATGACAAGCAATAAAAATGAATGACTGCGTTTCATGGTTGATTTCCTTTTATCTTTTCCTGATCATCTTTTGGGAAGGATTCCTGGTCACGGTGAATCCAGGTATCCAATCAATTGCATGTTTTTTTCCTCGATTCAGGCCTTGGGTAAGGTGACACCCCTCTGGCCCTGGTACTTGCCCTTGCGATCGGCGTAGGTGGTTTCACACTGCTCGTCGGACTCAAAAAACAGGAACTGCGCGACGCCCTCATTGGCATAAACCTTGGCGGGCAGCGTAGTTGTATTGGAAAACTCCAGCGTCACGTGGCCTTCCCATTCCGGTTCCAGCGGCGTGACATTGACGATGATGCCGCAGCGCGCGTAGGTCGATTTGCCCAGACAGATGGTCAGAACGTTCCGCGGAATACGCAGATATTCAACCGTGTGCGCCAGGGCAAACGAATTGGGCGGGATAATACATACGTCACCGATAAAATCGACAAAACTGTTCTCATCGAAATTCTTCGGGTCGACCACTGCGGAATTGATATTGGTAAAAATCTTGAAGTGATTGGCACAGCGCACGTCGTAGCCGTAACTGGAGGTGCCGTAGGAAATCATGCGGCCTCCATTGCCAGCCGTGTTGACCTGCCCGGCTTCAAACGGCTCTATCATGCCGTGTTCCAGCGCCATGCGGCGGATCCAATGATCGGACTTGATACTCACCGGTGCCGGGCTCCGTCAGTTCTGGATAACAATCTGTGGCATCTGCACCGTCATGCTGCGTGGCATGACCGATAATTCGCCTGCGGTTCTCAGGGCCAGGCTGCGGTAACTCTTCGCGATGGGTGAGTCCTTGCCCTGCACCATGGTCGGCTTGCCCGCGTCCAGCGACGAACGGATTTCCATCGTCAGCGGCAACTGGCCCAGCAATGGAATATCGAAATCCTTGGCCATCTGTTCACCGCCGCCGTGGCCGAAGATCGCTTCTTCATGACCACAGGCGGTACAGATATGCGTGCTCATGTTCTCGACCACACCCAGGACCGGCACACCGACCTTGCGGAACATGTGGACCGCCCGGCGCGCGTCCAGCAGTGCGATGTCCTGCGGGGTCGTGACGATGACCGCACCGGCGACCGGTATCTTCTGCGCCAGCGTCAACTGGATATCGCCGGTGCCCGGCGGCAGGTCGATGATCAGGTAGTCGAGCGGCCCCCAAAGCGTGTCGCCGAGCAATTGCTGCAGGGCCGAGGTCACCATCGGTCCACGCCAGATCATGGCCGTGTCTTCCGCAACCAGGAAGCCGATCGACATCACCTTCAGACCGTGGGCCTCTTTTGGAATGATGTGCTCGCCATCGGTGCTCGGCTGGCCCTTGACACCCAGCATCGAGGGTATGCTGGGGCCGTAGATATCCGCATCCAGCAAACCGACGCGTGCGCCCTCGCGCTGCAGGGCAAGCGCCAGGTTGACCGCGGTGGTGGATTTGCCCACACCGCCCTTGCCCGAACCCACGGCGATGATATTGGCTATCGAGTCCAGCGGCTTGAGGTCTTCCTGCACCTTGTGTGGCATGACCTTGAAACTCATGTTTACGCTCGCCTTGTCGATGGCCGGATCGGCTTCGAGTTGTGTCTTTATCCTGTCTGCCAGTTCCGCGCCGTTATCGACCAACGGATAACCCAGGCGGACATCCACGCTGACGCGGTCTTCATGTATGCCCACTTCTCGAATGACACCGGCCGAGACCAGGTCCCGGGCTGAATTTTCATCGATTACGCCGGCCAGTAAGGCCATTACGGATTCTTTGTTCATGTAGTATAACTCTCCTGGAAAAACGCGGCTATTCAAACAGGCGCAACATTGTACTCGTTAATACTGACCGGATTGGCACCCACAGTGGCAAAATCCAATTGGCATTTTGCCCACCAGACGCTACAGCTTGTCTGACCGGCGTGCCATAATTGCGCATTCAGACAAAGCCCCGAACCCGGCAACACAAGCAAAAACTATGAGCAAACAGAAAAGAAGAATACTGGTGACCAGCGCCCTGCCCTACGCCAACGGCGCGATCCACCTCGGTCACATGCTGGAATATATCCAGACCGATATCTGGGCACGTTTCCAGCGGGCCCAGGGACATGAATGTCTATTTTGCCTGGGCTGACGATGCCCATGGCACACCGATCATGTTGCGTGCACAGGCTGAAAACATCAAACCGGAAGAACTGATCGAGCGGATGAACGCCGAGCACCAGCGGGATTTCAGGGGTTTCGGACTCAGTTTTGACAACTACGCGACCACCCATGGCGAGGCCAACCGGCAGTGCGTGGAAACCATCTACAATCGCCTCGAAGACGGTGGCTACATCGAACGACGCAGTATCTCGCAGTTTTATGACGAACAAAAAGGCATGTTTTTGCCGGATCGCTTTATCAAGGGCACCTGTCCCAAATGCAAAACCCCGGACCAGTACGGCGACAGTTGCGAGTCGTGCGGCAGCACCTACAGCCCGACCGACCTGATTGACCCCCGTTCAGCCGTCAGCGGCAGTGCGCCGGTGATGCGCGATTCCGAACACTATTTCGTGCGGCTGTCGGCATTTGAAAACCGCCTGCAAAACTGGTTCAGCGAACGGGCATTGCAACCCGAAGTGGTCAACAAGATGCAGGAGTGGTTCTCCGACGGCCTGCGGGATTGGGACATATCCCGTGATGAGCCCTATTTTGGTTTCAAGATCCCCGGCACGCAGAACAAGTACTTTTATGTCTGGGTGGACGCACCGATTGGTTATATGGCCAGTTTCAAGGAGCTGAGCGAGCGCATCGGCCTGGATTTCGATGAATGGTGGAACCCGGATACCGATACCGAACTTTACAATTTCGTCGGCAAGGACATCGTTTACTTCCATACCCTGTTCTGGCCGGCAATGCTGATGGGGGCCGGCTTCCGCACACCGACGGCGGTGTACGCGCATGGTTTCCTGACCGTCGACGGTGCAAAAATGTCCAAGTCGCGCGGTACATTTATCCAGGCGCGAACCTATCTCGATCACCTGGACCCCGATTACCTGCGCTATTACTTCTGCGCACGTCTCGGTCCGGGTCTCGGTGACATCGACCTGAGCCTGGACGATTTCGTCTTCCGCGTGAACTCGGACATGGTCGGAAAGGTCGTCAATATCGCCAGCCGTTGCGCCGGGTTTATCCAGCGTGGCTCAAACGGCCGCCTGGCATCAAAGCTTCCCGATCCGGACCTGTATCAAAGGTTCCTGGCGCAGCGTGAACACATTGCCGACGATTTCGAGCAGCGCAACTACCAGTCGGCCATCCGCCGCATCATGGCGTTGGCGGATGAGGGCAACCGTTATATCGACGAGCACAAACCCTGGCACTGAACAAGCAGGAAGGTCAGCAGGCCAATGTGCAGGCCATCTGCACCCAGGGCATCAACCTGTTCAGGGTATTGATGACCTACCTGGCGCCGGTGGTGCCATTCACAGCCGCGACCGCCGCCGAATTCCTCGGTGTGCCGCTGGATCAATGGTCCGATCTCGACCAGCCCATGCTGGATGTCTCCATCAACACCTTCCTGCCATTAATGACACGGGTTGACCCACTCAGGATCGAAGCCATGATCGAACATTCAAAGGAAAATCTGCAATCTACCGAAACACCTGCCAGGCCGGCGCTGGAACTTGCCGACGAGATCGAAATCGATGATTTCCTCAAAGTCGATCTGCGCATTGCAAAAATCGTCGACGCAAAAGCCGTGCCCGAAGCGGACAAACTGGTGCAACTGACCCTCGATATCGGTGGCGAAACCCGCAACGTGTTTGCCGGCATCAAGTCCGCCTATGCGCCTCAAGACCTGGTCGGACGTTTCACGGTGATGGTGGCAAATCTGAAACCACGGAAAATGCGTTTTGGTGTTTCCGAGGGCATGGTGCTGGCCGCCGGTCCGGGTGGCAAAGACCTGTTTATACTCAGCCCGGATGATGGCGCGGTGCCGGGTATGCGCGTGACCTGAATCCGTTGCGGTGAGATTTCCAGCCTATGAGTGAGCACCTGCTGATCCTGGTAAGCACCGTACTGGCCAACAATTTTGTCCTGGTTCGATTTCTTGGCCTGTGTCCGTTCATGGGTGTTTCAAACAAGCTGGAAGGTGCGATGGGCATGGCGGTGGCAACCGCCTTTGTACTGACACTGTCCTCGGTATCCAGCTACCTGGTACACCGCTACCTGCTGATGCCGCTTCACCTCGAATATCTTTCCACGCTGAGCTTTATCCTGGTCATCGCCGTGACCGTGCAACTGACCGAAATGTTCATGCGTAAAAGCAGCCCGGTGCTGTACCGGGTACTGGGAATTTTTCTGCCGTTGATCACCAGTAATTGTGCGGTACTTGGCGTTGCCCTGTTGAATGTCCAGGAACAGCACAACCTGCTGCAATCGGCCCTGTACGGGTTCGGCGCAGCGGCGGGTTTTGGTCTCGTGCTGGTGTTATTTGCCGCCATGCGCGAACGTATCACGCTGGCCGACGTGCCCGCACCGTTCAAGGGCACGCCGATCGGCCTGATCACCGCCGGCTTGATGGCGCTTGCGTTTATGGGCTTCAAAGGCCTGGCCAACCTGTGATCACCCGGTCCGTCACAAGCTGTCCGCCGGTATGTTGATTTCAATCCTGCTACTGAGCGCACTGGGTATCGCTTTTGGCCTGGGTCTTGGCTGGGCCGCGCTGCGCTTTCGCGTCGAAGCTGACCCTGTCGTCGAGCGCATCGATGCCTTGCTGCCGCAAACCCAGTGCGGCCAGTGCGGTTACCCGGGTTGCCGGCCTTACGCCGAGGCGATCGCCCGGGACGAGGCCGATATCAACCAGTGCCCGCCCGGGCGGTGACGCCGGTATCCGCGCGCTGGCCGACCTGCTCGGCCGCGAAGCCAAACCGCTGAACCCTGAAAATGGAGAGGAGACCTGCAAAACCGTGGTCCTGATCGACGAGACACGCTGTATCGGTTGCACCCTGTGTATACAGGCCTGTCCCGTCGACGCCATTGTCGGCGCCGCCAAGCTGATGCACACCGTGATCAAATCCGAGTGCACCGGTTGCAACCTGTGTCTGCCACCCTGCCCGGTGGATTGTATTGACATCGTCGCCGCTGAAACCAGCCCGCCGCGCTGGCATAGACCGAGGCCGCAGACTGCACCCGTCACGGTGATCCGGCAATGACCGTATCCCGACAGGGCGAACCAGCCCACGAAGCAGGCCAGCAGCTCCACCATTTTCATGGCGGCCTGCATTTACGCCACCACAAAAAGATATCCTGCGAGGATCCGGTCGAGCGTCCGCCATTGCCGGAGTTACTCTGTGTCCCGCTGTTGCAACAGGCCGGTGATATGGCAGAACCGCTGGTGCGCGCCGGTGACAGGCTGCTCAAGGGTCAACCCATCGGACATTGTCAGCCGTGTGCCGCGGTTCACTCCCCCGTATCCGGCCGCGTTGAGGCGATTGAAGACCGGCCGATGTCACACCCGTCGGGCCAGCCGGGCCCCTGTGTGATCATCCGGCCCGATGGCGAGGAACACTGGGTCACGCTTGAACCGCTCAGCGACTGGCAAAACGCCAGTCCCGACAGCCTTATCGCACAGATGCAGCACTGCGGGCTTGCCGGTCTCGGCGGCGCGGTATTCCCGACCCACGCAAAAATGCGCGACGGGCGCGAGCGGAAAACGCACACTCTGATATTGAACGGTGTCGAGTGTGAACCCTGGATCAGCTGTGATGAAATGCTGATGCGCGAACAACCCGGCAAAATTATCCTCGGTGCGAGAATTTTACGCAGGGCTTTGGGCGCGGAGCGGGTGGTCATCGCGATTGAAGACCAGATGGGAGCGGTGCAAAAGGCGCTCAGCAGTTGCAGGGAATTCAGCGAAAGCCGGAATATATCGCTGGTCAAAGTGCCTACGATCTACCCGGAAGGCGGCGAGAGGCAGTTGATACAGGTGTTGACCGGACAGGAAGTCCCTGCCGGCGGACGGCCCTCAGACCTCGGACTGGTGTGTCAGAACGTGGCAACCGCCGCCGCCGTGGCCGAGGCCATAACGGCAGGCAAACCCCTGATCGAGCGCTACATCACGGTGACCGGAAACGGTATTTCGCATCCGCGTAATTTTCTCGCCCTGTTCGGAACCCCTATTTCCCACCTGGTGGAATGCTGCGGCGGTTACAGCGGGGATGTTGCACGCCTGGTGATGGGCGGGCCGATGATGGGTTATCCGCTGGACAGCGATGCTGCACCGGTCGTCAAGGCAAGTAATTGCGTACTGGCGCTGACCCGTGGGGAGATCGAAGCGCCGCAGGCCGAAATGCCCTGTATACGCTGCGGCGAATGTGCGAGGGTGTGCCCGGCGACACTGTTGCCACAGCAATTACACCTGCAGATCAGGCATGAACTATGGAAGCCGGCGCAGGAATACGGCCTGTCCGCGTGTATCGAATGCGGTTGTTGTGATCTCGTCTGTCCGAGTCATATCCCGTTGGTGGACTGGTTCCGCTATGGCAAGGGTGAGTTGCGCAAGCGGACGCTCGAAAATGCGGCAACCGAACTGGCGCGCAAGCGTTTTGAAGAGCGCGAAGCCCGCTTGTTGAGACTGAAACAGGAGCGGGCTGAAAAGATGACCCGCCGCAAGCAGATGCTGAAGGATAAGACCATGCAACAGGACCGCATCCGGGCATCCATCGAGCGCGCCGAACACAAGGTCTCACATAGACCGGACGGCCCAAACGGTGGGACATCCGATGACACGTAGTTTCGAAGTTGGCGGCGCGCCGCACACGCCGCCACAGGCAAGCGTCGCAAAAATGATGCTGCAGGTCCTGCTCGCCCTGGTACCCGGGATACTGGCGTATGCCTGGTTTTTCGGACCGGGCGTGCTCGTACAAATCACCCTGGCCAGCGTGTTCGCACTCGCATTTGAAGCCCTGATGTTGCGTCTGCGCGGCCGGGCACTGAAACCGTTCATCAATGACTACAGCGCGGTGGTGACCGCCGTCCTTTTCGCCCTTTGCATACCACCGCTGGCACCATGGTGGATCAGCTGTATCGCCATGCTGTTCGGCATCGGTTTCGCCAAGCACCTCTATGGCGGCCTCGGGCAGAACGTTTTCAATCCGGCCATGGTGGCTTATGTCGTCGTCCTGATCAGTTTTCCACAGGCCATGACGGCATGGCTGCCACCAGTGTCGCTGGCCGAACACAGCCCCGGACTGGCTGATACCCTGGCAATCATATTGACCGGCCGGGTGCCGGTCGAGGGTGGGTGGGACGCCATCACCCAGGCCACACCGCTGGATATCCTGAAAACCGGCGTTGACGCCGGCCGCATGATTCCCGAGATCCGCAGTGCGCCGATATTCGGCGACTTTGGTGGCAGGGGCTGGGAATGGATGGCGAACTGGTTTGCCCTCGGCGGGTTGTTTCTGCTCGCCAGAAGGGTCATCGGCTGGCAGGTACCGGTGGCCGTTATTGGCAGTGTACTGTTGCTGAGCCTGCCGTTCTGGCTGGCCGACCCGGACAGCAACCCATTCCCGCTGCAGCATGTGTTTTCAGGCGGCCTCGTGCTGGCGGCGTTTTTCATCGCCACCGACCCTGTCAGCGGCTGTGTGAGCAACCGGGGCCGTCTCATTTTCGGTGCCGGTGTCGGTATCATTACACTCGCCATTCGGCGCTGGGGTGGTTACCCGGATGGCGTGGCATTTGCGGTGCTGTTGATGAACATGGCGGCGCCGTTGATCGACCGCTACACGCGGCCGCGGATGTACGGCGAATGAGCGGCAGGCCACATCCGGTTGTCCGCAGCGGTTTGCTGCTTGGGCTCATCGCCCTGCTCGGCACGAGCCTGCTGGCAGGGGTCAATGAGTTGACACATGAACGTATCGTGCAACAGGAAAAGCAGCGCGTCCTGCGTGAGCTCAACGAAATCGTGCCGATGACCAGTTACAATAATGACCTGCTCGCAGACAGGATAGAAATCGTAGATGAGCCATTTTTTCACCACCGGGACCCGGTCACCGTTTATCGCGCACGCATGGACGGACGACCCGTGGCAGTGCTGATGATCATCACGGCGCCCGACGGCTACAATGGCGACATACGCTTGATAACCGGTATTGATAATAACGGCACGGTTCTCGGTGTGAGGGTTATAGCGCATCGCGAAACACCCGGTCTGGGTGATCCGATCGAAATCGAAAAGAGTGACTGGATTCTTGGCTTCACACACAAATCCCTGCAAACCCCGCAAGCCGGCGGCTGGGCGGTCAAGCGCGACGGTGGGGAGTTCGACCAGTTCACCGGCGCAACGATTTCGCCCAGGGCGGTCGTCAGGGCCGTGCACAATGCCTTGTTATATTTCGCCGCAAACCGGCAGGCTCTTTTTGGCACCGGGGTTGAAAAGGCCCAAACGATATGACGCTCAGCCAACTGAAACAAATACTGATGGATGGCGCATGGCGGCAGAATACCGGGCTGGTCGTGCTATTGGGTCTGTGTCCGCTGCTGGCCGTCACCAACACCCTGATCAACGGCCTGGCGCTGGGCCTGGCGACCACGCTGACACTGATGGTATCCAACCTGTCGGTATCGCTGTTGCGTGGTCTGTTAAAACCTGAAATTCGCATTCCCGCTTTCGTCTTGATCATCGCCTCGGTGGTGACCGTGATCGAATTGCTGATGCACGCCTACTTTTATGAGCTTTACAGGGTGCTGGGAATCTTTATCCCGCTGATCGTAACCAACTGCGCGATTATCGGCCGCGCCGAAGCCTTTGCATCAAGGAACGCTCCGCTGCCATCGTTGACAGACGGCTTTGCCACCGGCCTTGGATTCTGTCTCACGCTGGTTCTGCTGGGGGCGCTGCGGGAACTGATCGGACACGGAACATTGTTGGCAGGAGCTGATATGCTTTTCGGAAGCTGGGGCCGCGCGCTGACTTTGACCATCATCCCGAATCACCCCGGTTTTCTGCTGGCCATGCTGCCACCCGGCGCCTTTTTCGGTCTCGCGTTGCTGATTGCCGCGCGTAATGCGTGGAAAGCACGAACCGCTGTACAAACGTTTGCACCGTTGCTGGTTGAGCGCCATGAAGCCTGAAGAGCGAAAAGAGTTTTTCCGCCGCCTGCAGGCACTCAATCCAACACCCGTGACCGAACTCGTATATCACTCAACCTTCGAACTGCTGGTTGCGGTCATACTGTCGGCACAGGCCACCGACGCCGGGGTCAATCTCGCCACCCGGCGTCTTTACCGGAAAGCCAATACACCCCGGGCCATCCTTGACCTGGGTGAAGACGGACTCAAGGACTACATCCGGACCATTGGCCTGTTCAATTCCAAGGCCAAAAACATCATTGCCACCTGCAAGGTGTTGCTGGAGAAACACGATGGCGAAGTGCCTTCGGCACGGACGGATCTCGAAGCCCTGCCGGGTGTTGGCCGTAAAACGGCCAACGTCATACTCAATGTCGCCTTTGGCCAGCCGACGATGGCTGTTGATACACACATTTTCCGGGTCGCCAATCGCACCGGCCTGGCGCTCGGGAAAACCCCGCTGATTATCGAACGCAAATTACTCAAGAGCATCCCGGAGCAATATTTGCTCAATGCGCATCATTGGCTGATCCTGCACGGACGCTACACATGCAAGGCGCGCAATCCGAACTGTCCCGAGTGCGTCGTCAGGGACCTGTGCAGGACCGGGAAACAAAAAGGCTACTGACACAGCTACGCTCACCCTGACACGGATTTCCAGCGTTTCGACGTGTTTCGATGGCGTTCTGCAATCCGCTTGTAATAATCATCACCCCATTCCGGTCTAAAGACCCGAACGTGGAATATTCCTTGGAAAATTTCATGGCTGTTGCTAGTCTTCAAGGGTAACCCGTTGATATTTTTCCCGGGAGACATGCAAAAAAAGACGTAAATAACTCTAATACGGGTTATGTTCAACCGCGCTGACAGCGCTTTGAGTAATCATTCCGATCATTTTTGAGCGGATTTTTTTAACTGTGGAGGCTCTACTATATGGCTAATCATTCTAAGTTTCTTAACCCCGTTGCTGCTGCCGTCGGCGTGGCTTTTGTGTCGTCACTGGCTGCGTCTGCGAACGTGCATGCCGACAACAACCCATTCGCAACCGCTGACCTCGATGCCGGTTACCAACTGGCCGGTGACAAGGGCACTGAAGGCTCCTGTGGCGAAAAAGGCAAGGAAGGCAAATGCGGCGAAGGCAAATGCGGCGCAGATAAAAGCGCTGAAGGCTCCAGTGGCGAGAAAGGCGCCGAAGGCTCCTGTGGCGAGAAAGGCGCCGAAGGCTCCTGTGGCGCGAAAGGTGCAGAAGGTTCCTGCGGCGAAAAGGGTAAAGAAGGATCCTGTGGCGGTAACGCCTGAGACCTGACCCCATGAGTCAGCACAGCTACCCGGTAACGGGCGCGGGACTTGGTTTGAGGCGGGCCCTTCTGGGTCCGCTTCAGGCTCATGACCCGGAAGTCGTCGCTGAAACCGTCAGTTTCATGGAGGTCGCCCCCGAAAACTGGATCAATGTAGGCGGCCAGAGAAGAAAGTTTTTCCAGTATTTCACCGGGCGTTTTCCGTTTGTCTGCCACGGACTCTCCCTTTCCATCGGCGGGCCATCACCGCTGGACCGGACCTTTATCGGCAAGTTACGGAAATTTCTCGATGAACATGACATCCGGGCTTACAGCGAACACCTGAGTTACTGCAGCGATGACGGCCATCTCTATGACCTGATGCCCATACCGTTTACCGGCGAAGCCGTGCGCTACGTCGCCGCACGTATCGGCCAGGTGCAGGATATGCTGGGCCGGCGCATGGCGATTGAAAACGTCTCGTACTACGCCGCACCTGGCGCCGAACTCAGCGAACTGGATTTCATCAATGCGGTGCTCACGGAGGCGGACTGTGACCTGCTTCTGGATGTCAATAACATCTATGTCAACAGCGTCAACCACCGTTACGATGCATACGAATTTTTACGCGCCCTGCCCGGCGAACGTATCGCCTACGGCCATATTGCCGGCCACTTCAATGAGGCAGAAGACCTGATCATCGACACACATGGGTCCAGTATCATCGGCGGGGTCTGGGACCTGCTGGACAAGGCCTACGAATTGTTTGGTGTATTTCCTACACTGCTGGAACGGGATTTCAATCTGCCACCCGTTGCTGAACTCCTCGCCGAGGTCGAGCAGATCCGGCGGATCCAGGCCAGGTGGAAACCGCAGACAGGCTCCGATGAAGCGCAAGCACAAGAACAGACCGATGGCCAGCGACGCAGCGCCTGAGGCACTGGCCAGAGCGCAAACCCGTTTTGCAGGCCATATCCGCGACCCTCAAAAGGTGGCCGCGCCCGAAGGGATCGAAGACCGGCGCATGGCTATATACCGCGACCTGTTTTTCAACAATATGCGTAACTTTTTGTCCGGCAATTTCCCGGTACTCAGCAGTCTGTATACGGAATCCGAATGGGCCGCTCTTTGCCGCGAGTTTTACAGTGACTACCGCTGTCATACACCGCTGTTTCCGGAGTTGCCACGGGAGTTTCTGAAGTACCTGCAGAATCACCGCCAGGATCGCCCGGGTGACCCGCCGTTCATGCTCGAACTGGCCCACTACGAATGGGTGGAACTGGCCCTGTCTCTCGATGAGACCGAAACCGGTGAAATCGAGGCCGACCCGGACGGTGACCTTTTGCATGGCATCCCGGTCCTGTCACCGTTGGTCTGGCCGCTCAGTTATCAATACCCCGTTCACCGCATTTGCGCAGACTATCAACCGCAGTCTCCACCAACTGATGCGACCCACCTGCTGGTCTGGCGCCGCCGTGATTACACCATCAAATTTATGCAACTGAACGAAATTTCCATGTTGTTGGTGCAAAAAATGAAAGAAGCGTCCGGCATGTCGGGTCTTGAGATACTGAAAACGGTTGCCGGCATCATCAACCACCCCAAACCGGAGGTGGTTCTGGATGCAGGAAGCACCCTGCTAAACGAGTTGAGAGAAAAACAGGTCATACTCGGAACCCGCACCTGAAGGCAGAACGGGGCTGACCAGTTCCTGGTTTTCCGTACAAGGTGATAATCACATATCAGTGTTAAAAATTTACGCTGACTTCACATCACGTCTGCGCGCATGCGGCTATTTCATAAGGCTAAACGCGGCTCCTGGCGTAAACGCAACCTACTGTTTTATAGCGGGCATCACCGCGAAAGGCATTTCCAGCGGGCTCAATACGAAACCGCGTTGACGGAGGATATTGATAAGCCCTTCCTCGCCGGGCAGGTGCAAAGCGCCCACCGCCGCGAAGACGGTCTTCGTCTCAAGCAGATGTAACAGTGAATCTGCCATGCGATGGTTGCGCGCGTGGATACCCAACCCGATGAAATAATCCCTGGCGCTCTGACCGACTTCCTGCAGTTGTTCCTCAGACAGGGCCTGCAGGGTCGCAAGATTATTCGACAGGTACGCATCCACCATCTGGTCATGAACCTCGGAGACCTGGTCTGCCTCGGCAATCGCCTGGTCCAGCAATTCCAGTTGCATCGGTATTGGCATATTTTCCAGGAATGACAATTGCTCCTCGAGTGTTTCCAGCCCAACCACTTCGAGACCGTTCCCGGAGGCCCTCAACGAAAGGGACAAATCCATGAAAAAGCCGGTTCCCGGTGGTGGCGTGCTCAGGGTCATCATGGCTGCCCATGGTTTCATCCGCTCAACAAGCTCCACCGGAACCTGGTAGGCGGACAATGCGGATTCAAGTGCATGCAGACGATCGGCGCCAATGACTGTCTCAAGACTCTGTCCCGGCGGATAGTTCATATATTTGCCCAGTCGTTCCAGCGTCAGCGCGTCCGGAACCATTTCCATGGCAAACACCTGATTGCTCCTGAGCCGGTCAAGAAACTCCTCGGAAAAGTCCAGGACTCGCGGGTCTTCACTATGTATGGTGCCCAGCAGGTAACCGGCCTGCAGTCCATTTTTCTGCAAGGACCAGAACAGCGCATGGTCCGACGCCTGGTCTGCGTCCGCCGATACCATGGAAGAAGCCATCGCCAGCAACAAACCCAGTATCAGGCCGCGGAAACCCGTCGCGTGGTTTTTTATGAATGGCATTTTGCAGCGCATTCCCTTATTCTCGCAGCCTTTATTAGCGGAATCCAATATGCCTCGAATTGCCGATCGTTTCAGGGGATTTTTACCCGTTGTCGTGGACCTTGAAACGGGCGGTTTCAATTCGAAAACCGATGCCATCCTCGAAATTGCCGCGTGCATCCTGTGCATGGACGATTTTGGCCGCATCAGGATTGCCGAAACCATTTCCGCTAATGTCGAACCATTCAAGGGTTCGCGTATTGAACCGAGCTCACTTGAGTTTACGGGCATTGACCTGGAGAATCCGGAGCGAAATCCGATCGCCGAGAAAGAGGCGATACAGAAAATTTGTCTGCCGGTCAGACAAGAATTACATGCCACCGACTGCCAGCGCGCCATTTTGGTGGGGCACAACCCCGCATTCGACCTGTCGTTCCTGAATGCAGTTGTCAGCCGGGTCAATTACAAACGCAATCCATTCCATCCATTCAGCTCCTTTGATACCGCAACACTCGGCGGACTGGCGTTTGGTCAGACCGTGCTGGCGCGCGCCGTGCAGGCGGCCGGAATCGACTGGGATGAGTCATCGGCTCATTCGGCTGAATACGATACCGTAAAAACTGCGGAGCTATTCTGCGCGATCGTCAACCGCTGGAAAATACTCACCGGTCTCTAGTGTCCTGTCACCGGATACCGGGTTCCCCATAGCCACCGCCACCCGGCGTTTTTATCGTCAGGGTCTGGCCAGCGGCCGCGGAAAACTGAACCTTGCCGGGTAATGCCACACCATCGAGTTCATTGCGGCCACACTGGCCGGGTTGCCCGCCGTTCAATCCCCATGGCGGATACTTGCGGCGTTCGGTCAGCAGGGAAACTTCGGCGTCTTCAAGGAAATGGTATTGGCGTATCACACCATCACCTCCCCGGAATTGCCCGGACCCGCCCGAACCCCGCCTGACCGCATACTGCTCGATGCGTAGCGGGTAATTCAATTCAAGCACCTCGACCGGAGTATTGAGCGTGTTGGTCATGTGGCTGTGACGGGCGGAACGGCCATCACAAGCCTGCGCGGCACCCATACCACCCGCCAGTGTTTCGTAATAATCCCAACCTTGAGGGCCGCGCCTGCCCATCGCCAGGTTATTCATGGTGCCCTGGCTGGCCGCCGCAAACTGACCAGGCAGGGCCTGCGCAAGCGCGCCGCAGACCGTATCGACAATCCTGCTGCTGGTCTCGACGTTTCCGGCGGCGACGGCGGCGGGTGCGATGGCGTTTACAAGACAACCCTTCGGGGCTTTGAGTGTCACGCCCTGAAGCGCGCCGTGACAGGCCGGTGTATGTGCCGGCATCAGGCAACGGAAAACGTAAAAAACGGCCGCCGCTGTGACCGGCATGGGACAATTCAGGTTGCCTTCGACCTGCGCCGCGGTACCGGCAAAATCGACCTCGACGCCGTCATCGCGAACACTGACCGTTACCCTGATCGGAATATCCGTGTGGCCATGACCGTCATCATCCAGGTAGTCCTCAAACCGGTATTGTCCATGCGGAATACAGGCCAGGCTTTGCAATACCAGCGATTGCGCCCAGGACTGCAAATTGCTTTGCTGCTGCTCGAAGCGGGCCGGACCCGCAACTTCGACCAGTTCCTGCAAGCGTCCTGCACCGAGCAAATTGGCTGCGATCTGGGCATTGAAATCCCCCCTGGAGGTATCGGGGCTGGTCAACTTCCCGAGTACGGACTGGAGAAAAACCTCATCCACTTCAGCATTTCTCATCAACAGTGTCGGCGTGATGAGAATGCCCTCTTCGGCCAGCGTGCGACTGACGGGCATGGAGCCCGGCGCATCCGAGCCGATATCCGCGTGGTGGGCGCGGTTGGCGCAAAAACCGCATAACTCGCCGGCGGCAAAAACCGGCGCCACCAGCGTGATATCCGGCAGGTGCGTACCGCCCCGGAAGGGATCATTCAGGATCAGCATGTCACCCGGCCGCCATTCGCGGCTCTCCACCAGGTCAACCATGGCGTACGCCATGCTGCCCAGATGCACGGGAATATGTGTAGCCTGACCGAGTAATTGTCCCCGGCGGTTAAACAGCGCGCAGGAATAGTCCAGCCGGTCACGAATATTGGGTGAAAAGGCGACCCTGCCGAGCAGTGCGCCCATCTCTTCACAGATGGCCGCGATCCTGCTGGAAAACAAACCGAGTTCGACGGGGTTAAACGACCCTTCCACGGGCTTACTCATGAACCGGTCTCCGCCAGGATCGTCTCGAGACTCAATTCCGCCGCCACGCCGAGATCAGCTGCCAGTTGCGCGGACCTTGCCCTTAATGCGACATCGCTGCTTGCCGTGACCGTCACGTGGCCTATCTTGCGAGCTTCGCGCGGGGTCTTGCGATAATCGTGCCAGTGCACGCCCGGAATCGCGGCAGAATCGGCAGGTGGCTGCATGGCTATGGCCGGCATTTCCCCCAGCAGGTTGAACATCAGCGCTTTGAATTTGTTTTTCGTTTCGCCCAGCGGCAAACCGCAAATGGCGCGCAGGTGATTTTCAAACTGCGAGGTGCGTGCGCCGTCTATGGTCCAGTGGCCGGAGTTGTGCACCCGCGGCGCAAATTCGTTGGCGAGCAATTCACCATCGACGAGAAATAACTCGAGAGCCATCACACCGGTGTAGTCCAGGTGATCCAGCAGGCTCAGGATCATCGCTTCAGCGCGCGACTGCAAGGCCACATTAAAGGCCGGGGCCGTGCTGATCGCCAGGATTCCGCTGCGGTGTAAATTGCGTGTCAGCGGCCAGTAAGCCGTGCGGCCATGCCTGTCGCGTACGGCAATAATCGAACATTCCGCCTGAAACGACACGAATCCTTCGCAGATCAGGTCAGAACCGCCCAAAGCCTGCCAGGCCCGTTCCATGTCCTCCTGGAACCGCAGTACCGCCTGGCCTTTGCCATCGTAGCCAAAGCGGCGGGTTTTCAGGACACAGGGCAGACCGATCGTCTCCACGGCAGCCAGCAGCTCGGGACGGCTCGACACGGGATGGAAAGGTGCGACCGGGATACCCAGGTCCACCATCATGGTCTTCTCACGCAAGCGGTCCTGGCTTTCGTACAGCGCCCGGGGTGGTGGAAACACCGGGCACAGCGATTCGATCAGGCTGGCCGATGCCTCGGGGACATTCTCAAAATCAAAGGTCACCACATCGGCGCGCTGCGCCAGTTCCTTCAGCGCTGCCTGGTCATCCCAGCCGGCACAGATATGCTCACCAAATTCCGCCGCGCAGGCATCCGCCGCCGGGTCCAGAAAGACAAATTCCAGACCCATCGGCTGACCGGCCTGCGCCAGCATGCGCGCCAGTTGGCCGGCACCCAGGATTCCGACAGTTTTAATCATGCCGGGTCAGGCTGGTTCAATACGGCCTCCGTACGCGACTGTCTGAACTCTTCCAGCGCACGTCGAATCTGCGGGTACTTGATACCCAGGATGGCCGCTGCCAGCAAGGCGGCGTTGGTTGCACCGGCATCACCGATGGCCAGCGTACCGACCGGGATACCGGCAGGCATTTGCGCGATGGAGAGCAGTGAATCCATGCCGTTTAAAGCCCTTGATTTGACCGGCACACCCAGCACGGGAAGCACCGTCTTGGAAGCGACCATGCCCGGCAAGTGGGCGGCGCCGCCGGCGCCGGCAATGATGACCTCCAGACCGCGGCTCACCGCACTGGCGGCATAATCGAACATCAGGTCGGGTGTCCGGTGTGCCGATACCACCTTGACCTCGTGGGGGATGGCCAGGGCCGACAGGATCTGAGCCGCTTTCTGCATGGTTTCCCAGTCAGACTGCGAACCCATGATCAGACCGACCAATGCTTGTTCTTTTGCCACGCTTACTCTCCGGCTCGAAAGCTCATGATTGTAGCAGCGTGGCGCTTCTTGTCACGCTGAAATGGCACTTAATTTACACGACAGGACACAGCTACCGGTTGCCTGATAAAATACCCGCAAACCCGTAACGCGGATCAAACCATGCCTGTCAACGGAAAATTACTCGAGATTCTGTGCTGTCCTGTCAGCAAAACCCCGCTAATCATGCTCGGGCGGCAAAAGCTGGAAAAACTGAACAAGGCCATTGAAAACGGCGAGGCCCTTTACATAGACGGTGAAAAAGTCACCGGACTGCTGCAGGAAGGCCTGATCACCGAGGACGGCAAGGTGATTTACCCGGTGCAGGACGACATCCCCATCCTGCTGGAAGAAAAGGGAATCGGCACGACGCAATTCCAGGACTTCTGAAGATTCGGCCAAATGTAACCCGCCGGGTTACACGCCGGCCGCCCGAGTCCGGGTTTTGCCAATTCCAGCTAGTTGCGCAGACGCCGGAAGACCAGTGAAGTCGCCAGCATTAGCAGCACACCTAAACCCAACATGGCTTGCCAGGACAACGTAGGAACGGGTGATGCCTGTGCAGCGAGTCCGTTTGTAAAAGTCAGGTCGTGGACAATCTCTGTATCCATTTCTCCAACCAGGGTTTTGGCCCCCGTTTGCGGATCCAGCGTGACAAGAACCGAGCTTGGCGAATTAATGTCATCGTAACTGCCGAACAGTGTGCCGTCAGAGGGTCGGACGACAAGCCCCATGAAACAGGACCCGTCTGCAATCGGCGTTGATGTCAGGATATCTGCCGTTGCCGGATCAATGGTTAACAGCACGCCCGATTGGCTCCAGCAAGGGGTGAAGAAGAGCGTGCCATCCCCGGCAAACGCGATCCCGCCATTGGAATTGCCCAGGCTCTCGTCCCTGCCAACGACCGTGACTTCCGCGGTCGATGTGTTAATGGTTACCAGCAGCCCGCCCGGGCTAAATTCCTGATCACACCTGGGGCTGTCACCCTGGTTGCCGGCGACAGCAAATAGCGTGTCCGTGCCGGGTTGGAAACTCAGGTCACCTATGTAACAGTCATTACCCAATGCCGTGCTCAGACGACCGACATCGTTGAGCAGTGCTCCGGTTGCCGGGTCGATTTCAATCAGGTGAGGCCCGTCCTGCGCATAGTCCTTGGACGCGCTGGAAGCGAAGATTCTGCCGTTGGAATCTGTCGCTACACCGGTAAGGCCAATCCCATCGACAGGGTTGGCGATGATCTGATAAGAGGCGTTTGACTGGTCAATGACGGATACAGCACCCGGCGTGCTGCTGATTTCCGGACCACCATGCACTCCCAGCATGGTTTCCTGTGCGAGTACAGATGCTGCAGCAAATATTGATAGGGCGCCCAGTGTGGCTTTGCAAAAAAACGAACGTGTGTAAATCATGATTTTCACTTCCTCCCTCGATTCAATCCAAACCAGATATTCGACCATTCTGACGGTTTTTCTATTTTCAGGTTATCCAGGTGTCTCTTGTTTGTCGCACCTTAATAACGTTCAGTTATCAAGCGCTTGGCGTAGTATAGCTGTTTTTAAAAGCGTACCCGTATAAAAATATTGAAATTAAATTGATTCCTGCCCATCAGTTGATTTGCGATGGCCCGGTTATCCTGCAAGGCAAAGCAGTGCCACGCCGAGCGGGGCCGGCCATCAGCACCGCTCACTTCTCCATCGAGTCAATGAATGTATTGGCTTCCGCAATGGCTTTCTGCATTTGCGCGATCAGCCTGGCGGTATCACGCTCGATCGTGTCGAGCTCATTACGCAACGCACCGATCGCACGGGCGTTGAGGTTGTGCTTGAGATACAGGACCTGGTCATGAAACGCATCGAGTACCGGTTGCATGCTGTTTTCTGCACGGCGCATGCTGGTCATCAGCTTGTCATAACGCGCACGTGTATCCCTGAGCAGTTTGGCGCTGCTATTACGCAGGTCCTTGCGTGAATACTGGTCCAGTTCCTGCTCCCATTCCTTGAACAGGTCTGTCGCGACACTTTCAACCGCATCGATACGATCACTGACATCCCCCGCCTCTGATACGCTGCTTTCGTATTCGGAATTCAGACGGTCATAGGTTTTTTCAAGATCACCGCCATCAAAATTGACCGTTGCGCGGAACTGCTCAAGCGCCGACGCGAACTGTTCACTGGCGGAGTCCTGGGCGTCGCGGGCTTCCTCCACGCGGTCAACGAGAATGTCCCGTTTTTCAACACCAAAACTTTCCATGGTTTTGTAGTACGCGCTGGAACATCCGGCCAACAAGGCCAGCGCCAGAATGGAACAGGTAAGATAAATTGAGTTTTTCAACACACCGGTCTCCTCATGTCGTCTCTGCCGGAATCATACAGCGAAATGGTAACCTGATTGACAGACTGGTGTGGTGCTCAATCGACATGTTTAAAAAATATTCCTGGCAGATCGATGCGTCAGTGTGGCTTCAATTTCCGCAATCACCAGTTCCTTCGAAATGGCGATTGTAAAGTACGCAGGCCTGATCACGAATATCGTAAGTGTATAAATTTGATAGCAATGTAAACAATTTGTTAACAGGGTTCGCAGCCCTTTTAATTTGCTGTCTTTCTGTTAAAGTTAAAAGCTCACCGTTATCAAAAGGGTTCAGTTTCCCTTTTCACCCCAGGAGGACACCAACATGAGCATAGCCAAGATCAGTGAAATTTCCGTATCTTCAAAAAAGGGTTTTGAGGATGCCGTTGAGAAAGGTATCAAGCGTTTCTCACAGACCATCGAAAATATCGAAGGGGCATGGATCAAAGAACAGAAAGTGGTTGTCAAAGACGGCCAGGTATCAGAATACCGGGTCACGATGAAAGTCAGTTTCATTTTGAATGATTAAGTCATTTATTGTTTAATTATTTACTTAGTGAAGGAGATATAGATATGGCAGGAAAATTTGAATGTTACAAGGACAAGGCCGGTGAATTTCGCTTCCGCCTGAAATCATCAAATGGCAACACCATCCTTTCCAGTGAAGGTTACAAATCCAAAGCAAGTTGTACAAATGGTATTGAATCCGTCAGGACAAACAGCCAGAATCCCGACCGGTTTGTAAAGTCGGTTACCGACGACCGGGAAATTCCGTTTCAACCTGACGGCCAAAAATTCTCAAACCATTGGCACCAGCCAGAACTACGAGTCGGAATCCGGCCGTAACAATGGAATCAAGAGTGTCGCAAAGAATGCGCCTGGCGCGGAAGTAGTCGATCTGGGCTAGTGCTGAGTATCGTTCAAATGTAAAGCAAAGTGCACCCACGGAATGATCCGTGGTTGTCGATTTTGCCGCATACATCTGACACGTATATATTTAAAGCCGTTGTAACCCGTGGTGCAAGAAATTCCGGAAAACACACCCGGAATTTTTTACAAGCGACACAGGGAATCAACCCCACATGGACACAAATGATGAATTTACAGGATTTATTGGTTAATACCGGCGGGCAACAAAGCCTGAAAAACCTTGCCGGCAATTTGGGTCTTGATGCTTCCACAACAAATTCCCTGATCGATGCCCTGGCACCAATGCTGATGGGCGCCTTGCAACAGCAGACCGGTTCACAGGACAGTCTCGCCAGACTCAAGAATGCGTTGCAAAACGGCAAGCACCAGGTCTATCTCGACGAACCGGAGAGCATGTCTTCACCGGCAACGATCAGGGACGGAAATAATATCCTTGGTCATCTTTTCGGCAGCAAGCAAGTCAGCCGCGATGTCGCGGCCCACGCATCGCAGTCTACCGGCATCGATGCCAACCTGATCAAACAGGCATTACCGTTGGTAGCCGGCCTGGTGATGGGTGCAGTGAGCAAAAAAAGCAGCGCAGGCGATTTACTCGATGATAAAGCCAGTGATCTTTTTGAAAGCTTCACCGGTGGAGACGGCTTCGATATTGGTGACGTTATGAATATCGCCAGGAAATTTTTCTAGCCCGGGAACACGTAGCATCCTGACCTGCTCTGCCTGCCAAGGCCGGTGGGCCAAGCACCCGGGGCGGATCGTCAGCCCAGTAATTTACCCGGATTCATGATGTTCATCGGGTCGAACGCGGCCTTGATAGCCCGCATCCTTTCGATATCCGCTGCGGAACGGGTGTACGGAAGCCAGGCCTTTTTTAACAGGCCAATACCATGCTCTGCTGAAATACTGCCATGGTGGGCGCGGGTCAATTCGAAATATTTCCGGATTTACCCGTCCGCATGCCTTTTCAAAATCCTCCACGGACATGTCCGCCGGTTTCAGAATATTCATGTGCAGATTCCCGTCTGCCAAATGCCCATACCACAGCACTTCAAAATCCGGATAACGTGACCTGGCGAGCTGGTCCAGGTCATCCAGGTAGCCCGGAATCTCCGAAATACGCACGGACAAATCATTTTTATAGGGTGTGTACCTGTGATGGCCTCGGAAATTCCCTCACGGTAGCGCCACAAGTCCGCCGCCTGGGCCTCACTCTGGGAAATCACACCATCAGCGACAGAACCCTCCTCGAGACAGAGCTCAAAATACTGCAAGGCCAGGTCTTCTGTGACTGAATCGATGCAGTCAAACTCGAGCAAGGCGTAGAAGGGTGTTGCGGTGTCCATCGGCGCGGGCCAAATTACGCCCCGCCCGCACGTGTGACATCGCGGCTGCGGACAGAAACTCGAAAGCGGTGAGATTCAAGAGCATCGTTGAACTGTCTGAAAACCAGTATCATCGCGTCGAGACCGTTTACCGCCAGCAGCATCACGCGGGACGGCAGTGGCGGATCGGTCAGACGCAGGGTTGCTTCCACGATCATGCCGAGCGTGCCCTCACTGCCTATAAACAGGTGCCTGAAATCGTATCCGCTGGCATTTTTGACCAGGCCGCCGTTGCACTCGAGCAATTCGCCATGACCATCGATCACCTTGAGTCCGGCCACCTGGTCCCTGGTCAAACCATAGCGCAAAACCCGTATGCCACCGGCGTTGGTCGCGATATTGCCACCGATCTGGGACGAACCTTCCGATGCGAAGCTGACCGGGTAGTACAGATTTTGTTGTGCTGCATATTCCTGTATCACCTGGGTAACGACACCGGGCTCAACCGTCAATGTCCGGTCAACCGCGTTGAAATCGATGATCCGCCGCATCCGGTCAAATGACACCACGACCTCGCCGGCATCTGCAACCGCTCCTCCGCTAAAACCGGTACGTCCGCCGGAGGGCACCAGTGGATCTGCTGCCCAGCGGCACACGTGACCAGTTCTTATTACCTCGGACACAGTCCGTGGGAAATACGACCGCCGCCGGCATCCGGTTTGCGAAAGCGCGTCCAGTCACAACCATGGCTTTCCAGAACAGCGTTTCCAGTGCTGATTTCAAGTCCCGGGCAGTGTGATCTTCAGCAGTTTCATCCCGCCGCTTGTTTGTTCCGCTCTCTTGGCATAGCGTAATTCCGGTTGATATCAGGGATCGTCTGACGCGACAATGAAGCTTAATCCATATACTTCGGAAGCAATAACCAGAGCCATGCGCAATTCTGAACGAAATTACTCGCTCGACAAGGAAAAATCAAGTTTCTGTTGCTCGAAGGCATCCACCCGCGTGCGCGGCGAATTCATACGAAGCGCCGGATATACCAACATCGTGAGAAAGCCGGCGCGCTGACACCGCAGGAGCTGCAAAAGGCATTGAAGGGTGTGCATTTTGTCGGTATCCGCTCACGCACTCAACTGGATGCCGCCGCCATTGAAGCAGCCGACCGCCTGACCGCGATCGGTTGTTTTTGTATCGGCACCAACCAGGTCGATCTGCAACACGCCGCTTTGGCTGGCATACCCGTGTTCAATGCACCGTTTGCCAATACCCGCAGCGTGGCAGAACTGGCCCTGGCGGAAATCATCATGCTGATGCGCGGCATACCGCAGAAAAATGCCGCTGCCCACCGCGGGGAGTGGCTCAAGACGGCCAGCGGTTCAACCGAGATACGCGGCAAAACACTGGGGATCGTCGGTTATGGGCATATCGGCACGCAGCTTGGCATCATCGCCGAGAGCATGGGCATGCGGGTGATTTTTCAGGATGTTGAAAACAAGCTGCCGCTTGGCAACGCCGAGGCAAAAACCAACCTCGAAACCCTGTTGCAGGAGGCCGACGTGGTTTCCCTGCATGTCCCGGATACTGCGCAAACCCGCAACCTGGTGTCGGCCGGATGTCATCAATGCCATGCGCAAAGGCAGTTTCCTGATCAATGCCTCGCGTGGCACGGTGGTTGATATCGATGCCTTAAGCAAAGCCATCGGGTCCGGTCATATTGCCGGCGCCGCCATCGATGTGTTTCCAATGGAACCCAAGTCAAATGCCGACCGTTTTGAATCGCCGCTGGTCGGGCTGGACAATGTTTTGCTGACCCCGCATATCGGTGGCAGCACCCTGGAGGCACAGGAAAACATCGCCGTTGAAGTCGCCAGCAAACTGGTGCGCTACAGCGATAACGGCACGACCCGCTCGGCAGTCAATTTCCCACAGGTATCACTGCCAGACCACGGTCTTACACGTCGCATCATGCACATTCACCGTAATGAACCGGGTGTGCTGAAAAACATCAACCAGGTGTTTTTTGGTTACGAGGTGAATATTGCCGCGCAGTACCTGCAAACCGAAGGTGACATCGGTTACGTGGTCATGGATGTTGAATCCGATGACGTCACCGCGCTGATGAAAGACCTGGCTAAAATTCCGGCCACCATCCGTACACGCATATTGCACTGAGTGCCATGTGTACGTTGCAGTACACGGGTCGAAGGTTTCGGCTATCCTGATAGTATGATCAACAATGGTTTGAAAACGGGGTAATACATCCGATGAAATTGAATCCACGCGCAACCGCATTCGTTTTGTTTTTTGGCTTTCTGCTGGCGACGCAATTGTCATTCGCGGCCGAAGACGCCAAGCCAGCCAAGATTTTCAGCAGTTTCGATGAAATGAAGGTCACGCTCACCGGACCGTGGAAAACCATCATGCGCAACAAGAAAAAGGACGACACCTATCCGGTAAAGTTTTCCTATGCGGGTGCCGATGGGGTTGAGCATACGATCGACATGGTGGTTTCCCTGAGGGGTATCACCCGCCGGCGGGTTTGTGACTTCCCGCCCATCAAGCTCAATTTTGACAAGGAAGCGGTGAAAGACACCATGTTCAGGGGAAATAAATCCCTGAAGCTGGTGACCTACTGCGACACCAACAGCAAGTACGAGCAGTACTACATCAAGGAATTCCTGGCTTATCGCATTTACAACCTGATCACCGATTTCAGTTACCGTGCGCGGCCTTTGATGATCGACTACCGCGACAGCGAGAGGGATAACCAGTCACTCGTCCGATTCAGCTTCATCATTGAAGATACCGATGAACTGGCCAAGCGCAACAATGTCGAGGTACTCACGATCCCAAGGATACCCTACAAGGAACTGGATCCCGTCACCACCACCCGCTTGTCACTGTTCGAATACATGATCGGCAACCTCGACTGGGCGGTTACCGACGGCCCGAAAGAAGATAGCTGTTGCCATAATTCAAGATTGCTCGGCGCCGGTAACGATCTCGTTCCAAAATACGCGGTGCCGTATGATTTTGATTCTTCCGGGCTGGTCAATGCACATTATGCGGCACCACCGGAAGGGCTCAAGGTCAGAAATATCCGCACCCGGCTCTACCGTGGTTTTTGCGCAGCCAATGACGAAATACCCCAAACGGTTGCCCTGTTCCAGCAGAAAAAGGCGGATATCCTGGCATTGATCCGGGACAATCCGCACTTGACCGAATACATGCGCGATGACGCCATCGATTATATTGAAGATTTTTACAACATAATCGATAACCCAAACCGCCTGGAAAAAGAGATTACTGGCAAGTGCCGGGGACGGGACTAGACTCCCCTTCTTCGGGCTGTTCGGCGGCTTCACCGTCTGACACCTCGTCCGACTGATCCGTCGGTGGCGCCAACAACCTGGCCAGTCGATTTTTCATCTGGGCGTTGTTCGGATCGACTTCAATAACGGCCCGCAGGTAGTCTGCCCGCCCGCTGTCATCGGTCGGAAGCGGGATTCTCTTGTCACCGTAAATGGCCGTAGCGCCGTCGGCGGTCAATTCCAGCACACCTATATGCGCGCCATAATAGCTGGAGTGGCCCGTGTCATTGGCGACCACACGTTGATCGAAGCGCGGCCAGACCACACCGCCGGTCGGTGTATGGCCAATCACGATGCGTTTGGCGCCATAGCGGTTCAGGATATTGTCCAGCGTCTGGCTGAATACGTCCGTCTCTTTCTCCAGTGCCAGGCCGCGGTACCAGAGCGGCCCCAGCGGGTCGTTGACAATCGATACAATAGCCGGGTCATAGTGCTCCAGCGTCTCGATGACGTCATCGGTCATCGACTTCAGACTCAGTTTGCAATACTTGGCGCTGATACCCCCATGCAGAAATATGGTGTCGTTGATCTGGATCGCGACCTGGTTGTGCTTGACATACTCGCCGTACGGACCGTTGATCGACCATGCCTGGCGATGTTCAACCCAGCCCAGTGGCACCTGTTTTTCCCACTCCTTGCGATAGGCTTCAAGATCGATTTCTGCAAAATCCGGAGTGTTGGCCTTCATCCATTCGACCTGCCGCTGCCACTGCAATTCCTGCAAGCGGGCCGCGTTCTTTGACGCAAACGCCGCGAATTCGCCCGGTGTGACATAACGCAGGTCGCCTACAACATCCATCGCCTCGTGGTTGCCGATCAAAAGGTGCACGTAACCACCGGCCTTTTTAGCCTGTTTTGACAATTTCACGAGATGGTCAATGATCTTTTTGGTATCCGGACCACGGTCCGGAACATCCCCGGTCTGGACCAGGTGGGTTTGCCCGCCACTCCATTTGCCGGACTTGTCGATCAGTCCGGCTGACTGCATGGCTTTTATATATTGCCCATAGTCGCCATGCAGGTCGCCAATGGCCACGACCCGGTCCACGTCCGTCCAGTGGTAGTCATCGATTTTTTTCGCCTTTGCATCTGCCGTGCTGGCCACCAGCAACGTTGAAAACAAAACAGTTACAAATAGGGATGCTTTCATATTAAATTCCTGGATTAACTTTAAGTCCTACTCGAAAATGCCCGTATCCTTTTCCTGGGCTTTCTGTCTTTCAATTTCACGTGGGCTCCGGCGCATGTAGGTTTTTGAATCCTCGTAGCCACCATAGTTCAACTCCCAAAGGATCAGGAAGGTGTAGTTGAAAATCGCGGACATCACGGCGGCGACCAGTAACATACCGACACCAGAGGACAGACCCACACCAACCGCAAGGAAGATGAACAACGAGTCCGCCGTACTCTTCAACGCATAGCGGTAACGGACCCCGGCCACCACGCCGGCGAGGCTGAACGCCATGGCCAGGCTGTTGTGTACGATCAGCACGATGCCGGTCACAGCGATCGGCAGAACCAGGATGGTTTCCAGCAACGACTGATCCATCTTGGCCTTGCTGCGCACCGCCATGTAGGTCCATGAAACCGGAATCATCAGGCCGACGGCGCCGACGATTGCCATCACCAGCCAGATTAATCCGCCCACCTCATCGACCACGTTTGATGCGTGAATGACAATGCCGCCAATATCGCTGTCAGAATCCTGGTTAAACAGGGTATCGACTACGCCGAGCGGCAGATAGCGATGCAGATCGGGGACGAGTTGGTAACCGCCCCAGATCGCAAAAGCCAGGATCCCGTAAAATAAATTAAGTCGTAGCAGCAATCTCATTTTTGTTCCTTTCTGCGGAGGCCTGGCATTATCTGTAACCGCCCTTCATGCTTATTATAGTCAACCCACACCGGTCACCGTGCCATCAGGGAGCAATTCAATCTGCTCCGCGATGGGGCGTTTAGGCAAGCCCGGCATACGCATGATCTTGCCGGTCAGGATAATCAGGAAGCCGGCGCCGGCGCTGACCTGGATATTTCTCACCGTAACTTCGAAGTCGCGTGGTCTGCCGTGCAGGTTCGGATCATCGGAAAGCGAATTCGGCGCCTTGGCGATACATACCGGTAACTTGTCCAGACCAAGACTCGTAATGACCTTCAAGTCTATCTCAGCATCCTTGGTGAAGGCTACATCATCGGCGCCGTACATGTCCTTGCAAACCTTGTATACCTTCTCATAAATCGTGTCATCGAGTTCGTAAAGCGGCGAAAACGGCTTGTTGTGTGCGACCGACCTGATGACCTCGCGGGCGAGCTCCTGTGCACCTTTGCCACCTTCGGCAAAATGCCTGGATTCGGCAAATGACACGCCGTGGGCCTCTGCCCGCTCACGGATGATGCGGATCTCTTCATCGGTATCATGTACAAACCGGTTCAGGGCGACAACCGGGTGCTTGTTGAAATGCGAAACGCTTTCGATGTGTTTGTCGAGGTTTTCCAGACCACATCGGACCGCATCCGGATCGGGCTGATCGAGCGCGTCGCTGTGCTTGCCGCCGTGCAGCTTCAAGGCCCGCACGGTGGTCACGACCACCACCGCATCCGGGTCGAGACCGTTCGGCCGGCACTTGATATGGAAAAACTTTTCCGCCCCCAGGTCAAAACCGAAACCGGCTTCGGTCACCGTCCAGTCGGCAAATTGCATGGCCATGCGGGTGGCGAATATGCTGTTGCAGCCGTGTGCGATATTGGCAAACGGTCCGCCGTGCATAAACGCCGGTGTACCTTCAAGGGTCTGCACCAGGTTCGGGTGCACCGCGTCCCTGAGCAACGCCATCATGGCGCCGGTTATATTCAGGGCCTTTAAAAATACCGGTTTACCATTCCAGGTCGTGCCGACAAGGATGTTGTCCAGTCTCCTGCGCAGGTCATCCATATCGGTGGCAAGACATAGTATGGCCATGATTTCCGACGCGGCGGTGATATCAAAACCGCCTTCACGTGGGATGCCCTGCATCCTGCCGCCGAGACCGATAACGATGTTTCTCAGTGAACGATCGTTCATATCCATGACCCGCCGCCAGACTATCTGGCGGGGGTCCAGACCCATCTCGTTACCCTGGAAAATGTGGTTGTCGATGGCCGCGGCCACGAGGTTGTTGACCGTCGTAATCGCGTGGAAATCACCGGTGAAATGCAGGTTGATACGGTCGGCCGGAATAATCTGGCTGTAACCGCCGCCGGTGGCGCCGCCCTTGATGCCGAGACACGGCCCGAGTGACGGCTCACGCAAGGCCAGGCAAACGGACTCACCGAGGCTGTCCAACGCCTGTGCAAGACCAATGGACGTCGTGGTTTTACCCTCGCCCGCCGATGTCGGGGTGGTTGCCGAGACCAGGATCAAGCGGGCTTTGCCGGGACGTTTTCTCGGCCGCGCCAGGGCCTTCAGGTTGACCTTGGCGATGGTATCGCCATGTGGCATCAAATCTTGCGCTTCCACACCGAGCCTGGCCGCGATATCACGGATAGGCCGGATGCCGGCCTGCCGGGCAATTTCATAGTCGCTGAGCATGTTGTTTTTTCCGGATTTTAATATTCTATGGGCAGCAATATACCGTGAATCTCTGCCAGGCAAGAATAAAAAATATTGTGCGGAACCCCCGTGAGTCCCAATCTCTCAAGCCGGGATGTGCCGGAATCCCCGGGTATTCTCACACCGGTGGCAGCAGCCTGGCCCTGATGACATGTTGTGCCGCATTGATGGCGAGCAGCACGTCCGGACCCGGTTCGTTTTCCACGTCGATGATGCTGTAGGCAAAGTCGCCCCGGCTGAGATTGACCATGTCAATAACGTTCAGGTTGTGGTCGGCCAATACGGTCAATACCTGGCCGAGGACCTTGGGGACATTTTCATTACAGAAGGAAATCCGGTACCCGGCGTTTCTCGCCATGTGCGTATCGGGATAGTTGACCGAATTCCTGATGTTGCCGTTCTCGAGAAAATCCATCAGTTGATCCGCCGCCATCACGGCGCAATTCTCTTCGGCTTCACTGGTGCTGGCGCCGATGTGCGGGAGCAGCAGGGCATCCTTTCTTCCGAGCAGTTCCGGATGGGGAAAATCACTGATGTAGGCCGACAACCGCCGGCTGTCGAGGGCCTTGATCACGGCCGGCAGGTCGACGATTTCATCACGCGCAAAATTGAGCAGACGCGCACCCGGTTTACAACGTGCGAGGATATCCTCGTTGATCAGTCCCAGGGTAGCCGGGATAGCGGGTACGTGCAGGGTGACAAAATCCGAACTACCGACCAGTGCCTGCAGGCTGTCCATTTTCTGTACCCGGCTGGAAAGACGCCAGGCGGATTCGACGGAAATTGCCGGGTCATAACCTACGACCGTCATCCCCAGTTCAAGCGCCATATTGGCAACCAGCGCACCGATCGCACCGAGACCCACGACACCCAGTGTCGTACCGGCAATTTCCGAACCGGCAAAACGTTTCTTGTTCGCCTCCAGCAATTTATGCATCTGTGCACTGTCATGGACTTCACCCAGGCTCTGTACATAGCTCATACCGCCGAAGATGTCCCTGGAACCGAGCAGTAAGGCCGCTGCCACCAGTTCCTTGACCGCATTGGCATTGGCCCCGGGTGTATTGAACACCACGATGCCACGTTGCGCGTAGTCGGTCACGGGAATATTGTTCACACCCGCACCCGCCCGCGCCACAGCCAAAACACTGGCATCGACGATTTCATCGTGCAGTTTCTGACTGCGCAGCATCAGGGCATCTGCGTTTGGCAGGTCCGCACCGACCTGGTATCTGTCGTTACGGAAGCGGTTCAGGCCCTTGGCGGCCAGGTTATTGTAGGTTCGGATTTTGTACATGTGATGATCAACTCAAAACGAATGGCGGAAGGCAGGTCGAGATACGAATTGTACGTCAAGCGGCGATGGAACAAACATGTATTTTACCGCTGCGGGTTTGTTATCGTGTGGTGGCAAGGGGGGTCTCCGGGCTTGCTTACCTCAACGTTCTGTTCAGTTGCTCAATGTGTGCCGGACCGACTTCGCAGCAACCGCCGATGATACGTGCGCCTGCTGCCTGCCAGTTGGCGGCGTGCCCGGCGTAGGCCTGTGGCGTGACGTCGGTCCTCGATGGGGGTATGGATGTTTCACCGTGAAAATCCCATTTTTCCGGTATCGGTGTGAAGGCGTTGGCGTAGGCGCCCACCGGGACATCACTCAGCGAAACCAGTTCCGGTAAAGCCTTGCTGATGGCTTCCGGTGGCGAACAATTCAAAAGTACCGCGCTGACACCCATGCCATCAATATCATTCCATGCCGCGCGGATGGATTCACCACTGCGCAGATTTGCCGCCCCCGAGTCCTCGATCGACCACGACAGCCAGACCGGTTTTCCGGTCGACATGGCAGCAGTCACCGCGGCGCGTGCTTCCTTGATACATGACATCGTTTCACAGATAAACAGATCGACATAGGGTGCAAGGAACGCGGCCTGTTCACGGTAAAGCGCCTCGGTTTCATCATACGAACCCACCAGGTCAGGACGGTAACTGCCGTTCTGGGGACCCATTGAACCTGCGATCAATACCTTTTTACCGACTTTGTCTCTCGCCTGCCTGCGCCAGCATGGCGGCCAGGCGGTTCATTTCACCGAGACGGTCCAGCAGACCCTCAGGTTCAAAATTGTTGCGTATGCAGGCATAGGAGTTGGTGGTGATGACATCGGCGCCGGCACGGATGTAATCCTCGTGGACAGCCTGCACTGCCGCGGGATTGTCAAACAGGGCTTTTGCCGACCACAACACACCCTGCCCCGAGGCTTTACGGTTGATCAGTTCCTGGCCCATGCCGCCATCGAGGAGGATTAGACCTGAAGGCAGACGGTTGAATATCGATTCCATTTGGCGACTCCGATTGGGTTTAGTTGAACAACACGTAGGGGATCACGTCAACGCTGTTCACCCCGTACGATATCTTCTGCGGGTTTTTGCACCACCAGGGCATCGCCCCAACTGGTTGAAAACAGCACGCCGCTGCTTTGCTTGCTCAAATATCTCCACGCCCTCTGCAGCCATGCGGGCACGCATATATTCCTGCCGGATGCTGCCCTTTTTGTCAAACAGCGCTTTTTGCCGGAGCGGCACAATATCGGCGATGACTGACACCCTGGCAGTCGAACAGAAACGGCCGGGCCATGACCAGGGCCGTTACGAATGCGGATACCGGGTTCCCGGGCAGACCGAGGAAGGGTGTGCCGAGGACGTCACCGAATGCGAATGGTTTACCGGGTTTGATAGCAACCCGCCAGAGGTCGATATGACCGAGTGATTCAACCACCGCCTTGACGTGGTCCTCCTCGCCGACGGAAACACCACCGGTGGTAATGATGACATCCGCCTGGCGGCTGGCGTCAGACATGACCTCGCTGATGATTTTTGGATCATCCGCCGTGATGCCAAAATCCACGATCTCGAACCCCCAGTTTACAAGCAGCGCCTGCAACATGTAGCGGTTTGAGTTGTAAATCTGGCCGGGTTCGAGTTGGCTACCCGGTTCCACCAGTTCTGCACCGGTCGAAATAATCGCAACTTTCAGTCGTCGTTCTACTTCAATTTCCCGATCCCCAGCGAGGCTATCAGTCCCAGGTCCTGGGGCCTCAACCTGTGTCCGCTTTTGAGAACGGTGAACCGCGGCTGATATCCTGGCCCCGCGGCCGGATATTTGCTCCAGCTTCACCCACGGCATCGATCCAGACGTGGTCGGCCATCGCTTGTGCATTTCTCCTGCATCACCACGATGTCCGCGCCTGCAGGATTTCCGCACCGGTAAATATTCGTGCGGCAGTTCCGGGTTTGAGCGCGCCGGGCGGTGAGCCGGCGGTGATCCTCTGGCTGATTTCCAGGGCCTGGTCCGGTCCACGCCAGTCTTCGCGCCGCAGCGCATAACCATCCATTGCACTGTTGTCTGCCGGCGGGACATTGATGGCGGAGATGATATCCGATGCCAGCACACGTCCGAGACAGTCCTGCAGATCCGACCGTTTCGTTTTCGACCAGGACACGGTGAAAGCTGCGCAGGCGCGCGTTCGCTTCAGCAACGCTGATCATGCTCATAACAGCTTTGCACCCGAACGTGTCTGCGCGGCAAAATTACACGGACGGTGACTGCTGTCCAGTTGCTCCTTGCAGTATGCGCTCCCAACCGGTACGACAGGCCCCGGTCGAACCGGGCAGGCAAAAAATCAGGGTCTGGTTGGCGAGACCGGCCAGCGCCCTCGACTGCACGGTGGATGAACCAATCTCGCCATATGATATCTGGCGGAACAATTCACCAAAACCTTCGATGGTCTGATCGAACAATGGCTTCAGGGCTTCGGGGGTAGAATCCCGCCGGGTCAGACCGGTGCCACCGGTTGTTATCACGACATCGATGCCCGGATCGGCGATCCAGGCGGATACCATGGCCCGGCTGGTATAAATCTCATCCTTGATCAACTCACGCGCAGCCAGGTGATGACCCGCGCTTTTCAGGGAATCTTCCAGAAAATGGCCGGAGGTATCGGTTTCGAATGTGCGCGAATCCGACAGTGTCAGGACAGCGATATTCAAGGCGATAAAATCAGCGTCTTTATGCATTGTTTTGTACCTTTCGCGGAGGAATTAAACCATTTCTCATCATGCTGTCATGTCTGCATGCGGTCAAGCCATCGCGTGGCTGTCTGCATATCTTCAGGCGTATTGACGTTGAAGAACGGCGGCGGATCCATGGCCGTCCATTCAATGATCCTGTGCGGCATCGAGAGCAGGACCTGTTTGAGACCGCCGATGCCCTGCTCGACCACGGCTGCCCTGATCACCGGCAGATGCTGTGTCTGCCACAGTGAAAACGTGGGTTGCAGCACACCCTGCCAGGAAACGGCGACCACCGGACGTATCTTTTCCCGGCTCTCCTCGAGCAAAGTCATTACGAGATTATCCGGAACGAAGGGCGCGTCGCACGGACACAACAATACGCCGTTGCCGTGGCCCCTTTCAGAAAGATATTGCAGCGCGGAGTACAGACCCGTCAAAGGGCCGCGAAATCCCGGCAGCAGATCCGGCACCAGGTCGAGGCCAAAAGCATCAAAATCGCTGGTTTCACCCTCGCAACTGAGCAACAGCGGTTGTACCTGTGTCCGCAACCGCTCACAGACGTGCGCCAGCAGGGTTCGTCCACCAAGTTCCTGTAATGCCTTGCGTGTGCCACCCATACGGCTGGACCGGCCACCCGCGAGTATCACACCTGCCGGTCGGTCCTGCATCACTGTTGGTGCAGTTTTTCCAGGGCTTTTAACAGCACGTCGGACAGGCCGCGGTCATCGTTTGCGACGTATTCGAGTAGCAGCCTGCGCATCCTCGGCGCCCAGAATCGATTGATGTGATCCGCGATGCGGGCATCCGCGTCAGCCTCGAAACCAAGGTTGGCGGCGATGTCGTTCGCCATCGATACCAGGTGATCTGTCTCGCTGCGTGCCATGCTCCCTACTCCGCGGTGTATATTCAGGCTTCCGTGATACGGCTTTCAAATGTGTAGACATTGTGCCGCCCGGGGCGGGTAAAGCCAACCAGCGTGATGCCGCTGCGATGGGCAAAATCAATCGCCAGGCTCGTCGGCGCCGAAACCGCGGCCAATAACTCGATACCCGCAGCGGCGGCTTTATAAACCATTTCATAACTGGCCCGGCTCGATACCAGCGCAAAGCCGCCAGCCGGATCAAAACCGGTCCTGACAAGGTGTCCAATCAGTTTGTCGAGGGCATTGTGACGCCCGACGTCCTCGCGTGCGGCGAGGATCTCACCACCGGTATTGCACCAGGCGGCGCCGTGAACCGCGCCGGTCACCACCTGTAGCGGCTGGTTTGCCTGCAGTGCCTGCACGGCTGCCTGAAGTGCCGTGGCGTTCACCGATACCCGGCCGGCCACGGCTGCCGGTGCGCGCACGGCCTGCTCAAGCGACTCCGCGCCGCACAGACCACAACCGGTCCGCCCGACCAGGTTGCGGCGCTGCCCGGCAAGCTGTTCAAAGCAATCTTCATTGACCGTCATCGCCAGTTCCAGACCGTTCTCACGTGTCAGGACGGACAATATCCAGTACATCCGCCGGCCGCTTGATGATGCCTTCGGTCAGGCTGAAGCCGATGGCAAAATCCCCGAGCGCCGTGGGTGTGGCCATCATGACGACGTGTGAACGCTTGTTATAGGTCAATGCAAGCGGCACTTCCGCGGCCACGTCATCGTCGCCACGATGGAGACGGCCTTCATCCCAGTAAGTACGGCACCGGCTGAACCGCATGGGTCCGGCAGATCATGACACTTTCAGCATGCTGAACGCGGCTCAGGCATCCGAGTTCCCTCGCCTTGTCCAGGAAATCTTTTTGCCGGGAGTTGAAACCTTTTGTTGTTTTTGCCATTCGGATGGCTGCGTGACACGCGTGGCCTGCACCGCGGTGACCTTGTATTCGGGACAATTGGTGGCCCAGTCCGAATTCTCGGTGGTGACGATATTGGCGCCGGTCAAGGGGAAATGGAAAGTCGTATAAACCACGCCCGGCTGGACTTTCTCGGTCACCACCGCACGCAATACCGTGTCACCCGCGCGGCTCGCAATACCCACCCAGTCACCGCTGCTGATACCGCGGTCCTCGGCGTCAACCGGGTGTATCTCCAGCAGATCCTGATCCGCCCAGGCGGTGTTTTTCGTGCGCCGCGTCTGTGCGCCGACATTGTACTGGCTGCAGGATTCGGCCGGTGGTCAACAACAACGGGTAGCGGCGTGTCGAACGCTCGCTGGTCGGCACAAATCCGGTAATCGCAAAATAACCCTTGCCACGCACGAAAGTGCCGACGTGCATGGTTGGCGTGCCCTCCGGCGCCGATTCGTTACATGGCCACTGGATACTGCCAAGACGGTCGAGCTTGGCATAACTCACACCGCTGAAGGTGGGTGTCAGCCGGGCGATTTCGTCCATGATCTCGGACGGGTGCGTGTAGTCCATCGGGTAACCCAAAGCATTGGCCAGGTCGACGGTGATTTCCCAGTCCTCCTTGCCGCTTCTTGAAGGCAGCACCTTGCGCACCCGCGAGATCCGCCGTTCAGCATTGGTGAAGGTGCCGTTTTTTTCCAGGAAGGTCGAGCCGGGTAAAAACACATGTGCAAAACGGGCGGTTTCGTTCAGGAATATATCCTGCACGACCAGGCATTCGAGCGCCTTCAATGCCGCCTCGACGTGATGGGTGTTGGGGTCGGACTGGGCGATGTCCTCGCCCTGGCAATACAGACCTTTAAAATCCCCGCAGACCGCGGCGTCGAGCATGTTGGGGATTCGCAGACCGGGTTCCGGCTGCAGTTTGACCTGCCATTCGGTCTCAAACAGGCCACGCACCAGCGGGTCGGATATATGCCGGTAACCGGGCAATTCATGCGGGAACGAACCCATGTCGCAGGAACCCTGCACATTGTTCTGCCCGCGTAGCGGATTGACACCGACACCTTCACGGCCAAGGTTGCCGGTGGCCATGGCCAGGTTCGCGATACCCATGACCGCAGTCGAGCCCTGGCTGTGCTCGGTGACACCAAGACCGTAATAGATTGCCGCATTGCCGGCCTGCGCATACAGCCTGGCCGCTGCGCGTAATGTCTCCGCAGGTACACCCATCACCGCTCTGTAACTGCTCGGGTGAATTCTCCTGACGACGGATGAAGTCCGCCCATTGGCGCCAGGCTTCGATGTCACAACGCTCAAGGATATACGCATCATCGGCCAGTCCCTCGGTGACAATTACATGCGCCATCGCGTTTACAAATGCCACGTTGCTGCCCGGCAACAGTTGCAGGTGATGGGCCGCGCGGATGTGCGGACTGTCGACCAGCTCGGTTTTGCGTGGGTCCACCACGATCAGTTTCGCACCCTCGCGGAGCCGGCGCTTCAGACGCGAGGCGAATACCGGGTGCGCGTCGGTGGGATTGGCGCCGATCAGCATCACGACGTCGGCTTTCGCCACCGAATCGAAGGCCTGGGTGCCGGCGGACTCGCCGAGCGTGGTTTTCAAACCGTAACCGGTGGGTGAATGACAGACCCGCGCGCAGGTATCGACATTGTTATTGCCAAAACCGGCGCGCACCAGTTTCTGCACCAGGTAGGTTTCTTCGTTGCTGCAACGTGAACTTGTAATGCCGCCGATACTGTCGATGCCATACCTGGCCTGGATTTCCCGGAATCGACGGGCGGTAAATTCAATTGCCTTCTCCCAGCTGACCTCACGCCAGGCCTCATCGATGCTGTCACGGATCATCGGCCTGGTGATGCGGTCCTTGTGGCTGGTGTAACCGAAGGCAAAACGTCCCTTCACACAGGCGTGGCCCTCATTGGCCTTGCCGTCCTTGTATGGCGTCATGCGCACGACCTCATCACCGCGGGTCTCGACCTCGAAAGCGCAACCCACTCCGCAGTAGGCACAGGTGGTGACGGTGCTCCGCTGCGGCTGACCCAGTTCGATGACCGACTTGTCTTCCAGTGCGGCCGTCGGGCAACTGTTGACACAGGCGCCGCAGGAAACGCACTCGGATTCCATGAAGGATTCCATCTGCCCGGCGGAGATCTTTGATTCAAAGCCCCGGCCGTCCACCGTCAGGGCGAAGGTGCCCTGGATTTCCTCACAGGCCCGCACGCAGCGGTAACAGACGATGCACATCGACGGATCAAAGGTGAAATACGGATTGGATTCGTCCTTCGCCGACTGCTGGTGATTGCGGCCGTGCAGGCCGTAACGGCTGTCTTCGACACCCAGTTCCGCGGCCACGTCCTGCAACTCGCAATCGCCATTGGTCGGACAGGTCAGGCAATCCAGTGGATGATCGGATATGTAGAGTTCCAGCACGTTCCTGCGTATTTTGTCGAGCTTGCCGCTGCGGGTACGCACCACCATGCCCTCTTCCGCCGGGGTCGTGCATGACGCCGGCAAGCCCTTGCGCCCCTCGATTTCGACCAGGCACATGCGGCATGAGCCAAAGGCATCGAGACTGTCGGTCGCGCAGAGTTTAGGCACACCAATACCCAGCATGGCGGCGGCGCGCATCACCGAACTGCCTGCATCGACCCTGACCTGCCGGCCATCGATCTCCAGGTTAACCTGTGTGACCGCATCACGCGGCTTTGGCGTTCCGAGATCGGCCAGTGGCGGGTAAAGTTCAGACATGTTCCCGGCCTCCCACTCCATGTTCAATCCTGTCGGCAAAATCCGTCGGGAAATACTGCACCGCACTGCGCACCGGCATCGGCGTCAAACCACCCATGGCGCACAATGAGCCTGCCTCCATGGTTTCACACAGATCTTCCAGCAATTGGAGATTGGTCTGCCCGGTTCTCATTTTTACCTATCATATCAATAATTTCCACGCCACGAACCGAACCGATACGACAGGGCGTGCACTTGCCGCAGGATTCCACCGCACAAAACTCCATGGCGAAACGGGCCTGTTCCAGCATATCGACACTGTCGTCAAAAACCACTACGCCACCATGACCGAGCATTGCGCCCGCGGCGGTAAAGGCCTCGTAGTCCAGCGGGGTATCCCACTGCGATTCCGGCAGATAGGCACCCAGCGGGCCGCCCACCTGGATGGCCCGGACCGGCCTGCCAGTGGCGCTGCCGCCACCGAAACCCTCGACCAGGTCACGCAGGCTAACGCCGAAGGGGACCTCCACCAGGCCGCCGCGGCGGATATTCCCCGCCAGTTGCACACTCAGGGTTCCGCGTGACCGTCCACTGCCGTAATCACGGTAATACGCCGGGCCTTTTGCCAGTACCGTCGTCACGGCGGCCAGTGTCAGCACGTTATTGACTACCGTGGGTTTGCCAAACAGCCCTTCGATCGCGGGTAACGGCGGTTTGAAACGGACCAAACCGCGTTTTCCCTCCAGGCTTTCCAGCATCGAGGTTTCCTCGCCGCAGATATAGGCGCCGGCACCAACGCGGATCTGCAGGTGGAAATCACGCCCGCTGGCAAGGATATTTTTCCCCAGCAACCCGGCCGCTTCGGCCGTTGCAATGGCCTGCTCGAGCACCCTCAACGCCTTCGGGTACTCGGAACGAACATAGATGTATCCCCTGCTTGCACCGACCGCCATGGCGCAGATCGTCATGCCTTCGATCAACTGGAACGGGTCGGCTTCCATCAGCAAGCGATCTGCAAAGGTGCCGGAATCGCCTTCATCCGCGTTGGCAGTGACATATTTCTGATCGGCGGGTGCATTCAATACCGTACGCCACTTGATGCCGGTGGGAAATGCCGCCCCGCCGCGGCCACGCAGACCGGAGTCAACAATGGTTTCAACGATGTCCGCGGGCGATTTTTCCAGCGCCCTCGACAGACCCTCGTAACCGCCGGCGCGCCTGTAATCGTCGAGGCTCAGCGGGTCGATCCAGCCCGCACGACTGAAAGTCAGGCGATCCTGCCGGGCCAGCCATTCTATCTCCGCCACCTTGCCGAGAAATAATGGATGTTCGTTTAACCCGGGGAATCCGGCGTCGAACAAACCCGCCACATCACCGTGATTCACCGGTCCGAAAGCATAGCGGTCGCCGTCCACTTCGATTTCCACCAGTGGCTCGAGCCAGAAAACACCACGCGAGCCGTTGCGGATGATGGTTATATCCAGTCCACGGTCCTCTGCCTGCCCGCTCACTGCTGCGGCAACTGCATCTGCACCCAAAGCACAGGCGGTGGTGTCTGCCGGGACAAATACCTTATACATGTTCAGTTTTCGTCCAGCAGAGCGTCAAACCGGTCCGCATCGACCCGTGCGAAGACGTCATCTCCGATGCGGATCGAAGGCCCGCAGGCGCAGTTGCCGAGACAATAAACCGCTTCCAGTGAGTATCGGCCATCTATAGTGGTGCCGCCATAGTCGATACCCAGGCGGCTTTTGGCGTGTGCTTCGAGATGCCGCGAACCAACGGCCTGGCAGGCTTCGGCACGGCACAGGTGAATCGTTGTCTGCCCCCTGGGCTCAGCATGAAAATCCTGATAGTAACTGATGACACCGTGGACTTCCGCCCTGGACAAGCCCATGCCGCGGGCGATTTCGGCAACTGAATCCTTCGGGATAAAGCCGAGCCCTGCCTGGATTTCCTGCAGCAATGGCATCAGGCCACCCGGGATATCCGCATATTTTTGCACTGCCGCCGATACGACGGTTTCCGGAATTCCGCTGGATGAACGCATGTATTATCCTTTCGGGCCTGGTCAACGCTTTAAAATTTTTCAGGCAATTTACCCCCATTTCCACGCATAAACAAATATAATGCCACCCGCTTTGAGCGATGTCAGTGTGAAAAATCAATTTGGAGAGGCGTTGTTTTGATCAATATTTCTGTGAAAGACCTGGACAACCGGGTGCATGAGATCGAGGCCCGTGATGGTGACAGCCTGATGGAGACCCTCAGGGGATACGAGTGGGGCGTGCCGGCCATTTGTGGCGGATTGTGTTCCTGCGGCACCTGCCATGTTTACCTCGACGAGGCATGGCTGGACCGTTTCCCCCAGCCGGACCCGGATGAACAGGACCTTCTCGATGTCTTTGACTGTACGCAGGAAAATTCCCGCCTGAGCTGTCAACTCCAACTGCAGCCCGACCATGAAGGTCTAAGGCTAAGCATCGCACCGGAAGAATAAAGCGCGCATACAGGCGTTCATTCCCGGCCCCAACCGAACACGTCATTCTTGATCGACCACCTGGGTGTTTTCTTTTCGGCACCCTTGCCCAAGATCCAATAGTCGTACGCAACCTGGATATCACCAGTGGATTTCTTGGCTGACAGCCATCGACCCAGGGATGCGGCAAATTTGGACTGACCCAGGGGCACTGCGAAGCCAAGCGGCATATTCAGCTTCGAAGACTCAGGCACCAACACGGTGTATTCAGGATGTAGTAGTGTCCAGGCTGCGCCAATTTCCGCTTCGACGATCAGGGCATCGTAGTTATCACCTTTCTGCTCAAAGAATTCGGCGTAATTCCTGATTTCTTTCCACGTGATATTGGTTGTCGGCATCGACGCCTCCACCGCAGCCCTGATGTATTCCACCGGTCCCTCGTAGGCGATGGTCAATTCACTCAGTGTCCGCAGTCTTTTTCGCTGCGAAAAATCCTGGCGCCGATGATCCCTGACAACAAGACTGAGCGCTCCATCGAGGTAGGGATCAGACAGGTCCAGGTTCATCAGTATCTGGGTTGTCAGCGGAACGGTGCCGACGATATCCACCTCGTCGCTATTGATCTGCTCAAAAAGCGTATCCCAGGTGACCGGGACAAACTCCAGCGAGACACCCATTTCGCTGGCGAACAGGTTTAAAATCTCGACGTCGAAACCTACCAGGTCACCTTTATCGTTTATAAATGTAAAGGGCAGACGGTCCGGCACGTAACCCACCCTCAATACACCACGATGCGTGATTTGCTGAAGCACGGACCAGTCTTCAGGCATGCCCGCCCTGTAACGCGATGGCACGTCCTCACGGCGCTCAAACACGGTGGTCTGAACCGCCGGCGCAATCAAACCCATGGCCATGATGATCTTGTCCTTGTTGTAGTCCGTATCAATGACCGTTTCAAAAAAGACACGCGTCGCGAGCACCGTCAGGATTAGCAAGGCCATCGACAGCAGGGTAAAACGCATAATTTTCATGAAGTTGATTCTGAGATGTCCGGTTAACGCTGCAGTACCGATCACGCTGAATGCAAGAAGATTCATCGCAGATACCATGGCGTCAAATTTTCCATTGATAATTCCGGTCGCGTTGTACAACTGGAACAGATCCTGTGGAACCTTCTGCAGATCAAGCATGAATGGCAGAGCGATCTGAGCCTTGGCGAAATAACTGGCCAGACCCGAAAGCAGGAAATTGGGATAACTTGAAAGCTCCATCGGCGAACCGGCAAGCCAGGCAGCAAATGGTACAAACATCAGTGATAACAACTTTCCCGTATTGGGAAAATTAAACGTCACTGGCACGATGACTTCACTCAACGAGTCCGTGGCATCTGTTTTGAGTCCGTATTCACTGTAAAGCCTCCTGCTGGCATCGATCAGCATGGGCAGGATAATGAAAACATTCTGTGTGAAAAAAGCGGTCAGCAGCGCTTCTTTCGAATGACGGAAAAGATCCTTGTATTTAAACGGGGTCAGGGTCGAGATCAGGACCGGCAAAACCCACAGCGTCAGGTAAAGGGCTGCCACGATATAAATAACAAAATACACCTCAAGGCGTGCAATTTCAGCCCAACTCATGGTGCCGGCAGCCACGGCGACAATCGCGTAAACACCGATCGGGGTCAGGCCGACAATAAAGCGGGTTACCCGGCCAAGCGCTTCCAAAAAAGTGGCCAGGAACTCGATCATCACGTTCTTTTTAGGCATCCCGATCAACGCGACGCCAACAGCTGAACTGAAAATAACGACAGCAGGGATAACGGTATTGGCCATGGCGTGAAACGGATTGCTCGGGATATACAGTTCAATCGGGTTAAATTGCGAAACCACTTCTTTTGAACTGGCACTGTAAAACGTCGCATTTTCAAACACCGGAAACGACATTGGCATCACGGTGATGATCAGCAGGGCGATCGCCCAGAACAGCAGCAACAACAGACCGCCCCGGACCGCCAGGCGCTTTGCCAGGGCCGAATCCAACTGGCCCAGGCCAACGATCAGGGACATGATCACGTAAGGCAGAATGGTCATCTGCATCAGCCCGATCCAGATATCACCGATCAGTTTCAGCCTGGTGGCGTCTTCACCAAGAAACAAGCCGGTGAGCACACCCAAAGCCATGCCGGCGATAATGCGGAAGGTCAGGGTGGTGTTTCTCAGGTATGCGATCATGCAGATAATGTTCGATTTTTTATTGCTAAAGTGTATTATATCCTGACTTTGGTCGACCCAAGCCTACTAAAAGGCAGGTCGAAATCTTGCAATTATCCGGTCCAGCCTTGTACGAAAGGTAGTATGCATACACTCAAATGCGCTTTGGTGATCGCAACACTCATGTTGTTTTGCGGACCGCTGTTTGCCAAACAGGACGTTGAAATCCTGAGTAATGCCGAGGACCTGCAACTACAAAAAGGTCTGGAATCAGTTATTGCCAAGCAAAACCTGACGGGCGCCATCAAGTCACAGGAACTCGCGGTCGTGCTGGTTATCGTCACCGATCCCGACAAACCCCACCTCGCAGAACTCAACGGCGATAACATGGTGTATGCAGCCAGTCTGCCCAAAATTGCAATATTGCTGGGTGCCGCCGTTGAAATCGATGACGGCCGGCTGCAACTGAACGACGAGTTACAGATGGATATCGACAACATGATCCGGTATTCATGCAATGCCTGCGCAACCAAGGTTCTCGCCCAGGTGGGCCGTGAGGAACTGCTGGATATCCTGCAATCGCCCAGGTTCAACTTTTACGACCAGAAGGGTAACGGCGGTCTGTGGGTTGGCAAGGATTATGGCCCGGCCGCAGCCTACCACCGTGACCCCCTGTCGGGTTTGTCTCACGGCGCAACCGCATACCAGGCAGCGCGCTTTTACTACAAATTGCAGAATGGCACCCTGGTCAGCCCGCAGCAGACCAAGTTGATGCTCGAGGCGCTTTCCCATCCCGGTATCAAGCACAAATTCGTCAAGGGTCTGAAAGCATACCCCGGTCTTGAGTTGTTCAGAAAATCAGGTTCGTGGAGAGACTATCACGCAGACAGCGCGCTGGTGCGCAGCAAGGGTCTCGCGTACATCATGGTCGCCCTCTCGCACAACCCGAAAGGCGCTGTATGGATTGAGAAGCTGGCCGCCCCCCTGCATGAGTTAGCCGTTTCCTACAACGCCAAAATAAAAGCCGCCCAGCCAGTTTTCAGGGTGTCCCAACAGCATGTTCTGCCTTGATCAATTTGTGGATTTCGCCGCCGAGTTGCTGGTGAACTTCCGCTGAATTTCTCTTCAGAACGTTGGATATTATGATCACCATATACTGCAGCTTCACAGCGTCGATTTCCTGTTCGACGATCGCCACCGAATTCATGTAATTGATCACGTTGCCGTGGTAAGCGGAACAATTGAACCCTTCCTCCTGCTTGCATTTATAGAGTGAACCGGATTTGAAATAGACGGCCGCTTCCCTCAGCTCGGGGGATGATGCGTAACGGATACGCCGCTCGGTCATATACAACAACCTTTTCAGCTCGCGACTGCTCCACTCGTCCACCAAACCACCCTCTTCCATCTTTAACAGAAATTCCATCAGGGCGCGGGCCGTCGCGTAGCTGTTGCCGCCGCCGCTGACGTGGGCCTTACCCTGCTGGGTAAAAAAGCTGCCCTGGCGTATCTGCTCCAGCGGCAGGCCATTGCGGGTCACCGGTTCCCAGAATGTCTGCTGGAACAGCCTGGTCAGTTCGGCGCGCGGCGTGGTAGAAAAAAAGTTTTTGATCTGTTCTTCCGTCAGCGGATAATCCTTGCCAAAATGCCTCAGCAGCATGGCATCACGCATGACCATCGAGGCCGCCGAGTTCGAACTGACGGAAAGCATCCAGTCCAGGTACTCCCACAGTGAAGCCTGGTCGCCATCGGCGATTTTACGGCGTGTCAGAAACCTCGAATCAACATCGAACATCCTGACCACATGATGATCACTGTGGGCAAAGTCATCTGCCGTAATGATGCTATCGCGCAGAATTGCCTTCCTGCGCTCCAGGTCATCCGGATAGGTATCGGCCAGCGACTGGAAAACACCAAGTGCGACCAGCAACTTGCCAACGCTGCCAACGTTCTGTTTGTAATCGCCACGGTGTTCGGCATAACGAGGATGGTCCGGATCGGTTATGTCGAGCACGGCAATACCATAGCGGTCCGCTTCCTCACCAAGCAGCGCTACGATTTGCGCACTAAATTCCGGATCAGCCACCGGCAGGGTAATCTTCCTGTTCAGCAACCTGAGATCCACCTGCTCGGTCGTCAGCATGGCGCCCGGTGGCTGAAAACCGCCAATCGCCAGGCCTTCATTGGCCAGGCGGGCACCCTCCACGCGCCGGATACCGGTTTCCTCGTAACCATCCAGCGGATAAGCCATGGCCGCAACCGGGAGCAACATCACTGTGCCGGTCAGCAGAATTGCGCTCAATCGGTGTGCAGTTTTCATTGTTCAGGCACCGCGTTCATGTCGACCCCGATCGATGCGGTATCCTTCAGACGGGAGTCCATCTGCTGCAGGTAAGCGATACTTTTCGCCATTTTGCTTTCCAGGAAGGGCCGTAGCTGGAACAGTCTCAGGTCGCCGTTTAAGAACCCAAATTCAACATCTGCAGGCGCCGGATGACCATCGTCATCGGTAATCGCCGGAAACTTTTCCGGCAGGTGTCTGGCAAAATCGATGAGCTGTGCAATTTCTGCCGGTTGCAGGACGGTGTCACTGCCACTGGTGGGCAGGAAAGTCAGGCCACCTTTCGGATTCAGTACCCTGCGCCAGGGTGCAGTGGCGGTTGCTAGTACCCGCACTGCCGAGCCATCCAGCGGTATACGCAGGGATTCCGCAGCCTGTCCGTCGACTGCACCACCCAGACCTTCATTGACCGCCACCGAAACAACCTGCCGATTGCCGGTATCGATATCCTCGGTCACCAGTACACCGGATTTATCCACTGCCACTGATTCGAGCAGCAGGATGGACGTGTACACCTGCTCAGGTTGTGACATATGCGACTGGCGCCAGGCAAAAGCACGGGCGGTAAAGGGCGAGGCCCAGACTTCGGTGATCGCCTTGAGCAGGTTTTCATGACCCACCACGTTGGGCAGGGTCAGGTTCAGACCGGCGCCGGTAAACCCGGCGAGGTCCTCGACGTTGGTGTCAGAGCGGACAAAGACCCCCGGCGGTTCATCTGAACCGAAGGTGTCTTTCATCGCAACAGCCAGCTTTTCCCTGAATCCGGCGCTTAATTTTGTATTGATGACGATGGCGTAGAGTTCCGCACGAAACGCCTCTGTCATGCTGGCGCGCGCCGGATCGTCCGCCGGGATCAAGGCCAGTTCCTCATAGCTTTTGACCATCCACTCGAAAACGGTGCTGTCACCACCGGCATAAGGCTGTTCGAATGCTTCCTGGCGGAATATGCCAAATGGAATCGCCACGCCGCGGGATACGTTGCCGGGATAGTGAGCACGCAACTCACCGAGCTTCGCCGCCTTGGGGCCAACGATCCGGCCCGAGTCAACCGCGCGCAGATCATCCAGCGGCACCAGGTCGTGTAACGACAGATTCAGTTTTTCCAGGTCGGGGTTGATCACCACACCACTTGCGGAATCGGCGTCTGCGAAGACTTTTTTCCAGCTGTCCGACCACGCTACAATTTCAACCAGGCCCGATTTGCTGACGGCCATGACGATGCTTTCACCATCGTGTTTGGCCAGTTCGGCAACCACCGCTGCGTCAACCGTGACATTTGGAATGCCCAGGTTTCTCGCCAGTAACTGGACATGCGAAAGCGGATTACCCTCACCCGCGGTCAGAATGCCGGCCACCGGCGGCAGGTCGGAAACGGTTTCGGGCAGCAGGTAGATACCGTCCGCGCTGAAGTTTTCCAAATCACTCAAATCCGGTTCAACGTGCAGAACACCGCGCGCCAGGCCTGGATTCAAGGCGCTGAAACCCACGCCGATCTCCTCATCAAACAAGCGGTGTTTAACACCTGCGAGCCGGTTTGCATCACGTGACAAGCCATCCAGCACTTTTGCGAAAACCAGCAACGGGCTTCCACGTAACTGGTCCTGGATGAACAACATCGCCAACGGCTCGATCTGTGAAAGTTTTTCCATTGCCGCATAGAAATACATCCGCAAGGCCTGGGTTCCCCATCCGGGTGCGCGTCCAAGATAGCCCAGATCACGCATATAGGCTTCCAGGTTTATTTCGTCTGCACCCATGGTCGCAAGCGTGTTTTCCATCTCGGCGAACAAACGCGCATTGATCACACCCGTGCCGAAGGCGGCCTGCCCGGCGGACGCAAGGAAGGCCGTCCGCTGTTTGCGGGTCGCTGTCGCAAGCTCGCTGCGCAGCGCATTTGCGGCGCTGAAGTTTTCAACTTCCACCCGCAAGCTGAGATCCAGTATATCCAGCCGCACCGAGGCTGATTTGATACGCGGCAGGGCATTGCGCAGATCGGCCAGTAATATGCCGGTGGTCTTGAACCGTGCGGCGGGCTGTCCATCGCTGCGCAGCGTGTCGGCCGACTTTGTCAACATCTCCTGTAACCAGGGCGCTGCAGTATAACGGGCCGCCATCTTGTTGAGTTCCGTAGCCAGTGGCGCTGACTGGTAGATGTTTTGTATTTCCGCAGCCAGTTCCAGGTAGGGCTGTTTGCTGACTCCGTCTGGCAGACCCGCCGCGTATTCGCGGACGCTTTCGGCATCCTCGGCACCGGGCGCGCCGTGTATCTTCGCGCGCAGCTGTTTGAACCCGGCATCCTGGTCTGAAAGCGATGCAGACAGTTCCCGCACTTTCTGGATCGAGGCGCTGTTGGCGCCGTGCGGCAGTATCCGGACACCGACCCTGAGCGCCACAAAACCTGGCCCGATCCAGTGGTCACTGGAACACATTTCGATCAGCAATGAACGCGCTGCCGCCCGCTCGTCTTCCTCCTGGACTGCACCACGGTAAAACTGGGCGCGCCGCATGATCCAGCCATCGTCGGCACTGATCAGGAAACGTTCGATCAGGAGTTGCGCATAGCGGTTATCAAAATCGGGCTCGTCTAACCATTCCGAGGCATCAAGACCCGCGAGGCCGTTCGCGACCAGGTAGCCATGCTGACGCAGTTCGCGTGTTTTTTCACTCCACTCGCCGTGCTGATAACCGCCGCCGTGATCCTTGCAGGCATAGGCCTGGGGAGGCATTACGGTGCCGTCATTGCAGAACCACCTGAGGTATGCGAATGGCCCGCGTTCCTGGCCTTTCATCTCGGTGACCCAGTCCCGGTATTGCGAAATTTTGGCGGGGGTTTGATCCGCAAATAATGCGCACGGAACAGCTAGCACCAGTCCGATCAGGATTAAAGCTAAAAGCCTACGCATTTTTATCTCCCTGGTATGATATGCATCGCCCGTCCCTGCGGACTCAAACCCGGCGTTGCTCTGTAATAATAATTCTGGCTCGCTGCGATGACCAGTTCTCATCGCGAACATGCGATGAGTTTCCTGTTTTCCGGGAAGCGGCTAAAAATACTTTGCTCACATGTGTCGGTGCGGTTGTCCGTCACCGTTTTTATTTTTTACCACCCTGCTACTGTGCCGGCGCCGGTGGTCTGTCCAGACCCAGCGCCAGTGCATTCGGACGCCTCGGATCTGCAGAACCCTCGAAAACACCATCATGCCACGAAATGGATTGTGTACTGCCCATGGTACTCTGCATGTCGATTTTGTGTCCCATGCCCTCCAGCAACCTGATGACCTCGGGGTTCGTGCCGGTCTCAATGCCGAGTTCCTGCTTCTGCCATCCCTGTTGTATACGGGATCTATCGGTCGCCTCGGCAATATTCAGCTTGTAGTCGATCACGTTAACCAACACCTGCAATACCACGTTGATGATACGGCCTCCGCCGGGTGTGCCGGTGACCAGGAATACCTTGCCTTGCTTGTCGAGCACGATCGTCGGGGTCATGGTGGAGAGCATGCGTTTGCCGGGTGCCAGGGCGTTCTTGTGGTTACTGTCCGAGCGGTAACTGAAATTGCGCATCTGGTTGTCGAACAGGATACCCGTGCCCTCTGCGACAAATCCGGAGCCAAACGAATATCCCAGCGTATAGGTGTTGGAAACTGCGTTGCCATATTGATCCATCACCGAAAAGTGCGTGGTATTGCGGCTTTCATATTTCTCAAGCGACTCCGCCTCGATGTTCTCCACCTTTGCGGCATGCTTCATGTCAATTTTTTTCGCCATCTGTCTGGCCAGGTCCTTGCTGATATAGGCATCAACGGGCACGTCGACGAAATCAGGATCGCCCAACAGGGAACGGCGGTTGGCAGCAGCGCGTTTCATTACTTCCGCCAATAAATGCAGGCTTTTGGCGGACCCTTGCGGATATTTCTGCAGATCGAAATTCTCCAGTATATTTAACATCTGTATCAGCGTCACACCGCCACCACTGACCGGCGGCATGGATACGACCTGCAGGTCGCGGTAGGTGGTCGAAACCGGCGCACGCTCCTTGACCTGGTATGCAGCCAGGTCAGCGCTACTGATCATTCCGCCGTTCTTTGCAAATGCCGCGACGATGCGTTGCCCCAGTTCACCCTGGTAGAAGGCGCCAGCGCCATGCTCCATGATTTGCGCGATTGACCAGGCCAGGTCCTTTTGCTTCAGCGTATCACCCGCCACCCAGGGTTGGCCGTCCTGGCTGCAGGTAGGCGGACCCGCTGGCATAGGTCTGGAATACCTTTGAGCCCATATTCAAAACGTTGGCGAGATCGTCGCCGATTTCAAAACCCTCGTTCGCGAGTTGCCAGGCGGGTTGTAGCAGGTCTTTCCATGCCATTGAACCAAACGCTGCCAGGCCGTGTACATGCCGGCCACCGTGCCGGGTACACCCGGCGCCATCGGGCCAAAGGTGAGTTTGTCCCAATCCAGTTCGCCATCCGGCTTGCTGTACCTTTCAACACTGGCGGTGAGCGGTGCGACCGAACGGTAATCGAAAGCAACGGTTGCGTGTTCCGCCGCCATGTGCACCAGCATGAAACCACTGCCACCGAGGTTACCTGCCCTCGGCAGGGTGACCGCCAGGGCAAAACCCACCGCGACGGCGGCATCCACGGCATTGCCGCCTCTTGCAAGTATGCCCTGCCCGACCATGGTGGCGATGACTGTTTTGCGAGACCACCATGCCAAACCGTCCCTTGACGGGGTGATGCATGGAATGTACCGGACAATGGGCTGCTTTAGACCCGACTTCCAGCGTGGGCCCTGCACCGAGACGCAAAGAAAGCTGCCAGCAGAAAAGCACAGGCAATCGCCAGTGTGTTCCAAAGCCGGCGGTTGTTGCCAGGACTCGATTACTGCGTTTTTTCATAATCCAAATTCCTGCTTTCAACGGGATCGCAATGCCCGCCCGGGCCGTTCACCCGTCATCTGACCATCCTCAAGCACCATCACGCCATTGACCAGCACATATTGCACACCGGTCGCATACTGATGGGGTTGCGCAAAGCTGGCGTGATCCTGAACCTTGTCGAGATCCAGCACCGCGATATCCGCCATCGCGCCCACCTGTATACGTCCGCGATCTGCAGGCCAATACGCTCAGCCGGCATTTTGGACATCTTGTAGATGGCCTCACCAATGGAATGGTTTGGGTCTCACGGACGTAATATGCCAGGACCCGTGCGAAACGTACCGTAATTGCGCGGATGTGGTACGCCCTCCCCGGGCACGTAAATGCCGCCATCCGATGCGATCATGGTGCGCGGGTGCTGCATGATCCGTGCGACATCCTCTTCTGACATGGCGTGAAAAACGCCGGAACAACCACCATTTTCCTGAATTTCCATGGCCAGTTCCGCTGCGTTATCCATGTTGACCGGCACACCGCGTTCATCGCAAAATCTCGGCAAAGTTCTTGCCATTTAAGCTGGTATCCCAGTCACAATCGGCGATGGCGATCCGTGACGGGTCATCACCGCCACGGTCGTGGACCAGGTTGAAGACGATGCCTTCCTTGATGCGGGCCCGTGTTTCCGGGTCGTGCAAACGCGCCAATTGGACTTCTCGCGAGTCTGCCAGGCTCCAGGCTGGAAACAGCACGCTGATACCGGTGCTCGATGCCGCGTAGGGGTACTGGTCACTGCTTACATCCACACCGCGCGCATTGGCTGCGTCCACCAGCGCCAGGGTTTCGACACTGGCGCCCCACATCTCGACACCCATGGCTTTGTGGTGGGTAATCTGCGCCGGCAATTCGGCCTCCTCAGCCGATACGGATGGTTTCCCTCGACGCTATTGATCAGGTCCAGGCCCTCCTCACGCATATGACTGATGTAGATGCCATCATGAGCACCTGCAACCCTCGCCAGTTCGATCACTTCTTCGGTGTCGGCAGTACGCCCCGGGTATGTATTTCAGACCCGATGACAGGCCAAAGGCCCCGTCCTGCATGCCTGTGTCTACCAGTTGTTTCATGGCTTCGAGTTCGCCCGCAGTCGGCGCCCGGTCCTCGCGGCCCATGACCGCTTCACGCACCGTGTTGTGACCTATGAAGGTTCCGAAATTGATACTTGCAGGTGTGGCTTTCAAAGTCGCTCAACAATTTGGCGATGGACAGATCCGAGCCGCCATCCGGCCCGCCGATGACCGTCGTTACGCCCTGGCGAATATAGTTTTCCGCATCGGGATGTGTAAACAGATCCGCTGGATTGGCGCGTGATCCGCGCACCGCATGGCTATGGATATCGATAAAGCCCGGCACCACCGCGAGTCCTGCCACGGCGATGCGCTGGTCCGCCTTGTAAGCGGAAAGATCACCGATGGCCGCGATGCGATCACCGCGGATACCCATATCAGCAACGACCGGGATGGGAACCCGAACCTTTCCATACGGACCCGCCTTCCAGCACGAGGCTGAAGGCCTGCTTGCTTCAGGCGCCGACCTGTGAACCGGAGCGCATGCTGCGAGAACAAATACAAGCAGCAAGCCGCGGATAATCCTGTTTTCATAAAATTTTTTCCTACCATCGGATTAATCAGAAGTTTTTCTTGAAGTCACAGTATCCAATAAGTCTGTCCTGATGAACACCCGGATTCCGCAATGAAATAAAAAAACCTGCGCCCATGAGGACGCAGGTTTTGTCTTAAGAAAGCTGGATCGGGGCATAGGCCCCGACCGTTTACGCGGATAACTCAGAAGCCCATCCTTAGATTGACATAGAAATAACGTCCGAGATCTGTGTGTGCATCGCCGACATAGGCAAAGTAGCGATCGGCCAGCGGCGCCCGCTCGTTGGTGAAGTTATTGATACCAAGCCGCACACGCGTATCGCTCTTCCACAGGTCGAAACGGTAATCAACATTGAAGTTGTAGGTGGTCATGGATGGAACAACCCACCTGCACAGGTCAATGCAGCTCACACCCGGGGTCAGGTCCGAACTCGTCCAGATAAAACTGCTCAGGTAGAAAGCGCTGAGATTGGCGCCCCAGGCATCCTTTCTCCAGGACAGGCTGAAGTTGTACTTGTTGGCCTGGTTACCATCGAGACGCAACAGGTCGGCAAAACCGCCGGGATAATAACCCACGGGTAAAATACCTTCATTCGACGCTTGTAGCAGCAATGCGGCAGCGCCGCCGGCTTGCTGTTCATACTTGTCGTAAAAGGTGCCCCTGGCGGTGAAGTCCCAGGATCCCCAACCCGTATCCAGGGCATAGTAGACGCCGATGTCGTGGCCTTTCACGGTGCGGGTGTCCAGGTTCTGGTAGCCGTCTTCAATATAGACGGTGTCACCGATCGGACAAATGCCAGCCGCGAGATAGTACGGTTCGTCTGCGGGATCCACCGGGCCATAGCCGATTGCCGGGTTGCCGATAAAGCTATCGCAATTAACGGGGCCGTGCTCGATGCGCAGCAACAGGTCAAGCAGGGTGGCGTTGGTTTCACCGAACAGGCCAATCGTGTCCTTCTTCTCGATCGACCAGAAATCCAGGGTAACCATCAGGTCATCGATCGGTGTCCAGACAGCACCGATCGAGGTATTGGTGGACTTTTCAGGATCGAGATTCCGATTGCCCTCGGCGCGGCGCTGTACGCCACCACTGCAAACCAGTTCGTCGACTGCGCCTTCACCGCCATAATCTTCGCCATAACGACAAACCTGGTTTTCGATGGTGTTGGTACGCACCACCAGGTCTTCGTTAACCGTGACCAGGTTTGGTGCACGGAACGCCTTGGACCAGGAACCACGGATCAGCAACGGTTCAAAAAGCCGCCAGCCAAAGGCCACTTTGGGAACCGTGTAGGAACCGTAATCGGAGGCATGCTCATAACGCGCGGCCAATTGCAAATCCAGCGTGCTGAATACCGGTACTGCAAACTCGGCGAAAAGTGAAGTGGTTTTTCTGCTACCGCTGCTGTCGCCGGACGGGCTGGAGTTCATCACATCCGATATGTACGGATAGGTCTCGCCAGCCAGGTTGGTAAATGTAATCGTGCCGTCGAGTCGTGGATCACGGTTATCAGAGAATGATTCCTCCCTCCATTCCGCACCTGCAAGAAAACCGACAGGGCCTGCCGGGAGGTTAAACAAATCATTGTTGCTGACTTTGAAATCAGCCATTTTCAAATCGGTCTTGTTTTTCCGATATACGTCGATCAGGGCCCTTTCAATGTTGGAGGTCGCATAATCGCCGCCACTGAACGGGTTGTAAGCCGCGGGTGTGGGATCGTTCAGAGCCTCCTGCATCAAGGTATTGGAGATGCGATTGTGGGTTATGTCATCACGTTTGGCTTGCGACCATACCACCGCACCGTCCCAGTCCCAGTCACCCCATGAACCCCGGAAACCCTGCAGCACACGCCAGGTGGTGGCCGTGTTATCAACGACCCTCGGCACCTCGGTCCAGGAGAAGTAATCCAGCAGCAAAGCCCGGCCATCGGGATACTTGTCACCGATGATGTCTGCGGACAGGCGATTGGCGGAACCAATAGGACCAAACGGGTTGTAATAATTATTCGCACCGACTTCCAGTTCGACACCTGTCGTCATTGTAGACGGCTGACGAAACAGGCTGGTCGTGGCCCTGTAGTAGGACACTTCCGTGTACGCCTCTGTACCATTTTCAAATTCATGATTTACAAATAAGAAAACGTTGTAGCGGTCGAGATCGGAATACAGGTCACGGTTCGTATTGGAATTGTAACGGTAAGGACCGTTCAGTCCATCCGAAAGTTTGCCGACACCATCAGGCAGTCCACACATGACGTCATTGATGACCCATGCCTCTGGACGCTGACAATTGGAATTGTCGATCGGCCAGGTTTCAAATTCACCTGCTGAATCAGTGACTTTTTCAGCCGAAAAATTTCCGGCCATATCAAACTGGCCAAAGGAGGAATCGATGGAGTCATTTCTGAAAGTAGTGACTGCCGCACCGGTAACGGGGTTGACCAGCCAGGGTGAATCGGCGGGTAACAGGTAGCGCATATCCGAGTTGGCCCATTTTGGATCGTCCTGGGAATTTACCCGGTCTCGGTGATAAAAATCGGCGAACAGGCTGACATTGGTACGGCCTTCGTTGAAATCGTGGCCCCACTCGACGTTCGCGCGGATATCATTGCGGGGAATATTATCGTACCAGTCGTAGCGGACTTGCACGTTCAGTCCTTCGAAGTTCTCCTTCAGAACGGTGTTGACAACACCGGCAACGGCATCGGCGCCGTAAATGGCCGAGGCGCCATCACGCAGAACCTCAACCCGGCGCACACCGAGTACGGGAATTTCATTGGAGTTGACGGTGTTGACCGGCACGAAACTGCCACCGACCTCTTCGGTCTGGTAACCCGCGGCCTGAACCATGCGGCGGCCATTCAACAGCACCAGCGTATTACCGGTACCCATGTTGCGCAGGTTGAAGGCGCCGATATCACCACGGACGCCATTTACACCACCGGAGATACTTTCGGATTCACTCTGAAAGTTCTGTCCCTGTTCGGTCATTGCCTCCAGGAGTTGGTCACCGGAAGTGATACCATACGCTTCGATATCCGCCGAGCTTATCACCGACACGGATAGTGCTTCTGAAATGGCGGCGCCCTTGATCTGCGTACCCGTCACGACGACTTCTTCCAGCACCTGCTCATCGGTTTCCGACGCTGCCTGTGACAACTTCGTAACCCGCGGGTTAGCGGATTCTGACTGAATAACGAAAGTATGGCTGTCAACCTGGGTTGCCGCAAAACCGGACCCGGCGAGCATGTTCTGCAATGCTTCCTCAACACCCATGTGTCCGCTAACGGCTTTGCTGGTAAAACCTGCAACCTCGGCCTTGGACCATTCAAGTGTGTAGCCGGTCTGGTCACGGAATGACTCGAATGCTGAACTGGCCGGCAATGCCGCAACATCTATGTCAACTTTATCACCCCCGGCATATAGCGGAGCGCTGAACAAAGCCGAAATTAAGAGCAGAAGCACGATGATGAAGTTAGATGTTTTCTTATTGGAATTGAGATGCCCGCCAGTAATTGGCTGCGGTAGCTTCCTCATGATAAAAGACTCCCTGCGTAAAAATGTTTGTGCCAAATAACGATCGCGTTAAATCAAATTTTTAGAGCAAAATTTTTAAAACACTATCTTTAACAATTTAACAACACACATAGAGCGAGACTCGTAGAGCATAACCGGACGGACATGTACGTCATCTTTAGAACAAAAGATTTTGGATACAGCCGTAGCACGCACTATATCCTTCGTTTAACAAGTTTTAAACATTTCTTTTAGTGGAAAAACAGGAATTCCCATGATTTGTTATACGTAAGAAATAACCTGCGGTTATGCAAGGAGTGAATACTTCGGAAGGAATTGAAAAACAACAGGGACATTTCGAAATTTTTCACGCAGATTATTCCTTGCCGTCTTCACTAAAAAATAGGGCTATTCTGGAAAAATTCCTGTCGCCGGTCCCCGGCCAAAAATAAAACCCGCGTCCGGTCAGACGCGGGTTTTCCGATGAAACGGTTGGCCGGCGGAAGCCCCCGGTCAGGTTTTTACCATGCTCAGAATCCCATCCTGAAATCAACATAGAAATAACGCCCGAGATCCGTATGTGCGTCGGCGAAATAACCAAAATAGCGATCGGCCAGCGGGGCCCGCTCATTGGTAAAATTGTTGATGCCAAGACGCAAACGCGCATCGCTCTTCCAGAGGTCGAAGCGGTAATCAAAACTGGAGTTGAAAGTGGTCACGGACGGGATCACATATCTCGTGCCATCGGACAAGGTCAGCGAAGTCTGGATAAAGCTGCTCAGGTAGAACGCGCTTAAATTGACACCCCAGGCATTCTTTCTCCAGTTCAGGCTAAAATTGTACTTGTTGGCCTGGTTGCCATCCTGGCGTATCAGGTCGGCAAAACCTTCGGGGTAAAACCCCGGGGGCAGGATACCCTCATTACCTGCCTGGATCAGCAACGCAGCTGCTCCACCGGCCTGCTGTTCATACTTGTCATAAAAGGTGCCGCGGGCGGTGAAGTCCCATGAACCCCAGCCTGTGTCCAGTGAATAGTAGACACCGATGTCATGGCCTTTAACGGTGCGGGTGTCGAGGTTCTGGTAATTGTCCTCGATATATTCCGTTTGACCAATTGGGCAAACACCCGCTGCCAGGTAATAGGGAATGTCGTCCGGATCAACTGCACCATAGCCTATCGCCGGGTTGCCGACCACGCTGCCACAATTGGACGTGCCGGCCTCAAGACGCAGCAACAGGTCCAGCAGCGTTGCATTTTCCTCGCCAAACAGACCAATCGTGTCTTTTTTCTCAATGGACCAGAAATCCAAAGTAATCATCAGGTCATCGATCGGTGTCCAGACAGCACCGATAGAGGTATTGGTCGATTTTTCGGGTTCCAGGTCCAGGTTGCCCTGGGCACGGCGTTGTACGCCACCACTGCACACCAGTTCATCTTCGGCACCTTCCCCGCCATAGATTTCGGCATATGCGCACACCTGGTTTTCAATCGTGTTGGTTCGTACCACCAGTGATTCGTTAACCGTGATCAGGTTTGGCGCGCGGAAAGCCTTGGACCAGGAACCGCGAATCAGCAATGGTTCGAATAAACGCCAGCCAAAGGCAATCTTGGGTACGGTGTAGGAACCATAATCGGAAGCATGTTCATAACGCCCGGCCAATTGCAGATCCAGGTTGCTCAAAACCGGCACCGCAAACTCGGCGAACAGGGAGGTGGTCTTTCTGCTGCCACTGCTGTCGCTCGACGGGCTCGAGTTCATCACATCGGATATGTATGGAAAGGTTATGCCATTGCGGTTGGTAAACGAGATCGTTCCATCCAGTCTCGGGTCACGGTCATCGTTGTACGATTCTTCCCGCCACTCGGCGCCGGCGACAAAACCGACAGGTCCTGCCGGCAGGTTGAATATTTCGTTTGTACTGACCTTGAAATCAGCCAGCTTCAACTTGGTCTTGTTCTTGCGGTAGACGTCGATCAGTGCCTGCTCGACATTGGATGTCAGCGACCCGCCGTTGAACGGGTTGTATGCGGCAGGTGTTGGATCGTTCAGTGCGTCCTGCATCAGGTTATTGGAAATACGGTTGTGGGTGACATCGTCACGTTGTGCCTCCGACCAGAGTACTGCGCCGTCCCAGTCCCAGTCACCCCAGTGAACCACGGAATCCCTGCAGGGCGCGCCAGGTGGTGGCTGTGTTTTCAATGATCCTGGGATATTCCGCGTAACGGTAGTAATCCATCAGCAGTGCACGGCCATTTGGATACTGGTCGTCTGTAAGAAAATCCGCGCGGTTATCGGAGCCGACGGGGCCAAACGGGTTGTAGTAGTTGTCAGCGCCAACGACCAGTTCAACACCCGTCGTGGTCGCAGCCGGATGACGGTACAGGTTGGTATCTGCCCTGTAATAGGAAAACTCAGTATACGCCTCGGTACCGTTTTCAAATTCATGATTCAAATACGCAAACACGTTATAGCGGTCAAGATCGGAAAGCAGGTCACGGTTTGCATTCAGATTGTAGCGGTAAGGTCCTGCCCTGCCATCCTCCAACCTGCCCACGCCGTCGGGCAAACCGCACATGACTTCATTGATATACCAGGCCTCCGGACGCTGGCAGTTGGAGTCATCGATCGGCCAGGTTTCAAATTCACCTGCAGAATCAGTGATACCGGAAACGCTGCCGCTCATGTCAAACTGGCCAAACAGGGAGTCAATACTGTCATTTCTGAATGAAGTCCCCGATGCCCAGGGTGAGTCTTCCGGCAGACGCCACCTCAGATCCGCATTTGCCCAGCGCTTGATCGTCAAATGAACTGACCCGGTCACGGTGATAATAGTCGGCGAAGACGCTGATATTCGTACGGCCTTCGTTGAAATCCTGACCCCATTCGACATTCAGACGTATGTCATTGCGGGGCGTATTTTTGTACCAGTCGTAGCGGGCACGTACTGTCAGGCCTTCGAAGTTGTTTTTCAGCACGGTGTTGACAACACCTGCGACAGCGTCAGCGCCGTAAATGGCGGATGCGCCGTCACGCAGGACTTCGACCCTTCTTACACCCAGCACGGGAATCTCGTTGGAGTTGACCGAGTTGACCGGTACAAAACTGCCACCGACCTCTTCGGTCTGGTAACCCGCGGCCTGCACCATGCGACGGCCGTTCAACAGCACCAGCGTATTACCGGTACCCATGTTGCGCAGGTTGAACGCGCCGATATCACCACGCACCGAGTTTACGCCGCCGGAGATATTTTCAGCTTCGCTCTGGAAATTCTGACCCTGTTCCGTCATGGTCTGCAAGAGTTCGTCACCGGAAGTGATACCAAAGCCTTCAATATCCGCGGAACTGATGACCGACACCGACAGCGCCTCGGAAATGGCAGCGCCCTTGATCTGCGAACCTGTCACGACAACTTCTTCAAGCACCTGCTCGTCGGTTTTCGGATCTGCCTGTGATAGTTGGGTCGTCCTTGAGAGATAACCTTCCGGCATGACCTTGAAGGTTTTGCCGTCTACCATGGTCGCTTGCAAACCGGATCCGGCCAGCATGATTTCAAGCGCCTTTTCAGCATACATATTGCCGCTGACCGCATGACTGGTCAGGCCGTCAACCTCATCGGCCGACCATTTGATATCAATACCGGTCTGTGACCGGAAGGCTTCGAACGCAGACTTAGCCGGCATGGCAGCTACATTGATATCAAATGATTCGCCTGCAGCCTGCGCCGGGTTGGCTGTCAGGGTGAATAAAAAGAGCAGTAGCAAAACGAAGTTGATTGATACTTTTCTGTTATTTTTAAATAGCCTACCAGTGGTTGGCCGGGGTTGCTTTCTCATGATAAAGTCTCCCTGCTTAATGGTCTCTGTAATTAAAACTCAGCTTCTTTCAGACTGACGATTTTTTGCGTAGCGCAAAGCTACTGCCTTTTGGATAAACAAACATAGCGGTACGAGCGCTTAAAGCGGGTTCAAGCTTGTGTTTAACCTTATTTTTACAATCTTATCCATATCAGGACAAATTTCCAATGATTGTTCGACCATAACCAATAACCCAAGGTTATACTTGGCAGGGTTTTTAAAAGGAAAGCAACATGCGTTTAAGACATATCGAAGTTTTTCACGCCGTCTACACCTGCGGGTCCATCACCGGCGCCGCGAGACTGCTGAATGTCTCACAACCGTCCGTCAGCAAGGTACTGGCGCATGCCGAACAGCAATTGGGCTTTCCACTGTTTGAACGCCAAAAGGGCAAGATCATACCGACCCGGGAGGCGGAGCGCTTGATCGATCACGTCAACGACGCCTACAGGAATATCAATGAACTCCGCCGGATTTCAAAGAACCTGGGATCTGCAGAGACGGGCGTCATCCGGATTGCGATGACGCCCGCGCTTGGTATCGACGTCATTCCCGCGGCAATCGCGTCTTACCTTGCACAGCACCCGGATACCATGTTTGAAGTCGAAACCCTTCACCAGCACCAGGTTGTCCGTGCGCTGAGAGAGATGAGGGTGGATTTTGGCATCGTCTTCAGTCCGCCTGTCACGCCCGGGCATCAGCATCGATCATCTCGCAACGGCCGAGTTCGTTGTTATTGCGCACCCGTCACTGGATTTCGGCAACAAGACAAAACTGGCCCTGGAGGATCTGCATGGCCTGGATTTTATCAACCTGAGCGCCCGCAGTCCGCTCGGTCAAATACTGGCCACGCGCATGCAATCCAACGAAATCCAATTGCGCACGGTCGCCAACGTGGAGACCTACCAGATGGCCAAGGCCCTGGTCGCACACGGCGCGGGTGTGGCCCTGATCGACGAGATCACCGCCAGGTCATCCGGTCACGACAATGTCGTCGCCCTTTACCTGGATCCGCCGTTGCCGTTCGAGATATCGATACTGCATACCGTTTCCGATCCTTTCACGGTCCTAACCCAACGGTTTATCAACCACCTGAAAACCGAAATGGCCGCTTTTCTGCAGCAACCTTTGGGTATGAACTCATAAACCCGAGATATGAGGTCAGTATAAATAGTCATTGGAGATAGCCGGGCCACGCCGCTTACAATCTGTTCCCACGCAAGCAATGCTTCTGAAGCGGGGGAAACCATGCATATTGCTGTTCTGGGTGCCGGCGTCGTGGGTGTTACCACGGCCTACTATCTGTCCGAACGTGGCCATTGTGTCACGGTCGTGGATCGTGCCGACTCGGTGGCAACCGGCGCCAGCGCCGGAAACGGCGGCCAGCTTTCCTATAGTTTCACCGACGCCATGGCCAGTCCGGCGCTGTTGTCAAAAATTCCCAAAATGATGTCCGGCCTTGACCCTGCGTTTTACGTCCGGCCGACGTTCAACTCGCAACTTTTATGTTGGGGTCCGGCCTTTTTACGCCAGTGCTCCAGCCATCAGAACCGGCAAAACACCGTCACTGTACTGCAATTGGCATTACGTTCTGCACAACTGATGACCGACCTGCGTACCCGCACCGGGCTGGACTTTTCGTTTCGCCAGGCCGGTAAACTGGTCATGTTGGGCAGTGAGGAGGCGATGGAGGAAGCGGCGAAAGTCTGCACGCTCAAACGTCAATACGGCTGTGATGCCCGCCTGGTGACCTATGCCCAGGCCGTCGAAATTGAACCTGCACTCAAGCAGATGAAATCCGCATATGTGGGTGCGGTTTACTCTGAAAACGACGAGGTCGGTGATTCCCTGGACTTCACAAATGGCTTATCCCGGTGGCTGATCCAGAATCGTGAAACCGAGTTCAAACTGAACACCACCGTTAAGAAAATTGTCGTCCGCGGAGGCAAACTTGCGGCATTGGAAACCGATGCTGGAAACATCCAGGCGGATGCCGTGGTCGTCAGCCTCGGCGCCTGGAGCAGTGGCTTGCTCAACCCGCTCGGCATCAGGACCAATATTTACCCGATGCGTGGCTACAGCATTACGCTGCCGGCCTGCGAGACATCGAACTCCGTGAGCATTTCCGACACGGGTTACAAGATGGTTTTTAGCCGGCTGGGGGACAAAATGCGTATCGCAGGTTTTGCCGATTTTGTCGGTTACCGCACGGGAATGGACCATACCAGGGTGCAAAAACTGCTGCAGACCGCACGCGCGATCGCCCCGTCAATTGCGCATTACGATGTCGAGTCCATCGGTGAATGGGGTGGATTCCGGCCCATGACACCCGACAGCCGCCCGTTGATCGGACCGAGTTCCATCGAGGGTATCCATCTCAATACCGGCCACGGCATGCTCGGCTGGACACTGGCCTGCGCCAGTGGTCACGATGTTGCAGCCGGCATCTGATCATGCTCCCTGCCTGAAGAGTTGCTTATGACCCGGCAAATGGCAGAGTTGGCTTTTAACGACTCACAACGGCTGGACCTGTACCTGGTTGACCCGCCCGGCCAGCCGCTGGTCACCTGTTTGCACGGCGGCGGATTCCACGCTGGCGGCAGGGACGATGTGCGCTGCAGACAGGCCATCGACCTGCTGACGGAAGCCGGCTTCAATTGTGCTTCCATCTCCTATTCGCTGGCGCCACGTGAAAACCGTTTCGCGATGTGGCCAAGAAACCTGTTCGACGTGGCGGACGCACTTGTCTTTCTCAACGATCAGGCGGATCAATACGGTTACGATTTCAATCATTTTGGCATGCTTGGATTCTCCGCAGGCTGTTGTCTTTCAAACCTTTACAGCCTGGGCGGCGGGACACTTTTCGATCATTTTGGCTATGCAACGCAGGTTTTCATGCCTGCTGCCCTCGTCGGGTTTTACGGGCCGTATAATTTTTCCATCCGTCAACAGGATAGGCGATCCGTTGATCCTGAAATCAACCTTCTTCATTCACCCGCCTACTGGCTCAGATGCAGTGAATCATCCACCGCGCCACCTGTTCTGCACATCCAGGGAGACTGCGACAGCGTGGTTTACCCTGACCAGCACGAGGCCTTTAAAAAGGATTACGAGGAACGCGGCTACGAATTCGAAGCGGTGATAGCCGAGGGGTTCGGACACAGTTTTGCACCCGTCGATAAAAATGACTACGGAAACGCCCTGGACCTGAGGTCGGCAATTACCGGCTTTTTCTCACGCCACCTGGGGCAAGCGACGGGCTGATTCAGATCAACAGGCGGCTGGCGATGACCGTGGCAACGACACCACCCAGCATCGGCACCGATGTGCGCCGGACGATCTCGAAGGGCGTGACGTTTGCCGCACCGGCGACTGCAATGATGACACCGGCGACCGGGGAGAAGCTCCGGAACAGACCGCCGGCAAACTGGGCGGGCAGCAACAGTGACACGATCGAAGTGTTCATGCGCGCCGCGATGCCGGGCATCATGCCGGAAAAGCTGAACAGCGCTGCGTTGCCGCTGCCGGTGAGAAGCGCGGCGATACCGAGCAGGAAAACCAGCGTGATGGCCATCACGCCACCGCCCAATGCATTGCCCTCGACAACCGCGACCAGTGCCGCGATCAGACCGGTCGCCTTGACACCCATGGCAAAGACCTCCGCGGCAACGATCAGGGTTACCACGGAGCTGAAGACCTCACCCATGCCACGGAAGAAAGACGTTATCCCGCCAAGCGCCTTTCGCAGGCTGCGATGACGGACACTTTCACATGCCATGCCAACGGCCAGGCTGATCAACATGGCCGTGACCACATCCAGGCGGATGCTTTTAACCACCAGCGGGCTGAACACCAGCAACAGCGCAAGCGGCAGGATTGGCAACAATGCGTACGCGGCCGGCACCGGGTGCGGTTCTCCGTCTGCATCGGCAACCTCAGGCACGGCTTCTATTGTTGCTTCAGGTTCACGCCGGTCACACCAGCGCTGCCAGACAAAATGCATACCTGCCACAACCGGCACCACCACGGCCGAAACCTTCAACTGGTAATGGACAAAATACTCTATGGGAGAAATCCCTATCACCTCGGCGGCGACGTTGGACACGGGTGACGCCGGGCCGAGATCCAGGCAGGCGGTGGTTCCGATCACGGCAGCAGCGGCCACCGGTCGCACACCCAGTTGAACCAGGGTCGGATACATGGCGACCAGCAGAAGCATGGCGAGACCCGCAGCACTGGGTATGAAAATATTAAGGAATTGACCGGCCACATAGGTGATGGCCAGCAGCAAATAGGGATTGCTGATACGGGAAAGCGGCCTGGTGGACAGGTTGACCAGCGCCGTCGACGCCGAAATTGATGCTATGTATTTCGCGAAGCCGCCGGCTGCCATGATAATCATGCCGATGCGCGCGACCCTGTTTGAGAACGCCTCACTGACGGTGGCGAACAGGTCGAAAGCAAACAGGCCGGTGATGGATTCTTCGTGAATCCGGATATGAGCGAAATGCGCCGTGGTCAACAGCGCAAATCCTGCAACAAACAATGTCGCATGTGTCTGGTAACGCTTTGCGATTAGGAAAATCGTTACGGCAATGATGAGCAGAGCGATGATTTGCATAATCGTGCGGAGTATAGGGCCCCTTTTATTGATTTTCTATTACGGGTTGTTGGCGACTGCAACCGGTTCCGGTTTCACCGGGTTCGAACTTTTTAGAAAATCATGCAGGCAGCTTTTCATATGACCGATAAAATCGCTGCATACCAGGGAAGTGGGCTCCTGGTCCTTGTGCAAGGCGGAAATCCGGAACTCCAAAACCGGCTCCAGTTCCCGCACGGTCACGCCCTCATGGCTCCTGGAATGCGCCGTCACCTCGTCGGCGATACACACACCCATACCATGTGACACAAAGGCCTTGGCAATTTGGTAGGAACCTGCTGTGACCACCGATTTGAGCCGTATGTCACTTGCCTCGATATGCGCGGTGAGGAAGCGGTCCAGGGCTCCCTGGTTGTCGAGCCGGATAAATGGCAGACCGGCCAGGTCTTCCAGTTTCAACGGCCCTTTTGGAAGCATCTCCATGCCGGTGGGCACGAGCACAACGAATCGTCCAAAGCCCAGAACTTCGCCGCTGATACCCGGCAGGTCTCCCGGATCGAAAGCCAGACCGATGTCGATCCGCGAGTCCATCAGGGCGCCGGATATTTCTTCATGGCGCAGGGTCTCGAGACTGAACCTGACGTCTTCATGCTGCTCACGGTAACTGGCGATGGCGCCGGGCAAAAAATCGATACCGAATGCTGGGGTCGCCGCGATTCGAATCGTGCCCTTTTCCACCAGGCGCAGACTGGCCGCAAGCTGGCGTAAACGGTCTACTTCTTCATTGACCTGGGAGACCTGGACAAACATCCGGTTGGCCTCGGAGGTCGGAACGAGTTTGCCCCTGACGCGGTTGAACAACGCGAATCCCAGTTGCTGTTCGGCGTGGGCCAGAACCTTGCTGATGGATGGCTGCGATACCTTCAGGACCTCTGCGGCACGGGTCACCGATCTACAGGAGTAAACCGCATAAAATACTTCGATGTGTCGCAAGCGCATGTTGGTGGTCTCGTGTCCTGATTTTGTGGTCCAGATTTTACGGCGAGTATACACCTCCGCTGCCTTGTACCACGCGTGACTTTCTACAGTCGACAACGTGATCGTGGCGATGGTTTTACCCACTTGCAGTCACTGCTGTCCCGATTAATCTGCCGGGGGAGGGATGGAGCTGGGGTGCGGCGAGTTATTACCAGGACATTCGCGCAAGTACATATATGTGGCCTCGATACTCGGCTTTGCCCAGGCCACCTTCTCGACCTGTTCCCGGTCTACCTTTCCTGCCTCGTACGGTCCTGGTAATAACCACCCACCCCAGCTTCAGCTGACCGCCGTGCACATCCATCAGAAACCACTGACCGATGATTTACCACGTAGCTGAGGGGGTGTAGTGTCTTATTTCAGGACCGTGCGAGACAGGAGTCGAGCCCGAATCGCCCATGGATGGGTTCACGATGTGTCCTGAAACAGGACACTGCACCCCCTCGGCGACCATGCAGACAAGCAAACAATGACAAATTGTGGTCAGCATCCAGGCAATCCGAAATGGGACTTTACTTGAGCATGGGGGATCTGGTTTTAGTGGGACAGCAATGACTTGCAGCGCTTAAAATTCTCCCGGCTCAAGTCTCCAGCGCCGGTGCGTCAACAATACGCTGAAAAACAGCACCAGACCGGCGGCGGACCACCATAAACCGACCCTGGCAGGCGCCGTTTTGCGAGGAAGAGTGTCGTAGGGAATGCCGACCCTGTCACTGAGCGTTCGAATATTCAGCATGTGGATCACCGGAATTTTGCTGCTCATGGCCAGAGCAATGACACCGTTTCCGGCTTTATCCGCATAGGCGTCAGGGATCAGGCCCGGTGGTAACCGCAGCACCTCTTCGGCATCGCCCAGATTGGCTTGCGATCCGCCGATATTGATCAACACACGCGGCTGAAACTGGTTCATCAGTTGCGCTTTGAGCGCGATCATTTCCTGCAGGTTGCCGGCCGTCAGCAGTTCCACACCGCTGTCCTTTGCCGTCTTGCGCAACAATGCTTCACCTTCCGGTGACATTCCATGCCCCAGTTCCGAGCCCGCGCCGAGCGTGTAGTAATCGGCCCGCTTATTGATAAACCCGCTGCGTCTCAGTTCGGCGGCCAGCACAGGCCATGGCGCTTCGGGATGGTTCGCACCCCAGCTTGAAGCGCCCAATGATACGATCAGTAACGGCTGCAGTTGCATCGCCTCGGTTGCGGCGACGGCATTGAGCAGCAGTCCCGGAAATGACCCGGACGAGTAGATCGCAATGTGATCGCCCGGCTTGAGCCCAAGTTCCTGGAACCAGCGGCTGAACTGGACCGCCCACGCGGGGTTGCAGGCGGTCCGCTTCGCGGCAAGGTCACCCAGGGTCGTGGTGATGTCGCTCCACTCGATGCCGATCAGGCCGCAGTTCCAGGGGTCGCTTTCAGACGTGGCCGCGGTACCATTGGATTGCCGCCATTGCGCCATGTGTGTCTGCGCCGCGCGCAGCCTATCCCAAAGCTGGTTTTCATCAGGGCTTAAGCCTGCGTCACCGCCCAGGTACCAGGTTAAGGCCAAACCGGCAGCCAGCAGCAACAGCCTGATCGTGTTGAAGCGTATGAAACGGGTTTGAGCTGAAGCCGGTTGATGGTCTTCATTGGCATCAGGGCCCGGGCCGGGTTTTTGCCACCAGCGTTTCATAGCAGTACCGACTGCATAACTGGATACCCATCGCGGTCGCCACGCTGACGGCAACCACGGCCGTCAGGGACGGCACCAGACCCTGCCGCTGTATATCGGCCCCTATCAGACCCGGCACCACCCAACCGAGCCAGAGTGACGACTCACCCAGCACCGACACCAGCGGGTAACGCAGCGCGAGGGCGATCAGCATGGCGCTGGCCAGACGCTGGCGGCCATAAAGACTGAAGCGGCGGACCAGCAGGTCGAGCAAAACCCAGGTCAGCAAACTGGCCGCCAATGAAACCCCGACCTTGCCCGGATCGCCTATGTATATGGCGATGATGCCGGGCGTGATGATCCCGCCGCAGGCCCAGCCGGTGCGGTGGTAATAGAACATGCCGAGCAGCATGCCGAGCGCGAGGCAAAAGGTTTCGTGGTCGTAGGGCATGGATTTAGCGGGGCCAGGGAGGCAACAGCAAAGCGGGGCCTACTTCACCGTGCCGGATACCGGGGCACGCCATTCAAACAGATCGGGAACCCGTTCGAAATTGCGCAAGGCGCTTTCAGTGACAGGTGAGACCTTATGCAGCCAGCGGCCGATCGAATCCCGGCTGACTTGCGGAATATCGGTCATGGAAACCACCTTCACCGTGACTTCTGAATGCGGGTAACGCTGTTGCAGATTTACCGGTAACAGGAAATCGACCAGGCGCGTGTTCGGATCAAGGTATGCCGAAACTTCGACACCCCGCGATGCAAAAGCCTTCTTCCAGAAATCCATCGAGTAACCGAAGTGGGTGCAGTTGAAGCTGACCGACAGGGGACCACCGGTTTCACCCATGCGCGACAGGGCTTCGTCGACATAGGCATCGATCAACAGTTCGGAATCCATGCTGTCGAAACCCTGTTCAATGTACAGGGTCAATTGCGGACAGGATTGCGTCATGACCTGGGCGTCGCTGAATCCCAACGCCAGCAAGCCGTTCTTGTGCGCCCCTTCATCGACGGTTGTCTGCGTGGCAAATATGATGTTGCGCGCCGCTGGATTGTCACGTAACTGTTCCGCGATCTGCTCGACACCGTCCTCGATGATACCCACGACCGGAACCTTCGAGGAGCGGACAAAATCAGTATCCGCTATCAGCACGGAAAGGGTATTGCAGGCAACGAGGATGATGTCGGGCGCATAGCGATCCTGCATGCTTTGCAGGGCATTGCTGAAAACTGCCAGTTTTTCTTCACGTGTTTGCAGGCTGTTGTAACCACCCTGATCACTGAACAGGGCGTTGAAAAAAACCAGCTTCACATTTTTGAACACCGGGTGTCCGGCTGAATTTTTCAGCCGCGTCGGCCACCACCGAGAGACCGCCAAGACCGGAGTCGGTAATGACGATGGTGATGTTGTCTTTTTCCAGCAACGCCGGCAGCCAGTCCCGTGTCGTGTCTGCACGTGACGCAAACGGTGCCGCCGTGAGGACAACAAACAGCAGCAACAGGAATCGGCCCGCGCTCCGACCGGGACCACGCACAGCGCTTATTTGCAGCGTGTTTTTCAGAATTCATTACATACCAGGCACGGTTCAGTAACCGATTGCCTTACCATCGCGGCGCGGGTCGGCGCCACCGTGCAGCATGCCGCTTCTCTGATCGATAACGACCCCCTGCGCGCCACCAAAATAAAGATCGAAATCCTTCTTGACCTCGAGCGTGTACCCCATTGCCCGGAGCTCATCCTGGACATCGGCCGGAATCCGCGCTTCGATTTTCAACGGGCCGTTTTGGTAGTTGTTGATGCGTGGCGCATTGATGGCCGACTGTATGTCCATGTGGTAATCGACCAGGTCGCTGATCAGCATGGCGACGGTGGTGAGAATCCGCATACCACCCGGTGAACCCAGCGTCGCGAAAGGCTTACCATCTTTCAACAGCAGCGTTGGACTCATGCTGCTCAGCGGCCGCTTGCCACCGGCGATCGAATTCGCCTGTCCCGGACGTTTGTCGAAATCATCCATCTGGTCGTTGAGCAGGACACCCGTGCCTGGCGCGGTGATGCCCGAGGCAAAAAAGTGATTGATGGTCTTGGTATAGGCCACCATGTTGCCATGGCTATCGACCACCGAAAAATGCGTCGTACTGCCACTCTCGATGGTCCATGGATCACCGGGTGCGGGGCCATCCATGACGCTCGTTCATATCGATCCGGGCGAACTGCTCAAGCGCATATTGCTTCGAGGTCAGCCCCTCCAGGGGCACGTCGATAAAATCGCTGTCACCCATGTAGGCTTCGCGGTCGGCGTACATCAGCTTCATCGCCTCGGCCCAGGCGTGGATGCTCTCGGCGCTGTTCATGCCCATCTTTTCCAGGTCGAAATTCTCCATGATATTCAGTAGTTCGATGACGTGGGTGCCGCCGGAACTGGGCGGTGGTGCGGAGATGATCTCGTAGCCACGGTAGGTGTTTGACACCGGGGTACGGAAACTGACCTCGAAGTTTGCCAGGTCTTCGAGTGTCATCAGGCCGCCGTCGGCCTGCACCGCGTCGACGATACTCTGTGCAACCGGCCCGCTGTAAAAGGCATCACGACCCTGATCGGCAATCAGGCGCAGGGTTTTTGCGAGGTCGGTGTTACGCACCACGTCACCCGGCTCCTTCGGGAAACCGTCATTCAGGTATATTTTTCCCGAGGCGGGGAAAGTCGCCAATGCCTCGTAGTTCTCGGTGATGATACTGGAGAGAACCGGGGATACGGTTAAACCCTGTTCGGCGCGATCGATCGCCGGTTGCATTACCTGCTGGCGGCTCATGGTTCCGTATTTCTCCAGCGCGGCCAGCAAGCCTGCGACCTCGCCTGGAACGGCCACCGCCCTGCCACCGATGATGGCCGGGTTAAATCCCCGGGCATCGGGTTTGACCCTGCCCCTATCGTCCAGCTCAAACATGTCCCCCGTGTCTGCCGCCGGCGCCTTTTCGCGGGAATCTATGAAGACCACCGTGCCGCTGTCGGCAAACCAGATCAGCATCAGGCCGCCACCGCCGATCCCAGAGGCATTCGGCTCAACGACGCCGAGGGCAAAACCGACGGCCACCGCCGCGTCAACGGCGTTGCCACCCGCCTTGAGGATATCGACACCGACCTGTGACGCCAGCGGTTGCGCTGACGCAACCATGCCATGCAGCCCCCTGGCTTCGCGTGACGGGTCGCGACACATCGACACTGGCGCAACCGATGAAATAAAAAGCGACAACAGAAAAGAACAGAATGAATCTGTTAACCTGTAAAAACTTCCTCATGACAAAACTCCTTGCAATTCTTTTTTGGTAAATTCCGCTTATCGATCCAGCACTGCCGCCAATGACAACGGCAGCCCGGCGATATTGCCACAGCCGAAATACCCGGTCACCCGGTTGCAACAGACGCAGCAGTCCCTGTTCGTTTTCTATATCAGGATAACGGGCGGCGACGGGTTGCCTGCGGGGTCTGTCACCGATGATCAACACCTCGCGCCACGGCATTTGGCTCAACCAGTCGAGGAAACTCCGAAGCGGCCGGGACGGTCCGACCGGTGATTGTAAACCAAGCGGGTTTCATCTGCCGGCCACGACAACGAGCGGAACAGTTCCCGGGTACTGCTTATGTCGTTGGCTGAAAAAGCCATCGCCACTTCGGCCCCATCGTGGTGGCAACATGAAAATCGTAGCGGTCGCGCGGCACATCACACATGGCCTGCATGGCCGGCGCAGCAGCAAGCCCCAGTTGTTCCGCCGTCGCCAGCGCCAGGCCGAGATTGACAGCCTGGTGATATTCCGCGCTTGCACCGGCGGGCCGGGCAAACATGACCTGGCAGCGGCGGCGTCCGAGCAGTTCGAGCAAATGCGTATCGGTTTCAAGACTGACCGGCAGAATCACCCGTCCCTGTCTTGGGACACCCGCTGCCAGCACCGTCGGCCGCGCAGTCCCTGGTCGGACCCCACAGCTCCTGGTGGTCCGGCAGGTTATTGGTCAGGACCGTGATGTCAGGTCCCAGCCAGCGTCCCGCAAGACCCTGGAACTCCGCGGCGATGGCGCTGTTTTCCAGCACGATAGCCTGAGCCGATGCGCGGCAATCTGCCTGAGCCACCAGCGCATCTCTTCGACATGCGCACCGGCGGAACGTGAAATGCCGCGGATGCCATCCGGCCCCAGTTCGCGTGGGACAACGCCGGTGATACGCGCGTAGGTCTCGCAGGCCGGCAGCCTGCATCGCCGCATGCAGCAAACGCACGATACTGCTCTTGCCACGGCTTCCGGTCACCAGTACCGCGTAACGTGGATTCGGCTTTTAATTCGCTCTGGCCACTGACATGCTCAGATCGCCATCAGTCGGACAACCAGGCGCCGACGCCGCTTTCGGTCAATTCCTGGAAACCGGGCAGCCCTTCGATGATAACGCCCTTACCTTCCCTGACGTACTCGAGGTTGTCGGCCAGCAACCTGACCGCTGTCACATGTCGCGCGACCCGTTTCGCGATCGGTTCACTGCCACCCTCGTATGGAACGTAAAGCCGCCCAATTCCGAAGCCTTTTGATAGGCCTTGTCCTTACCTGTCAGTATCAGCGCTTCGTCGGTTTTGCCGCGGAAACGGCCGGCGCTGGGATTACTGGTTTCAAGCAGTATGGCCAACACATCCGCATTGTCGCCCCATTCACGGTGGTCCAAACCGCGCAGGTTTTGCGGTGAAGGTTCGAGCCGCATCGGGATACCTTCGAAATCCAGTTCCATCGCCACCATCGCCGCCAGTTCCATGGCGTTTTCATGCGCGACCATGGCCTCGACCACCGGGTATTCGGGTGAGGCCTCGTGCAGATCGATGGCCAGGTCAACCTGCTCTTTTTTGATCAGTTGCATGAAGCCGTAGGCAAGGCGCTCGGTGATGCCTCCGTCAGCCACTCCGGGATGGGTGCGGTTCAGGTTGCTGCGTTCGACCCCGGCCATGGTCTGGCCCGAGGCGGGATGGATATAGATATCGGGATTTGGCCACTCGTACACGGGGTTGGTGGTGCGTGAACCATAACGGAATGTCCGCTGTTTGCCACCCGGCGGTTGTAAAACTGAAAGTCTGTGGATGGGCATCCTGGGGAAACGTATGCGAGCGTGCCCATCATATTGGCATAGGGAACGATGATCAGGCGGCCACGGCTGACGGATGCCCGTTCCAGCATCACCACCGCCGCGATCATACCCGCGGGTTCATTGGCGTGGGTGCCACCGAGAACCAGCAGTGTCCCACCCGGCTTCGGCGCCGTCTGGATGTACACGTCGGTGTCAGCCGGGGTGTCTTTGATACCGTCAAAATAGTCACTCAAATGTTTTTTGACGAAACCCGCATGCGGCACAACCCGGTCAACGTCAGGTGGCGGCGAACGCATATACAGGTAGCTTCGGGCGCTGACCGCGGCCACGCGCGAGGGCAGCGATCAACATCGCTGTCGCCGTAATTGCCGAAGCCCTGTTTTTCTTTTCAAACATCGATCACGCTTACTTGATGAAAAAGGCCCGCAGCAGCAGCGGCACCAGCACCATCGCCGCGACAAACTGCTCACGTAGGGATTTTTCCCGATATAGACTGCGCACCACGAGGACGATGACGAGTACATCGATGCCCCAGTAAACCCATTTCAAGTCCATAACAATTTCTTCCTATAGGGCCTGTTAACACTATGCGGGTGTCCGCATAGTGTTAACAGGCCCTAGTACAAGTTGGCTCCGAGTATGATCATGATGCCCCAGACCGCGGTTACCAGCGCCGGCAACAAGCATACCCTTAGAACCGAGAAATAATTTTTCACACCGACTACCTGGGCGGCAAACAGCCCGGCCAGCGCGGTCGGCGGCATCAGGTCGCCGAGACCGGCGATCAGGCTGAGCGCCGAGCCGACCACGATCTCATTGTGACCCAGCAAGGCCAGCAAAAACGGTACGCCCAGGACGGTTGCCGAACCGTAGGCCGAGACTGCGCCAAATAACGGCATGGACGTGGCGATGCCGACATAGAGCAGCCACTGTGGCAGCGCCAGCGCGGAGACGACAAAAAAGCCCCTGACGCCGTTCAGGGTCATGATCTCGATGAACATGCCGACACCGACCAGGATTCCGGCGACCGGCAAGGCGGCCTGCACCGCCTCGGTCGCCGCTTCAAACGGCTTCCATTGACGCCCGGTCAGCAGACCGCTCGCTGCGGCGAGCAGAAAGGACAGCGGCATGCCGAGTGACGGCGCGTATGCGGGAAACAACCTCTCACCGCCGAGCAGGATGATAAGTACGAAAAACGGCAGCAACAACCGCGGTGTCAGGGGCGCCCTCGACATCCGCACCAGTTCTTCATCCAAAGCGCTGTTTTCACCGCCAGACTGGTTCGCAGATTTTTTCAACGACGGGAAAATCAGCAGCATGCCGGTAAATATCGCCAATGGCACCGTGCAGATCAGCAACGGGATACCAAAACCCACGTAGGGCATATCGATACCGCCACCGATGATCATGGCCGGTATATTGATCGGTGGCGCCGTCATGCCGTAGATTGCAGCCATGGCGATCGCCGCGGCCGCTTTCACCGGCGGCACACCCAGTTTGAGCAGTGTCGGGGTGACGATCGCACCGGAGGTCAATACCGCGGCGGAAGAGGAACCGGTGATCATGCCGGGCAACATCAGCGAGCCCCGTGATTCCCATCGTCAGCTGGAAAGGCAGTGCGCGGAATCTGCGTATCATCCAGGCCGCCGCTGACTCCATCAGACCGATATGTTGCACGGTCTTCATGAAGATCATGGCGCTGAAGATGATCAGGATCGTATCCAGGTAACCGAATGAGCCTTCGATCAGCTGCGTCGACCGGCACACCGTTACCGGAAACCAGCGCACCCGCTATGGCGGCAATCGCCAGCGCCACGGCAATCGGCTGCCTGAACGCGAACGAGGCAAGTGCGAAAACACCGATCATGACGATGGTGTAAAACCCTTCCGGCCAGAACCATTCCATCGTGTCGCTAGTCTCCTGTTACGCGTCCGATGACGCTAATTCAAAAACTGCCGATATCGCCGGTGAGCAGGTCCCGGTATTCAGGCAGATCATTCATTTCAAGTTCTTTGCCGTGGTAATCTGCATAGGCATCGGCCAGGTGTTTGAACACGCGCAGGTGCATGCCGACACGGTGTGTCAGCGGGTACTTCGGATCGGTGATGACATCCGCGTCTGCGTGCCCGCGGTCCTGTCCCGGGTTGGGGCTTTCGCTGAGAAACGACAGGCAATCTGGTCGCGTCGCCAATTTCCAGGTGGCTCAGGCCACGATAGTGCCGGATTGGATTCTTCGAGTTTCATGCTGATACCGGTATCCTCTTCCATCGCCAGCAGCGCATAGGCCGCCATTTCCAGGCCACGCGGATGGGCAACCAGCGTGTAGGACAAGCGCTTGTTGCCACCCGGCGTGTAATCACCATCGTCCTGCCTGTCCGTCTCAGGCGTATTGGCCTCGTGCATGTCGAGACTGAAGTCGACCTGTTCCTTCCTGACCAGTGTCGATGATCGCGTAAGCCAGTTGTTCGGTGGCGGTACCGTCCGCCTTGCCCGGGTAAGTGCGGTTCAGATTGCGTGATTCCTCGCCATTTTTCAGCACGAATCCGCCCGGGTTTTGATACGTTCTCCGGATCCTCGCTGTGCTGGTCCGCGGGATCGGTGCGCCGGTCACCATAGGTCAAAAACCGTTCACCGCCACGGGACTGGATCAGGTGCCGCTGCGCAATATGATTACGGGTGTCCGGCATGGACTGCGCGCTGCGGTTGGTATAGGGGATGACAATCAGCCTGCCGGCGGTGACGATGACGTTTTCCAGCACCACCAGCGCCGCGACTGAACCCGCGATTTCATTGCCGTGGGTGCCGCCAATCAGTCAGACGCCGTCGCACCCGGTTTACCGCTGTCGAGAATAAACACATCGGTGTCCAGGTTGGTATCTTTCAGTGGCGGGAAATAATCGGACAATTTCCGCTGCGCGGTCACACCGTCCCCAGGCCGGATATCCAGGCTGATATTCTTGCTCCACGGCACTGGCCGGCAACAGCAGGCAGACCAGCACAGCACAAAAGCGCATACTTCCTGACCCGTGCGGTTTGTGTGCTTTGTTCATCGCTTTCAATTCCCTGTCTGCATCTGCGGTGCTGCCGCACCACCATGACGCCGGATGGAACCAACCCCGGTCAGCACGCCGTCCTCACCCACTGCGATCGCATTCGGACCGCCAAAATAAAGATCCGGGTATGGATAGCTCTTCACTTCGTGACCCATTTCCAGCAGCATTTCGATGGTTTTTGGCGGGAAATCGTCTTCCAGCTGGATCGCCTTGTAGGCATCATAACCGGTGAACTTGGGTGCCCTGATGGCATTCTCCAGGCTCATGTCAAAATCGATCACGTTGACCAGTATTTCGACGATTGTTGAACCGATACGGCCAGCGCCGGGAGATCCGATGACCCAGCGCACCTTGCCATCCTTTCTCACCACCATTGGGGCGATGGTCGTGCGCGGGCGGCGGCCCGGTTCCAGGTTGATCGGACTGCCTTCTTCGGGCTCGGCCTTGAAATTGCCAAGTTCGTTGTTCAGGAAATAACCGTCCACCATGTTACCGGTTCCAAAAAAACTGGAAATGGTCTGCGTCCAGGAAACCGCATTGCCAGCCTTATCGACCACCGAGAAATGGGTGGTCGAAGGCGGCACATCCTGGGTTGTACCTTCGATGACTGGCTTTCTGCCGTGCTTCCAGCATCACGTCGATGTAGTTCTCGCCGTTCTCATAAGGGCCGGGGTCACCGACCCGTTCGCTATACCAGAGCGACGGGTCCGAAGCTTTGGCCAGGTCGATCTGCATCAAGCGCTGGCGTGCGTAGTCCTTGCTCACGTAACCCTTTTCCGGGATATACGGCGTTGGTTTCGCGGATCACCCATCCAGCGACGCTGATCCAGCGAAGTCAGGATCATGGCTTCCTGCATGATGTGTATCGCGAGCGGGTCGTCCCAGCTCATGATGGCCAGGTTGAAATGCTCGAGGATATTCAGCGTGGCCAGGATGCGCGGCCCGCCGACGGGACTGCCCGGAACGCTGAGTTCGTAACCGCGGTAGCTGCCCTTGATCGGTGTTTTCACCAATGCGCGGTAAGCCTGCAGATCGGATTTGCGCGCCCAACCGTCGTTTTCCCGCATAAAACGATCAAGATTGTCCGCCAGTTCACCGTTATAGAAAGCATCGATGCCTTTTTCGCGATGATCCTCAGGGTCTTTGCCAGCGCCGGGTTGCGGAATGTCGCACCCGCTGCCCAGGGCATCCCATCGTCGAGAAAATCCGGCGCATTTTCGGTCAGGATTTCATACGCATCCATATTGACCTTGGAGAAGGTCTCGCTGACCTCGAATCCCTCTTCAGCGAGACGGATCGCCGGCGCCACCAGCACCTGCAAGCGGCAGGCTTGCCAATTCAAGCGCCTTGCCGATACCCGCGGGCACACCGGCGACACAATAACCCTTGGGTGTGTACTTGACCTCGCTGAGTTCGCCCGCCTTTTCCAGGTTTGCGTAGTCGGCCAGCGCCGGTGCGGTGCTGCGGAAATCGATCGCCAGTTCGCGCCCGTCCGCCATCACCACGACCATGTAGCCTTCCCCGCCAAGGCCGGAAGCATAGGGTTCCACGACCCCCAGCGCGAAGCTGACGGCGATGGCCGCATCGACGGCATTGCCGCCTTTCTCAAGTATTTCAGCACCGGCTGCGGCCGCCAACGGGTGCGCCGCTGTTACCATGCCGTCCCTCGACTGCAGGATCGGCGCCACGCTGACCGCGTGCACCGCGGACGCCGCCAGCAGCCAGAAAATGACGGTGAAAAGTTGCGAGACAGTACGTTTCATACGTAACACTCCCTCATGCAAAAATCTGCAGTCCTGAACACCTGGTGTAATTGAGTGGCTTGCGTTGAAGTGTGTTGTTATTGGAGTACACCCCATTGGGTCAGCACCTGCTTCAGCGGTGCTTCGGTTTCACGAACGGAGTTGGCAGTTAAAATTTCAAGGTCGGTACCCTCGACGAGACCCGTGAACAGGCCGTCGTAGTTGCCACCTTCAACAACGATCAGATTATCGGCCATCGGCACAGCCTCAACGATAAACAGGTCAGTCAGGTTACCGCGGCGTCCTTTGCCGCCAATATGCATGACCAGTATTTTCATGCCCTTGGCCCGGGCGGCATCCGCGACCGCTTGCATCCGCGCGATTTCGGCGTCCTTGTCGATACCGGCTTCGCCCAGTCCTTTCGAACTGCCTGCGACCACGATGATCAGGACTTTTTCATCCAGTAAATCATCGGCCTGGAGGAGCTTTTCCAGGCGGGCGTCAACACCGAGTTTCTTCAGGACAACCTTGACCATCATCGCGTCGGGGCTTTGCCCGAAGGGTGTCAGAACGACATCCGAGGCCAGCGAGGCACTGCTGAAAACCGCGAGTAAAAAGCAGGCCAAAATCATCCGGAATAAATTGTTTTTCATGGGACTTCCTTAATCGGCTAAGAGCATCAATCAGTGATGCGACATTCTTTCGTAAACGGATCAGGGTGTAAACAACATTCACCGCTTCAAACCCGGCGTGACAGCATCAGGGTGTCGGGAGAAATCAAATACGATTTTAACACCATGAAGCCGGCGTCGGGATGACAGCCAACGCAGGGCGATCCCCTGACATTTCAATAAGCGGATTGTACTGGCGGTCTGCACGCTTGCTCAAATGACCTTTTGTGAGCACCCCATAGCGCGAGTCTATGTGCCGGGCCCGATCGCCCGGTTTCCTCACCCATGCAGCCTGTGCCGGGTGAGCAAAAACAAAGGAATGAATATGAAGTAAAGGGCTCTGACCCCCTCACTCCGTCCGCACTTACCTCACTTGATCTTGCCGGCGATCACGTCCTTATAGGTGACGACGATTTGCTTATAGATAGCAGTGAAGTCAGCGAGCGCCTTTTTCACATCATTGGCCGTGGCGTTCGCGTCCAGGCTGCGCAGGTTGCCGTTGGCATAAGGCACAATTTCGCGAGCCAGTGGACCAGGGGCTGGCAGCTTCTTAGCCAGCGAACTTTTCTTGAACTTCGGGTTCTGCTTGAGTTTGCCGATGTTGACCAGGTTCTGCGAAATATCGCGTGCGCAGTCATTCATTTCCTTGTTGTAGGTGGCAACGTCAGGTGAAGCCTTGATCTTCTGTACGCAGGCTGCACCCTTGGCCACGCTGCTCTTGAAGCTCTTGGAAAAAGCCAGCAGGAAATTCTTCATAGCGGCGTCTTCCGAGGCCGCCTTGACCTTTGCATTGGCTGCGTCATCCGCACCCTTCACCTTGTCTTTTTTCTTGTTCTTTTCGTCCTCGATCTTTTGGCGCTTTTCTGCGTTCGCTGCTCCGTCCAGGACACTTTCAGAACGTGCATATACGGCCTCTGCTTCCGTCTGCAGGATCTTCAGTTGACGGTAAGTGGCGGGAAATGCGGTCTTCATCGGCGTCGGCAAGTCGTAGCCATTTTTATCCGTGACCGTGGGTTTTAGGCCCTGTGCCTCGACGAGGTCTTTCACGTACTTTTTCTTCTCTTTATCCAATTTTGCCAGGGCCGCCTTGAACAATTTGATGTTTCCCGGCAGCGCCTTTTTGTCCTTGTCGCTGCCACTGGCCAGGTCAATCTTGTCGATAACCGCCAGGGCGCCGACCATGCCCATCGGGCTTTGCGCGTCTTCGAGCAGTTTCTTCAGCACAGCCCCCTGGGACTTGTTGGCCTTGGTGGCTGCGCTGATGTCCTTGGACATGACGACCGCTGCCGCGTTAAACGTTTTACCCCAGTCAGCTACAAAGGTGGTAGGCATAAATTAGTTCTCCATGTTGGGTTTCGCCGCCGGATTGATGCGTTAATCGGTCAGGCATGATTGTCGGCCATGGCGTCACTGTTGCGTTGAAATTAGCGGCGCCAAACGACTCGCAGACTAGCACACAAGTCGGATTACGCAAATACGGATTGAGATTGAGAATATAAATGATTCTTAATTACAATATGACCTATACACTCGACAGGCCCGTCGAGACAACTTTGACTATGGAAGGTTTCCGCGTAATATTATTTTTGGTGAAATCTGATATTTCCGAAAAATCCGGGGAGCGCAACAATGTTAAATGACAGTATAAAGCTAGCTCTAAAGTTTACGGCAGAGTATAAAAAATGCCGCGCCAACTGCAAAGAATGCACAGTCGCAGAGGTCAAGAAATTCTCAGACAGAATAAAATATTTCCGCTTCGATGCCGTCTCCGGCTTTGCCCAACTGGAAGATGACGCGCCAGGGCAAAAACTTAAGGAGATCGCCACTGACAGAAAAGTCGCCGCTGTGTGGAAAAACATAAAATGGAGTCATGACAGGCAGCTTGGCGCCTGGAAAGAGCTGGAAGAACTGGTAAAAACCGCCACCAAATGCGAATCATGCTTAAAAGAACTTGAGAAAGATATCGAAAAGGACTTGAAACATCAGCCCAAAGGCACGAAACCAAATCCGGATATCGAAAAGCTGAAAAAACAAATTGACAGCGACCTGAAAGACTACAAAGTCATCTCCGAGAAGTTCAAAAAGGTTGCGCCTTGTGATGACAACCTTGAAAAGGAATTTGCCAAGGAAATCAAAATGGTAGCGGATGCAGACCCGACCGCTACCAAGTTCGGCAAAATGGCTGCAAAGCAGTTTGAAAAAGGTGTTTTGCAAAGATCGTATGACAAATGCAAAAAGGCATTAAAGGAGGCCGGTGAAGAGGCGGAACTCGCCGTAAGTGCCGCCAAAGCGGGCAATGCCAAGGAAGTGGCGGTGAATTTGAAGGCCTGTACCCTAAAATTCAGCACTGTCCTGAAATATGAAAAGATATATTCGAAAATCAAAACCAATTTCAAGAAAGACATCGCCGATTCCGACGAAAAAAAGAAGATTGAGGACGCAATTGAGCAATTTGTGAAGTTCAAAGCAGAGGCTGAAAACCTGTACACGGACGCACAGGCTGACGTCAAGAAAGCGCTAAAATAGTACCCTGTTCGGAGCGTTCCTGACAATTGAATATCACTTTACGATTAGTTCATTGAGCGCCTTGCGCCAAACCAGGAAGCATTGTTTGATACTGATTCCGTCACCACCCCAAGAGGGTAAACCATTGCACACAAAAGATACCGTTTTTGTGTGCAATGGAAAACCTGGACCGTTTTCTTTTCTCACCACACCGGAGTGGTCCGGCGCCATCTCATATATCTGGATACTTTTTAGGATTGTTCGCTTTGTCCTTCTGTCTAATCTCACTCGCGAAAGTCATGAAGTCGGGTATAGGCGTCTTTCCGCCCCAGAATTTTTTCAGTACTTTTAAGTCGTATTTTTCTAGTCTGGATAGTGTATCTTTATTGCTAGTAAAATTTTTATACATTAATTGAGGGGTAATCTTGCCTGGTTTAGGCAGCAGATAACTGTATTTCTTGTACAGAGCCGTATATTCATCCGTGATCATTTTAAACACCTTGGGCTGGTTTTGTTTGGCGATTTCCCTTCTCACCTCTTGCTCGTACTTCTTCAGGAATTGCTCCGTGGTAAGATCCGGATTCTCCTTGAGCATCTTCTGAATGGCTCTGATGCTTGTATTGGCATTGCTCAGACCGTTCGTGATTCCCAGCTTGTCCGAGTCCAGCTTGTATGGGTTTCCGTTAAGCCGCGCCGCCTCTTCCTTACCTGCTTTTTCAAGGAGGTCGACGTCAATTTTAAGAAAACTGTCACGCAGCTCCTGGTCTATTTTTTCATCCTTTGCTTTCAGTGGTTTTGAAATATCTGCAGGGTCATAAAGCATCTGCAATCCATAAGGTGCGTCCCTGGAAGGTGGAGCCGCGGGGTCATAGGCTAGGGCTGAGTCAAACATGGCCCCTTCGAAATCGGCTGCTGGCATGGCCGCACCAGCGTCCAGTGGCCTCAATATTGTTGAGCCGTCCTCTGCCGTCTGACACTTCGCATTGTCCCACTTGATGTCCAGCTGACCAAAGGCCAGGTTGCACAGCAGCAATTTCTGCGTTTCCTTTGGAGGCAGCTTCTCAACAAACTCCTTACTTTTAGCTAACAATTTATCCTTTTCTTCCTGGCTTAGTTTCCGGTAGCCCTTATCTCGCTTTCCGTCAGCGTCGAGAATGGTGCCCCCCTGGATGCCTTCGACAAGCGCACCCGATTTCTCCTTGCCGTCCGCCCCCTTGAGTGTGGCGATGGTTGTTGATGGCCAGCCGAAATCGAGTCCGGAAGACTCCTTAATCTTTGCACACATCGTGCTCATCAGCGCCTCGCGGGCTGCACCGGCCCCCTTGGGCATACCCGACTGATTGGTTTCGCCATCGATGCTCTTGAACGCGTAGGCGACCTTTCCGTCGGGATCTTTGATCAGGTATGTGTCACCCGTGCCGCCGGCGGAGTTCGTACTGCCAAGCGTCTGCAGGATCTGGGCATCGATTTGATTTGCAGTTTCGTGGTCGGCGGGGCCCCAATCCTCCCGGCCCGCAAGTGCTTTGGCGCTGTTTTGTAGCGTTTCGATGGCTTGGGAATTCTGCAGGTATTTCTGAGCTTTTAGCACTTCCGCGTGCTTCTTCATGTTTGCAGACGATTTTTTATCCGCCTTGCTGAACTTGTCGAAATGCTTGAGATAGCTGTCTATTGCGTTCGTCAACTCCTGACCAGTCGTATCGTCGCTCTTGCCCTGATACGCTTGCAAGGCCTTGGCAAAAGCTTTGAAGTGTGACCCGGCCTTGAGCGACTTATCATCGAGCATTTCTTGCCCTGTTCGCGGTGCGATCGCGGCAAAAGTCTTATTCAGTTTGTCAACTTTTTCTACCTTCTTTACCTTTTTCAATTGCGCTGCCTGCGCAGGGGTGTTGAGGGGCGCTGCCTGAACCGGCCGGGGAGGCGCTTTTGGTGCTTGAGTGCCGGTCGGAGGCGATGTCGGAGACGGTTGCGCCTCGGCGGCCTGTCCGAGCTTGGCCTGCGCCGCAAGAAGCGAGAGCAGTCTCTTCGCCTCCGGATACTTGCCATCGGCAACGAGCTTCTGGGCCATGACAAGCGCCGGTTCTTTTTGCGCCCGGGTTTCGGGCGGAAACTGCATTTTTTGCAATGTTGCAATGTGTTCATTAAGTCTGGCAGCAACTTTCGCGTCCAAAGTTCCGCCGTCTGTGGATACAGACTCCTCAAAGACCTGCTTTGCGTCTTCCTCAAGTTCCTTGTCCGACTTGACGGCCTGGCCAAGCCTGGCCTGCGCCGCAACAAGCGTGAGCAGTTTTTTCGCCTCCGTATACTTGCCTTCGGCAACGAGTTTCCGGGCCATTTTCAGCGCCGGTTCCTTTTTCGCCCGGGTTTCGGGTGGAAACTGCATTTGTTGCAACGTGGCGATGTGTTCATTCAGCCTGGCGGCAACTTTCTCGTTCAAACTGCCGGCATCTGTGGACACGGACTCTGAAAAGACTTGCTGTGCGTCTTCCTCCAATCTGGCGTCGTCCGTAGATGAAGACTCCGCAAAGACCTTCTTTGCTGACTCTACGACGCCGCTATCGCCGTCTTCATCGTCATCCACTTCGCCGACCGGAATGAACACATCATTGATCCCGCCACCCATGGTGGTAAAATATTTCTGCAACCTGATCCGGTTGACTTTGCCTTCGCTTGGATTGAAGTCCAGTTCTGCTTTCGCAGTAAGGTTTACCTTGCCCTTGGCAGTCCTTTTTGCTCCTGTCTTTTTGAGCGCCTCATCGCACTTCGGACTAAAGTCTACGAGCAAGAGCGGCAATTTCTTTGATCCGAAAGGGTATTCCTTGTAGTAGACGAAACTTCTCGGCGGGTCCGCCTTGACGGTTTTCAGGGCCTTTTTAAGCAGCAGAACGTAATCCTTATGTTTATTGAATTTGTCGGGGCTTGAGAATATGGCCACAGTGGTTTCCTTGCTATGAGTTGAAGTTGAAGTTGAAATTGAAGTTCAATTTAATTTTATTTCATGAAAATGGAATAACTGTTAAACCGTTGATTTGACGGGCTCGGCCATATAGGCAGGACGAGCCCGCACACATTTATTCCAGCGATGCCAGCAACGCCGCGAGATCCGGATCCATCTCGTCATCGTCGCCCGCGTCCTCGCCAGTGTCATCGTCGCCAAAGCTGGCCAGCAGGGCATCGAGGTCGTCGTCACCATCGTCGGCCGAGGCATCACTGTCGTCATCAAGGCCGGCCAGCAGTGAATCCAGATCGGCGTCGTCCGACGAGTCGTCAGTGTCCGTGTCGTCCAGATCCAAGTCACCGAGATCCATATCGTCATCTGTCTCTGCATCATCGGACCCGCCTGGGTCTGCTGCCGACGCCGCCTTGGTCTGCACAGATGCTGAGCCACTGACAGCAGGCGCCGGTTTGCCGCTCATCTGCAGCGCCAGCTCTTCGCCATTCAACGCTTTGAGCCCGGCCAGGCGCACTTCGGGTTGACCCTTGTAGGCCATCAGCGCACAAATGCCATACTGGGCAAGCTGTGTCGCCTTGTCGGTATTGATTAACCGTTCGGTGCAGGGCAAGGCGATCTGGTCGCCATAGCTATCGACCATATAATAGAAAGGCAGGTCGCCGATAGTCATGGATTTTCCATTCGATCCGGCGAGCGCACAGGCCGCCAGATACGCGGGGTGCCCCCACAACATACCACGCAGGCCGTCAGTCGAGGTGAACTCCTCGAACTCAAAAGACCTGATCGGATCGCTGCGCTTTCCGTATGGGTACCGCAACATGAAACGCGGCGTCAGTAACACCAGGCGCGAGGCTGCGGGCAGCGCGCGCAGTTCCTGTATGCCCTTCGCAACCAGGGGATGCGGCTCTACTTTGCGGTCCATCAGCGCATCGCCGGCTATCGACGTGACAAATGATGCGCCAGCGTGTGCGGCTATCTTTGCCATGCGCCCAAGCAACTCGGTATGTGTTGGTGAGGCTTCGAACTGAAACAAACCGCAGATCATCGACACACCACCGTTTTCTTCCTCCGCGGGCTTCTCGACCAACATCGAATAAAGCCCGCTTTCCGACAGGTCGTCCACCTTGCTGAGATCAGCGGCGAACTCTTCGGCTGACATGTCGAGCAGCAACAACTGTAACCTCGGACCGGCATCAACACGGTGTAAAAGCATATCGAGACCGCGCCATAGTGATTCAAGATTCTGGAATTCGCTGTTATGCAATACAGCGCGCATGGCATCTGCCAGTGCCTCATCGACGCTCTCGGTTAATCGGCCTATGTTCGGTTTATCCGCCGGCTCCACGAATGGGCCTACAATTGAGCGTAAAAGCTCATCGACGGAGCCATCGGTTTCGATTTCGGGCTCCTTGCCGACCAGGTTTGCCAGGTCACTCAACTTTGCGTTCGCTGCCGGGGCGCCACTGTGAGAGCGGTTTTTACCGGTGCGTGACACACGCTGTTTGCGGTCAGTGGCCCAGGACAGGACCTCGGCGGCAGTGGACGAGTTACTCGACGCGACCGCTCAGGTTATAAAGCTCCTTGAACACTTCAACGTTGTCATAAAGCTCATCCGGGTGAAAATCATCCAGATCATTACTGAACTCCAGTTCAATGCCGCCTTCGCTACCCAGCGGCAACGCCAGGCGCACATCCAGGCGTGCCAACACGTCTTCGAGACTGTCGAAATCCACGGGAAGCAGCTTGCGGCGCGCCAGGTCGTTGCCGGTATCTAGGCGACCGGCGGCGCCACCTGCGCTAAAATCGCCCATCAAAACGATGCGCACGGGTCTTCTTGGATCCCAGTCACGGGCCGGGGTATCGAGGTGGCCGAAATTCGGAAATAAGTTGTCGTCTGGCATAATGTCTCCATGGCGCCGGTTGACCCGGCAGTGCTTGTTGGTTGATCACAAGGATAAAAAAAGCAGAACGCGCATCGGTCAAGAAGTTCAGTTCATCAACTGATACGCGGAGATACTCACACCCTCCTGCGTACTTCAATATTAGTATATCTGAGAGAAAACGTCGGATTATCTTAAGACAGGGCAATTACCATGGAATTTGGCTGCCAGTTGCACCACGGTATCTGCCCCGCGAGTCTTCGCCAGCCGCGCAGCGAGGTTGGTACAAAAATCGATCGCAAATGATTGCGGGCACGTCAGAACCGATGACAGACATCAAAGAGACCGGCCGCAATCCCGTGAATTGATTTATTTTTGCAATAGAATTGCACCAAATGTGCGTCTTTCATCAAAATCAAAGAGGCATTATTGATGTAAGTTATTGATTTAAATGGTGCCGATATGAGGATTCGAACCTCAGACCTACGCATTACGAATGCGCCGCTCTACCAACTGAGCTATATCGGCCCCGAAGGGCGGCAAGTATATTCAAATCAGCACGCTGCGACAACATCGCTGTAGCAGGAAATTTACCTACCTTTTGTTCAGCCGATACCGACAAACCCCTTGCATCATTTGCCCTATCGGTCCCGCCGGCGCTTGCGCAGAATAAATCAACATCAGTAACACGGTGGCCAAGGGGGGCACGAAACGTGTTTTTACATCGAACATGCCAGCGACATCTATGCAGCTTCCAAGCCGGCAACGCCGGGTTCAGCCTGTTGGAAGTCCTCATCGCAACGACAGTGTTTTCCCTTGGACTTGCAGGCTTCGCGGCCCTGCTGCTGACCAGCATCATCGGCTCGACACAGGCCCGCCGGGAAGGCATCGCAGCCATGGCGGCGACCAGTCTTGCCGAACAGATCCGTCTGAACCCGGTCGCGCTCAACCGCTACCTTGATCCACCGGACAACATATCCAGAATTTGCAATGGTGAGAACCCATGCACGCCCGAGCAGCAAGCCGATTATGACTTCAGGCTCTGGCAGCTTGATCTCGCCGATCGCATCCAGAATGCCAGGGGGCTGGTCTGCCGCGATGCTACGCCACAGGATGGTGTTGAGGGAAATGCTCATTGTGACGGCGCCGGTCCCCTGGTCATCAAAATATTCTGGTATGGCCGAAACGGCGCCGTGAGCGGTGAATCGGAGCAGCACCGGTTTACCCTCGAGGTGTCCTGAGATGACGGTTTTCAGCCGCCAGCGTGGCTTTTCCTTGTTGGAAGTGATGATCGGTGTATGCCTGTCCACAATACTGCTGTCCGGTATCGTCCAGTTGATGAGCGGCAGCGTATCGGCCTACCGTTTACAACTGAGCCAGAGCCAGCTGGAGGATTCCAGCCGTTACGCGCGCGATGTCCTGGTCACCCAGATTGGCCAGTCGGGCTTTCAACCGCAGCCCTGGCTCAACCCGTCGGGGTTTCCGGCCCTGACCGATGAAAGCATTGACGGGGGTGCATCGGCACCGGATCAACTCGGTCTGCAACGCTGGTCCAGGCGCAACTGTTATGGCAATGAAAATACCGTCACCGACGCTGACGGCCAGGCGGCTTTCTATTTGCTGCAGACCCGATTCAGCGTCAACACGGCCAACAACCTGGCGATGACCTGCCGATACGGCCCGGATGCTTCCAGCCTGCAAACACAGATGAATAATTTCGGGCTCATCGAGGACGTCGAATCGATGCAGGTTCTGTACGCGGAAGACCGGGATGGCGACGCAATCGCGGACGGCTGGGTAACGGCCCGGTCGTGGTTACAGGAAAGCAATGTCCGCGCAATTAAACTGGCGCTGCTGATGTCCACGACACAGGCATTTGACCAGGCCGCCAGCGCGCAATACACATTGCTCGATCAGTCCATTACGACACCGGCGGACGGCCACTTGCGCACCGTTAGCACATTGACGGCCGCCATCCGTGGAAGACTGCGATGAATGCCCGTTCTGATACTTGTTCGCACGGTGTCATGCAGGCGCAACGCGGCATGGTCCTGCTGTTGTGCCTGCTGTTTCTGATGGCGCTTACCCTGCTGGGGTTGTCGGCGTCCTCGGATACCATTTTGCAGAATAAACTCTCGGCCAACCTGCAGGATGCCGAACGCGCCAGGCAATCCGCCCGGTTGGCATTGTCCTGGGCGGAAAACTGGTTAATGACGCTGGACGGACCGGCGCCCGAATACTGCCTGGATTCCTGTGACGGCCTGCGTCTGCACGCTGACGGGGAATTACCGCCTCACCCCGAATACGAGGACATCGACTGGTGGATGGTCAACGGTCACCAAGCGGGTGTCGATCCGCTGACCGGTGTGCGGCTGGAAACGATTACGGGCGATAGTATCAACGCACCGGTATGGATTATCGAAGCGGTTCACACCATAGAACCTGCCGAATCCGGCAACCCGGATTTGCAGGTCTGGTACCGGATCCTGGCACGCGGAACCGGGTGGACGGAAACGGCCGTTTCCGTGGTGGAAAGCGTGGTTGTCCGATCATGGCCGGCGATTGAAGAAAACCAGCCACCTGATGTCGTGGTTGCAGGTGCATGTCCCGGTTCTACATCAAGCGCAATCTGCGGACGTTTCTCATGGCGCGAAATTCTTTGAGTAACCCGATTACCGGATCAGTGCCCGGATTCACCCGTGGCATGACATTGATCGAGCTGACCATCGTCGTCGCCATCATGGGCATACTGTTGGCAATCGCGGTGCCGAGCTACCGCAGTTATACCCTCAGGGTTCACCGTACCGAAGCGGTCAGGATGTTAATGCAGGCATCCATGTGCCAGGAACGTCTGATTGCCAGCCACGGAAGCTACGACACCAGCCAGTGCCGGCCTGTCTCCGACCAGCATCGTTACGAGATAAGCTATGCATCGCCGGACTCACAGGGGCGCACCTTTGTTGCCATGGCCGTGCCGAGCGGCGCCCAACTCGCCGACCCCTGTGGCAGCCTGATCCTGGACCAAAGCGGCGCCCGGCGGGTCAGTGCCTCGAGTGCAAGTGTGGTTAAGTGTTGGAATGGCCGCTGAAGTACAGCCTGCCAGGCATTTACATAGTGGGAAATTAAACGATCGTCTTGATGCGTAATTGTTTGGGCAGCGCAAACACCATGTTTTCGGCAACACCTTCGATATTGGTAACCGTGGCGGAAACCTGTTGGCTCAGCTTTTCGATAACACCGGTAACCAGAGCTTCCGGCGCTGAAGCACCCGCCGTAAGGCCAATACATTTTACACCGGTCAACCATTCCGGCTTGATATCTTCAGCGCCGTCAATCAGGTAGGCCGGCACACCCTGCTTTGCGGCGAGTTCGCGCAGACGGTTGGAATTTGAACTGTTGACCGAGCCAACCACCAGCACCAGGTCGGCGTGCCGGGCCACTTCCTTGACCGCGTCCTGGCGGTTTTGGGTGGCGTAACAGATATCATCATGCTTGGGTCCGATAATGGCCGGGAATTTTTTCTGCAGGGCGGCTATGACTTCCCGGGTATCATCGACCGACAAAGTCGTCTGGGTGACAAATGCCACTTCATTCGGATAGTTGACTTCCAGTGTTTCCACGTCTTCGGGCGATTCCACCAGGTAGATCCGGTTGTTACGTGGTGGATGTTTTGACCACTGCCCCAGGGTGCCCTCCACTTCCGGGTGACGCACGTGGCCAATCAGTACCGCGTCGTAGCCCGCCTTGCAGTGCCTGGCCACCTCGAGGTGCACTTTTGTCACCAGTGGACAGGTTGCATCAAAGACCTTAAGGCCACGTTGCTTTCCGGCCATGCGGACACTTTGTGAAACACCATGGGCACTGAAAATAACGGTGGCGTCGTCCGGCACGTCATCCAGTTTTTCGACGAATACTGCACCGAGACTTGCCAGGCGATCCACCACGAAACGGTTGTGCACAACTTCGTGGCGAACGTAAATCGGTGCACCGAACAGTTCGATCGCGCGCTCAACGATCTCGATCGCCCGGTCTACACCGGCGCAAAAACCACGTGGATTGGCGAGCAGTATTTCCATCAGTCGTTCACAGGCGGCCTTTTGGATGACGATAGAATCAGACCGTCAAGCAACAAGAGTATCACCCCGCAGGTAATCGCAGAATCGGCCAGGTTAAACGCGGGCCAGTGCCAGTCACGGTAGTAAACGTCAATATAATCGACGACATAACCATGTTTGATCCGGTCGACCAGGTTGCCGATGGCGCCGCCGATAATCAGGGAAAGCGCCACGGCGGTCAGTTTTTCAGTCGCAGCCAAACGCAACAACCAGACGAGCAAAACCCCCGTGACCGCCACTGCAAGTCCGGTAAACAACCAGCGTTGCCAACCGCCGGCGTCACTGAGAAAGCTGAAAGCCGCACCATAGTTGTGCGCCAGGGTCATATTCAGCCACGAGGTCAATTCCACCGGTCGGTACAGGGTCAGGTTCTGCGTCGCGATATTCTTGGTCCACAGGTCCAGCACGACAATCAGCGCAGAAATCAACAACCAGATGAACACCATCTTGCTTTGAAACAAAACCGGGGCTTTTTGTGCCTGGTCGTTCACTTTATGCAAGCCTGCGCTTTTCCCCGTCGCCCGCCACGTTTTCGATACAGCGGCCACACAATTCCGGGTGCTCTTCCGACTCACCCACGTCCGCACGCTGGTGCCAGCAACGGACACATTTGTTGTCTGTGTTCTTTTCAATCCAGACGAAGTAATCCGGGGTTTCATAACGGTTACCGGCTATCTCAACCCCGTCAGCGACGACATCCGCTTCTGAAACGATCAGGATGAAGCGCAATTCATCACCCCATTTTTCCAGGAACTCCCTGTGGGGATCATTCCGTGGCTGGATGTGGACGGTGGCTTCCAGCGAACCGCGGATGACCTTGTCCATACGCAGCGGCTCGATTGCCTCGTTCACGGCGTTGATCAGGTTGATGGTCTCCTTCCAGAAAGCCTTGTCGTAATCACCGCCTTCAAGTGCAAACAAGCCCGTCATACCACTCGCTCATAAAGACGCTCGCATGCCGTTCACCGGGCATCACCGCCCAGATTTCTTCAGCGGTATAGCTCAACACCGGCGCGATCCAGCGAACCAGGCTTTCCAGTATGTGATACATGGCGGTTTGCGCGGAACGGCGCGGCAGACTGTCCCGCCCGGTGGTGTATAGACGGTCCTTCAGCACGTTCAGATAAATCGCACTCAATTCCAGCGCACAATAATTGTTGATCTTTTGATAGACCTGCATGAACTGGTAATCATCATAGGCCTGGCTGATCTCGTTCTGAATCTGCATGGCGCGGTCCACCGCCCAGCGGTCGAAAGGCAGCATCTGCTCCGGCGCCAAGGCGTTTGCGGGTTCAAAACCATCCAGATTGCCCAGCAGGAACCGGGCCGTATTGCGGATGCGTCGGTAGGCGTCAGAAACCCGTTTCAGAATTTCATCCGAAACCGTCATTTCCTGGCGATAGTCCGCTGCCGCCACCCACAAGCGGAGCACATCCGCGCCCAGGGTGCTCATGACCTTTTGCGGCGCGATCACATTACCCATCGACTTGGACATTTTCTTGCCGTCTGCATCGACGACGAAACCGTGGGTCAGCACCTGCTTGTACGGCGCCTCGCCATGCATGGCGACCGAAGTCAGCAGTGAAGACTGAAACCAGCCGCGGTGCTGATCGGAGCCTTCCAGATAGATGTCTGCCGGCCGGCGCAGTTCCTCACGTTCATCCAGCACACAACGGTGGCTGACACCGGAATCAAACCAGACATCGAGAATATCCGTGACTTGCTCATACTCGGATTCATCAACACCCAGTTGCTGGTAGATATCTTCTTCATACCAGCAATCGATACCCTGTTGTTCGATCAGGTCGGCTGCCTTGTACATCAACGCATCGGTTTGCGGATGCAGTTCGCCGCTTTCACGGTGGACAAAAAGCGTGATCGGCACACCCCAGGTCCGTTGCCTGGAAATACACCAGTCCGGACGTCCCTCGATCATGCCGGTGATACGTTCCTCGCCCCAGGCCGGAACCCAGCGAATGGATCTTGATCGCCTCGAGCGCGTGTGTCCGCAAACCGGCCTTGTCCATGTCGATGAACCACTGCGGTGTCACCCGGAATGCGGTCGGTGTCTTGTGCCGCCAGCAATGCGGATAACTGTGCAAAAACGACTCGTGATGCAACAACACCCCGTTTGTCTTGCAGCAACTCAACGACGGCCTCGTTTGCATTCCAGACGAACATGCCGGCAAATAATTCGGTATCGGGCAGGAACAGGCCGTTGCCGCCCACCGGGACTGGTGACCGGCAGGTCGTAGACCTTGCCGACACGGAAATCATCTTCACCATGACCCGGGTGCGGTATGGACTGCGCCGGTACCGGCTTCAGTCGTCACATGATCACCCAGGATCACGGGAACCTTGACGGTCATAAAAAGGATGATTCAGTAACTGGTGTTCCAGGGCCGCACCCTTGCAACTGCCCAGTACCTCGACATCTTCCATGCCAATGCGCTTGATCACTGCATCCTTCAGATTCTTCCGCCAACACGATGGCCAGGGTCCGGCCCTGCCAGTGCGCCCTTGACCAGCACGTAATCCAGATCGGCGTGCAGCGCCACCGCCTTCATTGGCGGGCAGCGTCCAGGGTGTGGTGGTCCAGATCGGAATGCCGACTTCGGCGTCAACTGATTCAACGCCAAACGCGGCCAGCACGGCATTTTCATCCACCGCCCTGAACAACACATCGATGGCGGGAGAGGTCTTGTCCTGGTATTCAATTTCGGCCTCGGCCAGCGCCGAACCACAATCAAAACACCAGTTAACCGGCTTGACACCCTGGTCCAGATGACCCGCCTTCAATGATTTTGGCCAACGCGCGCACCATGTTGGCCTCATAGGCAAACTTGTTGCTGGCATAGGGATTTTCCCAGGTGCCCAGCACGCCGAGACGCTTGAATCCCTCGCGCTGCAGGTCTATCTGCTGATCGGCATATTCACGGCATTTTTGCCGGAACGTGCGGGCATCCACCTTGCGGCCGACCTTGCCGACCTTCTTTTCAACCTGCAATTCGATCGGCAAGCCATGACAGTCCCAGCCCGGCACATACGGGTGAATTGAAACCCGCCAGCAGCCGGGACTTGACGACCATATCCTTGAGAATTTTGTTGACCGCATGACCAATATGGATATCGCCATTGGCGTAGGGAGGTCCGTCATGCAGGATAAACAGGGGCCGCTCGGCCGTGTGCTGCCTGGATGCGTTCATAGAGCCCGCTTTCTTCCCATTGCTTGAGCATTTCGGGTTCGCGATTGGCCAAATTGGCTTTCATCGGAAATGCCGTATCCGGCAGGTTGATCGTGTCTTTATAATCCATGCTTATCTGTACTTTTTTCGCTTTTCAGTTTTCATTTTGCGCCAGGCAAACCCTGGCCTGCCGTTCATCTTCCCGCATTTGCACGACGAGGTCATCAATAACTTCAAAATGTGCTTCATCGCGCAGCTTTTTTATAAATTCCACTTCCATTTTCTGACCATACAGGCTACCTGCAAAATCGAAAAGGTGTACCTCGAGCAGGAACCCTTCACCACCGACCGCCGGACGTGTACCAAGGTTCGCGACGCCATCGTGCCAGTCACTGCTGCCCCAGCGCGCCCTTATCGCGAAAACACCCATGAGCGGACTGGGTGTGGCGGTCACACGGATATTTGCCGTCGGGTATCCCAGCCGGCGGCCCAGTTGACGGCCCTTGATGACCCTGCCCGTCATACTGTAAGGCCGGCCCAGCAATTGCTTCGCCTTGTCCAGGTCACCTGCAGCAAGACATTCACGGATGTTGGAACTTGATGCCCGGCAGTCGTCGACCTCCAGCATCGGAACCGTGTGCAGCCGAAACCCAGCTTTTCACCCGACGCACGCAGTGATTCGATATCACCCTGCCTGCCCTTGCCGTAACGGAAATCTTCACCCACCACGACATCCCCGGCCGCCAGTGTCTCAACCAGCACCGTGCGGACAAAACTGTCCGCATCCATTCCGGCAAGAGACTGGTTAAAACGCATCAGCCAGACAAGATCAATTGCTTCACACGCCAGGTAATCGAGTTTTTGGCGCACCGACATCAGGCGGGCCGGCGCAGTTTCCGGATTGAACCAGGCCTGCGGCAGTGGCTCGAATGTTACAACCGCGATCGGCCTCTCGTCCCCGGCCAGTGACTCACAATGCCGGATCAGCGCCTGGTGCCCACAGTGTAAACCATCGAAATTTCCGATGGTTACTACCGACGACCGAAGCAGCTGCCCACCCGGATTGTCTCTGATTACCCGCATATGTGTGCCTGTCCACAAAGCAGCGAATTATAGCAGGCAGACATGATTCAGCGCGAAAAATTGACATGTGCGCGAACTATTTCGCGCCACGCACCAGGTCATGGGTTTTCAGACCTGCGACCATGCAGGTAAAAATATAAACGATGACACCAAAACAGATGCTCAGGGTGAGGTTCTTGATCCTCAGGGCGACACTTGCCCGGCGCCAGCTTTCGATATCATGTGTCATGAAAAACAATAATGCGCCCATGGCCGCACACGCCACGATGACCGCGATCAACAACCTCAACCAGCCCTGTTCCGGCGCATAGACCTGGCGCTTTCTCAATCCGCGGAAAGCAACATTGCATTCAGATAGGCGGCAGCCGAACTGGCCAGCGCCAGACCGGCATGCGGACCCTCAAAACCCTGGCTTAACAGCAAACCGACAAACACCAGGTTCAACACCATGTTGGTCACCATGGCTGCGATGGCAATTTTGACCGGGGTCTTGGTGTCCTGGCGGGCGTAATATCCCGGCGCCAGTACCTTGACCGCGATAAATGCGGGCAAGCCCGGCGGCATAGGCGACCAGGCTGTAGGTGGACATGCGCACGTCCTCCGGTTGAAAGCATCGTACTGAAACAGGGTAATCAGTATGGGCCCGGCCAGGATGACCAGCCCGACCGCGGCCGGTACGGTAATGATCACCGCCAGGCGCAAGGCCCAGTCGAGCGTCGCTGAAAACTCTGCGGTACTCGCCTTGGCGTGTTTTTGCGACAGGTTGGGAAGAATGACGGTTGCCAGTGCGATACCCAGAACGCCCAAGCGGAAACTCCAGCAAGCGGTCGGAATAATATAGCCAGGAAACACTGCCGGTTACCAGAAACGTCGCGATGATGCTGTCAACCAGCAAATTGACCTGGGCCACCGATGAGCCGAACAGGGTCGGGATCATCAACTTCATAATGCGCCGCACGCCGTGAATGCCGCCAACCCCAGCGTGGCCGGGGCATCAGACCCAGCGCATCAGTGCCGGCACCTGGATGAACAATTGCGCAAAACCTGCCACCAACACACCCCAGGCCAGCGCGGTAACCGGCACTTCCAGGTGGCCGGCCAGCAATAACGCGGCCGCAATCAATGACAGATTGAGCAAGATTGGCGTTAACGCAGGTACCAGGAAGCGTTCAAATGTATTGAGAATTCCACCTGCAAGTGCCGTCAACGAAATCAGCATGATGTAAGGGAACGTGATCCGCAACATACCGGCCGACAGGTCAAATTCGGGCCGGCCGTCAGCCAGCCAACCGGGCGCAAATATCGACAGCACCAACGGTGCCGCCAAAATGCCGACCGCGGTCAATACCAGCAGAATCGCCGCCAGGGTGCCGGTAACATGATCGATCAGATCGCGCAAGGCCCGCCGGTCGCCGTTGGCCTTGTACTCGGACAAGACCGGTACAAATGCCAGCGAAAAGATCCTTCGGCAAACAGGCGGCGCATGAAATTGGGTATCCTGAAAGCCAGGAAAAAAGCATCGGTTGCGCCGCTGGCGCCGAACATCTTGGCCAGTACAACATCACGGACAAATCCCAGTATCCGGGAAAGCAATGGTCGCAGCACCAACCGTTGCGGTCGATTTCAGTAGTTTCATACCTGGTGAACCCTGATACCTGTCTTAACCCGAAAAAAATCATGTGAATTTACCTGTTAAATGATTGACCCGGCGAAGAAAAACTAAGATACTACGCGGCTATATTTCTGAACCAGTATTTATGGAGATTTACCTTGGCTAACAGTTTATCAGCACGCAAGCGTGCACGTCAGGCCGAAAAGCATCGTTTGCGTAACGCCAGCCAGCGCTCGCATGTACGTACCACGATCAAAAAAGTACTCACGGCGATTGAATCCGGCGACAAGAGTGCAGCTGAAGCAGCCTACAAGGCCGCTGTTCCTGCCATTGACCGCTCAGTGTCCAAGGGCCTGATGCACCGCAATAAAGCAGCGCGTCATAAATCACGCCTGAACAACCACGTTCACAATATGTAATCCCCTGGTTCCCCCGGCTGAATCGAACCGCCGAACAAGAGATTACTAAAAAGCCCTGTCTGAAAGCGGGGCTTTTTTATGTCCGAATATAACCGGGCTGTCCGGGCCAGTTATATTCAGTCATTACTGTCAGGCAATGGTTCCGATACTTTTGCTGTTCCTGCTTCGAGTTGTTTCATCTCATCCAGTTCCCGGCCGATGCTCTGCACCAGTTCATCTGTACCGCTTCGGGTCACCGAGGAAATCATGAACCAGGGTGCCTGTCCAATTCAGCTCTTTCACTACCTCGCTCGGCAATTTCCTCTGCTTCTGCCTCGCTCGAGCACGTCGAGTCTTGGTAAATACCAGCCAACGCGGCTTTTCACCGAGATGCACGTCAAAATTAACCAGTTCCTGCGTCAGTTTGCGAACCGCATCTGCCGGCGGCATTTCATCCGACGGGGCAATTTCCACCAGGTGCAATAACAACCTCGTTCGTTGCAGATGCTTGAGAAACTGAACGCCCAAACCGGCGCCTTCGGCAGCGCCTTCGATCAGGCCCGGGATATCCGCAATCACAAAACTGCTGTCCAGGCCGACACGAACCACACCCAGATTCGGGTACAGCGTCGTAAAAGGATAATCTGCAACTTTCGGACGGGCAGCAGAAACCGTGCTGATCAGTGTTGATTTGCCGGCGTTGGGAAAGCCCAGCAGACCGATATCCGCCAGCACTTTCATCTCCAGTTGCAGCTGGATTTCTTCGCCCGGCTTCGCCGGGTGTAAATTTGCGCGGCGCACGATTGGTCGAGCTTTTGAAATGCACATTGCCCAGACCACCCCGACCGCCGCGGGCAACCAGCAGGTGCTGACCATGCTCGGTGACATCACCGAGGAGTACGTCATTCAGTTCGTCGGTTACCATTGTGCCCAAGCGGCACACGGATATAGATATCTTCACCCTTTTTTCCGTATCTTTGCTGACCCTTGCCCTGTACACCGTTTTCAGCCTTGTATTTTCGCCGGTGGCGGAAATCCACCAGCGTATTCAGGCCGGAATCACCTTCCAGGTACACGCTGCCGCCATCGCCGCCATCACCGCCGTCAGGTCCGCCGAACTGGATATATTTTTCCCTGCGAAATGACGCCGAACCATTACCGCCCTTTCCGGCAATAACGTGAATGGATGCTTCATCAACAAATTTCATAGTGGGTCAGTCCTTCGGCCATCATCTTACTATAGATGCGATGGCGAAACAGGGTGTGGAGAGTCACACCTGGCCTTGGTGCTCCTGGCACACCTGCGGAGATGCACTTAGCACCCCGATGACATTGCACTGTACTTTTGGGCAATTACATCTGGCCATTTACATCTGGCCATTTACATCCGGCAAAAAAAACCCTGCCGAAGCAGGGTTTTTCAAATCTCTTTCAGACAGATGTCTTAGTCGTCTGTCGTTACCACGCTGACAAATCTGCGTTTGGGTATTCCGCGGTGCTTGAATTCCACCTTGCCTTCACTCAAGGCAAACAGTGTGTGGTCACGGCCAACGCCCACGTTTTCACCCGCGTGAAACTGGGTGCCACGCTGCCGGACCAGGATATTACCGGCCAGGACAGTTTCACCACCGTAACGTTTTACACCAAGGATACTTGGGGTTGGAATCGCGACCATTGCGCGTACTACCACCTGCTTTCTTATGTGCCATGATTCAATTCCTCTGCTATTAGGCTTCGCTGTCGGCTTCAGTTTCAGGTTCCGCGGCTTCCGGCTTTTCAGCCTTGGCTTTGCTTACCTTCTTTTTCGGTGCCGAAGCAGCGATGCCAGTAATTTCGATCCGGGTAAAATCCTGTCGATGACCCATTTTCTTCATGTGGTGCTTGCGACGTTTGAATTTGATTATCCGGATCTTGTCCCCACGGCCGTGCTCGACCACCGTGGCTGTGACTTTTCCGCCTTCCAGGTAAGGAGATCCGACTTTTACGTCTTCACCTTCACCTACCATCAGCACCTGGTCGAGTTCAACCGAAGCGCCTTTTTCAGCGTCAAGTTTTTCAATTTTTAATATGTCTCCAGTGGTAGCACGATACTGCTTGCCACCGGTTGCGAATACTGCGTACATGGTTTATTGCCCCGGGTATGAAATAGCCCTACAAAAGGGCGAGAATATTAGCCGTTTTATCCGGACTGGTCAACCTCTGTACGCGTTATTAATCAATGTGCGCGGTTTGTATCCAAAGCACGCTGGACTGAATTGGCCGGAGCAGTGGGTCAGGATAGGGGCCGACTGAACCTTTCTCGTAATCGATCTGACGCTGACCCGCTTTTAAGGTCTGCTTTCGAGCACAAAAGGAGGGTATAGTACGTGGTTGGAAATCGTTTCGGCAATATCAATGAAAACCATCAAAATACGCGGCGCCCGCACCCACAACCTGGCCAATATCGACCTTGATCTGCCAAGGGATAAATTGATCGTCGTCACCGGGCTTTCCGGGTCCGGCAAGTCATCGCTGGCCTTTGACACGATTTACGCAGAAGGCCAGCGCCGCTACGTGGAATCACTGTCTGCCTATGCCCGCCAGTTTCTGTCCGTCATGGAAAAACCGGATATTGACCATATTGAGGGTCTTTCTCCCGCCATTTCGATCGAACAGAAATCGACTTCACACAATCCGCGTTCCACGGTAGGTACGATTACCGAAATCTATGACTACCTGCGTCTCTGTGGGCGCGCGTGGGAACTCCGTGCTGCCCCGATCATGGCCAACCGCTCGAAGCCCAGACCATCAGCCAGATGGTTGACCAGGTGATGGCGTTGCCCGAAGGCACAAAACTGATGCTGCTGGCGCCTGTGGTCCGTGACCGGAAAGGTGAACATGCGCAGTTGTTTGACGAATTGCGCGCGCAGGGCTATGTGCGTGTCCGCGTCGATGGCAGTGTTTACCCGATTGATGATGTGCCGGCACTGGAGTTACGCCGTAACCACACCATTGAAGTTGTCATCGACCGGTTCAAGGTACGGCCTGATCTGAAACAGCGGCTTGCCGAATCTTTTGAAACGGCGCTGATACTGTCCGACGGACTGGCGTTGTTGTCGCCGATGGAATGATGACAGCGGAGCATGACCCGACGAAAAGACCTGTTGCAGCTCAAGCGTTACTCGCCTGTGTTCACTGTGATTACAGCTTGCAGGAAATAGAACCGCGCATGTTTTCATTCAACAACCCGAATGGCGCCTGCCCAGAGTTGTGACGGTCTGGGCATTGCGCAGTTTTTCGACCCGGAGCGTGTCGTCAGCAACCCGCAGTTGAGCCTGGCCGGTGGGGCCGTTCGGGGCTGGGATCGCCGCAATGCCTATTACTTCCAGATCATCAAGGCGCTTTCGTCACACTATGGCTTCGATATTGAGGCGCCGTTCGAGGAACTGTCCGAAAAACACCGAAACATTATCCTCTATGGCAGTGGAGATGAGATCATCGAGTTCACCTATTTTGGCGAACGGGGCACACAAAAACGACGGCACCCGTTTGCCGGCGTCATTCCCAATCTCGAGAAACGTTTCCGCGAAACCGACGCAAGTATCGTGCGCGAAGAATTATCCAAATATATATCCCAGAAGCCCTGCCCCGATTGTCATGGGCAGCGGCTGAACCGGCAGGCCAGGCACGTGTTTGTGGCTGACATCAATTTACCGACCGTCACCGCATGGCCCATCTTGCGTTGCCTGAAGTTTTTTGACGAGCTCTGCACTGGGGGCCGTAAAGGGCGCAATTGCAGAGAAAATTGTCAAAGAGGTGCATTTACGTCTCCAGTTTCTGGTCAACGTTGGCCTGGACTACCTGACCCTTGACCGCAAGGCCGGCACCCTGTCCGGCGGCGAGGCACAACGCATCCGGCTTGCGAGCCAGATTGGAGCAGGTCTTGTTGGCGTGATGTATATTCTTGATGAACCCTCCATCGGTCTCCATCAGCGTGACAATGAACGTCTGCTTTCAACGCTGGCAAGATTGCGTGATATCGGCAATACCGTGATCGTGGTCGAGCATGATGAAGAGGCCATCCGCATGGCTGATTACGTCGTAGACATGGGACCGGGTGCGGGCGTACACGGCGGCCAGGTGGTCTTCTGTGGAAAACCGGAAGATCTGGTCAACAGCGAAGCGACGCTGACCGGACAGTACCTTTCGGGAAAATTGGAAATCGAAATACCTGCAAAACGGAACAAGGCCGATCCACAGCGGATTTTCAGGCTGATCGGCGCCAGCGGAAACAATCTCAAGAATGTCACCCTGGAAATCCCGGCAGGCCTGTTGACCTGTGTCACCGGGGTTTCCGGTTCCGGCAAATCAACCCTGATCAACGATACCCTGCACCGCCTGGCAGCACAGGAACTTTACGATTCCAGCACCCAGCCGGCACCCTACGAAAGGGTGGAAAATCTGCAGCTTTTCGACAAGGTCGTCGATATCGACCAGTCCCCTATCGGCCGTACACCACGCTCAAACCCGGCAACGTATACCGGCCTGTTCACACCGATCCGCGAACTCTTTGCAGGCACCCAGGAAGCCCGGGCGCGCGGTTACAAACCCGGGCGATTCAGCTTTAATGTCAAGGGCGGGCGCTGCGAAGCCTGCCAGGGCGACGGCCTCATCCGTGTTGAAATGCACTTTCTGCCGGATATTTATGTGCCCTGCGATGTCTGCCACGGCAAACGCTATAACCGCGAATCACTTGGTGTCCACTACAAGGGCAAGAACATACACGAGGTACTGGGAATGACCGTTGAAGACGCCCTGGAGTTTTTTGCACCGGTGCCCGTCGGTCGCGCGCAAATTACAGACCCTGATGGACGTCGGTCTGTCCTATATCACCCTGGGTCAAAGCGCCACGACGCTGTCCGGTGGTGAGGCGCAACGGATCAAGCTGGCCAAGGAACTTTCCAAACGCGATACCGGACAGACGCTGTACATCCTGGATGAACCCACGACCGGACTGCATTTCCACGACATCAAGCAATTGCTGCATGTACTGAACCGCCTGCGTGATCACGGCAATACGGTAGTGGTGATTGAACATAACCTGGATGTCATCAAAACAGCTGACTGGGTTATTGACCTGGGACCGGAAGGTGGTGACCGCGGTGGTGAAATCATAGCAACCGGGACACCCGAGCAACTCGCCAGCATCAGCTGAATCACATACCGGTCAATTTCTGGCGAAACTGTTTGACCGCTACAAGACGGCGCAAAAAAAATCGGCCTGAGCCCGTCAAACGCGAAACGATCCAGGTTAAAGTGTAGTGGGTTCCACTGGCCGGGATGGATCCCGGATCCATTCGCTCCAGGAACCCGCATACAGTTTTGACGGTTCCAGGCCGGCCAGTTCGCCGGCAAAAATGGCGTGACAGGCGGTAACCCCTGAACCGCACATATACACGAGATCCTTTGCCTGGTGATTCCCGCCAGCGTCAGCAGTGCCGCGCGGATTTCCTGCGCCGCCCTGAAACGGCCATCCGCTGAGAGACTCAATTGAAATGGGTAATTGACGGCGCCTGGTACGTGACCTGCCACCGGATCAATCGGCTCGATTTCTCCCCGGAATCGTTCAGCGGCACGGACATCTGTCAAAACGCTGTCGTCCCCTGCCAGGCCAGCGAGAATTTCTGCAGTTGAAACGCACCAGGTCTGCATTTGGCTTGAGTGTAACGGGTTCAGTTTGCCCGGCGGTCACCGGGCCGCTTTCCAGTGCATAGCCGGCGGATTGCCAGGCCCGAAAACCGCCATCCAGCAATGCCGCATAATCATGGCCAAAATACTTCATCAACCACCACAAGCGGGCAGCGATAGACCCATCCACCTGGTCATAGGCGACCAGCCTGGTTCCGGGCCGCCAGCCGGAACGGGCCAGGAATGCGGCAAAACTGTCCGCTTCAGGCAAGGGATGGCGACCGCTGAAACTGGTCACGGGGCTTGAAAGATCATCATCGAGATGTGCATATACCGCGCCGGGAATATGTGCTTCCAGGTAGTCCCTGTAGCCTGCACCAGGGTCACTGAGGACGAACCGGCAGTCAAATACCAAACAGTTATTGCCGACGAGCGCCGCCTGCAACTCTTGCGCGGTGAGCAGTATGCTATTGCTCATGAGATTTCGTCAGCCTGAATCAGCCGATATCTATGGACCGAAACCGGCTGTCTCACGGTTGGCATTTTCCATGCGACTGCCAAGATTCAACAGAATAGTAGCCGTGATTCCCCATATTTTATGACCCTGCCAATACAACGTGGAAATCACGATATTTTTCCCGTCCCGATTGATTTCCTGGTGGGTGTACTCCCTGCGGTCGACCGCCAGTCTCAAAGGAACGGTAAAAACTTCGGATACTTCGCGCAGGTCGGGTTTCCATACAAAGTCAGGCTGGACGAGACCGACGACCGGTAACACCCTGTAGTCCGAGATCGTGTCGAGACGGTCGAGAAAACCCAGCGGGGATACCTGGGAGTAGTCCAGGCCAATCTCTTCCTGGGCTTCGCGCAATGCGGTAGAAACGGCCGTTCTGTCATTGCGGTCAACTGACCCACCGGGGAAGCTGACCTGTCCGGGATGCTGCATTAACGATTCCGAGCGAACGGTCAATACGATTTCCGGCTCGGATTTGTCCAACACGGGCACCAACACGGCAGCGGTACGATTTGGTCGGATCTGGCTGCCAGGTGCATTTCGAAGCGCGTTTAACTTAAGCGCAGATACGCCTTTTTCAAAAGGTGAAACCGCCCTCAACAGCAAATTGTGCAATTCAGATTGCATATCGCGACATGGTATCAAGACCTGGCAATTATCAACAGACCCTGCTGAATGCAGGACCTGACCGGTACAGGGAAAAATACCGCTCATACTGGGGATAAAAAAACCGGGCGGCCTGCGCCACCCGGTTCTCACTCTGCTATTTCAGTATTTCAACCAGTTTGAGATCAAACATCAACGCCTCGTTCGGACCGACCGGCGGATTGCCGCGGGCGCCGAAGGCCAGTTCCGGTGGAACAAATACCTGCCAGGTAGAACCCACTTTCATCAGGGGCAATACTTCCTGCCAACCCTTCAGCACGGCATTGACGGTAAATTCTTCCGGCGTTCCGCGGGCAAATGAACTGTCAAATTCATGTCCATCCAGTTTTGAACCGCGGTAATGAACCGAAACCCTGCTGTCAAGACCGGGACGGGGACCATCACCTTCTTCAATAATGCGGTATTGAACACCACTGGGAAGTGTAACGATTCCGGTCTTTTTCTTATTCGCCGCCAGAAAAGCATCACTTGCAGCCTGGTTTTCTTCGGACAATTTTTTGAATTGTTCGATCTGCTCTGCACGAACTTTTTCCTGGAGAGCGGTCAGCAATGCACGCATTTCCTCAGGCGCTGACTTTTGGATCTTTTCCTGCAACCACATCACGGATGGCAGTGATCAATGATTCCACGTCAAATTCAGTACTGCGGCGTGCAATATCGGCGCCGATATCCCAACCTACAGCATAGCTGAGCTTGCCTTTTTCTGAATTTATATCCTGAGCCATGGCTGAACCGGTGGCAAAAATTAATAATAACGTTAGCGCGAGTCTGGATCGCATTGAGTATTCCTCCAGAGAATTTCCGATTGGCTGGCCCATTGCCAGCCAATAAAGGGAGGCTATTCTACATGAGTAGCCTTGAATATGTCATGCCTGATTCATCAGATTTGTGATACGACAAGGCAGATAGACTGTGCAGCTATTATCAAGTTCAACCACCTGTTGGCAAATTTAACCAACTGATTTGCCGTGTTAAACGTGATAACTTTATTTATGATTTATTTACTGTTTCAAAATCAGAGTGTTAAAATTTATTAAAATGATTGGCATGATGCATGCATTAATACAGGCACAGATCAGAATGCAGGAGCATTAGCAATGAGTATCTTTTCCAGATTTACCGATATTATTAACGCCAATATCAATTCTCTGCTAGAAAAGGCCGAAGATCCGGAGAAAATAATCCGGTTGATGATCCAGGAGATGGAAGACACGCTTGGTGGAAATCCGCTCTGCCGCCGCCAAATGTATTGCCGACCGGAAAGAACAACGGCGCTACGCAGAATTTCTCGAGCGTGAGCAACAGGGTTGGGCCAAGCGAGCAGAACTGGCGGTTCGCCAAAACCGCGAGGATCTGGCACGGGCGGCGCTTGCCGAAAAGCAGGCGTTGGCCGATGAGGCTGAACTGATTGTGCACGAAACAAAAATGCTCGATGAGCAACTTGCAAAGTTCAACTCTGATATCTCCCAGTTGCAAGGCAAGTTGAACGACGCAAAAACCCGTCAGCGCAGCATCGTAATACGCCATAAAACTGCCACGTCCCAGTTGGCAGCACGCAAGCACATCCACGATGACAAGATTGACGAAATGCTTTTCCGTTTCGAAAACGCCGAGCGGCGCATAGACCGCGTAGAAGCGCAAGGCGAGTCATTAAGCATGGGACGGAGCAAGAGCCTGGCGGAAGAAATTGCCGGTCTGGAAGACGACGACCGGGTCGAAGATGCTCTCGCGGCATTGAAAGCCCAGGTCAACAAGACCGATGAGAAGGGCCCGACGGGACAGGAGAAAAAAGATGACTGAAGTCGTCCCCATTATTTTTCTTACGATCTGCGCACCTTTGTGGATCATTTTTCACTACATCACCAAGATGAAAACGGCAAAAGGATTGACTGCAGAAGATGAGAAAATGCTGACTGAAATATGGGAGTCAACCAAGAAAATGGAGGAGCGTATCCAGACCCTGGAACGCATCCTGGATATCGAGTCACCCACATGGAGAAGGCGCCATGAGTGATTTATACGAACGCAAGAATCCGCACCGCTTATACCGTGACAAGGAGAACGCCATACTGGCTGGTGTCTGCGCCGGACTGGCGGACTATTTTGGACTTAACCGCAAGGGCTTGCGTCTGATTGCAGCAGTCAGCACCGTGTTCTTTCTTCCTTTCATGGTGCCGGCGTACATCATCCTGGCGATCATATTACCGACCAAGCCGCAGGATCTTTACAAGGATGAAAGCCAGGAAAAATTCTGGCGTGGTGTGAGCATGGCCCCGACTGATGTATTCAGCAATCTGAGTCACCGGTTCCGCGAACTGGATTTGCGTCTGCAGAAAATGGAGGCCTACGTCACATCAAAAGATTTCGACATGGACCGTGAACTGGGAAGAGGCCAACGCTGAACCTGTCACAGCATCGATCATGACAGAGCACTGAATTATTACGATGTGGCGTAACCAAATGAGCACCGGATGCGTCAACTTAATTAAAGCTGGATTGTATTTGTAAGTAACAAGGCGAAAAGCCGGTCAGACTTTGGCATAGGGATTGAGTAAAAAATGAATCACTTTAAAACCAGTAGCGATGATTTCCTGTTAGTACGAGACCGCTGTTTTCCTCTACCTGGCTAGCGCTATTTAGCGTGCTGCGTCAACATTACAATGGACGCCATGTTGTCGCTCATTCCAGATCAGAAAGTATCCATAAGAAGCCGTCCGAGCTGAACTTGAATTCGGTCTAGTCAGAATCCGGATGAAAATCTTTTTCACCCGCAAGTACCCACAAATCCATCCGGTTTCGCTGTGGCGGTATCGGACAGGTTGAATAAGGGTTAAATGCACAAGGGGGGTTATAAGCCTTGTTGAAGTCCACCGTCAGGCGTCCGTTTTCCGGCATGCCGTCACTGTACAGATACCGTCCGGCCCCATAGGTTCCATGACCGGTGGTGCGATCGGTGAATATAAACCAGAGACTTTCGGATTCGTCGTCCCCCAATCCAAGCAGACTGTAGGTTTTACCATCCTTTTCAAACTCGAATGTGCCGATCACCGGTGATTCGCTGACCTGTCCCAACACGTTAATTATTTCGACAACCGCACCTTCATCCGCGCGGATAAACCGGCCGTCGAAACGCCATGATTCGTCGATCGGATAGTTGTCCACACCATTGAAATTTTGTAGCGCCCTGGCCTGTGAGTCCTTGATGCGCAGCGCATAGGACTCCCTGTTGATGACGCTGATACTCAAAGTGCCGCTCGAAATGACGGTCGGCTCACCCTCGGTATCGGCAACCAGTCCGGCCCGGGTTAGCGGCTCATTATTGACCTTCACCAGGTCCGGGTCGGCATTATTGAAATGTAGCTGCCCGTTTTGCAGCACCACGCTGCCCCAGTAAGCCGGGCCGCCGCTCAATTGGATATCATTGTCCGCGGCACTGCCGATTCGGTTCTCGCCTTCCTTAAGCCATTCAAGCCCTACCAGGGTCAGCCAGCCATCCGACTTTTTCAGACCTTCATCCCGGCTGGCCCTCCAGGCCTCGATGGCTTGTTGGTGATTTTCGGTTTGCACGCTAACGACAACGGGTTCATCCGCCATCAACGGCGATATCACCAGGCCGCCGCCGCACAGCGCCAGCATTATCAATAGCCGGGAGAACTTAAAACGCGGGAAGCATTTGCCATTGTCCATTATTTAATTCTTCCGTAGATATCCTCGAGACGCTCGATATCGTCCTCACCAAAATAGTTACCGGTCTGAACCTCGATCAGATGTATGTCTTCATCACCCGGGTTCTCAAGCCGGTGTAGCGTCTCAACCGGCACATAGGTGGACTGGTTGGCTTCAAGCATAAACTCCTGGTCACCCAAGCGAACTTTTGCAGTACCCTTTATCACCGTCCAGTGTTCTGCCCTTCGGTGATGCAACTGCAGGGAAAGGACCTGGCCCGGTTTGACGACAAGACGTTTGACCTTGCAGTCTGCGGCATCCTCCAGAATCGTATAACTCCCCCACGGCCGGTGCACCGTTTTGTGATAGCTGACTGCCTCGTGTTTCAATTCCGATAATTGCGCCACCACTTCTTTGACATCCTGCGCCTGGTTGCGGTCAGCCACCAGCACGGCATCCCCGGTATCGACAATAATCAGGTTTTTTACGCCCACGGCCGCAACGACCCGTTCCCCGCTCTGCACAAAACAATCAGTCGAACCGACCATGATCGCCTTGCCTTTTACACGGTTACCCGCCTCGTCGGATTCATACAGTTCGCTGATTGCCTTCCATGAGCCAATGTCACTCCAGCCAAAATCACTGGCGACAACGGCCGTATTGTCCGCCCGTTCCATGACCGCGTAGTCAACCGAGATGGACGGACATTCACTGAACAGTTCCGCAGGAAATTCGATGGGTGAGTGCGACTTTGTCGGTCGCCTCCCAGACCTGATCCACCGCCTTGTACACATCTGGTGCATAACGTTTCAGAGACTCCAGGAAAGTATTTGCCTGGAAACAGAACATACCGGAATTCCAATGATATTCACCCGATGCGAGGTATTTTTTGGCCGTCGCTTCGTTCGGCTTTTCAACAAATTCAGCGACCCGGTAACCGCCGCTCATTGACAGCGGTTCACCTTGACGAATATAGCCATAACCTGTCTCGGCATGTGTCGGATGGATACCGAAGGTTACCAGGAACCCCCGCTTCGAAAGCTGATGCGCTTCGCTTACACAGGCTTCAAAGTTACGTTGATCCGCGATCAGGTGATCGGCAGGCATGACCAGCAATGAAGCGTCTTCATGGATATTATCCCGAACACACATTGCCGCCAGCGCGATCGCGGGTGCGGTATTTCTGCCCATGGGCTCAAGCAAAAAGTGTTCCTTGCCGCCATTGCTGCTCATGCCGGCGTAAAGATCGCGTGTATAAAAATAATAGTCACGACTGGTGACGGTGATGACCGGCGCGTTACCGGCAACTGCTTTCGCCCTGCGCAGGGTTTTCTCAGCCAGGGTTTCGCCATCGACCAATTCCATGAATGGTTTGGGATGTGCACGTCTTGAAACCGGCCACAAACGCGTGCCCGCTCCACCTGAAAGGATGACGGGAATCAAAGGCTGTTGCTCGATGGCCTGGTTCATCAGTTATGCTCTTGTTTTAATCTCGTCAATCACGGTCTGTAAAGAATCCTTGAACGATGCGGGTCGTACAGCAAAGACCTGTTCTATCCTGCTGGTATCCAATACCGACCATTCTGGCCGTTTTGCGGGTTGGGGAAAATCTGAGCTCGGCACCGGTGTCAGCATGGGCAAACTGTCCAGTAATCCCGCCTTGACCGCGAGACTGAACACGCTGTTGGCAAAATCATACCAACTCAGGCTGAGGTCATCACGATAATGAAAAACACCGCTGCTTTGGGTCGAGCCCGCTGCCGGCCATGCATCGATGACTGCAACGCTGACTTGCGCCAGGTTTCTCGCCCAGGTCGGGCAACCCTGCTGGTCGTTCACCACTTTCAGTGACAAGCCCCTGCGCGCCAGGTCCAGCATACTCAGAACAAAATTTTTCCCATGCGACGAATACACCCACGATGTTCTGAGTATGACATGGTTGCAGGCCGCGTCCCCAAGAGCGCGTTCACCGTCCAATTTACTCTGTCCGTAGACATTTTGCGGGTTGGGGGCGTCAATCTCGAGATAGGGCCTGGTCATTTTGCCGTCGAAAACATAATCAGTGGAGTAGTGCAGCAGGCGGGCATCGTTTCGCTTCGCCCATGTCGCCAGTCTCGAGGGCATCTCGGCATTGATAACAAATGCCGTTTCCCGGTCATCCTCGGCACGGTCAACGGCCGTATAAGCCGCCGTATTGACAATCAGCCCTGGCCGCAACCGGTTCAGTAAAATTTCAAGCTGGGTGCCATTGCCAATATCAAGTTCCTGCCAGTTACCCACTGCTGAAACCGGTTTGTGACGGTCGGTGGCCGTAAGGTTACCGCGGGTGGACAACATCGGAAGCAGTTCGCTCCCAAGTTGGCCGGCCGCACCCGTTAACAGGATATTCAACACGCACCCTGTGGCAAAAGTTCCTCCGGGAGGTCACGCAGATGCGGCGCCTGGCGGTCCTTGGCTGAAATGGATCTGGGTTCCTCCGGCCAGGCAACACCGATATCCGGATCATTCCAGGCGATTGAGACCTCGTACTGCGGTGCATATTCGGTCGTACAGTAGTAGTGGAACAAGGCGCTGTCACTCAGAACGATAAAGCCGTGGGCGAAACCCTCCGGAATGTAAAGCTGACGGTGGCTGTGCGCATTCAACTCCACACCGGCCCACTGTCCAAACGAAGCTGATTCCGGCCTGATATCCACCGCGACATCAAAAATACGGCCTTCGAGAACAAAGACCAGTTTACCCTGGGGTTGACGGTACTGGTAATGCAAACCGCGCAGGACACCTTTCTCCGACCGGGAAATATTGGCCTGGGCAAATGTACCCGGAAGGCCATGTGCACTGTAACTGCTGGATTTCCAGCTCTCCTGGAAAAAACCTCTCTCGTCGCCATGCACACTGGGTTCAATAATGACAACGCCATCCAGACCAGTTTCGAGAATCCTCAACCGTCCGGCCCCCGCTCCAGCAGGTGCACCAGGTATTCACCGTAACCGCTGTTTCGAAGCGGTCCTGCCAGTTCGAGAACACGTTCGCGGTCAATCCAGCCCTGTAAATAGGCAATTTCTTCCGGACAGGCAATTTTGAGTCCCTGCCGGTTTTCGATGGTTTCGATGAAACTGGATGCCTGTTGCAGCGATTCGTGCGTACCCGTATCGAGCCACGCATAACCGCGGCCCAGGCGCTCAAGATGCAGACTGCCATCTTCAAGGTAACGTCGATTCAAATCGGTTATTTCAAGCTCGCCCCTGGCAGACGGTTGCAATTCGCGGGCAAACTGGCTGGCGCGGTTGTCATAAAAATATAAACCGGTTACCGCGTAATTCGAACGTGGACGTGATGGTTTTTCTTCCAGGCTCAGCACACGCATAGCGGCGTCGAACTCAACCACACCATAACGCTCCGGGTCACGCACCCAGTAACCAAAAACCGTGCCGCCTTCTGACCTCTGCATGCTGCTTGCAAGCAACTCCCTGAGTCCGTCACCGTGGAAAATATTGTCACCCAGGATCAGGCAGGACGGGTATCCGGCAAGAAAGTCTTCAGCGATGATAAGGGCCTGGGCCAAACCATCCGGACTCGCCTGGACAGCAAACGAAATCTCCAGCCCCCACTGACCGCCATCGCCCAACAATTGCTTGAAAAGCGGTTGTTCGTGAGGGGTGGTAATAACGAGGATTTCCCTGATCCCCGCCTGCATCAGCGTGGACAGCGGATAATAAATCATCGGTTTGTCATACACCGGCAGCAGTTGTTTACTGATGACGCGGGTAATCGGATACAAACGGGTGCCGGTTCCCCCGGCAAGGATGATGCCTTTTCTATTCTGTTCCATCGGGTAAATCACCGTTAACTTTTTTGTAATACCGGCGCTTCACAGTTCCAGTCCGCAAGCCCGAAATTACGCTAAAACCCGTTGCTGACCCTTAGCCTTCAGAAAGGAATATCGTCATCGGCAAAATCGTTGTCATTGGCCGGCTGGGATGATTCCTGTTGCGCCATGGGGGCTTTGCGGAATCCGCCGCCACCAGCCTGTTGTTGGGCACCGGCGTCACCGGGCCTGCCACCAAGCATTTGCATATCATTGGCTACGATCTCAGTGGTATATTTATCCTGTCCATCCTGGCCCTGCCATTTACGGGTTTGGAGTTTTCCCTCGATGTAAACCTGGCTGCCTTTTTTGAGATACTCACCCATGATTTCGGCCAGACGTTGAAATGCCACAACCCGGTGCCATTCAGTTTTTTCTACTTTCTCGCCGGTTTGCTTGTCGTTCCAGCTTTCCGATGTTGCGATGGTCAAATTTGCGATTGCCCCACCGCTGGCGGTGTATTTCATCTCCGGATCCTTGCCCAGATTACCCACCAGTATTACCTTGTTTATACCTCTTGCCATCTAGCCTCTCCTGCTTTGCGAAGCCCTGCTCCGCCGTTCAAATTCAGACCCTGAAGTGTAGCATACACAGATCACGTCTGCTGTTTGTTATCGGCCGACTTCAACCATAAAATCATGGCCAACGCCCACACAGTACAAGATCAATGCCGCATACCCTTAAAGTCACCACTCTCGCCAGCTGTATCCCAGTAACCAACCGCCGCCCAGGCCACCTGCAAATGCGCCCAGAAACTGGAATGTCGTATACAAACCCATTTTCCGTCCCCGACCGGTCGTACCACTCAAGCTGACTGACCATAGATGGCATCGCGGCTTCCAGCAAATTGAACGCCAGAAAGAAAGCCATGGCCAACACCATCATCTCGGCCAAAGACTGGCCGAGCGACATCAGGCCCATCGCTCCACCAAGAACCAGGAAAGCCAGCGGCATCGCGCTTTTCTCCTGGTTACCGGTCGTCAAACGTCTTAACAATCGGAAAAACCAGTATGACCGAACCCAGCATCGACGGAACATATATTCGCCAGTGATATTCGAGCGCAAAGCCAAACTGACTGACCAGCATCCCCGGTAAAACCACGAACAACACGGTCATCACTGCATGCAACAAGAATACCGAGAAGGCGAATAACCAGATAGTGGCTGATTTCCCGGCTTCCTGTAGGTCCTCATCCTTTTGAACGTGTTCTTTGGGCAGGCTGATGACCAGCAACATACCCAGCACACCCAGCACCGCTGTCAGCCAGAACAGACCTCTCAGACCCAACAGGGTGGATAACGGCACCGAAATCATCATGGATAACAGGAATGAAGCACCGATGCCCATACCGATGATGGCCATGATTACGCTTCGATTCTTTTCACTTGTATGGTCTGCAGCAAACGCCAGCGCCACCCCGGCAATGGCGCCGCAACCCTGCAAAGCCCTGCCGACAATTATCATTTCGATGGAACCGGCGGAGGCCGCAACTACACCACCCGCAACAAACAGCGCAAGACCTGCGAGCATGACAGGCCGACGCCCGAAGCGATCGGACAGTTTCCCGAAGGGTTGCTGCAGGATCGCCTGGGTGAGACCGTAGATACCAACGGCGAGACCAGCCTTGGCTGGCGTGAATCCTTGGATATCCGCCGCCAGCAGCATGAAAACAGGTAATATCATGAACAGGCCAAGCATGCGGAAGGCGATAACGCCTGCGAGGGTTAATCCGGTTCGCAGTTCAACAGAATCTAATTGACCGAACAAAAGTGGATTCCTTAATTTGTATAAAACGAATGGCCGAACAGTATAGGGCGCACAGATCAATAATTCATGGGAATTGTTAAAGCCGGTAACACAATCATTTATAATCCTCAAAACTTCAGAGCATGCGTATGATATCCAGCCCCGAATCAGCCAGGTCAGACACGTCTACACCACTTGAACGAATTATTGCTTTGAGTGCGCCGGATATGCAACGGGTGGATGCCTGTATTCAGGACAGCCTGTAGTTCCGATGTGGTGCTGATCAACCAGATTGCAAATTACATCGTTGCCAGTGGCGGCAAGCGTTTGCGGCCGATGCTGCACACGCTCTGCGCACACGCCTGTGATTACCACGGGCAGAATCACATAGCACTCGCGGCCATCATTGAATTCATCCACACAGCGACACTGCTGCACGACGACGTGGTTGACGAATCCGACCTGCGCCGTGGCCAGCAAAGCGCCCATGCGGTTTGGGGAAATGCAGCGAGCGTGCTGGTTGGCGACTTCCTGTACTCGCGCAGCTTTCAAATGATGGTGGGTCTCGATTCGATGCGGGTCATGGCGGTTCTGGCCGACACCACCAACACCATCGCCGAAGGCGAGGTCCAACAACTTCTGAACATGGGTGACCCTGAAGTCGATCAACACCGCTACATGCAGGTGATTGAGAATAAGACCGCCAAATTGTTCGAGGCGGCCTGCAGGCTGGCCGCCATCATCAGCGACAAACCGGCAGAAATCGAGCAGGCGCTGACGACTTACGGGAACCGCCTGGGTTCGGCTTTCCAGATCGCGGACGATGTACTCGACTACAGGGGTGACGCTGGCACCATGGGAAAAAACGCGGGTGAAGACCTCGCCGAAGGCAAACCGACCTTACCCTTGATCCTGGCGCGCGAACGGTGCAATGAAAAGGAACGCGATTTGCTGGACACGGCCATACGCAATGGTGGAGCGGAAGACCTCGACCCGGTCCTCGCGATTATCGAAAAAACCGATTCAATCGACTCGGCGATGAAGATAGCCACGGAAAATGCGATCGAGGCAAGACGGGCGATCTGCATACTGCCTGAATCACCCTGGCGTAGCGCGCTGGAGCAACTGGCCGACTACAGCGTCAATCGCGACCACTGAACCGGCGGACATCGGGGTCCGCCAATTCAAATGTCAAAACGATCGTCAGGACAACACTTTTTAAGCTATTAACGATCCAGCTTTGCATTCCACTCGGATACGCGATTTGCCTGCTGTGCAAGCAATTCATCACCACCCGTGATGGTGACGGAAATAATGCTGTCACCACCGGCAACCGCATTGACCACGTCCTGGTCATCCTCGGAGATGACGCTGCCAAATACCGTGTGCTTGCCATCCAGCCAGGGTGTTTCGACGTGGGTGATGAAAAACTGGCTGCCATTGGTGCCCGGGCCTGCATTGGCCATTGACAATTTACCTGGCGTATCGTGTCTGAGTTCAGGTGTGCATTCATCTTCAAAATTGTAGCCAGGTCCACCCGTACCGGAGCCAAGCGGGCAGCCACCCTGGATCATAAAATTGTCGATAACCCGGTGGAAACTGAGGCCGTCGTAAAATCCGCGTTTTGCCAGGTTCACAAAATTGGCCACCGTTACCGGTGCCTGCTGCGGGTGCAGGCGAAGGTGAATAACACCCTTGTTGGTGTTCATTTCCGCCAGAATCTCGTTGGATGTATCAGTCATTTTATAACTCCGTATTAATTTACAAAAAATTTTGAAACTATTTTCGTGAAGCGGTTGTCTATGTTGCGAAGAGGCCGCGGGCAAATTGGTCTCTCCCTCAGCCTAATGGGTATATGCACTCCTCACCCTTGTCCCGCGGCCTTTTTTATGGGCGCCAAAAGGTCAGATTTCAATCCCCTACCCCTGATTAAAAACCCGAATACGTTTTAAATTGCTCGCCACGATCTTCGTAATCCCTGAAGTGCGGGAAACTCGGAGCGCCCGGCGAGAGTAAAATACAACCGTTAGCGGGCACCAGTTTTTCCGCCATCGCTACAGCCTGTTTCAAATCCCCGGCAGTGTGAATCTCACCTTCAGGACTGACACCCGCCATTTTCAGGCTTGCGGCGATTCCCGGGCCGTTATCCGGCAGGGTGATAATGGCGTAGGGTTCGTGTCCCAGGATGTTCCGGGCGAAACCGCTCCAGTCGAGTCCCCTGTCCATGCCGCCAAGCAACAGCACAACCCCCGCCGGACCCACGCTTTGCAAAGCCGCCATCACCGACACCGGCGTGGTTGAAATGCTGTCATCGACATAACGGACGCCCGATTTATGACCAATCAGCTGTAAGCGATGCGCCAATCCGCTGAAAGAAGACAATACCTCATACAGATCGGGCAATTCCAAACCCAGCTCTCTAAGCACGGTCAGGGCCGCAGCGAGGTTATGCATATTGTGTTCACCCGGCAGCGAAGGGGGTGCCAAAACCTGGTCGTAACCCAAGCCAAGTGGATTGGTTGTTTGATACCTTCGATAAACATAGTCCGCGCCAGCCTGCCAATCACACACCATGTTGAACCAGGTAATGTCAGGGTATTTCCTTAAATTTTGATTCAGCACCTTGTCAGAAAAATTGGCAATGATCCGGCCACCGGATGCCAGTTCAGCGAGCCTTAATTTATCCGCCCGGTAGTTCTCAAATCCGCGGTGCCAGTCGAGGTGGTCCTCACTCAGATTCAGCAGAACCGCAATATCAGGTTTCGCTTCAAGATCTGAAATCTGGTAACTGGATAACTCGATAACCCACCAGTCTGCGTCTTCGCCATCGCAGTCCAGCATCGGCCTGCCGATGTTCCCGGCCAGACCGGCCTTGACACCCGCATGATTGAGTAAATGCGCTGTCAGCTTGGCCGTCGTGCTCTTACCCAGTGTGCCACTGATGCAGATGGTCTTTGCATCGGGATTTTCTGCAAACCAGAGACTGGATGCGGTGGTAAATTGCACGCCCAGGGAACGCAACTCGGTCAATTCATCCCTGTAAATGCTGACGCCGGCGGAACGGATCAGCAGATCAAAATCTCTCAGTACTGCAACATCCAGCGGACCGGAAATGAACGTATCCAGTGTCGAGTCAAGTTGTTGCCTGAAGTCTTCGCTGACGGTCGATTCCGAAAAAAGCGACAGCGGCTTTTGCGGAAAACGCCGCCTTAATTGACGCCATACTGCCTGGCCTTCCCGGCCGGCACCGATAATCCCGACACGGGATTTTTCCATATCGCTAAAACGCATTTAATTTATCCAGGATTGCGGGGGGGATATTGTGCTCTGCCAGATGACGTATCTGCAACCCGAGTTCGGGGGCTTGCATGATCTCCGGACAGGCCGACAGCGCTTGGACAATCTTCTTGCCGCGCCAACGGGAATCGTTCGCCAGGAACTTCATTGCCGCACGACTCTCGGCAATACTGCCGACGCATTCGAACGGTTTGTCCGCCTCCAGACCACACAGGGCCTTGAATCCCTGTAACTGATCCTGCTGGTCCAGCAAGTCCCCACCCTGGATTGAAATGAGCTGCTGAGGTGATAAAAATGGCGCCAACGCCAGCGCCGCAAACCGGCACTTGGGGCATTCCAGGCACCAGCGCCGTTTGATATGCGAGCCATCCAGGTGAAAATTACGGTTACAACTCGAAAATACTTCGTGCAACCCGGTCATTTTCGAAAACCGTTGCGCGATGGCAATTTCGCCAAACGGTCTGAGCAGGGAAAAATATTCAATACCGGGCGTGACGTGTTGCTCAACCACCGCGGCGAAGGCTTTTTCAAATGCAAGACTCTTGCTGTACTGGTGGTTAACTTCCCGGCCCTGCCCGTCCTTCAGCGTTGCCTCGCTGGCTGAGGACTCATTCGCAAACACCACGTAGCGGTAGCCGTATAGCAAACCGGCGCATAACAAAATTGAAGAGTTAATGGCCGTCACCGGTACGTGTCCGTTCCAGGCGCCGGCAGCGTTCAATTCGGCAAGCCCGGCGGAAAGTTCCCTGCCGATTCGGATCAGGGGCAAACCGGTGGCCCTGACAGTTTCACCAATCAGCACCGAAGCCACCAACACAGACCGGCTGGACCTCGATACCCGCGTCCCTGAGCATTTGCAGGCAAACCAGGCTGTCCTTACCGCCACCCATGGCCACCAGCGCCCGCGTGGGTAAATCGACCGGGTATGAAAAGCCCGGTTGTGATGAGGCCTCTTCTGCTGGCTGGTCCGGAACCACCGGTGTTGCATCGCAATTGACGGCAAAATCAATCAGTCCGGACAGGTCCAGTCCGTTGACATAAGCGAACTCAGCCAGGCCGTTCAGATACAAATCGTTCAGGAAGCCAGCCATGATCCGGTCGATCTTGCTTTCACCCGTATCCATGTGAACAGCCAGCCCGGCCTTGTAATAGCTGACGCCGGCGACCAGGTGCAGCAGTTCAAGCGCCCGGTAAAATGCCGCCTGGCGCGAGGCATCCACCGGCCAGGGCGCCCATGGAAAGACTATTTTTTCCTCTAGTACCCGGCCATCAATATCGTAGGACAGTATCGCCTCGCCAGTGGCGTGGTCATAGCTATATCCTGAAAATCTGAAGCATTTCGCCTGCCTTCCGCTGATTGGGGCGGCGTCTTTTTTTAGTACCAGCCAAGATTTGCTCACACCGGGCAGCCCTGTATACGTTGGGTTACGAAACGTTACCCGAAGGCGCAAATCGTGTACAGCGGCAATACCCATGATGTGGGGTTTTGTCAGTGGTTTGCCTTTGGGAAGTCATATTCATCCTGAACATAACGGCGTCTGTAGGTAGTTAATATCCACCCCGGCTTCAGCCTAACGGGAAATCATATCTCTGACGCCACTGCTGTGTGAGCAACTGCTTAGCCAGTGGGGTGCAGTCGCTTTCTTCAGGACCGTGCGAGACAGGAGTCGAACTCGAGCTTACAGGGATGTATCCACGGCGTGTCCTGAAGAAAGCTACTGCATCGTGCTGGCGCCCCGGCAGAACTCCTGTGCAATTTCGTGTCAGACGCCGTGCAAACTTGGACCAATCGCGCCGCACATCCATGTGCTCTTTCGCGATATACGGTTCATTCTGAACATAATGACATATGTCATTTGAAGCGCCTGATCAAACGTAATACGATTACCGTCCCATTCGTTTTCAGACTTCAAGAAAAGGACTGCCGTATGCCCAGCTACCGCACCAAAGATATCCGTAACATTGCTCTTGTGGGTCATTCCGGATCTGGAAAAACCATGCTTGCCGAAGCCTTACTGGTCAAATCGGGCGCAAAAGGTGAGGCGGGAACCATTGAGCGGGGCTCAACCACGATGGATTCTGACCCGATTGAGCGCAGATACCAGCATTCACTCGACTCGGGTATTGCCAGTCTTGATCACAAGGGCATGCACCTGAACCTCATCGATACCCCGGGAATCCCTGATTTCCGCGGGCCAACGCTTGCCAGCATGACGGCTGTGGAAACCACGGCAATCGTCATCAATGCGCAAGCCGGAATCGAGATGTCCACCCGCCGCCTGATGCGCAGGGCAAAACAGCGCCGCCTGTGCCGGATGATCATCATCAACCGTATCGATGCAGAAGGCGCTGACCTGACAGCACTGGTGAACGAAATCCAGGAAGAATTCGGACCGCATTGCCTGCCGGTTAATTTGCCGGCGGAAAACCTGACCACAGTACGTGACTGTTTTTTCCAAACCGAGGGTGACACCGATATTTTTTCCTTGTTGGAAGCGCACAACGCCATCATTGACCAGGTTGTCGAGGTCAATGAGGAACTGATGGAAAAGTTTCTCGAAGGCGAAGAATTAACACGTGAGGAACTGCACACCGCATTCGAGCAGGCGCTGCGTGAAGGTCACCTCGTGCCAATCTGTTTCGTGTCGGCCCAGACCGGTGCAGGTATCGAGGAACTGCTCGACTTCTTCAATGAACTGGCACCCAGCCCGAGGGAAGGCAACCCGCCTCCGTTTGTAAAAGGCCAGGGCGAGGATGCAGTCAAGATCACCACCACGAGTAGCGCCAGTGACCACGTGGTCGCCCACGTATTCAAGATAACCAATGACCCGTTCGTTGGAAAAATGTGTGTCTTCCGTATTTACCAGGGCACCGTCCGTCCCGATTCACAACTTCTGATCGGCGATGCACGCAAGCCGTTCAAGGTAGGTCACCTGTTCACGCTGCAGGGCGGCAAACACACCGAAGTCGACGCCGGTATACCCGGTGATATATGTGCCGTTGCCAAGGTTGACGAAATATACTTCGACGCCGTCCTGCACGATTCACACGATGCCGACCGCTACTTTCTGAAGCCGCTGGACTTTCCGGAACCCATGTATGGACTGGCCGTGAACACCAAGGCCCGTGGCCAGGAACAAAAACTTTCGACCGCCCTGCAACGCTTGCAGGAGGAAGACCCCTGCTTCCGGGTCGAGCACAACCAGGAACTTAACGAAACTGTCATGCGTGGCCTCGGTGAGCTTTACATGCGTATCACCCTGGAACGCATGGAGGAACGCTACAACGTGGAGGTCACCACAAGGCTGCCGCGTATTGCCTACCGCGAAACCATTACGCGGCCGGCGGAAGGCCATCACCGGCACAAAAAACAGACCGGTGGCGCCGGGCAGTTCGGTGAGGTTTTCCTGCGGGTTCAACCCAAGCAACGCGGTGAAGGTTTTGAATTCATCGACAAGGTGGTCGGTGGCGCAATACCGTACAACCTTATCCCCGCCGTTGAAAAAGGCGTCATGCAGGTGATGAACGATGGCGCCATTGCAGGTTACGCCATGCAGGATATCGAAGTCACCGTATACGATGGTAAATACCACCCGGTTGATTCAAAGGAAATTGCCTTTGTAACCGCAGGCCGCCAGGCCTTTCTGGACGCGATCAGAAATGCCGGTCCGCAGATACTCGAACCCATCGTGAGTGTTGATGTGACCGTCCCCGATGCCGTCATGGGCGATATAACCGGAAACCTTGCCGGCCGCCGGGCACGCATCAGTGGCACCGAAACACTGCGTGGTGGCCAGGTCACGATCCGTGCTGACCTTCCATTGAGTTCCCTGTCTGATTACCATACTGAACTGAAGAGTCTTACCCAGGGTCAGGGCAGCTATACCATGGAGTTCAGCCATTACGACCCGGTTCCGTCAAGTGTTCAGCAGGAACTGGTCAAGGCCCATAAAGCGAAGGATGAAGATTAGGACCTGTTAACAACGTGAGACTGGCCAGCGTTGGCTCTCCAGCCGATTGGAGAGCCAACCCTTCGAAACATGGCCATTTTTCCGCATGGCGGTGTTGCACTTTCGCTCATGTGCCCGGGGTACATCACACTCAATGCGTCATGTCCTGTAAAAAAAATGACCGATGTCGATGGGTATCCAGCCTGGTGGTAATCGAAGTCTCGCCAGTGGTCTGGAATATTCCGGACCACCCGAAATTTCCCTGCGGAGTGGAACCTTCAAAAAATTGATTGCGATTAACCGGAACTAGTGGTCTGCTAAGCAACCTATGAGTATGCATGTCATCTTCGTCGCTCCTTTTTGCATGGAAACCACCCTGCGTTTCGTCAATGGCGCCGCAAGGCTGCCGGGCGTCAAGCTCAGCCTGATCAGCCAGGAAGGCGCCGAAAAACTGCCGCCCGAATTGCGCTCGAGGCTCGCCGGGCACTGGCGTGTGAACAACGCGCTGGATGCTGAACAACTGGTTGTGGCGGTCCGCGCCCTGGAAACAAAACTGGGGTCTGCAAAACGTCTTATCGGCGCGCTGGAGCAATTACAGGTGCCGCTGGCGAGGGCACGTGAACTGCTTGGTGTCGAAGGCATGAATAGCTCCGCAGCGGTGAATTTCCGGGACAAGGCCAGGATGAAGGACGTGCTGCGTGATGCCGGTCTGCCCTGCGCCCGTCACGTGCTTGCGGGAAACCAGCAACAGGCCCTGGCGTTTGCAGAAAACACCGGTTTCCCGCTGGTCGCCAAACCACCTTCCGGCGCCGGCGGAAAAGGCACCTACCGGCTTGACTCCCTGCAGGACCTGAACGCCCTGGTGAACCGTTATCCGCCATCGGAACACGAGCCGATCATGCTGGAGGAGTTCGTCTCCGGCACGGAGCATTCATTCGACAGTATCGTCATCCATGGTGTACCGGTCTGGCATTCGATATCCCGCTACATGCCGGCGCCGCTGCAGGTGCTTGAGAACCCGTGGATACAGTGGTGCGTATTTCTACCCAGGGATATCAGCGGGCAAGAGTTTGCACCGATCCGCGATGCCGGCTTCAAGGCGGTGCAGGCACTGGGTCTGCAAACCGGCCTGAGTCACATGGAGTGGTTCCGGCTTCAGGGCGACCGGATTGCGATATCAGAAGTCGGCGCCCGGCCGCCCGGGGCGCAAATCACCAGTCTCTTGTCGTGGGCGCACGACCTCGATTTCTACCGGGCCTGGCCACGGCTGATGATCTTTGACGAATTCGAACCACCAGCACGCAACTACGCCGTCGGTGCGGCCTATTTCCGTGGTCAAAAGAGCACACCTGGCGGCACACGCGTCCGCGCCATTCACGGCCTCGATGAAGCGCAGCGGCGTTTCGGTCACCTGGTCGTCGAGGCCCGCCTGCCATCTGAAGGTCAGTTCGCTTCCGACAGCTACGAGGGTGAAGGCTACGTGATTATCCGGGACACGGATTCGGACGTGGTTGAAGAGGCATTAAAACAGATTGTCGGACTGGTCCGCGTGGAGCTTGCCTGACATGGCCGTGCAAATCCTGCTTGGTCCCCAAAGTCCGGTTCCCAATCTCAGGCAAGCGATAGAAGACATAAATGCAGATGGTCCGGTCGTGGTCATCACGGCGGGTTGGCGTGACTCGGAGGGAGAAATTGATGAGTTACGCGACAGCGCGGGTTGTCACATCGAGGATCTGATGCTTTACCAGCGGGCCGAGGAAGTATTTGCACACGAACCTGCGCTGCGCGAATTGCAGCGTGAAAGGCAGGCCAAGCTGACAGAACTGCAACGGCTTTACCGGATCCGCCTGGCGCCGACCATTGCAGCCGCGCGCAAGTTGTTGCGCACGAGAGCTGAGCCCGAATTGCTGCGTCTCGAACAACGCGCCGCCATTACCCAGTTACGCGCACTTGACTCGCATCATCTAAGACGGATCCGGGCAATCCACCAGAAATTCAACCAGCGCCGGGCCGGCCTCGATATTCCCCGCGCGAGAACGCAGCGCGAGCAGGTCCAGGAGTTGCTGGAAAAAGCCGGTCTGGTGCTGATCGCCGGTGGTCACGTAGCCGTGTTGCTGAACCGTATCCGCTTGTTCGGACTCGACCGGTTACTGGCGCACAAGCACGTGATCGCGTGGTCGGCAGGCGCCATGGCATTGAGTGAACGCATCGTATTGTTCCACCACGACGCGCCACAGGGAAAACGTGATGCCGAAGTCCTCGATACCGGCCTGGGAATCGTCCGCCGGCGGGTTTTTCTTCCACACGCCAGCACCCGCCTGGATTGGCCCAACCACCGCAGGATGTCATTGTTCAGCCGCCGGTTTTCGCCCGCGATCTGCTGCACGCTGGATAATGGCTCGATGATTCATCTGCACGATGAGCAGATCATTGCCACCAACGGTTCTTTCGTTGTAATGCGAACCGGCCACAAAAAGACCTTGTCCCGGACATGAACCCGCAGATCGACAAGCTCTACAGTGCGGGTATTCCAGGCGCCGAAAAGATCAGGCAGTTTATAAACGACAATCGTTTTCCGCTGGTTGAACCCGGTCACGTCACGTTTGTTTTCCAGGGACAGGCCGATGAGGTCAACCTGCGCCGCTGGATTTCCGGTCTGAGCACGGCGCAATCCATGCAGGCGCTGGAAGGTACCGACCTTTGGGCGCTGCGGATGGAACTACCGAACAAGTCCCGTTTCGAGTACAAGTTTGAAATCGTACGCAAGGGTAATCGTGAACTTGTGCTGGACAAGCTGAACGGGGTATTGGCGCACGACCCGTTCGGCGCCAATTCGGTCTGCCAGGGCTATGGCTATACGCGTCCCTTCTGGACCCTGCCGGAACCTGAAACACGTCACGGCTCACTGACAGGGTTCCAGATGCACAGCAAGGCATTCGATAGCAGGCGCGATGTCCAGGTTTACCTGCCTGCGCGCTTCAGACGCAGCCGAAGCTACCCCTTGCTGATCGTGCATGACGGTTCAGATTACCTGCAGTACGCCGATTTCAAGACCGTCCTCGACAACCTGATTCATCGGCTCGAAATCCCGGCTATGATCGTTGCCCTGACCAATTCCCCCGATCGCCTGATCGAATATACCGGCGATCCACGACACGCCAGGTTTGTTGGCGACGAACTGCTCCAGGAGGTAGCCGCCAGGTTTCCCCTGGATGACAAAAACAGCGCCAGGGGCCTGATGGGCGCCAGTCTTGGCGGCGTGGCAAGCCTGCATATCGCACGTAACTACCCGAATCGCTTTGGCCAGTTGCTTTTACAATCCGGTTCTTTTGCTTTCAGCGATCTCGGCCAACACCAGAAGGGACCGATATTTGATCCGGTCGTGCGTTTTGTAAATGAATATCGCAGAAAGCCGTTCGCGCTGGCCGAAAAAATCTACATGAGCTGTGGTATTTACGAATCGCTGATTTATGAAAACCGTTCGCTGGTACCCCTGCTACAGGCACAGGGCATGCAGGTCAAATATGAAGAGGCCCGCGATGCGCATAATTGGGAAAACTGGCGCGACCGTTTGCGCATGGGTCTTTCATGGCTGTTTCCGGGTCCGCTGTGGATGGTGTACGAGTAAAAATGCTGAGCTTTCGATGAAAATCTGGTTCAGGTTAAATGAAGCAAGTATGATGATCAGGACACAAACAGAGGACTTATAAGTGGCACATATAACCCGGAAAATCGGCCTGTCTCTCGGTGCGGACATCTGCTGGCCTATCTGTTACGAGGAATTGCTGAAAAAACTCGACCTGAGTTTGCCGATCGACGGCAACACGGTCAGTTTCGAATCCTCGCGGGTAAATATCGAGCCCTTCGACCTGCGCAAAACCTGTAATTACGATGTCGTGATTGACCGGCTGACCCATTGGTACCACACCTCGCGCGAGTGGATAAAAACAGAAATACTGGTCAACGATCTGTATGTGTTCAACAACCCATGGTCGTTGCAGTCGATGGAAAAACAGACCACCTATGCGGCCATGATGCGACTCGGTTTCCCGATACCGGATACCTGGATGATCCCGCCGAAGCGATACCTGGAATCCACCGATCTGCAACCGACATTGCGACGTTACGCGAAGATGTTTGATCTCGGCGCGATCGGTGACCGCATCGGCTATCCCCTGTACATGAAACCGTACGACGGCGGGGCCTGGGTCGGCGTGACCGGCATACATAATCGCCAGGAACTGCTCAATGCCTACGAGAGCAGCGGCACGCGCGTCATGAACCTGCAAAAAGGCGTGGAACCGCATGACGCCTTTGTGCGCTGCATCGGTCTCGGACCACAGTTCCGCATGGTCAACTATGATCCGGGTGCGCCTTTGCACGACCGTTACCGCATGGATCACGATTTTCTGCCGGCGGACCAGGCCAGCCAGCTGCAAAACATGACCATGGTCATCAACGCCTTTTTTGGCTGGGACTTCAATTCCTGTGAAGCCCTGCGCCAGCAAGGCACCTGGTACCCGATCGATTTTGCCAACGCCTGCCCCGATTCACAGGTGACGTCCCTGCACTATCACTTCCCGTGGTTGATCAAGTCCAACCTGCGCTGGTCAATTTTCTGTGCCGCCACCGACCGTTCGATGAAAACGAACCTCGATTGGCAGTCCTACTTTGCGATCGCAGACCGGGACATTCCGTTTGAGGAGAAAATGGCCGGCTACGTCAAACTGGCCGGCAAACATTTTAGCGTCGACGAGTTCGAGAGTTTTTGCGCCACGCATCTGTCCCAGCTTGACGAACTGGCCTGTGAGTTTTTTGCCAGCGATACCGTGCATGAGGCCATCCGGGAAAAGGTCACCGCACTGTATCCCGAACACGAGATTGACAGCTTCGTCGAACTGTTCTGGGAGCGTGTGCAGGAATGGCGCCGGCTGGAGGGCTCTGCTCCTTGAAACACACCTACAGGTGGTATTCACCCAATGTCGAACAGGAGGTCCAGCTGGTACGCTGGGGGACCTACGGTGTTCCGGTCCTGCTGTTCCCCACCGCCGGGGGCGATGCGGAGGAAGTCGAACGGTTTCACTTGATCGGTGTGCTGATGCCGCTGATCGAAAGCGGACGCATCAAGGTTTACTCGACCGATTCGATCGCCGGCAGGGCCTGGATATCAAAACAACATTCGGCGGAATATTGTTCACTGCTGCAAAACAGGTTCGACCAGCTGGTCTACAAGGAGTTTGTCCCGCTGATCCGCAAGGACTGCGCGTCAAGCGATATTGAAATCATCACCGCGGGCGCATCGATCGGCGCATTCAATGCGGTCGCAACCATCTGCCGCCACCCCGATGTGTTCCGCCTGGCGATCGCCATGAGTGGCACCTATGACCTGTCGAAGTATCTCGAGGGTCGTTTTATCCAGGATTTCTACTTTGCATCACCGCTGCACTTCCTGCCCGGCCTCGAAGGCCCGGTACTGGAGCAGTTACGCAAAAGACTGATCCTGTTACCCTCGGGCGAAGGTGATTTCGAGGATATCGGCGAATCGTGGCGGATGGGCAATGCACTGGGCGCCAAGCGGATACCCAACCGGGTTGACCCGTGGGGTACCGAATGGCGCCACGACTGGGTGACCTGGCGGGAAATGCTGCCCAAGTACCTGTCGGAATTTGCCGACTGGAAAGCCTAGGGATTATTCGGACCAGTTGTCGATTCCAGCAACGTTTTATACACCAAGGGCGAGTAACTCCGGGAAGTTAACATCTGACGAGGCACAAGGACCCGGCAGGTGCTTGCTGCCTGTGCTCTCTGGCCAGCGGTCCCGGATCAAGATCCGGGACTACCCTCGCAGCCGGCCGGATCTTAACGGCACCGGCCTCACAGTACATCCTGTACTGGTCGGCCTCGATCGGGCATCCCGCCCGATCGCCCCTAATCCGTCCGGCTACTCGGCGCTTCAAAGTTCGCCCAGTCAGCAAGCACCTGCCGGGTCTGAACCAGTGTGCACGCCTTTCAGCTGAGAAGCTCAGCAGGCCGGGTGATATTCACTGCCCATTTATCCGCCGAAGACGGGATTTCGCCAGGGGCGATTTTCAGGAGAAAATCGAGCGCTGACGGTACAGGGATGTACCGCCAGCGCGGTCCCGATCAGGCGGAATTCCGGCTGAGGGTAGCCCGCAGGGCCGGATAAGGCTGGGCAGTGAATATCACCCGGCCTGTTGAGCGCACGGTCTCAAACGAAACCACCAAAACTTGTTCAAACTTGCTTGAATTTACAGCTAGCCCGCGTACAGATGCAATTCTGATCCAACCCTGTCCGCCATTTCCATGGTCGCGTCAAGATCCGGATGGCGGAGCATGACGAAGCCGTCGGAAACCAGTGTCTTGCGCCAGTCGCGGCGACTGCTGCCGACCGGCAGAAGGGTATTCCAGACGACATGCTCGCCAAAAGCACGCTGCAGCTTGTCGAGTCCTTCGATGGCGGTGATCCGGCCGATGCCACGTGCCCGCTTGTAAATGTTTGCGACATTGTATTTGGCTTGGATGCCTTCGCTGATCCGACCCAGGGTAACGGCGCTGGCCCATTCACGGAACACATCGAAATCGCAGACATGTTTCATCTGGTCAACCTGGTGGGCTCCGGGGGGACGAGCGCCAATCTCACCGAACACGACTTCACCATCCGCCTTGCGGTACCACTCCATGTGGGTGAAGCCGGTATCGAATTGCAGCGCATCGATGACCTCAAAGCCCATTTTTACACCCTCTTGCAAATCGGGGTGATCGATGTCACGTAACGCGATGACCTGTGGGCTGATCCACTCGTTGCTGCGCGCCACCAGCGGTCTCGGCCGGTACCAGGCGATATTGTAGTAGGCGATTTTGCCATTCACGGTAATGGTGTCGAAGGTGTATTCCTCGCCTTCAACGAACTCCTCCACGCTCACCGATTGCACGTGCCGCAGACGCGGCAGGACTGCCCGCAGTTCATCTGCATCATTAATCCGGTAGGTATCGGCCGAACCCGCCCCGTCGATGGGCTTGAGGATGATCGGGAAGCCGATGAATTCCGCGGCCTCCCAGACGGCGGCCACGGACTGTGCGGCGACGTGCCTGGGTGTACGGATAGCCGCCGCATCGAGGGCCTGCTTCATCAGTTCCTTGTCACGGAAACGCTGCGCCTGTTCGATATTCAGACCGGTGACGCCAAAAGTTTCGCGCAGGCGCGCGGCCAGCATGATACCCGGTTCCCAAAGACATTCGATCCGGTCGAGCTGTTGTCCGCGCAGCCGTTCACGTAAAGAGGCAATGACAGCTGCCTCGTCCCACAGCGAGCGCACGGGTATGTATTCAGACAGTGAACGGCGTACCATGGACGGCAGGCCATCGAGCGGGGAATCGCCCACACCATATACCCGGGCGCCGACCTCGGCCAGGCCGCGGGTGAACTCAGGCATATCAGCCGGGTAGCCCGGGGACAGTAATAATAAGTTCATCGTCTTTTTGAGCGCTTCTCACCCGGCAAATATGTAGAATAACCCGCTGGAGCGTGTTGTCACTATAAGAGGAATAATCTGACATTATCATGCCACAGCAACCATTGAAAATCTGCCTGGCCTCCTCGGAGTTGGCGCCACTGGCCAAAACGGGAGGGCTGGCCGATGTCGCGGCAGCGCTGTCGGTCTACCTGGAACGGCAGGGTCACGATATCCGCGTGCTGATTCCGCTGTATTCGTCGATCGACACCTCCGGCATGGAAATTACGCGGGTCCAGTACCTGCAAAACCTGCCCATACAGTTGGGCAGACACCATCTGCACTATTCGATCGACACGGCCAGGCTGCCCGGCACTGACCTTACAATCTACCTGCTACGCTGTCCGCAGCTATATCACCGGCATGGCATTTATACCTCGGGCGGGGACGAACACCTGCGCTTCATCCTGCTGTCCAGGGCAGCAATCGAAATGTGCCAGCACATGGGTTTTGCGCCGGACATCTTCCATTGCCATGACTGGCATACCGCCCTGGTGCCGCTTTATCTGAAAACCCGCTACTCCTGGGACAAGTTATTCCACAACACGCGCTCCGTGTTGACCATACACAACATCGGTTACCAGGGTGTTTTCAGCGCCGAGGTTCTGCCGGACCTCGGTCTCGAGCATGAAACCGGCAAACTGCATCAGGACGACCTGTCGGCTGGAATGATCAACTTTCTGAAAACCGGCGTGCTCTATGCGGATTTGCTGACGACAGTCAGTCCGAACTATGCGAAGGAGATCCTGGGTTCAGAGTACGGCATGGGCTTGCAGGACATTCTGCAACACCGCCGGCACTCCCTGGTCGGCATTCTGAACGGGGTCGATTTCGATGAATGGAACCCCGCGGCTGACCCGTTGATTCCGCATACCTATGACAGCCGCCGTATTTCCGGCAAAAAGAAAAACAAGCTGGCGCTGATGCAGGAACTCGGACTGGATTGCGCGGACGATATGCCACTGATCGGCATGGTCACGCGACTGACCGGTCAAAAAGGACATCGACCTGGTGCAACAGGTGGTGCCGGAAATGATGTCGAACCGGCGCTTTGCCATGGCCATCCTCGGCAGCGGAGAAGCCCGTTACGAGCATTTCTTCAGCTGGCTGCAGCACCGTTACCGTGACCGGGTCTGTTTTTTTCACGGCTTCAACAACAAGCTGGCGCACATGATAGAAGCCGGCAGTGACATTTTTCTGATGCCGTCGCTTTTCGAGCCCTGCGGGCTCAACCAGATGTACAGTCTGCGTTACGGAACCGTGCCGATCGTGCGGCGCACGGGTGGCCTGGCCGACTCGGTACAGCAGTTCGACCCATCCAGCGGCAAGGGAACCGGGATCGTTTTCAATGACTACAATGCCTCGGCGCTCGGCTGGGCAATCAATTACGCACTGGATCTGTACCCGGAAAAAACCACCTGGCGTAAGATGGTGCGTAACGGTATGGCCATGGACTACTCCTGGGAAAAGCAGGGACAGATCTATGTCGACCTGTTCCACCGTCTGACAGGCAGATAATTAGTTCGATACGCTACACTAGACTCCCATCATGATTTCGAGGCGCGCTGAATGAACATTATTTTTATCGAACCCTCTTTCCCGTATAACCAGCGCGAATTTGTCCGTGGCCTCGCAGAGGCGGGTGCGACGGTCATCGGAATTGGTGAGCGTCCGCAGGAATACCTCGCCGATGATGTCAAGGGCTGGCTCAGTCACTACGTCCAGGTCAAGTCGGTGGTGCACGAACCCTCCTTGCTGAGTGCCGTGCAGCATGTCCAGGGCATGATCTACGTCGATCGCCTCGAGGCCACGGTCGAAGCGCATATCATGGCCGCGGCCAGGGTGCGCGAAGCGACCGGCATTCCAGGCACGTCCGTACGCACGGCCTATCTGTGCCGCGACAAACCCGCCATGAAGGAAGTGCTGCGCGAAGCCGGTATCCCCTGCGCCAAGTCAACCCGTGCAAATGATCTGCAAAGCGCACGTGATTTTGCCACGCGGGTGGGCTACCCGTTGATTATCAAGCCGCCGGCCGGCGCCGGTGCAGCAGGCACCTGGAAGGTCCGGGATGCGGCTGAACTGGAACGGGTGCTGGTCGAATCGGGCGTGGCTGACGGCGAGGAGGTGGCCATCGAGGAATTTATCGAGGGACACGAGGGTTACCTGGACACGCTGACCATCAATGGTGAGGTCACCCACGAGTTCATCACCCATTACTATCCCGGCGTCCTGACGGCCATGCGTGAACGCTGGATATCACCGCAGATGGTCACGACCAACCGCATCGAAGCACCCGGTTACGCGGAAGTCCGGCAAATGGCACGCGACGTGATCAGGGTCCTGGAGATCGGCACATCGGCCACCCACATGGAATGGTTTGCCAGCCCCAAGGGGCTCAGGTTTTCGGAGATCGGCTGCCGGCCACCGGGTGTCGGGCAGTGGGATGTGTATAACACGGCCAACGATTTTGATCTGTATTTCGAGTGGGCCAGCGCTATGACACACGGCAGGCCACAGCGCGGCCCTTCACGCCGTTACGCTGCCGGTATGATTGCGCTGAGGCCCTCCTGTGACGGGCGGATCACGGGTTATTCCGGTCTTGAGGCGATTCAGCACCACTACGGTGACTGTATCGTCGCCTCACATTTACCACCGCCCGGCACACCCACCCAACCGGTTGCAGGCGGTTATATGGCCAATGCCTGGATGCGTGTGCGGCATCCGGACTACGATGCATTACGACATATCATGAATACGATTGGTGAAACGGTGAAAGTACATGCTGCCTGATACAGACAACGAATTTACCCTGCTGCAGAAAAAACTGCTGCCGATCTGGTCTTCGATCCGCGAAGACGACAGTTTTGCACATACATCCCTGATCATCCCCTCACTCAGCGTTGACCAGGAGGAACTCAGCAAGGTCCAGGGCGCATCGTTTTACGAAGAACGCCTGATGTTTGCGTTGATCCGCCTGCGTAACCCCAACGCCCGGCTGATCTATGTGACCAGCCAACCGGTTCATCCCGACGTGGTCGACTATTACCTGCAGTTGTTGATCGGTGTGCCTGCCGCCCACGCCAAGCGACGACTGGAGATGCTGTGTGTTTACGACAACAGCAACCGCCCCCTGACCGAGAAGGTCCTGGAACGGCCGCGGGTGATCAAGCGCCTGCGCAGCTGGATCAAGGAACACGGCCCCGGCTACCTGACCTGCTATAACACCACCATGCTGGAACGGCGCCTGGCGCTGGAATTGGGGATACCCTTAAACGGCGTTGATCCGGTATTGCTGCCGCTGGGCACCAAGTCGGGAAGCCGGCAGACGTTCGCCGCGGCCAATGTCCCGCATCCGGCCGGATTCGAGGACCTCCATTCCGAGGAAGAAGTGGTCAGCGCGCTTTGCCAGCTGGCCGAAATCCGTCCGGATATCCGTCGCGCTGTCGTCAAGATCAACGAAGGCTTCTCCGGTGAGGGTAACGGGGTTTTCACCTACCCTGCCACAAAAACCGACCCGGCGTGCCGTGCGCCAGTCGCTGTTGCAACTGGAATGGTCATCGGCAAGCGAAACCATCAGTTCCTTCCTGCGCAAGTTCGAGCAGATGGGCGGAATTGTCGAGGAAATGATCGAGGCGGAAGAGGTCCGTTCCCCCAGTGTACAGATGCGTATCCACCCGGACGGCAAGGCCGTCCTTGTCTCCAGCCACGAACAGGTGCTGGGTGGCAAAACCGGCCAGGTCTACCTCGGCTGCCGTTTTCCTGCGCGCGAGGCGTATCGCCCGATGATCCAGGAGCAGGCCCTGCGAATTGGCGACGTACTCGGCAAAAAAGGTGTGATCGGCCGTTTCGGCATCGACTTCCTGCTGACCCGCCCGCATGGCGGCAGCTGGCAATCACATGCCCTGGAAATCAACCTGCGCATGGGCGGTACGACCCCACCATTCCACGCCCTGGAGTTTCTGACCGCCGGCGAGCTGAACCCGGAAACCGGTATTTATTACGCACCCACCGGTCAGGAGAAATTCTACAGCGCAACCGATAACCTGAAGTCACCCGGTTACCGGGGGTTGTTACCCGAAGACCTGTTTGATATCAGCATCAGCAACAAGATCCATTACCAGCCCGACAGCGGTACGGGGGTGCTGTTCTACATGATCGGGGCGCTGTCGCAGTATGGCAAGATCGGCATGACCTGTATCGGCAACTCACCTGATCAGGCCAATGAACTTTTCAGACGCACGGTCGCCATTCTCGACCGCGAAACCGACGTCGGTTCGCACGACCACGGCGCACTCGAGCCGTTGTTTGACAACCGCGCGAATATGGAGTGATCTTTAACCGCTTGCGTACATTGCGTAAACAACAGGTGCCCGCGTTTATTTGAATTTACGCACCAGTAACAGCAACCGCCCCAGCGTCAGCGCACCCGCAGTTCATGCTTGGGATTGACGATATTCAATTCTGTAGCCGATACGTTGCAAGAACGTCAGGAATTCCATTTCCCTGTAGACCTTGCTGGCCGTCTGGGGTGAGAGTGTGCAGGCAATGGTCTTGCGGCCAATGAGTTTACGGCTTTCCGCGTGATGCCCCACAAGCTTGTCGAAATCCAGATCGTTGTGGAAGTCCGGCCCCAAATACTCTACCGCAAATTGCTTGGCGACGTGCTTGGGCGCAAACCTCACGCCCTTGGCTTCCAGTGCCGATCTCAGCAAACCGGTGAGCTGCACATCCTCGTTCCAGAAAGGGGCGGCAGAAGCCTGTTTGTGGATGATGCCGTAACGGGATGGGGCTTGCAGAAACTTGCGCGAGCGCAGGGAGAAGCCGCCGTTCTGGATGACGATGGGGTTATCGAGTTTTGTCCAGGAAAAGGACGGATAGGCCTTGTCACCTTGCAGACCGAGGTGACAGGGTGCACCGACGTAATCGTACTCGTAGTAAACGTCTGTGAAGTTGTTCCCGTTCAGAACCCAGCCGTCGTCCTGCACAATGAGGCAATACCCAGTTTCTATATAGTGCTGCAACGCGTACATACAGAACATCGAGTACTGATAATGATTCAACGGCCCTGTTTGCATCCACTGGATATGCTCTGGCAGGCTCTGTGGTCTGGCAGTCGATATGACAAGACCTTTACTCCCCGGCAGTTGCTCCAGGCTCTCTACGAGACTGGGAATGACGCTGGTGCCATCGTTGTGCCCGAAGATGGCAACGATGGTGAGATCAGTGTGCCGTGCCGTGGTCACATCAGGGCCGATAAGTTTGCGGTAGTTGGATACAGCACGACTACCAACAATCTGTTCGAGGGTGTTTAGAGTTCTGTGTCAATGTAATTCCTGCTGACTCATAAAACCTTGGTTTCAGCGTATCATCAAGCCTGCCTTCGGAAAGCCTGAAAAAAGCCAAGACAGCCACATTTAATCGCTATCCTACAAACACCGGGCAGCTTTTACCATGATGCCGGACTCAACATTTACCTGAGCTGGTGCCATGCCAGGACCAGGATACCGCCAGGTCTCCATCGAACACACGCACTTCTACAGATCAATTTATTACACGTCAAGCGACCACCTGAATGGTGCTTCCACAATCCCGCACACTGAGATTCACTGGAATCTTCGCACCAGCAACAATAATCTCGCCAGTGTCAGGGCGCCGGCGATACTGGCCGCAATACCCGGCCCGATCAGCCCCAATGGGAGCGTGAAAACATAAAACAGGCCCAGGTAAATGACTGAACTCAAAGCGTAAATACGCAGCACGCTGCCAGCACCTCCCAGGGCATAAGCAGCTGCCCGTAGCGGTGAACCGGCGAGTTCAAATGTGCCGGCAAGCAACATCAATGTCAGCAAGGGTGCAGCCGGTGTGTAGTCGGGCCCGACGATACCCAGGATCGGCGCTGCCAAAGGAATGGACAGGGCCACCAGCAACAGGCCGGCAGCAGCGGCTATCTGCACCGCGCGTAAACCCAGCTCGTGAAAACCCGCTTCCTTGTTGTGCAACATTCGGCTCAGGTCCGGGAACAGAACCTCGCGCAACAACAGACCCGGCTTGCTCAGAACCGTGGAAAAATCATTGGCCAGGCGAAACATACCGGCACCGGCGGGACCCAGCAGGTTACCCGCGAGCAACACAGCGAGATGTTTTGGCGCCAGGTCGACGTTCGTCTGCCAGTAAATTACACCCAGAAAATGACGGAATTCCGGACTCGTCTCAAGCAGTTCCCGGGGACGGAAACCCCGCCAGATCGATCCAGGCATGTGCTGATGGACCTCCCGGTGCCCACGCATATAAATCCAGCCATTTTCCAATACAAAGGCGAGCGCCCAAATAGCGACAAACACCAGCATATCCGCGTCAAAAAACCAGCCGATGACGACCCCTGCAAAGCGGACCACCGGGCTGATCGTGTACCAGGTGCCGAGGACATCGAAGCGGTCATACAAACGCAATGCACCGTTTGGCGTACCGATGGCGGAGCTCAACATGACCAGGCTGTAAAGCGTGGCGATCATGACCATGTGGGCGTCCCAATGCAGGAATTTGCCGGTAATCGAGGCCGCGCCAATACCTACCATAGTGGCCGCAATACTGGAAAGAACGTCAACGCTGGTGGTAACCCGGAGCAGTCTTCTGAGCCCATCTTCATCGCCGCTCGCATGCAGTGGAACACCGTATTTGACAACCGCTTCGAATGTTCTGAAATTCAGAAATCCGCGTATGGCCAGCACATAGGTATGCAGCAGAACAACCAGGCCGAACTCCACCGGTGACAGGACGTGTGCCATCAAGGCCAGTGCAACCATGTTGAATACGGCGGCAATACCACGGCCACGTAATACCACGCCAAAATTTTTGAACACCCGCTGTGCGTTTGTCTTTGGCATCAGCGATCTGACCGTATTGGAATAATCATGATGACCCGCTTATGCCATCCGGCATGATTATTCATCGGCAACGGTGGTTGCCCCGAAGATGGCGTAGGAACGTGCGTGCGGTCCGGTTGCAACATCATCTTTGCTCAGCCACGAACTCAATGGTCCGTGCCTGAGCCGGTAAATCGCGGCGTAGGCCAGGCGTAGATTGAGGATGAGCGTGGTCAATACGGTCCAGAATGCGACCGCGATGAAGCCCCAGTCAGGCCGGCCTGCCAGCAGGCTCACGGTGAGCAGGATCAAACAGGGGTTACGCCGCGCGGTGACCAGTCTGAACCAGGCATCGATGGGTCGCCAGGTAAAAATCTCGCAACTTCCCAACAACGGAAAAATCCCTTCGACGACCCGCCCGGAAACATAGGCAAACACGATCGCCCAGGACATCTGGTCAAAACTCAGACCCATCACACCGTTGAAGCCGAGCAGTGAGCCACCCCAGATGATGTACCAGAACGGCGGGTGTATCAGGTCAATCAGGTGGTCGTACAAGTGACCGAACTTGCTGGAACGAATGGTCACGCGGGCCAGTTTGCCGTCGACCGTATCGAGGTAGGTCATGAGCCAGCCAGCGAGCAGACCCCAGCCGTAAAAACGATAATAAAACAGGAATGACGCCGCGATGACCAGCAATAATCCGACCGTGGTGACCATGTTCGGGGTGATACCCAGGTTTGCGCAGACACGGACCGCCTGCTTTGCGGGTCGCGGCCAGACAAACTTGGTTACCAGGTCGGTAATTCCACGGTAAGCATTACCATATAACTTGTTTTCCAGTTGACGCTTGCGGTCGGGCGAAACCGGTTCCAGCAGGGGCCTGGTTGCCCGGCGCAGATTGGTATCAAATGACGTCAGATCATCGGTACTGATGACGGTATAGCCAGCCGGTAATCCGGGCACGTGTTTCTGCATATGCAGGGCGACCACCGCCGCCCGGTCTGCGTCAACAAAGGCGGCAACTGCCCTGCCCTCGTATTGCAGAATGCAATTGGATCTCGCAAGGACAGCCTCGATGGTGCGGCTTTCAAACACGAAACTGCCGTTGAACAACAGCACCCGGCCCGCCGTCGGCAGGTCACCGGCATGCTCGACCCAGCTTACGGACCCAAGGCCATAATCGCCTTTCTTGCCGATTTCACCAAGTTGCCTGCGCAGCCGTTGCCCGGCATCCAGACCCCAAATGTGTATCTTGGAAATATCAAAAACAAGCGCGTAAATGGTCATACCGTATTGGAAATCAGTGGATTCAGGTTCGTGATGCCGGGCGACATTTGCCAGGTCCGGTAATGATCGAAGCGTGGATTATAGACAGTGCGGCAATCATGGGCAAAGAAGCTCCGGCAGAAATATCATGGCGGTTCGCCAGGCACATGCTGCACGCTTGGCAAATTTTCAAAACGGAAACAAAAAATGAGCGTCAGTACGAAATGCCAATTTCTTCCTGATAAAATGCCCCGCATGAAACCAACAAAAAAACTCGCCAGCGCACTTAGAAGAGAAATCTCGGGGGACACACCGGAAATTGATCCCGCGGCAATCAATAGTCCTGAACTCTGTTGCGCACTTGGGGAGCAACGGCTGGGGGAAGACCGCCCGGCAGATGCGCTGAGTTTTTTCCAAAAGGCGGTGGAGTTGGACCCGGGCTCGGTCCACGGCTGGTTTGGCCAGGGCATGTCATACACGCAGATGCAGGAATATGCCGCCACACTCAAATATTATCGCAAGGCGATCGAGCTGGACCCGAAACTGGCGATCGCCCATCACAACCTCGGGCGTTCATTGCACGAAACAGGACAGGCCGACCTGGCCTACCAGAGTTTTCAAAAATCGGTGATTCTCGGCTTCGAAGCGACCCGGCATGATGTTGCGATAGCCATTCCAGGGTGCCCATCGGCGTCAAATCAGACCGTATTGGCGGAACGCAGGAAATGGGCAGAGAGTCTTATGAAGTCCGAAGGGGACAAGCGAAAAGCTCACGCTGTTAAAAAAGACAAGGATAAAACCTGTTTAAATATCGGCTATGTCTCCGCGTTTTTCCACAAGGAAAACTGGATGAAACCGGTTTGGGGCTTAATCGGTCAGCATGACCGGGAAAAATTTCAGATTCACCTGTTTTCGGACCGCACAGAATTGTCACCTGCAATCGAAAAATTCCTCAAACCGGGGGACTGTTTTCACGATATCAGTGAGCTCTCCAATCAGCAGGCCGCCGCTAAAATCGCCGCTCTTGAGATCGATATCCTCGTGGACTTGAACGGATACAGCTACCCGGAACGATTTCCCGTGTTCCTGAGGAGACCCGCTCCGCTGGCCGTTGGCTGGTTTAACATGTATGCAACGACAGGGTTTGACTGTTTTGATTACCTGATAGGCGACGACTGTGTTATCCCTGAAAATGAGGAGCCCTGCTACACCGAGAAGATCGCCCGTGTACCGGGTTCTTACCTGACTTTTTCAGTGGCTTATGACGTGCCCGAGGTGTCGGAACCACCCTGTATCAACAATGGCTTTATTACTTTTGGCAGTTTGATTTCACAGTACAAGATCACCGAAAACGTCATTGAAAGCTGGTGTCAGATCCTGAAAACCTCGCCAGCCAGCCGGCTTTTGCTACGCAATGCCTTCCTTGGTAAAAATTCAAACCAGGAATATCTGCGCTCGCAGTTCGCCGACAGGGGAATTGTCGCGGAACGCATTTCACTGGAAGGGCCCGCGCCCCATTTCAAGTTCCTCGAAACATACAGTCGAATCGACATAGCACTGGACGCCTTTCCATACAACGGCGGCACCACGACGACCGAGGCCATCTGGCAGGGTGTGCCGGTGGTCACTTACTGGGGAGACCGTTGGGTTTCCAGGACCAGCGCAACATTACTGCGTGCCGCAGGCCTGGACGAGATGGTGGCGCAGGACGTACCCGGATATATTCGTCTCGCCACGCAGCTTGCAGGCGATCACGAAAATCTGGCAAGCCTGCGTCAGAATATGCGGGATCGCCTGATGGTTTCTAAAGCCTGTGATACGTTTGCCTTCGCCAGGTCGATGGAAAAACTCTATCGCGAAATTTTCCAGAAATAACAGACATCAACAGGTCAACTTGCATGACGGAAGCGCGCTCCGTGCAAAATTAATCAGAGGTTCCTTAATACTTAAGCCTGTTGCTTTGACGCCAGCACCCTGAACCACTTTTCCAGATCGGCGAACGTCATTTTGTCATCGCTGTTCAAGCTTGTATCATCACCCGCTTCATTTTCAAATTCTTGATCATGGGTCTCCGACTGGGCATCGTTTTCTGCAGCTTCAAAAAGACTTTCGCCGATATGCTGGCCAAGACTTCGGTATGCCTCGAACTGGCCCTCGCCAAAAAACTGGTCCGCCGTACTCTCGTGTGGAAAGGCCGGATGTGTACTTCGGTAACGTTTGATCACCTCGTCTTCATCACCGGTGACAGATGACTTTAGATATAACAGGTAGCCCTTCTCATCTTCCTCGGGGTAGCTGATCCTCCCAACCACCCAGTGCGTCTTGCTCAGGCCTTTTTTATTCAAGCGAAGCGGGTCGACATTAATATCAATATGGATTCCAAGATCAATACGGGCGGTCTGCATCAGCATAGCGAGACCATTGAAGTGGTGTTCAGGGTCTGCCTCACCGTCCCCAATCACGATGTACCTGCAACGTCTGCGCAACAGTTCGATGCCGGCCAGGTTCTCAATGTGGCCGCCGTCGGAAACATTGACCCACTTGGACTCCTCATCCAGCTTTCCCGCAATTTCTTTCAGCAGGGCAGACGGGCGCACCCGCCAGTGATAATAGCGACTGAACGACAGGTTATTGGCGTCCACCGCCTCATTTGGATTCAACAGCCGGTACCCTTTCCTGACCCGGTCGCCTTGCTTTACTGCAAGATTGGCAAAGTTGGCATATTCATAAACGCGCGGTTGCCGGTCCCCTTGCGTGCTACGCAAAAATGAAAAGGCTTTTTTTGCCGGCGTCACCGACACAGTAAATTCGCCGCCTTCACTGCGCGAAACATCCACTGTTCCCGAAGTTTCGCTTTCCGTCTTTGTGTTCTGACGCATGAGCGCGCTGATGCTTGAACCCAGGTATCCGCCACCCGAGACCGTCGACATATAATCGATGTGCTTGAAAATACCCCTTTTGTGCAGCGCCTGTGTGATACCGAGGTTGAGGGTAGCGGAACGGATGCCGCCGCCCGAAAAACCGATACCAACCAGTGAATGTTCGATTGTTGGCCGGTATTCACTCGACTGGTAGCGTTCCGGGTTCTCATAGGCGTTCTCCCAGCGTCGCGAGACCTCGATCAACTCCTCGGCGAAAACGTCCTTAAATACATATCCGCCCGCTTTTCCGCCCGCGCCTTTTTGCTTGTATAGCCAGGTTTCGAGACGTTTGGGATTTGGCAACCAATAGCCCAGCCGAATGTTGAACAACGTCATGATCACGACCAGCGCCGGACTGGTTGCCCTGCCCATATTGGGTGAAGCAGCTGCCGCAGAGATCGCCATGGCGGTCGAAAGACTCATCTGCGGAAAAAACAGTTCCATGGTTTCGCCGCGACAATACCCGGTACGAAATCCACCAATAAACTTTTTGCTAAAGACAAAAAAGTCGGACTGACGATCCCGGACACCCATCGATTTGCTGCCTTGCAGGTTCAGCGCCACGTTGATGAGGTGATACGGTGCGACTGAACCAGCCTCGTGACGACATATTTCCGCGAGGTCGAGGTCCTTTTCAATATCAACATCACCCTTCGTGTCAGCACCGACGAGAAACGCGGATGCCAGTCGGTCGCGGTACAGGCCATGGATCGATGTCAGGTTTATATCGACGGTGTAGCGCGTGATCAGCCACAGCGGAACTGCAAACAAAAGTAGCAAAATGGCGTTTAATTTGAGACTTTGCCTGCGTATTTCTTTTGCGGCAGATGTATTGAAAAGGTACGGGTAATCTTTTTTCTGGTAAATCGCTCCAAGCGCGAGTTCTTGATAGGCGCTGTTGAAATCAGCTATCAGATCGTTCCAACGATAGGTATAACCGAGTTCCGGTTGCGCCTCATACGTCCGCGAAAAATCCTGAAATATCTGCCCCGCAACCGGGCACAATTCATCGTCAAGATTGCAAAGCAGATAGGACTCATATGGCATTCCCGGTCCCCAGCCGGGAAAATCATGGGCAGTGTTAACAACGCTCTCCGCCAGGGAACTCATTTCTTTTGGTTCCAGCAGACGCAATAGCGGCACTGATTCGACGAGCCTTTCCAGCAGTTTGATTTGATCCTCTTTTTTCTCTGCAGAAAGCGACTTGATCAGTTCGACCTGTTGTTCGATTTGCGGTGAATAGGTGGCGTAAATGTTTAATCGTTGCAACTGCTTGTCGGCCGGCAACTCGGTGTACAAAGCGGTGTCGATTATGTTGTCGGTCCTGGGAAGTTCCCTAAGCCGGTTAAACAGTTGCCTTAGTTTTGGCGGGTAGGGTTTCTTTCCAGCATCGGCAAATAGTTTTTTCAGATCTTCATTTATATCGTTCTTGCCAACGAGGGACAGATTTGCCTTGCTTTTCTCCCCTTTTCGCAGAACTTTCTGCTTTATATAGTCTGAAATTTTATCAAATATTCCATTCTTATTTTGATTTATCTCCTTGTTTTGATTGATCTCCTTTTTGTTTTTCTTTATGTCTACCAGAAAACTGTAGGCACCTTTTGAAAAATCAATATTTTTACTTTCTCCCTCATTAAACTCAAAAATTATGAGGCCAAGAACCAGTATCAATATCAGGAAAAACAGGGACATTTTCGAAACATCTCTGAATGTGAAGACATGAGAAGTTTTGCTGAAACGTGATCTGATCCAGCCAATAAAAAGCATGCTCCAGGCAATGACTATTGTCATGATCATGATACCGGGGATCACCAGCATCGCTTTAATAATATCATCCGACCAGGTGGGCGGATTAAATACCAGGTAGTCGGACACCCGCAGGATGAAAAACAATGGCACGAGTACGCCGAGTGCGCCGATGGCGACCATCGCAAGTTGTCTCGCGATGCCGCCCAGGGCCGCCAATAACTTGTCGGTGGATGCAAATATCGCCAACGCTGCAGACATAATGGACAAAAACCCTTTCCAGTTTATATATCTTTCAGAAATGAAGTTGTGAAATGGCTCCAAGAAAGCCGCCAGGGATTCAAAGGCGGCAACGGCCAGGACGGTCAACAAGAGAATGCCAAATAACTGTTCAAGCCGGCTACGTGGTTTAACCGAGCTGTCACTACCGGTTTCCAGACGTCTCCTGTGCCGGAAGATGTTCCACAGCGGCGTGAGCAGGGGGTAAAGCAGCACCACGACCGTGGCCAGTATCAACATTTTAGTGGTTAATGCAAAAGGGTCCGCTGACTGGTACCACCATGCAATGGCGAAAGACACCAGCAGCGCAAACGGCAGCAATACGACAAAATTGATGACGATACCACGCAGCAACACGCCAATTGCCCGCATGTAGTCGAGAAAGCCGCGCACGGCCATGTAGTTGGCGTTGTTACGTATCCAGGTCAGGTACCTCGACTCAACCGGTCCGTCAAGGATGGGAAACGGAAATTCACCCGGTTCGACGTTTATTCTGAAAACTTCTTCTTCTTTCATGGAGCGTCGCCCGCGAAGGTGGAAAATCCAGGTAGATGTTTAAATTAGCATAGGTGTAATTTTCAGGAAATTCAAAGAGCGGATGATCATCTGCTTGGTGGAATTGCGTTTGGAGGGATCGTCCCTGGCATCCCAGCGCTTTGCAGAATGCTACTGCGGATAGCATAAGTGACTGAAGTCACCCGTGCAATATGGTTGTTCTTCAGGTAAACATTTCCCTGGTTTTCTCGAGCGCATCCGCCAGGATGTCAATTTCTTCAATGGTGTTGTAGACACCCAGGGATGCGCGCGCGGTTGCCGGTACGCCAAAGAATTCCGCCACCGGCATGGCGCAGTGGTGACCCGTGCGGATCGCGACACCGTGCAGATCAACAATGGTACCGACATCATTGGCATGAATATCCCCCAGCACGAAAGACATCACACCGGCCTTGCGGGCCGCCGTGCCGATCATTCTGAAACCGTCGATCTGCGCCAGCTTTTCGGTGCCGTAGGCAAGCAATTGCGCTTCCCAGGCAGCGACCCTGTGCATGCCGAGAGCCTGCAGATAATCGACGGCCGCGCCCATGCCGATGGCGCCTGCGATATTCGGGGTGCCGGCCTCAAATTTTCCCGGCGCATCGTTAAAGGTTGATTTTTCAAAGCTCACGTGACGGATCATTTCACCGCCGCCCTGGTAAGGCCGCATATTCTGCAGGTGTTCGTAACGGCCCCACAGCACACCAATCCCGGTCGGGCCGTACATCTTGTGGCCGGAGAAACAGTAAAAATCGCAATCCAGCGCCTGCACATCAACCGCCTGGTGCGGCACCGCCTGGGCGCCGTCGATGAGGACCGGTATGCCACGCTGCTTTGCCATGGCGCAAATCTCCGCCACCGGGTTGACCGTTCCCAGGGCGTTTGAAACCTGGACAACGGCGAGCATTTTGACACGCTCGGTCAACATCTCCTCCAGCGCATCCATTTCGAGTTCACCGCGCTGGTTCATCGGTGCGACTTTCAGCACGGCGCCCGTTTCCTCGCACAATAACTGCCACGGAACAATATTGGAATGGTGCTCCATCCAGCTGATGAGAATTTCATCACCCGCACGTAAACGTGGCCGCAGAAAACTGTGCGCCACCAGGTTGATCGACTCGGTGGTGCCGCGGGTGAACACGCATTCCAGGTCCGAAGACGCATTGATGAACGCCGCGACTTTTGCGCGGGCCAGTTCGTAACCCTCGGTGGCTTCCTGGCTGAGCAAATGCACACCACGGTGTATATTGGCATTGTGATTGCGATAAAAATCCTCGATCGCATTCAGAACCGCGAGAGGACGCTGGGCCGATGCCGCCGTGTCAAGATAGACCAGCGGTTTGCCGTGAACGGTGCGCTGCAGGATCGGAAAATCTGCGCGCACCCTGGCGATATCCAGTACCGGGTCCACGTTGCTGATTGCCGATTGATTCATCCGTTCACTCGGCCTGCGGCATGACATCCATCATGCGCTGTGAAATGACCTCTGCCAGCACCTGGTCGGGTAATTTGTCACTCACCGAGCGGCAAAATGCCATGGTCAGCAACTGGCGCGCCTGTTGCTCATTCAAACCCCGGCTGCGCAGGTAGAATACCGCTGATTCATCCAGCTGCCCGACGGTTGCGCCATGGCTGGCGATGACCTCGTCGGCATAGATTTCGAGTTCCGGCTTGGTGTCGATTTCGGCGCGTGCAGATAACAGGATATTGGCATTGGACTGCCGCGCCTCGGTACCGTCGGCGCCCGGATGTACACAGGCTGCGGTATTGAAGACCGCCCGTCCGCTGCCGCCCGCGACACCCCGGAAATACTGGTGGCTGATACCGCCGGTCGCATGGTGATCGACCCTGCGCATGATTATCCACGTGGCGATTGCCATCCAGCAGGTAGGCGCCGTTGAGGCTGGCGTTTGCGCCACTGCCCAGCAACGCAGCATGCATATCGTGACGAATCAATCCTCCGCCCAGATCAAACCCGTAGTAGGTGTACGCACTATCGGCGTGTTGTGAAACCTCGGCCCGGGTTATCAGGGTTGCGTTATCGGATTCCTGTTGAAAACGGATATGGCGAAGCTCCGCGTTTTCGCCGACATCGGCCTGCAATACGATATTGCTGGTATTGGTGTTGTCATCCGTGCTTTGAAACTGCTCCAGCAACTCCAGTTTTGCATCCGCTTCGAGAATCACGCAGATGCGGGAATTGAACAGCAGGGGAATTTCATCCCGGCTTGTGGACCAGAGCAAAGCCAGCCTTCCGGCATCGGTGCCGGTTGCCACATGAATCACCACGCCTGATTCCAGCGTGGCCGAATTCAAGGCGCTGAATCCATGGCCGGAGATGGTTTTCTGATTATTATCGGTGAGTGATTCCAACAGGGCCTGCAAACCGTCGACGCCAAAATTGACGGCGTCCGCCAAAGGCAGCACGGTCAGACCCTTGGGCACTTCGCCCGTCTGTGCCAGGATTTGGCCATCATGCAGATTTAGCTGGAGTCCGGATTCCGCCAGCGGTGGCGGTGTGGAAGCGTCGAATGCCAAAGTCTCTGCCGCGGAAGGCAACTGTACGCCGGCCCGGTCAAGGGCGCCGAGCGCAGTATATTTCCACGCTTCGGTCTTACGGGTCGGTAATCCGTAGGTGCGGAATTGCTCAGCACCCGATTCACGCAAGGCTTTCAGCCATTCGGGCCGGACAGCGGAATTGTCTGGCAAGGCCGTTGCCAGCCGTTCTGACAATTCACTCATGGATTTGCCGCCTGTGCCGCGGCGTCAGCCTGCAAAGGCGTGATACCGCCTTCTTCGAGCCAGGCATAACCCTGCTCTTCCAGCTTCAATGCGAGATCGGCGCCGCCGGTCGCAACCAGTTTGCCATCGGCCAGCACGTGCACCTTGTCCGGCACGATATAGTCCAGTAGCCGCTGGTAATGTGTCACGACTATCATTCCACGGTCCTTGGAACGCAGCCTGTTGACCCCTTCCGCGACCGTTTTCAGCGCATCGATGTCGAGACCGGAATCCGTTTCATCGAGGATGGCGAGTGTCGGTTCGAGTACCGCCATCTGGAATATCTCGTTGCGTTTTTTTTCACCGCCGGAAAAGCCTTCGTTGACCGCACGGTGTAAAAGCTCATCGCCGATGTGGAGGACTTTCAGCTTCTCACGCACCAGGCGCAGAAATGCGACGGAATCCAGTGGTTCTTCGCCACGGTGCTTGCGTTTTGCATTCAGGGCGGCGCGCAAAAAATAGGTGTTGTTGACGCCGGGGATTTCCACCGGGTATTGAAACGCCAGGAACACACCCTCGCAGGCACGTTCCTCCGGTTCGAGTTCCAGCAGGTTTTTACCATTGAAAATGACCTCACCCTGGGTCACTTCGTAGCCTTCGCGACCAGCCAGCACATTAGCCGAGGGTACTTTTACCCGCACCATTCGGACCCATGATGGCGTGAACTTCCCCGGCTTCGAGTTCCAGGTTCAGGCCCTTCAGAATTTCCTTGCCCCCGACCGTTGCGTGCAGGTTGGTGATTTTTAACATGATAGACATAGTCTTGATTTATTCCTTGATTTCACTTGAATTCGGCAGATGCTCGCCCTGCATTGGACGTTGACCTAGCCCACCGCGCCTTCGAGACTGACTTCCAGCAACGCCTTGGCCTCGACCGCAAACTCCATCGGCAGCTCCCTGAATACCTGCTTGCAGAAACCATCGACGATCATGGAAACGGCATCCTCCTCGGAAATTCCGCGCTGCAGACAATAGAACAACTGGTCTTCGCCGATTCTCGAGGTCGTCGCCTCATGCTCGACCTTGGCGGTCGGGTGTCTGACTTCGATATATGGAAAGGTGTGCGCCCCGCAATTCTTGCCGATCAGCATCGAATCGCACTGGGTGTAATTACGTGCATTCGCCGCCCTCGGCGTCACCCTTACCAGGCCGCGGTAGGCATTTTGTCCATGCCCGGCCGAGATACCCTTGGAGATGATCTTGCTGCGCGTATTGCGGCCGATATGGATCATCTTGGTGCCGGTGTCGGCCTGCTGGTAATTATTGGTCAAGCGCAACGGAATAGAACTCACCCACGGAATCATCGCCACGCAAAATACAGCTTGGGTATTTCCAGGTGATGGCGGAACCGGTCTCTACCTGCGTCCATGAAATACGTGACCTCGCACCACGGCAGTCACCACGCTTGGTGACAAAATTATAGATGCCGCCCTTGCCATTTTCGTCACCCGGATACCAGTTCTGCACCGTCGAGTACTTGATATTGGCGTCTTCCAGCGCCACCAGTTCCACCACCGCGGCATGCAGTTGGTTCTCATCGCGCATGGGCGCCGTGCAGCCTTCCAGGTAGCTGACATGACTGCCCTCCTCGGCAACGATCAGGGTGCGTTCGAACTGACCAGTTTCCGCTGCATTGATGCGGAAATACGTGGAAAGCTCCATCGGACAACGCACGCCTTTGGGTATAAACACAAAGCTGCCGTCGGTGAAAACGGCGGAATTGAGCGCGGCAAAAAAATTATCCCGCTGTGGCACCACGGAACCGAGATATTTTTGCACCAGCTCGGGATGCTCCTGCACCGCTTCTGAAAACGAGCAGAAAACTACGCCCGCCTTTTTCAGTTCAGCCTTGAATGTCGTGCCCACGGACACGGAATCAAAAACGGCATCCACCGCCACACCCGCGAGACGTGCGCGTTCGTGCAGTGGCACACCCAGCTTGTCATAGGTTTCCAGCAGCTTGGGATCGACATCGGCGAGGCTCTTGGGCCGGTCCTTGTCCGACCTGGGCTCAGAGAAATAGGAGATGGCCTGGAAGTCGATGGCGTCAATTTTCAAGTGCGCCCAATCGGGTTGCTGCATTTCAAGCCAGTGTCTGAACGCATTCAGACGCCAGTCAAGCAACCACTCAGGCTCATTCTTGCGCAATGAAATCGCCCTGATCACGTCTGTGGACAAACCCGGCGGGATGGTATCGGAATCGATATCGGTTACAAAACCGTGCCGGTATTTCTGCTCGACCATTCTGTCGATTGTGGATGTTTCGCCGCTCATATTTGTATTAATTCCAAATCACTCATTCGATTTCTGTCACGCATTCAGCGTGGTGATGTGCAAAGGACCCGAACCGGTCTTGACCGGTTGCGCCATTTCCGCCAGCGACACGCCTTCCATCGCCTTTGCGACCGCGATGGAAATACGTTGCCAGTTGCCACGCAGACTGCAGATGGCTTCCTGTGCACAGAGACCCTCTTCCACGCTGCATTCGGTCATGGCTATCGGACCTTCGATGGCGACAATAATTTCAGCAACGCTGATATCCTTTGCCTCGCGTTCCAGACAATAACCACCACTGGCACCGCGATAGGAGTCAACTAAATTCATTTTAACCAGCATTTTCAATACCTTGCTAACCGTCGGTAACTCCAGCCGGGAACGCTCCGCCAACGCCTGCGCAGTCAGAACCTCACCCCTCGATGCGTTCAGTTCAACCATGACCATAATGGCATAATCTGTCATTTTGCTGATTCGTAACATTGCAGGGCACAAACTCCAACGTGGCAACCTTAAAACTGTCATTTATATAGTACCATATTAGTCCCATATAAAAAAATACCGTCGCCGACGTTTCATAGCTGGCGCGTTTACGGCAGAATTCACCACCATGGAATCATCCGGTGCAATATTGACTTCAACAATCGATCCACGTCTGGAAAAAGCCCGTCTCTGGCTTTGGGATCTGGGAGTTGATCCACGGTCTGAAATTTTAAATATCGCTGGTGACGCCAGCTTCCGACGCTACTTCAGGGTGCAGTTGCACGGTGAATCGCGCATCCTGATGGACGCACCGCCACCCGGGGAGGATGTCGGGCTGTTTATCGGTATCGGCCAGCGGCTGCGCGCGGCGGGCTTGCACGCACCGGAGATTTTTCATGCGGATCAGGCCAATGGATTCCTGCTGCTTGAAGACCTGGGAGACGGTCTGTACCGTGACTTACTCCACGCGGACAACGCCGATACGCTGTTCCCCGCATTATTTGACATGTTGACAACCCTGGCGCTGGAGGTCGACAGCAGTGGATCTGCCCGTGTTTGACCAGCGGAAACTACGCCGGGACATGGATCTTTTCCCGGACTGGTACCTGCTCGAGCACCGCAAATGCACCTCCCGCGGAAGCCTGGATGAAAGCTGGGACAACTTTTGCAGATGTATCATTGACTCGGCGCTGGAACAGCCACAAACATTTGTCCACCGGGATTTTCATTCCTGCAACCTGCTCAGTAACGGCGCCAACGGTATCGGCATCATCGATTATCAGGATGGCGTCCTGGGTCCGGTCAGCTATGACTTTATCTCGTTGATCTGGGATCGTTATATCGCCTGGCCACGGGCCAGGATCGAAGACTGGATGGAAGAAATCCGGCTGAAATTCCGTCTCGATATAGAACCCGCCCGCTGGCGGCGTTACTGTGACCTGATGGGATTGCAACGCAATTTCAAGATTGTCGGTATTTTCGCCCGCCTCCACTACCGCGACGGAAAGAGGGGTTACCTGGAAATGATCCCGCGTTTTTACGGCTATCTTACCGGCACCTTGCGTCTTTACCCCGAGTTTGCAGATATCCTGGAATTCCTGGAGCAACCAGAATGCGCGCCATGATCCTGGCCGCCGGACGCGGCGAGCGCCTGCGGCCGTTGACGGACACAAGACCCAAGCCCCTGTTGGAGGTTGGCGGCAGATCATTGATCGAGCATCACTTGACGGGTCTCGCGGCGGCAGGGTTCAGGGAAGTCGTCATCAACCTGTCCCACCTCGGTGAGCAGATAAGCGGCACACTAGGCGATGGTTCCAGTTGGGGATTGAACATCCATTACTCGGCCGAACCACCCGGCGCACTGGGTACCGGGGGCGGGATCAAACAGGCCTTGCCGATGCTGGGTGATGCCCCGTTTGCCGTGATCAACGGCGATGTATTCACGACTTATCCGCTGGCGAGATTGCGCGCGATCAAATGCGACCATGCCCACCTGGTGATGGTGGCCAATCCAGCGCATAACCCGAACGGGGATTTTGTACTGCACGGTGGCTATGTCATTGCCGAAGGTCAACCACGTTACACTTTCAGCGGCATCAGCGTATACCACCCGCGCTTTTTCGAGCCGGCGGGCGATGGCAACTTCTCAGTGGTGCCGATGCTACAGGCAGCGATGGCGAGACATCAGGTGACCGGCGAAATTTATACGGGTGCCTGGCACGATATAGGCACGCTGGAAAGACTGGAAGCATTGCGCAAGCAATTCAGCTAGGCCCTGTTCAATCACAAAAATTTGTATTCAATGCGAAATTATTGACTTAGATCGTAGAAATAGCGGTTTTTGTCGGTATACTCGCCCTCAACTTGAATTTTCAGCCGGCCGGTTTTTGCTGACGGGCTGAATAAAACTGAAAAATAGAGATCATTGATTGACGTAACCCAGGCTTTAAAAGGCAAATCATCCGGAGATTTTTTATGAGAATCGGTGTACCGAGGGAGATATTCGCGGGTGAAAAGCGCGTAGCCACCACCCCAGAAGTATCCGCCCAGTTAATGAAATTGGGTTTTGATGTAGCGGTTGAATCCAATGCGGGTGCCGCTGCCAATTTTTCCGACGCGAGTTATGCAGCCGTCGGATGCTCAATCGCCACTGCAGAAGAAATCTGGCGCGATTCGGACATCGTGATGAAAGTACGTGGTCCATCTGACGAAGAGACCGCACTCCTGAAAAAGGGCCAGACACTGATCAGTTTCCTGTGGCCTGCGCAAAATCCTGAACTGCTGGACAAACTGACCAGCCAGGGTGTCACGGCGATGGCCATGGACAGTATTCCACGCATTTCGCGCGCGCAGAAAATGGATGCGCTGAGTTCGATGGCGAATATCGCGGGCTACCGGGCCGTGGTCGAAGCTGCACAGCATTTCGGACGGTTTTTCACCGGTCAGATCACTGCTGCCGGCAAGGTACCGCCGGCCAAGGTGCTGGTCATCGGCGCGGGTGTTGCCGGTCTGGCCGCCATTGGCGCCGCGCAAAGCATGGGCGCCATCGTACGTTCCTTCGATACCCGCCCCGAAGTCAAGGAGCAGATCGAGAGCATGGGCGCCGAATTCCTGATGCTGGATTTTGCAGACGAGGACGGCTCGGGTGAAGGCGGTTACGCCAAGGTCATGAGTGATGAATTCATCAAGGCCGAGATGGCCCTGTTTGCCGAACAGGCAAAAGACGTGGATATCATCATCACGACCGCGCTGATTCCCGGCAAGCCGGCACCACGCCTGATCACGACAGAGATGGTCGAGTCCATGAGGGACGGCAGCGTGATCGTCGACCTGGCCGCGGAACAGGGTGGCAACTGCGAATTGACCGAACCCGGCGGAATTGCCACGCACGAAGGTGTCACCCTGATCGGTTACACGGATCTGCCCAGCCGCCTGGCATCCCAGTCCAGCCAGTTATACGCCACCAACCTGCGTCACCTGTTGACCGACCTGACACCGGAGAAAGACGGCCAGATCGTGGTCGACATGGAAGACGAGGTGATTCGCGGCGCCACCGTCTGCAAGGACGGTAAAACCACCTGGCCGCCACCGGCGCCAAAGCTTTCCGTGGCCAAGCCCAAGCCAAAGCCGGCACCGGCACCAGTGGCCGAAAGAAAAAACCATCCGTCTGGGGACCGATCATCGGCATGGTCCTCGCCGGCCTCGGGCTGCTGGGACTGGGCGCGGTTGCACCGGCCTCATTCATGGCGCATTTCACCGTGTTCGTGCTGGCCTGCTTTGTCGGCTACATGGTGATCTGGAATGTCACGGCCGCCCTGCATACACCGTCTGATGAGCGTGACCAATGCGATTTCGAGCATCATCATTATCGGTGCGCTGCTGCAGATCAGTTCCGACAGCTGAAGTGATCAAGTGGATCGCGATCGGAACCGCGGCCGTAGCCAGTATCAACATCTTCGGTGGTTTTGCTGTCACCCGCCGCATGCTTGAAATGTTCAGGAAGTGAGGACTGTCATGATTACCAACACTGGAATTATTGCGATGTCGTATATCATTGCGACCATCCTTTTCATCCTCGCGCTTGGCGGGCTTTCCAACCAGGAAACCGCCAGGCGGGGCAACTGGTATGGCGTCATCGGTATGACGATCGCCCTGGTCGCGACGATACTCGGACCAGCGTCAGCGCGGATGACTACGGCTATTTACTTTAGCGCTGGTGATCGGTGGCACCATCGGCCTTATTGCCGCGCGCCGCGTACAGATGACCCAGATGCCGGAACTTGTCGCCATCCTGCACAGCCTGGTGGGCGCCGCCGCGGTGGCCGTCGGTTTCGCCAATTTCATGGACCCGGGCCGGCTGACGCATTATCTCGGGTGTCGAACTGACCATTCATGACATCGAAACCTATCTCGGCATCCTGATCGGCGCAGTGACGTTTTCAGGTTCCGTCATCGCCTTTGGCAAGTTGTCCGGACGTATCGGCGGCAAACCGCTGACCCTGCCGGCACGGCACTGGCTGAACCTTGCCCTGCTGCTCGCCGCCGTCTGGTTTGGATACCAGTTTGTACTGCAGTCCGCGGCCGGTGGCGGCATGCAACCGCTGATCATCATGACCGTCATCGCGCTGGTGTTTGGTATCCATATGGTCATGGCCATCGGCGGAGCGGACATGCCGGTCGTGGTATCCATGCTCAACAGCTACTCGGGTTGGGCGGCGGCAGCCACTGGTTTCATGCTCGGCAACGACCTGCTGATCGTGACCGGCGCGCTGGTCGGTTCCAGCGGCGCGATCCTCAGTTACATCATGTGCCGTGCGATGAACCGCAAGTTCCTCGCCGTGATTGCCGGTGGCTTTGGCACCGGTGAAGGAACCGTGGCGGCAGCGTGGCGAAGATCAGGGTGAAGTCGTCGCCGATCAGACGCCGAGGAAACGGCCGAACTGCTCAGCGATGCCAAGGAAGTCATGATCATTCCCGGTTACGGTATGGCGGTTGCCCAGGCCCAGCATATTGTTTTTGAAATCACCAAGACCCTGCGTGAAAAGGGCGTCAATGTCCGTTTTGGCATTCACCCGGTTGCCGGACGCATGCCAGGCCACATGAACGTATTGCTGGCCGAGGCCAAGGTTCCCTACGATATCGTCTTTGAAATGGACGAGATCAATGATGACTTTCCGGAAGTCGATGTGTCCGTCGTCATCGGCGCCAACGATATCGTCAATCCTTCGGCACTGACCGATCCTGACGGCCCGATTGGCGGCATGCCGGTGCTCGAATGCTGGAAGGGCAAGATTTCCATCGTGCTCAAACGCAGCATGGCCACCGGTTACGCGGGTGTGCAAAACCCGCTGTTCTTCCTCGATAACACCCGCATGTTGTTCGGTGATGCCAAGGATACCCTGGAAAAGGTGTACAAGTCGCTCTAAGCTGTTTTCAGATCCGTTTTGAAAAACCCCCAATGCGCAAGCATTGGGGGTTGTTTGTTGAATATCTTTCACAAAGCCATACAAGATATTCAGACGCCGGTCACCCCTTTCTCCCCTGGCAGATCGAAAAAAACTACCGCTATCCCGCGTATCCGGCGGTCAGCGAGTCGCATTTTCTTTAGGCTGAGAGATCCGTTATGGCGGGCTCAGCCATGCGAAAAAGCCGATTATTATTACAAAATTATTGTCTTTAGTGTTGTACTGTGGTATAACACCTATACATGATCATTATTACAGGACATCCAGACCATGAAATTTAGCCGAACAATTGTATTTATCCTGGCGTCAGCGCTGTTATTGACAGCGTGTAACAAGGACGCGGAAGAAACGGCCGTCACCGTTAAGAAAAACAGCCAACCCGCTGCTCGCCTATGTTCCAGCCGATACGGCCTATGTATTTGCCGATATTGAAACTGTGCCAGAAGCGATCACTGATGTTTATGTAAAACGCTTTCAGCCGGTGCTGGATGTCTTATCGAAACAGATCAGCCAGTTCCAGGCCGATTACCAGGCGGGTGAACATGAGGGTGACCAGGCCGCCCGGTTGGCAGCGGCGGTTCTCGACGAGTTGGGTGGCACCCTGAGCACGGAGAGCCTGAATAAAGTGGGTATATCCCTGCAAGCCCACTACGCCTTTTATGCAAAGGGTATTTTTCCGGTTTTCCGGATTGGCTTGAGTGATGCACAGGAAATGCGCAATGCGATTGGCCGCATTGAAACGAAAATGGGTTACCAGCTACCGGTCAAAGAACTCAATGGCACCACGTACTGGCGTATTGCAGAAGAGGATATGCCGGTCGCCGTGTACATTGCGATTCTTGACCAGCAACTGGCTGCTGAGCGTGTTTCCCGTCAAGGCTGAAGACAGCCTGCTGGCAGCATTCCTTGGCCAGGAAATGCCTGCCCAAAGCATGGCGTCCAGCAATATCCTGGGCGTTATGAACAAAGCCAAAGGTTATACCGCTTACGGATCGGGCATCCTGGATATTCAGAAACTGGCTGATGAAATTTTGAACCCGGACAGTTACACCCGTGGCTTGCTGGGACCTGATTGACGACCGGACTGGATGGGCTCGACGCCGTCTGTGTTGCGGAGTTGAAGTCCATCATCGCCAAAACACCGCGTATGACGGCCGGCACCACCCGCGTGACCGCCAATGAAATAGCCATGCGTTATGACCTGGAAATTGAAAATCGCTCGCCGGCAGTCTTGCCGCGCTGGTGTCCGATATTCCGTCTGCCACTGACGGCAACTATCTGCTGTCCGCATCGCTGGCGATAAAAGTCGGCAAATTGCGCGAGTTCGTACTTGAAAAAGCCACTGCCCTGGCGGCGAGCCCGTATCAATGCACGCGCCTGCAAGATATCAATGACCAGGCAGCGCGGCTTGTGACACAACTCAATGTCCCGATGCCGCCGATGATCAACAACCTGATGGGTGTACGTGTCATGATCAATGATTATGACCCGGCCAAGGCCTTTACCCAGGGCGAGGGCCTGCTGGCGCTGCATGTCGATAAACCTGAAATGTTTGTCGGTATGGCGAGCATGATGGTGCCCGGATTCGAAAACCTCGATTTGGCCAACCAGACCGAACCGGTCAGGATTCCATCGGATATGACGCATGCGAGGGGCTCGATGTTTTCGCCCTGATGGGGAAAAACGCCATAGGCGTATCGATAGGTGAACAACACGTCAAGGACCTGGCGGCTTCATGACGGCTAAATCACAGGACGATGGTACGTTTTCTCAGTCTCTTATGATATGGCAAACAGTGGAAATCCAGGCGGCTTTAGCCGACCAGTTCCACTTCGATAGCGATGAAGAGCAAGCGGGGATCATACGAATTTTCCGAAGCGATGAAGAAAGTTTACACGGATATGCTTGGCCACTCCCGCGTGGATGTGCGTCTGAACCCGATGGGCTGCAAATTGACAACAGCATGACATTTAAAACCGCGGGTAAAACTGCGAGTAATTAGACACTGCGAAGAAAGGGAAAAAGGGCCGCACATGCGGCCCTTTTTCGTAACACCGGCTAAGCCCAATATTTCACCAGGGCGGACTGTGTCATGGAAATATTGGAGCTAATAACGGAAATGCTTGATCCGCTCACCCTTCAGACCAATCTCGGTCATGGCCTCGATTCCGATCTGCAGATGCAGATCCACCCAGTCTTCGGTAACTTTCTTGTCCGATTCCTCGGTTTTCACGCCATCGGGCGTGACCGGCACGTCTGATACCAGCAACAGCGCACCGTGTGCGATTGCATTGGCGTGACCGACGATGAACAAAGTCGCCGTTTCCATGTCGATGCCGATACAGGTCATCTCGTGCAGCTTCTTGTGAAACGCCTCGTCGTGCTCCCACACCCGGCGATTGGTGGTATAGATCACGCCGGTACGGTAATCGACACCGTGCGCCAGGATCTTGTCTGAAACAAACTTGTGCAGCTTGAATGAAGGCAAGGCCGGCACTTCAGGCGGAAAATAATCGTCACTGGTGCCTTCACCACGAATGGCGGCTATCGGCAAAATGAAATGACCGATTTCGGTAGATTTCTTCAGCCCGCCACATTTGCCCAAGAAACAACACGCCTTTGGGCATGACGGCCGTTAACAGATCCATGATGGTCGCAGCATTGCTTGAACCGATGCCGTAATTGATGATGGTCAAACCGTCGTCGTTGGTGGAGGCCTGCATGGTGCGGTCTTCGCCATAAATCTTGCAGTCAAACATCTTTGCAAAACGCCGGACATAATCACCGAAATTTGTGACCAGGATGTATTCACCGAACTCGTCCAGCGGCATACCGGTATATCGCGGCAGCCAGTTTCGGGTAATTTCTACTTTGGTCAGCATGGCTCTATATTATTCAGATACATCGTACTAGTCCTTGTTAATTGCAGCACTTCACGTGCCAGTGGTACCGTAATTCTGCGTTTCAGTGTCAACGCCGCCTGGTGCAGACTCTCCACGGTATGTATCAACGCGGCCATGCTCCGGTCATGGTGTTTCAGCAGATATTGCTGAACATCTTCAGGCAGGCTCAGCCCAAGCACATCGCTGTGCAGATTGATCACCGCCATTTTGTCATGGTCTGCCAGCGGCTGCAGTTGCAGACGCAAACCCCACGCCAGCCGGGAAGCCAGGTCGGGCAAGCCCAGCTCAAGTGCAGACAGCCTTTCGCGACTGCTGACAAGCAGACGGCCATTGGCTTCCCTGATGCGGTTGAAACAATGGAATAATGCCTCTTCCCAGGCCCCGTCACCGGCGATGACATGCAAATCGTCCACACAGACAAGGTCCAGTTTTTCCAGACCCTGCAAGGATGCGATGGCGTCGTTTGGCAGACGCTTCAGTGCGAGATAAAACGCGCGGCCCTGGCGTTCACGGGTCCCGACGCACAGGGCGTTGAGCAGATGTGTTTTACCACTGCCCTCGGCCGCCGGACAGGAAAACAATTGAACCGGGCTCGTCCGGGCATGTTTTTCAAGGCCTCGACCAGTGCGCTGGTTTGGCCCGCTGACAAAGTTTTCAAAACGATTGTCCCGCAGAGGCATCAACGGCAAGGGAATTTGCGGAGAAAACAACATCTGACTCAGCCTTTCCCGTCCGGTGTCAAATTGATAAAGACTCGCTCTGCCTGTATTTGTGTAGCATGTTGCGGACCAGTACATTGAGGCTGCGGCGACCGGCAAAGCCAGCAAGATTCCCAGGAAACCAAATAACTGCCCACCCGCCAGCACTGCGAAAATAACGGTCACCGGGTGCAGACCGATCGGTCACCAACCAGTTTCGGGGTCAGGTACATACCCTCGGCTGTCTGGCCCACGGCAAAAACAAGCAATACCATGACCAGGTGAAATACATCCTGAAACTGGAAAACGGCGGCACCGGCACGGCAACCAGGACACCGACTATTGAACCGAGGTAGGGGACGATACTGAGCAAACCGGCGCCCATCCCGATCAATACCGCCAGATCAATTCCGACCAAGGACAAACCGATGGTATAAATAAGCCCGAGCGCCAGCATGACCATCAGTTGTCCACGGAAAAATGCACCGAGCACCTCATCCACTTCGATCTAGCCGTCCGGCTGACCCCAGCTTCCATATTTCGCGGCAGTAAATCATGCGCAGCCCGGACCAGCAGTCCCAGTCCCGCAGCAGGTAAAATGTCACCACGGGGATCAGTACCAGGTTGGTCAGCACCGCTGCCACCGCCATACCGCCGCGCGAGACGTAATCCACGACTTTAAAAGCCGCGGTACTGATTTCCCGCCAGTAGTCCTTCAGCACCTGGGTCAGGTGTGCGGAATCGAAATCGTGCGTTCAAAGCCAAACTTAGCGGCCAGCCAGGGCAGCGCCGTACCCGAGAACCACTCGATCCAGCTTGGAAAAAGCCGAATCAACAAACGAATCTGATCCACCAGTAAAGGCACAACGATGACCAGTGCGATTATCAACAGGGACAATATCAGGATGAAAACAATACTGACGGCCAACGCCCGCCCGACTTTCCATCGTCCGATTGAGAGCTTTTGCAGGCGGTCAACAATAGGATCACCGAGGTAGGCCAGCACGGCTGAAATTGCGAATGGCGTGATGACCGGCGCAAGCAGGTGAATCAGCCAGGCAGTGCCCGCCAGCAACGCCACGATCAACCAGTTGTGGGAATCAGTCGTCATGGGGAAATATTAGCAGGTGATCAGGGTAAAAACTCATAATCGTAGTCACTTCCGGCGCTGGCAGGTATCAACACCAGGCCCTGCTTGAATGTTTCTGTGAGGTTGTCCCTCGAGGCGTTGATCTGCAAACGGAAATTGCACGCTGCCGGGGTTCGCACCCAGCACCTGCACGTCGTTGACCAGGCTCAGGTTCTGCAAATAATCGAGGCAGCGTGCATATGCAGCAGCGCTATTCAATGCGCCAATGCTGATATCGACAGTATGGTCACCCAGCTCTGAAAACGGGATGGTGTTGCTCGCGGCGATCTCATCAGCCATGCGGTGTATGCCCTCCGCCATGGCATACATCAATTCGATATCGCTGTTTTGCCAACTCCAGGTCTGGCCTCTGCTGGCCAGGTTCCAGCGCACGTGTCCATTGCGGTCCTTCACGCCGCGCGGCAATAATCGCAACGCCGTCTGCCGGCGCGCCGCGTTCAACCAGGTAATCGGTAAACCCGCCCCAGACGAGACGCATGTCGACCAGTTGCAGCTCTTCCTCATCCAGTTCGGGCCAGCTCACGGGCAATCCACGCATGGCGGCGATGTCTTCCATGGACTCCCAGACGTAATCGAACGTGATCGGTTTCAGCTGCCGGCTGAGGCCATCATCGATGACCACCCAGATTTGGACGCCGGCCGTTCCTGCCGCCATCGCGGCAATCCGATTTCGCTGCACGATCCGTCCACTTCCGCCTGCATGAACTGCACGACCAGCCGCAATTCCTGCGTGACGGTGCCATCGGCGGCTGCTGCGGTCCACTTTTTCATATCGATAGGAACGAAGCATCCTGGGCTGCATTCGCAGCGCCTCGTCGAGCGCCGGGGATATGGGCATCTCCCGCTGACCACTGAGTTTTTGCAAAACCTGGATGAGTGCTTCCGGTATGGCTGCGTTGCGGTCGGCTTCGGTCTGGCTGGCTACGACGACCTCACCGGAATACAGGCTCGGTTTGCTGCCAGTGCATGGGAAACTGATAAATGCAGTATAATAATTATTATCAGTAATTTTTTCATCTGCATTACCGGGTAAAAATTGGGTTTTTCAAGGGCCTAATAAGATACCATATGACACCGAAGAACTCGCATGAATAAACGGATCCTGTCATTGAATAGAAAAACCGAAAATCCACGCCGGATTAAGTTACCTTGATGCCGGTGTCGATATCGATGCCGGAAATGAACTGGTCGAACGTATCAAACCGGCGGTCAAATCGACCCATCGCAACGGCGTTGTCAGCGGATTGGGCGGCTTTGGCGGTCTGTTCCAGCTTGACACCACACGTTACAGGCAACCATTACTGGTATCCGGCACCGATGGCGTGGGCACCAAGTTGCTGTTGGCGCGGCAACTCGACCGCCATGACACCATCGGAATCGACCTGGTTGCCATGTGTGTCAATGACATCCTGACCTGTGGTGCTGAACCGCTGTTTTTTCTCGATTACTACGCCACCGGAAAACTGAAAATCGACAATGCCCAGGCGGTGATTGAAGGCATCGCGGAGGGCTGCCGGCAAGCCGGCTGTGCGTTGATCGGTGGTGAAACGGCCGAAATGCCGGGAATGTATGAACCGGACGAATATGACCTGGCGGGTTTTGCCGTCGGCGTGGTGGATCGTCCAAAACTCATCAGACGGCAGCCGCATCAGAGCCGGTCATGTCGTCCTGGGTCTGGCATCATCCGGCCCGCACTCCAATGGCTACTCGCTTATCCGCAAGGTACTGGAACGCTCGGGGGATGACCCGGCCATGCCCATGGGTGAGGGTAGCCTGGGCGACGCCCTGCTCGCACCCACAAGGATTTACGTCAAAACCCTGCTGTCCCTGATCGAGCAGTACACGATCGATGGGCTCGCCCACATTACCGGCGGTGGACTCAGTGAAAACATCATCCGCGTCATACCGGCTGGACTGGGGCTGGAATTGACCTGTCAGCCTGGAACTTTCCCGACAGTCTTTCAATGGCTGCAAACACGGGGCGGCATTGAAGAACAGGAGATGCTGCGGACCTTCAACTGCGGAATCGGCATGGTATTCTGGTCGCGAAAAGTCCGCCGACGAAATCTGCGCAGCGCTGAAGCAGGCGGGTGAAAACTCTACCCGCTTGGCCGTGTATCGATTGTCCTGACACCCCGGCATCGGGTCAACTATATTCGCTCATGAGCCATGGACACTTGAAGGCCGCGTGTACTCATTTCCGGTACCGGCAGCAATCTGAAAGCACTGATCGACGCAATTGCCGGAAACCTGGACCTCGATATCGTACGGGTGTTTCCAACCGGGCAGAGGCGCCGGGTATCATGCACGCAACGGCTGCCGGAATTCCCGTCAGCGTGATCAGCCATACGTCTTTCCGGACCGCCAGGCGCACGATTCAGCGCATGTCGCCGAGGTCCTTGAACAGGACCAGGTGGAATTGATCATTCTCGCCGGCTACATGCGTATCCTGGGCGAGAATTTACCACGCCGTTATCGCGGACCGCATGATCAATCTGCACCCTTCCCTGCTGCCACTGTACAAGGGTCTGGACACCTATAATCGCGTCTTTGCAGTCGGGCGACAGCGAAACCGGCGCCAGTATCCATTTTGTCACCGCCGGGCTCGATTCGGGCCCGGTTATCTCGCAGGTCAAAATACCCGTATTAGCCCGGCGATGATGCCAGTTCGCATTGAAAACCAGGCTTGGCTCCGCTGGAGCACAAGTTGCTGACGGCGACTGTCAGACTTATTCTGCAAACGCGAAATCAGCCCGCCAGGGGTGCGGTTTTATTCCGGGGAAAGGCAATTGATACAAGCCTTTCAGTTGCAAGAGGACGGTAGACTTTAATCATGAACCCGTTTTCCCGGCAACTCGGTACGCAAACCCAGGGCATGTATTTCATTTCCCATCAATTCACCCAGTGTGGCATAAACCATCCGGTGCCTTGCCAGTGTTGGCTTTCCGGCGAACGCCGCGGACTGCGGACCACGGCTTCAAAATGAACACCGTCATCACCACTTACCGTCACTTCCGCATCCGGCAGACCTTTAAGTATCATTTGCGCTATTGTTGTGCTATCCATAAACTATCGTCCTTTTCCGGTCAATGTTTCATGCGGTTTGAAAAACATCGAACCGGAGAATAATTAAACTTAATTAACCGCATGGCCAAGGGGGCAAACGGACTTGACCTTTCAGAAGCATTTATCATAGTGGATTATATGCATTAAAAACACCTTTCTGCGACGGGGAGTTATTTAACTGCCGTGCGTAGACCGGCATTTAATCATCATCCAGGACTACCACCCCAGGTAATGACGATCGCAATCATCCAGTTGGTTGCCGGTTTTCTTCTGCTCGTCTGGGGCGCTGACCGCCTGGTCGCGGGCGCATCGGCAACCGCACGTAACCTCGGTGTAGCACCACTGATCATCGGCCTGACCATTATCGGTTTTGGCACTTCGGCACCCGAACTGGTCGTCTCGGCAGTCGCCACGCTGAAAGGCAACTCCGGTCTGGCCGTGGGCAACGCAATTGGTTCAAACATTGCCAACATGGGACTGGTGCTGGGAGCAACGGCGCTGATTTATCCGCTGCGCATGGAATCCACTGCGCTGAAACGTGAATACCCGATGTTGTTGCTGATCATGCTGGTTTGCTTTCTGATGGCACTGGATGGTATTTATAGCCGCCCCGAAGGCTGGATTCTGATCGTGGACTGGTTGCTGGTTGTGATCTGGATCATCCGTATCGGCTTGCACAGGCCGCTTTCAGACCCATTGGCGGAAGAGTTTGACGCTGAAATCCCTAAAGATATCCCCACCAAGATCGCGGTGTTCTGGCTGATGGTCGGACTCGTGGTATTGCCGATCAGTTCGACATTCCTGGTCGATGGCGCGATCACGATAGCCCGGATCCTTCACGTTAACGACACCGTCATCGGTCTGACCGTCGTGGCTATCGGCACCAGCTTGCCGGAACTGGCAACCGCCATAACCGCAGCCCTGCACAAGGAAGACGACCTGGCGATCGGCAACATTATCGGTTCGAATATTTTCAACCTGCTGGGTGTTCTGGGGATTGCCTCCGTTATCAAACCGGTCGAACTTCTGCCCATCATCCTGGCGCGTGATTTCCCGGCCATGTTCCTGATCACCGGCGCGCTTTACCTGATGGCCTCGGATTTTCGCGGTCCGGGCCGTATCGGCAGACGCTCAGGGAGCTGCACTTCTGCTGATGTTTATCGGCTATATCATCCTGGTATGGATGAGTTCCGCCCGGATACAAGCAGTCGTGCCGGGCTGAAATAAAATTTATGTGCTTCGATATTCCGATCAATTGCGAGTAATTGAAGAACCTTCCAATTACACTGCACGGAGCGCCCGTAAAGACACCGTCGCGCCCGTGTATAATTGATCAGGGGTTGCTTAAATCAGGTTAGAATACGCCTATGGACAGTTTCGCCCTGAAAGAACTGGCCCGGGCCGTCATCAATACCGAAGCCGCCGCCGTCACCGGCCTTCTCTCTCGTATAGATGAGGCATTTGTGGCCGCCTGCCAGCTTATCCTGGCTTGCCGTGGCAGGATCGTCGTTCTCGGAATGGGTAAATCGGGACATATCGCCGGCAAAATTGCCGCGACCCTGGCGAGTACCGGCACGCCGGCTTTTTTTGTTCACGCGGCGGAAGCTTCATCACGGCGACCTTGGCATGATCACCAATGATGACGTGGTGCTGGTACTGTCAAATTCCGGCGAAACCGATGAAGTCAGGCGGATCCTGCCGTTGCTCAAACGTCAGGGAGTGGGCATTATCGCCATGACCGGAAAACCCGCTTCGACGCTGGCCAGCCATGCCGATGTGCATATCAATGTTGCCGTTCATGCCGAGGCCTGTCCATTGGGACTTGCGCCCACCTCAAGCACCACGGCCGCGTTGGTCATGGGTGATGCGCTGGCGGTTTCACTGCTGGAATCCCGTGGTTTCACGGCCGAGGATTTTGCCCGCTCTCACCCGGCCGGGCAACTTGGCAAGCGCCTGTTGCTGCATATTCATGACATCATGCATAGCGGCGACGAAATACCCCGGGTGCCGGCAAATGCGAGCCTCTCCGAAGCGATTGTCGAGATGACGAGAAAAAGACTCGGGATGGTCGCAATCACCGACGCCGAGATGAAGGTCGAGGGCGTCTTCACCGACGGCGACCTGCGCAGGGCGCTGGAACATGAAATCGATCCGCATAAAACCATTGTCGGCGACGTTATGACAATAAATGGAAAAACGATAAGCGCCGAGGCACTGGCGGCCGAAGCGGTGAAAATGTTGCAGCAGTTCAAAATACAGGGCCTGCTGGTCGTGGATGATGATCTGCGCTTGCAGGGTGTCTTGAATTTTAATGATTTACTGCAGGCCGGAGTCATCTGAATGTTGCCCATGGATGCCGCTCTCAAGGAACGCGCCTCAAGAATACGCATGCTGATCCTCGATGTGGATGGCGTACTGACCGATGGCAACTTTACTTCGACCATGCCGGCAATGAGATGAAAGCGTTCAATACCCGGGATGGAATGGGCATGAAAGCCCTGCAACGGGTGGGCATTGAAGTCGCCGTGATCACGGGCAGGCAATCCGCGGCCGTCGGGCATCGCATGAGCCAGTTGGGTATCCGGCATGTTTACCAGGGTCGCGAAGACAAACTGGATGTATTCCTGCAGTTACTTGAGATCACCGGGCTGGATGCTTCCGAGATATGTTATGCCGGCGACGACTGGATAGATTTGCCGGTACTCATGCGCGCCGGCCTGGCTGTTTCGGTCGCGGATGGCGAGGATTTTGTCAAACAACGGGCTCACTGGATAACCCGGCGTAACGGCGGTGATGGCGCGGTAAGGGAAATTTGTAACCTGATTCTGGCCGCGCAGAAAAAAGACCAGATCATTATGGATGAAATTCTGGCATCATGATCACCCGGAAAACACGACGCGGAATGTTTGCCCTGTTACTGCTCAGCGCGTTCAGCTTCTGGGTAAGCCGTTCGCAGGACACGCAAAACCCCGCACCGGTCGCGGGTCTTGATCCGGAACTGGACTATGTGTTGCATGATTTTGAGTTACAGTTTTTTGATGAAAATGGAAAACCCGCAGTCAACATGCGGGCACCTGTCTTAAGAAATGACCCCAAGTTACAGTTGGGTACCATTGAACACCCGGTCGTCAGGCTCAATCAGCCCGATGCCGTCTGGGATTTAACGGCGGACACGGCTACGGTGACTGCGGATAAGGAGCATGTTCAATTGACAGGTCAGGTAGAGGTCAGGCGGAGTGAACCGGCAACTGGAAACTGGGTCGAAATCAATACACGCGAGGTTCAGATTGAAGTCACACCGCAAACCGCCAGCACAGACCAGCCGGTGCATATTTTCGACGGCTACAACCGGGTTGATGCAATCGGTCTGGAGCTGGACATGAAAGCCAAAACATTCAAACTGAAACAACAGGTTAAAGCCTCCTATGCTGTCAATTAACCGTTTACCTACCCGGCGGGCACGTGTTGCCCTGTACCTGATCCTGTTTTGCCTGAGCATGCCGCTAATGGCGTTGGAGTCTGACCGGCAGAAATCCCTGGAGGTCAGCGCCAATTCCACTGATGGAACACTGGGGGATGGTGTGACCACCCTGCGGGGTAACGTCGATATACACCAGGGCACCTTGCGTATTACGGCCGATGAAGCGGAAGTCAAGAAAATCGATGGGAAAGTGAGTTCGGTCACCTTTCGCGGCCAGCCCGCATTTCTTGAACAGGAGATCGAGGAACAGGGGCTGGTTCAGGCCACCGCCAACACCATCGACTACCAGGTTGCCAGCGGACTGGTTACACTGGCGGGCAATGCCGACGTCAAGCATCCACAATACCAGATCAGCGGCGAGTTACTGACTTATGACCTGAACGTGCAACACTTCCAGGGTAGCAGCGATGAGAACGGCAATGGCAGAATTCATATCCTGCTTGACCCGGCGGTGATCAACAGCGAAAGTGACAAGAAGGGCAAGAAAGACGATAAGGACAAGAAAGACGATAAGGGCGCCGGGGAACCTGCATCCGCGCCGGACCTGCCGGCATCCGCTAAGCCCGATTCCGGCAAGGACGGTAACTGATATGCTCAAAGCCACGAACCTGCACAAAACCTACCGTAAAAAAGAAGTTGTGCGTGGCGTAAACATAGAAGTGGAGCCGGGTCAGGTCGTGGGTTTGCTTGGCCCCAACGGTGCGGGTAAAACCACCTGTTTCTACATGATCGTCGGCCTGATACCGACTGACAAGGGCAGTATCACGGTCGATGGCGTGGATATCACGCACAAGCCGGTGAATGTCCGCTCCAGCCTGGGTGTTGGCTACCTGCCCCAGGAAGCCTCCGTATTCCGCAAACTTTCGGTGCGGGACAACATCATGGCCATCCTCGAATTACGCCGCGAACTGGACCTGGATCAACGCAAGGAAATACTTGCAGACCTTGATGGAGGAGCTCGGTGTTGCCCACCTCGCCAGCCAGATGGGCCAGGTACTCTCAGGCGGCGAACGGCGCAGGGTGGAAATTGCGCGGGCACTGGCCGCCAGACCGAGGTTTATCCTGCTCGACGAACCGTTTGCCGGCATTGACCCGATTTCAGTCCGGGAGATCCAGAGCATCATCAATCAACTGACCGATCAGAATATCGGTGTCCTGATTACCGACCACAATGTCCGGGAGATGCTCGGCATCTGCCACCACGCCTACATCCTCAATGAAGGACAGGTGCTGGCCCAGGGCAACGCGGAGTCCCTGTTGGCCAATGAACAGGTGCGAGCGGTCTATCTGGGTAACGAATTCCGGCTCTGATTATCACATGGCCCACTAAGACGCATACATGGTAAACCCGTCATTACAACTCAGACTCACGCAGAAGCTGGCGATGGCGCCACAACTGCAACAGGCCATCCGCCTGCTGCAACTGACCCGCATCGAATTGCGCGACTACATCCAGGAGGTGGTCGACGCCAATCCTTTACTGGAACAGGAAGAGTTTTCAGAACCGCTGGCCAAGGCCGGCAAAGAATCCGCGCGCGAATCTGAAACCACCGAAAACCGTGACGCCAGCGGTGAAAAGGACTACGCGCCCGAAGATTACGATGACCTGAACTGGCAAACTGAGCAGGAACAGTGGGGCGATACCGGCGCCTGGACCGACGACTTTTCAGACCGGCAGTTCGAAGACACCAGTTCCGGCACATTGCGTGAACATTTGCTGTCCCAGATTCGTCTTGCCCACTTCAGTGAGACTGACGCGGCGATCGCAAACGCCATTGTCTATGCGCTCGATGACGACGGCTTCCTGTCCGATGACATCCCCGCTATACGCGCAAGCCTGTTGCCGGAGGTCAGGGTTGAAGACGATGAAATTCTCGCCGTTTTACACCGCGTACAACGGCTGGAACCGGTCGGTGTCGCCAGTCGCGACCCCGGGGAGTGTATCCGGGTCCAACTGAAAGCCCAGCCGGCAGGCACAGCCGGGGTAGAACTGGCGCTTCGTCTCGCCCGGGATTATCTCAAGCTGGTTGCAAGCAACGCCTACGAGGAGATGCTGCGCGAAACCGGGGCGTCGTCCGAAAGCCTGAAGCAGGCACTGGAGTTGATCCGCGGGCTGGAGCCACGCCCGGGTTCACGTTTTGACAACCGCCGGGACGAGTACCTGGTGCCCGATGTCTTTGTACGCCGGGATGGCGATACATGGGTGACGACGCTGAGCCCCGAGAGCAATCCCAGCTTGCGGCTGAACAAGTTCTACATCAACCTGTTGCGGAAATCCGGTGGCAAGGACGCCGAATATCTGCGCGGACGCCTGCAGGAGGCACGCTGGCTGCTATCCAGTCTCGAATTACGCAACCGCACCCTGCTGAAGGTCTCCCAGTCTATCGTCGACACCCAAAGCGGTTTTCTGGAAGAGGGCGAGATAGCGATGCGGCCACTCATACTCAAGGATGTTGCAGACCAGGTCGGGGTTCACGAATCAACTGTATCAAGGGCCACAACACGTAAATACATGCTGACACCCAGGGGTATTTTCGAGCTCAAGTATTTCTTCTCCAGCCACGTGCGCACCCTCAATGGCGGGATAGTCAGCGCAACTGCCACCAAGGCCAGGATCCAGATGCTGATCGAAAGTGAACCTTCGCACCAGCCATTGAGCGACCAGGAGATTTCGCAACTCCTGCGTCAGGCCGGCATTTGTGCGGCCCGGCGAACGGTTGCCAAGTACCGTGAATCGCTGGGCATTGGATCGTCTTCCGAACGTCGTCGGGTTAATCGTCGAACGGATGACTACTAGGGGGTGTTCCACGCATTCAATGACGTTATTGGCTGACAGAACACCGGGTGCGGAAAGAATAGAAAATTGGACACCTGACGTATAGACTGTAAGTACGACCGGCCGAAAATTCTGGCTGGTGATAATTGAATCATTTATGCCCCAAAAATGTCAGATTTATTGAATACAGGCCCATCATCCATTGATGTGCGCCTGTCCGGCCTTACATTAATCAGTAGGGAACAAACTAAAAAAGGAGATCGTTGATGCAAATCGATATTACCGGCCACCATGTTGATGTTACTCCGGCTCTTCGTGCTTATGTCACCGAAAAAATGCAGAAAATCATGCGCCACTCTGATCAGGTGATATCAATACGCGTCATTTTAAACGTCGAAAAATTGCAGCAGCTGGCAGAGGCCACCGTCAACGTCGGCGGGCGTACGGTTTTTGCCACCGTAACAGCCACTGATATGTATGCATCAATCGATGGCCTGGTTGACAAACTGGACCGCCAGATACGCCGGCGTAAGGACCGTACCACCAACCACGAACACGTCAGGCACGAACCGGTGAGTTCGGAGGGTGGTCACTAAACTACCGACATTAACCTTACAAACTGAAATAGAAGAACTACCATGCTGGAAAGTGATCTGCTTAGTCCTGCCCGTATCATTGCGGACGTTAAGATAAGCAGCAAAAAACGTTTACTCGAATTTATCAGCACTACGATGGCCAGAAAAAACCCGGATCTCAATTCCCGGGAAATTTTTGAAAGCATATGCGCCAGGGAACATCTTGGCAGTACGACCCTGGGGAACGGCGTCGCCGTGCCACGTGGGCGCATCAATGGCACCAATGACGTGGAGGGGCTGTTCCTGCGACTGTCAAAACCGCTGGCTTATGATGCCGAAGATGGATTACCCGTCGACCTGGTTTTTGCGCTGACCGTTCCAAAGGAATGCACCGGAGATCATGAGAAGTTGCTTGCCGGTATCGTTGAACGCTTCAGTGACCCGGAATTGCTCGATCAGCTGCGTAAAGCGGCAGACGCGAATGAAATCTGGCAATTGCTTTCAAGTTCACACGCTTGAAAGACCCGCATGGATAACTAGCCCGAACATTGCACCAGTCGACCTGACCTCTTTCTCATGATATTGAAACATAAGGGTGACATGGAGTTTTTCGGGTGCGATCAAGAAGTACGGTGTGTCACCGAGTCAGCATCCGGGATACTGGTGCAATGTCCGGGCTAGCGCAGGACATCATCATTGTCAGTGGAATATCAGGCGGCGGCAAGTCGACCGCATTGAACGCGCTTGAAGACCTCGGTTATTACTGTATTGATAATCTGCCCGGGGCCATGCTGCCAGATTTTGGACCGCAGTTATCCGCCAATCCGGAACTCTATAAGAAAGTCGCCCTTGGCATCGATGCGCGTTCACGGGAGTCCGACCTCAAGGTCGTGATTGACTGGATGCACTCGCTGAGGAAATCCGGTTTTAACTGCAGGTTACTGTTTATAACCGCGGAAAAGCCGGTTCTGTTAAAACGATTCAGCGAGACGCGACGGCGTCATCCCCTCACCGGCAGCGACAAGGTTTTGACCGATGCCATCGAAAACGAAACGCGGCTGTTGAAACCCCTGCGCCGTGGCTCGGACCTGGTGATCGACAGCAGCCACACCAATATTCACCAGTTACGCCGCCAGGTCTGGAATTTTGTTGACCGCCGTTCCAGTGACATGAGCATCGTGCTGCAGTCCTTTGCCTACAAACAGGGTGTTCCGCAGGACGCCGATTTTATCTTTGACGCGCGTGTTCTCCCCAACCCCCACTGGCAGGAAGAACTCAGGTCGCTCACCGGCAGGGACAAAGCCGTCAGCGCATGGCTTGAGAGCCATGAGCAGGTCAAAAACATGGCGCGGGATATCGAGGATTTCATGAACACCTGGTTACCCTTGTTCCAGGATGCGCAGCGCAGTTACATGACCATCTGTATCGGTTGCACCGGCGGCAAACACCGTTCGGTCTACCTGGCCGAGAAGCTGGCAAAGTCGTTGGCTGAAAAACACCCCAACGTGCTGGTGCATCACCGTGAAAAGCCCTCCTGGAAAATAGCCGGGAAGATAAAGAAAGAATAACGGTGCGCTGCTTGAGAAGCTGCAAAAACCCGTGATGCAATATCCCCCTGAATTCGGACTCCTTGTTACAATATACGGCGATCATAGCCGGCAAACCCATCATTGGCGGTTTTTCATAAATCTCTTTATAGGTTGACGAAAGCGATGCGGGAAAATCAGCACGAAGAAAAAACAGCCCGTCATCTGGATCGATTGTCCGAGGCGCTGGACAGTGGTGTTCAGTCACAGGTTAGAAAGCTGCTCAACAGTCTCAACGGCGCCGAGATCGGCGATCTGCTGGAGTCGTTGCCACAGTCCAGGCGCCAGCTTGTCTGGAATCTCGTCAAAGTCGATCTCGATGCCGATGTGCTGCTCGAAGTCAACGATGAAGTACGTGCAGGGCTGATTCGCGATACCTCGCCCGATGATCTGATCCAGGCCGTAGGCGACCTGGACATCGACGACCTCGCAGACATTCTGAATGACCTGCCGGACGCCGTTATCACCGAAGTCCTGCGCGCCATGGACAAGCAGGACCGGGAAAGACTGGCCCAGGTCATGTCCTATCCGGAGGACTCCGCCGGCGGTTTGATGAATCCCAATGTCGTCACGGTACGAGCGGATGTCACGCTTGACGTGGTTTTACGTTACGTGCGACTAAGGGGTGAATTGCCAAAAGTCTTTGACCAGTTATTTGTCGTTGACCGGCAGGGAAAGTACCTCGGAAGACTCCAACTTGCGGCGGTATTGACAAAAGATCCAGCGAGCCTGGTGAGTGAATTATTCGATACGACGACACCGGCACTGCCGGTCGACATGTCCGCCCGCGAGGTCGCCATTGAATTCGAACACGATGATCTGGTTTCCGCGCCGGTCATTGATCAAAACGGATATTTGCTGGGCCGGATCACCATCGATGACGTCGTTGACGTCATCCGTGAAGAAGGCGAACACATGGTGCTGACCGCGGCGGGTCTCGATGAAGAAGAGGATATGTTCGCGCCGGTCTTGCACTCCGCGCGCAGACGCTGGGTCTGGCTGGGTGTTAACCTGATCACCACCCTGCTGGCGGCGGTGGTGCTGTATGCATTCCAGCCGACACTCGATAAGCTGGTCGCACTGGCCGTGCTTTTCCCCGTGGTAATGAGCATGGGTGGCATAGCCGGCACCCAAACACTGACACTGATGATAAGGGGTATGGCGACCGGACAGGTCAGCGCACGCAATTCCATGGCAATTTTGCGCAAGGAACTGGCCGTGGGCATGCTCAACGGCATCCTGTTTTCCATCATCATCGCCGCCATCGCCTATTTATGGTACGGCAGTCTTGGACTGGGCCTGGTGATGGCCTTTGCCATCATCACGAACCTGGTCGCGGGCGCCCTGGCAGGCGCGCTGATTCCCGTCATATTGAGACGTATGTCAATTGATCCCGCGCTGGCGGGCGGCGTGGTACTGACCACGGTGACGGATGTCGTTGGCATTTTGGCCTTCGTCGGACTCGCCAGTTATATGCTGATTGCACACTAGTGTTCTGCAGTGTGTACTGCATCATGTACTGCATCGTAGTTAATGGCTGACCGGCGCCGGGACCTCTTTACAATATGCACATTCTATTGATCACCCAGGAACCCCCGTTAAGCGCCGACGCGATTGCAACCGGCAATGCCATACGCACCGCACAACTCGCAGGCGCCTTACGCCGCGCGGGACATACGATCACACAAACCTGGCTGGAAAGTTTCAAGGACGGCAAGGATGGCAGGCATGCGGATGCCTTCCGCAGCCGGGATGAACTGAAAGCCGCCATAGTCAGGCAGCAACCGGACGCCATCCTGGTCGCATTTTGGGAGTTGCTCGAATTGCTGCCGTTCGACCTGCCGCAGCCGGTCATCCTGGATTTTGTCGCTCCCCGGCCACTGGAATTACTGTATGAACACCCCGGGCGGGTCAGAACCGAGTTAAACCGCTTGCAGGCCAACCTGCCCAAGTGCGACGTGCTGCTGACCGGCAACCAGTCGCAACGCGACCTGCTGTGGTTTACGCTGCTGCAGTCGGGTTTTGACCTGCGCACTTGTAACCCGGTGCTGGTCGTACCCCTGTCGGCAGAACCCGCGGGCAGGCCGGAATCTGACCCCGTCGTCAAGGGCTGGACACTGGTGAGCGGTGGTGTCCACTGGCCCTGGCGTAATTCCGACGATTATTGGAAAGCCATTCAAAACATGCAGAGCGATGCGGAATTCAGTGCACCGCGTCTCGTGCTTTTCGGCGGGCCGTACCGCTGGCAGGAAAAAGTCCCGCAGAACGACAGGCCCGGAGCGGAGCCCGCTGCCGGTGATAAAGATGGCGCTGTTGTCTCGAACAGTGATGAATACGACACCCAGGGTCTGGCGCCCTACTCCCGCTTCAGCCGTTTCCTGCTGGAATCCGCCCACATCGGTCTTGAGGTGGCGCAGATCAATATCGAGAGAACCTATAGCCAGTCATTCCGTTCGCTGGAGTTTCTGCGTCATGGCTTGCCTTTAATTTGTAATGACTACCTGCCAATAGCCAGGCTGGTCAGGCAATATGAAGCCGGCTGGACCGTCAACGGGCCGGATGAAATTGCCGGGCTGTTACGCGGGATCATGCAGCAACCGCGGGAATGGCAAGCCCGTTCTGAAAATGCGCTACGTCTTGTTGAAGAGGTGCTGAACCCCGACAAAACGGTCAGGCCATTACTGGAATGGCTTGAGAAGCCTGCAAAAGCCCCTGAATTGCCCGTGCTGCGAGGGCCGGCCGCACCGGCAGTTCTGGGAAAACCACCCTTGCCGGAACGGCTCAGACGACAGCTGCGGCTGATCAGGCGCGTCCTCCTCAGCCGGCTGTTTAGCGCCGGCAAGACGACCGGTAGCGGTGATGACATCCTGATCGTGACGCGCAGCGACCTGTTCCCCGCTGATCACGGGGCGGCGGTCAAAATTGTTGAAACAGCACGGGGACTCTCGCTGCATGGCCGCAGAGTCGGTATCGTCAGCGATGACCGGAGATACTGGTGGTTGTTCGAAAACGGTCAGAAGCAGCGCTGCACCCTGCCGTTCTGGCTGCGTTTTTTGAGCCTGCCACGTCCGCTGGCCCGTCTGCTCCACTTCAGTAAGGAATTGCCCGAGAGCAACAGTTTTCTTTACCTTCCGCTCACCGATGGCAGTTTTTTCTGGCATTGCCTCTACGCGGCCAGAAAGCTCGACGTTGGCATTCTCCAGGCCGAATTTCCAGCCTATGCTAAAACCTGCATAGATGCCCGTGAAATCCTCAACGCGGCGGTCGTGCTGGTCGAGCACAATGTTGAATATGCCCGCCTCAAGGCGCAGGTAGCCGAGCTTTCCGAGCAACAATTCCGCAACTTAAGGGCCATTGAAATCGATCTTTGCAACCGCTCAGATGCCGTTATTTGCGTTTCGGACAACGACCGCCAGCAATTGCTCAAGGATGGTGTAAAACCCGAATTGCTCAATACCATTCCGCATGGATTCAACCCCGAACCGTTCAATCTGCCGGCACAGGACTCACTGAAGAAAATGTTCGGTCTGCCGGATAACGCGGTTTTACTCGCCTTCCACGGTACGTTTTCCTACCCGCCGAACCGTGACGCCTTGCAGGTGTTTGCCGAGATTCTGTTGCCGAACCTACACAGCAGCCGTTTTTCGTTCCACGTCATCGCCATAGGACGAAACCCGCCGCTCGAAAGCATTGATCCCAACATTCATTTCACCGGCAGCGTTGACGAAGTGGGTCCGTGGCTTAAAGCCTGTGACCTGGCGGTTATTCCGCTACGCGAGGGTGGCGGCACACGGATGAAAATTATCGATTGTTTTGCTGCAGGACTACCCGTTGTCAGCACCTCGAAAGGAATCGAGGGCATCCCTGCCGTCAATGGCCGGGAGGCATTTATCTGCAATGATTGGCAGAGCATGACCAACAGTATCCTGGAACTGGCCGGGTCAAAAGAACTGCGGGATCAACTGTCCTCTGCGGCCCTGGAATTCACCAGCGGAATGGACTGGAAGAGCCTGGCCAAACGCTATCTCGATATTTATTCCGCAATCAGACGGGTTCCAAAATGAAACGCCCGATGAATTATGGCAAGCTTGGCAATTGCAGACGACGGGGTGGTCAGCAAACATTGGAAACCAATCATGAATAATACAAGTCAAAACGGACTCGAGATCAGGGAGGTTTCAGGCAATAGGGACTTAAAGGCCTTTATCCGTGTTCCCTGGCGTATCTACAAGGACGACCCCAACTGGGTGCCGCCTCTGCTGATCGAACGCAAGAGAGCATATTCAGCCAGCCATCCTTATTTCAAGCACGCGAAGTGGCGTGCGTGGACCGCCTACCGGAACGGCGAACCCGTCGGTCGTATTTCAGCGCAGATCGATGACCTGCATGTGCAACAACATGAGACAAAAACCGGTTTTTTTGGGTCGATTGAAGCGATCGATGACATTGATGTCTTCACGGCCCTGTTCAACACGGCTGAATCCTGGTTGCGGGAGGAGGGGATGGAACACGTGGTTGGGCCGTTCAACCTCAGCATCAACCAGGACCTGGGGGTGCTGGTAGAAGGCTTTGACACGCCACCGTACGTCATGACGGGTCATGCACCGGCCTATTACGGCGCAGCGATAGAAGGCTGCGGATATCGCCCTGCGCAGGACTTGCTCGCCTATGGACTCGATGGCGGAACACTGGCGATCCCGAGGGTCATGCGCGCCCTGATCGAAAGGAGCGGCGAGCGGATCAAGGTGAGAAAACTGAATATCAAGGCAAAAGGCGCCGAATTGGAGTCGATGCGCGATATTTTTAATGACGCATGGGAAAACAACTGGAATTTCACCCCCTTTACGTCCGAGGAATTCAACATGATCGGCAAGGAATTGCTGATGGCTGCGCCAGAGGATTTCATCCAGATTGCGGAAGTTGACGGCGTGGACTCGGCTTTTATCGTGCTGCTGCCGAATATCAACGAAGCCATCGCAGACCTCAATGGCCGCTTGCTGCCTTTTGGATGGGCCAGGTTAATCTGGCGGCTTAAATACAACTTTCCCAAATCGGCCAGGGTCGCGTTGATGGGCGTAAGGCAAAAATACCAGAACACGCGCTTTGGGCCGGCGCTGGCTTACATGATCATCAATGAAGTCATGGAAGCGGGTAAAGCCAGGGGGCTTGAGCGTGTTGAAATGTCCTGGATACTGGACCACAACCACGGGGTCAGAAATATCATCGAAAGTGTCGGCGGATTAATAACAAAACGTTACCGCATGTACGAAAAAGAACTGTAGCGAAACCACTGGCGCCACCGGTACCAGGTCGTCAAATATGAAACGGCACGGACAATGATTGATCAAACTACAAAATATCGTTCAGTGATCCTGGCCGGCGAACGTCCGGGCGGCAGTCCACTAGGCCAGGCATTCAAGGTGTCAGCCAGCGTCATGGTTCCGGTGGCCGGAAAACCGGCACTGGCGCGTGTCATCGAGGCCATTGAAGACAGTCAACAATCCGGCGGCGGGATCATCTGCGGCCCGTCGGCCGATGCGGTCGCCGCTAGCGAGGCATTGAAAGACCTACTGCAAAAGCCGGGTTTTGAATGGCTGTCCCCGGCCAGCGGACCCGCGGCCAGTGCCCTGTCGGCACTCGAAAAGCTCAACCATTACCCTGCCCTGCTGACCGCCGGCGATCATGCCCTGCTGACCGGCGAAATCGTCGATGATTTCTGCAGGCAGGCACTTGCGGCCAAGCCGGGCCACGCTGCTGAAAGGTCTTCCGCATTACCCGGTTCCGGTGTTGCGGGATATGACCTCGTCATCGGTTTTGTTCCGTATGCGCTGGTTAAAGCCGCATGGCCGGAGTCCAGACGCACCGTTCTGAAGTTTTCGAACGGACAGTTCTGCGGCAGTAACCTGTTCGCCATCATGAATCCGGAAGGCCGAAGAGCACTGGATTTCTGGCGCCAGGCCGAGGCTGACCGCAAGCATCCGTGGCGCATTGCCCGGCGGTTTGGCCTGCTGGCCCTGGTACTCTACCTGCTCAGACGGCTGAGCCTGGAAAAGACCTTGAGCGGGTTGTCCGAGGCTGCAGGTTGCCGCATCGGCCACGTCAAAGTCGGATTTGCCAGGGCCGCTGTGGATGTTGATTCGATCGAGGATCAGCAATTGGCCGAAAAAATCCTCTCCGGCACAGCATAAGTGTAAATTCCAGCGCCGTTGTATGCACCAGGGCCACGCAACATTGGGAAACAGCTGAATTAACGAAGGTGCAAGGACCCGACAGGTGCTTGCTGTCTGTGCTCTCATGCCAGCGGTCCCGGATCGAGATCCGGGACTGCCCTCGCAGCCGGCCGGATCTTAACGGGACCGGCCTCACAGTACATCCTGTACTGGTCGGCCTCGATCGGGCTTCCTGCCCGATCGCCCCTAATCCGTCCGACTACTCGGCGCTTCAAAGTTCGCCCAGCCAGCAAGCAACTGCCGGGTCTGAACCAGTGTGCACGCCTTTCAGCTTTGAAGCTCAGCAGGCCGGGTGATATTCACTGCCCATTTATCCGCCGAAGACGGGATTTCGCCAGGGATGATTTTCATGGATGAAAATCAAGCGCTGACGGTACAGGGATGTACCGCCAGCGCGGTCCCGATCAGGCGGAATCCTGGCTGAGGGTAGCCCGCAGGGCCGGATAAGCCTGGGCAGTGAATATCACCCGGCCTGTTGAGCGTCCTGCCTCAAACGAAACCACCAAAATTTATACAACGGTGCTGGAATTAACATCTGGTCCAAGAATCTAAAAAGAAATCTTACACGCCGGAAAGGTACCCGGCGAGCATCGACCTTCAGGTTCCCAACAGCCGGTTCAGGTGTACCCCAAGCCGATGTGTCAATGCCAGCAGGGTCAGTGTCGGGTTGGCCCAACCGCCGGTTGGAAATACCGAACTGCCGGCCATGTGCAGATTGTGGTAACCATGCACCGTGCAATTGGCATCCACTACACCGGTCCTGGCTGAATCGCTCATACGGGTGGTGCCCATGTGGTGGTAACCGCCGATGGGATGGTTGCCGACACTCAGGTCAACCGGCCACTCCGGTTTGCCGTCTTCCAGCCACTGGTAAGTTGTCACTTTGCCCAGTCCGAGCCGGTCAAACTCGCGCTGCAGTGTCTTGCCAAACTGCAGCATGGTTTCCTTGTCCAGGGCGCAGAGCCGCCAGTCGAGATCCGCCCTGGGGCAGCCCAATGCATCCGTTTCGGTTGACAAACGCACACGGCTGTCCGGGTTCGGGGCCTGTTCGGCCCGGGCCATGACGTAAAGACCCATACCTGTCAATTTGACACCCAGGCGTAACAAGGTCATGGAAACGTGACGCTGCAACCAGTCCTGGCTGCCACGCCAGGCCTGCCAGAGACGGCGGCCGTTCTTGGTGGGTGAGAGACTGTGCTTCATGTTCAGATAAACCCGTTTACTCACGGTCGCGCCTCTGCTCGGGTCTTTTTCCAGCTTGAAGGTGGCCGCGCTGTTGAGCACACCCAGTTGCTTTCTGTAATGACGGCGGCAGGACCATTGCCGGCGCCACGGGTACATCCGTTGCCGGATAGCGCTTACGGTACAGACGCCCAGAATGCGGCCGGATCGTCGGGTTTGGATGTGCGCAATCCGGCCGTGCGGGTGCTCCATGAAGTAGCGGCCAACCTGGTCATGCTGATTGCCGATGCCGTTGGCTTCGACATCCCTGGACATCAACAGCAGCCGGGCATTTTCAATCGCGCCACAGGCGAGTACGAAATGGTGTGCATTGACCTGCAGTTTTTTGCCCTGCAGGGTACCTGGCGTCCAGGCGCTGCAATCATCGATGCATTTTCCGTAGCCCGCAACCCGACCACATTGGCATGCAGGACAATACGTACATTGGGCGCCTTGACCAGGTCGTCGCTGCGGCGGCTGTTGAAGCGTTCCGCGAGGGCATCGAAACGCCAGAAACGGTGAGCGATTTCAGCGGGATCAAATTTGATGGGGCTCAGCTTGAGTTTGTCCCACAACCCCGGTTTCATAGTCATATTCACCCAGTTCGAGTGAATCGTGGGCGATCCTGTAATAAGGATTCAGATCATCCAGCGTGATCGGCCATCCACTGTGAGGCACCCAGTCACGTTTTTCGAAATCGATCGCGTCCAGCGGCACGCTGCGGCCACCCCAGATATTGGTCGTGCCGCCAAAAAAGCGCAGCCGGGAATGGTCGAGGTCGTAATATTCCATGCCAATATTGCTGCCCCTGAAGAGGGACTGGGTTTTCTCGTCAAAATCCATCCCGCCGGCTTCCAGCAGACAAACATCACGACCCGCGTTCATCAGGTCCCTGGCCAGTGCAACACCCGCCGCACCGGCGCCAACAATACAGACTTCGGCGTCCAGGATAACGTCGTCGGCAGCCTTCTCAAGATCAATTAGCATTTTCTAAACTCATGGTTTGTTAAGATGCCTGCCTAGCTGGTTGATGAGTATATTTCGAGCAATTCGGCCTGTATAACAAAACTATTGACACTTTGCAGCAAATTGTACCAATTCTGCATTTTGCAGATTAAGGGATTCATGTTCTAATGCACCAGTTTTCTCAACTCTGCATGCTAAACAGAAAGGATTTTTTTGAAAGCCATCATTCTTAGCGCGGGTCAGGGGCGCCGTTTGATGCCTTTGACCTCTAACATGCCCAAGTGCTGCCTGCCCCTTCACGGAATTTCAATTCTGGAATGGCAACTGAGCCAGATCGCGACAATGCGATGTCGACGAAGTCGTGGTCGTGACCGGTTTCGCAAATGAACGGGTCGATGCCGTGGTCGAGCAGGTCAGGGACATCAATGTCCGCACGCTGCATAACCCGATGTTCGCCCATACGGACAATCTTGGCACCTGCTGGGAAGCACGTTCTGAAATGGACGGACCTTTCGTGTTGATGAATGGCGATACGCTTTTTGAGGCTGCGGTTCTGCAACGCCTGCTCAACACCGTGACAATGGGTTTCCAATTACCCTGGCGACTGCGATACCAAATCCCATTTCGACCTTGACGATATGAAAATCATCGCGGATGGCGACCGTCTGCTGAAGGTCAGCAAACAACTGGATATCAGCCTGGTCGACGGCGAGAGCATCGGTCTGATGGTCTTTAACCAGATTGGTGCAGACGCTTTCACCGACCAAGCTGGAAGAAATGATGGACAAGTCAGATGCACTCAAACTTTGGTACCTGTCCGCCATTGATCAATTGGCCAGCCAGGGTATTGCCGGAATTTGCCCGATTCATGGCCTGAGTTGGTGCGAAGTTGACGACGCCACAGATTTTAAAGCCGCGGCGGATGTCGTCATGTCGTGGTCAGGCTAGCGTACCCTGCATCGTAATTAATTTGTATATTTTAATCACTAATGTATTTATCGAGGAATCATTATGAAAACCCGGGCCTATTTGTTTATCCAGATATTGGTAGCCAGTGCGTTTTTGCAGTTTGCCTATGCAAGTGATAGCGGTGCGGAAGCCGACGCACGCGTGCAGGCACTACAGAAAGAACTGTCTGCAGCGAAAGACAAAGTGGCGCAGCTTGAAGCCGAACTCGCCAATGCCCAGGACACCATCGAAGAGCTGAAAGACAAGAACGCAGCGGTCGCCGCGACGGCCGGTTCACAATACGCGGGGGCCAAGGGCCAGACGGTGCAGGGCCAGCCCCTGTATGACGCCTATAACCCGCAAACCCCCGTGGCACAGGAAGACGTGATTGCGGAAAAGTTTACACCTGAGTCGCAAAAGGAGCCGGTCGCAGTCACGCGATTGCTAAAAGACGACAGGTCCGCGGCCGTATCCGCGATATCACCCGTCTCTCCGACCAGGTACCGAATATGCAGTACGGGCAAGCGGGTAACGAGGCCAAGGTCGCCATCCGCGGCACCCGCACCAACCGCACCGGCGCCGAGGCTGATCCGGTGGTGGCAATCTATGAAGATGGCGTCAGCGTGCCGACGACCACCCAGGCCCTTGAACCCTACGTGGATGTCAAATTGATCGAGGTCCTGCGCGGACCGCAGGGCGTGATGTATGGGCGTAATGCATTTGGCGGCGCCATCAATATCATCAGCAATGAACCCGACCCGAGTGGCTGGGACGCCGCATTTGAGGGCGAATACGGTTATGCGGACGGAACCCGCTTCGACGCCATGTTGAATGTGCCGATCATGGAAACGCTGTCCACGCGTATCGCCGCCCGCTATGACATTCATTCGGGTTACGTCGACAACCACGTGCTCGAAGGCGATGCCGATGATCTGCGGGACAAAAAGCAGCAGTACGTCCGCTGGATGACCAAGTGGCAGCCTACCGATAATTTCAACCTGATGGTCAACCTCATATCCTACGATCAGAACCAGACCGGTTCGGGCATGTGGGGTTATCACCAGCTCGGCGCCTACGTCGATGGCCAGTTCCAGCCTGGAAACCTGATTGCGCCGGTGGGTTCACACCCGGATACTGACGGCTGGCATGTAAGCAGAAACTTTGCCTCGATAGAAGACCAGGAAAACCTCAGCGGAACACTCAAGCTGAACTGGGATATGGGTTTCGCAACCATGCAGTGGTACATCAACAAGTCGAAATTCGAAAACCGGCAGATCTACGACAATGACTTCAGCGACGGTGGACCTCAGTACAGCAGCGCCTTCAGTGGCTGGGATCCATTCAGGGACACGCTGTCCAGTGAGTTACGACTGGTCTCCAACAGCAATGGCCGTTTCGACTGGGTGGCCGGCGTGTACTACATGGATATGCAATCAAACTGGGGCTGGCTGGAAACCATAGACGGGGAATCACAGCAACCCGGCTGGGATTACACCGGCGATTACAAGACCGACTCGACATCCGTTTTCGCGAGTGCGGGATATGACATCACCGACCGGCTTCGCGCATCGGCGGGTCTACGCTGGTATGACGACGGCAAGACACTCAGGGATGGCAGCAAGGACAGCTGGAACGGCGTGCTCTGGAATGCTGCCCTTCAATACGCCTTCAATGACAACATCAACTCCTATTTCAATGTCTCGACCGGATACCGGCCCGGTGGTATCAACGAACACCCGGGCGAACCTGCGACCGTACCACTCGACTATGTCTCTGAAAGCGTGACCGCGTACGAGCTCGGTCTGAAGAGCATACTGCTTGACGGCAGCCTGGCGCTGAACCTGTCGGCCTTCCTGAACGACTTCAAGGACATGCAGGCGCAGTCATTCCGGATATTGCCGTTGCCGGGCTCGGCCGGTTTGATGGATTACATCAGCACCGCGGGCAAGATGGAATCCAAGGGCTTTGAAGCCGAGATTCAATGGCTGCCCGGCACACGCTGGAACATTTCCGCCAACATCGCGTGGCTGGACGCACAGTTCAAAGATTACGTCGTACCGGCCATTGACGGTCTGGGTGAAATCGACGGCCACACGATGGGTGATACGATCAACCTGAACGGCTGGAGTCCGGCCATGTCACCCGACTGGTCATTCGGGGTGCAGGCAAGTTATATCTTTGACCTGGGTAAAGGCGGCACGCTCACACCGTTTTTTCAAACCACCTATGTCGGCCAGTACTATGCCAATGACCTGAACCTCGCCGGCGTACGCCAGGACTCGTATACCAAGTCCGATGTCCGCCTGTTCTGGGACCTGCCGGGCAACAAGGTCAAGCTGCAATTCTATATTGAGAACATTGAGGAAGAGGCGAACCTGAACAGTGCGCTGATCTACAACCCCGAACAACAACCCGACATCGCCACGATTCTGACCAATTGGGGTGACCCGAGGACGTACGGAATCCTGATGTCCTACCGGTGGTGACCACCCGCAGGGCGAGTACACAAGCTGATTCTGCCTTTTAGGGTTGACACTACACTACTTGACCGGCGGAACCTCAATCAGCACGCCATCAGCACCACCGGCCGTGTACCGGTTGGTGCCGATGTTGTATTTGATACGCTTGCTGCGGATGATCTCGTCACCCAGTTTCAGGGTCGCCCCACTGGATAACAACAACTGGTTATCCGCACGTGAATACTCCACGACCAGGGCTGTGGCCTCGATCTGGCCAAGCTCACCACTGTCAGTCCGGTTGATGAGAAAATGCGCGGGTGAGCCTTGCAGGATAACCCTGTCCGGCTTATCGGGTTTGCCATAGACGGTCGCCTCATCGGACGTCAGGTTCCAGTCCTTGCTTCGCATCAGGAAATGTCCGCTAAAGTGAAGGATTCCCGGTTGTTCGTCCTCACTGGCTTCATCTGCGTTTATACTGATCATGTCAAAAGCGCCAGCGCCCAGCGGTGCCGCCATGCAGGGCAGGCACATAAGGGTCGACAAACTGAATATCACTGCTTTTTTCATACTAATGGCTGGAATTGAACCCCTGGCTACATGATCATAGCAAGTACCGGCGGTAACGATATCGTAATTACACCAAAAACAGGGTAATTTACCATTCGAATGGCTGAAAAAAAGATCATCGATCACTACCTGATCCGGGAGATAACCCAGCCTTTGCTGGCTATTTTTACCGCCCTTGTGGTCATTTTCATCACCTATAGCCTGAGCCGTTTCCTCGTCGATGCGGACGCGGGTTTGTTAAGACCTGCCGAAGTCGCCTGGCTGACATTTTTCAAGGCCGTCATTTCACTGGATGTGCTGCTGCCGCTCAGCCTGTTCCTCGGTGTCATGACCGGGCTTGGACGTCTTTATACCGATTCTGAAATCTATGCCATGCGTGCCAGCGGCATCAGCGAAGCGAGTCTGTTACGACCCTTGATGCGTCTTGCGCTGGTGCTGGCTATCGTGGTTGCAGTGCTGTCCACCTGGGCGCGGCCATGGGCCTATGCACAGGCATATGCGATCAAGGCGACGGCCGAGGCGTCCGCCGAAACCGGACGTATACGGGAGGCCCGTTTCTACGATTTCGGCAGCAAGGAACAAACGGTTTTCATCGAACATATCGCTACGAATGGCCGCGATCTGGATGGTGTCTTTATCCGTTCACGCAAGGGCGATGACCTGCAGGTCATCACCGCCTCAAAAGGTGAATTCGACTACTTTTTCAAACCCATGTTGCACCGTCTGAAACTGGAGGATGCACGTATTCTGGAGAAGGTGCAGGACGGCCCGGACCTGTCCGGGCAATTCGGCAGCTTTACGATCTATCTACCCGCCGAAATCCCGAAGCCACCGGGTTACAAGGTTAAATCAACCTCGACGAACAGCCTGAGAAAGTCATCCGATCCTGTCGCACAGGCAGAGTTCCAGTGGCGCATGTCCACACCGGTTTCCGCCCTGTTGCTGACACTGGCCGCCATTCCGCTGAGCCGTAGCCGCCCGCGCCAGGGGCGCTATGCAAAGATGTTGCTGGCACTCGGCATATACGCCGTCTATTTTAACCTGCTCGACGTGAGCCGGAGCTGGGTCGAACAGGGTAACAGCGAATACATCTGGTGGGTTCCCGGCCTGCTTTCACTACTGGTTGCAGGATTGTATGGTCCAGCATTTCTGAAGATCAGAATGGATAAACGTGCTCAAGATTGACCGCTATATCATGACGCAGTTCGTGATCGGCATCATACCGGCACTGTTGCTGTTACTGGCCCTGTTCAGCTTCATGTCACTTGCCGATGAACTCGAAGACGTGGGCAGAGGCGGCTTCACGCTGGCCGACGCACTGATGGTGGTATTCCTGACCACGCCCAAGCGGATTGTGGAACTGTTACCTGTCAGCACCCTGCTCGGCGGTCTGATCGGGCTGGGGGCGATGGCCAATTACCGCGAACTCATCGCCATCCGTACCGCGGGGATATCAAAACAGCGTATCACGCAGACCGTGGCGGTGCTGGCGCTTTTTTTATGTGCTTTCATAACCGTCTTGCAGTTCTTCGTGGTACCCGGATTTGAACATGAGGCAGCCACCTTGCGCGCACAGACAACGCAGGAAGAAGGCGCCATGACCGGCCATGCCAAAGCGATCTGGACGCGCAATGAAAAATATTTTATCCGTGTCAAAAAGGTAGAGTCCGAACGCACCCTCGCCGACGTCGAAATTTACACGACCGATGAGCGCGGCCGCCTGACACAGCTGATCCAGGCATCCAGCGCGCTTTATATCGAACAGCAGAACTGGTTGTTGATCAACGTGCTGGAAAGCCGCTTCAAGGACGGCCAGGTGTTTGAGACGAAACGCGCCAATATGCAATGGAATGCCCTGCTTTCGGCCGACCAGGCCGCCGCGTTGATTTTGCCGCTTGAGGCACTGGCGCCCAGTGATTTGCTAAAAACCATTTCGAATCTCAAGCAAAATAAGCTGGATACACACCGTTACGAAATCGTGCTCTGGCAGCAGATCAGCCTGTTGCCAAGTTTAATGGCGATGGCGCTGATGTCCCTGCCCTTGCTGCTTGGTTCAGTCCGGACGGTCTCGGCCAGCCAGCGCGCATTGACCGGCGGTCTGATCGGGATCGGCTTTTACCTGCTCCAGCAACTCAGCGGCCACCTGGCCGGCATCCTCGGTCTGAACCCCTCGTTGCTTATCCTGACGCCGCCTTTCATCCTGATGGCGGTGGCGATTTTGGCAATACGCCACCACAAGCTGTGACGTGACAGGTCAGGGCGCTTTTGCAAGCTGCCAGGATTGCTCGTCTATCGTCACAAACCCCGCTTCCCCGGTGTTTTCAACATCCAGCGTTTTCAGGCTCATGCGAAAAGACCAGCGATCGTCCTGCTCCTCGATGTCAATCACGCGGTAGGAAGCATCGCTGCTGCTGGACGCGGCCGCAGTACAGTACATCCGGGTTTCGCCCCATTGCTGCTCGCGGTTATGGTGCATATGACCGTAAAAAATCATTACCGGCGGATGCTGCCTCAATACCGCCTCGAGGGCCCCGGCATCGGCGAGCGCCTTACGCCAGTGAGCCATTCCCGGCAGCGGCGGATGGTGGATCAATAACACCACCATTTGTCCCTCCCGGGCGGCCTGTTGCAGCAATGTTTCCAGTCGCTGTAACTGCTCCCGACCCAATTTGCCGCTGGCCATGAAGACCGGTGTAGCGCAGGCCGTTGTCAGCCCGATCAAATTGAATTTCCCCAGCCTGCGAACCACCGGGTATTGATCCGCCACACCTGCGGATACTGCCGGCGTCGCGGATTGAAACAGGTATTCCGACCAGGATTTGAACACCGTCCCGGCACTTCCGCCGGTATAAATGTCATGATTTCCGGGCACCAGCATGACCTTTTCGGGGCTTTCCAGGGCGGCCAGCCATTCTGCCGCCTGTGTGATTTCTGCCGCCAGGCCGATCTGCACCAGGTCACCGGTCAACAGAATCTGATCGGCATTTTCCGCCCTGACCGCCGCCACCAGGCATTCGAGCACTTCCGGCAGGAACTGATGACGCCGGTTCTTTTGCCATGACAGGTAACCGGACAGGCGTTTTCCCAGCAGCGATGATAGATTGACACCCTCCAGCGTGCTCAGATGAGGATCGGTCAGGTGAATCAGACGCACGCAGATACATCCTTGTCTTTGCTGATGTATACGGCACTGTCTATAATCCGGTCTTGCATAGAAACCCAAAAAACCGCCGTGCGGCTTTCTCACCATTGATCCGGTTTGCAATATAACATGACCATTTACGCGCTTGTTTCTAAAAGTTCCCCCAGGCGCGACAAACTTGAAGCGCCCGACGGATGACCGCGAATATCAGCGATAGCGAAGACAGGCAGACGGAACCCCGCAAAGACCCGGGTATTCAATCCTTAATCGAAGAAATCAGGCAGAAACACGGTGAAGCACTGCTGGCAATCCTGGTGTATGGATCCTGGCTACGCGGCAAAAGAGACACCATGCTGGATTTTTATGTGCTGGTTGAAGATTACCACACGCTTGATTCAGCCTGGCAGGGATGGATGTGCAGCCTGCTGCCACCCAACGTCTATCACATCCACCAGGGCAGCCCGGAAACAGGCGGTGCCGGGCTGAGGGCGAAATACGCACTCTTGACGCTGAGCCGTTTTCACAAATCCATGCGCAAGGACTTTCATTCCTATTTTTGGGCGCGATTTGCGCAACCCTGTGAAATTCTGTACGTCAGGGATGAGGCAAGCCGGTCTGCCCTCGAAGAGGCTTTGAATAGCGCATCTACGACATTTATCCAACGCGTTTTACCCGCCATGGGAGAGCACTTCAGCAGTGCCGAACTTTGGACGCGCGGCCTGGCGCTGACCTATCAATGTGAATTGCGGACCGAGAGCAGCGACCGCGGCGAATCAATATACACCTTTGATCCAGCCCGCTACGACGCTGTCACGAGCGCATTTGCACTGACGGAACCTGAACTCACACAAACGGATACCAACAACCTGTATCAAAACCTGAGCAGTGCGTCCTCCAGGAAGCTGTCTTCGTTCACCTGGTGGGTGCGACGCGTACAGGGAAAACTGCTGTCGATGCTGCGCCTGGTCAAGGCGGCGTTCACGTTCAATGAACCACTGGAGTACCTGTTGTGGAAAATCGAGAGCCACTCCGGTTTATACATCGAACCAACTCCACGACAGCTCAAACATCCGTTGATTTTCGCCTGGCCCCTGTTATGGAAACTCTACCGCCAGGGTGCTTTCCGGTAAGTGTCAAATTCCGGCTAGGTTTTGGACATTTTGTGGTTTCCTTTGAGTCCGTACGCTCAACAGGCCGGGTGGTCTTCACTGCCCAGCCTTATCCGGCCCTGCGGGCTACCCTCAGCCAGGATTCCGCCTGATCGGGACCGCGCTGGCGGTACATCCCTGTACCGTCAGCTCTCGATTTTCTTCCTGAAAATCGCCCCGGGCGAAATCCCGTCTTCGGCGGATAAATGGGCAGTGAATACCACCCGGCCTGCTGAGCTTTTCAGCTGAAAGGCGTGCACACTGGTTCAGACCCGGCAGGTGGTTGCTGGCTGGGCGAACTTTGAAGCGCCGAGTAGCCGGACGGATTAGGGGCGATCGGGCGGGAAGCCCGATCGAGGCCGACCAGTACAGGATGTACTGTGAGGCCGGTCCCGTAACCCGAACATTGCACCAGAATTCCTGATGATGGCGTAGACCAGGTGCGTCTCGGCGCCGGGCTGGACTGAATGACGTAGCCTTAGCTACGTCTTGAAGGAAGCCCAAGCTGAGGCGTGTCTGGACAAGCCAGGGCAGGGATTCTGGTGCAATGTTCGGGTTTTGATCCGGCTGGCTGCGAGGGCAGTCCCGGATCTTGATCCGGGACCGCTGGCCAGTGAGCACAGGCAGCAAGCACCTGCCGGGTCCTTGCACCTCCGTCGGTTCAGCTGTTTCCCGATGTTGCCTGGCCCTGGGTATAGATCATTGCTGGAATTCGCTACTGGAGCGGGTAGTCAGCTTAGGAGCCTGCGATTCGCTCTTAGGGGTAAGCCTTCACCCGGCAGATTTTTGCAGCTCCGCAAACTTTTCGATGATCGTCGTGATCTGTTCAGGCGTGTGGGCAGCGCTGACACTGCAACGCAGGTAACTCCCACCGCCGGGTGTCGCCGGGGGCAGCATCATGTTGACGTATACACCGGCCTGCAACAGCCGGTTCCACTGGGCCAGCGCCGAGGTCCGGTCCTGGCAACGGATCGCGATGACCGGGCTGACCTCGGGGCCGAGTTCGAAACCAAGCTCCTGTAAACCGGCGTAAAGCCGTCTTGCATTCGACCACAGGGTTTCCTTTAGCCGCGGGTTTGTACGTAGCTGCCGCAAGGCCTCACGGGTCGTGGCCATCACCGCAGGACTGGGGGAGGCCGTGAACATGAATGGCCGGGATACGTATCGGAACAGGCCCAGTACATCGTGCTGGCTGGCGCAAAATCCACCCATCGCACCCAGGCTCTTGCTGAAGGTGCCAACGATAAAATCCACCTTGTCCAGGACGCCCTGCATCTCGGCCACACCGCAACCGCGTTCGCCAAAAACACCCAGCGAATGCGCCTCGTCGACCAACAGCTGCGCGCCATAGCGCTCCTTGATGGCCACGATCTCCTTCAATGGTGCGCAATCGCCCAATACGCTGTACAAACCCTCGACGACAATCAGGCAACGGCCGGCACGCTCACCCAGGCGGGCGATACGCCGTTCGAGACTCTGCACGTCGTTGTGCTTGAAGCGGTAAATATCCGCTTCGCTCATACGACAGCCATCGTAAAGGCTTGCGTGGGCATCCGAATCGAGCAGCACCGCATCATCCTTACCCAGCAAGGCGCTCAAAACACCGAGATTGGCGGCGTAACCGGTTGAAAACACCATCGCGTTTGAACAACCGAAGAAATCTGCCAATTCGGCTTCCAGCGCACCGTGTGACGCATAACTGCCATTGGCCATGCGTGACCCGGTGGTGCCGGTGCCCTGTGCTTGCATGGCGGCAACGCCGGCCGCGATGCAGTCCGGGTTAAAGGTCAGACCCAGGTAATTGTTGGTGCCCGCGAGTATGGTCGTGCGGCCCTCGACGACACCTTCGGTGGCCGAATTAAGCCTGTCGAAGACGACACCGGTGGGATTCTGACCGGCGTTCTCCAGGCCCGCTTTTAATTCTCTTGCAACAGAAAACTTATCCAGTAGTGACATGCCTGGCTAATCCTGATGCGCTATGACAACGCCCGCGAGGTCATAGATGGTGTGGATGTTTGACAGGCTGTCCAGATCGATGGCGATGTCATAGTGGTCTTCGACTTCCAGCATGAACTCCATGACCTGGAAGGAATCGAGTTGCAACTCCGTCACCATGTTGGTGGCCGGTGTAATCGTCTTGTTGCTCGAGGGCGAATCCGCCCAGTTAGTCTTGAGATAACTGGTCAGGATTTCAGCGAGCTTTTCGCCCACTGCGTCTTTCGAATTGTTCATTTAGGCTCCGCCTGGTTACGCTCACAAGAGTGGGGAATTGTAGCCCAGGATGGAAGATTATGCGTTAGTTGCATATCGCAATGGGACGATTTACCGGTTTTTTTGGGCGAACAACTGCTGTGCTCCCTGCTGCAAATTCAACTGTGGTTGCCAACCGGTGGCTTGCGTAAATGCACTGTTGTCACAGAGCCATTCCGCCTGCACCAGTTCGCGCACTTTGCCCGGTGACAGCATGGGTGCATAACCAAGCAGCGCTGAAAAAAGCATGTTCAGGCGGGCGGCACCCTGCAGAAGAAATCGTGGTACGCGCAGCACCCGGAATTTTCCTTCACTGACGGCCTCGCCTATGCTCATCCAGTCATATCCACCCGCGGTGCCATCATCGATGGCATAGGTTTTGTGCAGACACTTTTGTGGTGCTGATAACCAGCGGATCACCGCGCTGACCAGGTCATCCACGTGCAGCAATGACAATTTCTGACCGACGGGACCGGCGTGCGCGAGCAAGCCACGTCTGATCATCTTCAATAACGGCAACATTTCCTTGTCGCCCGGACCATAGAGGGCGGGTGGTCGTATGATGGTCCATGGCAACTTTGTATTGCCCAGTAGAACCTGCTCCCCTTCATATTTGCTAAAGGCATAGTCAGACAGTTCCGGTCTGCTCGCCGCGAGCGAAGATATCAGCAGCAGGTGCGGCGCATTGTCCGTGCGTTCCAGTGCTTCCAGCATGGCTTTGACGCCCGCGACATTCGCGGCATTGAAGTCCGCCGCCGAACGGCCCCTGACACTGCCCGCGCAATAAACCACCGCACTGCAGCCTGCAACGGCGGCAGCAAGCTGATCAACGTCGCCGAGGCTTACTGGAATCTGCTCGCAGGTGCCGGGAAGCCTGTCATCGGTGTTTTTTCCGGGACGGATCATCGCCCGTACGTGGACGCCCTGTTGAAGGATTCCGGATACAAGGCGCTGGCCGACAAAGCCGGTAGCGCCTGTGATAAATACTGCTGAGGGTGACGCCTGCAAATCAGGCGGGCAGCGTATCGCCAACCCGGGTCGCTGATTGCTCTACATCCAGCAAGGTTTTACGCGCGAGATAGTCCTGCTTGGACTGGGATCTCGAAAGCTTACCGGAAGAGGTTCTTGGCAAGGTTCCCCTCGGGGTCAGGTCAATCAGTACATTGATGCCAAAATGGGCATGGATGGAGCTGTTGATTTCTTCAATGATGTTTTGACGGCTGTCAGCGTCCTTTTCCTTGGTTTCAACGACCAGAACGGCCTGTTCTTCCTTGCTGTCGGTACTGACTGAAAATGCTGCGACACCACCCAGCTTAACGCCGCAGGTTTGCTGTGCCAGCACTTCCAGGTCATAGGGCCAGATATTCCGTCCCTTGATGATGATGACGTCCTTGCTGCGCGAGGTGATGACGAGGTGGTCATCGATACGGTAACCGATATCGCCGGTGTTGAGCCAACCGTCTTTCGACAGTACTTCAGATGTGGATTTCTCATCGTGAAAATAGCCACGCATCACGCTGGGACCCTTCAAATAGACATGTCCGCAGTGACGATTCGGCATTTCGACACCTTTGTCATCGAGGACCGAAAACTCAAAGCCGGGCAATAATTTGCCACAATCCACATATTCGGAAGTGGACAAGGCATCACCATCTGACGGTCTGGCTTCGCCCGTGTCGGCCATGATTTTTCTGTCGACCACATCGACATTCAGACCTTCACCCAATGGTGCGAAACTGGTGGCCAGCACACATTCGGCCATACCGTAGCAGGCGACATAGGCATTCTGGTCAAAACCGCAGGGCTTGAGGATAGTCGCGAATTCCAGTAATGGTTCGGGATTGATGCGCTCGGCGCCGACGCAGGCTGCCCGCCAGTTGCTGAGGTCGTAACCTTCCAGATCGGAAGGCCGTAAACGTTTTGCACACAGGGCATAACCAAAAGTTGGCGCTGAAGAAATCGTGCCACCGTGATCCGACAATATCTTCAACCACAACCTCGGCCGCATGGCAAAGGTGCGTGAACCAAGATAGTCAACAGACAGCTGTCCGATCAACGGCACCAGGATAAAACCAACCAGGCCCATGTCATGATAGAAGGGCAGCCACGAAACGAAGCGGTCGTTTGCGTTCAGTTTCAGGCCGTAACGGGCGATTTCCATCAGGTTGTTCAATACGGTCTTTTGGGTCACTTCCACGCCACGCGGGAAGCTCGTGCTGCCCGAGGTATATTGGAGGTAGGCCGGGTCGTTCTCGCCCAATGGTTCAAACTCGACATCCGCCTCGGGCAGAAGATCGAAATCGGCCTGTCTGCCGGCCATCAGCAGATCAAGACCTTCAACGGCCTCAGCCATGAAATTGGCATGCGTATCGGGGGCGACAACGATTGACGCGCCACAGCTTTTCAGCATGCGCCTGACCTGGCTCACGTATGCGCCATGCGCACCCAACTGGATACCCGCAGGCAGCGCTACGGGAACCAAACCCGCATATTGACAGGCAAAAAAGAAGCGGTGGAACATCGGTTCCGTTTCCGCAATGATGCCGACCCGCGCGCCGCGCTCGCAGCCAAGGCTGAGCAACCGCCGGGCGATCACTTTGGCCTCATCGCGCAAATCTGCATACGAAAGGACCGCGGAAAGCTCACCACGTCCATCGTAAAAGTTAAAACCTGTGTCACCTCGCGCTGCGTACTCCAGCGCATCCACCAGGTTGGTGTACGGGGCAATTTTTACAGGCAAATTAGTATTGGCTGGAGTTGGCGTCATGTACTTCATGTTCACCATACTACCGTGCAATTTGCACTCATCAAAGAGTATTTGAATACCACCACGTAGGCCTCTATTTTAAAGTTATTGGCTTCTGCTCAAACAAATTTAGATAAGCCAAAACAGCCCCCTAACCGCGCTTTTTAAATTTATTCTCGCAGATTTAACTTACAAATTCGCTAATTTTATGTAATTCACCCTGCTTTTTTTGGCACCTATATATCATAATGGCACTTCACTGAAAGCGAGTACAACGACAACCTTACCAAGTCAGTTGCCTTGTTCAAAGGCGGATTATACCCAACCCTACCGATATATGCGCTATTTTACAGTTTTTTTACAGCTAAAAAACTATATCGACTCAACCAAACGCCCTCATATGCCGATCATTTTACGCACTTTAAATTCCTTTTCCAGTCACCGGAAGCAAAGCCTTGATCCAGATCATGGCCGCCGGTGAAATTTCCCCGGGTGCATCCCTGGCGGCAATACGTCAAACTGAAGCACCATGACAATAACAATCTGGCTGACCGTGGTTTCGATCTGTCTTTTGGGTGCAATGTCACCAGGTCCTTCGCTGGCCGTGGTATTGCAGCAGACACTCAGGGGCGGACGCAAAACAGGCCTGACCGCCGCGATAACACACGGTCTGGGAATTGGTCTTTACGCACTTTTGTGCATATCCGGCATCGCGTTCATGATCACCGCTTCCCCGTTGTTGTTCACGACGCTGCAATGGCTTGGCGCAGGCTATCTCATCTGGATCGGCATCAAGGGCCTGCGGGCACGCGCCCAAACGGGTGGAATACTGGAGAATGCGCCAACCACGGGCAGCGCTGCCCGTGATGGTTTCCTGGTCGTGTTTCTGAACCCGAAAGTGGCGGTATTTTTTATCGCCCTGTTCAGCCAGGTCATCGGCAACGAAACCACCTGGCTGGAAAAGCTCGCTTACGCCGCCACTGCCCTGGTCATCGACATGGGATGGTACATGTTCGTCGCCTGGTCATTCTCGAACCCGCGCTGGCTTGGCCGTCTGCAACGACATGTTGTCTGGCTCGAACGTGCGTTTGGTGTGATCCTGATCGCCCTGGCGATACGCTTGCTGGCAGGTGGGCTCGTCAATTAACCCGCAACTCGTCAATTAACACTGATTAACGGACTTTTTGGCGACATCGTCCCGCAGGTAAACGGGCTGGGCCTGTTCTGCCGGCAGCGGTTCATTGGTTTTCAGCCATTCCCGGGCCAGTTGCAGCACGCATGAGGCCTTTGGCCATACGCCGGCACGGATACCACGGAGTTGTGGCGCCAGGGCTTTTAATGCTGCATAACGGTCGAATCCGTTGCCGATACCAAAAGTCCTGGCATTCAACGGCGCCTGGACTTCTTCTGCAGGACCGACTGTCTCGGCGATGAGCGGCACCATGATGCCGTTTTCATTGACTTCGAACAGACCGGTAAAAACCTCGTTCATACGGGCATCCAGCGCCACCAGCGCAGCGTCTACCCCGTCCCCAACGGCCGACTGGGCGGTTGCGGCAAGACTCGAAACCGGCACGACCGGACGGTCCGACGCCCACGCCAGACCCTGCACGACACCGATACCGATACGCAAACTGGTAAAACTGCCCGGACCGCGACTGAAGGCAATGGCATCGAGCGAGGCATAGGCCAGCCCTGCTTCCGCCAGCAATTCTCCGACCCAGGGCAGCAGCAATTCGGCATGTTGCCGGGGTGCGTGCTGGTATCTTTCCAGCACTTCACCATTGACGCTGAGGGCCACGGAACAGGTTTCGCTCGCTGTTTCAATCGCCAGTAGATTCATTTTCAAAAAACTCCACGACACGGTCACGGTCCAGTGTTTGCTGCATGGGCGGAAGGCTGTCCAGAAAAACGCTGCCATAACCCATGGTTTTCAGCCGCGCGGTCACAAATGACCAGCACCCCGCGGTCATTGACATCACGGATCAGGCGGCCGGCGCCCTGCTTGAGCGTGATGACGGCCTGTGGCAAAAACAACTCCATGAAAGGATTGCCGCCATGCTGTCGCAATTGGTTGCTGCGCGCAACCATGACAGGATCATTGGGTGGCGCAAACGGCAATTTGTCGATGATGACCAGTGACAATGCCCCGCCCATCACATCCACGCCACCCCAAAAACTCGCAGAACCCAGCAGGATGCCATCGCCCGATTCACGGAATGCCTGGAGCAACATGCTGCGGGGCATGTCACCCTGTACAAACAACGGATGGTCAATTTTGCCGGCGAGTAGCTCCGCGGCCTGTCTCAAGGCCCTGTGCGAAGTAAAGAGAATAAACGCACGGCCCTTGCTGGCCTTCAGAACCGGCCGGACACGGGCCAGCAGCTCGGGCACAAAGGACGCTTCACGCGGTTCCGGAAGGTCGTCCGGCAACCACATCAATGCATGGTTGGCGTAATCAAACGGCGAATCCAGGTTCAGTGTTTCGGCATCCTGCAAACCCAGTTGGCGTATAAAATGATCGAAATCCGCCATTCACCGACAAGGTCGCCGATGTAAACACCCAGGCGGCATCCAGTTGCTCGCAGAAGCTTGAAAACACGTTGGAGATATCCAGCGGCGTGGTATTGATCAGGACCCCTTTACCACGACGTTCGAACCAGCGCACCTCGGTCCCGGCCACGGCCTTATCGAGATGGTCAAAATGCGCCTGAATTTCGGCCAGGCGCTGCAGGCAGGCGTCCATGCCGCGGCTTGCGCCCTGCAATGGCATCGATCACCGGTTTCAATGCACAGACCGCAGCATCCAGTGACTGCAGCGCATTTCTGACGTCCGGACCTGATTCAGCATGTCCTCCCATGTACCACGGTCTTCAGAGTTCGCTCATGCAGGCGAGCTGAAACTCTTTGATGACCTGGCGGCAATGGGCAACCTCATTGCGCACCGCCGCGATACCGCCACTGGTTTCGGCCGCCTCCGCCAGCAAGTCGCTGCATAAATCGGAAATTTGCCGGGAAGACAGCGAAGAACTGAAAAACTGCGACGCGGTTTCGGGCGCCTGATGCGCTTCGTCGACGATAAATACCGAGGCGCCGGGCAAAACCTCACCAAACCCGCTTTGCTTGATCGCCATGTCCGCAAACAGCAGGTGATGATTAACCACCACCACGTCGGCATCCTGCGCCTCGCGACGCGCCCGTGCCACGAAACACCTATCAAAATCGGGGCAATCCAAGCCCAGGCAGTTATCCGCGGTCGATGTCACCATCGGCCACAAGTTCGCTGTCTTCGGCCATGACCGACGAGAACGAAAGATCGCCGTCCACGCTGGATGGCGCCCACTGCCGGATCGCTTCCAGTTCACCTACTGGAATTCCGCGCTGGCAGCCGGCCATCGCTACGCGCCTGTTCCATACGGTACAGGCACAAGTAGTTTGCCCGGCCTTTCAGCAGGGCGGTTTTAAGTGTGCTGCCAAGCGCCTTTTTGACCACCGGCAAGTCGCGGAAATACAGCTGGTCCTGGAGGGTTTTGGTGCCGGTCGAAATGATGGTGCGCTCTTTACCCTTGAATACCGGCACCAGATAGGACGAGCGTTTTACCGATCCCGGTTCCGGCTTCAGCCACCAGCGTGCCGCCCGTGGCGATGGTCCGTTCGATGGCCGCCGCCAGCTGCAATTGCTCCTCGCGGGGCGAAACCCGTGCAGCATGGCCTCAAACGGGCCGCCGGCATCGAGCAATTGCACGCTCCCAGCCCCTAAATCCGACACTGCAGTCACGTCACTGCACCAACTGGCTTTGCTCAGTAACTCTTGGGCCGCGTATTCATGCACTGGGTCGCGCGTTCCACCGCATCGCTGGCGCCGCCGGCGTCATTGAGGTGGCTCCTTGGCCACGCTGATGGTACGCCAGTTCCTGCTGCAGATTTCACCCACCCGCGGACCGATGTCGTAGGAGCGCGAGGCGAAATTCAGGGCCTGCTGACAATCCTCTTTCTGCAATTTGATTTCGGCCATGTGCTGCAACAATTGCGGGTCCCTGCGGCTGGATGCGCAATGCGCGCTCAATGTAGCCGCCGGCCTGGTCCAGGTTGCCGGCTTTTTCAGCATCTTCCGCCTGCGCCGCCAATTGTTTCACCGCCGGGTTTTGCAGAGAGTAAACCTGCACACCCGCACTGTCCTGGCTGGCCGGTGTCACGCACCTGGGCGTTAACCTCATCCGTTGGCGCGTCGCCTGGTGGCAGTAGCCGGCCGCTAGCATAGCAGGCCAGCAGCAAACAGGAGCTAATATTCCTGTACAGTCTAATCTTTGTCGTTCCAAACAATTTTCTCCATAAAGATTTCTTGTTCCTGTCATCCTGCGTTTCGCATACACGCCGTGCTTTCCTGCGGTTCAGAACCCTCGATAAACGGTATCTGCACCGCACCGTTACAGGACGGGTCAGTCAGCGCCTGTTGCTGTTTGTCGACCCAGACATAATCTGCACCATCCGGCATACGTAAATCCACCGCCTCGATGGGGAAGTTTCCTGAACAAACCCGCCCACACCCGCATGGCGGCATTGCTGCCGGTTACACCAGCCGGGCGGTTGTCATCCAGACCCACCCAGGCGACCGCTACACGGTCACGAGTATATCCGACAAACCAGCTGTCACGTTGTTCATTGGTGGTGCCGGTTTTGCCGGCAATCAGGTTTCGTTGCCGAGCAATTCGTGCAAATTCCTGGGCGGTGCCCTCTTCCACCACCTGCGTCAATGCAAAATTCAGCAAGGCAACTGCATCACGGTTCTCCAGTGGCATCAAGCTCAGCGGATAACGGCTCAAAATTCACCCTTTGGTGTTAGCACGGCCGTGACCGAACGCAGCGGCACGCTGTAACCGCCGGCAGCCAGCGACTGGTATATTTGTGTAACCTCCAATCGGCGTCAATTCGACCGCGCCCAGCAAGGTTGCGGGAACCGCCGGAATCTGCGCATCGACACCCAGTTGCTCGATCTTGCGGATCAGGTTCGCGACGCCGACATTCATGACCCACCCCACCGTCGCCTGATTATACGAATGAATCAGGCCATCCATCAGTGGCATTTCGCCATGCGATTTGTGGTCATAGTTCTCCGGGTGACCAGACAGTTTCCGTCCTGCCTGGCGCAGAGAAATCGGCTCATCATCGACCGGCGTGATCAGGTTGTAATCGCCGCTTGCTCCAGTGCCAGCAGATACATCAGCGGTTTGATCACCGAACCGATTTGCCGGCGCGCATCAAGTGCACGGTTAAAATCCATTGCGGCCTTCCGCACGATCACCAACCAGCGCCCGGACTTCGCCGCTGGCGACATCCACCAGCACCATCGCGCCCTGCAAATCTGCCGGTAAACCACGTGCTGCCAGATCCTCCAGTCCCTGGGTAACCGCATGCTGGGCGTATTCCTGTTCGGACGGCGCCAGGGTCGTAAATATCCGCAAACCTTCGGAACGCAAATCATCGGCTGGTAATCACGCATCAACTGACGCCGGACCAGGTCAACAAAGGCGCGGATAGCGACTGCCGCCGGAACGCGGCTTATCGGTCACACCCAGTGGTCCTGCCTTGGCCGCTATTGCCTGCTTTCGGTCAACATACCGGTACTGGCAAAAATATCCAGCACCTGGTTGCGACGCTCCAATGCACGGTCCGGGTTGCGCCTCGGATTGTAGTAGAGAGGCACCACGCACCATGCCCACCAGCAAGGCAATTTGTTGTGGCTGAAGGTCCTTCAAAGGTTGGTCAAAATAAAACTCGCTGGCACGGCCAAAACCATGGATGGCATGTTTGCCCTGCTGGCCCAGGAAATATTTCATTCATATAGGCCTCAAGGATCTCCGATTTGTGTAATGCAATTCCAGCAGCACGGCCATGATGGCCTCGTTGACTTTACGAATCATGTTCGGTCGCTGGTGAGAAAATAATTTTTGACCAGTTGCTGCGTCAGGGTACTGCCGCCCTGCACTGGCCGGCCGGCCCGGATATTGGCCAGCAAAGGCCCGGGCAATACTGCGGCGCGATGCCGTGATGATGTTTGAACTGCCGGTCTTCCACCGCCTGCAATCCTGTTACCAGCAGTTCGGGCACATCCTTGCAGTGCAATCAATTTACGATCTTCATCATCAGTCGGATAAATCGAGGCAATCTCGGCAGGATCCAGCCGCACCAGACCGGGGTCTTTCAGCACCGATGCCTTGCCCAGACTTAACGGTGTCGCCAGCCAATTGCAGCTGAAAACGCACGGCCGGCTCTGTCGCCTTCTTCAAATGTAAACGCGCGACGATTAATATCAAAACGGTTGCCGTTGACGGAATAATGCCCGCCGTTGTCGGCGCTGGCTGCTCGGCGATAACCGGCAGCCTTCAGTTCGAGTCAGCAATGAATCTTTTGAAATCGCTTCGCCATTATACAGACTCAATGGCCTTGCAAACACCCGGCTGGGCAAGTCCCAGTTCCGGCCTTCAAATTCACCGCGTACCTGCATGTCCAGCCAGACCACCCACGGCACGCCGAGGCCGATGGCAAGCCCGGCCAACAGCATCAGCAATCTGAACAGACGCCGCACCGTGCCCGGCTTTTTAGCGCCTTTTCTCTTCCCCGGGATTTGGCTCGTGACGATTTGGATTTTGCAGTTTTATTGAACATTAATTACCGGTTTCTGTTTGCGGGATGACATCAATCTGACCATTATCCATAATGGCTGCGCTTTGTCTTGGTATAATCCGCCACTTCGGTATTTAGGGCCTGTTAACACTATGCGGATACCCATCGACAGCGATCATTTTTTCGCAGGACAAGGCGCATAGTGTCAACAGGCCTTCCTAGTTCGTGGCGAATCAAATGAGCAATAATAAACTGCCAGGCAAGCCGTCCATAGAACCTGTTCTCTATGTACATGCAAAAGGCCGCGGGCAGGTCGACAAAAACACCGCCAAAGCCCTGCTGGAACTGGGTCTGCCCGTTTGCAGCCGCCTTGCCCATGACGGACTGACACAAACCGAAAATGGCTATGACCGGCCCGCATTGCTGATCGCCGAACTGGCCGGGCTTTTCCCCGGCAGAGCGGTCATTTTCCTGCGCGCCGGGCTGCAACTGACCAGACCGCTGGTCGACAGGCTGATGGGGCTGCTGGATCATGCAGACCAACCGGCAGCCCTGACAGTGCTTTCAAATGCCGATGGCCGTGTAAATCCGTTTTCCGGACTGCAAGCCCCTGCCGGCGGTCTGAAATGTGACCCCGGCGACCTCGTCAACCTGCTGGCGCCGGGACAATGGCATAGCCTGAACACATGGACCGACCATTTTATGCTTTTGTCCGCGGGTCTCGTGTCACTGCTTGCGAGCGGCGGCGACGACCGTGACCTGATGCACCGCTTGCAGGCAGCAGGTGGCACATTGCTGGTCCCCGACCCGTTTTTTCTGCATGATCCTGAAAGCAAACTTTTTACACCTATTAAGCTGCAAGCACACGAAACCGCCTGCCCACCGCCATTCAGCGAGCTAAGCGCCCGGCTACAGCAATGGTTCAACGCGGGCATAACGGATCTGCCGGAGATGCCCGCTGACGGAATTCCGGCCACTTTGCACATCACCCACAGCTGGGGTGGCGGCGTCGCCCAATGGCTCAATTCCTTTATTGCAAGCGATGCTCACCGGCGTAATTTTCAATTGCGTTCAGAACACCCTCAATCCGGTCTCGGTTTCGGTCAAAAAATTAGCCTTTATGCGGGCAACGAACTGCGCTGCCCGATTGCCAGCTGGTGGTTATCGCCAGCGATCGCGTCGATCACCGACAGCGACCGAGGGTACCGTGAGATTCTGGCAGAAATCTGTCAAAGATATGGCATTGGCAGGGTGTTTGTGTCATCGCTTGTCGGCCACAGTCTCGAAGCGTTGCGCACTGGCAAACCGACGTTACAGGTACTGCATGACCATTTTCCGCTCTGGCCGTTGCTCAGCGTCAACCCGCAACCGTACCTGCACGACGGCGCCGCCGCCAATCTCGAACTCGCCCTGCAAGAACATGCGAAAATACTGGAATTCCATGACAAGGACGCTCTCGACTGGTCCGGCATTCGCGACGCCTATGTCCGCACGCTCGGGGAATACAAGGTTAAAATTGCCGCGCCCGGCCAATCGGTGCTGGATTTGCAGTGCCGGCTTGAACCGGCGTTCGCGACACTGGCTGCGGAGGTTATTCCGCATGCTTTCCCGGTCATCGAAAACCTGCACCCCATCGAGCCAAAACCACGCAACGACGGCCGTCTGCGTCTGCTGGTTCTCGGACGTATGCAAACCGGCAAAGGCCAGCAACTGCTGCGCCAGGCATTAGCCGCTCTGACCACCCACGTACAGGTCTACCTGGTCGGAACCGGTAAATCGGGCGAAGCGTTTTTTGGCCTTAGCGGCGTGGATGTGATACTCGATTACAAGCGTGACGAACTGCCCGCCATCCTGGCCGAGATCGGCCCGGATTTTGCCGCACTTTTATCCCTGGTTCCCGAGACCTTCAGCTTTACGCTGTCCGAACTGCAGCAGATGCAAATTCCGGTGATCGCGACCCGCGTGGGCAGTTTTCCGGGCCGCATCGAACATGGCAAAACGGGCTGGCTGGTCGACCCTGAACCGGAAGCGCTGGTCAACCAGGTCGCGAGCTCTGTGCAAATCGCCGGGACAGATCGGAACCGTGCGTGCGAATTTGCCGGCCATCAGCGCCAATACGCCGGAAAAAATGCGCCAGGCCTTCGACAAATTATGCCCTGCATCGCCAGAAAGCCGTCCGTTGATGACCGGCAAAGGCGCGGTCTGCATCAAACCCAGCAGGCCGCGGCGGAGTACCGCTACTCGATGGCCGACACCCGGCTGCAAAAGGCCATTGACCATCAGGCAGAACTTGAGAAAGAAGTCGACAGGCGAACCGATTGGGCGCTTGAGACCGGCAGGCAGTTGAAATTCGAACAGAAACGACGCGAGGAATGGGTTGAGCTGTTGAACTCGGAAATCAGCCAGGCTGCAGCACATCGTTGGCGACCAACAGGAACAACTCGAAGACAAGGAAGTACGCCTGGAACACCTCAGGTCCGATAATCAACGACTCGAAACCCAAAACACACTGATACTGGGTAGCACATCGTGGAAAATCACCCGTCCGTTACGCGTGGCGCGCCGGGCGGCCAAGAATTTCATGCTGGCCCGTGCCTGGAACCCGGCGAGGTGGCCGTGGTTGTTTGCGCAACTGATCAGGAACCTGTCCACGCTTGGCATCACCGGCACCGTGCAGCGACTGCAATACACCGGCCCTGAAGCCGTGCCCGAACCACATCCGCTGATCAGCAGTGAGCCGATCGGTAACGGTGAGGCGCCTGCGGCCTTTGCCAAAACAGATCATCCGCAAGTCAGCATCGTCATCCCGGTGTATAACAAGTGGGTTTATACCGCCGCATGTCTGCGCAGTTTGCTGGAGGTCAAGGGCAAATATTCGTTTGAAGTGATCGTCGTGGATGACCAGTCCAGTGACGAAACTGCAGAACGCCTGGCCGCTATCGACGGCCTGGTCCACCTGAGAAACGAGAAAAACCTCGGTTTTGTCGGCAGTTGCAACCGCGGCGCCCGGCACGCCCGCGGTGAGTACCTGGTGCTGCTGAACAATGACACCCAGGTTCTGGACGGCTGGCTGGACGAGTTGATCGATACCTTCGAACGTGAACCGAAGGCCGGCCTGGTCGGCGCCCGCCTGGTCTACCCCGATGGCAAGTCTGCAGGAATCCGGCGGCATCGTCTTCATTGACGGTTCCGGCTGGAACTACGGACGCGGGCAACAGGCCGAGAACCCGGAATACCTGTTCCTGCGCGAGGCCGATTACTGTTCAGGCGCCTGTATCGCGCTGAAAACCAGTTACTTTCATGAGATCGGCGCCCTCGACGAACGCTACGCGCCGGCCTATTACGAAGACACCGACCTGGCTTTCAAGGTGCGCGAATCCGGTCTCAAGGTGCTGGTCCAGCCCTTGTCTGCGGTGATCCACCACGAAGGCATCACCTCCGGAACCGACACTTCCAGCGGCACAAAAAAATATCAGCTCATCAACCAGAAGAAATTCGTCGAACGCTGGCAAGCTGAGCTCAAATCACAGCCGGAAAGAATTTCCAACCCGGATGACCACGCACAGGTTCTCGGCGCCAGTCAGCATGGCGCCAGGGGACGGATACTTTTTATCGACGCGACCACGCCTGAACCCGACAAGGATTCCGGCAGCGTCCGCCTGACCAACCTGATGCAGTGCTGCCGGGATATGGGCTACAGCCTGACTTTTTTTGCCGACAACCGGGACTACGCGGGCGTCTATACCCGCAACCTGCAAAGGGCGGGTGTGGAAGTGCTCTACCATCCCTGGCTCGATTCCCTGCATGATTTCTTCCGCGACAGGGGCGGCGAATTTGATTACATCTTCATCAGCCGTCACTACATCGCCATCAATTACATTTCGCTACTGAAACGTTATTGCCCGGGTGCGCGCTTCATTTTTGACACCGTCGATCTGCACTACCTGCGCGAACAGCGCCTGGCCGACCTGGAACAGAGCCTGCCGCTGAAACGCACCGCCCAGCAAACCCGCCGCGCGGAGCTATCGGTCATCAAGGCGGCGGACGCCACGCTGGTGGTCAGCACCGTTGAAAAAGCGGTGCTTGAGAAAGATGCCCCCGGCGAAAAAGTGCACGTCCTGTCGAACATCCACCAGGTCCCGGGCCGCGACAAGGGGTTTACAGACCGGAAGGATATTTATTTTGTCGGCGGCTACCAGCACCCGCCGAATGTCGATGCCGCCTGCTGGTTTGTCAATGACATCTGGCCGCTGATCCACCAGCAACTGCCGACGATGCGCTTCCACCTGATCGGCAGCAAGGCGCCCGAACGTGTCCGCGCCTTAAGTGGTGAAGGTGTGGTCTTCCATGGTTTCGTCGAATCGCTGCAAGCATTTCTGAGCGACTGCCGGCTTGCGGTGGCGCCGTTGCGTTACGGTGCCGGTGTCAAGGGCAAGGTCAATATGAGCATGGCCCACGGGCAACCGGTGGTGGCGACCCCCGCCGCGGTGGAAGGCATGTTCGCGGAACACGAGCGTGAATTGCTGGTCGCCGCAGACGCGGAATCATTCGCCCGCGAGGTCGTCAGGCTTTACCAGGACGAGGATCTATGGAACCGTCTTTCCGCGGCTTCAGTGCAGAATGTGGAAGCGCATTTCTCGCTGGCAACCGCGCGCGCCAGCCTGGAAGCGCTGTTCAATTCCTTTGACAAACTTGGAGCAAAAGCTTCCTAGCTGTCAATTCCAGCATCGTTCCATGTAACAAGGGCCTGGTAACACTGAGAAACAGAAAATCTGACGCAGGTGCAAGAGCCCCGGCAGGCGCTTGCTGTCCGTGCTCTCATGCCAGCGGTCCCGGATCGAGATCCGGGACTACCCTCGCAGCCAGCCGGATCTTAACGGCACCGGCCTCACAATACATCCTGTATTGAACGGCCTCGATCGGGCTTCCTGCCCGATCGCCCCTAATCCGTCCGTCTACTCAGCGCTTCAAAGTTCGCCCAGCCAGCAACCACCTGCCGGGTCTGAACCAGTGTGCGCAGCTTTCAGTTGAGAGAGCTCAGCAGGCCGGGCGGTACTCAGTGCCCATTTATCCGCCGAAGACAGGGTTTCGCCAGGGGCGATTTTCAGGAGAAAATCGAGCGCTGACGGTACAGGGATGTACCGCCAGCGCGGTCCCGATCAGGCGGAATCGTGGCTGAGGGAAGCCCGCAGGGCCGGATAAGGCTGGGCAGTGAATACCACCCGGCCTGCTGAGCGCACGGCCTTAAACGAAATCACCAAATTATTCAGACCCTGCCGGAATTGACAGCTAGGCCGTTATCCGTCAACCTGCGCGCCTCGAAAACGTTCGGGATGGTACTCAGCTTGCTGAGTAAATCACTCAGGTGCTGGTAGTCTTTTACCGTCACCTGCAGGCGGATATTGACCTCGTCGGTGCTCTCGTCCAGGTGGCTGTTGATATCGGTCACCGACACATCCGAGGTCGCCATCATGGTTGAAATATCCTTGATCAGCTCACGCCGGTTGTAGGCGCTGATCATCAGGTTCACACGGTAACCCGAATCGAGCTGCCGTCTCCAGCGCACCTGGATCAGACGCGGGTTGTCCTCCCTGACCCAGCGCAATACGTTGGGACAGTCATCACGATGTATGGTCACACCCTTGCCACGTGTGATGTAGCCGCAAATCCGGTCTCCCGGCACCGGCTGACAACATCGCGCCATGCTGGTCATCAGGTTGCCGACATCCTCGATCATGACATCGCTGACCGGTTTGCCTTCGTGCGAACGGCGTCGCTTGGGTGTCTTGCTGACGAGGTCCTCGAGGGTCAGTTCCGTATCCTTGACCTTGTGGCGTTCAACGGCATGGACGACCTGGCCGACTGTCAGGTCACCGTTACCAACGGCTGCAAACAGGTCTTCAACGGTGTTGAAATTGAACCTTGCAGGAACGCTTTCGAGATCCGCAAGCGTGAGCCCGAGCCGCTTGAGGTCCGCCTCGACCACTTCCTTGCCCTGGACCAGGTTCTGCTCGTGGTTCTCGCGCCGGAACCACTGGCGAACCTTGGCGCGCGCCCGTGCGCTACGTATGAAACCGAGCCTCGGGTTGAGCCAGTCACGGCTGGGCTTGGGGTTTTTGCTGGTGAGTATTTCCACGCGGTTTCCGGTTTCGAGGCGTTGTGTCAACGGCACGATCCGGCCATTGACCTTGGCGCCCTGGCAGCGGTGTCCCACCTCGGTGTGGACCTGGTAGGCAAAATCCAGCACGGTCGCGCCCAGCGTCAGGTCGAGCACCTGCCCCTGCGGCGTCAACACATAAACCCGGTCTTCGGATACCGCCGACTGAAAACTCTCCAGCAGGCTTTCGTCATCCAGTGTTTCCTCGCCGGAATCGAGCAACTGGCGCATGACGGCGATCTTGTTGTCGAACGCCGGATCGTTGGGTCCACCTTCCTTGTAGCGCCAGTGTGACGCGACACCGAGTTCGGCGTTCTCGTTCATCTCCCAGGTGCGGATCTGCACCTCCACGACCTTGCCTTCGGGTCCGACTACCGCCGTGTGCAGGGACTGGTAATTGTTGCCCTTGGGCATGGTGATGTAGTCATCGAACTCACCCGGAACGGGTTGCCACAGTGAGTGCACCAGGCCGAGGACGCTGTAACAGGCGGGTATGTCATCCACCAGCACGCGCACCGCTCTTACATCGAAAAGCTCGTGAAAATCCAGGCCCTTGCGTTGCATCTTCCTCCAGATGCTGTAGATGTGCTTGGGCCGGCCCTTGACCTCGGCCTTGATGCCGGCCGTACCGATTGTCGTTTCCAGCTTCTTGATAAACTGGCGGATGAAGTTTTCACGGTCGGAACGGCGTTCGCTGACCAGGCGCGCGATGCGGCGATAGTCGTCCGGCTGGTCGAAGCGGAAGGCCAGGTCTTCCAGTTCCCATTTCAATTGCCATATACCGAGGCGGTTCGCCAGCGGCGCGTGGATCAGCATGGCCTCACGCGCCAGCATTTGCGCTTCGGGCTGCTGGTCCCTGGCCCGGCGGAGCTTTACCAGTTGCCAGGCCAGGGCGATCAACACCACGCGCACGTCCTTGACCAAAGCCAGCAACATCCTGCGCAGACCTTCGGCGCTATGACCGGTGCTGGCCGGCAGGTGCTCGGTTTCCAGTTCGATCAGGTACAGCAACTGATCCAGCTGATCCTTGACCCTGGCGGAAATATCGGCGCGCAATGGCTCGAGATCCTGCCCGCACTCGGTGGCGACAAACAACATGGCGCAATTGACGGTGTGCGGGTCCGGCGACAGCATTGACATGACGTTCAGCAGTTCCTGCAGCAATAGCAGGTTTTCCTTTTCCGCCATCTTGCCCTGACGCAGGACTTCATACAGCTGCAGACAGGAATCGGCCGGACTGCCCACCGAATCGCGGTAAGCCTGTAACCAGTCACGCAGGGCTTTGTCAGTAATTATCGTCATCGTCAGTTTATCTTGTGTACCTGCGCATATTGCAGACTACCGGGAGCCGAAACCAGTGCCGTTCGGCACGCGTTCAATCAATTTTTCGCCAGGCCTCCTGAAGACGCTTGACGGAAACTTTTGCACGGGTGCCAAGCTGCTGGGCAAATATTGACACGCGAAACTCTTCGAGCAGCCAGCGATATTCATCCACCGTTTCATCGTAATCCCGACCCTGTTCGAGCAGCTCCAGGTACTGGTGCCAGAACGGTTCAACCTCCTTCATCCTGGCAGCGTCCCTGCGCGGGTCCTCCTCGACGCTCGCCAGGCGGATCACCATCGCTTCGAGGTAACGCGGGTAGTGCTTGAGCCGCGCCGGTGCCAGTTCCTGCAGGAAGCCCTCGTAAAGCATGTCATCGAGCTGGGCGCGCATGTCATTGAAAACTTCCGGCCGTCTATTGTAATAGGCTTCATCCAGTTGTTTGGAAATTTCACTCCAAAGTTTCAACGTTTGACTCAGGTATCCTGCCTGCCTGCGGAATAGCGGACCCAGTTCAGCGCGCACGGTGGTCAGCAGGGCGTTGAAGGCTGCCTCGTCGCGGACTGCGGACGGACGGTCGCCGGCAGTCAGTGCCAGGCTGTATTGCACCAGGCCATCGATCAACGATTCCGGTGAACCGGCTGCGCTCCAGGCGAGCAGGCCCGCCGCAGCCAGGCCATGGTGTTTGCGCATATCACGCAACTTGCTGCCCAGTTGTATCGCCAGCAAACGCAGCACGCCGTGATGGTGTTCGAGTGCAGCTTCCTCAGCGGTGTCGAACACCCGCAGACCGACAGCCTCGCCCTGGTCGACGACGGCCGGCCAGGCTTTGACGCTATGGCCGCCACTGTCTTGCGTGAGCATGGAGAGCGGCAATTCTCCAAACACCCATTCGGTTTCGTCGTCACGCTGGTGACCGCTGCCGAGGCGATCCATGAAATGCCGCCTGGCCTTTTGTCCATATTTTTCCTGTAATTCGACAAGGTTCCGGCCGACGGCGACCGGGCGCCCGTCTGCATCGATGATCTGCAACCTGAAACGCAGGTAATCCGGCAGCAGGCTTTCATCCAATGCACGTTCTTCGATTTCAATCCCCGTCATTGCTTTCAGGGCGGCGGCCAGCGCCGGCAACAGCGGCGCCGGGTAAACAGCCCGCACCCGCTCAAGTGCCGCATCGGCAAATCGCGGCACCGGTGTCAGCGAGCGGCGCTGTGGTTTGGGCAGGTTTTTGATCAGGGCGATGATCTTGTCGCGCAACAGTCCCGGCACCAGCCATTGCAACTGTCCATCTTCAAGGGTGTTGAGCCGTTCCAGCGGCACCGTCAGGGTCACGCCGTCGGCCACGTCACCCGGCTTGAACAGGTAGCTCAAGGGTAGGCGCTGCACACCGACTTCGATCACATCGGGGTAGGCCTCGGCGCCCGCTTCACCCGCGTGTTCCTGCAGCAGGATATCGTGACTGATGTAAAGCTGCTGCCGGCCCGACTCTCCCAGTTGCTTGAGCCATTTTTCAAAACTGACGCTGTCGAACACGTCTTCCGGTATGCGCGCGTCGAAAAACTCGAACAGCACCGACTCGTCGGCCATCACGTCGTGTTTGCGTCGCTTGTGCTCCAGTTCCTCAATCTCTTCGCGCACCTGCTGGTTGTTCTCCAAAAACCCGGCACGCGTGTTCAACTCGCCACGCACCAGCGCACCGTTTATAAAGATTTCGCGCGCTTCCTGCGGATTGATCCTGGCGTAGTTCACACTGCGTTTTTCGACGATCACCAGCCCGAACAGCGAGACCTGCTCCCAGGCCAGCACCCGGCCCTGCTTGCGTGACCAGTGGGGGTCGAAATAATGGTGTTTCAACAGGTGTGCGGCCTGCGCCTCGATCCACTCCGGTTTGATGACGGCGTTGATACGCGCGTAGGTCTTACTGGTTTCGACGATCTCCGCGGCCATCAGCCACGGTGGTTTGCGGCCAAACAGACCCGAGCCCGGAAATATGTGAAAGGTCTTGGAGCGCGGCCCCATGTAACTGGTGTCTTCCGGGTTTTTACGTCCGACGTGACTGAGCAGACCGGACAACAGGGCCTGGTGGATCTGGTCGTGCGTACCCGGTTCCTTGCTGAACGACAGCTTTTCCTCACGCGCCTGCTGATACAACTGGCGGTTGAGGTCAAACCATTCGTTCACCCGTGTCCAGTTCAGAAACTCCCTGCGGCAGAGCTTGCGAAACTGGCTGGATGAGTGCTCCTTGCGCTGTTTTTTGAGATATTCCCACAGACGCCAAAACGCCATGAAATCCGAGCTGGCGTCTTCAAACCGCCCGTGCGCCTGGTCAGCAGCAGCGGTCGCATCCAACGGCCGTTCGCGCGGGTCCTGGATACTCTGCGCCGTGGCCAGCACGATCAACTCGTTCAGACAGGCTTTCCTCGAACCCTCGATCAGCATACGCGCCAGGCGCACATCCAGCGGCCAGCCGGCAAGCTGGCGGCCCAGCGGCAACGGTTGGCGGTCGACGTCGATGGCGCCGAGTTCATACAGAAGGTGATAGGCGTCATTGATCATCCGCGGCGCCGGCGGGTCGAGAAACGGAAAATCTTCGACCACGCCGAGATCGGTGGTCAACATGCGCAGGATGACCGAAGCCAGCGAGGTGCGCAGGATCTCCGGTTCGGTGAATTCCGGCCGCAGGTCAAAATCGGCCTCGCTGTACAGGCGGATGCAAACACCGGGGCCGAGACGGCCGCAACGTCCCTTGCGCTGGTTGGCGGAAGCCTGCGAGATCGCCTCGATCGGCAAACGCTGCACCCGGCTGCGGTGCGAGTAGCGGCTGATACGCGCAAGTCCGGTATCGATGACGAAGCGGATCCTCGGCACCGTCAGCGAGGTCTCGGCAACGTTGGTGCACAATATGATGCGTCGTTCCGGGCCCGGGTGAAACACGCGGCGCTGCGCGGCCACCGGCAGACGTCGCATACAGCGGCAGAACCTCGGTGTTGCGCAGGTTCTGCTTTCGCAGAAAATCACCGGCCTCCTGGATCTCGCGCTCACCGGAGAAAAACACCAGCATGTCGCCAGCGGCGTCAATCCGGTTCAACCTTTGCACCGCCTTGGCGACCCCGGCGTATAAATCGCGTCCGCTGACCTGTTCGGCAACCTGCCCGCCGTCGTCATCCTCATCCAGCGGCATGTACTCGACCGTCACCGGGTAGCTGCGGCCCGAGACCTCGATAACCGGTGCATTGTCGAAATGCGCGGCGAACTTTTCAGTATCGATCGTGGCCGAGGTGATGATGATGCGCAGGTCGGGACGCCTGCTTTGCAACTGCTTCAGGTAACCGAGCAGGAAATCGATATTCAGGCTGCGCTCGTGGGCCTCGTCGATGATGATCGTATCGTAGGCATCGAGGTTGCGGTCGTGGCTGGTCTCGGCCAGCAGGATGCCGTCGGTCATGAACTTGACGATGCCGTCCCGGTTGAGTTTTTCGCGGAAGCGGACCTGGTAACCGACCACGCCGCCGACCTCGGTATTCAGTTCCTCCGCCACCCGTTCGGCCATCGCCTGGGCCGCGATCCGGCGCGGTTGTGTACAACCGATCAGGCCACGCGCGCCGCGACCGGCCTGCATGCACATCTTCGGAATCTGGGTGGTTTTACCCGAACCGGTTTCACCGGCGATCACCACGACCTGGTGCTGCCTGATCGCGGCGATGATGTCATCGCGGCGGTCAACGATCGGCAATGCCGGATCATAGTTAGGTTCGGGCAGATTCAACTGACGTTGCTGACAGCGTTGCGCAGAGGTGGTGCAGCGCTCGATCAAGGATTCGAGGATGGAATCGACGGGTTTTCCCGATTTCAGACGGCCCCGTGCCGCCTTGATCCGCTGCCGGCACCAGGCGGCATCGGTCTGCATGATGCCATCGAGCAGTCCTGCAATCTGGTTGAGTAATTTGGCTGGCTTGGTTGCAGGTCCCATGTCGGTCTATTATCCCTGTGCAGCAGATTGTCTTCCAGCGTTACGCGACCGGCGACAAGCCCGCTGTGCCTGCTTATAATTCACCACTCAATTTAAATCGCCAAATTCCGGAACCCGAATGATTGCAAATTTCCGTAGTGACAACGAAACACCGGTCGCGCCCGCCATCATGCAGGCGATACTCGATGCCAACCACGGCACCGCCTGGGCCTACGCCGATGACGACTGGTCAAAGCGCCTCAACCAGGTTTTTTCAGAATTGTTCCGCACCGAAGCGGTTGCGTTGCCGGTCTCCACCGGTACCGTTGCCAATTCCATAGCCCTGGCCACCGTCACCCCGCCGTGGGGCAGTGTTTTTTGCCATACAGGCGCACATATTTACGGCGACGAAGGTGGTGCGCCCGAGTTTTTTGGCAATGGCCTGAGACTGGTGCCGGTCGCCGGCAAAAACGGCAAACTGCAACCTGACGCGCTGCAAAAAGCGGTTTATGCCGTTGAAGGACACGGTGTTCACAGTTACAAGCCATCATTGCTGAGTCTTACCCAGGCCACCGAGGCCGGAACCGTTTATAGCATCGATGAAGTCAGGGCCTTGTGCGACGTAGCGCACGCCTTGGGCATGTACACCCACATGGACGGCGCCCGTTTCGGCAATGCCATCGCCAGCCTCGGTTGCCACCCGGCAGAAGTCACCACCGAGGCCGGTATCGACATGCTCTCCTTTGGCGCCAGCAAGAACGGCTGCATGGCCGCCGAAGCACTGGTCATTTTCAACCAGCCACAGTGGTATGAAACCGCGGAACGTCTGCGCAAGCGCTCCGGACACCTGTTGAGCAAGATGCGGTATGTTTCTGCGCAGTTACTGGCTTATATCGAAAACGACCGCTGGCTGGAAATGGCGCGGCATGCGAACCGGCAGGCTGTGAAGTTTGCTGACGCGATAGACAAGCATGCCGAAGCCCGGTTGGAGTACCCGGTTCACGCCAATGAAGTGTTTTTGAACTGGACAAAGGCAGGTTTTGATCACCTCGAATCGCAGGGTATCCAGTTTGGCTTGTGGCCCGGCAGGGACGACCTGGCACGGTTTGTTTTTGGGCATTCGACGAGTGATGAAGAGGTTCAATCGTTAATTAACGCTTTTAATCTAGCATAGTTTTCGGGACTTCAAGCCGCAAAATACTGGCCAACTATAAGACTTTTTTGTGATCTTTGAGGGGTGTTCACAGTCAGTTGAAGTCGCTAATTTCCTGGCATTGCGTCTACCAATCTTTGTCTACTCCGAAGCCTCATACCTGGACCAGGTTTCCGTCATTTCACGGGACTTAAGGACAGCAAGTGACGACGACTGACCTTCAAGTTTCAGGTGGACTATTAAACTGCCATCACTACCTTTTCCAAGGCTCACTTTTCGCAGCAAATAGTCTAAATAGCCTCCATCACCCAAATACTGATCGGTCAGTCTTTGCTCAAAATCATACCAACCATTTGAACAATTTATCGATTCTAAAAAAACCTGATTGACAGGATCTCCAAATTGGAGGTTGAGCGTATCTTCTCCCTTGTCAATCGCAATATTCACCCTATTCGGTATTTTGTTTGAAGGAAAAGTGTATCCAAGAGCCGCGTCAAGACGCATCTCTTCCAAGGGAACGCCATCTCTTTGCTTTCCCAATCCAAGAATTTTGTAGTCCCCATCAATTGAGGCACAGGTGTCCGGTTCAGGCGGAGATATTACCGACCAGTCTACTGGCATTGAGTTTCCTGGCGGTCCCGGTTCAGGAGGTATTTTCAGATGCACTGAAGATGTACAGGCGGCAATGAAAAATAAAAGACTCAGGAGTGAAATGTTTTTTCTCATGATTGACGCTTCATAAGATACATACGACTCCTTTATTCTGCCATTAGCATATTGGCCAAAACGACCTCTGAAAAATCATCATTACCGGCAAACAAAGCAAATTTAGTGGTTCACCAGCAGAACTGCACTTCCTGTAACTTCAAAAGAAGCTAAACCTGATCCAGTTATTCCGTCCAGATCCTGGTGGTCCTGATTACTTGTTTTAAAGTCTCGTGCCGGGTTTGAAACAGCCTGGTTTTATCGGAGTCTTCACCAAACAACGATACGCTTAAGACAAAAGCGTAGTGCTTGCCGACGACCGTTGCGTAGGAGATTCCTCTCCGATATCCACCTATCAGATTCACGCGAGCCCATCGACGATTATTAACCGTGATTTCTTCTCCAATATCAAACTCTTCTGCAGAATCAGCGCGTGACAGATAAATATCGTTCTTGATGTCCCCTAATGTCAGTGCTGATTCCTGGTAGGGATTGGGTTCGAGTCGAAAAACAGTCGCCGTGATACTTGTAAGCAACAGACCACGATTGCTCCAGCTTCCGGGATCATAGCTGGCAAACATCATGGTTTGGGTGGGATCGAGCACGGTAGAAATAAACTGGGGCTCAAATAATTCCGCTTTTGCCTTTGCAGGTGGAACCCGAAATTGAATTTCAACTTTACCATCAACAATAAAGTGTAATTCAGGCCACTTATCAGATAGCTGGATCACTCTGTAAAGAACTGCAATTAAAAAGTGTCAAAAGCAGTATAGACCGCATTAAACATAACTCTGTACTTAAGATTGGACATTTAAATTACACCTCACTCAGGGAACATAAATTGTGTGCGGACTTAACCTTGGTCCCATGAACAATAACGGAGAAGCCAAAAACGATCCAATGATACGAAAAGGATTGGAAGGTACCTTGTCCGATGATATTCGGCACCGTGTCCAAAAAATGGGCCTGATAAATTCCCGTTGTCGCACCAGCATGTGACACCGTCTGGCTCCAAGTTTCAGGACTGACCGCGGCGCCGTTGAAGTTAACCACCGTATTGGTCGTCAGTGAATTTGGTGGGACTAGTCGCAAAGCGTTTGAAACAATTATTCCGCCTTGACTATGCGCAGTCAAACTTGTCAAGGATTGCGATTGTTGCTGCAAAATTTCAGCCAATTGTCGGGAGATGCTGGAGGTATTGGTCAGTCTTCCAAGCGTTGATTCCACCGTATCGGCAATGAAACCGTGTGTAGGATTATGAAAAAGGAAAAACCTTTTATTCACTGCAATGGGTTGCTGAGGTGGAAAGGCCTTGGTAGCCGTTACGAAAACTTTTTGCTGAATAGTCGCTAAAGAACCTAAATGCAGTACAGGTGGATGCCATTGATCAAGCTCCCCGTTTGGAGTCGGTTCAGACGAACCACTGACGACGAACATGATCGAGCCGGACGGCATGCGTTTAAAAGCAGCTGTAAATTCCTGTATGGTATAATCGTATTTGTGCCAGTCATAGGCCAGCAAAGTAGATCTGAATACTAAAAATCCGAAAAAAGTGCAAATAAGTATACGGCGATGGAAATTATTTTTTATCGTCAGATGACTGCATCCAATAAAAATGAAAACGATGGCAATTGGAATACGTGTGTCAATATAACCCCCGGTGAGTAAGCCCGCGAGTGGCAACGCAAGGTAGGCAACCAATAGCAAAGGTAATGCATTCGAAGCGATTATACCGCCCTGGCTATGTGCTGTCAGACTTGTCAGAGATAGCGATTGCTGTTCTAGAATTCTCAGATAAATGTCGAGAGATGCTAGAAGTCTTGGTGAGTTTTCCAAGTGCTGATTCGACGGTATCCGCGATAAATCCATGGGTCGGATTGTGGAAAAGAAAAAACTCCTCTGGTTCACCCAGCTGTTGGAGGCCGAGTTCAATTGCTTTGTCCAAACTACCCGCTTGCCCGTTCACAAATGAATCATCGATTTGAATAATGCTCGTATCGGTAATAAATTCTTTCGTGATTCGGTTAGTCGACCCATCGTACCTGACCCGCCAAA